>NZ_JAPIVF010000005.1:0-608096 GCF_026240075.1 Pedobacter sp. MR22-3 | reverse complement strand
GCTAATTTTTGTTAAAGCTTGATTACTGCTGAAATAGTTTTACTAATTTGCCGTTATGATTAACATGAAAAACACAATATGGCTTTGCCTTTTTACCCTCATCGTATGTAGCTGCGGTATAAACAGGCAGGCACAGCAAATTAAAGCACTGGAAGATTGCACCTATAAGATTACCGGAGTGAAACAGGTATCAATTGCTGGTGCAGATATCAAACAATTAATGGAACAACAAACCTTTAGTTTAACCAGCTTACCTGGTGTGGCACTTGGCTTACTCAGAAAAGATATTCCATTAAGGGCGAATCTGAACCTGGAAATCACCAATCCCTCCAGTAACCTGGCTGCCATCAATCAGTTTGAATATAAAATTCTGGTGAACAATACCGATTTAGCACAGGGTATTGTCAATCAGAATGTGAGCATCGCACAAGGGCAAACCGTTACTGTTCCGGTGCAATTGGTCAGCAATATTTACGGACTGGTATCCAACGGAAACGTTTTTAATGATATTATTAAAGCAGCACAAAGAGGATCTTCATCAAAAGACGAAAAACTTGGTTTGCTGACGATTAAGATCAAGCCTACCTTTATGTTAGGGAATACTCCGGTAAAATATCCCGGATACATCACCATCAATAAAGATATCAGCAGCAAAATTTTGTTGTAAATAAAAAACCCTCGCCAAATCAGCGAGGGTTTTTTATTTAAAATTTCTTTCCAGGTTTAAGCAGCATGCCCTGAAAATTGTGTTGATCAAGACTTTTGGATACCTGCTTTAGTTCTGCAGCAGATAATTTTTCAGGCATTACCGTCGATGAAGCTTTTAAACTAGCAGTCTTCGCGGAGGTCGTTACAAAACTTCCGGTTCTGGCATATAAAAGCGCATAGCTTAACAAGGTTTCCGATTCATCACCCCAGGATTTCGTTAAATCTTCGTAAGCTTCTTTATCAACAGTTAATCCACTGTAATATCCGCCTACACCAGCCTGATTTTTAGTTTCAAATTCCGGGACATACATGTCTAGTTTATCAATCCTGATCGGGAAGAATCCAACAGGTTTGCCATAAGTTGTTTCACCGATAAGCTTCACATCCATCACAGGCTTTAAACTATTGATGGTCAGCTCACTGGCCGATGCTGTAGATCCGCTCACAATAAAATATATTCTTGACAATGTTAAAGATCCTGATTTGGCAAAACGCTCTATATTATCAGTTGAAGCAGAAGTGTAATCCAGATCGGCATATGTGGCATACTTTCCATTTACACCAGTGGTAAATGGCTGAAGCTTATCATCCCCATCTAATAATGGCTGATGCGCAAGAACAGAGGCCTTTCTTTGTGCCGTTGTGATGTTTTGTAAATAATTGTTATAATAAGTGGTGTACATGATATTGCCATTCTGAGCAATTGGAGCAGCAAGATTAATCATTTCTGTTGCAGTAGAAACATAACCACCTCCATTGTACCTTAAATCTACCACCAGCTCCGTTACGCCTTGAGATGCGAAATTGGCAAAAACGGTTTTTAATGCAGATGAAACGTTATTGGTAAAGCTGTTAAAAACTACATAACCCACCTTTTTGCTGCCAACATTATAGGTATTAGTGTAAAATATAGGATTAACGGTATAGCTGGAGGAAGTAATTGTCACTGATTTGGTTACGTTACCAAGTCCCACAAAGGTAAGTGCAACAGATGCATTGCTACCAAAAATAGCATCATTTAAAAAGTTTATAGTAGCGCTGCTATAGCTTAAATTGGTTCTTCCGTTGATGCTCGTGATTCTGCATCCTCTGGCTAAACCCTGCTGGGCAGCAGGGGAATTTGGATAAACATATTTTACCCTTAAATCTGATGTGGTTTGATAGTTTACGGAGAAGCCATAATCATTTGATGTTCCATTCACATCAGCCTTGAGGGCTGAAACCTTAGCTGTTGTAGCCACATAATCGAAAAAGGAATATTTTGGATTGCCGGAACCATTGACATATTCATAAGGTTTCCCAGTGGATGGATCTGAAGAATACTGGGTTAGCGCATAAAGTTCAGCTTCATTAGAACTGAAACTACGTGGCTTAAAGACATCATAAGTGGGCAACGAAGTATTCCAGTAATAAAGCTCTTTCGTATAAAGAAAAATCGAATCTTTAGTCAGTTCATCCCTGCTCGCCGCAACAGGTGTAACAGGTTGTTCGGGTGTTGCGTTCTCTTTTTTACAGGCCATAAATAAGCTTACCCCCATCAATATCATAGCGGTGAGGTAACTGTATTTGTAATATTTCATATTTTCGTTTATAGTGGAATTGGTAGATATACGAGGCTTGCTATTGAAAAGATGCTAAGCAATAACATTAAATTCTTTCATGAACTAAATTTATTCTTAATTATTGTAAATAATTAACCTGCTATGAATAATTAACAACAATTAACTGATTAAATTACTTTTAGCTGAGAATATCGCTTGAAATAAAGATGATCCCATCACTAATATGAAGATTGTCAATACCTTAACTTTTAGCGATCAAACAAGGATGAATTTTGGCTATCGTACAAAAAAATAAAGCCCTTCATTGCTGAAGGGCTTTTGGAAGTGGTGCCACCTGGATTCGAACCAGGGACACAAGGATTTTCAGTCCTTTGCTCTACCGACTGAGCTATGGCACCATCCGTTTGGGATTGCAAAGGTAGTATTATTTTTTAAAGTTGCAATTCTTCTTTAATTTTTTGTTAATTTTTTCAGTGTACTTCATCATGACGAATATGCTTTAAAAAAATATATTCCAAACCATCTCTTTCATCCATAACCTCACCAATCTTTTTAAAACCTAAGCCTGAAATCAGTTTAAGTGAATCTTTGTTATCTTGTGAAACCGATGCGATAAAATTGACAACGCCAAATGTTGTCTTTGCCCAATCCATCAGGGCAATAACAGCTTCTGTTGCATATCCATTCTTTCTGTAATCCTTAAATATCTGATAACCAAACTCCACCGCATGACTTGCATAATCTTTTAAATATTCTGGATTGGGCTGACTGTGGAATCGTACCAAACCCACCATTTGATTTGCTTCGGGAAGAATAATAGCCCTGGCTGCCCAAGGCAAATAAGATTCATCTGCTTCAAATTGTTTTAAGGCATACTGCAAGCTACTGGGGTAATCCAACAGCTCTACAGGAATTTGTGTTTTTAATAAATGCGCTGCCTCTGCCAGATTTTTGTTCAAACAATTGGAAATAACTGCCTTATCCATTAAACGAAGAATCAGTCTTGACGTCACAATATCATTTGTGGGTTTTTGCATAAAAGCAAAATTGGGAATTACGGAATGAAAAATACATTGCTACCCAGAAAAAATTTAAAAATAAAAAAGCCCTTCATTGCTGAAAGGCTTTTGGAAGTGGTGCCACCTGGATTCGAACCAGGGACACAAGGATTTTCAGTCCTTTGCTCTACCGACTGAGCTATGGCACCTCCCGTTTGGGATTGCAAATGTAGCGTTCTTTTTTCAAAAGCAAAACTTTTTTTCAATTATTTCAGCCTTGAACTGATTATCAATCAATTAAATTTTATTGAGCTTATTAAGCCAGGCTGAATAAACATTAGAATGAATACAAACAAATCATTTTAATATTTTTTTTATGCATGCATAGCAATTTATTTAGATTATTATCATAATTTAGCATAAACAATCTAATATTGCATGGTGGCTCAGATCATTTTTCTAGTAATAACACTGGCAGCAATTGTGCTGTTTACCATAAACCTGCGTAAAATTATTCGCAACATCCGGCTTGGAAAATCTGCCGACCGGAATGACCAGCCTCAAAAGCGGTTAATGACTATGCTCAGGGTGGCATTTGGGCAATCTAAAATGGTTGTAAGGCCGATCCCTGCCTTTCTGCACTTTTTTGTGTACATCGGTTTTGTCATTATCAATATTGAAGTAGTAGAGATTATGATTGATGGAATTTTCGGCACACACCGGATTTTTCATGGTCTTGGTGGACTTTATGATTTTCTGATTGCTTCTTTTGAAATATTGGCCTTTACGGTATGGGTTGCCTGTGTGATTTTCCTCATTCGCAGGAATGTGATGAAATTAAAGCGCTTCAGCGGTGTAGAAATGACCTCCTGGCCAAAATCGGATGCCAACTATATTTTAGTTACGGAGATATTACTGATGTCTGCCTTCTTAATGATGAATGCTGCTGACCTTAAACTGCAGGTTTTAGGCGCAGCACACTACACCACGGCAGGTGCATTTCCAATCAGTCAGTACCTGATTAACCTTTTACCTGCTTCAGAAGGGGCTTTGATAGCCATAGAACGTGGCTGTTGGTGGTTTCACATCATTGGTATCCTCGCATTTTTAAATTATTTACCTTATTCAAAACACTTCCATATCCTTTTTGCTTTTCCTAATACGTATTTTTCCAATCTGGAACCCAAAGGAGAATTTACCAATATGGCATCGGTAACCAATGAAGTTAAAGCCATGCTTGATCCTTCTTTTGTTCCGGCGGAAGCCGATCCGGGCAAATTCGGAGCGAAAGATGCAACCGATCTTTCATGGGTGAATTTAATGAATGCCTATACCTGTACAGAATGTGGACGATGTACAGATTCTTGTCCGGCGAACATTACCGGGAAATTATTGTCTCCAAGAAAGATTATGATGGATACCCGCGACCGGATTACGGAAATCGGGAAAAACATCGATAAAAATGGCCCGGATCATCAGGATGGCAAATCACTTTTAGATGATTACATCACCAGAGAAGAAATTTGGGCCTGTACCAGCTGTAATGCTTGTGTTCAAGCCTGCCCGGTAAATATTGATCCGCTTCAGATCATTATGGAACTTCGCAGATTTGCGGTTATGGAAGAATCGCAGGCACCCGGAAGTATTAATACAATGCTTGGCAATATCGAGAATAACCAGGCACCCTGGAAATATTCGCCGGCTGACCGCTTCAACTGGGCAGAAGAGGGATAGTTGGGTATTTGGATTTGGAGTCATAAAGGCTTAATACCTGTTATCCGATACCTATCATCTAAAACAATTAAATAACCTCAAGTCTTGATACTTGATACTAAATACTTGATACAAGAAAATGGAATTTAAAGTACCTACAATGGCCGAGCTAATGGCCGCAGGTGAAGAACCGGAAATATTATTTTGGGTGGGATGTGCCGGAAGTTACGATGAACGGGCACAAAAAATTACCCGCGACATTTGCAAAATCCTGCATCATGTAGGCATAAAATATGCGGTTTTAGGTACCGAAGAAAGCTGTACGGGAGATCCTGCCAAACGTGCAGGCAATGAATTTCTTTTCCAGATGCAAGCAATGACCAATATTGAAGTCTTAAATGCTTATCACATTAAAAAAATTGTTACGGGTTGTCCGCATTGTTTTAATACGATAAAAAATGAATATCCGGGCCTGGGCGGAAGCTATGAGGTGATCCACCACACACAACTCATCCAGGATCTGATCAACGAAGGAAAACTAAAGACACAAGGCGGCGAGAGTTTTAAAGGTAAAAAAATCACTTTTCATGACCCTTGTTATCTAGGTCGGGGAAACGGCGTTTACGAAGCACCTAGAAAAGCACTGGAGGTTTTAGATGCACAATTGGTGGAGATGAAACGCTGCAAAAGCAATGGTTTATGCTGCGGTGCCGGCGGGGCACAAATGTTTAAAGAACCAGAAAAAGGTAAAAAAGACGTTAATGTTGAGCGCATTGAAGAAGCGCTGGAAACAAATCCTCAGGTAATAGCAGCTGGCTGTCCTTTTTGCATGACCATGTTAAGTGATGGCGTGAAACTGAAAGATAAAGAACAGGAAGTTAAAGTACTTGATATTGCTGAAATTACGGCGAGAGCAAATGGTCTTTAGTATTTAAACCTTACAGGTTTTAAGCAATCTGTAAGGTTTCCTAAATGGTCATTGCGGGATTAACACAGCTGGTAAACCACAAATTTTGGTCAGGTTTTCCCTGATTGCATTTAAATCCTCTGCCTCTATATTTTTAAGGGGAATTACCACTTGTGTTGCCATAGAATCCACATCTCCTCCCCTGTCCTTATAGGTTTGAACAATCACATCATCACCCTTGGTATGCAAATATAATTTACCCGCTGAAGTAGTACCATAATATTCCATATCCTTAAATTTCGCCAACTTAAATGCGAAATACTCCGTTTTACCGTTATTATAATACCGCTTATAACGACAAAATCCATTGTTGGTAATATTAAGTTCATAACGCTTAATTTGCTTAACCTCCTGGCTGATATCATAATGATCAACTAAGGATTTTTGCAGGTAACCAACGTATTGCGCCATGGATTCGGGATCTGAAAAAGCACATAGAAGTGTTGCTGTGGCCGAAATAAGGGCTATTATCAAGCACAAAGTAAACTTTTTCATAAGGGGATTATTTTAAGGCAAACTAATGTAATTAAAATTATAAATTTGTATATGAGTTTTTCTCCACAATCAAGAGTCTGGATCTATCAGAGCGATCGTAAATTTACAGCTGCAGAAGAAACTGCGATATTAAATAAGTTAGCTGCTTTCACCGGTCAATGGAAAGCGCATGGAAATGAACTATTGGCAAAGGCAGAAATCCGCTATGGTTATTTTATTATTTTGACTGTGGATGAAAGCCAGGCTGGCGTTACCGGCTGCTCCATTGATAGCTCGGTAAGATTGATTAAGGAAATGGAACAGGAATATCATATAGACCTGTTTAACCGGTTCAATATTGCCTATAAATTAGACGGTGAAGTAAAGGTTCAGGGTAAAGAGGATTTTGAAACCCTGGTCAATATCAAGCAAATTATACAGGATACAATTGTTTTCAATAACATGGTGCAAACATTAGCCGAACTGGAAACGAAATGGGAGGTTCCATTTAAAGACAGCTGGCACTCCACCGTGTTTTCACACTTATTATAGTTCAATAAGTTTTTTAATCAGGTTTGCGGCCAGCCTTTACACCTGACATTTGTTATTTTTAGTTAAGCCTGAAACAATTAGATCAAAAAAGCATTATATTGCTATAATCAAATCCTGTTTATGAAGCGCTGGCTCAAAATTTCCTTAAAAATACTTTCTGCAATTATCATTCTCATTATTTTAACCTGGCTGGCGGGTGCTTTTTACATCAGCAGGAACAAAAAAGAAATACTGTCATCCATATTAGCCCAGCTGAACAAAAACTTAAACGGGCAAATTACAGCAGGTAGTATGGAACCTACGCTTTTAAAAAGCTTTCCGGGTGTTTCTGTATCTTTACATGATGTTTTGCTCCGGGATAGTTTGTGGGCACAGCATCAGCATGATCTGCTTAAAGCCAAAGAAATTAATGTTTCTCTAAACATACTATCCTTAATTGTTGGCCATGTAAATATCAACCGAATCGCCATTAATGATGCCGCCGTATATATTTATACCGATTCTACCGGATACAGTAATACCAGTATTTTTAAAAGTAAGCCTAAAACAGAAGAAAAAAAATCTGCTCCGAAATCTTCGGCACTTGAAGTGGGTAAAATAGATTTCAACCGGGTGAGTTTAATCCTCGACAACAAAAAGCGATTTAAGCTATTTAATTTTAATATTGACCAGATTCAGGGCAGAATGCAGTATCCGGATAGTGGCTGGACAGGTAAAGTAAAAATCAAAACACAGGTTAATAATTTCGCCTTTAACACCAGAAAGGGTAGTTTTTTAAAAGATAAATCATTAGAAGGAACTTTATCCGCACATTATAGCAGAAAACTGGATGCCGTAATTTTAGCTCCTGAAATGCTGAACATTGGAGGCCATCCTTTTAAAATTGGTGCCAAGATAGACCTGGATAAAGCAGCATTTGCCATCAGCATCGCTGTAGATAAGATTTTATTCCGCGATGTTGCGCTCCTGCTATCACCTAATATTTCTTCCAAACTTTTAAAATTTGGCATTGAGAAACCGATTGACATTCGCGGGAAGATTATTGATGATGGTTCCGGAAAGTACGGAGATCCCTTAATCAGGGTGGGCATTAAAGTTCGCGATAACACCATCTCTATTCCTGCAGGAAAATTAACAGCCGCCAGTTTTAATGGTTCCTTTACCAACCAGGATACCGTAGGAGGAATTATTGGTGATGAAAATTCTGCAATAAAGTTTCATACATTAACAGCCAAGTATTATAATGCTCCCATTCGGATCGATACGTTTACAGTCACTAACCTGGCCAGACCCATTGCTACGGGGCTGGTGACATCACAGTTTCCACTCACGAACCTGAATAATTCATTGGGTACGCAAGATTTTGAATTCAAAGCCGGAACTGCAGATTTAAGGCTATACTGTCAGGCAGACATCGATAATTTCCGTTTTACTAAACCCGTAATTTCTGGGGGTATTAAAATTGCGAATGCAGATATCACCTACCTTCCGCGCAAACTTCACCTGGTAAAAAGTGCGCTGAATATTATTTTTAACCAGAATGATCTGTCCATTCAGGATGGTCATTTTCAACTCGGCAAAAGCGAATTAAATGTAAGTTGTAGCATTGCCAATTTTGCGAATTTATATTATTATGATCCGGATAAGATTTTAGTGAATCTGAAAATGCATAGCCCTCAATTGTATCTGAATGAGTTTATGCCATTCTTAGGACCAAGAAGCACTAAAAAGAAAACGGCGTCAGGTAACTCAATGAAAACGGCTTCAAAACAATTGAGCAATGTACTGGAGGTTTCCAAAATGAATATAAACCTTAACGTTGGTAAGGCCATCTACGATAAATTTCTGGCGAAAAATCTGGCGGCAGACATTTCACTTCGCGGCAATGGCATATTCTTCAACAAAATAAGTGTGGAACATGCTGGTGGTGCCCTTTCTTTAAATGGGAGTATCCTTCAGCAAACCGGTTCAAACACCTTTAAAATCAACTCGAAAGTGAGCCATGTCAGTGTGAAAGATTTCTTTTATTCTTTTGATAACTTCGGCCAGAATACCATTACCAATAAAAATCTGAAAGGTTATTTATCTTCACTGGTTGATATATCCGGCAAAATATCGCATACCGGTAAAATTCTTCCCCGCTCCATAAACGGAAAGGTGATTTTTAATTTAAATAATGCCGCCCTCGTGAATTTCGAGCCTATGGTAAAGGTAGGGAAGTTTGCATTTGCCAATAGAAACCTATCTAATGTTGAAATCAAAAAACTAGATGGCATACTGAATATCCAGGGCGATAAAATTAACATTAGTCCGATGCAGATCAATTCAAGTGCCTTGAATTTTAATGTAAAAGGTATTTATGCCTTAGGCGCAGGAACCAATGTTGAAATGGATATTCCATTAAGAAACCCTAAAGGAGATGAAAATTTAACCCGCCAGGAAAAACGTGAGGCCAGAATGAAGGGAATTGTGCTTCACCTGAAAGCCATTGATGACGAAAAAGGTGGAATAAAAATCAGATGGAATAAGGATCATGATTAGTGAGTCTGGAGTCCAAAGTCTTGAGTCGGGAATCTTCTACCATGATTTTATACCATACGACTAGGCTTCTGACTAAAGACTATTAACTTAAGACTACTGACTAAAAGCCTAAAAATCCAGCGGTCCCAGCCTGTTCATATTTCTTAAGATCAGATATTGGCGATGGCGAATATAAGGTGTTGCATTTCGGGGTGTCCACCTTCTTGGATTAGGGAAACAGGCTGCAATCAGTGCAGCTTGCTTTTTGGTTAACTTGGTGCAGGATTTACCGTAATATTCCTGCGCAGCAGCTTCAGCACCATAAATTCCATCCCCCATTTCAATGACATTGAGGTAAACCTCCAGAATCCGTTCTTTGCTCCAAAAAATCTCAATCAGCAAGGTGAAATAAGCTTCGAAGCCTTTTCTGATCCAGGATCTTCCCGGCCATAAGAAAACATTTTTTGCCGTTTGCTGTGAGATGGTACTGCCACCTTTAACTTTTTTGCCCCTGGCATTGCTGGCAAAAGCTTTTTCTATCGCTTTCATATCAAAACCAACATGTGTTAAAAAAAGCTGGTCTTCAGCCGAAACGGCAGCCCGTTTCATGTTGTTAGACATATCTTCAAAATCAACCCACTTCTTTTCTGTTTTAAATGGCTTCCCGTCAGCCTTTCTTTCAATGTTGCGAAGCGCCATTAATAAGGTTAATGGTGGATTAATAAAACGGTAGGCAATAACCCAGATAACCGAAACAAATAGAAAATAAAGAAAAACCTTACTCAGAATGTTAATGATTTTCTTCGATAGTGATTTTTTTGAGCTTAATTTAGAAGGTCTTTTTTTGGCCATGATACAAAGGTATAAGAATTTAATATGGTTTTATAGCCAACATGAGCAAGGAAGCACATCACTTGCTGCGTTTTTTGTATTTTGCGTTAAAAAATTGACATGAAAAACCTGTCCTACCTTACCTTATTGATCATCTTCACCGGATGCATGGCCAAACGGAATCACATTTCCAATAAAAGTGAATGGATATCACTCTTCAATGGAAAAGATATCAAAGATTGGAATGTGAAGATTCATCACCATCAATATCACGAAAATTATGGAAATACCTTCCGGGTGGAAGATGGGATGATTCGGGTCAGTTATGATCAATACGGAGATTTTAATGATCAGTTTGGCCATCTCTATTATAAAACACCCTTTTCCAATTACCATTTAAAATTAAAATACCGCTTTGTTGGCCAGCTGCAAAAGGGAGCGCCGAGTTATACCCTAAGAAATAGCGGCGTGATGTTCCACAGCCAGGACCCTAAAACAATGCCTGAGGCGCAAGACTGGCCAATATCCATTGAAATGCAATTTTTAGGTGGTTTAAGCGATGGCCGGCCACGTCCTACCGGCAATATGTGTTCTCCGGGAACTGAAATTTTTTATCAGGGAAAGTTATACCCGGAACATTGCCTGGACTCAAAATCAAAAACATATGATGGTGACCAATGGGTGTCTGCAGAACTGATTGTATTAGGCGATTCCCTGATTAAACATATCATTAATGGTGATACTGTTTTAAAATACAGTAAACCCCATATTGGTGGCGGGGTGGCTAATGGATATGATGCTAAAATAAAAATTGATGGAAAAGCGCTCAAAAGTGGTTTTATAGCATTGCAAAGTGAAGGACAACCAGTTGACTTTAAAGATATTTTCATTAAGCAACTTTAAAAGTTAGGATAAACATTTTATAAATGAATACGTTAATAGGATATGAAAGTAGCATTAATAACAGGAGGAAGTAAAGGGATTGGATTTGGAATTGCCGAATCACTCCTAAAAAGCGGTTATAAAGTGGCCATAACCAGCAGAACAATAGAAAGTGCAAACCAGGCGGCTTCTCAATTGGTCGCTCATGGTGATGTTCTAGCTATTGAAGCTGACGTAAAAAATTTCCAGTCGCAGCAGGGAGCTGTTAATTTAGTTGTTGAAAAATGGGGGCAGTTAGACATTCTAATTGCAAATGCCGGTGTGGGTGCTTTTGCTCCTATTGATGAAATTGATATTGAGCAATGGAATGACATCATTGATACCAATTTAACCGGTGTTTTTTACAGCATTAAAGCGAGTGTGGATGAAATTAAGAAAAACCAGGGTTATATTTTCACCATTTCAAGCTTAGCCGGAACCAACTTTTTTGCGGGAGGAGCGGCTTATAATGCCAGTAAATTCGGTTTAACCGGCTTTACACAATCAGTGATGCTGGACCTAAGAAAATATGGCGTGAAAGTAAGTACAATCATGCCGGGTTCGGTGGCGACTCATTTTAATGATCATAGTCCAGATGCTGAAAGCGATGCCTGGAAAATCCAACCAGAAGACATGGGAAAACTGATCGTAGATTTATTAGCGATGCCAGCGAGAACATTGCCGAGTAAAATTGAAATCAGGCCAACTACGCCTAAAGGATAGTGGTTAAGTAAAATAATAGTTTTTAATATTCTAATAAAAAAAATGCCTTTTGATTTGCATCAAAAGGCATTTTTATAATTTCTATAAAGAAAATACTTACTCAGCAATCACTTCGAAAGGAACCTGAACTTTAACTTCTTTGTGTAAGTTTAAGTTAGCCACATACTCGCCAACAAATTTTGGTTCAGTTTCGAAAGTAATACGACGACGATCTACATCAAAACCTTGAGATTTTAATGCTTCAGCAATCTGGATGGTGTTAACCGCTCCGAAGATTTTTCCGCTTTCGCCAGCTTTCGCACCGATAGAAAGTTTAACAGCTGTTAAACGCTCAGCGATACCTTCAGCATCTTTCTTAATTTTATCTTGTTTAAATGCAGCTTGCTTTAAGTTCTCAGCTAAAACTTTTTTAGCAGAAACGGTAGCCAATGCTCCAAATCCTTGAGGGATTAAATAGTTACGACCATAACCTGGTTTTACTGTAACTACATCATCTTTCTCACCAAGGCCTTTAATATCTTGTTTTAAAATAATTTCCATATCTCTGAGCCTCCTATTTTAATTGATCTGCAACGAAAGGTAACAAACCGATGTGACGGGCACGTTTAACTGCCTGAGCCACTTTACGCTGAAATTTTAACGAAGTACCAGTTAAACGGCGTGGTAATAATTTACCCTGATCGTTAATGAATTTCAACAAGAAGTTTGCATCCTTGTAATCGATGTATTTAATTCCGTTTTTCTTGAAACGGCAATATTTTTTACGGTTATCCTCTACTTTAGGGGCTGTTACGTATTGAATTTGTTCTCTTGCCATTACGCTGCAACCTCCTTAGTTTTTTTGTTAAAAGCACCACTACGCTTTTTCTCATTGTAAGCAACCGCGTGTTTGTCTAAACGGATAGTTAAGAAACGTAACACACGCTCGTCGCGTTTTAATTGAAGCTCTAATTTTGCGATCAAATCACCTGAAGCTTTATATTCAGTTAAGTTGAAGAATCCGTTTGATTTTTTCTCAATTGGATACGCTAATTTTCTCAAACCCCAATTATCCTCTTGGATAATTTCGGCACCGTTATCAGTAAGAACTGCTTTAAATTTAGCTAATGCCTCTTTTGCAGCTTCTTCAGATAACAATGGGGTTAGAACGATAACAGTTTCGTACTGATTCATTGTTATAAATTATGTTTTTAATTTTTTAATCCCGAGGTATATTACGGGGATGCAAAAGTAACAATATATTTCTTAAAATCAAACCTTTAATTAAAAAGACTAAAGTAGAAAGAGGAAAGCCAAAAGACTAAAGAGCAAAGAACATCAGCCATATTTAAATATACCTGACATAAATGCCTAACATGACTGAGGTGGTTAAAAATAACATCAATCTTAATGTAAATAAAAAAGAGATCACCCTCAGGCAATCTCTTTATCAATTAGCAATATTTAACCTTAATATAATTCTATTGTTTTAGTAAATTGTTTGCCTTTGGCATTAATAATGAATGTAAGCGATTGAGAATCAGTTTTGCTGATATTGAATTTCCGTTGTAAAACAGATTTATTTTTGAAAACCTCTGTGTATACGCTGTCGTTATATTCGTTCATCACCTGAACTTCAATAGGTTTGCCTTCTTCATTTTCCACTTTAAGAACAATAAAATCTCCCTCTTTTTTAATTAACGGATGGAACACATCAGAAAATACAGGCTCGGAAACAGTTGCCTTGCCATTGTATATCCCAACTTTATAATTCGCCAGCTTGGTATCTGATTCTATTTTAACAATATATTTTCCATCTGGTAACGCATTTAAATCATAAAGTTTACTGGTAGCTGTCTGAGTCTGAATATCCTCCTGAAACAACACTTCATTATTATTTCCGATAATAGACAGGGTTACATTTTCATTTCCTTCAAAAGAAAAGCGAAGTGATTTTTCTTTTTCATCTTTAACTTTCAGGGTAAAATCACCGTCATTTGCAGAAGCAACAGTTACATTAAAAAATAACGCTGCAATTAAACCGATTTGTAAGAACTTTTTCATAATTAAATAGCTTAAAGAGTTAACAATTAATTTATACGGCTAAATTACAGGTGTTTTAAAAGCCAAAAAGAAAGCATATTCTCCAATATATATGCTAAATTAACCTGAACTATTCTTTTATACCTATTAAATATCAATACAGTATATTTTATGCTTATTTTTATTGATATGAAAACTTTAAAACCAAGCTTTGAAGTTGTAGAACCTTCTTTCGGAAGTTCTTTCTATTATTCTAAATACATAGAAAATGAAAATAATAAGGCCCATATGTGGCATTATCATCCGGAGATCGAAATGGTTTTTGTAAACGGAGGGGCAGGTAAGCGACAAATCGGAAGCCATGTATCTTACTATACCGATGGCGATCTGATCTTAATTGGAAGTAATTTGCCTCATTGTGGCTTTACTGACACACACACTGGTAATAAAAATGAAACGGTTATCCAGATGAAGCCAGATTTTTTAGGTAGCGGTTTTATGTCACTCCAGGAGGCCAAATGGATGACAGCGCTATTTGACAAAGCCAAAGGTGGCATTGCTTTCGGCGAGCAAACCAAAAAAGAGGTAGGAAAGTTGATCGAAGACATGGAGTTTCAACAACCTTTCCATAAATTATTAACTTTGCTCGGCGTACTTAAGTCACTGGAAGCCACAACAGATTTCAAGATTCTGAATGCTTCCGGATTTTCCCTGGAAACGCAAATACAGGATAATGATCGCATCAACATGATTTTCAATTATGTAAAAGATCATTTTCAGGAACAGATCAGCCTGGAGGATGTGGCAGAAATGTCGGCCATGACGGTACCTTCATTCTGCCGTTATTTTAAAAAAATAACCAAAAAAACCTTCACCCGCTTTGTAAACGAATATCGTGTGGTACACGCCTCCAAGCTTCTGTCCGAAAAACACCTGGGCATTACCGCCATTTCCTACGAAAGCGGATTCAACAATTTCAGCCATTTCAATAAAATCTTCCATGAATTTACCGGAAAGAGTGCGTCTGAATATCGAAATGAATTAAAATCCATTATTAAATAAAAGGTATCAGGCACCGAGACTAAATTCAGCTTCTAAAATCCTCGCTCATCCGTTCTAAATTTAAACAGCTGTCTGGCAGCTTATCAATACGCCTACTTTTCAACATTTAAACTTTTCAACCCAACAACATCCAAAATTTTCCTATTTTCGTGCCGATGGAAAATTTTATTGTTTCTGCCCGTAAATATCGTCCGGCCACGTTTGAAACCGTAGTGGGGCAGCAGCATATTACAGGCACACTAAAAAATGCCATTAAAAACAATCAACTTGCACAGGCATTTTTATTTTGTGGTCCAAGAGGAGTAGGTAAAACCACCTGCGCCCGGATCCTGGCTAAAACCATTAACTGTACCAATCCTACAGCAGAAATGGAAGCTTGCGGACAATGTGATAATTGCCTGTCATTTCAGAACGGGCATTCATTTAACGTTCATGAGCTGGATGCGGCTTCAAACAACTCCGTTGATGATATCCGTAGTTTAATTGAACAGGTTCGGATCCCGCCACAAGCCGGCAGATATAAAATCTATATTATTGATGAGGTTCACATGTTATCACAAAGTGCATTTAATGCCTTTTTGAAAACATTGGAAGAACCACCTTCTTATGCCATTTTTATCCTGGCAACCACAGAAAAGCATAAAATCCTGCCAACCATCTTATCGCGTTGTCAGATTTTTGATTTTAACCGCATTCAGGTAGAAGATATTTCCAGGCACTTGGCTACGATTGCACAACGCGAAAACATTGCCTTTGAAACGGATGGCTTACACATCATTGCCCAAAAGGCGGATGGCGGCTTACGTGATGCACTTTCAATGTTTGATCAGATTGCCAGTTACGCAAACAAAAACATCACTTACAAAGCTGTAATCGACAATCTGAATATTCTAGACTATGATTATTTCTTTAAACTTACCTCCTATTTAACGGCTGCTGAAGTAAGCGAAACCCTGCTTCTGTTCGATGAAATTTTAAACAATGGCTTTGATGGCAATAACTTCATTAATGGTTTAGCCACACACTTCCGTAATTTACTGGTTGGTAAAGACGCCGCAACCATCAAATTGTTAGAGGTTAGCGAAAACATCAAACAGAAATATTTAGATCAGTGCAGGCAAACAGAATTATCATTTTTGTTAACGGCTTTAAATTTAGCCAACAACTGCGATTTAAATTATAAAAATTCTAAAAACCAACGCTTACAGGTAGAGTTGGCACTCATCAAAATGTGCCATATTCGATCCGTCGTCCAATTAGCCCAACAGCCTTTAAGCCCTAGTAACACAGCAACTGACGCAGATCAGGATAAAAAAAAAACTGATATCATAATTGAAAAAGCGGAAAGTCCGAAGATTAAAGCGGAAAGTGAACACCTGCCGCCTAAAACGGAAACACCTGTTTTGCCACCTGTAGAAGAAAAACCAAAAACCAGTCCCCCTTCTTCCGCAACGTCGATCAGCATTAACATTCCTAAAAAAAATGTAGGCACTTTAATTCCTTCTTTAAATGATTTGGAGCGACTGGCCAATGGCGAGGAAGATAACGGACCTAAAAAAGCTACAGGCGAGGCCCGAGAACCTTTTACCTATGATCAATTGCTGGAAGTTTGGAATAAATATATTCAGATTTTAAAAGGTGCTGATAAAATCAACCTCTTTACCATCCTGAATAATTTTGCGCCAAAACTTATTAGTCCGGTGTTGATTGAAATATCAGTCGAAAGTAAAACGCAGGAACAATTTGTGGTGCAGGAATCAGTAGAGCTGATGAATTTCTTAAGAAATCAGTTGCAGAATTTTGCCGTTGACATTACCTTTAAACAGGTAGAACGCAAAATTGAAAACAGATTGTATGGAAACCGGGAAAAGTACGATTATCTCGTAAATAAAAACCCCAAGCTGGACGAGTTGCGCAAGAGATTTAATTTAGATATTAACCCGTAAAAACATGACAGCCGATACAAAAGCAAAGCTGAAGAATACAGTTATAGCTGCCTTATTTTTTGCCATTATTTTCGGAACAATTGAAGCATTTATTTACGGCATTGCCTATGCCGCAGTTGCTGCACCCATCGCAGGTATACTTTTTGGCTTGTTTATGTACCTTTTTGTAAACTCAAGAAAAGTTAAACAACAAACTGCACTGACTGAAGAAGATCAGGATGGGGTTATTTATTCGGGAGCGGCTAACCATTTCAAAAATGCAGAAGCGGTGGGCGGCAAACTTTATCTTTTAACAGATCGCCTGGAGTTTAAATCTCATGGCTTTAACATCCAGAACCATGCTTTTAATATCTATCTGACGGAAATTAAAGAATTGGTTTTTTATAAAACGTTAGGTATGGTTCCAAATGGCCTGCAGATTGTTTATACAATGGCGAAATGGAAAAATTTGTGGTCAATAACAGAGAGATCTGGAAAGCCGAAATTGAGAAATTAACTAAAATAGTATAAAACAAAAGCAGGATCATACTGTAATGTATCATCCTGCTTCCATTTATAATGGTTTTGTCTCAAATCGCCATCTTACAGACGGGAATCTTTTACCTATATTTCGGGTGCATCGTTAACCGGGTAACCTTCCTCGTCTAAATCATCACGGTCATCTTCAGGTGTACGGGCTAAAATTTCATCTTCCGTATTTAATTTTACACTCTCACCATTGTCAACATGCATACCTAATTCTTCTAAATTATCTTCTGCAATGTCTTCATTACTGGCATATTCGTCACCTACATATGGATTAGCCTCATCATAAGTAGAATCATCATCTTTAGCTCCCGCAGCCACCGTTTCATATCCCATCGGATGATCATAATCCTGATCATCACCTTTTACATCCAACTCATAACTTTGTTTATTCTCATCAAAAGATAAATTCTCTTTATTGATTTCCGGATTTTCCGTAGTACTATGTATTTTATCTTGTGATCCTTTGTTTTCGTTAATTGACATGGTTATATCTCCTATTTTATTTATGATGATAACAAATGGTCTGGCAGATGGTTTTTGAGAGATTATGTATTTTAAAAGAATCTATCAACTAATATAGGTGAATTATCAGGGTATCTAATTCCAAAATACTCTTTATATTAGCATACCCATCCCTATAAATCAAGCATAATCAAATGATTTATATAGACAAATCACTTTACGCTATCATGAATGAAAAATATCAAAACCAATACAGAATTCCTTCTGCACGTTTACAAACTTGGGATTACGGCTGGGAAGGTAAATATTTTATAACCATTTGCACAAAAGATAAGTTACATTATTTCGGTAAAATTTTAAACGGAAAGATATTATCAAATATTGGTGTGATTGCCAATTTAATGTGGTACGAAATCAGAAATCACCAAAAAAATGTAGAATTAGGCGAATTTGTTGTGATGCCAAACCATGCGCATGGGATCTTGATTTTAAATAATATAAATCCTTTGCCTGTAGTACAGACAGGCATGCCCTGTCTGTAGCTCCCGGACAACAACGCTTTCTAAATCAGGGAAAAAATACGATATCATCTATAAGTAGCTCTTACAAATCTGCGGTGACTAAACATTGTAATCGATTAGGCTTTGACTTTGGATGGCAGGCCCGCTTTTACGACCACATCATTCGTGATGAAACGTCTTTTCAGAATATTTCAAACTACATTATTAACAATCCCATGAACTGGGAAAAAGATAAATTTATTAAAGATGAAAAGCATCTTTTAAATAAAACATTAAGATATAGAAACAAAAAATCCCCAATTGAAAATTAATTCAATTGGGGATTTAAATTTATTTATGAAGCCTTACAATCCAGCCAAAGCTGCATTTAAAGTTGCACTCGGACGCATTGCTTTATTTGTCAATTCATCATTTGGATGATAATAACCACCAATATTTTGAGGCTTACCCTGAGCACCAATTAATTCTTCATTAATTTTCGATTCGTTCTCTGTTAAAGCTTTTGCCAATGGCGCAAATCTGGCCTGCAATTCAGCATCTTTCGTTTGAGCGGCTAATGCCTCCGCCCAATATAAGGCTAAATAAAAGTGCGATCCACGGTTATCAATAGAACCTAATTTTCTACCAGGAGATTTATCAGTAGCCAGGAACTTCGCATTTGCCTCATCCAATGCATCAGCCAAAACCTGTGCTTTAGCGTTATTCTGTGTTTGAGATAAATGCTCTAAAGATGCTTGAAGGGCTAAAAATTCACCTAATGAATCCCAACGCAAATAACCTTCTTCAATAAATTGCTCGATGTGCTTAGGAGCAGAACCTCCGGCACCTGTTTCAAACAAACCACCACCATTCATTAACGGAACGATCGACAACATTTTTGCAGAAGTTCCCAGTTCTAAAATCGGGAATAAATCCGTTAAATAATCACGCAATACATTGCCGGTAACCGAGATGGTATCTTCACCTTTACGGATACGATCCAAGGTAAATTTGGTAGCTTCGATTGGTGCAAGAATGCGAAGGTCTAAACCAGTAGTATCGTGATCCTTCAAATAAGTATTTACTTTAGCAATAATTTCTCTGTCATGCGCCCTGTTTTCATCTAACCAGAAAACTGCCGGCGTTTCAGATAAGCGGGCTCTGTTTACCGCTAATTTAACCCAATCCTGAATAGGTGCATCTTTTGTTTGACACATGCGGAAAATATCACCTTGTTCCACTTTCTGATCAAAGAAAACTTTACCTTCTGCATCAGTTACCTGTATGGTTCCATTTGCTGTAGCTTGAAAAGTTTTATCGTGTGAACCGTATTCTTCAGCTTTTTGAGCCATTAAGCCAACATTGGGCACAGAGCCTATAGTAGTTACATCAAAAGCACCATGCGCCTTACAATCATCAATAGTTGCAGTATACACACCAGCATAACAACGATCTGGAATTAAGGCAATAGTATCCTGAGATTTACCTTCCTTGTTCCACATCTGACCGGAAGTACGAATCATTGCTGGCATCGAAGCATCAACAATTACATCACTAGGTACATGCAGGTTGGTAATTCCTTTATCTGAATTTACCATTGCCAAAGCCGGACCATTTTCTATTGCTACTGCAATGGCTGCCTCTACTTCTGCTTGTTCCGGGCGGCCGGCGATCTTGGCATAAACATCACCTAAACCATTGCGTGTATCTACATTAATTTCTTTGAAAAGAGCGGCATATTTAGTGAAAACATCAGCAAAGTAAACTTCCACAATCGCACCGAAAATGATCGGGTCAGAAACCTTCATCATGGTCGCTTTTAAGTGTGCAGATAATAAAACACCTGCTGCTTTGGCTTCTTCAATCTCTTTGGCCACAAAAGATTTTAAAGCAGACAAGCTTAATGCGGAACTATCAATCACTTCACCGGCTTTTAGGGGCGATAAACCTTTTAATTCTGTAATAGCACCATCTTCTGCTACAAATTCAATTTTAAACTGACTGGCATCCTGAACAGTTACCGATTTTTCTGATCCGTAAAAATCACCTTCTGTCATGCTGGCTACCTTTGTTTGCGAATCAGCAGACCACTTACCCATTGAGTGCGGATTTTGTTTGGCATAATTCTTAACTGCTTTAGGTGCGCGGCGATCGGAGTTACCTTCACGTAAAACCGGATTCACTGCAGAACCTAATACCTTTGCATATTTCGCTTTAATCGCTTTTTCTTCTTCAGTCTGCGCATTATCCGGGTAATTAGGAATGGCAAAACCCTGTGCCTGTAATTCCGTAATTGTACCTGCCAGTTGCGGAATAGATGCTGATATATTGGGTAATTTAATAATGTTGGCTTCTGGAGTGGTAGCCAATGCACCAAGCTCAGCCAAAGCATCACCAATTTTTTGATCGTCTTTTAAATACTCCGGAAAGTTTGCCAAAATCCTTCCCGCTAAAGAAATATCTCTGGTTTCTACATCAATACCCGCTGATGCGGTAAAAGCTTGTACGATAGGTAAAAGGGAGTAAGTTGCCAACATGGGCGCCTCATCGGTTTTGGTGTAGATAATTTTTGATGTATTTGACATGTTAATATTGATTTTGCTTTATAAAGGTTAACTATTTAATCGGTTAAAATTGTAAACCGACCTTTTCTTAAAATCGCCTAAAGATAAAATAATCGGATGAATTAAGGAACATCCTAATGTTATTTGTGTTTTCCTGGAACTTAAATATTGCGGATATTTTTTTAACTAAAATCTGATTGGATCTATTTCTCACACTTAAAAATACGACTACTCTCATTGGCACGTTTTTATAAATGGATCAGGATTTGTTATTAAGAAGACAATTCATATGAGCAAATAAACATGGGAGAATGATCTCCCTGATTTAGCGCGTTACAACGCATAGCTCTTAAGTTAAACCTATATCATTTTCTATATGAGTGAACAGAATTTAGAACAACTTTTGATGCAGGGTCATTTTGATCAGGCACTACCATTATTACAATCAGGTGAAAAATTATCAAAAAATATTCCTGAACACCAAAAATCTCAAATTTTAGAGCGATTGTTCAGTAAGGAGCAATATGAGTTAATCGATCAATTGGTAGAAAGCAAATGGATTGAAACAGATGTGTACGAATTTGACAGTTTTGATAAAAGTATCTTCGGCAAGATCATCTGGAATTTAAAAAATGACGATCAAGCACTTGCTTTCTTTGAGAATTTCATTTCAAAATTTGAGAACCTCAACGATGAAGTTGAAGCAAAAACCTTGTTAGGTTATTTTCTGGAAAAAGGCGTAAGTGTAGAAAAGATTAAAATATTGATTGCTGCCGGATGCGATGTGAACTTCACCAATAATGCTGAAGAAAATTTCATTCATCAGGTCATTAGAACGAACCTGATGAAACCGCAGCTTTCCATCTCCTATCTGGAACTGTTAATTCATGAGGGCTTAGATGTAAACGCCACTAACATCGTAAAAAAAACGCCACTAATTGCAGCCATAGAATTTAACAAACCTGAATACCTGGATATCCTGCTGGAAAATGGCGCCAATCCTAATGAGCTGGACCAGGATGGAAATTCGGCATTTTACTACGCTGTTGCACATAAACAAGACTTAAATATGTACCTCAAATTAAGGGATTTTGGAAGTCCTGATTTTGATACTGTTAATAAAAGTGGCGTAACCACACTTTTTGAATTCTTGAGGATGATGTACGTAAGTGATAAAAATCTTGAACTTTTAAGTCACCTGATCACCGATGGTGCAGATATTTATCAGGCCAGCATTTATTACAGTAAAGAGAAAACCCCTGTAGATCTGATCGCCGAAAAACAACCCGAAGTGCTTCAGGCCATTTTATCATCCGGCAATCTTGATGTTAACAGACAAGATGATCACGGCAACACCCTTCTGCATAAAGTGTGCGCATACAATGTAAACTTTGAAGCAGAAAAAGCAAAAGAGACCTATAAAAAAGTAAAATTATTATTGGAAAACGGAGCGGATACGTCAATCAGTAATGATGAAGATAAGACACCGCTGATGCTTGCATCTGACGATAATCTTAAAATAAAAACAGTTGAACTATTAATGAAAAATTCTTAATCTGATCAAAGGAAAAATATGTCGATGTCATTTATAATTGCATGCGAAAGCGGCAAAAGAAAAATAGCCGAGCTCTTATTGGCAAATGGTGAAGTTGAAGTAGGTTATACAGATGAAAAAGGTAGAACAGCATTGCATTATGCTGCTCATCGCGGTTACTTAGATCTGGTTCAGCTTCTAATTGCTGCCGGAGCTGATCTAAATTATGAAGACCATGCGGGTGAAACGCCGCTTTATTTCGCCTGTTTACAAAAACAAAAGCAAACAGCGCTTTACCTGCTCTCGCAGGATGCCAAAGCAGAAATTAAGGATTTAAAAGGAAACGGCTTACTTCACCTGACAGCACAAAGCGGCCAAATTGAAGTTTTAGAAAAATTGCTGGAGAAAGGACTTGAGGTAGATAGCGAAAATAATGAAGCTGAAACACCCCTTCTGATTGCCGCAAGCTGGAGAAATAAAGAAATTGTAAAGCTGTTGCTCAATCATGGTGCAAACATAAACACCACCAATAAAAATGGTGACTCACCTTTACTTTTTGCTGTAGCATCTAAAAATTTACCTGTAACAGAACTGCTTCTGGAAAACGGGGCAAGTATTAATCATGTTAACCATAACGGGGTAAGTGCATTATTACAGGCTTGTTATGACAGCAATAGAATGCTGATTAAACTATTGATGGACAAAGGTGCAGATGTGTTCGCCTCTTCAAAAAACGGACAATCTCCGATTTGGTATGCCTGTTCAAACAATCAAAAAGAAATAGTTTCTTTATTCCTGGAGAATGGTGTGGATGTGAATTACTCAAAACCAGCTTCCGGAGATGAAGCATCCATGTATTCTTATCTCGACTGGGTGGAAACAGCAACCAACTTGTCTGCGTCAAGTTCTTTTTCCTTAGATACAGATTACGGATATGGTGGCGAAAGTTTACTCCATGTAGCTGCCAAAAGCGGAAACTCAAGCATGGTAAAACTGCTGCTTGATAAAGGAGCCAACATCAATATACAGGATGAAAGTGGTAACACGGCCTTACACTATGCTGCCGCAAATGGTAAAAAAGATATTGTTAAAATGTTATTGGAGCAACAGGCCGATGGAAATGTGGTTAACGCTAAAGAACAAAAAGCGATAGATTATGCCAATATTAAAGGCTTTAATGAAATTACTGCTTTATTACTTCAGTTTAATCCATCTGCACAGGCCAGTTTTAGTAAGCCCGAAGAACCTGCAGCAGATGAAAAACCAAAGCCAGACCTGGCCAGCAAAAAGCAGGCTTTACTGGATTTAAAAGAGTTGCTGGATATGGGGATTCTCTCACAGGCAGAATTTGATGTGGAAAAAGGAAAGATTTTAAGCAGTTAAATTATCAGGTATAGTTATTCGTTTTAGTGATTTAAATAGAACTTATTTAACAAACATCTCTGCATATATAATGTTATCAGACTGAAGATCTCCTTATTCACGAAAAATTGAAAAACATGAAAAGATATTATTTTTACGCTTCCATGCTCTCTGCAGCTTTCCTGGCGAGTTGCCAGTCGAACTCAAAATCAGGCCCGCAGGGTACGGATACCACTGTTACCACAAGTAGCGAATCCCTTACTTTACCTGCTCCGGATACCACAGCTTCAAAAAATAAATTCAGTAAAGTAATTGGCTGGCCGGAAAATAAAACGCCCGTAGCTCCTGAAGGTTTCGTAGTGACCAGATTTGCCAGTAACATCAAAAGTCCCCGGAATATGATTGTTGCGCCTAATGGTGATGTGCTGGTGGTACTGTCCAATTCAGAACGCAGCACAAAGGAGAAAGTAGCAAATGCGGTTACCGGAAAGTCAAAATCTGAAGTAGCCGGACAAAGTGCCAATACCATACTGCTCTACAGAGACGCAGATAAAGATGGCAAGCCAGAATTAACCACTACATTCTTAACTGGCTTAAACCAGCCTTATGGTATGCTGATTATTGGCAACGCATTTTATGTCGCCAATACAGATGGTATATGGCAATATCCATACAAAAGCGGAGATACAAAAATCACCAGTACCGGAAAAAAAATCATGAGTTTGCCTGCCGGGGGGTATAATAACCACTGGACCAGAAACCTGATTGCCAATGCTGATCAAAGCAAAATTTATGTAACCGTTGGATCGGGGAGTAATGTTGGTGAAAATGGTATGGAAAACGAAATCCGCAGGGCTAATATCTTAGAAGTTAATCCTGATGGGACAGGGGAAAAAATTTATGCTTCTGGTTTGCGTAATCCGGTAGGAATTGATTGGGCACCTGGAACAAACATGCTTTGGACAGCTGTTAATGAACGTGATGGCCTGGGTGATGACTTAGTTCCTGATTATATTACGAGCGTAAAGGAAGGTGCATTTTATGGCTGGCCATATTCGTATTATGGTCAGAATGAAGATCCGAGATTGAAAGGTAAAAATCCTGATTTGGTTAAAAAAGCCATTGCACCTGATGTACCGGTAGGCTCACATACCGCATCCTTAGGGTTAGCTTTTTACAAGGGAAATAAATATCCTGCCAAGTATCAGGGAGGCGCCTTCGTAGGTCAGCATGGTTCCTGGAACCGCTCTGCCATATCAGGCTATAAGGTGATCTTTGTGCCTTTTAAAGATGGAAAGCCTACCGGTAAACCTGAAGATTTCCTTACTGGATTTATTGCAGACACCGGTAAGGCAGAAGTATATGGAAGACCTGTTGGCGTCACCCTTGCTGCAGATGGTGCCTTATTGGTAGCGGATGATGTGAGTGGCGTAGTTTGGCGTGTAGCTTCGAAATAATTTATTTACACCTGATAAGGGAGTAATTGGCTGATGGTCATTTACTCCCTTATTTTTTAAAAATCGAACAATTGAAAATAACCTTTACTTGTATTTACCTGTTTCTCTCGGTTACAGCCTTTGCTCAAATGAGTGAAACTGATTCTGTTAAAAAATTAAAAGAAGTAGTTGTTCGTGGCTATTATAATAACCAAACACGATTAAGATCAGTTTCATCTGTTAACCTGATCGACACTAATCTCATACGCAACCAGCCCAATACCTCACTCACCAGTACTCTTAATACCGTTCCTGGTTTGAGGATGGAAGAACGATCGCCTGGCAGCTACCGTTTATCTCTTCGGGGAAGTTTGCTCCGTTCACCATTTGGCATCAGAAATATTAAAATTTATATTGATGATTTCCCACTTACAGATGCTGGTGGAAATACTTATTTAAATGCAATTGATCCGGAATCCCTCACCAGTATTGAAGTATACAAAGGTCCTGAGGCGAGTATTTTTGGTGCCAATACGGGCGGTACGATTTTAATTATGCCCCTATCTGCCAATCAAAATGCTATTTCGGCAACTGTTACCGCAGGCTCTTATGGCTTATTTCATCAAACAGCAAACATTCAGCAGAAGTTTAAAAACTATAGCTTCAATTTGATGGAAGGTTATCAAAAAAGCGACGGATTCCGAGAAAACAGTGCCATGGAAAGAAAGTACATACAAACCAATCATCAGTGGGACTATAGTAATAAAGGAAATTTGAAGCTCTATGCTTTTTACAGTGATTTAAATTATGAAACGCCAGGCGGTTTAACGTTAACACAGTTTGAAAACAACCCCAGATCTGCCCGACCTGCAACAGCAACCATTCCGGGGGCAATAACACAGCAGGCGGCCATTTATAATAAAACGTTATTTACCGGTATTGCTAATAATTATCAGATCAGCAAAAGCTTTAAACACGTAGTTGCCTTATTTGGGAGTTATACAGATTTCAAAAATCCGTTTATTACCAATTATGAGAAACGTTATGAGCAAACACTGGGGTTAAGAACTTTTGTTGATTTTCAGCAACTGAAAGACAAACTCAAGTTTAATGCACAGCTTGGATTGGAGAGTGGTGCAACGAAGACCCAGATCAAAAATTTTGATAATAACGCAGGAACTCCCGCTGCGATGCAGGCGTCTGATCACGTGAGAGCCAACCAGAATTTCGCTTTTTTACGCCTGAATTTAGACATTAATGATAAGCTTTTAATTGAGTTGGCTTCCAGCCTGAATTTTTATAGATACCACTATGAGCGCTTTTTTCCAACAGTAGTAGCTGAAAAAGAAAGGAAGTTTGATGTAGAATTGATGCCTAAGTTAGCTGCATCTTATCTGATCACTAATGAACTTTCCATCAGAGGAACCATTAGTAAAGGTTATTCTCCTCCTACTATTGCGGAGGTAAGGGCTTCTGATAATAATATTAACAATAACCTACAGGCCGAATCAGGATGGAATTATGAAGGCGGCATCAGGTATAGTCTACCAAACAATCGGCTTTATCTGGCAGCAAATGTATTTCAATTCAATTTAAATGATGCTATTGTGAGGCGTTTGAATACAAATGACGCAGAGTTTTTCATCAATGCAGGCGGAACCTCACAGCGGGGCTTAGAAGTGGAAACTTCCTTCTGGCTGATCAGAAATCATCGTTCCTTTCTACATGCAATTGAAATCAGCAGTAGTTATACTTACAATCATTTTAGATTTAAAGAATTTTCAACAGGTAATTTAAATTTCGACGGCAATAAACTAACTGGTGTTCCATCAAATGTTGCAGTCTCCAGTTTGGATTTTCAATTTAGCAAAGGTTTGTATTTCTTTGCCCAGCATAATTATACTTCCTCAATTCCGCTGAATGATGGCAATACGGTATTTGCAAAGCACTATCATCTCGTTGAACTTAAAACAGGCATGCGTCATATTCATCTTAAAAAGGTTAACCTGGAGGTTTTTGGCGGGATAAACAATTTACTTGATCAAACCTATAGTTTAGGAAATGACTTAAATGCAATGGCTGGCAGATATTACAATGCTGCCCCGGGCATTAACTTTTACCTTGGCACATCTGTTAAACTCTAAAGGCATAAAGTAATTGAGATTTAGCCAACTCAATTACTTTATGCTACAGTTGCCTAATTTGACAAATCGATCTCTTTAATGGCAACTTCACTCACCACAATGTCTGTTGTAAACTTTTTAGATCCGTCTTTCGCCACGTATGATCCTGATAATAATTTACCTTCAATGGTTAATCTGGTTCCTTTCTTGATCTGAGCAGAGGCAAGGTCGGCTTTATCATTCCAGAATGTTAGTGTAAACCAGTTTGTTTTTTTAACCTCTTCACCTGATGCATTCTTGTAATATTCATTTACGGCTAGATTTACTTTCGCCAATCTTTGATTTCCTGAAATGTTTCTTACCTCAGCGTCTGCTCCTGCAAAACCACTTAATACTACTTTGTTAATTGCACTTTCCATAATCTTTTAAATTTAAGTTTCTTAATCATTAATGAACAATAGCTTTCCTCGCTATCGACAGAACAAAGGTGCAGACAGTGAAAAAATTTATTCGGATGTTAAACAGTTATAGTCGTTTATAAACGTTTATAAACGGATTTAGGAGGCCATTACCCTTCAATTTGATTTATAAGCCTTATTTAATTTATGATGAAAGTAAACAGCGTAGGTATTTGTGTATGTTGTATTTCAATCATGATCAGATATTCAGATTCAGATAACTTTGTGGTAACGATCATTTCAAGCTTAAGCATCAATTAACTGTATGATATGCTGCTGAACATTTTTTTTAAGATGACTGAGGTAACGGATTTAGTATGCAAACGGGAAAACAGAGGATTTATATTTCTTAAACCATTTCATATGCTTACATTTAATGGTGAGATCACAAATTAACAGGCAAAAAAGTATTCAAAGAGGTCGATTAGTATTCTATTTTAATACTGAATTATTGATCAATAGAGTTTTTGAAAACCTCGTCTGGTTAATTTTTTTAGCCTTGCCTCTTTTGCCATTGATGAATAAGAGCAATAAACTAACATTTACTTCGCTTTGCCTCAGTGTGGCTTTTGTTATCTTCATGCTCGTTAGTCTTTATTTAATGAATCACTTGATCCTGATCAAAGGATCAAACCCTAACTTAAACCGGTTAAAGATGGTTCAAATTTTAAAACATAGATATCCATCGCTTAAAATAGATGATTCAGGGCAAAACATTATAAAATTTAAAAAGGAAACAGGACTATTTAGCTGGGGAAAGGAAATTACAGTGCTCTTTGAAGAAAAGCAGGTTTACATCAATTCGACCACATTAGGACGTTACCACATGAAATCTCCTGTTCATTCTATCTTCAACACCATCTCTATGCTACAAATCAGGAAAGATTTTCAACAGGCAGAAGCCCAGGGTAAATCTACAGCCCCTAACTAAAAGGATGTAATGCGTCATGATCGCATTTTGTACAGAGATAAAATTTTATTATTTTTAATCATCATCCCATAATATAAACCTGATTATATATATGGAACGCTTGTGTTTAGATTGTGGCGAGGCTGTTAAAGGCCGAACTGATAAAAAATTTTGTGATGATAGTTGTCGTAATAATTACAATAATCGTTTAAAGAGTGAAAACGGTATTGTATTTAACAGGATTAATTCAATTCTTAAAAAAAACCGTACACTTCTATCTAAATTTAACCCTGATGGGAAAGTTAAAATATCAAGAAAGAGAATGCTAAACGCAGGCTTCAACTTTGATTACCATACCCACATTTATCAAACTCAAAATGGCAAGTGTTATCTCTTTTGCTATGAATTTGGTTACCTGGCATTAAATGATGATGACTTTCTTTTGGTAAAAAGAGAGGATAAGTTATAGTCAGATGCTGGTCATGCAATGGAACTTAGCAATTATCGGGTATCATCTACTTCATTTCTTTATTAGTTTTGCGGGTAAGAAATGAGGATATGAAAACACAAGAAGACATTAACTACCATAGAATTGCCGATGCGATTAAATATATCCAGTTAAACTTCAAAAAACAACCCAGTCTGGAAGAGATTGCTGAAAAGGCAAATTTAAGCCCATACCATTTTCAGCGGCTATTTAGCGAATGGGCAGGTACAAGTCCGAAGAGGTTTCTACAGTATATTAGCATTGGTTACGCGAAAAAATGCCTCAAAGAAAATCAGGCCTCGTTATTTGAAACGGCAATGGAAACCGGATTATCCGGAACCAGCAGGCTACATGATTTGTTTGTTAATATTGAAGGAATGACTCCCGGCGAATATAAAAACGGAGGTGCAAATTTAAATGTTAATTACAGCTTTGCTGAAACACCCTTTGGAAATATCATTGTGGCCGCAACACCAAAAGGCATTTGTCATCTGGTTTTTATAGAAAATGAGCAAATCGCACTAGCACAATTGATTTCCAAATTTCCAGCAGCAAATTTTCATCACCAGTTAGATCGCATGCAACAAAATGCGCTGTTTATTTTCCAGAATGACTGGTCCAAGTTACAGGAAATTAAACTCCATTTAAAAGGTACTGATTTTCAATTAAAAGTATGGGAAACCTTATTAAAAATTCCGATGGGTAAGTTGTCCACTTATGGCAGCATTGCCAGCAAACTTCAAAATCCAAAAGCATGCCGGGCAGTGGGCACAGCCATTGGTGATAATCCTGTAGCATTTTTAATTCCCTGCCATCGGGTAATCCAGGCCAGTGGAGCATTAGGCGGTTACCACTGGGGCACTGAGCGTAAAATGGTCATGATTGGCTGGGAGGCCGCAAAAACAGCTGAACAGCAAAATTTAAAGCGGTAAAAATGGATTTGTTTAGTACAATACAAGATGTGAATCACAACTTCCTTCCCTATGATGGAACAGTACGGTATTTCGGGCAATTGTTTTCCATCGAAAAGGCGAATGCCTATTACGAAGCACTCCTGAATACCATTGAATGGAAAAATGATGAAGCTTACATCATGGGCAAACACATCATTACCAAAAGAAAGGTGGCCTGGTATGGCGATAAAAAATATGCTTATACCTATTCAAATGCGACCAAATATGCACTTCCGTGGACCATGGAATTAACTGAACTCAAACAAATTGCAGAGGAAAACACCAGATCAACCTACAATTCCTGCCTGTTAAACCTTTACCACAATGGAGATGAAGGCATGGCATACCACAGTGATGATGAAAAAGCCCTGGGCAAAAATACCAGTATTGCCTCAATGAGTTTTGGCGCCGAAAGAAAGTTTCTTTTTAAACATAAAACAACTAAAGAAACCATTGGCCTGTTTTTAGAAAACGGAAGTTTGCTGGAGATGAAAGATGCCACCCAAACGCATTGGCTACACCGTTTACCTCCAACAAAAAAGATCAGCACGCCAAGGATCAACCTTACCTTTCGATCAATGCTTGCCGGATAATGAACTACTTTTTAAATTCGCTGATGTCTACAATCCGGTCATCATCTGGATTTTGCTTTAGAAAAGAAGCTCCTTTTGCATTTGTAGCCCAGCTATAACCCTTTCTGATTTCATTGGCCACATTGCCAGATTGCACAACATTGGCAGGAAGTTTAAGTGTAGCCGTTTCTCCTGTACGGTAATTAACCTGATAAAGTGCGTTGCCGGTTAAAAAAACCAGGGTTTGCTTATCTGATGAATTGAATAAAAAATCGCCTTGAATGCGTTCACTTTCATTTTGTCTTTTGATGGGATAAATCTTCCCATTCACCAAAGCAATGGTAAAATCATTATTCACAATAATATTGCTTAAACTCATCTCCTCTATTCCCTTGGTATATTTTTTATCACTTTTCCCTGCTGATGCCTTGTATAAACTGGTTACACCAACTTTGCCGTCCTTTAAAGAAATCACATAAAATGGAGAAACCAAGCCTGAACCATCTTCAACCTGAACCAATGCAGCAGTTTTCTGTGTATTGATAAACCTGGCTTGTTTAAACTGATTGGCTAAAGGCTTAGGCTTATCCTGAATCGCTATAGTGGTATCTTTAAACTGAATGGTAAAAGTTTCCCTGTCTTCAGGTTTTGAGGGTTCAACAGTGACAATATTTAAGATTTCATTTTTAACCTTTGGAAATTCATTAAAATCCTCATTGGCGTAGGCTTTAGGAACATAAGTTTGTTCCAGCTTGCTTTGCTTACAGGCGAATAAACTGATGGAAAGCAGAATGGCGAATGCTGTAGTTTTCATAGATTTTATTGTCGCTTTTTTTCTGCTAATTTATTATCTTTATTTCTTACCTCCGATTAAAAATTTAGTTTTATAACATTTACCCTCAAATAAATTATTGGATTAATTTTTGTTGATCATCAGAAATCGCAATACTTATGAAAAATCTATTTATCCTTGGCATTAGCCTCTGTCTTTTTAGTGCCTGTCTGGAAAAAAACGATCCAAAGAAATTAGCACATACCAAATGGGAATTAACTGAATTGCCAGGACTTACCTTACCTGCGAATGCTAAAGCAACACTTAATTTTGGTGATAGCTTGAAAGTTAGCGGTAAATCTTTTTGTAATTCCTATGGAGGAAAAATTGAAAAAGCAGATCGCAGGATTAAATTGCAAGATGTCATCAGTACCAGGATGTTTTGCCAGGAAACAGATGCAGCCGAACGTGCATATGTACAGGCCATTAACCAGGTAAACCAGGCGAAAGTAACGGATGGGAAACTAACCCTGCTGAATGACGAAAAAGTGCTGCTCGTGTTTAAAAAGGCGGATTAAATAACAAAAACAGATACAAAGGATTACGAATAAAGTATTTTGAGTATTTTCGGGGCTTTAAGAATGAAACATGCTGTTAAAACTAAAGGATAAATTAAGCTTCTTTTTCTCTACTTCGAAAAATGCATTTATCTTATTTCAACAAAACGATCCATTAAGATTAGCTGGCGCAACGGCATTCTTTACCAATTTTGCACTTCCACCGATATTGATTATTCTCATCCGCTTATTTGGTATGTTTACCGACAGGCGTATTTTATTCACTAATATTTTTCAGCGTCTGGCCAACATCCTGGATGAAGACAGTATTAAACAGATCAAATTAACCCTTCGCAATATCAGGGGAATTGATCAGGCCTGGTATATTACTTTATTCAGTTTCGTATTTTTTCTGTTTGTTGCCACTACCCTTTTTAATGTGATTAAAAATTCTTTAGAGCAAATCTGGAATATTGGCAATAAGGATAAGAAAGGCATCATTAATACCCTTAAATCAAGAGCGATATCTGTTACGATAATCCTCTTTGCCGGAATCTTATTTTTTATCGGCTTACTGGCAGATAGTGTTCAGGCCATTATTGGTGCCTATTTAAAAAGCAGTTCACCGTCATTTAGTCTGATATTAACCTCCATACTGAATCAAATCATCTTTGTTATTATTGTTACTACCTGGTTTACCATGCTGTTCAGATACCTTACCAATGGCAGACCCACCTGGAAAGCAGCCATTTCAGGAGGCTTACTTACCGGCTGTCTCTTTACCGTGGGTAAATATATTTTAAGGATTTTGCTTCCACTGAGTAATATCAGCAACATTTATGGATCAGCCGGATCTATTATTGTGATTATGCTTTTTGTATTTTACTCTTCACTTATATTTTATTTCGGCGCTTCATTTATTAAAGCCTTAAGTGTAGGAAGAGAAACGCCTATTGTTCCTAAAAATGGTTCTTATGCGTATGAGCTGACAGAGGTTGATCTCTAAATAAACATCATAAAAAAAGGGCAGATCAAATGTCTGCCCTCTCCTATACTGATCATTTAGTATCAGATTAAAAAATTCTATATCCCAAACCAACGGTAAACAAATTCAGCTTTGTTCCAGGGTAACCATCTTTATTTAATTTAGACAAGCCCAATTCGTAACGCGCATCGATGCTTAATTTCTTAATATCAAGTGCTGCACCAAATTGCCATGCAAATGCCTGATTTTTAAAGTTTCCATTAAAAACATTTCCGGTAGCCTGACCAAAACTTTGTTTTTCGTCTAAAATAAATGAAACCATTGGTCCGGTGTTTAATCTAACGCCAACACCCAAAGCACCAATTTTAGTTCCAACCAATAACGGAACATCTAAACTGGTAAAACTCACTTTATTTACCTGACCTGTTGCATCACTAACTAAGTTCGTTTTCTTACCTGAGATGTAAAGCTCTGGTTGAAAATGAACGCCTGCCCCACCAATCCTTGCCCACAAACCGCCGTAAAAACCGGCACGATTATCACTACTGAAAGTATTATCGCTATCAAACTTTGAAAAATTTGCTCCGGCTTTTAAACCTAGCTGGAAGGTTGGTAATACCTGTGCGCTTGCAAAAAAACAAGCAAATAAACAGGCAATAGTTAATGATAAAGATTTCATATAAAATAGGGTTAAGTTAAATTAGCTAGTTGCATTGTTGATGGCTTCTTGTTCTTTCAAGGCATCAACATTGTTCTTATCGCCAAAATTTTGTGTTTTGCCTGCAAAGTAATCTAAAATTCCTGATATAGTGTCTAAGTTATCTGCTAAATTTTGGTGGATATCCGGTAAATCCTTTTCTAACCTGCCATCGCCTAGTTCGATATTATCCACTTCAATTTTGCCAATTTTTTGGATCAGTGCTGTTTGCGAATTTTGTAAATCCTCTAACTCACGCACAATCTTTTCCATCAATTCGAATTTCTGTAAGGTATTCATAGGTTCTTTATTTAAATTTATACTAATATTCTTATAAACCCACACGCACCCAATTTGTTTTTATTTACCTCATCTTCCAGAAAAATTTGGAATCATCACTTATAACTAATAAATTAGTTTAAAATATTGAAGTGATGAAAAATATATTTTACTTCCTGCTGCTTATGGTATTTTCCCAACAGTGTGATGCTCAGTCTGCGCTTGTTGATAAGGAAAAATTATTCGATCTGTATCAAAATCAGAAATATGCAGATGCCGCTTTATATTTAAAAAGCATATTCACAGATAGTACAACCGATCAAAAAGTGCTCACCCAAATAGGTTATTGTTTTTTGATGGCGGGCAACAATGTAGAAGCCGAGAAATACTATAGCAAGGCATACCAGCTCCAACCGCAAAGTCTGCCTATTCTATTTAGTCTTGGGAGTATCAGCACCCGGCGGGGAAACCAACAACTGGCGAAAAAATATTATGGCGAAATCGTTCAAATAGACAGCAATAATTTTAGTGTTTATAAGCTTCTCGCTAATTTATATCCTTCAGTAAAAGACTCTATGAAGTTGGTTTACCTCCTTAAGGCAAACCGGCTTAATCCCAATGAAGCAGATATTGCGGTTGACCTGGCAGAAGTACACGGCGTAAGCCAGGAATATGAAAAGGCTTATCATGTGCTGGATATCGCCATTAAGGCAGACAGTGAAAACCTGGTATTGCAAAAAGCAAAACTTCCCCTGGCCAATCAGCTAAAAAAATACCAGGAAGTGATTACTTCCGGCGAAATGTTATTAAAAGACGGAGATGATGCCAGCGTAATTAAGGACGTAGCAAAAGCCTACTATTACACTAAAAAATATAATCAGGCTATTAATTATTTTTCCAGACTTGAAAAACTTTTGATGCAAAATGAAAACACTTTATATTTTACCAGCTTAAGTTATCGATACCTTAAAAATTATAAAATGGCCGCAGTTTACGCCAGGAGAACAATTGAGGAGGCCATCTCCCCAAATACGGCAAGTTACTATGCATTATTAGGCTTAAGTTATGAAGAAAATAATCAATTTAAGTTAGCCAATGCAGCCTATAAAAAAGGATTACTGTTTAAGGTAATGCCAACACTTTACTATCGCCTGGCCACACTTTATGATACCAAACTGAAACAGACTAAACCTGCTCTAAATTATTATAAGCTTTATCTCGGCAGTAAACCTCATGCAGAAGATGATCATTCAGAAATTAAGTTTGCCAAAGAAAGAATAGCACAATTGCACCTGACTGATTAGACCAGATCTTCAAAAACCGGTTTCACATGATCCCAGAAATCATCCAGCGCAATAATTCTTGGCTTAAAAAATGAAATGAGTGCTGGCCAGTGTTGCTGGTTAAAAATGCTTACTCCAGGTAAAGTAATTGATATCTGACTGATCGTTTTTCCGTAATCATCCGTAAAATCTCTCCTCCAGTCCCACTCCTCTTCTAAGGTATTGGTGAGCATTAATTTAAATTCTTCAAACTGATCAAAAATGAGGTGGCGAATATCCTGATCTGAATGAGACAACTGAATAGCAATTGTTGCCTTTTTATTGTCAACATCCATTTTGAAGAAGATATTTTTTACGCCTGTTTTATAATTGATCCAATGAACCGTGCTGCCACTGGCCGAAGGTACAGGTTTCATGTACTGCCCAAAACTAATCCAGAACTGTTGCCTTAACCTGGCCGCTTCATCTTTACTGTACATCCCGATTGATTAAAAGGCAATTATTTATTCATTAATCTGGCCACGTACTTGCCAATAATATCAAACTCTAAATTAACGGTATCCCCAACATGTACTTCCTGCAGGTTAGTATGCTCAAAAGTGTATGGAATAATAAAGACCGAAAATTCGTTATCAGCAGAATTTACAACCGTTAAGCTAATCCCGTTTACACAGGCCGATCCCTTTTCTACCGTTACATTTCCTGTACCTGCATCATATTTAAAACGATATTCCCAGCTACCGTCCAGTTCTTCCCGTTTAACACAAACAGCTGTCTGGTCAACATGCCCCTGCACAATATGGCCATCCAAACGCGCATTCATTTGCATACACCTTTCCAGGTTTATCCGGCTACCCACCTTTAAATTAATTAAACTGCTTTTGCGCAATGTTTCGTCAATAGCCGTTACGGTGTGCGCCCCATCCTGAAGCGATACCACTGTAAGGCACACACCATTGTGCGCCACACTCTGATCTATTTTGAGTTCGTGGCTAATGGCTGATGAAATGGTAAAATGAATATTGGTATGATCATTTTTAATGGCGGTAACTTCGCCCAGTGTTTCTATAATTCCGGTAAACATGTGTTATCAGTGTTGAGATTTCATTTTGCCATTGATAAAGTAACGGCCTGATGAAACCTGAATTAATATTTTAATCTGTTTTTTCTCCAGTTGGAGGATGGTGGAGACACCTGCAAAGGCGCTTCCTTAAATACATCTTTTTTAAAGAATTTTGCAGCAACAATTGCGGCAATCATCGCTTCCTCTTCATTTATTGCTTTTAATTCATCTGGTCTGAAATAGTTAGCAACAAAATGGGTATCAAAATTTCCGCTTTTAAAGGCTTCATGCTGCATGACAAATTTACCAAAAGCCAGTGTGGTTTCTATCCCGGTAATCTCATATTCTGCTATGGCCCTCAACATTCTGGATATGGCTTCCTCCCGATCCTTTCCATACGTAATCAGTTTGGCAATCATCGGGTCATAATAAATCGGGATTTCCATGCCTTGTTCAAAACCATCATCCACCCTTACACCATTGCCTTTTGGTATTTTATAGGATTGAAGCGTTCCGATATCAGGAAGAAAGTTATGATTGGGATCTTCTGCATATACGCGAAGTTCAACTGCATGGCCATTAATTTTTAAATCATCCTGACTAAAACTTAGAGGCTTTCCTTCAGCAATTTTGATTTGCTCTTTTACCAAATCAACACCGGTAATAAATTCCGTAACAGGATGTTCCACCTGCAAGCGCGTATTCATTTCCAGAAAGAAAAAATCGTGATTTTCATCGAGGATAAATTCTACAGTTCCGGCACCGGTATAATGTACAGAGCGGGCTACATCAATTGCACATTTACCCATTTTTTCCCTGATTTCAGGTGAAAGAACAGATGAAGGGGCTTCTTCCACCACCTTCTGGTGCCGGCGCTGCACGGAACATTCCCGTTCAAACAGATGAACAATGTTGCCATGATGATCTCCAAGAATTTGAATTTCGATATGTCTGGGTGAAGTAACATAGCGTTCTATAAACACGGCCCCATCACCAAATGCAGATGTAGCCTCGCTCACGGCCAGATCCATCTGTTCTTCAAAATCAGACACACTTTCCACAATCCGCATACCTTTTCCACCACCACCTGCAGCAGCTTTGATCAGAATAGGAAAGCCTACTTCAACTGCCCTTTCTTTTGCTTCATTCACATTGGTAATGGCTTCTTCCGTTCCGGGAACCATGGGGATGTTATATTTCAAGGCAGCTGCTTTTGCCGATAATTTATTGCCCATGATTTCCATGGCCACTGCAGATGGGCCAATCAAAATTAATCCGGCATCTGCCACCATTTTCGCAAAGCCTGCATTTTCAGACAAAAAACCATAACCAGGATGGATGGCTTCAGCACCGGTTTTTTTACAGGCATCAATAATTTTTTCACCAACCAGGTAACTTTGGTTAGATGGTGCCGGGCCGATAAATATGGCTTCATCGGCATAACGTACATGCAACGCATTGCGATCAGCTTCAGAAAAAACAGCTACCGTTTTAATCCCCATTTCTTTTGCCGAACGCATAATGCGCAGCGCAATTTCGCCCCGGTTGGCAATGAGGATTTTTGAAATCGATATCGGGAGGTTAGAATTTTCAGGCATTTGGCAATTTACTTTATTTAATACAATAATTGGTGAACAAGCGGTGCCATAACTACTGGCTGTCAACTTTACTACAAATGTAATATGATTTCAATGGCACGGTCAATCATTTCAGCGCTCAGATCCAAATGCGTTACCAGCCGCACTGTACTGGCACTCGTTGTACCGCACAGCAATCCTTTATCTTTGAGCTGATTTGCAATTTTCTCTGCCGTTCCCGCAGCCACCTCAAAAATAACAATATTGGTTTCAACCGGCATTACAGAAAGCACATATTTTGTACGTAACAGTGCTTCAGCTATTGCCCCGGCATGTTGATGATCCTCCTGAAGGCGCTCGATGTGATGATCCAGCGCATAAATCCCTGCTGCAGCCAAAAAGCCTGCCTGGCGCATTCCACCACCAAAGGCCTTTCTAATTTTACGGGCTTTCCTGATCATATCCTTATTGCCCAGTAATACCGATCCCACCGGCGCACCCAAACCTTTTGATAAACAAACCGACATCCCATCGAAATACTTGCCATACTCATGTGCCTTATCGCCTGTGGCCACCAAGGCATTAAAAATCCGGGCACCATCCAGGTGCAGTTTTAACCCTTTAATATTACAGAGATGATGAATAGGTGCAATCTGCTTCAGGTCATAACATTTTCCACCACCTTTATTTACCGTATTTTCCAGTACCACTAAACTGGAATCCGGATAATGGATATTATCTTCATTAATTTCAGGCTCAATTAATTCAGGCGTCAGAATGCCCCTATCGCCATACAGCAACCTGACGGAAGCACCAGAATGAAAGGCAATGCCACCAATTTCATAACGGTAAACATGTGCCGTTTGGTCGCAGATAACCTCATCCATGGGTTTCGTAAAACACTTGATCGCAATCTGATTGGTCATGGTACCTGACGGACAAAACAATCCTGCTTCCATATTAAAAATCTGGCAGAGTTTTTCTTCCAATGCAGCAACTGTTTCATCTTCACCAAAAACATCATCACCTACCCGGGCAGTCATCATGGCATCCAGCATCCCTGGCGTTGGCCTCGTTACCGTATCGCTCCGAAAATCTAAAAAGTTATTATTCATTTGCACTTAAATTGTAAAATATTCTTGACGATTAAAAAAAAGCCTAATGCCTTTTCAAGTATAATAATAAGGTTTTAAGGCGATTGAAGCCCCTATATAGTGTATTTTTTACACACTTAAATTTCAACAACAATAAATTGTTAAAAAATTATTAAAAAAAAAGATACAAAATATAAGAGTTTTTATACTTTTATCGTGCTAAAACCAAAAAATAAATAAAATGATAGTAATTGCAGACGGTGGATCAACCAAAACAAATTGGTGCCTGATCAACGAAGCCGGCAGAAAAATCTACTTTAATACCGAGGGTTACAATCCATATTTTTCTAAGGGAGAATACATTGTAAAGTCTTTAAATGAAACCCTTCCAGACCACTTGGAAAGAGAAAAATTAACTGCTGTTTATTATTACGGTGCTGGATGCTCTACCCCTGGTAATGTAAAGATTGTGACTGATGCCATGAAGCAGATTTTCACCAATGCCGAAATTTTTGTTGGTCATGATCTTCTAGCTTCCTGCAGAGCACTTTTGGGTAACGAGCCCGGATTTGCAGCTATATTAGGAACCGGTACCAATTCCTGCCTGTATGACGGAAAAGATATTACCCTTAATATAGATTCATTAGGTTATTTCCTGGGTGATGAAGGTAGCGGTTCATTTATTGGGAAACGCATTTTAAGCGACTATATGAAAGGCTATATGCCAAAAGGCTTACGTGAAGCTTTTTATGATAATTATGCTTTAACAAACGAAGATATTTTTGATAATATTTACAATAAGCCTTTGCCAAACCGTTTCTGCGCCAGCTTCAGTAAATTCTTATACGACTTCAAAGATAACTATGAAGACTATGCTTTCAGTACCATAGATTATGCCTTTACTTCATTTTTTGAAGCTTTGGTGATTCACTATCCAAACTATAAAGACCACAAATTAAACTGTGTAGGTTCTGTAGGTTACAGCTTTCGCGACATTTTAAGTATTGTTGCTGACCGTTATGAAATGGGTGTTGGTAAAATTATCCGTTCACCTATAGATGATTTAGTTCATTACCATTTGGAAACAGCTAAGAAGGGGTAATTTAGAGTACTGAGTTTGGAGTTTTTAGTCTGGAGTGATGAGTTTCAAGTAATTAGTCCAAAGTCTTTAAAACCATAAAAAAGGTCCCGATTGAAAATTCAATCGGGACCTTTTTCTTTTTATAGTGATGTGGTCTTTATCCTTTGCTCTTTAATCCTTCTCTTAAAAGGAAATTTCCTTGCCAAACAATTTGGCATATTTGCGTTTATCAAAACGATAAAGTGTAGCTGCACGATAAGATACACCTTTTTGTTTTTCGTCGAGTTCTTTCAACACGCCAAAGCTTACAATCTTTTTTCTAAAGTTGCGCTTATCCAGTTTCTTACCGAGAATCAATTCATATACATGTTGCAACTGGGTGAGGGTAAATTTTTCGGGCAGTAACTCAAACGCGATCGGCTGGTGTTTAATCCTTCGCTTGATTTTTTCCAGGCCCTTATCATAAATCTTCTGGTGATCGAAAGCCAGTTTAGGTAAATCCGTAATGGGTAACCATTTGGCACGTTTCGCATAGGTACTGATCGGACGGGGTTCTTTATCACCACCTAAACGGATAAGTGCATAATAGGCCAGGGTAATTACCCTACCCTGCGGGTGCCTGTTTGGATCACCAAAAGCATAATATTGCTCCATGTAAATTCCACGCAGACTGGTCAGCTCATATAATATACGCGATGCGGATTGATCTAAACTTTCATCTGCACCCACGATATTACCAGGCAAGGCCCACCAATCTTTAAACGGCTCTTCATTTCTTTCGATGAGTAAGATTTTAAGTTCCTTGCCATCAAACCCAAACAACACGCAATCTATCGAGAATACAGAATCTAAATGAGGTAAAATTTGTTCCAAAGTAAAATTTAATTATTTTAAACAGATAAAGGTATGACTTTCAATATTAAGTAAAAAAAATAAAAAAAATTACTTAGTGTAAAAATTACACACTATATTCGTATCATAGATGGAGCCAAATATTAAAAACATAGCTGTACTTACTTCCGGTGGCGATGCCCCGGGAATGAATGCAGCCATTAGAGCTGTTGTTCGAACCGGAATTTACCATGGCATCAACATGTTTGGTGTAATGCAGGGATACCAGGGTTTGATTAAGGACAATATAAAATCGATGGACGCCCGTTCTGTAAGTAATATTTTACACTTAGGGGGTACCATTTTAAAAACTGCACGCTGCCTGGAGTTTAAAACTGATGAAGGTCAGCAAATTGCCTACCAGAATTTAAAGAAAAATAACATTGACGGTTTAGTGGTTATTGGCGGTGATGGCACTTTTACCGGCGCAAAACGTTTCTCAGAAACTTTCGGCGTAAAGGTAATTGGTATACCTGGAACGATTGATAATGACCTGGCAGGTTCTGATTTTACATTGGGTTATGATACCGCAATCAATACTGTCATTGAAGCAATAGATAAAATCAGGGATACCGCAGATGCGCACGACAGGTTGTTTTTTATAGAAGTAATGGGCAGGGATTCGGGATGTATTGCACTAAGAAGTTCAATAGCCAGTGGTGCCGAAGCCGTTTTATTACCTGAAAGGGCAACCAGTGTGGATGAGCTGATTACTAAACTTGCCCTGGGTGCGGCTACAAAAAAATCATCAAGCATAGTTATTGTTGCCGAAGGACATAAACAAGGCGGTGCTTATGATATTGCCAAGAAAGTAAAAGAAACTTTTGACCATTATGATACTAAAGTTACCATACTTGGACACCTTCAGCGCGGCGGCAGCCCGAGCAGCTTTGACCGTATTTTAGGAAGCAGACTTGGTTTTGCAGCCGTAAATGCACTCATTGCCGGAAAAAGCGGACAAATGGTTGGTTTACACGGCAATGCCGTTAAATTAACCAGCATCACAGAAGCGTTAACCGCACACAGCTTCAAGCTTGAGCCGGATTTAATGGAAATGACAGAAGTTTTATCAATTTAATATGGTGGCGGTTGTTTATAGTGGATCAAAAACTGCATTTTGGAAATTAACCCAAAATGGCAAAGTAGTGGCACACTGCAATACGACCGGAATTAATCCGACTTTTGTTGATGCCAAAATGATTTTGCAAATCCTGAATAAGAAAATTGTTCTGGTTAATCATGCAGAAAATATTAAAAAAATCTATTTCTTTGCAGCAGGAGCATCTTCAGCAGAAAGGAAAATAGAATTGGCAAATACTTTATCATCATTTTTCAGATACAGTAAGGTTTTTGTTGAAAACGATTTATTCGGCGCTGCAAAAGCCGCCTGTTACGAACAAACCGGGATAGTGGGCATGTTGGGAAGTGGTTCAAACTGTGCGTATTTTGATGGTAAAAAACTCCTCAACAATTGCTTTGGACTAGGCTATATTCTGGGAGATGAAGGGTCTTCAAACTATTTTGGCAAAGTACTTTTAAAAAGTTTTTTAAGTAAAACACTGCCCGAAGATCTTGAAACCAAATTTGTCAGAAACTTTAATCTTGATCGCCCTCAAATTTTGGAAAGAATATATAATAAGCCACAGGCCAATATATTTCTGACCTCTTTCTTTGACTTTTTTACACAAAATATAAAGCATGAGTATATTCTCAAATTAATTGATGAAGGCTTTGAGAAATATTTTCAGACTTATGTATTACCTATGGCAACTAAATATCAGGGTGAAGATATACACTTTGTTGGAAAAGTAGCTGCAGAACTGGAAGAACAGTTGCAAATAGTAGCAGACAGGCATCAGCTTAAAATTAAAACCATTATTAAAGAACCAATACTAAATTTATTAAAACATTACACTAATTAACAAAAACAATGAGCAAAATTGGAATAAACGGCTTTGGCCGTATCGGCAGACTGGTTTTCAGAGCTGCATTAAAAAGAGGATTGGATATCGTAGCAATTAATGACCTGATTGAGCCTGATTATATGGCTTATATGTTAAAATATGATACTACACATGGCAAATTTGATGGCACAATTGAAGTTGTAGATGGTAATTTAGTTGTTAATGGCAAAACAATTCGTGTAACAGCAGAAAGAAATCCTGCTGACCTGAAATGGGATGCAGTTGGTGTTGAAGTGGTTATTGAATCTACAGGTTTATTCTTAACCCGTGCGGATGCAGAAAAACACATCGCAGCAGGTGCTAAAAAAGTAGTTTTCTCTGCTCCGGCTAAAGATAGCGACATCCCTACTTACGTAATGGGTGTTAACCACCATAAATTAACCGCAGATCAAACAATTGTTTCTAATGCATCTTGTACAACAAACTGTTTAGCACCTATCGCTAAAGTTTTAAATGATAACTTCGGAATTGTTGAAGGTTTAATGAGTACCATTCATGCGGTTACTGCAACTCAAAAAACAGTAGACGGTCCTTCAGCTAAAGACTGGAGAGGTGGCCGTGGTGGTTTCTCTAACATCATCCCTTCATCAACCGGTGCTGCCAAAGCAGTAGGTATGGTATTACCAGAATTAAAAGGCAAATTAACCGGTATGTCATTCCGCGTTCCTGTGGCCGACGTTTCTGTTGTTGATTTAACTGCCCGTTTAGAAAAACCAGCAACTTATGAGCAAATTAAGGCAGCCATGAAAGCAGCATCAGAAGGTGAATTAAAAGGCGTATTGGCTTACACTGAAGATGAGGTTGTATCTTCTGACTTCATTGGCGATGACCATGCATCTATTTTTGATGCCAAAGCAGGTATTTCATTGAATGACAACTTTGTAAAAGTGGTTTCATGGTACGATAATGAGTGGGGATATTCATCTGCACTTGCTAAATTTGTAGAATATTACGCAAGTTTATAATACAAAATAGCCATAAGGCTAAATACTGTATTCAAAAAGCGACATTAACCTTTGGTTTTGTCGCTTTTTTATTTTAAACCTGAATTTCATTTATAAAGCTGATTTAAAATGCAAGGTAAAACACTTAAGCGCATAAAAAAATGCTGATAAAAATACTTTATCTATAAATAAAGCTTAAAAAAGATTTAAAATTCACTTTTATTTTATAAATCATTCAAAAATTCAACTGACTATAACCATCCAAGCTAAAATTTAATACTATTTAACAATTACTTAACATATTTTGGATGTATATTTGCAATACGGTCATTTTAACAACGATTTGCCGGTTAAAAGATAGCTGCAGATAAAAATGACAAAAAAAATATATAAAAATTTCTTAGTGTATTTTTTACACTATCATTTTTTTTACTATATTTGTAGAGTAATAAACGGAACGATGTTTATGCAGATTAAAAAAGATAAATCATTCTCCTTAAAAAATATTTTGACGGAGGATTAAAGACAAAGCCTGGCTCATAACAGGTTTATATTTGGTTAGAAAAAAAGGAGACGCTCGGATGAGGTCTCCTTTTTCTTTATATCAAAATTTAACATTCACAAACTTTGAATCCATAAAACAAAATATGATGAATATTTAGGTTGAAATACAACCTACGGAAACATCAGCCGCCAAACACCGCTGATTTTTACAGTTGATGAAGATTGATCTGACGATTGGTAATCTGATGCAACCAGGTAAAGATTTTGAATTTAGTTTCATCATATCCTGATATAGAATTCCAGAAATCTAAAAAAATTTTCTCGAGGATAATTTCTGCAGCATGTTCATCGGCAATCTTGCTTCGGATCATGCCGTATATTGCAGCTGCATATTGCTTATAAATGGTTTTAAAAGCTTCAGGATCACCAGATCTTAAATCATTAAGAAAAATTTCATGCTCAGAAAGCTGAATATTGAGGCCATAGCCTGCTTCCTGCTGATTAACTATCTTTAATAATTGCATTTTACTGATCTGTATAATTAGCTAACATTACATTTTTTTATTTGTTCGGTTTACCAACTAACTATCAAACAACCCAATGGAATATAAGTATAAAAGATACCACAGAACCACATTTATTCTTTTGCTAATCCCTAATAAATTAAAACCATAACTGGTTTGGTTGCCAGAGGTTTTGTACATTTGACTGGCCAATGAAAATCTTAGTCTACTTTTTGAGTATCACCATTTTGCTTTTATCTTGCATTACCTGCGAAGACGTTATGGCGGTGGAAATCAATAGGCAAACCAATGAGGCCATTCTAACAATTTCAAATACGAACACTGTACCGGATAATGATCATTGTTCGCCATTATGCACCTGCAATTGTTGCGGGCAGCCTATTGTAAATATATGTACCGAATTATTGACGCTTCAGCCAAAATCTTTATCTTCCAATCAGATAAAGCCTGGTTACCAAAGCAGAAATGTATCCGACTATATCCGAAACATCTGGCAACCGCCAAAGTTGAATAAAAATCTTATCGGTTAACCGATATCGTTAAGAACCTATCTCAAGGTTTAATTATTCAATTTATACTATACAGATGCAAAAAATAATATTATTGCTATGCACATTTTTGTGCTTAGGAAGTGCTTACGCACAAAACAGTCTTGAAATATCAGTCAGGAATAAAACGGACAAAACCATTATCAGTGATGCAACAGTGCTGATTAAGGGCACTAATCTTATCATAAAAACCAAAGCAGATGGTACTGCCAGCTTTGAAAACATTCCCGATGGTTCTCAGACCATAATCATCAGAAATGTAGGATTCCGGGAACAACGCCTTATCGTTACTTTCCCGTTAAATCAGGTGAAAACGTATGAAATTTTCCTGGAACCGGCAGAAGATGAACTGGATGAAGTTATTGTTTCTTCTACCAGAACCAGCCGGAGTATTCAAAACACCCCCACTCGCGTGGAAACCATTGAACTGGAAGAAATTGACGAGAAAAGTAATATGCGGCCAGCCAATGTTTCGATGATCCTGCATGAAAGCACGGGTATTGCCGTGCAGCAAACTTCGGCCACCAGTGCCAATGCCAGTATCAGGATTCAGGGCCTGGATGGACGTTATACCCAGCTTTTAAAAGATGGGTATGCCAGTTTTGGCAATTTTGCCAGCGGATTGAGTATCCTCGAAATTCCACCGCTCGACCTGGCGCAGGTAGAAATTATTAAAGGTCCAGCCTCTACGCTTTACGGTGCAGGGGCAATTGCCGGTGTAGTCAACTTTATTTCCAGAACACCAAGGGAAAAAGCTGATTTCAACATGATCCTTAATCAATCAAACGTAGGGCAAACCAATATCGGGGCTTTTAGCATGCAGCGAAAAGGAAAACTGGGCTACAGCCTGCTTGCACTTACCAATTTTCAGAAAGCTTATGATGTTGATCAGGATGATTTTACAGAACTCCCAAAAACAAATGATTTTACCCTCCACCCGAAAGTATTTTATTATCCGAATGAAAAAACAACTATTGTAATTGGCAATGCTTTTACCAGAAGCAACCGCACAGGTGGAGATATTTTTGTGATTAATAATGGTGCAGATGCCAACCACCGCTATTTTGAAAGCAACAAAAGCCTTCGCAATACCTCTACCCTCGATTTTGGCTACAAGGTAAATGCATCAGATTTACTGAAGATCAAAACCAGTTTCAATTATTTTAAACGGGATATTGCCATTCCTGACTATACTTTTAACGGGACTAACTATAATGCCTATACTGATATCAGTTATTTGAAAAACATCAAAAATCAAAGCCTGATTTTTGGGTTGAACATCGTATATGATAAGTTTGCAGAGCAAGATCAGCTCCCGAATCTGTCAAAAAACTTTACGACCAGAACGGCCGGCCTTTATGCACAGCAAACCTGGGATATCTCCGATCGTTTTAAGTTAGAAAGTGGTGTGAGGCTTGACTTTGTCAATTATTTCAATGCATTTTACCGCAGGAATGAAGCCTTCGTTTTACCCAGAATTTCTGCTTTGTACAAAATCAATGATCATTGGAGTTCAAGAATTGGTGGCGGCCTGGGTTATAAAACACCAACACTCTTTACCGAACAAACCGAAACTTTTCAATACCAGAACCTATTGCCGCTAAACCAGGTTAAAGCAGAAAAAAGTTATGGAGGTACGGCAGATATTAATTATAAAACGGCTATTGGCGCTGACTGGTTATTCAGCCTGAACCAAATGTTCTTCTATACCAGGATCAATAATTCTACTATCCTGCTTCAAGACAATCAAGGCGCATTTCACTTTGAAAACACCACACAACCTGTACAAAGCAGGGGTTTCGAAACCAATGCAAAGATTATTTTTAAGGAAAACTTTAAGCTTTTTGCCGGTTATACTTTTACCGATGCCAAGGCAGATTACCTGCCGGTTATTCAAAACATCAGGCTTTTACCTCAAAATAAGGTGAACCTGGCTTTGCTTTATGAAAAGGAACGCAATTTTAAATTAGGGCTGGAGGGTTATTTTACCGATCGTCAATACCTTTACAATAATCAATTAACCAGTGCATTCTGGGAGTTTGGTTTCATGGCAGAAAAGGTTTTTGGCAAAATCTCCATATTTATTAATGCCGAGAATTTTACTGATACCAGGCAGAGCCGGTATAAAAGTGTGGTTAACGGATCACATCTTAACCCCAGTTTTGACGACATCTGGACACATACAGAAGGCAGAACTTTTAATGGCGGGATTAAATTAAAGCTTTAAACAGATAATCAAACTAATTTCTAAAATATCTATTGTCAAAGAAAACAATTTTTATATCTTTGCAGCCGCTCTGGAAGCTTCCACTCCAGAGTTTAAGAAAGCCTTCCAGCAATGGGAGGCTTTTCTTATTTAAGCCTATTTGCTTTTAAATATGATTACGGCTAATGGTGGCAAGGTAATGTTAACCGAATATTCCTGCCCGTTATATCCCTCCTTCCGGGGAATAATCTCTCCCCTGTTGTTAATTCCGCTGCCGTAAAACAGAATATCATCCGTATTAAAAATTTCTTTCCATTTGGTTTTAAACGGCACACCAATGCGATAGTGTTCACGAACTACAGGTGTTAAATTAATGGCAATTACCAGTGTATCTTTGGCCTTTGGCCCTTTCCTCATAAAAACAAATACCGATTCATTGGCATTATCAGCATCAAGCCATTCAAAGCCTTCATAACTGAAGTTAAAATGGTAAAGTGCAGGTTCCTTTTTGTAGAGGAAATTCAGGGCTTTCACCGTTTCCTGCATCCCCTTATGTCCGGGATACTGAAGCAGGTGCCAATCTAAAGATTGGGTAAAGTTCCATTCACTGGTATCGGCAAATTCATTTCCCATAAACAGGAGTTTTGCACCCGGGTGAGTAAACATGTAGCCATACAGCGCCCGCAGGTTAGCAAACTTTTGCCAGTCATCACCAGGCATTTTATACAGCATGGGCGATTTTCCATGCACCACTTCATCATGTGAAAAGGGCAACATAAAATTTTCAGTAAACGCATAAGTCATGCTAAAACTTAGCTGGTGGTGATGGTGTTTGCGTTCCAGCGTATTAATTTTAAAATACTTCAGGGTATCATTCATCCAGCCCATCATCCATTTCATGCCAAAACCCAGTCCACCGGTATGAACAGGATGTGTTACACCCGGATAAGTACTGCTTTCTTCGGCGATAGTTTGAACACCTTCAAAATTACCATAAATGGCCACATTGAGGTCTTGCAGAAACTGAATGGCACCAAGATTTTCACTGCCCCCATATTCATTTGTTGCCGCATCACCGTCTTCTCTTGAGAAATTGTAGTAAAGCATAGAAGCCACTGCATCTACACGCAAACCATCCGCATGATACTGGTCCATCCAGAAAACAGCATTGCTAATTAAAAATGAACGAACTTCATTGCGGTCGTAATTAAATATATAGGATTTCCAATCGGGATGAAATCCCTTTTTCATATCAGCATGTTCATAAAGATGCGTTCCATCAAATTCGTATAGCCCGTGCCTGTCACCTGGAAAATGTGAGGGTACCCAATCCAGGATAACCGCAATATTGGCCTGGTGCAGGGCTTCAATCAGGAACATTAAATCCTGTGGTGCCCCATAACGTGAACTGGCACCAAAATAGCCGGTAATCTGGTAGCCCCAACTCGGAAAATAAGGAAATTCCATTACCGGCATCAGCTCTACGTGGGTAAAACCCATTTCTTTAACATAAGGTACCAACCGGGTAGCCACTTCCCTGGCGTTGAGCACCCGTTCAGGGTTTTCCGGATCACGCTCCCAGGAGCCTAAATGCAATTCATATACTGAAATGGGCTGATCAAGTGCATTCAGTTTTGCCCTTTTGGCCAGCCACGATTTATCTTTCCAACTGTAATCTGTATCCCAAACCACACTGGCCGTTTGCGGAGGATGTTCCCACTTTCTGGCATAAGGATCGCCCTTTAAATGTTCAGAAGCATCAAAACCCTTTACAAAATATTTATAAACCTCTCCTTTTGAAACCCCAGGGATAAATCCTTCCCAGATCCCTGATTTATCCAGTCTTTTATACAGCGAATGCGAAGTTCTATTCCAATCATTAAAGTTACCGGTTACGCTTACTTCCTGTGCATTTGGTGCCCATACCGAAAAATAGGTTCCATTCGTTTTTTCTACACTGATTAAATGAGAACCCATTTTTTCGTACAGCCTGAAATGCTTTCCAACCGAAAAAAGATCAATATCATAATCGGTGAAAAGGCTATGTACCCAAACTGACCTGCTTTTATCTATCGGTGTTACGGCTATATTTTTTTTGGAAACTTTTTTTGCTGGTATCATAATTTGACTGGATAGGTTTAGCCCCAAACACTAAACAGCGTTTGGGGCTAAAAGATTTACAGACTTAAAATCTGTATTTCAGTAAAGTTTTTAAGGCACTTGAAATGCAGCACACTTCTATCATCAATATGATAGTCGGTTACTTCTTTATTATCAACGATAATTTTCTTCACCTGAAATTTCATACCTATAATGTGGCAGCTATAAAATTCATAGTTTGGCGTATAAAGCCCTTCAATTCTTTGGTTAATTTTCAGTCCCTGTGCATCATTTGCTTTTACCGTAAACTTTTTCTCCAGGTAAATATCCTGTTCAAAAGCAAAGGTATCTCCATGATCTTCATACATATAGGAGTTAACTTCGTAATCGCAACTATAAACATTTAATGCCACCTCGGTAATTGCTTTTTCATCTACATATTGCATTACCGGGTATTCCGGAATGACAGATCCTGCTCTTACAAAGATCGGCATACTGTCAATCTTTGCTTCGATGTTGTATTCATTTCCGCCATCTAAAACTTCATTGGTCCAGAAATTATACCATAATCCTTTAGGCAGGTACACTTGTCTGGATATTGCGCCCTGCTCCAGAACAGGACAGATCAATAATTTATCACCATAGCAGAACTCATCCTGGCGGAAGCTGTTACTGATATTTTCCTGCTCCAGCATCACCAATGGTCTTAAAATCGGAAAACCATAACGGTGATGTTCCCAGAAAACAGAATACAGGTAAGGCATTAAACGGTATCTCAGTTCAATAAATTTACGGTTAATATCTTCGAAAAACCCGCCAAAACTCCAGGGCTCCCGTTCAGCTGTATCACCCGCCGAGTGTGCACGCATAAATGGAGAAAACGTTCCCAACTGGATCCATCGGGTAAATAATTCACCATCAGGTTCGCCGCTAAATCCGCCGATATCTGTTCCGCAGAAAGGCACCCCTGAAACCGATAGTCGCTGGCATTGGATATTGCCTATTTTTAAATGTTCCCAGGTAGCAATATTATCACCGGTCCATACACTTGCATAACGCTGCATCCCCGAATAACCTGCACGGGTAATGGTAAATGGCCGCTTATTACGCATGAGTTTTTTCAATCCTTCATAAGTAGAGCGCACCATCTGCATGCCATAAACATTATGTGCCTTACGGTGCGAGCCACGGTAACCATCGTAATTGTGGCGAACATCATTTGGAAACGTTCCGGAACCAAAAACGGCCGGTTCATTCATGTCATTCCAGAAACCTGCAACACCCATATCCACCAGTTCTTCGTACAATTTACCCCACCATTTTCTTACTTTTGGATTGGTAAAATCCGGAAACTGGCAACGGCCAGGCCATACATGGCCTTCCATAAAATAATCATCACTTCTTCTGCAAAAGTATTTATTGTCTTTTCCTTCTTTAAACACCCAGTAATCATCATCCACCTTAATGCCCGGATCAATCATTACCACGGTCTTGAAACCATCGTTAGCAAGTTCCTTAATCATGCGGCGTGGATCGGGAAAATATTTTTTGTTCCATGTAAAGCAGCGGTAGCCGTCCATGTAATCGATATCAAGATAAATGGCATCGCAGGGAATTTTGCGATCCCTGAACTGTTTGGCAATTTCCTTAACCTTGGTTTCCGGGTAATAACTCCAGCGGCATTGCTGATAGCCTAATGTCCACTTTGGGGGCATAGGATGTGTTCCGGTTAGGCTGGCATAACGTTTAACCACGTCCATAATATGCGGACCATGAATATAGTAATACTGTAATTCGCCACCATCAGCCCAGAAACTGGTTTTATTTACATCTTCACTACCAAAATCAAAATACGATTTAAAGGTATTATCAAAGAAAATACCGTAAGCTGCCTGGTTATGTAACCCGATATAGAAAGGTATGGTTCTATACAAAGGATCCTGATTCCAGCCATAAGAATAGGCATCCGTGTTCCAGTTTTCGAAGCGACGACCGCGAAGGTTAAAGTTCCCCGATTTATCTCCTAACCCAAAAAAATTCTCTTCTGAATGGCATTTTTTGGTTGCATAAATATAGTAGCCACCAAAATCCACATTTTCTTCCCAGTGCATGGAGTTGGCCTCATCTACCATTACCAAATTGGTGATGTTATCAGAAAAGGAAATATGAAAGTTTTCTTTCTCTATTTTACAGGTAACGGAGTGGGTAGAAACCGTATAATACCCTTCGTGTTCCTGCATTTTAAATACCGAAACCTTTTGATCTACTTCCGGTACGGCATAAGAGAAGTCATCCAGAAAAACACCATGTGGCGCCATGCGTACACGAATGATTTCATCACTCACCACACGTACCTCAACTCTTGCATCGCCATCAGAAAAATAAAAGCGGTTTCCCTCTTTCTTTACCTTCTTTACGGCCCCCAGATATTGCTTAACAATTGGTTTAACCGATATATCAACAGGATTGTTTAAATGTTGTACTTCCTGTGCCTTTTCAACCAGTTCATTTACCTCATTAGGCTGATCATTTTGCTCTTCCATCCTTATTTATTCAAATTTGCTTTAAACCCATTCTTAAACCGGGATTGTGCTTAAGAAAGTACTATTATACAAATTATTTTATAGAAGCGGTTAAAAAACCTATTGCATAATCAAATGCCTTCTTATCTGCCCGTCGGCAACTTTATCCTGAAAGAAAAAGGATTGGAAATAAACCTTCGCTACGCACACCCCCGCTATTACCTCTGTGCCATCAAACCTGAGAGACACTATCCAAACACTTCATAGCAGCATTACCCCCGGCTCCTTTTTAAAAAAGGGGCCGGGGGCGGCTCTAAAACATCAGCAATAAAATCTGTCTTGTTTCTTAGCAGGTGGGTTTTGCCCATCAACTGCTGGCTGTAGCGCATTGAAATTCCCCTTGCATAAACTTTTCGCCAAATCCAAAAAAACTTCTGTTAGGTCTACAAATTGAAATACAGATTTAATTTCAAGATCCTGATCAGCCTGAAAACCAGCTTGACAATAATTTTCCATTATTTTTTTCCAGCAGCTGTTCATTTTCTGTACAACCTAAAAAATGTTGCAGCGTACTTTAGCGAAACACGCACATAAATAAAGCAATTGTTTTAAGTTGTAGCTTTCGGCTTTGTAATCCATAAAAACATAATGATTTATGCCCCCTTTGTTGTTATTTCATCGGCGTGCATGCTTTCGCTGCGCTCAGGTTTGGTTACCTTTTTATCAAGAAAAAGGTAAGCGCTCCTCGGCTGCGGTGAGCCGAGGCAAGCCAGGGCAAAGGGCAAAGATCTCTCCGCTGCGGTCGAGATGACGATTGATCTCGATTGAATTACGCATAATATCCCTCTGCACGACCGCTACCAGCCTAGGAGATGATGGCAGGAGAAGCTGTTGAAATTTTTGCACCTCCGTTCAAATGACCCCACTGCCCAAGGTAGCGCACACGGCTCCCTCGAAATTAATCTTGATTACCAAATAAAATCGAGTCCTTGTGCTACCGCTTTTAAAATTTCGACGCGCTAATCCAACATCAGGTCCAAGCCTTGATTGTTTGCTTCTTTATTATCAAGAACAAAGAAGAAGAGGCCACAGCAGCCAGCCGAAAACAACTCCTGTCAGTAATTACGGCAAAGATTGCTTCGCCGGCTGAAAAAGTCGCCTCGCAATGACGATTTAACTGATCATCTGCACCCCGCTACCAGCCTCTGTGCGTATAATAGCGATTTCATTAAATCATAACACTTATAAACGCAGAGCATAACCAGCCCGTTCTTCTTTTTTAAAAAACCTATAAGGATTTGAAAACCTTATAGATTTAGGTATTACTAAGGATTAAAAGAATAAGCAATATAATAAATGGCCCCTGCAGCAGGGTTACCATAAGAGGTGATGTAATATTTATTCATCACATTCGATCCACCCAGTTTAATAGCCGATTTTACTGAAGGGATTTGTAAACTCACCTGCGCATCAAGCGAGCTGTAAGCCGGTACATCTCCTGAGGCAAATGAAGAGTTCCAGTAAAATTTATCCTGCCAGCGGTAAGACACATTAAACCCAAAGTTTTTAATCACTTCCCTGTTGCCTAAACCCAGGTTAAAACGAATTTTCGGCGTATTAAAATCGTTAATATAGTTGACTGGCAAATCGCCAATCTGGTTATATGAAACGTTTCCGCTTAAGGTCCACTTATTGATCAGGTAATCAAGCCCAAGGGCGGCACCGTAAGAACTCACTTCCCCTTCAGCATTTACCGGAACGCCAAATTTAACAAAAGTAGGGCTGGCCGCCGTACCCACATTTTGATACACATCAATGGCAGTAATAAAGTCTTTATAAATATTATAGTAACCATAAGCATCAACCAGGAGATTAGGCAAAATCAGTCCTTTATAACCTAACTCATAAGACTGAACACTTTCAGGCCGAACGCCCCTGCTATCAAAGGTGTATTGCTGCAATAATGCCGGATTTGGCGTACCTGTGGCCGCTGAAGCCAGGAAAGCACGGTAGCTTACATCGGTATAAGGTTTATTCGCATCTAAGTGATATTTATTGAAAATGATTTCAGGCAAGCCGCCAATTAAACGTTGCGACCCACCGCCAACAGCCAGATCAATGTACTGATTTTGTGTGGTTGGGTTGCGGTACCCTGTTTGGTATGATGCCCTGATGTTATTATTCCTGGCCACGGTAAACACACCGGTAATCCGTGGTGTAAAACGGCCTTCAAAATTCTGGCTTTTATCATACCTGCCGGCAAAAGTAATCTTCAGTTTATCATTCAGCATCTTTTTACCTACCTGTGCAAATGCACCATATTCATTAATATCAATCGATTCATTTAAATCATTAAAGATGGTTCCGGCAGAATTCAAATCATATAAACGATAGGATGCACCCACCTGAAACTCCACTACCTTATTAAACGCATTGGTGAAATTGTACATGCCCTCATAATGATAAAGATTGGATTTATCATCAAACCTGGCTCCATAAACACTTTTTGTTGGATCAGTGCTATTGATAGATGTAGCACTGATGGTGGTATTCATAATGGTATTTTTAGCATTTTCATACCCCGCGCTTCCAGGTGCAAACCTTCCCTGGTTGGCGGCATTCCGGGCAAGTACATGTGCGGCCGCATCGTTTTGTCCGGCAGCCCTCGCCCCTATGTAATTACCGATATACTGTGGAAACCAGGTAGTAGAGGGTTTTGAAACTTCGTTGATGTAACTACCCAAAATAGAGGAAATATAAGAATCGCCTGAACGCTCCTGCGTGGTATATCCTTTTAAATAAAAATCCTCCCCTTTTAATTCCAACTTATACTGACCAATATTGAAGTTACGTAGCGAATAACGATCTGATCCGGTATAAACTGAAGTACCTGTGCCCCAGTTCGCCTGTGCTACCGCCTGAATGGTATTGGTGAAATTATAATAAACTGCACCAGATGCCTTGAGCGATTTAGTATCATAATCAACCAGATCAGATTCCTGATAACCTGTCCTGGAAACATTCTGATCCGGGATAAGATTAGCTTTTAAGCCCACATAAAAAGGAAGATAATTCTGAACTGCAGGCCTCAATGCGGCGGGCAGTCCGGCCAGGAAACCAGCTTGTTGTGCGGCATTTGGAATAGCAGCACCAAAGGTACCATCCATTAAAGCCTTGATGTTTGGGATTGCGCCACCTGAACCTGCATTAATTCCGGAAATGGTAGCATTTTGTACGCTCAGTGCCACGTTCCGCATATTCTGGCTCACTTCATCCCCATATACGTTGATCCCGTCATAATTGGTATCACTGCTACGGTCACCCGTTTTTGCTGTCCTGGCATTCCGGTCAAAGTTTGAATAATTGTTTCCAAACCAGTCTTTGGCCTGCAAGAATGAAAATGCGGCCTTCACACCAAATTTTTTATTCCATGATTTCGCCAGACGGACATCCAGCTGATTAAAGGGCTGCACGCTGCTGTTTTCATCATTTACATGATTTACACCCGATTTATACTGAAAACTGGCACCCTGATATTTAAAAGGATCTTTCGAAGTCATCAATAAGGTTCCGTTGATACCACCGGCACCATATAAGGCTGACGATGCACCCGGCAATAATTCTACATGATCAACATCCAGCTCAGTGATGCCCACAATATTACCTACTGAAAAGTTTAAGCCTGGGGCCTGATTATCCATTCCGTCGATATACTGATTGAAACGTGTATTCCCATTGGAGTTAAAACCACGTGTATTGATGGATTTAAAAGTTAGACTCTGCGTGCTGCTTTCCACACCTTTCATATTGTTTAAAGCATCATAAAATGAAGGTGCCGCAATATCGCGGATAGAAGCAGCACTCATCCGCTCAATGGAAACCGGTGATTCCAGAATGCGCTCAGGTGTCCTGGATGCAGAAACAACCACATCACCACCCAAAAGCACAGCAGCTTCCATCTCCACTACAATTCCGGTAGCCGTACTATTAATTAACTGTTCCACAGTACCATAACCTACATAAGACGCAACCAGGGTAAATGGAAACTTTGCAGCAGTTGAAAAACTAAAGGCACCATCAGCAGCAGATGCCGTACCGCCAGGTTGCCCTTTAACCATCAGGCTCACACCTGACAATCCTTCTTTTGATTGCTTATCTTTTACAGATCCACTGACCGTAATGCGCTGTGCCTGTGCAGTTAAATTCATCGTGCACATCAATAATAACGCAAATAAAATTTGTGTAAAAATCCTGCTCATAAATAAATTGCTATTTGGTTTGTATTATTAGTCATATAAACTTAAATATTATTTTTGACTTCACCAGTATGGTGTGTAATATTTATGATTGAATATATAATTTTGATTGACATTCTGTTTGTTGTATTTTGCAGTCCTTATAAACGATCAGTTAAATAGATACTGTAATTTCTGAGATTTTTGCGAACCCACATGAACAAATTAAGAGCATTATTCTGCATCATCATACCTATTAGCCTGGCTTTCTTTTTCAATACAAAAATTGGAAGTACTCCACCCCTGCTGAAGTTCTTAAACCCTTTTATGGGATTTTGGCAAAATGCTGAAAACAATCATTTTATGTTTAACCATAAGGTGAAAATTAAGGGTGCTACAGATCAGGTCGAAATTTTTTTCGACGACAAAATGATCCCGCATATTTTTGCCCGGAATGATCATGATCTTTACCTGGCCCAGGGTTATGTAACCGCCATGCACCGCCTTTGGCAAATGGATTTTCAAACGCGTTTTGCAGCAGGCAGAATCAGTGAGGTAGTTGTATCTGAACCTGCACGCGAAAGCGACCGTTATCAGCGCAGAATGGGCATGGTATATGGTGCTGAAAACTCGCTTAAGGGCATGATGGCTGATCCAAAATCAAAGGAAATGATATTGGCGTATACCGAAGGGATTAATGCCTATATCAAAACACTCTCCCGTTCCAATTATCCTATCGAATATAAAATACTGGATTTTAAACCGGAACAATGGACCCCGCTCAAATGTGCGCTTTTGCTCAAACAAATGTCGGCCATTTTAGCCATGGGATCTGATGAATTTTATATGACCAACATCCTGAAAAAATTTGGTCCTGAAATTACCAAAAATCTTTTCCCGGATTATCCTTTTAAAGAAGATCCGATTATTCCGGTGGGTACTAAATGGAATTTTTCGCCATTACCCATTCCCAAAACCCCTGAAAGTTTCACCACAACACAAACCGGTGATGTACAAACCAAACAAAAAGTAGAGGGCATCGGAAGCAATAACTGGGCCCTCTCCGGAAGTAAAACCGCTTCAGGCTATCCGATTTTAGCCAACGACCCGCATCTGGAACTGAGTTTGCCATCCATCTGGTATCAGATTCAATTGCATGCACCCGGTATCAATACTTATGGTGTTTCACTGCCCGGTGCACCAGGAATTATTATTGGCTTTAACCAGAAAATTGCCTGGGGTGTAACCAATGTTGCAGCAGATGTGCTCGATTTCTATCAGATCAAATTTAAAGACAGTACGCATAATGAATACTGGTACAACAACAAATGGAATAAAACAACTAAACGGCTGGAGGTGATTAAAATCCGCGGAAGCGAGGATCTTATCGATACCGTTTACTACACCCATCAGGGACCTGTGGTTTATCTTCAGAAATCAAATTTCGTTAAAGCAAACAGTGTGCCTGTGGGTGATGCCTTAAGGTGGATCGCACATGACCGTTCAAATGAACTCATGACATTTTACTACCTGAACAGGGGTAAAAACTATAATGATTACAGAAAAGCATTAACCTATTATACCGCACCGGCACAAAACTTTGTGTTTGCCAGTGTGGATAATGATATCGCCATCACGCCAAATGGAAAGTTTCCACTGAAATGGAAAAACCAGGGAAAATTTATTCTCGATGGTACCGATCCGGCATACGACTGGCATGGCTGGATTCCCGCTTCACAAAACCCTACTGTGAAAAATCCGCCAAGGGGTTTTGTAAGTTCAGCTAACCAATCTTCTACTGATCAGACTTATCCTTACTACCTCAATTGGGAATTCGCACCTTATGAACGCGGAAAGCGAATTAATGACCGTTTAACGGCGATGAATAAGGCTACGATGGACAGCATCAGACTCATGCAGACTGATAATTACAGCATCCTGGCCCAAAACTTGGTTCCTGCTATATTGCCACTTTTAAATCCGGAAAATTTAAACGCTACCCAAAAAGAAGCATTGAATTATTTAACTAAATGGAATAAACGTTATGATGCAGGTGAAATTGCAGCCAGTATTTTTGAAATCTGGACTAAGCGCCTCGCATTCGATATTTGGGACGATGAATTTACAGTTAAAGGTATTCCAATGCGTTATCCATCAAGAGACCGCACGGTTGAAATGATATTGAAAGAACCAGCTGCCAAATGGTACGATAATGTAAATACCAGTCGGAGGGAAAACCTCGCTGATCTGGTTAATGAATCGTTTAAATACAGTTGCGATAGTTTGGAACGCAGATTCGGGCCGATCAATAAAGACTGGAGATGGTCTAACGTGAAACAAAGCAATGTTCCGCACCTGGCCAAAATACCAGGTTTTGGATCTGAAGTATTACAGATTGGCGGAGCAAAAAGCACCATCAATGCCTTAAGTGAAACAAATGGTCCATCCTGGAGAATGGTAATCGAACTTGGCAAAAATCCTAAAGGCCATGGTGTATATCCAGGCGGGCAATCTGGTAACCCCGGAAGCAAATTTTATGATAATATGATTGATACCTGGGCAAAAGGTCAGTTATACGATTTGTTTTATATGCAAACGCCGGATGATCAGTCTGGAAAAATTATCTCTCGTTTAAAAATTTCTAAATAATTTAAAATGGTTTTTATTGTTATCGTCATCATCTGCTTTTTCCTTCAAATGATTGCACCCTGGTGGGTAATTATTGTGGTGGCCTTTGCCACTTGCGGTATTATAGGTAAAACCGGCAAAATTGCTTTCTGGCATTCCTTTTTCGCTATAAGCTTACTATGGATTGGCTATTCGCTATTTAAAAGCTTACCAAACGATAATTTGTTAGCCAGCCGGGTGGCGGTGATGACAGGTGTAAAGCTCTGGTGGGTACTATTATTGGTAACGGGAATACTTAGCGGATTAGTGGCCGGAATCAGCGGTTATTGCGGCTATCAATTTAGAATGGCCATGCTGGCCAAAAAAACTGACGATAAAATAGCATAAGGCTTCGTACTTTTGCAACGTGGATTTGACAAATACTGATATTTTTACAATAAACAATGCTCAGTCTTTTCGAGACCAGGCTTTAGCAACCTTTAAATTACAGGCAGCAAACTGCCAGGTTTACCGGGAATATATTCATCATTTAAAAATTGATGTCAATCAGGTATCCGCCATCGAACAGATTCCGTTTCTGCCCATTGGTTTTTTCAAAACGCATCAGATCGTGAGTAATCAACATCCTGCTGAAGTAATTTTCAGCAGTTCTGGTACTACAGGAATGAGTCATAGCAGCCATTACGTAACAGATGTGGCTTTATATGAGCAAAGTTACCTGCTTGCTTTCAATCATTTTTATGGCAAAGTATCAGATTACTGTTTTCTGGCTTTACTTCCCTCCTACCAGCAAAGATCAGGTTCTTCTTTAATTTATATGGTTAATGATCTGATTGAAAAAAGCGGTCATCCACAGAGTGGTTATTTTTTGGATAACCATCATGACCTTTTGCAAACCTTAACAGATCTTAAAACCAGGAATCAACCAACTGTTTTAATCGGTGTAACTTATGCCTTACTGGATTTTGTAGAGAAATTCGATCTTAATTTCCCTGAATTGATTGTAATGGAAACAGGCGGTATGAAGGGCAGAAGAAAGGAAATGGTTCGGGAAGAACTTCACCAGCAATTAACAGAAGGTTTTGGCGTACCTGCTATTCACAGTGAATATGGCATGACCGAATTGCTTTCACAGGCTTATTCTTTAGGTGAGGGCATTTTTCAATGTCCGGACTGGATGAAAGTACTGATCCGGGATACCAATGATCCTTTAACATTGATTCCTGAAGGAAAAACAGGAGGAATAAATGTAATTGACCTCGCCAATATTAATTCTTGCTCATTCATCGCCACGCAGGATTTGGGTAAAATAAATGCTGACCAAAGTTTTGAAGTGTTGGGCAGATTTGACAATGCCGATATTAGAGGCTGTAATTTGCTTGTACAGTAACTGAATTAATTCCAAAACTCAATTAGCTAAAACAATTACCTGCTAAAAAGGATTATTTATACAAAACCTTATACTATGAAAAATATCTTCTTGGCAGCACTAACCCTAACAGGTTTATTTGTGGCCTCATGTAACGGAAAACAAGCAGATCAGGAAAATGCAGATAGCACCTATAAATATTCAGATACGAATAAAAAAGATTCAGCAGCTATGGATACCACAAAAGGTAAAATGCTGGCTGACTCTATATCGAATACCCCTGCCGATGCTAAACATTAGCATTCTAATTGGAAACTGATCATTAATCAGTTTCCAAACAAAAAAGGCTCAATTTGATTGAGCCTTTTTTGTTTAGCGTTTATTCTGCAATCAGGAGAAAATAGTTTTTCTTTCCTTTTTGTACGACAATAAACTGATCATTAATCAGGTTTCCGGTATCAAAAACCTGCATGGCATCAGTTACTTTTTCTTTATTTACCGCAACGCCTCCACCCTGAATGAGTTTCTTGGTTTCGCCTTTAGAAGGAAAAACAGCAGCCTTTTCTGCAAGCAAAGTTGCCGCATCAATACCAGCACTTAATTCAGATTTAGAAATATGGAACTGCGGAATACCTTCAAACATTTCCAACACCTGGTTTTCTGATAAGCTTTTTAAAAAATCAAGTGAACCGTTTCCGAACAAGAACTCCGAAGTTTTAATAGCTGTTTCCAAAGCTTCTGCTGAATGCGTCTTCACTGTAATGTCTTCGGCTAAAGCTTTCTGAAGAATGCGCAAATGTGGTGCTGCATCATGTTCCTTTTCCAGGGCTTCGATTTCTTCTTTATTTTTTAGCGTAAAAATCCTGATCCATTTCTTTACATCATCATCAGATGCATTTAACCAGAACTGGTAAAATTTATATGGAGAGGTTTTCGCCGGATCTAACCAAACGGCACCACTTTCTGTTTTGCCAAACTTGGTTCCATCAGCCTTTTTAATTAATTGCGTGGTAATGGCATAAGCTGTTCCGGCATCTTTCCTTCTGATTAACTCGGTACCGGTTACAATGTTTCCCCATTGGTCTGATCCCCCCATCTGCACCAGACAGTTTTCGTTTTTCCATAAATGATAGAAATCATATCCCTGAATCAACTGGTAACAAAATTCGGTAAAGGATAAGCCAGAATCACCTTCCAGGCGTCTTTTAACGCTATCCTTAGCCATCATATAGTTTACGGTAATGTGCTTGCCCACGTCTCTGATAAACGTAAACAGGTTCATATCTTTAAACCAGTCTGCATTATTTACCATTACTGCACCATTGCCACCCTCTTCAAATTTTAGAAATTTGGAAAGTTGACTTTTCATGCCTTTCAGGTTATGTTCAATCATTTCCGGTGTTTGAAGGTTACGCTCATCCGACTTACCAGAAGGATCGCCAACCATACCAGTAGCTCCTCCAACCAAAGCAAATGGCTTATGCCCTGCATTTTGGAAGTGAATGAGTGTCATGATTTGCGTTAAGTGACCAACATGAAGGGAATCCGCAGTAGGGTCGAAACCAATATAACCAGATGTCATCCCTTCATTCAACTTTTCTTCTGTATTTGGCATTATATCATGCAGCATGCCGCGCCACCTTAACTCTTCAACAAAATTCGTCATTGTATAGGCAATTTATTTTCGTGCGTGCAAAGATAAAATTTTCACTTGCTTTAATGCAAATTAGTTGATGACGCTAAACCAGCTTTTAAATCTGCAGCCCCAATCAGCCGTTTATTTCGAAATAGCTGATTATGGGTTTCATTATGCACATAAAACTCCAGATATATTGGTAACACCTTTTATCAACTGATATTTTGCATCACTAAAGAAAATATTACCTTGCAACATGAACTTTCTATCCCATTATTATTTCGAAAGATTAACGCAGGATGCTAACATAGTAATGGGAACAGTTTTGCCCGATCTGATCAAAAATGCTTCGAAAGAATTTAATCTTTATCCACAAAAAAATGAGTTTCTGTTTATAGGAAATCCGGATGAGGAAAACTTGCTTAAAGGCTGGAAAAGACATTTAGCCGTTGATTTATATTTTCATTCATCTGATTTTTTTCTGGAAAAAACTGCTCTGCTAAAGGAGCTTATTAAGCCCATCGTAACTGATACGCCGATTCGCCCCTCGTTTCTGGCTCATATTGGTTTAGAATTATTGTTAGATCATTTATTAATTGAGCAGAATCTCATTCAGGTCAATCATTTTTATGATAAGCTGGTGGCTGTTAATCCAAATTCGTTAACTGATTTCCTGGAGCATTGCGGACTTAAAAACCAGATCGTTTTCACGAAATTCCTGGAAAATTTCATCAGTAGCAAATATTTACTAAGCTACCAAAAGCTGGAAAACATTAGCTATGCCTTAAATAGAATCTGCATGCGCCTGTGGCCCGAAACTTTAAATGAGCTTCAGTTACGGGAACTGACCTTTCAATTGGGAATTTTCAAACCCGTTCTGGCCAAAGATTTCATGGATATTTTCGATGAGATTGAAGGCAAATTAATGTAAGTAATTATTAATATTACTTCACCAACCTTGTAATTTGAAAGTGTAACTTTCAAATTACAAGGTTTAATCGTATATTTGTTTGTAATCTGAAAGCAAAGGTTTCAAATTACAAGGTTATGATTGAAAGATTAATTAAAGAAAAAGTTGTTAAAGGTTTAAAAAGCGTTCCAATTGTTGCGCTTTTAGGGCCAAGACAAGTTGGTAAAACAACGTTGGCATTTCAAATCTCCGGTGAGTTTTCAGCTAAAAAAACCAGTTATCTGGATCTCGAACTAGATACGGATATTAATAAGCTTCAGGATTCTGAAAGCTACTTAAAAAGATTTGAAAATGTCATCCTGATTATTGATGAGGTTCAGCGTAAACCAGATCTTTTTCCTAACCTAAGGGGAATTGTCGATCTGAGAAAGCGAGCAGGTGAGCAAGCCGGTCATTTTCTGCTGTTGGGCTCAGCATCAAGAGACCTGCTACAACTATCATCAGAAACGTTAGCAGGCAGAATCAGGTACATAGAACTTACACCCTTTAATGCACTGGAAATCTACAATCATGATCCACTTGGTTTTAGCGTAGAAAAAATTTGGTTTAGAGGTGGGTTTCCAGGAAGTTTTCTTGCTATTGATGCTGAAGAAAGCTGGGAATGGTTAAATGATTTTATTTCGACTTATGTAGAACGTGACATTCCATTAATGGGACCAAGTTTACCGGCAAACCGATTAAAAAGATTTTGGTCTATGCTAGCTCATTTTAACGGACAACAGGTAATTTATACAGATTTAGCCAAAAGCATGGAAGTAAGCCATCCAACAGTGAAACTATATCTGGATGTATTAACGGATTTTTATATGGTGAGGCAACTGCAACCCTGGGCAGGAAATACTAAAAAAAGATTGGTAAAGTCTCCTAAAATCTATATCCGCGATACAGGAATTCTGCACAAATTACTTAACATATCTAGCTTAGAAGACCTTCTCGGGCACCCTGCATTAGGTTCAAGCTGGGAGGGCTTTGTGGTAGAAAATATTATTGGTCAGTTATCCAGTAAATGGCAATACAGTTATTATAGATCGGCCACACAAACAGAAATTGATCTTGTTTTGGAAGGCCCGAATCATAAAATCTGGGCGGTTGAGGTCAAAAGATCAGCCTCACCAAAAATTGCGAAAGGTTTTCATATCGCATGTAAAGATATTGGTGCCACCGAAAAATTTGTAGTTTACTCGGGTACCGAGAGGTATCCTCTTCCTAACAACACAGAAGCTATTGGTTTGATTGAGTTTCTTCAGCTACTAAATAAAAACACCAATCAAGATCCGGCTTAATCGTAATTGCACCTGTTATCTATAAAAAATTAAGCTAATGGTAATGTCACTCATTTCCCATAGCTTTTTGTGCTTCAAAGTATAAAAGCAAGTTAACCTTTTTTATCTTTGTGTCATGTCGCTGTTTAAAATAAAAGAGGAAATGGATGCGCTGGTTGCCGAACTTAACCAGCACAATTATAATTATTATGTGCTGGCTATGCCAACTATCGGCGATTTTGAGTTCGATAAAAAATTAAAGCACCTGGCTGAACTGGAGCTGGCGAACCCAGACTATGCAGATCCAAATTCCCCGACTCAACGGGTTGGTGGCGATATCACCAAAAATTTTATCACTGTTCAGCATAAATATCCCATGCTTTCGCTGGGCAATACGTATAATGAGCAAGACCTCCGTGACTTCGACGAACGGATTCGAAAAGCCATAGGGGATAATTTCGAATATGTTTGTGAATTAAAATTCGACGGTTTATCCATCAGTTTAACTTATGAAAATGGAAAACTGATTAGGGCCGTAACCCGTGGTGATGGCACCAAAGGTGATGATGTAAACAATAATGTAAAAACAATTCACACTATTCCCCATCAAATTAAATCAGACCAGGCACCGGCACATTTTGAAATTCGGGGAGAAATTTTTATGCATAAAGCTGCCTTTTTGCGTTTAAATGCTGCACGTGAAGAGCTTGGTGAAATCCCTTATGCCAACCCCAGAAATTTTGCTTCCGGAACCATCAAAATGCAGGACAGCAAGGAGGTAGCTAAACGACCATTGGATGGTTTTATTTACTTTCTTTATACTGATAAAAATGAATTTAAAAACCATTGGGATAGCCTGATGGCTGTAAAAAATTGGGGATTTAATGTTTGTGAACACAATAAACTGGTTCAAAATATTGATGATGTATTGGCCTTTATTCACCATTGGGAAAATGAGCGCTTTAAACTCAGCTATGATATTGATGGGATCGTAATTAAGGTAAACAGTTATGCGCAGCAACAGGAATTGGGTTTTACGGCCAAATCTCCGCGTTGGGCTATATCCTATAAATATAAAGCTGCAGAAGTAGAAACCATTCTCGAAAAGGTAACTTATCAGGTTGGTCGTACGGGAGCAGTTACGCCGGTTGCTAATTTAAAGCCAGTTCTGCTAGCAGGTACGACGGTAAAAAGGGCCACCCTTCATAATGCCAATGAGATTGAAAGACTGGATTTACATGAAGGCGATGCTGTTTTTGTAGAAAAAGGCGGAGAAATTATTCCGAAGATTATTAAGGTAAACCTGAATAAACGTCTCGCCGGCTCGAAAAAGATTTATTACCTGCACAATTGTCCTGAATGTGGCACTGAACTCATCAGAAAAGAGGGTGAAGCCGTTCATTATTGTACAAATGATGAAGGTTGTCCGCCACAGATTGTAGGAAAAATACAGCATTTTATTTCCCGCAAGGCGATGAATATTGATGGCCTTGGCGATGAAACCATTGAAACTTTTTATAAACATGGCCTGGTAAATCATATTAGTGATTTGTATACCTTGTACCAAAAGGCAGATCAGCTGAAAACATTGGATCGCTTTGGCGAGCGTTCTATTGAGAACATGCTGATGGGCATAGAAAAATCAAAAGAAATGCCTTTCGAAAAAGTACTTTTTGGTTTAGGCATTCGCTATGTAGGCGAAACTGTAGCTAAAAAGCTGGCTGCCGGAGTAAAGAATATCGATCGTTTATCGAAAGCAACCGTTGAGGAATTAATTGCTATAGATGAAATCGGACAAAGAATTGCTGAAAGCATTGTTGAGTATTTTGCAAAAAAAGAGCATCTCGATCAAATAGAATTATTAAAATTAGCCAATTTACGCTTCGAAATTGAAGAAAAGCTAATTGAGCTGTCCAGTGATAAACTTATTGAAAAAACATTCGTAATTTCGGGCGTTTTTGAAAATTATAGTCGTGAGGAACTTAAAGACCTCATTGAGGCCAATGGTGGTAAAATTTTGAGCGGAATATCCGGTAAATTAAACTATCTGGTAGCCGGAGATAATATGGGGCCATCCAAACTGGAAAAGGCTACCAAACTAAAAGTTCCGATCATTAGTGATCAAGAACTTATAGATATGTTAAAATAAAAAATAAGGGAATGATTAGATTTAATGAATGGCAGAATGTGAGCGTTCGGTCAATCTTTCATTCAAAATTCAATAATTACAATATATAATGAACAAATTTCAGGGTACTGGTGTGGCATTGGTTACACCTTTCAATGCAGATGGATCTGTTGATTATAACGGTTTAAAAAACCTGATTAATCATTTGATCGACGGAGGGATAGATTACCTCGTTTCTTTAGGCACAACCGGCGAAACCGCCACGATGACCAAGGATGAGAAGAAGAAGGTGTGGGCTTACACTGCTGAAATTAACAACAATAGATTACCATTGGTTGCCGGCATTGGGGGCAACTATACCTTAGCTGTTGCTGAAGAGATCAAAACTTTTGATGCGACGGGATATAGTGCAATTTTATCTGTAAGTCCTTATTATAACAAACCAACACAAGAGGGGATTTATCAACATTATAAGCACCTGGCGGAGGTTTCGCCTTTGGATCTTATTTTATACAACGTACCCGGGCGCACCATGAGCAACATGAGCCCGGAAACCACCTGCAGGTTAGCGCATGATTTCAAAAACATCATTGCAACTAAAGAAGCCTCAGGAAGTTTTGATCAGTTTAACCAGATCATGAGGGATAAACCCGAAGACTTTCTATTGATCTCAGGAGATGACCCGATTACATTACCCATGATTGCTTTAGGTGCATCAGGGATAATATCTGTCGTAGCCAATGCAATCCCCAAACAGTTTTCTGATATGGTAAGACAATGCTTGGCTGGCGACTTTAAGGCTGCTGTTCCTGCACACTTAAGTTTGGTTGAGTTTACACGTTTGGCTTTTGCAGAAGGAAATCCTGCCGGGATTAAAGCTGCATTGAAACATTCAGGCATTTGCGGTGATACAGTAAGGTTACCTTTGATTAAAGCTTCTACTACCTTAGATCATGCCATTGAAAACGAATTGGCAAAGCTTGCTCAACTGGTATAACTAAATAATAAACATTGCTTTATTTGAAGCGTGTGTTTAAATGGAAACAGGTTCGTTCTTTTGCTCTTCAGCAATGGAATTAACCTGTTTTTTTATACGTATTTAAAATATTACAGTAGGTTATTCCGCTACCTGTCAACAACTTACCAGCACACCTTAACCTATTAATAAAAATAGACACCAACATTCTATTAAAGAATACTATGCAGGCATAGAAATTGAATACAGCATTCTACACACAAATTAAACACAAAATGAAAAAGCTACTATTAATGTGCCTATTAGCCGCAACGCTGATGGGCTGTAACGCGATTCAGTATTACGAACCGAAATTTACGATCGGTATGACCGAGCAGGAATTTAAAAATCTTAACAGATCTGCCGTCCAGGTTTATGGAGATGATAGAGATATGCTGATTTACAGAACCTATAATGGCATGACAGAAAACTTCAAATTTTTCCGTTTCTCCAAACAAAAACTGGTACAATTTGGTGAGGGAGTTTATGCAGATGACTATAAGCTTATGCTCTTGAAGTAACAAAAAACCTGCCTTCGGGATTCACTCAAAGGCAGGTTTGTCAAATATCTAATATTGGTTTAAGCTTTATTTTTTGTATCCTGTACTTCCAAACGAATGGCCTGGGCTAAGTTCTTTAAATCTTGCATACCTTTACGAACACGGGTTCCAGCGGCGCTATTCCCCTTGTTATAAAACTTGTCTGCATCAGCTTCCAAAGCTGCAACTAAACTTTTCACTTCTTCAAATTTTTTCATTTTCTTGTACTCCTGTAGTTTAAAGGTTTGATTTTTAATTATCTAACTCTAATTTAAATGGTTTGTTGCACAAACAAAAATATTCCTAAATAAAAATAGCTGTTTAAAGTGCTTTTTTTCTTCTCCACGCAGATCAAAGTCAACCTAAGAAACACTGGTAAAGCAAAAAGCCAATTATCTTAAATAATTGGCTCCTGTATTCTAATACTATAACTGCTTATGCAATTGCAAACTGATTTTCTTTATAATAACCGTTTTCCAATTTTTCTGAAACTTCACTAAATGCATCCAATGTACGTTGAACATCTTCTAATGTATGTACAGCTGTTGGAATTAGACGCAATTCGATCATTCCTTTAGGAATTACCGGATACACTACGATTGAGCAGAAAATACTATAATTTTCACGTAAATCGAAGGTAATGGCAGTAGCATCCGTTAATTCGCCCTTTAAGAAAACGGGGGTCACAACTGAATTGGTTACCCCTAAATCAAAACCGCGTTCACGTAGTCCTTTTTGTAAGGTGGTGGCTATTTCCCATAATTTATCCTTAAGCTCAGGTTTTCCTTTTAACAGTTCTAAACGTTTTAGAAGTCCTTTAACCATTGGCATAGGTAATGCTTTTGCAAAGGTTTGAGAACGCATGTTGTACCTTAGGAAATTAGTGATTTCTTCTGTAGACGCTACAAATGCACCAATACCAGCCATAGATTTAGCAAATGTTCCAAAGTAAACATCAATGCCTTCAATGCAATCCTGTGCTTCATGTGTACCAGCGCCTGTTTTACCCATGGTTCCAAAACCGTGTGCATCATCAACCAGGATCCGGAATTCGAAATCATTTTTAAGGTCAACGATTTCTTTTAGTTTACCTTGCGCACCACTCATGCCGAAAACACCTTCGGTAATTAATAAAATACCACCTCCAGATTCTTTAGTCAGTTTGGTCGCACGTTCTAATTGTTTACGGGCACTATCAATATCATTGTGTTGGTAAACAAATCTTTTGCCCATGTGCAAACGCAGGCCATCTATAATACAGGCATGAGATTCTGCATCATAAACAATTACATCATTTCTATCAACCAGGGTATCAATAATCGAAACCATCCCTTGATAGCCATAATTCAACAAAAATGCATCGGGTTTACCAACAAACGCAGCAAGTTCCTGCTCCAGTTGCTCATGATATTTTGAGTTACCGCTCATCATCCTGGCACCCATTGGGTAAGCCATACCAAATTCGGCCGCGGCCTCTGCATCAGCTTTTCTAACCTCCGGATGATTGGCTAAACCTAAATAATTGTTTAAGCTCCAAACCAAATGCTCTTTTCCTTTGAATTGCATGTGCGGTGCAATCTCTCCCTCTAATTTTGGAAATGAGAAATACCCATGTGACCATTTTTGGTGCTGACCAAGCGGGCCCATGTGCTTTGCTATCTTATCGAATATATCCAATGTACTGTGTATTTTGTATAATAAAATTTTGCGAATTTAAGCTTTATTCGTCTTAAAATCAATTAGATTAATCTTTTGCCTGTCAATTAAGATTTTTAACGATCTAATTTTATGCCAAAAAAGCCCCCGATATTGTATCGGGGGCTCAAAATTATATGTGGTCAGACTTAGTCAACGTTATCATGTAAAAAAGAATTGTTTGGTCTGATCTCTGTACCACCATCCTGATCGTTGCTGAGTGTAAAACGACTCACCTGTGATTCTGAAGAATGCTGAACTTGCTGCAATTGCATTTGTTTACGTTTATAAGCAGGTTCATTTTCCAATTCCTGTAAACCATTGGTTGTACGCAGTTTCATGCTCAAATCTTTCAGACGTAAAATACGTTCTTTAGATTTTTTCAACTGCTCTTCCATTGATTCGTCACTTTTATCATCATCTAAACCAACCACCGGCATTTCTGGTTCAGGAGTTGGTTCAGCAACCGGTGTATCAAATACGTAATTAGGTTCGGCCAACTTCACTTCAAACTCAAACCCGGTTTCTTTCGGCTCTTCTACCTGAGGTTCTTCCTCCATCAGGGTATGGCGAACGATATGGTTATCCGGCTCCTGCTGTTTTTGAGCTTCTGGCTTGTTGAACATTCCACCAAAAAGATCTGCTTGTGAAACTTCTTCTTTTGCTTTTAAAACAGGCTCATAAGATGGTGCTGCTTTTGGCTGAATAAAAGAGTTTACCGGTTCAATCGGGCGAACCAATGGTGCTTCTTCTGGTGTTAACAGTGAAATTTTCTTCTTATTTTTTTCTTCATGAACGCGCTCTTCTGAAGTCTGGAAGCCCGTAGCAATAATGGTTACCGATAATTTATCTTCCAATGATTCATCCGTACAGTTACCCCAGATTAAATCTGCTGATAAACCTGCTTTATCCTGAATGTAATCTGTAATAATGGAAACCTCATCCATGGTTACTTCACGAAGACCAGAACTGATGTTCAATAAAATATAACGGGCGCCTTCAATTTCATTATCTTTCAATAATGGAGAAGCTAAAGCACCTTCCACCGCTTCTAATGCACGATCTTCGCCATCAGCAGAATGACTACCCATAATGGCTACGCCACTATCTTTCATCACGGTACGCACATCCTTAAAATCCACGTTGATATAACCTGGAACAGTAATGATTTCGGCGATGCCTTTAGCTGCAGTAGTTAAAATATCGTCAGCCTGCCCAAATGCTGAACCTAAGGTCAGGTTTCCAAAAATCTCACGTAAGCGATCATTTGAAATAACCAGATATGAATCTACATATTTCTTTAACTCTTCCATTCCTTCATCAGCCTGAAGACGACGTCTTTTCCCTTCGAATGAAAATGGAGTAGTAATGATGGCAACAGTTAAAATATCAAGTTCTTTAGCAGCTTTCGCAATAATTGGCGATGCACCTGTACCGGTACCGCCACCCATTCCTGCTGTAATAAAAAGCATTTTGGTTGTACTACCCAGCATAGCTTTAATATCATCTATATTCTCTATTGCCGAGTTTTTACCCACCTCAGGAATAGAACCAGCACCCATTCCTTCGGTTAAGCTGGCCCCTAATTGCACCTTGTTAGGGATAGGACTAGATTCCAAAGCCTGGGCATCTGTATTACAAATAATAAAATCTACACCAGTAATACCTGACAGGTACATATGGTTTACTGCGTTGCCGCCACCGCCTCCAACACCAATTACCTTAATAATTGAAGACTTATCTTTTAACATTTCGAACTGCATATCTTTATGAATCAGTTGTTTAAAAATTTTTAAATTCTGTTCATTACTCAATGTAATATTAACACTTTTTCAACATACGTTTTCCACATTTGTTAAGAATGTGGAAAACTCATTTTTTGTGGAAAAGTTTTAGCTTTTTAAGTAATCTTCATCACTCACATTCATATCGTCCTGAATGAATGTTTTCGTTTTCGCCAGTAATTTATCAAACAAACCTGGTCCACGTTTTTCTTTCTCTTTAACCGTTTTTGGCTTCTCTACAAATACCCCTGGTTGCTTCATTTCCTCAATCAGCTCTTCTGCTTTTTGAATACCTTTAATTAACAATCCAACACTGGTGGCATACATTGGGCTTTTCAAGTCATCATAAATCGTTTTCGGCATATCTTCATATTTAGATAAATGCTCATTCGGATATCCGATGCGGCAATCTAAACCTGTTACATACTCTACTGCCTGAGATAAGTGCTTTAACAGTGCGCCACCACCTGTGATGACAATGCCACCAATTAATTTTTTCTCATATCCGGAAGATTTGATTTCGTAATATACATGCTCAATAATTTCTTCCATCCGTGCCTGGATTACATAAGCCAGGTTTTTGACTGATATTTCTTTCGGTTCGCGTCCACGTAAACCTGGTACACAAATGATTTCATTTTCTTTGTTCTCCTCAGCAAGGGCAGAACCAAAACGTGTTTTCAGCAACTCAGCCTGGTTACGCATGACAGAACAACCCTCTCTGATGTCTTCAGTTACACTATTACCACCAAATGGAATTACCGCTGTATGGCGAATAATGCCTTCATGGAAAATAGCAATATCTGTAGTACCACCACCAATATCTACCAATGCGATCCCCGCTTCTTTCTCTTCATCGCTCAACACCGATTCAGAAGACGCCAATGGCTCAAGAATTAAATCCTGCGTTTGTAATCCTGCATTGTTTACACATTTAATGATGTTTTTCACCGCGGTAACCTGACCGGAAATGATATGAAAATTAGCTTCCAGACGTACGCCAGCCATACCTATAGGATCTTTAATTCCCGGTTCGTTATCAATGGTGAATTCCTGTGGCAATACATGGATGATCTCCTCTCCTGGAGGCATCACCAGTTTAAACATATCGTCAATCAGCTTATCGATATCTTTTTTACCAATTTCGTTGTTTAATTCTCTTCTTGTTAAAATCCCTCTATGCTGTAAGCTTTTGATGTGCTGACCAGCAATCCCTACATTTACCACCTGTATTTCTACGTTGGATTGTCCGCTTGCGATTTCTACTGCCTGCGCGATGCCTTGCACGGTTTTTTGAATGTTAGAAACCACTCCACGTGTCACACCTGCCGATTCTGCTTTGCCTATTCCTAAGATTTCTATCTTACCATGTTGGGTTCTGCGGCCAACGATAACACAAATTTTTGTAGTACCGATATCTAATCCTACTACAATGGGAGACTGACTGGTAAATTTTGCCTTGTCCATATTTGTTAATTTTGCTGAGTTTTATATTGTTTTTCTAGGGCTCTGATTTCTTTTTCTCTTGCTTCTTTCTGCTTTTTAAGCTCTTGTACACTTAATACAGGTTTTGCCTTAGTTGTTGCTTTTTGATTTTCTTCTTTTTTAGTTTCTTTCGCCTTTGCCGCCTGAACTACAGGCTTTTTGGGTTCAGTCTTGTTTTCAACCTTTTTCACCTCAGTTTTCTTGGTTTCAGTTTTTTTGACTTCGGGCTTTTGTGGCTCCGGCTTCCGGGGTTCTGTTCTTTTTACTTCAGTTGCTGATGCAGTCTGAACAGGTGTTTTTTTAATGGCCGCCGCGATTACATCCTTCACCAATGAATCAGAAACCCTTTGCTGTACACGAACGCTATCCATCTTTGATAAACGCTTTAAATTCCTTGCGATTTCTGTAGAGTCGCGCCTTTGGCAAACAATCTGATTGGTATACTTGATATTAATGGTTTTATAAGCTTCCCATCCTACCTGCGGCATTGCTTTTTTATAGAAAATAAGCAGGTTATTCATTTTCTTTTCCAGCGAATCAGCATTACCTAAAATTATACGCTGATTACCCACCCTTGGAATGAGTTCCATATCATTTTGCTGATCTACCACGACCTGTTCAATCTGGGCATCCCAAAGTGTATCCTTTTTGATGTACTGAGCAGTTTTATAAAGGTCGCGGGCCAATTTAGTATGTAAGGTATCTACACGGCTTCCAAAAACCTCCGAAATATGACCTGTAGCCACCAGCACATTTGCGGTAAAATTAGAAGAGGTAGGCATTTTTAATCCATCATTATCTATATAGAAATCTTGTCCAGTTTCATTTAATATACGTACAATGGGCTGTCTTTGTTTGACTTCGATGTTTAAAATTCCATCCATATCTACATAAACCTTTGCAAATGCGATATAAGGGTTGGATTGTAATTTCTTTTCTATTTTATGGATGTTAATGTTTTCCAGATTTCTTCCTAAAAGCACACCCTGATCTTCTTTCAGGATGGCATCAATTTCTTCTCTTTCGATAAAATTATCTGCACCGGGAATTAAAATTTTTACATCAGTACATTTTACCGTCTGCTTTTTAACATTAATAAAACTTAAAAGCACCACCACGCCAGCCAGGCTAATTAGCCAGGCAAAGCCGGTAAATATTGCGCTCCAGTTTATTCGCTTAAGCATGGTTTAATGTATTTTTAATGGGTTCAATAAGGGTATCAATATCGCCGGCACCAACCGTTAGAATCAGTTCAGGCTTTTCTTGCGCGATATATTCGATCACGGCATCTTTTTCAACAATTCTTTTATTTCCAAGTGTGATTTTATCCAGTAAGAACCGTGCATTTACACCTTCCAAAGGCAATTCTCTGGCCGGGTAAACATCTAATAATAAAAGTTCATCTGCGGTACTTAAAACGCGGGCGAAATCATCTGCAAAATCCCTTGTCCGTGTAAACAAATGCGGTTGAAAAATCACTGTCAGTTTTTTCGTTGGGTATAGCTGCCTAACCGCATCAAAACATGCCCTAAGTTCTTCAGGATGATGCGCATAATCATCAATATATATCTGCGATTCGTTATTGACAATATATTCAAAACGACGTTTAACCCCTTTAAAATTGGCAACGGCCAGTTTTACTTTTTCGGCATCAATCCCCAGCTGTAAAGCGATGGCTATGGCTACAGTTGTATTTTCCACATTATGCTTACCAGGCAGCATTAAGCTTACATCTGTCAGCTGATGATTGGAGTCAACATAATCAAAAACAAATTTCGCCCCTTCAACCCTTAAGTTTATTGCCTTTGCATCAGCGGTTGAGCTTGCGGCATAGGTGATGCTATTTTCTAAAGGCAAACCTTCGTGAACATACAGTTTGCCCTCAGCCTTTAGCTGACCGGCATATAACCTGAAAGATTCTTCCAGATGGCTTTTATCACCATAAATATCCAGGTGATCGGCATCCATTGAGGTAACAACAGCAATATCAGGGTGTAAGGTCAGGAATGAACGGTCATATTCATCCGCTTCTACAACCACCACATTATTTTTTCCGAAAAGCACGTTGCTGTTGTAATTACTGGCAATGCCACCCAAAAATGCAGTACAATCATATCCTGTATCTTTCAGAATATGTGCTACTATAGAAGATGTGGTTGTTTTCCCGTGTGTACCCGCTATCCCGATACAGAACATTCCCTTGCTAATAATTCCTAACACTTCAGATCTCTTCTTCAGCACGAATCCGTGGTTTCTAAAATAATTGAGTAATTGAGCATCTTTCGGAATGGCGGGGGTGTAAACCACCAAAGTATCTTCTTTTGGATGGAGAAATGCTTCAGGCAATTCAGATACTTCATCAACATAAGTGATCTGTATACCTTCCTGCGCTAATGTTTCAGTAAGTCGGGTTTTAGTTTTATCATAACCACAAACGTCCTGCCCACGTTTAGCAAAATAACGGGCGAGCGCACTCATGCCGATACCACCGACACCTACAAAAAAGACCCTATTTATTTTACTTAATTCCATTTTTATTAGATTTGAGATGGGAGATATGAGACACTAGACAAATGGTCTAATCTCAAATCACACATCTAGTTTCTCATCTCTTTACTTAATCAATTTCAACACTTCACCCGCTATCATTTCATCAGCTGCCGGCAAGGCCATTTTCCCTATGCTTTCTGATAACTTAATGCGCTGACTTTCATTTTTCAGCAATTCCAAGGCTGTTTTAACCAAAGTATCTTCAGCAGAACGGTCATTGATGAGCAAAGCAGCACCATTTTTAACCAGTGCCATTGCATTTTTAGTCTGATGATCTTCTGCTACATTTGGAGAAGGCACCAGTATTACTGGTTTTTTGATCAGGCAAAGTTCTGCAATGGTTCCTGCTCCGGCACGGGAGATAATTACATCTGCCGCTGCATAAGCCAGGTCCATTTTATTTAAAAATTCCAGGATGCGCACGTTGGGGTGATATTCAAGCCCTAACCTTTCAATAATTCCTTTATAATAAAACTTACCGGTTTGCCAGATCACCTGAACATCCTGAGCTAAAATTTCAGGCAGGTGTTTTTCAATCGCTTTATTTAAGGTTCCTGCGCCTAAACTCCCGCCCGTAACCATAATGGTTTTTTTCAGTGGATCAAGTTTCAAAAGTTCAGCACCTGCATGGTGTTTACCTTTAATATCCACCACCTCTTTACGTACCGGATTACCTGTTTTCAAGATCTTATCTGCCGGGAAAAACTGATCCATTTCGTCAAAAGCGACACAAATCTTGGCCGCTTTTCTGCCCAGCCACTTGTTGGTAACACCTGCATATGAATTTTGCTCCTGTATTAAACCTGGAATTCCTTTCAATGAAGCCGCATACAATAACGGACCAGAAGCATATCCCCCTACACCAACAACAGCATCAGGTTTAAAATCTTTAATAATTTCCAGGGCTCTTTTTACACTTCCGATCACTTTAAATGGCAAGGCCAGATTTTTCATAATCGAACCGCGCTGCATACCACTGATATTCAATCCTATAATTTTATATCCGGCAGCTGGAACTTTTTCCATTTCCATCCGGCCGTTTGCGCCCACAAACAAAATTTCACAGGAAGGAACCAAGCGTTTAAGCGCATTGGCTATGGCTACGGCGGGAAATATATGCCCGCCGGTGCCACCACCTGATATGATAATTTTTGGGGAATTATTCATTTTGTTATTTAATTATTGAATGAGGGAATTTTGAATGAGGGAATGTTCAATAAAGATAGCTACATTCAATCATTCGTTCATTCTATCATTCTTATTTAATTATTGAATTTGTGAATTTTGAATGAGTAAATGTTTAATAGCGACAATTACATTCTATAATTCAATCATTCTTTATTTCTATCTCTAATTATTGAATTTGTGAATTTTGAATGAGTAAATGTTTAATAGCGACAATTACATTCTATAATTCAATCATTCTCTCATTTAATCCTTTATTTATGATTACTTACTGTTTTTCTTGCTTTAGCTACAATTGCTAAAATTTCATTTACTTCTTTCAATAATGGTTGAGCTTCCATCGAATTTGTAATCTTCGATTCTGTTAGGATCTCAATCCAGAACGCAGTTTCATCCGCTTCCTCAACAACAATACTCAGCTTAGAAAAAAATTCTGCCCTGGACCTACTTCTGCATGCAGCTCTATAATTTGCTCCGACTGATGATGCTGATCTTATAAATTGCCTACCTATTATTTTTCCTTCTTCAGTTTTTGGCAGTGCTTGATAAAACTTTATTGAATCCAAAACGAACTGCTTTGTTCTGGCTTTTATCGATTCTACAAAATCAATTTTAGTTACATTCTCCACTATTTATTAATTTCTAACTATTAAACTTTGGGATGTTCACTTCAATAGGGAATTCTATCACTTACTCATTACAACAATCTCATTCAATCATTCAAAATTCTGTCACGCTCTCAATCATTCATTAATTAATTATTGTCTCACTCGCTAATTCAATCATGCTATCACTCACTAATTATTAATTAAGCCATCGCCGGAATCTCTCCTACAATCACTTTATTCTTTACTTTTTCTTTCTCCTCTTTAGCTCCTCCAATGGCATTTTCTTCCACATCTCTACTTACACTCAGGATAATACCAAAGGCTACACTGGTAAAAATCATTGATGTTCCACCCATACTCACCAATGGTAAAGGCACGCCCGTTACCGGACCCAAACCTACGGCTACTGCCATATTTGCAAAAGCCTGAATGGTTAAACTAAAACTCAAACCGGCAGCCAGCAGTGCCCCGAAAGCCTTCGGAGCCTTGGTCACTATTTTTATGCATCGGTATAAAAGCACCAGGTAAAGCACCATAATGACAATTCCGCCCAGTGTTCCCCATTCTTCAATAATAATGGCGAAAATAAAATCGGAATACGGATGGGGAAGGAAATTGCGCTGTGTACTATTACCTGGTCCTTTACCAAAAACACCACCAGTGGCCAGGGCAATTTTTGCCTGATCGGCCTGGAAAGTTTTATCTGAATGCTGCATCTCCGGATGCATGAACGTATTAATCCTCGACATGTAAGTCTTCCGCCTCGGCCCGAGGAAGAATACAAATAACAATAACACAAGACCACCCGCACAAACAATGGCTATTTGCTTGATACTAATCCTGCCGATAATTAACAGCAAAATACTTACACCGAAAAGCATTAGTGCCGTTGAAAGGTTAGCCAATGCAATCAGTACAAAAACCACACAAACGGAGCCCATGATTGGTAAAAAGGACTCTTTTACATCTTTAATATTCTCCTGTTTTTTCGTCAGCATCCTGGCCAGAAATGTTATTAAAGCCAATTTTGCCAAATCGGATGTTTGAAAAGTCAATCCGATTACCGGAATCTTTACCCAGCGTGACGCATCGTTTAAATTTGTTCCAAAAATTAAGGTGTAAACCAGTAATGGAATCGTGATAATCATTAATATTTTAGATATACCTGCGTAATACCTATAATCCAGCAAATGTGCAATGTAAATCATCCCAATCCCCATCAAAACAAAGATGAGGTGTTTGGTTAACAGCAATTTCTCTACGGCTTCGCCTTTTTTATAGGCCAAAGTTCCCGTTGCACTATAAACTGCCATTACAGAGATAAGCGAAAGCAAGATGATGATCAACCAGATCCATCTATCGCCTTTTGTTTTATCAAGTAGTGCTTGGAACATATATTAGCCTCCTATATTATAATTCTTTAACTGCTGCTTTAAACTGGTTGCCGCGGTCTTCATAGTTTTTAAATAAATCAAAACTGGCACATGCAGGCGAAAGTAAAACTGCATCCCCGCGTTTGGCCAGGTGAAAAGCAATCTGAGTGGCTTCATCAGCAGAAAACGTATTTACAATAACTTCCACATCATCTTCAAAGGTATCATGAATCCGTTTGTTATCCTTACCTAAACACACAATCGCTTTCACTTTACTTTTTACAAGATCTTTTAGCATGTTGTAATCATTGCCTTTATCAACTCCGCCCATAATCAACACCACATCGGCTGTCATACTTTCCAGCGCATACCAGGTAGAATTCACGTTGGTGGCCTTGCTATCATTGATAAAATCAATTCCTGATATCTTAGCTACATGTTCTAACCTGTGCTCAATATTTTTGAAATTGCCCATACTTTCACGAATGGTCTCATTTCTTAACTCTAAAACCTTCGCAACAATGCCCGAAGCCATAGAGTTGTAAATGTTGTGCTTGCCCTGTAAGGCTAAATCTGAAATAGACATGGTTAGTTCTTTATTAGGTTCTGTTAGGATATGTATGGTTTGTGCTGCTAAATAAGCACCAGGTTCATTCTTTTTAATAATGGAAAACGGAAATACATTTGCTAAAGGCTTAAAGGCCTGCACTGCTTTTACAGTTTCTTCATCATCGGCACAATAAATGAAGACATCATCTGCCGTTTGATTTTGAATAATGCGCATTTTGGATGCAACATAATTTTCCATTTTGTAATCGTAACGATCTAAATGATCGGGCGTGATATTTAAGAGCACAGCAATATCTGCCTTGAATTTAAACATATCATCAAGCATGAAACTGGAGATTTCCAGCACATAATAATCATAGTCCTTATCAGCTACCTGCGCTGCGAAACTGTGACCAATATTTCCTGCAAGTCCTACATTTAAACCCGCATTTTTCAAAATGTGGTACGTAAGCAAACTGGTGGTTGATTTACCGTTTGATCCTGTAATGCAGATGGTTTTCGCCGTGGTATATCTTTTGGCAAATTCAATTTCTGAAATGACAGGCGTTCCCTGGGCGATTAATTTTCTAATGATCGGTGCAGTTGGCGGAATACCAGGGCTTTTGATTACTTCTGTTGCATTTAAAATCAATGCTTCAGTATGTTTTTCTGATTCAAAAGGAATGTTCAGTTTCTCTAATGATGATTTATATTTATCGGCAATTACGCCGAAATCTGAAACGAATACCTCAAAGCCTTTGGCCTGTGCAAGTTTCGCTGCACCAACGCCACTTTCGCCTGCGCCCAAAATAACCACACGGCCCTGCCCTGCCATTGCTGACTGCGGGTTTTCTAATGTGTTATTTTGAACTGTGTTCATTTTTAATTAGTATTTAGTATCAAGTCAAGAAGCTTAATAGCCAATTTTTTATTAATCTTTATTTATTTAAGAAGGCTAGCATTTTTTTTACCTTCTACCTTAAAGCCTTCCGCCCTAGGTTTATCTCAATTTTAACGTTACTATTGTGATGATGGCCAGCATGATTCCGATGATCCAGAAGCGCGTTACAATCTTTGCCTCATGATATCCCTTTTTTTGATAGTGGTGGTGCAAAGGCGACATCAGAAAAATCCTGCGACCTTCTCCAAACCGCTTCTTCGTGTATTTAAAGTACGACACCTGCATAATGACAGACACCAATTCCACCAAAAAAACGCCGCATAGAACCGGAATCAACAGTTCCTTGCGGATCATTAAAGCGAAGGAAGCGATGATTCCCCCAATGGCCAAACTTCCGGTATCGCCCATAAAAATCTGAGCCGGATAAGAATTATACCAAAGAAAACCTACACAAGACCCAACAAATGCGCCTGCAAAAATCATCAGCTCTGCTGAATTTGGAATGTACATGATGTTCAGGTAATCTGCCATTACCGTGTTACCCGAAACATAAGCCAAAATCCCTAAGGTAATCCCGATGACAGCGGATGTTCCAGTGGCTAAGCCATCTATCCCATCAGTTATATTGGCTCCGTTTGATACGGCCGTAATAATGAAAACGGTAATGAGCAAAAAGATGATGAAGGCAAACTTTTGATAATCACCACCTAAAAACTTCAATACCTTTGCGTAATCAAATTCATTATTCTTATAAAAAGGCATGTTGGTTTTGGTCGATTTCACATCTTGTGTATAGTAAAAAGTCTCCCCTTTCTGACGCAATACCATCGGGGCCGGCGAGGTTACTTTTACATCATCCTGAACCGTTTCTCTCACCACAATATTGGGATGAAAATACATCGTCGTACCAACAATTAAACCTAAACCTACTTGCCCAACAACCTTAAACTTGCCTGCTAAACCTTCTTTATTTTTTTTGAAAACCTTAATATAATCATCCAGGAAACCAACTGCACCCATCCAAATGGTGGTAATGATCATCAGGATCACATAGATATTGGAAATATTGGCAAACAATAAAGTTGGAATCAGAATCCCCAACAAGATGATAATCCCTCCCATCGTTGGAGTGCCTTGTTTTTGCATCTGCCCTTCCAAACCAAGATTTCTAACCGTTTCTCCAACTTGCTTTTTATGGAGATAATCGATTAACCTCCGTCCGTAAACGGTTGTAATGACCAAAGACAAAATAATAGAAATCGACGCACGGAACGTGATATACTGGAACAACCTTAATCCAGGAATGTCATAATGCTTATGCAAGTATTCGAATAATAAATATAACATTAGCTGTTCGGGTTTAGTTGTGCTAGTAAAATTTCTTTATCGTCAAAATGGTTCCTTACGCCATTAATTTCCTGGTATTTTTCATGTCCTTTTCCGGCAATGAGGATAATATCACCGCTTTTTGCCAAATGACAGGCTGTTTTAATGGCTTCCCTTCTGTCTAAAATGGATAAGGTTTTACGTTTATTGGTAGGTGAAACACCTGCTTCCATCTCTGTAATAATACTTTGAGGATCTTCCGTTCTTGGATTATCAGAAGTTAAAATCACTTTATCACTCCAATCGCAGGCCACCTGTGCCATCACCGGTCGTTTGGTTTTATCCCGATCACCACCGCAACCAATTACCGTAATTACCTGTTCTGTTCCCTTGCGGATATCTGCAATTGTGCCTAATACATTTTGAACCGCATCTGGTGTATGGGCGTAATCTACAATACCAATAATTTTATCTAAAGAAACAATATAATCAAAACGACCTTCAGCGCCGGTTAAACGACTTAAAGAAGTTAATACTTTCAATTTATCCTGTTCCAGCAAGATGGCTGTTCCGTATACCGCCAATAAATTATAGGCATTGAATGAACCAATCAACTTGAAATACACATCTTCATTGTCGATATCCAGGTGCAATCCGCTAAAACCGTTCTCCACAATTTTAGCTTTAAAATCTGCCAGTTGTTTCAACGCATAAGTTTTTTTATGCGCCTTTGTATTTTGCAGCATCACCAGACCATTTTTATCATCAATGTTGGTCAGTGCAAAGGCTGACTTTTGAAGCATATCAAAAAAGGATTTCTTAGCCTTTAAATAGCTTTCAAAAGTTTTGTGAAAATCCAGGTGATCATGGGTCAGATTAGAAAACACGCCTCCTGAAAAGCTTAAACCTTCAATTCTATGTTGAGAAACCGCATGTGAACTCACTTCCATGAAACAATAATCACATCCGGCGTTTACCATATTACTTAGTAACTGGTTAAGCGCAATCGGATCTGGAGTAGTATGTGTTGCCGGTATAACGGTATCATTGATATAATTTTCTACCGTTGAAATTAATCCGGTTTTATAGCCTAAATCTTTAAATAATTTAAATAGAATAGTGGCAATGGTGGTTTTACCATTTGTTCCAGTAATGCCAATCAGCTTTAAATCGGCAGAAGGATTACCAAAATAATGACCTGCCATAATACCCAAAGCTACAGCCGTATTTTCTACCTTAATATAGGTGACGGTAAAATCATGAACTTCAGGAAGATTTTCACACACAATTACAGTTGCTCCCTGCGCAAGGGTTTGCGCTATAAACTGATGGCCATCAGCCAGCGTTCCCACTACTGCAAAAAAAACATCGTCTTTACCAACCTTGCGTGAATCAAAGTGGAGCGCATTGATTTCCCTATCGGTTTTCCCAACCAATTCTTTAATCGTTACGCCATATAGTAAATCTTGTAATTGCATTTTGTTTTTTTAATTAGAGAAGGATTGAATTAGAGAATAAAAGAATGTGGCTATCGCCTTTAGCACTCACTTATTCAAAATTCTATCATTCAATCATTTCATTTAATTAGAGAATAAAAGAATGTAGCTATCGCCTTTAACATTCACTCATTCAAAATTCTATCATTCAATTATTCCATTTAATTAGAGAATAAAAGAATGTGGCTATCGCCTTTAACATTCACTCATTCAAAATTCTATCATTCAATTATTTCATTTAATTAGAGAATAAAAGAATGTGGCTATCGCCTTTAGCACTCACTCATTCAAAATTCTATCATTCAATTATTCCATTTAATTAGAGAATAAAAGAATGTGGCTATCGCCTCTAACATTCACTTATTCAAAATTCTATCATTCAATCATTTAATTCAACTCTATCTGAACGCCTAAACCTCTTCCTACTTTAGTGCCGGCGGCGATGGACTGGCTGATGACCTTACCGGAACCTGCCACTTTCGTTTTTAAGCCTGCATTACCCAAAAGGTATAGTGCATCTTTCAAACCCATTCCTGCCACATTTGGCATGACCCCTCTTCGTTCTGTATTTTCCTGGTAAACGGCTCCTGCACTGGTGTCAATGATGTTATAATACTCCGATTTAGATGCAAACAACGGTTTGTAACCAAATGATTTATATACCTTTTGCGTAGCTTTACTTTGCCCGGCTTTTGTTGGTGGATTACCAGTATTCCCAACTAATCTTGTTGGCATATCATTGTACATCTGCATATCACTGGCATAAATCCGGTCAGCTACTTCACGAAACACCGGTCCGGAAACCAGGGCACCATAATATCCACCTCTGGGATCGTTAATCACGACAATCATCGAATATTTAGGCTTATCGGCCGGGAAATACCCAACAAAAGAAGCCTGATATTGCTTTTTAGCTTTGTAACCTTTATTGGCATCCGCTACCTGTGCGGTACCTGTTTTACCTGCAATTTTATATAAAGGGTTGCGTACATATTGCTTTCCACTACCTTCAGTCACTACACCTTCAAGCATTTTCTTTATTTTACTTAAGGTTACATCCGAGCATATTTTATCATTGATCACCCTGGCTTTAAATTGTTCAATCGGATTTCCAAGTCTCCTGACTTCCTTTACAAAAATTGGTGCAATATATTTACCATTATTGGCCACCGCATTATAAAATGACAGCATTTTTAAGGGTGTAAGCTGCATTTCATAACCATAAGCCATTTGTGGGAGGGTCATTTTCCCCCAGCTTCTATTTGATGGATTTTTAATAACAGGTTTTGCTTCTCCGGGAATCTGCAATTCCAGCTTTTCATTCAAATGCCAGTTATACAGATGGTCCGTAAAACGTTTTGGATTTTCACCATACCGGTTATTGATCAGGTAAGCGATTGCGGCATTTGATGATTGCTCAAAAGCTTTCTTAACCGTAACAACCCCAATACTTCCATGCGAATCTTTAATCATATGCCCAGGAATCTTATAATTTCCTGTGCCTACCATAGTATTCGTATCCACTAACTGATCTTCCAGCAAAGCCATATAGGAAGCCAGTTTAAAAGTTGAACCAGGATCCTGATTACCGGCTATGGCATAGTTAAACTTCTCTTTATAAACACCTTCTTCTACTTTTGAGAAATTGGCTACTGCCCTGATTTCTCCTGTGGCCACTTCCATTACAATCACCGCACCATGATCTGCATCGTAGGCAATCAGTTGTTTTTCAAGCGCACTCTGCGCCAGATCCTGCATATTCACATCAATGGTGGAGATAATATCCGCACCATCTTTCGGTGCCACCTCAGCCTCTTCATTTACCGGAATATAAACGCCTCCGGCAATCCGCTGCATTAATCGCTTACCTGTTTCGCCATTGATATACTCCTTATAAGCACCTTCCAAACCTACACCGTTGGCTACATTTTCATTTTTATAACCAATGGTACGGGCAGCCAGTGCCTGAAACGGAAGAATTCGCTTGTTCTGCTGCACAGCAATTAAACCACCACTGAATTTACCAATGTTATAAAGCGGAAAAGTCCTGATCGTTTTCAGATCGGCATACCCCACTTTACGGTGAATCAATAAATACCTGGCGCTATCTTGCCTGCCCTTACGTAGCATCCGGGCATAATCCTTAGCAGTTTTATCATTAAAAATCTGCGACAATTTGAGCCCCAAAGAATCGACCTTTTCATTGAAAACCTTATCATCTGCAATTCCACCTGCATACATATCCATGCGAAGTTCGTATTCCGGAACAGATGTAGCCAGCAAACTCCCGTCGTTAGAATAAATATTCCCGCGGGTAGCCTCTACATTAACATAGCGTGTTGACAGGCTATCAGCCATTGCCTTCCATTTTTTACCTTGCACAAACTGCACCTGACCGAGGCGTAAAAACACCGCAAAAGCAAAAAGCACAATTAAGCCAAATGCCAGGTATACGCGAAGCAAGATGTTTGCTCTAATATTCATCGCTTTTAACAATTATTTTTTTTGGTGGTTCAATCAGTTCCTTTATTCCGAGGGTATCTACCTTTTTGGCTACTTCTGTCAACTTACTCTTGAACATCAGATCTGCCTTTAACGATTTATACTCCCATCTTAATTCTTTTACTTCTTTATTTAACTTATCAATACGGCGAACATTGTTTACCGCAAAGTGGCTGTTGGCGATATAAATCATCCCTAAAAAGGCTAGAAAACACAAATAAGGCAAAGCATCTGTTGCTGCCTCTTTTGATACCAAGCCATCATTAAAAAGCTTACTGATAAATGAATTGCTATCCATTTTTTCTTCAGCTGTTTTTGGTTTTTTAGGCGCAGCCTTTAGCTCCGGCTCAGGTCCGATCTCCTCTTCTTCTATATCTTCCCTGAACTTATTCATATCTTCTCTGCTATTCTCAATTTCGCACTTCTAGCCCTGTTGTTCAGCACAATTTCCTCATCCGAAGCTACAACAGCTTTACGCGTAACCACATTAAAAGGCTTCTGTTGATTTCCAAAAAAATCTTTTTCAACCTCTCCCTGAAATTTACCTTTTGCCATAAAATTCTTTACCGGTCGGTCTTCCAACGAATGATAAGACATCACCACCAGTCTGCCACCAGGCCTTAAAACATCGGCAGCCTGCTGTAAAAAATCTTCCAGCACTTGTATTTCGGCATTCACTTCAATACGTAAAGCCTGAAAAACCTGCGCCAGGTATTTATTTTCTTTTCCTTTCGGGATGTAGGCAGAAATAGCAGCCTTTAAACTATCAATATCTGTAAATGGCATTTCCAAACGAGCAGTTACAATAGCACGCGCCAATGATTTTGCATTCTTAACCTCTCCGTATATCCCAAAAATTTTATGAAGTTTATCTTCAGTATAAGTATTTAACACTTCTGCAGCCGTTAAATGACGGTGCTGATCCATCCGCATATCCAGATCGGCATTGTGCCGGATCGAAAACCCACGCTGAGGAACATCAAACTGATGAGATGAAACCCCTAAATCAGCCAAAATGCCATCAACCTGCCTTACACCGTTTAAACGAAGATTATTTTTTAGAAATCCGAAATTCTGATCGATAAAAACCAATCGTTTATCATCCGGAATATTTTGTTGCGCATCAGGATCCTGATCAAAAGCAATCAATTTACCTTTATCACTGAGGTGCTTTAAAATTTCTCTCGAATGCCCGCCACCACCAAAAGTAACATCAACATAAACCCCGTCAGGATTAATATTAAGCCCCTCAATACAAGGTTGCAACATCACCGGAACATGGTAATTATTCTCCATCAACGCCTCCTTTCTTATTACCCATTACCTTTTGAGCAAGATCTGCAAAGTTTGCAGGCACGTCATCAAAAATATCTTCATAAGATTTTTTATCCCAAACCTCAATCCGGTCTAACTGACAAGCTAAGACCAGATCACTACCAATACCCGCATACTCTACCAATGATTTAGGCAGCAATACACGACCAGCCGCATCAAGCGAAAGCTCGGTGGCACCACGGGTAAAAGCCCGAACAAAAGCGCGGTTTTCCTGATCGTAAATATTTAGCTTGGCCAGATCGGCCACAACGGCATCCCAAACATTCTTAGGATAGATCACCAGATTTTTTTCGAAACCACGGTTAATAATAAGCCCTTCCTTCTCGGCATCAGGCAATTGTTTCTTAAGCGCAGCGGGTACCATAAGGCGTCCCTTTGCGTCAAGTTTACAATCGAATTCTCCTAAAAGTTGGGTCATAGTGGTATCTACACTTTTTATCTAGTGTAAAAGTAAAGAGTTCTACCACTTTTTACCACATTTTACCACAAAAAAGTTTTCAACATCTTTTTTGTTACATTAAAGCATACTTATTGAATCAAAAAATATGTTGATCAATACACATAACATACTATAAACACTAATAATCAGCACTTTAAAAACATTGGTTTATTGAAGTGGGAAGCAAGCCCAAAAATTAATTCTTAGCTCCAAATTTAGGCTAATTAATTCCGAAATGCATGAGTAAAGCTACAAATTGGCTAAATGATCCTGGTCAATATCGATTGGAAGATATTTTTTTGATGGAAATTCAGATTAAACTTCTATATAATCTTATGGCTGTAATTAGTACTTTGAAGCGAAATGATATTAGTAATCCTTACTTGAGGTCATTTCAAGACCAACGATTTAAATAATACCTTAGAAATTTTATTTAGATCTTATACCCAGGCTTTTTTCCAAAAAAATTAAATCCAAATAAATAATAGATAAAAAACTTATAGGAATTTTATTTTTCCCCCTTATGACATCTGTCAAATATCACTATATAAGGAATGAGAGAAAGCACAAGACCATGCATCTTATTTCTAGATGATTAAAAGAAATTACTTTTGGAGCTAAGCGAAATAAGAAGGCATGAGTGTGTTAAAGAGAATGAAGCTAAGCCAGATTTCTAAATAGTTATCGGATGAACATAACATATTATCCATCCGATAACTACATTAATTATTCGTTAATTGCTTTAACGCCAGGTAATTCTTTACCTTCCATATATTCTAATAAAGCACCGCCACCTGTTGATACGTAGCTAACTTGATCTTCCATACCGAATTTAGCAATTGCAGCAGCAGAGTCGCCACCCCCAATTAATGAAAAGGCACCATTCTCAGTTGTAGCAGCCACCACAGCATCAGCCACTGCTTTTGTACCGACCTGGAAATTTTCCATTTCAAAAACACCCATCGGACCATTCCATAATAAAGTTTTAGAGTTCTTAATCACATCCTGAAATAATGCAACTGATTTCGGACCGATATCTAATCCCATCCAATCAGCAGGAATCTGACCAGAATCTACATCTTTCTTATTAGCGTCGTTCGCAAACTTATCAGCGATTACCGTATCTACAGGCAAAATTAAATTTACGCCTTTAGCTTTTGCTTTCTCCATTAACTCCAATGAAAGTTCTTGCTTATCCGCTTCCAAAAGCGAAGTACCAATTTCGCCACCTTGTGCCTTAGCAAAAGTATAGGCCATACCGCCACCGATGATCAGGTTATCTACTTTATCCAGTAACTTTTCGATTAATAAGATTTTATCCGAAACTTTTGCGCCGCCCATAATCGCAGTAAAAGGACGTTCTGCATGGTTTAAGATTTTCTCTGCATTTTCTACTTCCGAAGCCATTAAATAGCCAAAGTATTTCGCATCAGGGAAAAACTGGGCAATAATTGAAGTTGAAGCATGTGCACGGTGAGCTGTACCAAAAGCGTCATTCACGTACACATTACCCAGTTGAGATAATTTCTCGGCAAAAGCTACATCGCCTTTTTCTTCTTCTTTATAAAAGCGGAGATTTTCTAATAACAGCACTTCACCCGGAAAAAGATTTTTTGCCTGATTAACAGCATCTTCACCAATACAGTCGGCAGCAAATTTCACTTCCAGATCAAGCATCCGCGATAAATCGCCCAGAATATGTTTTAAAGAGTATTTGTTAGTGGGGCCATCTTTTGGTCTGCCCAGGTGAGACATTAACACAACAGAACCGCCATCATTTAAAATTTTAGTGATGGTTGGCAATGCCGCACGCATTCTTTTATCATCGGTAATTTTAAATTCTTCATCAAGAGGCACGTTAAAATCTACCCTGATAAGCGCTTTTTTATCTTTAAAATTTAACTGATCGATTGTTTTCATGTTTATATATTATTTTAGTTTTAGTCGCATTTCATAATGGAAACCAATGCCTGGAATGTCAAATTCAGGTGATTCATTGATAAAGCCTATTTTTTTATAGAAAGTTACAGCGGCAGATCTTGCATTGCACCAAAGGTAATCGGTATGATATTCTTTCAGATATTCGACCGCAAAATGAATTAATGCTGCGCCGTAACCCCGGCCACCATAATCAGGATGTGTAGCCATTCCGCGGAGTTGATAACCTTCACCATCTTCCGGAAAAAAATCATTCCGCATAAAGGTAGCTACAGAAAGGATTTGATCATCTTCCACGTAACCGAGATGAAAGGTATCATAGGCTTGATCTCCATCAAAAACACATTCATTCAATGGCTTACCATTTCTCAACATCAGGCTTCTTAGCGGGAGAACTTCTTCAGGAAGAATGAATTTAACCATATTTTACTTTAACAAAAGTGTTGTACTTACTTACAAGGCAAATACTAGGATGTTTTTCAAGAGCCTTGGCAAAGTTAGCAAAGCATTTGAAACCTGATTAAAATTGAGGTAAGAATTTTGTTAATGACTTTTATTATCACCAGCAAATTGTGGTATTGACGAGGATGTCAGGAATATGGTTAGATGAGCGAATAATACATCTTTTTGAAAAAGCAGTCATAAAACCCCATGAAAAGGATTCTATGACTGCCTTAAATTTATTTACCTTTTAGTTCGTTAACCGGTGTGGTTAATGTAAAAGCTTTGTGTACTTTTTCTACTTCCAGTTCTTTAGCCAAAGAAAATTCTGCAGATTGTTTTATTGATAATGATGAGGTACCAATGTTAACTTTATAGGTTCCTGCTTCAGCTATCCATGCACTTCTGCTTTCCATAAACGAAGCGAGATCTTTTGGAGACAGTGTAAGTTGCACAGTTTCTGACTGACCAGGTTTTAACAACTTTGTTTTAGCAAATGCTTTTAACTCTTCCGCCGGTTTATCAACGTTTTGATGTGGTGCTGAAAGATAGAGTTGTACAATTTCCTTCCCGGCAACCTTTCCCGTGTTCTTAACGGTAACTGAAGCCGTCAATTTTCCTTCGAAATTTTTGCTGCTTAATTTTAGGTTGGCATATTCAAAACGGGTATAAGATAATCCGTAACCAAACTCAAAGGATGGTTTTACTTTGAAGGTATTAAAATAACGGTAACCCACATAAATACCTTCGGCATAAGTTACGTTTTCAGGGTTGGATGCAGGTGTACCCAACCAGTTTTTGGCTGAGGGCGTATCTTCATATTTTACCGGGAAAGTCATGGTTAATTTCCCTGAAGGTGTTACTTTACCACTAAAAATATCAGCTACAGAGTTTCCACCTTCCTGACCAGGCTGCCAGGACAATAAGATAGCATCTACTTTATCTTTCCAGCTGGCCGTTTCAATCACGCCGCCAATATTTAAAATTACCACCACTTTTTTGCCTTTTGCATGAAAAGCTTCAGTTACATTATTCATCAGGTTTACCTCATCCGCAGCCAGGTTAAAGTCATTATCTACAGTACGATCGCCTCCCTCACCAGAATTTCTTCCGATGGTGATCACCGCCAGTTCAGTTGATGCTGCCTTTTTTGCAATCAGCTCTTTATTTAAATCCAGCTCGGGCAATCTTTGCGGCAATGCCAGAATTCCCCGTTTTTTACGGCTTTCCAATTCTGCTGCCTTTTCTTTTGCTGCAAATGGCGTGTATAACGTTTTAAGTTCATCATCCAATTTATAGCCGCCCTTTTCCAGCCCCTCGATCAAGGAAACCGTATAAGCTTCATTCACATCACCACTTCCGGTTCCGCCCGAGATGAAATCGTATGAGGTTACCCCAAAAGCTGCAATTGATTTTCCTTTGGTCTGATAAGGCAATAAATGATCATTATTTTTCAATAAAATCATGCCTTCGGCAGCCGCACTCCTGGTCACCTCAGCATTAGCTTTTAAATCCGGGTGATCAGTATATTTATATTTCGCCATGGTTGGGGATTTGAAGACCAGCTCCAAAATTCTTTTAATGTTTGTTTCTACTACTGCTTTTGAAAGTTTACCATTTTTCATATTTTCAAGAATGGCTTTTTTCTGTGCAGGGAGGCCGGGCATTAATAAATCATTTCCTGCCTCAAGCTGGGCAACAACATTACTGGTACCACCTTGCAGTGAACTAAATCCGGCGTAACCGCCAAACCAATCCGTCATTACAATTCCTTTAAAGCCCCATTCATCGCGAAGAATATCCGTTAACAAATCTTTTCTTGCTGAAGTATAAGTTCCGTTAATCAGGTTATAAGATGACATCACCGTCCAGGGATTGGATTCTTTAACAGCAATTTCAAAGCCTTTTAAGTAAAGTTCACGCATGGCTCTTTCGGTAATGTGTTCGTTAATAGAAAGGCGATTGGTTTCCTGATTATTAGCGGCAAAGTGCTTAATAGATGTCCCTACACCGTTTGACTGGATGCCATTTACCATAGCTGAAGCAATTTTACCAGACACCAATGGATCTTCGGAGTAGTATTCAAAATTCCGGCCATTTAAGGGATTGCGGTGAATATTTAAGGCAGGAGCCAGCAGCACATCTACACCATATTCTTTCACTTCATTTCCCATGGCTTTACCAACAATCTGGATTAATGCCGGGTTCCAGGTAGAGGCGAGCGCAGTGCCTACCGGAAAAGCTGTACAGTAATAGGTATTCTTATCCTTTTCACGAATGGGTTTAATGCGTAATCCGGCAGGACCATCGGCTACAATGATTTCCGGAATCCCTAAACGCTTGATGGCATAGGTGCCACCGGCTGCTCCCGGAACACGACCTTCTATTGCACCAACCACTGGTGTTAAACCATCAAAACCAGGCATGCCCGTACCCATTAACATAGATGCTTTTTCTTCATCAGTCATTTTGCTGATCAAATCATCAATACGCTCACTGACCGGTAAACGGTAATCTTCATATTTATCTAACCTTCCGTTTCTGTTTAAATCTTCGAAAGTAAAACCATTTATGGTAATCCTAAGTGGTTTTTCTGTGTGTTTCGGGGATGCATTTTTCCAGGAAAGATTTGAAAATACCAATGCTGCCATCAGCGATAGCTTTAAATTCTGATTTACGTGATGCTTTTTCATATTTTATCTATTTGGCTATGATTAGTTTAATAATTTGTGATATTTTAACCAGTCTTCAAACCGGTCAACCCAGCTATCAACAGGCAGATTTTGCTTTCCCATTCCGAAGCCATGACCGCCTTTTTCATACATATGCAACTCTGCCGGGTAACCACCTTCAAGCCATTTATTATACAACTGAATACTTCTAGGTGCAAGTTTTAGCTGATCATCTGTTGCGGCACATACAAATAAAGGAGTGCTGAGTTTAGGTAAAGGCTTTTGTAACAGTGCTGCAGAAACACCACCATAAATGGACGCCGCAAAATTTGGAACGAAGTTGCCGTTATTGTTCAATACGGTTTGCATGGCAACAGTACTGCCTGCGGAAAAGCCAATAATGCCAATCTGATTGGTTTTAATATCATATCTGGACGCATTTTCATAAACGTACTGAAGGGCTTTTTTTCCATCTTGTGACGACATTTCAATTAACGGTGCAGTACTTTTTTCGAAAGCAGCCCGGTCTTTCAGTTTATCCATCATTTCTTTTGCAGGATCATTCGAAATGGTTTCGAGTAAACGATATTTTAAAACAAAAGCAGTAATTCCCTTTTCACTCAATCTTTTGGCTAAATCTATCCCTTCCCTGTTGATGGATAAACTCTGGAAACCACCACCAGGTGCAATTACCATGGCTGTACCTGTATTTTTCACACCTTCGGGCACTTTATAAACCAGAACCGAGGGATCAGTCACATTGTAAACCACTTCTGTTTTAAAGAGCTCGGAATAAACCTGTGCTTCTTTCTGCTTCCAGTTTTCAGACCCTGGCGCCTTGCCGTTATAGAGTTTTATAACTTCCTGTGCCTGAATGGAGGAAGAAAAGCCAAGGGCGGTAAGTAGTAATAAAGGGATTTTATTTTTCATGGGATTCTATTTTGTTATTGTCAATCTAAATTTCAAAACACTATCTTAAATGAGATAGCATCAGCATAAAATTTCTGTTCGTTATTTTTTATATTTTTCTGTTCTTGCATCTTTGATTACGCCTTTCCAGTTTAAGCCATAAGCAAAATCATAGCGGTTCCCATCTGTATCCTGATGTGGAATTAAATCAAACGGGACGTCCTCTTTCTGTTTTTCCACAGTTGCCATATTTGCCGGCATTTGCAAAGGCAACAAACCTGATGGTTCAGTTTTGCCTGAAATAACATCTAAAACAGCTTGTGTGGAAACACCAAAATTCAGTACAATGCCATTTACACTTTTCTCAAACTCATTAAAAATCATCGGTTTTGATGCGGTAACTGAAACGATAACCGGTTTTTCTTTCATCATTTCGCGGGTATCGAGAATGGTCCGCAAATCCATGGTATTGGATGCAGTAACCGTTTTGTCCTTATAGTTCCGGTCTTTAATAGTTGGGTCGATTACAGGATCGCCGGCAGCAATGCTTTTGGATCTGGCACTTTCTGCAGTATAGGTTCCGTATTGCAAGCTGATGGGCACATAACCATTACTGCCACTCTTGCGATCGTTGATATCATAACCACCTTCAACACTTTGCGGACTGCTTACAAATACGATAGCGAAATCTGCCTGATCAGGTACATCTGTTACGTTGTAATATTTTTTAACCAGTTCTATGTTAACCGGGTATTCAAACTTTGCAGCCGTATAAATGCCCCACCAGTCTTTGGTGGCCGCAGTGTATATTTTGGGGATATAAACCGTTTGTTTTGCTTTTACAGGAAGTACGTTAGCACTGTTTTTTAACAGTATAACAGATTTTAACTGTGCGTTATATCCTGCTTTCATAAATTCAGCATTGCCAACAATTGCTTTGGTTTCGGCTACATTTAAGTAAGGGTTTTCAAAAAGCCCGACACGGAATATGTTTTTAAGTAAGCGCACGGCAGACCTTTCAAAACGGGCCCGCATAAATTTTTCACCGTATTCTTTTATGCCCATTTGATAGGCTTCCAAAACAGGTTTCTGATCATTATTACCGCCAAACTGATCTACGCCTGCCATTAAAACTTTATAATGTCTCTGGGCAATGGTTAAAGCTTCGGCACCCCAGGGTTTACCGGCAAAAAGATTTGGCGTTTTTCCTTCATCACCAGTAACGAGCCAATCGGTACATACTACGCCATCGTAGCCATATTGATCTCTCAATAAATCGGTAATTATATACTTACTGAAGCCATTGGCTACATTTTCCTTATACTTTTTATCCTGATCAAAAGTGATGGTATAATAAGGCATTACTGCTGATGCTTTTGCTGTTTTTCCTTTTAGTTTAAAAGCACCATTTATAAAGGGATCAATATGTTGCTGCAAATTATTGCCGGGGTAAACCGTAAATTTTCCATAAGCCCAATGCCCGTCTCTTCCCCCTTCTTCTGCCCCGCCACTTGGCCAGTGTTTTACCATTGCATTTACACTTTGATAACCCCAGCCATCCTTAATTTCATCTTTTCCATAAGAAGTTTGAAAACCATCAATGTAGGCGCGCCCCATATCTGTGGTTAATAACGGGCTTTCGCCAAAAGTCATTGCAATGCGATACCAGCGGGGTTCGCTTCCAAGGTCAATCTGGGGAGACAATGCCGTTGCAATGCCAAGGGCGCGGTATTCTTTCGCTGCGATTTGACCAAACTGTTCCACAACTTCCGGATCGAAGGTTGCCGCCATGCCCAAACCATCAGGCCACATGGAAATTTTACCACCCGCACCAGCATTAAACTCACTTGTGGCTATTGCGGTATGCCGCGGATCCGAACTGTTATTTGCCGGGATGCCTAAACCAATGCCTTCAACAAAAGCCTGAACATTGTTATTCCAGGTGGCTGCAATTTCCGGCGTTTGCACACTGGTTAACAAGACATGGCGCAGGTTATCCTTTTTTAAAAAAAGCTTTTGCTGATCAGTTAAATCTGATGCCTTCGCCTTACTCTCCGGAAACACCTTACCACCGTAAGTACCCATATTGTATCCGGCTACGCCTGCCGGCAATGCCTGGTGCCTGCTGTAAAGCATTAAGCCGGCAATTTGTTCTACCGTCATTTTCGAAACCAGGTCTTTTGCCCTTTCATCTGCGGTTAAACGCCAGTCTTCATACCGGTCTAGTTTGCCATTTTGATTTAGATCTTTAAACTTTAATCCGTTAACCGATAATATTTTAACACCCGAACTGGTGGAATAGCCAAGCATGGCACCTCGGTTATTTTTAACGATGGAGAACTGTTGCGCATTTAATGAAAAATTCGCCAACAGGGCTATAGACAGGGTTACTGTAATTTTCTTCATTTGGTTAGAATTTGAAATTTAATGAGGCCTCAACGGTAAACGGACGGATATAGGAACCTACTAAAATCTGGTTGTAATAAGCAGATGCATCTGTAATTAACTCGGCACCGTTAATGGTACCTTTCGCACCGGTCTGGTTTAAGAAGTTAACTGCAGTTACACCGAAGTCAAAATGTTTGTTCACTTTATAATTTATACCGCCAAAGGTTTCCCAGCGTGCAGCAAAGTAAAGTGCATTGGTTAAGTTAGCAAATTGCTTGCTGAAATAGCGAAAACTGGCCCAAACTTTAAAATCTTTGTAGGTATAACTTGGATCAATCTCCATTAACACTTTAGAAATCTCCAGTACGTTTTTATTATCGTATGAGTAGTTATTTCCAAAGGCGGTGAAGTTGTAATTCTTATAAATTGGATTTTGAAAAGTAACGAGATAGTGGATATTGAACCCTTTAAACGGATTGGCTACAATGTCGGTAGTCCAACCCAATGTTTGTATGTCATAGTTCACTGTCGCCACCTGCGACTCGCTGGCATTGCCTGGATTCACCAGGTTTAAACGAGAGAAGTAATTGTTTCTGGTTAAATAAGTAGCCTGAGAAACAACACTAAATTTATCGTGATTATAGTAGATACCAAAAGCACCCAGCGGACTTTTAGTTTTAGACATGTTTGGCACTACCGCACCTGAATAGCTTTCCAGTCGGCCGTTATTCTCCGCATAGGTAAAATCAGCCAGTAAGCCAAGCCTATTGGTAATTTTGTAAACGGCATTTACTGATCCCCCAAAATGGAACCAGTTGTTATCAATCGGGCTTGTTTGTCTAGGATCGAATACAAAGCCTGCGGTACGTGGTGTTTGGTAATAATTTCCGCTTAATTTCTGGTATCTTAAATTAATGCCATAGTTGAGAGAGAATTTATCTGAAATGCTCCAGTTGTCTGAAAAATAGGTAGACAATTTATTTTCATAGCCATCATGATATTCTCCGCCAACATTATAGTTGTAAAAACCATCGGCATCTGTATTTGAAGTTCCGCCTGGTGTATTCCGTACCAGCTTTTCCGGGTTAGCTGAAACGGTTTGATAATAGAATGACCGGCTGGAAGTGTATTGATCCACATTATAATAATATTCGGTTAAACCCAGTCTTAAATTGTGGTCATTTACTTTTTTTGTTAATTCAAATCTTGAAAGAAAAGTTTGGGTAGGCGTTTTAGGGGTAGATAAGCCCAGCATAGAATTGACATTTCCGGTGTAAGCCTGTCCGTTACTTACATATGAAAAACCATCGTTTGATCCAGCCTGAAGAATGCCTAAAGGAATATTGGTTAGCGTTGTGGCTTTCGCAAATCTTAAACGCGTACTGAAATTAAATTTCCAGTCGTTTTTGAGCTTGTAATTTCCAAGCACATCAAAACTATGAGAGCTTGATGCAGCATCATTTCCACCTTCATTCTTAAAAGAAAACGCACCTGTACGGATATCCTTAAACTTCATGATCCCATCATTGATGATGTAAGAATCCCTGCCAATTCTAAAGTTATCCAGCTCTTCAACCTGCCCGTTTTCTTTATATTTAAACACGGCATAATTGGTTAACGAAATGGAATTGGCATATTTATACAGAAAACTGATCTCACCTTTATCTTTTTTGAATCGTTTGGTTAACCCGGCACGATAAATTTGTGTTTTATCAGAATAATTGGAAAATTGCACATCAAAAGAATTGGGATCATAGTTTTGGTAAATGCCAGCTACATATGACCAACCGTTTAATATTGGCCCCGAAACATTTACATCCCCTTTTAACCAACCATAATGGCTGCCAGATAAATTACCGACAACTTCTAATTTTGGTGTACCCAGTTTTGTATAGGAATTAACCGCAAAACCCAGATCACCTGTGGTAATCACTGATTCTCCTATTTTTAATAAACCTGTTTTTTGCAGGCTCACACTTTGGCGCCAGGTTCTGTTAGGCAATTCAGGCCAGAAAAAGTAAACGACAGGCAGGTTATTTTCCTGAATGGTAATGCCGCCTACCGTTGATGGCAAACCGATATTAACATCCCTCGGACCAGTATTATTTGCTGCGTTCAGCATGACGTTTCTATTATCCTCTTCTTTTTTCTCGCCAATTTTCTTTTGAGGAATGGAATCTCTTTTTATTTTTTCTTGCGCATAAGACGAAATGTATAATACGGAAAGTACTAACATCAGGGTACTCTTTAGGGTGCTCATAGCCAACTCGGATTTAGTATGTAATTTTTAAAGTAGTTTTTCAGCAAAAAAATGAAGGAAAGCGATATTGGTTAGCGTAAATCAGCATATTTATCATTGCTTCATTATGAAGCAATATTAATATGTTTAATTAAGAAAAACAAATTATTAATTTTAGAAGTCATTAATTCATATAAAATAAACCTATGATCAATCAGGATATTAAAGATAAAAGTGTGGAGTTATGGCGAAGTTCAATACCTCATATTTCAATAGACAGTGTGGTATTCGGCTTTCTGAACAACCAGTTAAATGTGTTATTGCTGAAGCTTAAAGAGGAAGAAAACTGGATTTTACCTGGTGGATATTTGCAAAAGGATGAAAGTATTGATGATGCAGCAAAAAGAATTTTATATGAAAGAAGTGGTGCCGATAAAATATTTCTGAATAATTTTTGTGTGTTTGGAGACCTCAACCGATCTGAAGAATATTTTAAGGATTATCCTGATGACCTGTGGCATAAGCAGCGTTTTATTACCATCGGTTATTATGCACTGGTTGACCAGACCAAGGTAAAACCGGTACCTGATAACTTCACCGACCGTTGTGAATGGATGCCGGTTAATGCCCTTCCCAGATTGGTAATGGACCATGAAACAATCATCAAAGAAGCATTGAGCACCTTAAGGGAACATATCAGTTATAAACCTATCGGCTATAATTTACTTCCTGAAACTTTTACACTTCCTGAATTGCAGGGACTTTATGAGGCTATTCTCGAAGAAAAACTAAACCGGGGGAATTTTTATAGAAAGATGATGCGTTATGATATCCTCATTAAACTTGACCAGCAGCGAAGAGGTGGTGCCTATAAAGCACCTGACCTGTATAAATTTGATGAAGCAAAATATAAAAAAGCGCTGAGTGGATTAAACTGGTAAATCATTCAGGCTTGATCATAATACTCAAGCCTGAATAATAATATTGAAGAACCAGGGGGAAACCAATTGTTAATTATATTCGTTCAACTGGTTTATTTTCTTTACAATATCAACCAGGCGTGAACTGTAGCCAAATTCATTATCATACCAGCCCACCACCTTTACCATATCGCCAACAATAGAAGTTAAAAGCGAATCAAAAATGCAGGAATGCGGATTATTGATAATATCTACCGATACAATCGGATCTTCAGTATATTCAATTACACCGGTCAGTTCATTCGATGCAGCACTTTTAAATGCAGCATTAATTTCACTGATGGTGGTTTTCTTTTTTAATAAACAGGTAAAATCAGTCAGCGATCCGTTCAACACCGGAACCCTTATTCCAGCTCCGCCTAAACAGCCATCCAACTCTGGAAAGATGTGGGTAATGGCTTTCGCCGCACCTGTAGTAGTGGGGATAATGGATGAAGATGCAGCCCTTGCCCGGCGCAAATCTTTATGATTGGAATCATGCAGGTTCTGATCACCTGTCATAGAGTGAATGGTAGTGATATAGCCTTCTTCAACACCCCAATGATCATTCAGGATTTTTATCATGGGCGCAATATTATTGGTCGTACAGCTGGCATTAGATAAGATTTCACTTTTAAGGTCAATCTGATCATCATTTACACCCAGCACCACCATTGGAATATCATCTGCTGCAGGTGCTGAAATTAATACCTGCCTGGCCCCGGCTTTAATGTGTTGTCCTGCCGTGTCTGTTGTCAGGTTTTTCCCTGTGCAATCTATTACGAGGTCAACCCTAAGGGCAGACCATGGTAATTCTTTAGCTTCCTTAATGGAAAAAACAGGAATGGTAAGTTTATCAATAACCAGTGCATCAGGTTTCGCGGCTACTTCGCCATTAAAAACACCATGTACAGAATCATATTTAAAAAGATGGGCCATGGCTTTGGCATCAGCCAGGTCATTGATGGCTACTACCTCAAAGCCCTCAAGCAATGCCAAACGCAAAAAAGTTCTGCCTATTCTCCCGAAACCATTTATCGCAAGCCTCATATTAAAAATTTAGAGGGCAAAATTAATGTTTATTTCCAGATTATAGCCCCATCATATGCTCTTCGTTCATTTTATTTTTGTCTGTTTAATCAGTTCGTTTTGAAAGCTGTCTTGAGATCAGTAAATTGAATATCATGCAGATGCCGATTAAAAGAAATATCAGGAGGAAGCTTCCCAGGTGTTGCAAAATCATGGTACAACACATGGCACTGAAATTCAGAATTACAGTTAGCATAACAATTTTATCCGGTTTAAAACCGAGGTCTTCCAGCCGGTGGTGAATATGATTCCGGTCACCAAGAAAAGGTGATTTTTTCTTTAAAATACGAACGGTAAATATGCGGAGTGAATCAAAAATCGGAACAATTAAAATAGATACAGCAATGGCTGGTGCCGAATAAAACGCTGGTGTATTCAGGCCTGTAAACTTATTTAACTCTATAAATTTAATGGCTAGTGCAGCTGTGGTTAAACCAATAATCAGTGCGCCGGTATCGCCCATAAATATTTTAGCCGGAAACCAGTTATACCTTAAAAAGCCGGCAAGGGCACCTGCCAGGGCAAAAGCAATAAATGCATAAGGCAACTCATCCATGATGGCAAAGCAGATACCAAAGCTCAGACTGGCCAGGATGCCAATGGTACCTGCCAGGCCATCAATCCCGTCAATCAGATTAAAGGCATTGTTTAAAAAAATAATCAGGATGATGGAAAATATTCCCCCGCCCAGGTAATTGATTTCATTGATTCCTAATACACCATACAGACTGGTAAGCCGGAAACCACCAAAAAAAACAAGTATGGCGGCAACAACTAATTGCAGCAAAAATTTTGTACTGGTATTGATACCATAAACATCATCTTTTAGGCCAAGGCCCGCCAGGATAATACAGGAAACAATTAAATAATTAGCCTCCTCAAAATTGATCAATGCGGAGAACAATAAGGTACAAATAGTAAAAATAGAAACGATTGACAATCCGCCCAGCCTCGATATATTTTCTGCATGATTTTTACGATGCAGATCGCTCACATCAAAAAGTTTATATTTCAGTGAAGCATGAATGATAGAAGGAATACTCAATATGACCAGGAGCAGTGCCAATAAAAATATTGCACAATAGAATACTTCTGGAGCAGTTGTTAAAAAATTTTTGAACAAAACGGGGAACTATTTTAACAAATATAGCCAATGATTGTAGACAATCCTGTTCTTTTTGTTCTTTACGAGTAATCATATCATTTACTTTACAATAACTTAACCGCTATACCGTAATAATTGCCGGGTTGAAACTTAATTTTCAATGTATCACATAAAATTTGTTTTTAATTTTGCTTAGAGGTGCAAAGATTACAGGTATTGAATAATTTTAGATACTTTTTTCCGCCATAATACCATTAATGGATTCGGGATTCTATTTCTTTTTAAAGCTTTATAATCATTCTTCAATGCCGCCATTAAATTCATGAAATTTTTATTGCTAACCCCTCCGGTCCTCATATTCACCATCAGCATTGGCAGGTAAACGGCTTTTAACTGGTGAACAAAAAAATACCGCAGGATGAGATCATAATCTGCGGCAGTACCCAAGTCAAGTGCATAATGTCCATACCGGAGAAAAAGTTCTTTTTTGATGTACAATGTAGGATGAGCCGGCATCCAGCCTTTTGCAATATCTTTTTCATCGGCCTGTTTGGATTTCCATCTTCTTAAAACCTGGTTATTAACCGGTTTAATATAATGAAGATCACCATAAATGGCGTCTATTTCAGGATTTTCGGAAAACTTCGCAGCTACATGTTTAATCACATGACGGTCAGCCAGCATATCGTCAGCATTTAAAATACCGATTACTGTTCCTGATGCCATCTGAATACCTTTATTTATGGCATCATATAATCCACGATCAGGTTCAGAAATAAAATGTTTTACAGCATATTGATAGGTTTCAATAATCTGAAGGCTTCCATCTGTTGATCCGCCATCTACGATAATATATTCAATATCGGGATAAGATTGATTGACAATTGATGCAATACACTCTTTCAGATAAGCCTCCCCGTTATAAATGACCGTGATAATGGATATTTTCATTTTTAAATGGCAGAAGCCTTTTACTTATGGTTAAAAAAGATATTCCTGCGGTAAATATAAATAATAAGGGAATAAAATCATCAATTGGGCATGCCTGGTAATAGGTACCTTTTTTACCGGCTTTACCATGACCAACGCAACCAGCAGAAGGCATTGACATATCCAGTGTCCAGGCACAATTGGCCTCAGGATAAATTTCACCTGGCGTGTTTGAAAATGTTCCGCCTGGCGGATTACTCTGATGAGTAAGCAATTCCGGATATCCGGGAACAAGACAGCCATATTCAGCGAAAACAAAAAACGGGATAAGATAAAGAGGGATGATTAAACATAACTTTTTCATAAGCCATTGGATTAATCATACACGAATGTAAGAAAAAAAATCAATACCTAAATATTAGGTATAATCAAAAATTCATTCTTTTTATAATTAAGTTTAAACTTTAAGGTAACGAATCATATTTTTATTTTGCTTACCCCACTTAGTCTTATCATTTTAGAAGCCATAACGATTATTGGCTAAGGCATTGGAATATCTCTGCCATAATCTTTTATATAATGAATTACGTTTCTTATTTCACAGTCGCTCAAAGTATCCATCCTTGCTGTTTTATAAGGCCCCTTTTTACTATACCATCCTTTATGCGCTTCTTTAAAACTATATCTGATAAGCTTTAAACTATCCATATTCGCCAAGCCACGAAATGTAGGCCAGCCACGGTCGTCCTTTAATTCCAAATCAGGTGCGAGATGACAGTTCCTGCAGCCAAGCGCAGAAATAATCTGACCGGCTTCATACTTATAATACCTACACGTATCACCTAAATTTTGGTTATTTAAAGTATTCTCTTTTGATTTATTTATACACGAGAGTGCCACTAAAAGCAGCAAACTACCTAAACTTAGCTTTATTATATTTGAAACCATTAGTTTTATCATTTATAAAAATTCTTAATAATTGAACAGTGTTATTGCTTATACTTGAATAACTACCTTTTAACATTTGTCTCAAATCTCTCATTATAAACTGCATCATATCTCCTTTTTCCATATCAGAAATGGATTGGCCTGAATTATCTTCTAGGTGATACATTAATCTTTCCTTTTTGCTATGATCTTCAATATCATCTAAACCCAACGTATGAAAAAATTCGTGAACCCCTAAATATTTATTTCTTTGCCAAATATTGTAAGTAATTACGGCAGGACCTCCCATTCCTTTTGTTAAACCACCAGAATAATGGCGCTTACCATACTGATCGGTAAACTGATGACTCATACTATCCACTACAGCCAATACAAAATCATTTCCTCTTAGTTGGCTCAACATATTAATCTGTATTACATGAACACTAAAGCTAAAATTATAGCGGATAGTATAAGTCCAGGATTTACTTTGATCGAAAATCTTTTTTGTAGCGTTATACTTTAAAAATCTAACCCCACTCTTATACCCACCTCCCCTTAACTTCGAGGTTATCACCTGCTGGGTAAAAGTCATCAGGCTGTTTAAATCAGGCGCACCATCAGTAGTAAGATCAAGCACTTTCAGGGTAATGGTAAAATCGCCGTATAGTGTTAACTCTCCACTACCATTATCGCTGATATGAAGGTTTTTGGCTACAATTCCTCCAGATAAGGGTTGATTTTGTAGCAATGAAATTTTGGTTTTAAATAAGTCAATTAAGTCATCAGTCATCATGAGTAAAATATACCTATATAAATATAGCCATAAATCATACAAACAACAAAATAGTGCTTACAGGTTAATTTGAAATTATTGATGGCTTATTGGATAAATGATTATCCTATTGCCTGATCAATCTTTATCCTAATTGCTTTCCCTATCCATGGAATTTACCAAAAGATATGTCGGTTTAAATTAAATTTCTGGTGATTTTTCCCTTGATTATATATAGCGAAGTGATGTTGCTTTTTTCGATGATGGTATCGCCTTTAAAGTTGGGGTTGGATGAACGCAAAATCAGTTTATTCCGGTCGGTATGTTCATAAATCATTTTGATGCTCCGCAGGTAGTTGGCTTTCGCATCAGCCATCACCACATATGCTTCTCCCCATTGCAGCACATCGTAATTTGTTACTTCACGAACAGCAATAATTTCACCGGATGCATATCTGGGATACATGCTGTCGCCGTAAACCGGAAGATAGGCTGTACAATCATTAAAAGGTTTATAATTTACAAAATACTCCGCCTTTTCTTCCATCAAAATCAGGGTATCGGTATCTGATAAACTGATATCATAATAAGGTACACCTTCCTTAATTTCAGAAATTACCGGACCGATTTTCTTTACTGCTTCCCCTACGCCGGTTTCCAGCCATTCGATGTTAATATTTAACTTAAAATTCAGCCTATCTTTAATAGCGTTAGAAATTCCGGTACGCCCGCGTAATATATCAGAGAGTGAACCATCCTTAATATTTAATGCCGCAGCAAAATCTCTCTGGGTTTTGAAACCTAATATATCCATTAATAATTTAAGGCGATCCAGTTCATTCATAATTAAAAATGTTGATAAGTTTAACTAAAATTATTTAGAATAACTTATTTTTTTAATATTTTTGTTATACCCCACGCAAGATAAATAAATTTTAAATTAAAATAAGCTCATGAAAAGTATCGAAATTAATATGCATCCTACCTTCGCATTTTATAAAAGATTTTTCGAACTGAAAAGTGTTTCCAATTACCAGTATTTTATGGATGAATGGATGGAACTCATGCTATCAGATTACTCATCTGAACAAAAGTATGCACCTGCCGATTTACTTTTTTTCTACCGGCTCCTGGTTGAACTTTATGAAATTTCATTTGCAACAAATAAGGAAGTATCTGCAGTAAAAGACTTCATCAGTAAGCACAGCAGTGTAACGGAAGATTTGCTCGAATATGAAACATATTGTTACTTTTTCAATAGCCGTTATTTAACAGTTGAGGAACTGATGCAGCCGCTTAAAACACTGAACTTTCTTTATGATGAAGACCAATTATTTAAATACAAAAATTTTCTGTTCGAATGGCTCAGCCACTCATTGGAGCAAGGCATCACTGATGGTTTTGACTCTTCCATTTACTCGCTTTATCGCAATACCAAGAGGTTAATTGAAGCCAGCTGGCTAATTTATGAACGGTTATTGAGGGCATTAGAAAGGCCATCCACCGTAATTAAAATCAATCACTTTCAGGATACCTGCCCTACCTTGCTGAGAAATGAATACCTAAAAAATCCCTATCATCAAATTATTCAGTTTTTCAGAGAAGGAAGCCTGGGCAGTTACCGCGATCAGCTCAAAGCATGGTTTAAAGCGGTTATAGCAAATAACCTGACAATGGCACCACCGGATTTTATATACCTGCATGACCAGCTGACCAGGCTTCTGGAAGCCTGTTACCTTATTTCAGCCTATCAAATTCCGGTTTCAACGCCTACTTCAGCTTCAGCGCAACCCCATCTCTTTTCCAGTTGGCTTGCCCTGCAGAACATCATCCATACCTCGCCGGAAGAGAACGATCCTTACGCCATTTTAACATTGCAGGAAGATGAAAAGACCAGCCCCCTTGATGTCTTCCACCCAATACTCACCCTTGAAAACATTATTAACATCAGAGAAGACTTAAAAGAATGGAGTTATTGCGGTTCAAAGGCATGCCATATTGCGCCAGCTAAAGGCAGTGCCTTTGATTTATACGAAATATTGATCAAAATCATGGAACTTGCTTTATTACTGGTTGCGGTTGATGAAGACAAGTTGTACTTACATTTTCACAATGAAACATTTATAAACCGATAAGATGAACTTCAACGCCTTGGAAACGAACAGAACCCTTGCTGCTTTAACTCAAAAGCAGTTTACGCATCTGCTGGAACTCATCACCAGCCTGATTCCGTTAGCCTATATTTTCCAGCGCAGGGCCGATGCAGGGGGCATCACTTTAATTATGGTTTTAGACCGCTTTCAATACCAACCGAGTGATGTCACCAGAAACATGCTGGAATTTATTGCCCTGGCCAAGATTAATATAGAAATCAGGTATTTCCCTTATGGAACCATGCACGATATGTTAGCGCGTGGCAATATATTTTATTCTAGCTATTGCCGTCGCGAACATTGTATCTATCAATCTGCCCCGCAATACGAATTGATTGAAACCGCTGCATGTACATTATCCGAAATCCGGGCACAATCTGCCGTGGTCATTCATCATAGACTAGAAAAGGCCAAGAGTTTTCAGGAAGGTGCATCAGTATATTTTAAGGAAGGTAAATTCCAGCTGTCAGCTTTTATGCTTCATCAGGTGTGCGAGCAAATGTTTAAGCTCATCATCAATTTATCCGAAGAGAAAATGTGCAAAAGTCATCAGTTAGTATTATTGCAGCAAACAGCTGGTTTTTATGTTCCTGAAATCAGGAATATCTTTGATGTAAGAAAAAGCAAAGAATTGAATTGGCTGGAGTTATTGCAAAGCGCTTATCTTGGTGCACGCTATGATGATCATTACGAAATCAGGCCTAAACAGGTTATTTACCTTCAAGAGAAAATTGCTTTCATGCTGGAAAAACTAGGGCAAAAATTACAGGCTTGCTAATCATTAAGCAATAAAATAAATCTACTACAGGATTTTCCTACTCCTGATCATAAACACCCCAAAAGCACTAGCTACGGCAGCCAGTGGAAAAGTATAATCATCCAGGTTGCAGTATACAAATGATTTGGTTACGATAAAACCATCAAGAGCTGTACCATTACAACCGGTGCCACCTATCGAAAATGCATAACCACCGGGGCAGACCCTACAGCCACCGTTCGCAGTGACCCATTTGGTCTGGCTATTATTAACACAGCTAGAGGTTTGTGGTTCGGTTGGAGAATTTTTATACGCCAATCTAGTTCCAAAAAGCAATCTTATGGTGTTATCTAAAAATCCTAAATCATCAACCGAGGTATAAACTGTAGACCCAACCTGGCATCCATTTGTTTGCGCATTAGAAATGCACGTACAGAATAGTAGTAAACAAAAACAAATAAAACCTTTCATATGCAGCGCGTTACAGCTGCAAAACTACATGGTGTTACGTTCAATATTAACGTTCATTTTATTCAATATCAAGCAGTTAAACTTATTCACTTAATGAACAGCAAAGATTTAAAATGAATGAAAATGAGTAAATGTCATATAAGAAAAAACAAAAGCTTGGCAACTTTAGCAATGTATTCAGCACATGCAGCACTTCAATTATAAAATTAAATAAATTGAAGTGCTATTGGTTACATTAATGAAATCCCCATCACACCATTATCAAAATATCCTGGTTAAATTTAAATGAGTTTTTTGCGAATAACGGGCAAAGAAATTACCCCGGTTATCACTACTAAAAAAGAAAAATGATCATCTAAAGGAAGATTGTCAGGACGTGTAGAAGCACACTTATTCGGATCTCTATAGGTATAGCCAACAATTGTTCCCTCGCCATCGGGTGTAGCATAACGTGATGATGCCACCACACATTCATGCTGCCGCGATGATGGATTTCGCCTGATATCATGACTGGCAGGAACAGTTATAAATCCACCATATGGCTTTATGGATGAATTCCAAACCTGAAATTCATCATAATCATTTATGGCACCACAATCATATGACCTGCCATTTCCCTTGTTAATTGGAACTGCTGATGAAGTGCTGTATACCTCAACAACATCGCTTACATTACCATAATATGTGGCTTTACCCAAATATTGAATAGCGATTCGCCCACCAAAATCGCAACCATTTCCTTTAATCTGGGCATCACACTTCAGCGTAATTATGGATAGCATTACAGTTGATAATCCAATTAACTGATGCTTTAAACTAATATATTGATAGAAATGATTTAATCGTTGATAGGATAGTTTGATCATTAACACCAACTGTTGCGTGATACTAAGAAATGAGGACATCAAAATAAATATTAAAACGTATTACTTATTTTACAAAACTATTCAAAACAAAACTATTAGCCAAATAAACAAGTCTCCATAAGTATTGTTTTTAAAATCAAAAAAAGTAGATTTTTATTTAAAAAACCCAGCCATTTTACTTTAAACGAATATTTTTTAATATATCACATAACAATTTGTACTCCAAAAACATTGACCATTGTCAATCTTAAAATTTTCAATAACAAAAAAACAGTGTATTCTTATTTTTATCTTATCTATGCAAATTAACCATATAAAAAAAAGTGAATTTATACTACACAATTACTGCTATAAAGGTTAAAAAAAGAAGTACTGATTTGAAAAAATAATTTAAGCCGAAAAAGCCATATTGATTTTCAGGTACATTTATTTTCACACTGCACCTTGCTGGATAATATTTAAATAAAAAGCTCAGATACTATAGCAAGAGTTATCGGCAGAAAAATATACAATCAATGCTTTTCACCTGCAACTTGTGCTAAAGACATTTTAAATTGTATTTTTATCCTAATTTTACATTTCAGCAAATACACCACACTTAGCCTTATGCCATATCTGAAATCGCATCTCCATTTTCTATTGATCAGCTTAATCATGGCCAGCCTTTTTGGTTGTGGTGCACGCAAAGAGCGTACTTTGTTTAATGCCCCTTCAGATATTGTGACTGACACCATTAAACAGGTATATGTGGTAAATGACCAGGGCATTAGCGATGCTTATTATAAAATCAAAGTAAATGACCAGCTCGCCGTTCGTAATGTTCAGAATTTTGAATTTGGTGCAACAACCAATAGTGGCTCAGCTACTGGTTCGGCGAATCAGAATGCATCCGGAGGCGGTCTCCAGAATGTACTTTCTTATCCGGTAGATTTGGATGGCAAAGTAAATTTACCTGCCATTGGAAAAGTTGAAGTAGCTGGCTTAAGCAGAAGGGAAGCAGCCATTAAAATCCAGGACATTTATAAAAATAAATTATTGAAGGAACCTATTATAGAACTTAGTGTGGTAAACCTTAAAGTTACCTTGCTGGGTGAGTTTGGGAAGCAGGGTAATTTTCTGCTGGAACGCGACAATACCACGCTAATTGATATTATAGGAGAAGCCGGTGGAATCAGTAAAACGGCAGATCCGAAAACCCTGAAAATTATCCGCGGCGACAGAACGCATCCGGAAATTATTTACGTTAATCTTAATGATATTAATAGCTTGGCCAGTAAAAAGCTGATCCTTCAAAATCATGACATTATTGTATTGCAACCTACTAAAAGCGCAGCCACGAGTGATAAACTTCAGAGTTTAAATAATATTTTGCAGCCATTGTTAGTGGTGGTGAATTTAGCTGTGCTTATTTTTACAGTAACCAGGTAAGTATTCTTAGTCTTTAGTCTTTAGTCTTTAGTCTTTAGTCTTTAGTCAAAACACAGATTCCAGTTCATGGTTTTAATCAATTGCCGGCATGCTTTAAAATAATTCTACTGATGACTATAGAGAACTATTCATCTGACATTCGAAATCAGCAAATCCTTGTTGCATACCTTTTTTCATTATCGCTGGAAGTACAAACGGGCAGAGACTTTTCAAAATGAAACTCAAAACATTTCCAATTAAATCATCTCTTTTTCAAAATTGATTTTATCTTTATACTTTAATTGATTGTTCCCAAACTTCAAAATCAAAAAACATTGACAGAGTTAGTGCAAGAGAAAAAGGCTGTTAGCCAGAGTATTGATTTTTATAAAATATTCAGGGTATTTTTAAGCCGTTGGTACTGGATTACCGGAACAGTTGCCCTTGCGCTCTTCGGTGCCTGGCTTTATTTATGGTATACTCCACCTATTTATCAAACAGGCGCATCTCTTAAATTGGAAGACAGTAATCCCAATCTCGGAACAAATGCCGGTATCGTTGCCTCACAAAACTACAATTACACAGATAAAATCCAGGCAGAAAGTTTTACTATCCGCAGTAATGAAGTGATTGCCAACGCTGTAAAAACACTGGATTACAAAATCAGCTATTACCTTAAAGGCCGTGTACGTACCACAGAACTGTATCCCAATGTTCCGTTTGTGATTGAAATCCTCAAGCAGGATAGCGTAAATTTCAGTCGCTCACTTTATACCGTAACAGGCAAAGACGAACAGCATTTTGAACTTTCTACTGCTGATAATGAAGACAAAAAGACCACTTATCAGTATAATGCGATAATCAATATTGGCAATATGTCTTTCCGGATCAAGGATAAAATACCGGTAAAGAGTACCTATCAATTTAAATTTAACAGTCAGGAAGATTTTATTGGCCGTGCGATGGGTGGTTTAAATATCGGCGAAGCGGCACGTTTCACAAATGTAATGGGCTTGAATCAAACAGATGGAAATGCCGTTTTCGCTGCTGATATTCTGAATGCCATCATGAAAGCGTATGTAAAATATGATGTGATCCAAAGGAGACGATCAGCCAGACAGACAGTTGATTTCATCAATAGCCAACTGGGCTTCATTGATACTGCAGCAGGAAAATCAGGCAGTACCCTCGCCAGTTATAAAGCTAGAAACAAGATGCTGGATGTCAGTTCTTCTACTTCCATGACAGTAGGAAAACTATCTGATTTTGAAAAGCAAAAAACCGAGCTCAACCTGAAACAATTAGGTATCAGGCAACTTCAGGAACAGGTTAACAGCAATAAATCGAAGATTGAAATCGGTATGGATCTTGATGGGGAGATCAATTCAGGCATGGGTACCCTGGTTACGCAGCTCAATAACCTGCTGGCCAGCCGGGAAGCAAAACTCAGCCAGTTTAATAATGATTCACAGCCCGTCAGGCAAATTGAACAACAAATTTCAAACGTGAAGGCCGGCATCAGAAACGCTGTGGCCGGTATGCTTCGCAAGAATGAGCAAACCATTCGTTACATAGATAGCCAGATTGCAGGTGTAACGCAAAAAATGAGTACCATACCACAAAAAGAACAAAACTTTGTAAAACTGCAAACCAATTTTGAAGTCAACAATAAAGTCCGTTCTTATCTTTCCGAAAAAAAGCTGGAAGCAGAAATGAATGCAGCCGCCATAGTACCGGGTGCATCCATCGTCAACCCTGCTTATCCATCTTATTATGCTATTTCGCCAAACAGCAGCAAAGCCTATACCACTGCACTGATGTTAGGCCTGACATCTGGTTTTGGCTTAATCTTGCTGGTACGGTTCCTCAATCCTTATATTTACGATAAGGAAACGGTTGAAGGCTTAACCCATACACCCATTATTGGCGTTATCCGTAAGTTCCCCGATTATATTGACCAGGACAGCAGACAGGCTTTATCGCTTTCGAAACCAAAATCGGTATTTGCTGAATCGGTTCGCTCCGTGCGGACAAACCTCAGCTTTCTGGCCAGTCATAAAGAAAGTAAAGTCATTTGCATCACTTCAGAAGTTTCGGGTGAAGGAAAATCATTTGTAACCATTAACCTGGCCGGAACCCTTGCCCTGATTGACAAGCGCATTATCCTTATAGCTGCCGATTTAAGACGTTCCAAGCTGCATAAGGCATTCGGCAATGACAATAAGAAAGGATTAAGTTCCCTGTTGTCTGGCCAGGCTAGCCTGGAAGAGGTGATTAGTCACGATGAAGTGCATCATATCGATTTTATCCCTTCAGGTCCAGTACCACCTAACCCTTCAGAACTCCTTCACTCCGCTACAATGAAAGAACTATTGTTAAAACTGGAACAACAGTATGATTATGTTTTGGTGGATACGGCACCTGTAGGATTGGTATCAGATGCGATTCCGTTAATCAGAAATGCTGATATTAATTTATTTGTTATCCGTTCCGGTGTTTCACAGCAGAGAGCTGCCAATATCCCTGAGCGTTTATCAAGAGAATATGGCTTAAGCAACCTGGCCATTATCCTTAACGCCTTTGGTGACGATGCCCTGTATGCAAATTATTATACCACTGATTATTCACGCGGAGGGGGCAACAGCACTTATTATTATTCTGATTATAGTGGTTATTCCGGATCGGGTTATTATGATGATGAAAACCGCAAATGGTGGATGTTCTGGAAAAAGAAGTAATGGCTTTTGGCATAAACAATTTTAGGGGCAATTTTCAGATTTATACTAAAAAATATCACCACTCAGGTTTCAAAAAAAATGATGATACATCCCTTTCCTATCGAGAAAAAGCTGAAAGGCAGATTGAAACTTATCACGGCATTTAATTTCAGACATGATCGACAATAATTACCGATGGTATCCTGTTTATACACGCTCAAGAGCAGAAAAAAAAGCATACGAAGAACTAATCCGGAAAGGGATTAATGCTTACCTTCCGCTCAGGAAAACCCTGAAACAATGGAGCGACCGCAAGAAATGGGTTAAAGAACCCCTCCTGAAGTCATATCTCTTTGTCTATATTTCCAGTAAGGAATACGCAGAAGTAATGATGACCAATGGCATTGCCAGGTTCCTCTATTTTTCAGGACATATCGCTGCTATGCCCAGCCAGCAAATTGAACATTTAAAATTATTACTCGCAACGGAACAAGACCTGGAGGTATTTGATCATGACATTAAACCAGGGCAGAAGGTATGGGTTAAAGCCGGACCGTTTAAAGATATGGCAGGAGAGCTGGTTTCCATCCATAACAAACAACGCATCATATTACGCCTGGATAATATCGGTTATTCCATCGAAATCAATACCTCAATGGCATTTGTATCACCTTTGTAATTCTGGAAATACATATTTAACAAGAAATCTGTTGCTTTCATTTAAATGAAAATAAAATCGCTTGTAAATACTTCTTTGCAAGTACCCGGTTTTCGCACAGATTTAGCATATTTGGGCTTAAAGCCTGTGGGATACATGAAAAGATTAAGGTCAATCATTAATAGAAAAACACAAAAGGATTAATAGTTAACCTCCTTATTGATTAGTTTTGCAAAGGGTAAACCTTTTGGAATTGAAACTCCGGGCATCAGATTTAAATATACTCGTCAGTTCATTTTTTTTTAAGAAAATGTGACTGAAGGGGCGAAGCTGTGTCAGGCCGGCATAAAATGACTTCAATCCATCAAAAAATAACTTTGAAATATCTGGTCTGGATAAAACCAGGAGCATAAAAATTGGGGCGTGTGTAGAATTGCGGGTGTCATAGATAAAAAAGCATATCCTGATCAACTCAGGCAGGATGTACAGCAGATGTGCGATGTTATGCGCCATGGTGGACCTGATGATGAAGGATTTTACACTGATGAGGCTGGAGGTTTAGGCTTTGGCCATCGCAGACTGGCCCTTATTGACCTCACTGCCGGCGGACACCAGCCCATGTTCGGACCGGAAGAAAAATTAGTCATCACCTTCAATGGCGAAATCTATAATTTTCCGGAATTGAAAAAAGAATTGTCTGCAGCGGGCTACCCCTTCCATACCCAGAGTGATACTGAAGTAATCCTGGCCGCTTATCAAGCCTGGGGTGTAAATGGTTTTAGGAAACTTAACGGGATGTTTGCTTTTGCACTGTATGACCGCTCCAAACAACTTAGTTACCTGGTTCGGGATCAATCAGGCATTAAACCCCTGTATTACGCCATTCAAAATCAGCGGCTGATCTTTTCATCTGAAGTAAAAGCCTTTAAAGAAACCTGTTATCCATTTATTGAAAATAAGGACTGGAAAATGTATTTCCTGGCTTTTGGACATATCCCCCAACCTTTTACAACGTTGCAGGATGTATTTTCATTAAAACCCGGGCATTATCTGAAATGGGATCATCAGCAACAGCTTCATGAAATCATTTCTTTTGAACAAAGCCCCCCTTCCCCATCCGTAACGTCTTCCTTAGAGGCTGCGGCCAACTTGGGTAAAAGCCTTGAGGCGGCAGTTCATCGCCATCTGATTGCCGACGCCCCCATTGGGGTATTTTTGAGTGGCGGCATAGATTCCAGTATCATTACCCTGCTCGCCAATCAACACACGGGTAAACACCTCCAAAGCTTATCTGTCAATTTTACGGATCAGGCTTTCTCTGAAGAAAAATATCAAAAAATCATTACCGCAAAAACCAGTGGCATTCATCGCACTTACCTGATTGAAGCACAGGATTTTGATGCAGACTTTGAAAAAATTATGGGGGCAATGGATCAGCCCACCAATGATGGCATCAATTCGTGGTTTGTAAATAAATATGCCAAAGAAAATGGCTTAAAGGCTGTTTTATCCGGAGTTGGTGCTGATGAACTGCTTGGCGGATACCCGTCATTCAGCAGAATGAAGATCATCAATATATTAAAAAAAATACCCCGCTTTCTTTTAAGGTTATGTAACCGGCTGCCTTCAGAAAAACTGAAAAGAATATATTACCTCAGCTACCGGAATCCGATTGGAGAATATCTTTTTCTCAGGGGATTTTTTACTCCGGAAACCATCGCCCGAATATTAAATATCGAAAAAAAAGAAATTGATCAGTTGTTTGAAAACTTTCCTATGGATGAAGAAATAAATGCTTTAAGTGGTGCAGAAAGGATTTCATGGCTGGAGACCCGTATTTTTATGCAAAACCAATTGTTAAAAGATACCGACTTTATGAGCATGAGCCACGGAGTAGAAGTCCGCGTACCTTTCCTTGATCAGCATTTCTTAGAAACCATCAATAGCATCGCTACCCCGCAACGCTTTCCTGCAGAAAAGAAAGGTTTGTTAATCCAGGCGTTTAAAAAAATCCTGCCTGAAGCAATATGGAAACGGCCTAAAATGGGTTTCAGTTTTCCGCTTCAACAGTGGTTTATACAAGGCGGACAGATTACAAATGAACAGATTTATGCCGATCATGATTTCGCCAGGCACCTGATGGAAAGATTTAAATCCGGAAAGATACATTGGTCTAAAGCCTTTGCGCTCTACCAGGTATGTAAAAAGGGTTAAGGGATAGTCAGAATGGGAAATAGAGAATAGAATTGGGGAATAGCGGATTGAAAAGTGAAAAGGTGTTATTTTTAAGTTTACATACTTTCAGCCTAACAGGTGGGATAGAAAAGGTATGCCGGTGCATCAGTAAAATTCTTAGTGATTTAAACATCACAAAAAATAATACGCATCAGCTAATGAGTCTCTACGATGATCAGCCGGATCTGCGTTATGTAAACACCGGAGATTTTAAAGGCTTGCGCGGAAAACGTTTAGCCTTTCTGCTCAATACCATCAGATTAGGCCGCAAGGCAAACACCATCCTGCTCAGTCACATTAATCTTTTACTATTTGCCTGGATCCTGAAAAAAATTCAGCCGCAAAAGCGAATCATTCTGCTGGCCCATGGTATTGAAATTTGGGAGAAACTGCCTAAATGGAAAACAACGTTTCTTCGTAAACACACAGAAATTTGGGCAGTCAGCCACTTTACGGCACAACAGATCGAAAAAACACATCAGTTAAATCCATCAATGATTAAGGTACTCCCTAATGGCCTGGATCCATTCTTTCCTATACCAACCCATTTTGAAAAACCAGGTAAACTGCTTCAACAGTATCGGCTTTCCACATCCAATAAAATACTTTTTACCTTAACCCGTCTTTCTTCACATGAACAATATAAGGGTTATGATCAGGTGATTCTGGCATTAAAAAATCTGCCTGAAGAAGTGGTTTATGTTTTGGCAGGTAAAGCCGATGATACGGAAAAGAAAAGGGTATTGACCTTAATTGAACAGCATCACCTGGCCCATAGGGTAATACTCACTGGTTTTCTCGAAGAAACAGCTTTGCAGGATTATTTCCTGCTGTCCGATTTATTTATCATGCCCAGCCAGGGTGAAGGTTTTGGGATTGCTTTCATAGAAGCGGCCGCCTGTGGTCGGTTTTCCATCGCCGGAAATGCTGATGGTAGCCGGAACGCCCTCCTGAACGGGAAACTTGGCTGCTTTGTTGATCCGCATCATATACATGAAATTGAAACAGCCATTTCTAAACAACTGGAAGATTCAAAATCCACTGCTGATGCCTCGGGCTTACAGCAAGCCTGTTTAAATGCTTTTAACTTTGAACAATACAGAATAAACTTTCTTAATCTATTATCCAATTAGATGAATCCTGACTACCAATTTTACACAGTTTTATCTGTTTATGGAGCATAAAGAAGAGTACAGCTGGACCATTGAAGCAAAAGCTTCGCTTTTTGACCTGAAGTTTGGTGAGATCTGGGCGTATCGCGATTTATTGTGGCTGCTGGTGCGTCGCGATTTTGTTTCCTTTTACAAACAGACCATTTTAGGTCCGCTATGGTTTTTCATTCAACCCTTGTTTACCACCATTATTTTTACTTTTATTTTTGGTAACCTGGCGGGCATATCCACCGATGGACTGCCTAAACCTTTGTTCTACATGGCCGGCATTACCGCCTGGAATTATTTTGCAGATTGTTTGACTAAAACATCTACCGTATTTAAAGATAACGCCGGTATTTTCGGGAAGGTATATTTCCCCAGATTGATCATGCCGCTCAGCATTGTGGTGAGCAACCTGGTGCGTTTCGGCGTACAGATGTTGCTGTTTATGCTGATGATGGCCTATTACCATTTTACGGGTGCGGCCTTCCATATCACCTGGGCGATTTGGCTCTTTCCTGTTATAGTGGTGCTGATGGCTTTACTGGGATTAGGTACCGGCATGATGATCTCAGCCATGACAACCAAATACCGCGACCTGGCTTTCCTGGTCACCTTTGGCGTGCAGCTTTTAATGTATGCCACCACCGTGATTTATCCGCTATCAGAAGCTTTAAATAAATATCCTGAATATGCCTGGATCATTGAATATAACCCCATGACACCCATTATTGAAACCTTCCGGTACGGATTTCTGGGTGAAGGAAGCTTTAGCTGGGGAAGTTTAGGTTATGCCACCGGCCTTACCGCTACCCTGCTCCTTTTCGGCGTGGTCATTTTCAATAAAGTAGAACGGAATTTTGTGGATACGGTTTAGGAAGGGAAGTGGATTAGATGGTTAGAATTTTGACTAATATTATATAATAAGTGATCATCCTTTATTTATTAATTCGTCTATAATAAAGATGACGCACGTTTATTTAGTGGAGAAACTGGAAGTTTGGACATGATCAATGTTGCTCAGAAAAGACATATCCAACTGACTAAAAAATTTCCAAAAGAAGAGACTTTTGGCCTGACCAGTCAGATCAAAAGATCAGTGAACAGTATGGGAGTATGCTTAGCTGAAAGATCCGGGAAGATTGCATTTGAACAGAAGACTCATTACACCAATATGGCTATTCTACTACGTTTGAACCTTAAATCATTTCATTGGGTTTACCTTTTGTTTACCCTTTCTCTACCCCTTGTTAACCCTTAGTTAACCCTTTGGTAACTCTTTGGTAACCCTTTGTTAACCCCCTGCTTACCCTTTGGTTACCTGCAAGGTAAAGCAGGAGTAACCAGGCAGTAATGAAATGGCAATGATTTAGCCCGTTTATATTAACTTAGTCAGGAGGATTATATATTGTACAGACATCAGATAGAAAATATTATCCTTAAACTTACCCATCTGTGAAATTCACAGCTCAATGGTAAGAACTGACATTTGTACATCACTAATCTAAATTAATCAACACATACGCTAACACCCATATCTTGTTGTCACACATCGCCATAAAAGTAGAAAACCTCAGTAAAGCTTACCAGTTAGGTCAAATCGGTACCGGCACCATCAGCCGGGATCTGGAACGCTGGTATGCCAGGATGCGTGGAAAAGAAGATCCCTTCCTGCGAATCGGGGAAAGCAACAATCAGCACACAAAAAGTGAAAGTGATGTAGTATGGAGTTTAAAAGACATTAATTTCGAGATTGAAAAAGGCGATGCTGTTGGTATTATTGGCCGTAATGGCGCTGGAAAGAGTACACTCCTTAAAATTTTAAGCAAAGTTACAGCCCCCACGACCGGAAAAATTTCAGGTAAAGGCCGGATTGCCAGCTTGCTGGAAGTAGGAACGGGATTCCATCCGGAGCTATCTGGCCGGGAAAATATATTCCTGAATGGAGCTATCCTGGGCATGCGTAAAAGGGAAATCCAGCGCAAACTGGATGAAATTGTCGATTTCGCCGGAATTGAACGCTACCTGGATACGCCTGTGAAACGGTATTCATCAGGCATGTACGTGCGACTGGCCTTTGCCGTGGCCGCACACCTGGAATCTGAAATCCTGATAGTAGACGAGGTACTGGCTGTAGGTGATGCAGAATTTCAGAAAAAGTGTTTAGGCAAGATGGGCGAAGTAAGTAAGGGTGAAGGACGGACGGTGCTGTTTGTGAGCCATAATATTAATAGTATAAGGCAACTCTGCAATAAAGGTATTCTTTTAGAGAATGGTCTGATTGTTACGAATAGTGGAATTGAAACTGTGATAGCAAAATATCAAGAAGAAGCTAATCAGTCTAACTCTTACTTTTATAATAGGAATAATGAAGTAAAGGATAAATACGTAAAATTACTAAAGCTTTTTTTTATCGATGCAAAAGGTGCCCCATTAACAAACTTTGATGTCTGCGAGGATTTTGGAGCTTACATAGAATATGAAATTTCAGACAGTTCTTATAAGCCAGATCTAAGCTTTCTTATTTCAACAGAAGATCGTATCGAGGTATTTCATATTGTTAAAGAAACTAATGATTATACAGTAGGTATAAAAAAATGGAGTGTATGGTTTCCAAAAGATTTATTTAATAATATGAAATATATCTTCACTTTAGGAATCACATCATCGAACCCTATTCACATACACTTACAAACTGAAGTTATGTTTGAAGTTAATGAAAATTACAACTCTCCCACCAGAGACAATAGCTATCGCGGAAAAATGCACGGCGTTGTTCGACCAAATTTAACCTGGACCCAAATAATTTAACATCAATATGCTGCATATTCCTGAACCAAATACAGAATCCATTTTAAAAATTAAAGACCTTTATTATCATTTCTTTAATTCCCAGCCATTTACAATCTTTGAATTTGGAGCACGCTATTGTGAAGATAGTTTAGAAATGTCAATAAATTTTCCAAATGCTAAAATTATCTGTTTCGAATGTAATCCCAACACTTTATCTGAATGCAGAGAAAAAGTTAAAAGTAATTCTAATATTAAATTAATTGAATCTGCGGTTGGAAATCACGATGGTACAATTACGTTTTATCCTATTAATAAAGAAAAAACTATTACAACCTGGGAAGATGGTAACCAAGGCGCATCGTCTATTTTTAAAGCTTCAGGTAATTATCCGGTCGAACAATATTACCAAGATGAAGTAGAAGTGCCTATTAAAAAACCAATCAGTATCATTAATGAGTTAAACATTGATCAGATTGATCTCTTATGGATGGACATCCAAGGCTCTGAATTATTGGCATTAAAAGGTTTTGAAGATAAACTAAGTTCAGTAAAATTGATTTTTACAGAGGTTGAGTTTATGGAGATATATTCGGGGCAACCTTTATTTAGAAATATAAAGCAATTTCTCGAAGACAATAATTTTTCATTTATTCAGCTTTTCAATGAAAGTAGTTTTTCTGCAGATGCTGTTTTTATAAATAACAAATTCGCATCAAAAGGTAAAATAGAAGAAGTTATAGCACTAAATCGAGCAGACATCACACAACCTAAAATTTTTAATCGAATAAAAAACAAGATAAAATCTTTGTTAAAATGATGAAAGGAATTAACTTCTTCCTTAAACTTTTTAACGCGATTATAATTTCATTTTTGGAGCATTTGAGAAAAATTCGTGGCTTTGATTCTCATTTTATGATTTCTTCACCATTAACTCGAAATCAACGAAATCGGGCATTATGGAAAATCAAAGTTTATTTACCTTTGTTTAATTTGGATAGCAACTTAAAAAGAAATGTTTCAAGTAATATCCCACTTGATGTTTTTATACCAATCTCTTCAAAAGATAGTCAATCCTTAAAAAGAGTAATTGATAGCATTAATAAAAATATCAAACATCCTATAAATAACATATATATTGTTAGTACAGCAGATCATTCTTTATTAACTTTTTGTCAAAATGAGGGTTTAATTTTTATAGATGAGAATAGCATGCTTGGCTATAATAAAAGTAGAATTGTCTATAAACACAACAATCAAGATAGATCTGGATGGCTATTTCAACAACTTCTTAAATTGAACTCAGACTCCATTTGCCAAATGGATAACATTTTAATATTGGATGCAGATACGTCCTTTGTAAGACCCAGGATTTTTATAAGAAAGAATAAATTTATAATAGATCAATCTGAAGAAAGGCATGAACCATACCATAATGTATATGAAAAAATGTTGGGGCGAAAAACAACATCACCACTTTCTTTTATTACACATTACATGATATTTAATAAATCTATACTTACTGAATTAAAACAAAAAATTGAAAAGATGCATAATTGCAAATGGGACGAAGCAATTATAACATATAATGATTATTCAAGTAATTCTGGTTTTTCAGAATATGAATTATATGGTAATTATATATACGAGAACCATCGTAAAAATATTTCATTAGCCTACTGGTTTAATGTAAATACACTACCAGATACCTATCCCAATTATATTAAATCTATCTCTTTGCATAGTTATTTAAAGACAACTACGAATAAATTCTATAATTAAAAATGAGGAGCATACCTTTTCTATAAAATGATTATAGTAAAATTACAGGGAGGTCTTGGTAACCAAATGTTTCAGTATGCGGCTGCCAGAACTTTATCTAATTCTGGGAAAGTATATCTGGATTTTTCTTTCCTGAATAAGAATAATATCACGACAGATTCTTTCACCGCACGTCAGTTTGAACTGGACATTTTTAAAAGAACGAAGACTCACATTTCAAACCCCTATTTTATCAGATTAATTCGTTCAAACAGAAAGATTTTTAAAATGCTTTCACCAAGATACCAGGAAGTAAAAGATGAAAACATTTTTGATTTTCTGAATAACAATTCATCAAACCTCTACTTAGACGGTTATTTTCAAAACCCACTCATTTTTCAAGACATCCGGAATATTTTAATGGATGAATTTACATTTCCTGAATTATCAAAACTGTCAAAAGAAATTGAATTAAATATTTTATCAACTACAAATCCTGTCGCTATACATATCCGTAGAGGAGATTATACCAAGCCGGAAATTCAGAGTTACCATGGAATACTACCTCTAAATTATTATAAACAAGGCATTGAACGTATTAAGTCCAAAGTAGAAAACCTAATATTTTATATTTTTTCTGATGATCCTGAATGGTGTGAACATAACCTGTCATTTATAGATAATAAACATATTATAGCTGGAACTAAACAGGCTTGGGAAGATATGTATCTCATCTCAAAATGTAAACACCAGATCATAGCAAACAGCAGCTTTAGCTGGTGGGGGGCCTGGCTGAATGCAAATCCTGAAAAGATCGTAGTCGCACCTAAAAAGTGGTTTAATAATGTTGACATCAATATTTTACCTAAAGAATGGATAAGTATCTAATATGATTAATAAGCCTCTTATTTCTGTTATAATGCCAGTCTACAATGCTGAAGATTTTGTAGCAGAAGCTATAGAAAGTATCCTAAGTCAAAGTTATAATAATTTTGAATTATTAATCTTCGATGATTCTTCTACAGACAAATCAATTGAGATAATAAAAGGTTTTAAAGATAAAAGAATAAAGTTATTTGAAAATATAGAGCACAAGGGGATTATTACCCTCTTAAACTATGGCATACAGATTGCAAAAGGTGATTTCATAGCAAGAATGGATGCAGATGATATCTCCCATCCGGATAGATTTATTTTTCAAATTAAGGCATTTGAAGATGATAAATCTTTAGGCGTATGTGGTACTATGTTTACAACATTTGGCGATAATAACATCTTAGTTAATCTACCTGAAAATCAAAAAGAAATATTAGGAACTCTGTTAATGGGTTGTTGTATCGGACATCCAACCGTTATGTTCAGAAAAAAAAATTTTATAGAAGGGAGTGTAGTATATAACAAGTCATTTTATACAGCAGAAGATTACGAATTATGGACTAGGCTAATATTCACAACAAAATTTAGAAATCTACAACAATCATTGCTAAAATATAGAGTACAAGAAAAACAAATTAGCCAAAGAAAGAAGGAAATACAAAATAATACCTCATACAGAATTTCACTAAAATATTTTAACAAAATATGCTTTATACTGATAAGAAAAAATATCGAAGCTGATGATTTTGGCAGTGAAGTTTTTGATTTTTTAATAGAAAATGCATCACTTATTATTAGTACTAATAAAAAAGAAGATCTAATAGAAGGAAAAGTTTTGCATCAAAGCCTAATTATGTATTATCAACTTTGCATTTTAAAAGGTATTAAATATAATCCTGTATTACTTTTTAAATCAATCAAGTCTTTATATTTTGAAAATTTAAGTCCATTACTTAAATTAAAGTTTACCGCAAAAAATCTATTATTTTATAGAAATAATAAAAGACAAATGAACACATCATTATAAGCATGATTAATAACACAAATTCTAATTACCTAGTTTCAGTTATTGTACCATGTTATAATCAAGCAGAGTATCTAGAAGAAGCCCTTAGCTCTGTCTTAAATCAAACCTATCAAAATTGGGAATGTATAATAATAAATGATGGATCAACAGATCATACTCAGGATATAGCAAATGAGTGGTGCGAAAGAGATAAAAGATTTATTTGTGTAAGTAAATTAAATGGTGGTTTAAGTTCTGCAAGAAATGCTGGACTTAAGATAGCTAATGGTGATTGGATACAATTTTTAGACGCTGATGACTATATCAATAAACAAAAAATTGAGCTGTCCTTGTATCAAATTACAAATCAAACAACGGTAGATGTTATCGTTACAAACTTTATGATGTTTACCACCACCCCCTTAAAGCCTACCCCTGCATTCTGTATATTAAATCAAGATCTATTAAAATTTGAAGATATTTTGTTCCGTTGGGACACTAAATTTAATATACCAATACATTGTGGTCTATTTAGAAAAAAGGTATTTAATAATGATACTTTTATTGAAATTCTGGAAGCAAAGGAAGACTGGGTGATGTGGGTTAAAATATCATCACAAAATTTTAAGTTTCTATTCTTTAACGAGCCATTCGCATTATATCGAATTAATCCAAATAGCATGACTAAAGATAAAGCTTTTGTAAGAAAGACTTTAATTGAAGCTTATAAGTATCTACTTAAAACTATCCCAATAGAGTATAAAGAAAGATTCGCTTTCAATATTATTGATCGTTTCAATGATGAACTTATAATGTATGAAAACGACATAATGCATTTTAAAAACAAAATACTCTATAAAACTGAACAAAAAATTAAAAAATCACTAAAGTCTTTTTTATTAAGAAATCATTGATATCCTTAATTATCTGCTCCAGAACACCCAAAATTTCTGAAACGTTACTTTCAAATATTAAGAAATCAATTGGGTTAAGATTTGAATTGATCACGGTTGATAATTCTGATGGTATATATAATATATTTGAGGCATACAATATTGGTGTACAACAAAGTAAAGGTGATATTTTATGCTTTATGCATGATGATATTATTTTTCATAGTAAGGATTGGGGAATTAAAATATTAGATCATTTCAAAGATATTAATACTGGAGCGATAGGTATTGCAGGAAGCCCATACCTTTCGAAAGAAACAGGCTCGTGGTGGGGTAGCGAACTTGTTAATGAATATTTGGCTATTGTTAATGATAATAAAGTTACTATAAAAAGTAAATATGATAATGGTATTGAATCTAACAAAAAAAGAGTAGTTACTTTAGATGGTGTATTTCTTTGTATTAGAAAGAATTTATTTAATTCAATTTCCTTTGACAATAAAATATTTTCAGGATTTCATTTCTATGATATTGATATATGTGTGCAAATTTTTATGTTAAATTACAAATTGTATTGTGTTTACGACATATTAATTTCACATCATTCAATAGGTGATATGAGCCAAAGATGGATTGAAAATGCACTTTTATTTAATAAAAAATGGAAAAATAAGTTACCATTACTATCTATTACACTGCCTTATACTAAACAAATTAATGGGGATCTGAAAACCATTAGAGAGATGGCAGATATATTAATTACAAACGGTGAATCTAAAAAGAAAATTTATTATAACTCTATACGAAAAATATTTACCATTAGCCAAGCTTTTTTATATTATAAGACATGGAAATATTTAGCATATTTTTCTTTTCAACTCATAAAGAATATCATATAATCACATGAAGGAAATTTATTTAAAAAAGGATGTATCTTATTATAGCCATACTCGAATAGAAATGTTAAAGTTTTTACCTAAGAGTTTTAGAACTGTTTTAGATGTTGGTTGCGCTACTGGCAATTTCGGCCAAATATTAAAACAACATTACTCTTGTGAAGTTTGGGGAGTTGAGCCAGATGAAAATTCAGCGGTAATTGCAAGAAAAAACCTAGATAAGGTTTATTGTGGAGTATTTGATGAAACAATCGAAATGCTTGCAACGAAGCAATTTGACTGCATATTTTTTAATGATGTGCTTGAACACTTGTCCCAACCTGATGAAGCTTTGAGAATTGCTAAAAAGTACTTGCTTCCTGATGGTTGTGTGATTGCATCAATTCCAAATATTAGATACTATCCAGTTATACTTTCTTTATTAAGATATAAAGATTTTGAATATGTTGATGCAGGAGTAATGGATAAAACACACCTGAGATTTTTCACTAAAAAAAGTATGGTTAGGCTTTTTGAAGAACAGGGGTATGAGATTCAAGTAATAGAGGGAATTAATCGTAACCATTTTAAATTTTTATCATTAATAAATTTTTTTTCATTTAAATCTGTTGATGACATGCACTTTCCACAATTTGTGTTAGTCGCAAAAAATAAATGAATAGCGAAAGAAAAATATTTATTGATGTAATTATCTTAAGCTACTCTAAGAGTGATCAACTTAAAGAACTTACAAAGCAAAGTGTTAGTACTTGCTTAAAATCAGAGAATGCAAGCTTTATAGAATTTAATATAATAGTTATCGAATCAAATCAATTATTAAAACCATATCAATTTGATAATACTCTAACTATTTATCCTGATGTTAATTTTGGTTTCCATAAATATTTAAATATTGGAATAAGGTCGTCTTCAAACGAATTTATTTGCTTGTGTAATAACGATTTGATTTTTCATAAAGGTTGGGCAACATCAATTTTAAATGCGATGGTTAATGACCCTAATTTGATGAGTGCTAGCCCATATTGCCCGACTTTTCATGGTACTAGAAATATTGTAAAATGTGATAATGTGATTTATGGCTATACTAACGGAATACATTTAGCTGGATGGTGTATATTTGTTAAAAGAAAACTGTTTGAACAAATTGGATTACTGGATGAACGGTTTATTTTTTGGTGTTGTGACGATGATTATAGAATGACTTTAAAAAAATATAATATTCCACATGCATTAGTGTGTAATTCTGTAGTGGAGCATTTAGAAAGCTCATCGATCAATAATATTGACACCAAGCCAGTAAGAAGTTTCCGTACAAAATTGTACACTACAGCGCAACAACACTTTTTCGATTTTAAATGGAATCATAAAAGTCGATTAATCCTTTATTTAAAATATTTGAAATTATTTATTTTAGATAAATAATGATAGTAAATCGACTTAAAAAAAATATAAAGATTAAATTTCAAAATGGTCTTTCATTTAACGATTTTAAGACCGAAGTTTTAGATATAAATTATCTTGATGAGTACTTCAACTTTATCGAATCAGAACAGCCAGATTTTATAATATTCGGACCTTATGGAAATGAAATTCCAGAAAAATCCAGTGATTACATACGAGTAGGTTATTTCTGTGAAAATATTCGTCCAGATTTTTCTTGCTGTGAATGGGCTTTCGGAATACCTAGAGAAACTGACATTAATCATCCCAGATATAAACGTATTCAATGGCACGGTTTAGAGCCTAAAAGCCTACTTAAAAATTTAACGGATAATGAAATAGATAGAATAATTTCATTAAAAAACAAGTTCTGCAACTTTCTCTATTCTAATCCAGTATTTTATCGTGAAGAATTTTTCAAACAACTTTCCAAATACAAAAAGGTAGATGCACCTGGAAAATCTATGAATAATATGTTATCTATTGATAAAATTTATAATGGGTCATTTTGGGATAGAAAAAGAGCATTTTTAGAATCTTATAAATTTACTATAGCCTTTGAAAGTTATAGCTATCCTGGCTATCAAACTGAGAAGCTCTATGATGCAATGCAAGTGAATAGCATTCCAATTTATTGTGGAGACCCCTATATTGGTGAAGTTTTTAATACCAACAGCTTTGTAAATGTTCCTGATCACACTTTAGTCTGTCGTTCAACCTTAGTGAAATTCGCGGAGCTAACGGGTCAACAAACTTTTAATGATTATAGACCGCAGTTTTATAAAAGCCCATTTTACAGAATTAAAAGGAAAACGAAGACATTAATTAGGAATCAAAAAATGAACATACAGTTCAATAATTTAAACTTTAGCGATATAATAGAACAAATTATTACAATTGATAAAAATGAGGATTTATACATCCAATATTTAAAACAACCATGGTTTAAACAAAATCAATTACCACAAAATACAAATAATAGAGAAACCTGGTTAAAGATTTTCAATTCTTAACTATGAATCCGCTAGTATCAATTATCATTCCCATTTATAATTCAGATCTTTATCTAAAAGAAACCATAGAGTCTGCTATTGATCAGACTTGGCCATATAAAGAAATAATATTAATAGATGATGGTTCTACTGATAAATCACTTGCAATTGCGAAAAGATACGAGTGTGATTGGATAAAAGTATATAGTCAATCAAATCAAGGTGCAAGTGTTGCAAGAAATTATGGCCTCAGCCAAGCAAAAGGAGATTACATCCAGTTTTTGGACGCAGATGACCTACTAAGTAAGAATAAGATTGAGCGGCAGATAAGGTTACTAGAAGACAATAAAAATTTCGTATCAATCTGTCCAACAGTTCATTTCAACGATGGTGAGTACCCTTATTCTGCAAAACCGGACGAGTATAATCGCAGTTTCCTTTTCTCGACTACAGATACCCATAATTTTCTCATCAATCTGTACGGAAAAAATGGAAAATCAGGTATGATCGCTATTCACTCTTGGTTAACACCAAAAACTGTCATTGATAAGACTGGATTATGGAATGAAATATTAACCACTGATGACGATGGTGAATATTTTTGTAGGGTTGCCCTAAATGCAGACGGAATTATATTAAGCGATGATGTTCTAAATTATTACAGAAAATACAAAGAAAGAAAAAGCTTATCTATGCAAGATTCTCGACAAGCATTGAAAAGTAGTTTAGATTCGGCGTTAATCAAAAAAAAGCTATTGCTTGATAAAAACAGTTCTAATGAAACTTTGGTAGCAGTTTATCATTTACTAATAAATATTGCAATACGTTCATTCCCTAGATATTTTTCAATTTATAAATTGGCCATACAGGAACTTCCAAAAATCAAATACTCATATAAACTTGAAGTAGGAGGTCGGAAAATCACAAACAGTATCGCAAATAAAATCGGTTGGCAACCCATCAGATTAGTGCAGTGTTTTTGGAACGTAATAAGAATTAAACAAAGATGATGCGAAAAGTCTAGAGTTAAAATTTTCAATTGGAATATATTTTTATAAAAAAGCCAAGAATTCTACTTAACGAACGACTTTATAATAGACCACCTTGAAGGCAATTAATCTTTTCTATTCAGAACCAGATCCAGATCGATGGATAAAATTTGATCGTTATCCGAGGAGATGGATTCGCAGAATACTGAGAGGTAAACCCAAACCTGGTGGTGTGATGATGGTAGCGCTTGAGCTTATAAAGGGACTGGAACTATTAAACATCCCCTATCGGTTCAACGACTATAAATATGCTAAACAACATCCAGAAGAATTAATTGGGGTTATCGGCAAGCCACATCTAATATTTGAAAGAAGATTCAAAAATCCAATTCTGTTTGGTGCTGGTGTTTTCTCACATCCAATCGAATGTCCTGACTTATTTCAAAAATATCCCAATGTCAAAAAAATATTAGTACCTGGTGAATGGATGAAAAAAATGTGTGAACCTTACTATGGTACTCAAGTCAGAAGTTGGGCAGTTGGTATTGATAGTAACCTATGGAAACCAACCTTCGAAAAGCCAAAAGAATATGATTTCCTCATCTATGATAAGGTGAGATGGAACTACGAAAGTGTGAATGACGAACTTATTAATCCAATCTATAAAATTCTTAAAGAAAAGAATTTGTCTTATCACATTATCAAGTACGGCAATTATATACCAAGCCAACTAAGGGATGTGATTGAGATGAGTAAAGCAGTAATTTTTCTTTGTGAACACGAAACGCAAGGCATTGCCTATCAGCAAATCCTTTCAACAGATACCCCAATTTTTGCATGGGATAGAGGCGGATTTTGGCAAGATCCTTACTATTACCCGGAAAAGGTTAAGTTTCAGCCCGTGAGTTCTGTACCATACTGGGATAATAGATGTGGACTGAAGTTTAGAGATATAAACCAGTTCAATGAGCTATTTCCTCAATTTCTTGACCAGCTCCAAAATCATAACTTCGAGCCCAGACAGTATATTTTAGAAAATTTAACATTGAAGATTTGTGCACAGAAATATATCGACACTTATCAATCACTATATTAAATGAGAATTTTAGTTTATCCTGGAATTCCAATTCCTCTACCCTTGTATGGCGACATGAACGCCTGGTAGATATGTTTGTTAAGGACTATGTTAATCAAGGGTATGAAGTGAGCTTACTATCTGGTCCAGATTCAAAACTACTTTGTAAAACATTTAATTTTGGCAAGTATTAATCTTGATAAGACCCGGGCAACAAATATTATTCAGTATCTAAAAACAATATGTAGAGGAAATCCACCATTTAAACTCCCTGAGGATATTTTAACTTCAAAACTGAAATCAGATCAAATGTTAAGGATTGATTTTAAGGGTAGTGATCCTGGGCTATAGGTCACTCCATCCTCCTTACAGAACATCTAAATTTTATGAAAACTTACCACAAATCATTACAAGAATAGAATGTAATGATTTCCCTGAATCACAAAATGGCTTTTATGATATTGTGGATGAGTTTGTGGATTGGACAGAAGCAAAATCTAAACTAAAAATATGAAAAAAATTCTTTTATTATCACCTTTTCCACCAACACAAAATCCAAGGCTATTAAAAGAATATGATGTATTATTAGCATACGGATATCATGTTAAAGTTATTTACGGTGAAAAAGATAAATGGTCTTCAAAATTAAATAAGAAAAGTGATAAAAATTTTATTAGAGTTGGAGGTAAACCAGGGTCCATAGTACATATTTTAACAAGAATTATTCAGAAACTATTAAATTTTGTTAGTCCTGTTGAATGGAACTATAATAGAGTTAGTTGGCTACTGTATTTTAAAGCTATTTTTTTTAAGGCAGATCTGTATATTGGACATAATCTAGCTGCTCTTCCCATAGTGGCTAAACTTGCTAAACTACATCATAGTAAATACGGATTTGATGCAGAAGACTTCTATCGACAAATAGATAATGATAATTTAGCCGGGCCTTCTTTTCAAAAAGCTAAATATTTAGAAGATAAATATTTGGTACATGCTGCCTACTTAACGGCTGCAAGCCCCTTAATTGCTAAACATTATGCTATTTTATATCCTTCTATTCATCCAATCGTAGTCAATAATGTATTTTCGAATCCTTGTCCGAAATCAGATCAATATTTAAAAAAGGTATCACAATTAAAATTATTTTGGTTTTCGCAAACTATCGGTAAAAACCGTGGATTGGAAGATATTATTGAAGCGCTTAATCTGGTTGGTAATCCGTTAATTGAATTACATTTGCTGGGTAATTTATCAGTTCAAGACACCATCTATTTTAACGGATTAGCCAACTTCGTTATTAAATATTATAAACCAATATCTGCTGATCAAATATTTGAACTAGCGCATAATTTTGATATTGGTTTAGCTCTTGAGCCTGGTTTTTGTTTAAATAATGAAATTGCATTATCAAACAAAATCTTTACCTATCTGATTTCCGGACTGGCCATTATCGCTTCTGATACGCAAGCACAAAAAGAATTTATGACATCAAACACCATTATTGGCGAATTGTATCCAATAGGAGATGTTACTGCTCTAGCGAATATAATCACCAAATTATTTAACAATAGGGACTTATTGAATACTTACCGGAAAAATTCATATAAACTGGCAAAATCAAAGTATAACTGGGAGATGGAACAGGAAAAATTTTTAACCATTATCAAATCGCTTGTCAGTTGAAAAAGCTTCTGATCATTTCCCCCTATTTCCCACCAATCAACGCAGCAGACATGCAACGCATCAGAATGAGCCTGCCCTATTTTTCCTCCCATGGATGGGAACCTGCGGTGGTAATGGTAGAGCCGGAATATACCGACCTGCCGACTGATACCCTTTTGAATGAAAATATTCCTGCCAGCGTAACCATCCACCAGGTAAAGGCCTTGCCGAAAAAATGGACGAGTAAGGTGGGTTTAGGCAGTATTGCTTTACGTGCTTTATGGTTCTATAAGAGAAAGGTGAATCAATTGCTCAAAAGTGAAAAATTTGACCTCATTTATTTTAGCACTACACAATTCCCCGTATTAATTCTAGGCCCGTACTGGAAAAAAAAATTCGGGGTTCCGTATATAATCGATATGCAGGATCCCTGGCGTTCTGAATACTACCAGGACAAATCGAAGATTGAACGCCCGAAAAAGCACTGGTTTTCATATCGGTTGAACAAGTTTTTAGAGCCTATTGCCATGCAAAAAGTTGATGGGTTGATCAGTGTTTCAAAAGGCTATTTAGATACACTGACCGAGCGGTATCCCCAATTAAATGATTTACCAAAACGCATAATCACATTTGCCGCATTTCCTCCAGATTTCGAGACGGTAAGGAAACACCGCGCAGAATTCAACCTACCCTATCTAAAAACCGCATCGAATTATAATTTTGTATATGTCGGCCGCGGCGGCCACGATCTTAAACAGGCTGCAGAAATTTTATTTTCGGCATTTCAAACCGGGCTTAAAGCACATCCTAGGTTATTTAAACATGCCCGCTTTCACTTTATCGGCACCAGTTACGCTCCCAAGGGAGAAGGAGTTGCCACTATTCAACCCATTGCCCGACAAATGGATATCTCAACATATGTAAATGAACAAACCGATCGTTTACCTTTTTATCAAAGCCTGTTCACACTCGATAATGCTGATCATTTAATGATACTGGGATCTGAAGATAAAAGCTATACTGCGTCTAAAATCTTTCCTTATATTTTATCTGACAAACCCATACTGGCCTTTTTTCACTCTGAAAGCAGTGCCGCACAAATTATTAGTGAATGCCAGGCGGGCACGGTGATTCCGTTGGAAGAAGATGCTATCCATTTACAGAAGATAGTGTATGAATATTTACATCGGGCACTGCTAGGCAGACAACAACCTGCGAAAACCGATTGGAAAGCCTTTGAAAATTATGAAGCGTTTAACATGTGCCGTAAGCAGTGTGAAGTTTTTAATGAAGTAATAGCAAATGCGGAAAGAAAAAATGGTTAAAAAATCTATACATCGTTTGTTGCGCTTCATTTTAAGGAGGAAGCTATTTAAGGGCCAATTCAGAATTTTCCTATCACTGTTCAAACGTCATATCCTTCATGGAATAATCACCATTACCAGGCCATTGTCTGGAAATTTTCGCTTAAATGTAAATACCGGTAACTTTATTGATGCAGCTATATATTTTACTGGTGATTACGAACCCTATTTAAAAAAACAATATCAAAAACTGATCAACCCTGGAGACTATGTCATGGATATTGGTGCCAATATTGGCTTCCACACGATGTATTTTGCTGAACTTTGCGGACCTGATGGAATAGTGTTTGCCTTTGAACCCATCCAATTCAACTACGATGCTTTATTGGATAATTTATCATTAAATAGCTTCACTCAAATACGCACTGTTAATGCTGCCTTAGGAAATGAAAACAGGGAAATGGATATACATATCGATCCATCAGCAAAAAATCCAGGAGCATATAACCTCCTTAGCGAAGGAGAAAAAAACACCTTTATAACCTGCCTGAAGGGTGATGATTATCTTTCGAGTATAGCACTTAAAAACATCAATTTTATAAAAATTGATGTTGAAGGTTATGAATATGAAGTATTGAAAGGTTTGAAACAAACGATACTACGTTTTCGCCCCACTATAATTTTTGAATATGACCGGAATTACCAGCTCAAGATGAACGCAGATGCCAGGCTTATTTTCGATTTCTTAAAAGAGCTAAAATATAATTTTTACTGTGTTGATGGTTATGGTGTACGAAAGCCTTTTACATATAATGAGCATGTACAGGGTGCTGAAATCATAGCACTTGCAAATTAACATGAAAAAACTCGCCATCATTGTTACCCATCCCATCCAGTATTACGTACCTGTTTATCAGCAACTTGCTAAAGCCTGCCATTTGAAAGTTTTCTATACCTGGGGAGAGCAGGGTGCCGCTTCAAAATATGATCCTGGTTTTAAAAAACATATTCAATGGGATATTCCACTACTGGATGGTTATGATTTTGAGTTTTTAAAAAATACGTCCAAAAATCCCGGATCACACCATTATAAAGGCATCATTAATCCTCAATTAATTGAAAGAATCAAAGCCTTTCAGCCAGATGCAATACTCATTTATGGCTGGGCTTATCAAAGTCATCTTAACGTGTTGCGCTACTTTAAAGGAAAAATCCCGGTATGGTTCCGTGGCGATTCTACCCTGCTGGATAAAGGTACCGGCCTTAAACAGTTATTGCGGAATTTATTTTTAAAATGGGTTTACCGTCATGTAGACCGGGCGTTTTTTGTCGGCAGTGCAAACCAGGCATATTTTTTAAGATTTGGCTTGCAAAACAGGCAACTTGTTTTTGCACCGCATGCAATAGACAATAGCCGTTTTGCAGCAGACAGATCAGATGAGGCCCTTTTGCTCAGGAAAAAACTGGGTATTGATCAGGACGCATTAGTCATTCTATTTGCCGGGAAGCTGGAGAAAAAGAAAAATCCTGAATTATTATTGCATGCTTTTATCGATCTGAATATAAATAACGTTCATCTCCTCTTTGTTGGGAATGGCGAACTGGAAACTGTTTTAAAGCAGAGAATCGAAAGCCTGGAAACGGATAACACTGATACAATCAACTTACCCTTACACACGAAGATTCATTTTATAGATTTCCAGAATCAGACGGATATGCCTGTAGTTTACCAGGCATGTGATCTATTCTGCCTACCTTCACAGGGTCCTGGTGAAACCTGGGGTCTGGCTGTTAATGAAGCCATGGCTGCAGGCAAAGCGATTTTGGTTTCTGATCGGGTAGGTAGTGCAAAAGATTTAATTTCAGAAGGAATAAATGGCAACATATTTATTTCAGGTGATTTAACCGACCTGAAAAATAAACTATTGATCTTAACTGCAGACCGTGAACAGCTATCGGCCATGGGGCAGGTATGTAAAGAGATGATTCAAAACTGGACATTCAAACATCAGGTTAACGCATTGATTAAAACATTACATGAAGGGCACTAAGCATGTTTACTATATCCTATTGTATATACCGTACCTGCTCAGCGTGGCTGTACGATCTTTACCCCATAGTTCTTACTTAATTGCCTGGTTTGGCTCATTCTTTATCTTTTGGGTGTGTTTCAAAGGAATTATTAAAAAACTCCCAAATGATCTGCCCCTCTTTGAACAATTATTAAGACCTGTCTTTTTTCTGCATGTCATCTTTGCAGGCTATATGGCCTGTACTTCTATTTTTTATTATGTGAATGCTTTAGGTTATGAATATTTCAGTTATGTGGGAAACAGGGATTTTTTATCAGGAGATATTTATAAGTCCATTGCGCTTTGTCAGCGTTATTATGTTTTAGGCCATGCTGCACTCGCACATGGGATTATTGCCGGGATGAATGATCCGCAGGAAAAAAAGTACCGGGTTTATGCACCATCCATGAGTAACTTATTATTGGGTATTTCAGTGGCATGTTTGCCTTTAGGCTATGTATTCTCTAAAATTGGCAGCTTAAACCAGTTTAGTGTGCAGTTAAGCGGCCTCAGTTTTGTGGCAGGCAGCATTGCACTGGCCTTTGCCATCCGGGAAAATAAAAGCGTTAATCTTTGGGCATCAGCAGGACTCTTTGTTTTGAATATGATGTCGGCCTTAAGTTCCGGATTTAAAGAACCCATCATCATTTGTGTATTACTGCTGGGTGTTTTTCTCCTGCCCGTTTACGGGAAAAAAGTATTACCCGTACTGATTCCAGTATTAGTTTTATTATTTTTTGTGCTCCCCACCTTTATTGGAAACTTTAGAAAAATATCTTCACAAGGGACGGACGCCATCACCGCTAGGAACAAAAGTTTCGACAGCATTTTCAACAATGATCACTTGAGCAATGATTTACAGGAAGATAACTGGGCATTTTTAACTGGTCGTTTATCCGAAATCAGTATGTTTATTACCTATACACAATCTACCCCCTATTACATCCCCTACTACAAAACCAATCTGCTTAAAAGTGCCTTGCAAACTATCGTTCCACGTGTATTATGGCCTGGAAAGCCAAATGTTGAAGAATTGGTTATGAATCGGGTTTATGCTGCGAGAGTGGTTGACAGGGAAAGTATTGTATCGGCCAAGCCTGCATTTATTGTAGACTGTTACCTCTCTTATGGTGGAATAGGCATCTGGATAGGCCTGTTTTTATATGGATATGTCGCCCAGAACCTTTCAGCACTTGCAGAAAGGATGTTCGGCGGTTATTTTATGGGAACGGCCGTGATGTTTGCAGGTTTGTTTCAAATTCTGTGGCGGGGAAACAGTTTTGAATTTGTTGCAAATGCTGTTTTCTGGAGTTTGATCACCATGCTGATCTTTCAAAAGGTATTTAAAGCCAGGGGAATCTTATATCAAGCCAGTTGAAAGTTATTCACGTTACTGCTTCCTATAAACCTGCATACATTTATGGTGGCCCTATTCAGAGTGTGGGCAAACTTTGTGAAGCCCTTGCTGCCGATCATAAGCACCCGATCCATCTTGAAGTTTTCACCACCACCGCCAATGGCGCTGCTGAACTTGCGGTAGAGACGCAGCAACCGCAGGTGGTTGATGGGGTTCAGGTAACCTATTTTAAAAGATGGACAAAAGACCACAGTCATTTTTCGCCAGGCTTACTATTAAGATTAAGAAAAGTACTTAAACAGGCTCAGCAGAACGATGAACAACTCATTATTCATATCCATGCATGGTGGAACCTGGTTTCTGTATTGGGTTGTCTGATTGCCAAATGGTATAATCTCCAGGTAGTACTTTCCCCAAGAGGCATGCTTACCCGTTATAGTCAACATAACCGACACTCCTTTGCGAAGCGTTTCATTCATTCCATTATGGGCAGGCACCTGTTAAGCTACTGCCATATTCATGCAACCAGTTTGCAGGAAAAGGCAGATATTCTGCAAATAATTCGTCATAAATCCATTACCGTCATCCCCAATCTGATCAATTTGGCACCAGCAACACATCAGCCGCAGCCGATTTCAACCGGATCCACGTTGAATCTGATTTTCCTTTCCAGAATCGAAGAAAAGAAAGGACTGGATTTATTATTCGATGCGCTTGCAAGGCTTAATTTTTCGTGGCATTTAACTATAGTGGGATCCGGATCAGCAAATTATGTGAAAAATTTAAAAGATCGGGCCAATGACTTGAAGATTGACGATCAGATTAAATGGTACGGACAAGTGAGTGATCAGGATAAGTTTGAATTGATGTCCGCACATGATGTACTGGTTTTAACCTCTTACAATGAAAACTTTGCTAATGTTGTGCTCGAGAGCCTTAGTGTTGGCACCGCCGTTTTAATTTCTGATCAGGTTGGATTGGCAGACTATGTCGAGGATAAAGATTTAGGATGGATTTGCCGTTTAACAGTAAACGATATCGTAAATAAACTCATTTCTTCAAATGATCAAAATAAAAGAGAAAGGATCAGACTGACAGCACCAGATCTGGTGAGACAGGATTTTAATGCAGCATTACTGGCAAGAAGATATTTGGAAATGTATAAGGAAGCGATGCGTTGTGAAGTTGATCAGACGGGTATAGTTGGGGATTATAATAATGAATAAGAATTATAGTTTTATTATACTCACCTTCAACGAAGAAATGCACTTGCCCAGGCTTTTGGAATCTATCAAAGGTCTCCATGCAGCAACCTATATTTTAGACAGTGGAAGTATTGATGCCACCATCGGGATTGCAGAAAAATATGGTGCTATAGTTAAACTGCATTTCTTTGAAAACCACCCTAAACAGTGGGATTTTGCTTTAAAAAACTTTGATATTCAAACGCCCTGGACTATTGGCTTGGATGCAGATCAAATCGTAACACCTGAACTTTATCACCTGCTTGATCAATTTAAAGCGGAAGAATATACCGGCGTTAACGGAATTTACTTTAACCGTAAAAATTATTTTCAGGGAAACTGGATTCGATTTGGAGGCTACTATCCGATTTACCTCCTAAAAATGTTTCGAACGGGAATTGGATATTCAGACCTAAATGAAAACATGGATCACCGCTTTATTACCTGCGGAAAAACAATGATCTGGAAAAAGGGTCACCTGGTAGAAGAAAATCTGAAAGAAAACGATATTGATTTCTGGTTTAAAAAACATGAGCGATATAGTGATCTTATTGCGCTTGAAGAAGTGGAAAGAATGCAAAACAAAAGAACACAAACCTTAAAGCCAAATTTATTGGGGAATCCTGATGAACAAAAGGCATGGCTCAGGCGCCTGTGGTGGAAACTACCCCTGGGCTTCAGGCCCTATTTATATTATGGCTTCCGGATGTTTTTTCAATTCGGTTTATTCGATAATAAAACGGCCAGACGCTTCCATTACCTTCAAGGACTCTGGTTTAGAAAGTTAGTGGATAAAAAAATCAATATTCTACTCCAAAAAAAAAATCTTTCACAATAGTATCATATTCTCACCTAGTTATAGCTCAAGATGCAAAGCCAAAAAATTACAACAGATAAAAAAGCGGCTAATAAAAAAGCCATCCAGTTTATTATTACCTTATTTGTACTGTATATTTTTTTCAGTCAGGGTAACCTGTTCATGTTTAGCGTGATGACACCTACCGGGCGTTATTACAATCCATACATTGCTGAACATTTTGATTATATTCAGGGTCTGAAAACTGCATTGATTAATCCAGCCGTATGGATAATCAAGTTATTTGGCTTTTATGCCATTCATAATGAAATGGATGTTTTAATCATTAACGGTCCGTATTTAAGAATAAACTATTCTTGCCTGGGTTTAGGAGTAATGAGTTTTCTGACTGCTTTTGTACTCGCCTATCCGGCATCTTGGAAAGCTACCTTTAAAATGCTTTTTTTAGGTATAATAACCATTTATATACTGAATATCTTGAGAATTGCAGGACTAGGGCTATTATTTGGTTTATTTCAAAGCCAGCGCAATTATTTTGAGTATCACCATGAAATCTTCAATGTTATCGTTTATATCATCATATTTGTGATGCTTTACATCTGGATCAAAAAGAACACTACAAAAGTTAGGCTTTAGGAAAAATTATCATTAACCATAAAAAATTGCTAAAAACACAGTTACAGAAAGATTTTGATACCGGTCATTTTCAGATTGGTGCTTCAGTTTTGAAGCAATTGCTATGGTATTTTACGGATGTGTTTTTCTTTAGAAGTAAGCTTATTCCATTCAGCACTGTGCTCGTTTTTTTATTAAGGGCATTTGGTGCAAAAATTGGCAGGGAGGTCCGCATTAAACCAGGCATACAAATCAAATATCCCTGGAAACTGGAAATTGGTGATTATTCCTGGCTGGCAGATTGTTATATAGAAAACCTGGATTGGGTAAAGATTGGTAACCATTGTTGCATTTCACAGCAGGCCATGCTCATGACCGGTAACCATAATTATAAAAAAACAACTTTTGATTTAATGATATCGCCCATCATTTTAGAAGATGGGGTATGGATTGGTGCAAGGGCGACAGTATGTCCGGGTTTGAAATTACATAGCCATTCCATATTAAGTATGGCTGGTGTGGCTGTAAGCAATCTTGACGCTTATGGCATTTATCAGGGAAATCCTGCTGTAAAAATAAGAGACCGGATAATTCTTTAAATATGAATTATTTATTAAATTTCTTAAGCCACTTTGTGGCTTTTTTTGTTGGTGATCATCTTTCAGGTGTTTTAATTCATCCAGTATTTTAGCTACCTGAAGCACCGATTCGAAGAAAAGTTAACCTATACTGATAAAAATCTAATACAGAATACGAACAGATATATTACTGTTGCTGAAAAAGTACCTGTACAAGCTGAGTATATCTACCCGTTTTTACCTCATTAAGGCAATTCTGCCCGTTATTTAAAAACCCTCCTGAAAGCTTTAGTGTTGTTTCCACAATCACCCTTGTTAAACCTTAACTGTTTACCTATGACAGAAAATGAATTTTCCATCAGCGTTAAAACACATGCTAAATCGCTGATCTCGCATGCGTTAAAATTTACCAAGGACCTCGATGATGCGAATGATCTTGTTCAGGATACACTCGTTAAAGCCACCCGGTTTGCTTACCGGTGCGATTATGAAACCAATACTAAAGTCTGGCTTTTTGTAATCATGCGAAATACCTTCATTAACAATTACCACAAAGGTGTTAGGCACAGAAGTAGAATTGTTCGGGAAGATGAGATATCCTCAAATCAGATGGCTTACAGTGCAACTACCAATGGTGCTGAAACCAGTTTTGCAATGGATGATATTAAAAAAGCATTGAACAGCCTTCCGGCCATGTATTCCGTGCCATTTATACGGTATTTTGAAGGCTATAAATATCAGGAAATTGCCGATGAACTGAATTTACCACTCGGAACCGTTAAAACTTATATCCATCATGCCAGGTTAAGGTTAAAAAAATTGCTTAAGCAGTATAAAAACAACTGAGCCTGTTTAACTCAAACCTAACCGGTCATCCTGAAAATTTCAGGATGACCGGTTTTATTTCCGGGTGTTAGAACTTTTAAAGCACAATATCAGCTATTTCAGCAGCTGAAGCGCCCGCATTTCCCCTGGGTGTATTTTCATTGTAAGAAGCCTCCAGGTGATTCAGGTATATTTTTAAATTCTGAATCTTCACATTTACCGCATCCTGCTGTTCAACAGAATGTTCAGGAGCGCCATCCATGGCATTGAGTACATCCACAGAATAATCCATAAAATCCTTCAGATTCTCGGATAAGAGTTCTTTCTTTTCTATCATTTTAATTTTGTTTGTAGAAATAACAGGAAGAACAGCAAAAGGTTCAGGTTAAATTTAAAGGCTGGAAGTTGCCGGCACTAAAGAACAGAATTAATGCTTCATTGATGATTTAAAAAGTGATTTTTCAGACAAATTCATACACTTGATACACATTAAATGTTTGCCGTTAATTTGCATTTAACGTAACATTTTTGTATCTTTATGTTCAACCAAAAAGAAAAAGCCTATTCATCAAGACCTACTTAAATCATTATTATAATCGTATAGCCTATGAGAAATTATGTTTTGGGAGTCTCCGGTCTTTTATTAATTGCCACTTGCTCATTGTTTACCGCATGGAAAAATGATGATGCCAAACAAGCAGGTAAGCGGTTTTCATCCGAAAACACTTTGGAGACAGCCTATATTCATCATGCAAGATCACTTTATCAATCTGCACATTTAAAAGATTCAGGACTTTCTTTTCCTGTATTTGAAAAAGCCTTAACTGGTTACTATAATTTGAAAAAAGCTGGCTTGCTTTCTGATCATGCCCTTTTAAGCATCGCTGATTTTGATCAGCCAAGCACCAGTAAAAGATTGTATGTATTAAATGTTGACCAAAGGGATGTGGTGCTCAATACCTGGGTAGCGCATGGACAGCGAAGTGGTGAAAATCAGGCTGTAACTTTTTCCAACCAGAATGATTCATTTGCGAGCAGCATTGGTTTTTTCGTTACCGGCGAAGAATATCATGGTACACATGGCCGATCCTTAAAACTGGATGGCATGGACCCGGGTTTTAATGATAATGCCAGGCTCCGTTCTATCGTGATTCATGGTGCGCCATACGTTAGTGAAGGTACTATAGCAGCTTTAGGACGATTGGGCAGAAGCCAGGGTTGCCCTGCTGTGGCTCCCGAGCTGGCTGATCCGCTTATTTCTTCCCTTGGTGAAGGTAGTGTACTTTTCATCAATAAATCTTCTGAGCGGTATGCTTCTACCTTTCTTAATGAAGAAAGTGCCTATCTGGCGATGATGCCTGAAATTAATGATACGCCGCTTTATGGCAACATTTCCAATATGGATTAAATTTTAATGAGATGCGTATACAACACGGCATCCAATCCATAAATATCCTTTGCAAATTTCAGTTTTCCTTCAGTATTCTGCCAGCAGGTATAATAGCTGAGATACACTGGAATTTGCTTTGAAAGTGAGATATTTTCGGCTTTTGGGTCTTTACTGACCATACCTGTACTGATCCTGTCGAATTTTTTTCCTGTACCAAAAAGTGCTCTTGCTAGTTCAAGAGGCTGTTCTACCCGAACACAGCCATGGCTCACCGCCCTTACAGGCTGATTAAAAGCCGCTTTTGCGGGCGTGTCATGCAAATACACACTACTTTGGTTATTAAACAGGAATTTGATTTTACCCAATGAATTATCATCCCCCGGACGTTGTTTAAAAGTATAGGTTTTTCCAACATCGGCAGCAGACCAGTCAATAGTTTCCGGGTCTTCGACCAGTTTTCCCTTATAAAACACATCAATATTTTTATTACCTAAATAATAACGATCTTTTGCTGCGTATTTAACAATTTTATTGGTTGCAATACTTTCCGGAATATTCCAAACCGGATTTACCTGAACGCTATGGATCATACTTTTTAGCTGTGGTGTTTCACGGTTGAAAGGCCTGTCTTTTTCAAGGTCATTGTCATCAAATTCTGTTAATGATGGGGCAATATTCTGGTTCCGCCCCTCTCCTACACATACTTTCATGGTTAAAGCAGCTTTTCCATTTTCGATGACATGAAGCTTAAATTCAGGAATGTTTACCCAAACGTACTTATCCTCGGCCGGGATATTCTTCCAGCGTAAACGTTCAAGATTTACCGCAATGAGGCGTTTGCTTTCTTCAGCAGAGCATCCCGGAGCAAGCACCTCTTGTTTCAGCGCCTGCTGCAGCATTTTATAATCTGCTCCTGCCGGCTGGATGCTGTCCAGAAAGAAGGCCAGATTTTTAGTTTGATAAGGTTTGATAAAACTTAATGAATCTGGTCTTTTTGTTTTGGTATAATATTGCGCATAAATGCGACGCGGACTTACCTTTCCAAATTCTATCGCCTGACTATAAGCTGTAATGGAATGGCTGGCGGCAAGTTCTAGTTCTATCAACGCCTGGTAGGCTGCATCCAGGTTATTTATATTGGTTTGCTGGTGGATTTTTGCGAGTGTTGATTTAAATTCCGAAACCTTAAATGTTTCCGGGGATAAACCATGATCTCCAGCCCGGGAAATGATTTCAGTAGCCTTTAACAATCCGCTATCCGGAAAATATTTCGTCACTAATACCGGTTCATAATTGTTGGCTGCGTATATAGCTTCAGTAAATTTAGGGTTTTGAAGTGTTTTCGCACGACTGGCTATGGCTGATTTTAGCTTCTGACCGAATTGCTCCATATCTACCTGACTGAAAATCTTATTACCGGTTTCTTTAGCCAGCTGCGCACCAATTTGTGATTTATTTTTCTTGCAACTTTGTAATATAGTTAAACTGAATATAATCAGCAGGAATATGCCCAACAGCCCGGGCCTTCTAAATTTCAATAAATACATAGCCTATATAATCTGATTTTCAGGCGATTTGTTTTATCAATTTCTTATCTGACTGACGACTAAATCATTGCATTAATTATGATATCCATGAAGTATAAAATAGCCAAAGGATATAATGCATTTTACCAAATTGACGAAGTTTTCTTTTCAAAAAGCTTATTTAGTCAGAAGTTCATTAAATCTTCATTTGATATGTAGAATTTTATGGAACAATTAACAACGTTTATAAATCGATAATTCAACAAGCAAAATGAAAGCAATAAAAATTTTAATGATCGCCCTTGTAGCTGCCTTTACTGTAAATACAGTTAGCGCACAAACAAAAACTCCTGCAAAAGCAAAAGCTGATACAGCACAGGTTAAAAAAGTAAAAAAAGAGCATGGCAAACACAAAGCCAAAAAAGCGGAAGTAAAAAAATAGTAATTAATATTTAATCTGCAATTAATCAGATTTATTCATCCATAATTAAAAACAACATGAAAGCAATTAAAATTTTAATGATCGCCCTAGTAGCAGCTTTTACTGTAAATACAGTTAGCGCACAAACTAAAACTCCTGCAAAAGCAAAAGCTGATACAACACAGGTTAAAAAAGTAAAAAAAGCACATGGTAAACATGCCGCAAAAAAAGCTGAGGCTAAAAAAGCTGAAGCTAAAAACTAATACCAATCACAAATGAAACCTACAAAGGGGTTGCCTTGAACTTTAAGGCAGCCCCTTTGTGATTTAAATAGTTGTGACCTAATTTAACGGCAGCTCACCCAAGCCTTCCAAAAACCATCCTGAATGGTATTTAAACGTTACTTCCTCTTCTCCAGATTTACGAACTACCTTTGAAGTAAAATCATGTGCGATTTCCTTTTTACTTTCTAAAACTGCTTTAGCTAAAAGGGCAAACTCATCCAGGTTTAAGCCATCTTCGATTACAAAATAAGGCTCTCCAGCTTCTGTCCAGCGGGTCTCTACCAATCCTTCTTCAAATTTTTTCTGTTGTTCTTCAGTCAATTGAGGAACATGGTTTTGATTATCCATATACTGTTAATTATTTAATTAATAAATCTTCTGCGAAATGCATAAGACAAAAAAAGACCGGCTTTGCGCCGGTCTTAGTATTTTAATACCTGGCTTATAAATTAAGCCGGAATTTTCCTAGGCACTTCCCTATCCCAGAATCTGTGCATCGCAATCATTTGTGCAAACAGATCTGTTAAAGCAGAAAGATCATCGGATACAATAATACCTTCGCTAAGTACGGTTTCAGCAGAATATTCTGCCGGAAGTTTTTTATGGAAATAACCAGCCTCCAATACTTGAATGGCAGCAGCATCAGCAGCAATCGCCTTGCAATGCTTAAAGGCTTCATTCAGGAAATGTACCGCATTGGCTTCAGCTTCTAAACTGGCTACACTGTTGGTTCCTCCCGGAACATACACGGCATCATAAAGTACAGATGCAGCAGTTAGAAAACTTTCATCTACCTGGATGTGCTGATCTTCTGCTGAAATAATCTCACCCAATTTAGGCGCAATAATATGAACCACTGCACCTTTTGCCACAAGTGCATCTTTTACCGTGCTTAATGATTTTCCATCAACTCCATCTGCAGCCAGGATAGCAATTTTTCTGGTTACAATAGAATCCTTGATGGTATTGGCCATGCTTAAAGCTTCTGACTTAGCCAACGATCCTTCTTTTTTCTCAGATGCATAATCTTCAGGATCAGCATCTGCAGGAACACTTCCATTGATTTCGGCAAGTGGAATCTCAGGCACATGTAAACCTAGCGAATAGGCAACGGCAGCAGCCAGACCTTTATCAATGTGTGCTAAAACACCCAGCATACGCTCACGGATAGGTACCATTTTCACCTTACCCAACTCAAAACAAAGGGCATCAATCAAGTGATTTTTTTCAGGGTCAGACTGGCTATCGAAAAATAATTTTGCCTGAGAAAAATGATCGAAGAAACTTTTGCTTCTGGCCCGTATCTTTCTGGCATCGATGCGTTCATTATAACTGGTAAAACCTCCATTTGCAGCAGCAGTTTGCTGTGGATCATTTGCCGCAATGGCATTTGGTCCGTAACTGGTTTTGCCACGATTAATGGTCTGGCGCATGTAGCCATCACGCTGGTTATTATGTACTGCTATCACCGGACGGTTAATCGGGATTTCATGAAAATTTGGTCCACCCAAGCGGATCAATTGCGTATCGGTATAAGAAAATAATCTGCCTTGCAACAGGGGATCATTGGTAAAATCAATTCCGGGAACGACGTGACCAATATGATAAGCCACCTGTTCTGTTTCTGAAAAGAAATTATCGGGATTGCGGTTCAATGTCATTTTACCGATTCTTTGCACAGGAACCAACTCTTCCGGTATCAATTTGGTAGAATCTAACAAGTCAAATTCAAATTTAAATTCATCTTCTTCCGGTATAATCTGAACACCCAATTCCCATTCAGGGAAAGCACCGGCCTCAATGGCATCCCAAAGATCTCTTCTATGAAAATCAGGATCTTTTCCGGAGATATTCTGGGCTTCATCCCAGGCTACTGCATGCACGCCCAAGAGAGGTTTCCAATGAAATTTAACAAAACTCGCTACGCCGGAAGCATTCACGAACCTGAAAGTATGCACGCCAAAGCCTTCCATCATACGGTAACTTCTGGGTAAAGCGCGATCGCTCATGGCCCACATAATCATATGTGCAGATTCAGGAAGCTGAGAAATAAAATCCCAAAAAGTATCATGGGCAGATGCGGCCTGAGGCATTTCATTATCGGGTTCAGGTTTTACCGCATGGATCAGATCCGGAAACTTAATGGCATCCTGAATAAAGAAGACTGGCATGTTGTTTCCAACCAGATCGAAATTTCCTTCCTGGGTATAAAACTTAACGGCAAATCCCCTTACATCCCGGGCAAGATCCGTTGATCCTCTTGATCCGGCTACCGTAGAAAACCTTACAAATACAGGTGTTTCTGCACCCGGATCACAAAGAAATGCTGCCCGTGTTACTTCAGACATGTCTTCATACACTTTAAATACACCGTGGGCGGCTGATCCCCTCGCATGAACGACACGTTCTGGAATACGCTCATGATCAAAATGCGTAATTTTTTCCCTCAGGATAAAATCTTCCAGCAGGGTTGCGCCCCTATCGCCAGCTTTTAATGAATTCTGATCGTCACTGATTTTCACCCCATGATTGGTGGTCATCTGCTGTCCGGTACTATCGGCCACAAATTCTTCCAGCTTAGTGGTTTTATCGTTTTCAACCTGAGCAGGTTTAGTGCTATTATTATTTACTGATTTCTTCGCCATCCTATTTTCTTTTAAGCTTCCTCAGCTGCTTTATAATTGATTTCGTTGCCTGCGATATCCGAAAGTTTCGAATCCGCATTTTTCTCTTCAGAAAGTGTTTCTTCCAAAAGATCGCCAACTTCTGTTAAACCCAAAGTGGTAGCCAGTTGAATTAAACCACTATAAGATGCAATTTCATAGTGTTCTACTTTTTGTGAGGCCAGAATAATGCCTACATCACGGGTGGCCGTACCTGGTTCTGTTTCTTCCACAATGCCTTCACCCTCTTTGGTAATCCCTTCCATGGCATCACATTTCTTTGCAATGGCCTTTTCTCCCAGCAATTCAAAAACCTGTTCTAATCTGGCTACATGTGTTTTTGTTTCTTCCAGGTGAGATTCAAGTGCAGAAACAAGTTCCGGGGCAGTAGCGGCAGAAATCATTTTTGGTAACGCTTTCACCAGGTGATTTTCTGCCCAATATAGGTCGCGGATACCGTCGGTAAAAAGTTCCTGAAGCGCTGAAGAAGAATCTTTAGTGGTTTTAGTACTCAACTTTGGTTCAGTACCGCTTTCCTGTTTTTTCATATTGATGTTTTGTTTAAGTTGATATTGGTGACTATACTGCATAGATGGATCAGAAATTATCTCTGGTTCCGTTTCTGCAACAAGTCGTTTTAAGAGAACCCATGCCAACACGAAATAGTTTTAAGAGTTTTAAGCAATAAATGTTTTTCTTTCGCAGGGATACCAAGTTAAAATCTCGATTCTCCACGCTAAAACAAGATGCTGATCAAAAGCATCAAATAAACTGTTCATTATCCAAACTTTGACAGGATAATATGGTTTTGATTGCATGGAAAATATCGACCAGTTGATGATACCCGCCGCAAGAAAAGGCGAAATGGAAGTTTTAGCAGAACTGATTCGCAGAAATGCCAATGTAAATGCACGCGATGAAAAAGGATATACGCCACTAATTATTGCCTGTTACAATAACCAGCTAGCTGCCGCGAAGGCACTGCTTGATGCCGGAGCAGATATTAATGCCGCCGATGATGGTGGCAATACAGCGCTCATGGGTGTAAGCTTTAAAGGTTATATTGAAATTGCCAGGTTATTAATTGAACGTGGTGCAAAGCTCGACCTCCAGCATGGTAATGGTGGAACAGCACTGATGTTTGCCAGCATGTTCGGACGGAACGACATATTGCAATTATTACTTTCCAGCGGAGCCAATGTAGAAATAACTGATTTTCGCGGGCAAACCGCAGCAGATCTGGCTGCCATGCAAAGGAATGAAGAAGGACTAAAATTGTTAAATGCATCCTAACCTCATCCTGAATTTAAGTCTGGATCTACATCATTGTTAATTTTAAAGGTGCTGAATCAGGTTCAGCATGACGAGTAATGGTCGTTATTTACGTCATCAGATAAGCGGCACGGTGACGATTAATACATTATTTATCGATAAAAAAGATTGCGTCGTCGGCAGAAAAAGCCTTCTCGCAATAACGGAGATATTGGAGAAAAAGTTAAAGAATTAACCAACAGCGTTGTCAACTCCCTCCCATAAAATAAGGAGGGGAGTTGATGCTACAATTATTAATTATTTTACACCAAATGCCTGTAAAATTCGCTTACAAATCTCAGTGTTCGGATAAACGCCAGTGAATTTTTGCGATCCCGGGCCGTAGGCAAAAACTGGAACCATGATGTTGGTATGGTCATCACTGCTGAAGTTCCCCCTAACGGTACCCTTTCTATAAGAAGCATCCAGCATGGATAGCCCGCCAGTTTCATGATCTGCCGTCACGATAACCAGTGTTTCCCCATCCTGATCAGCAAATCGCATGGCTTCGCCAACCATCCGGTCAAAATCATGCAGCTCGGTAACCACATAAGGTAAATCGTTTGCATGTCCGCCATGATCAATTTGTGCCCCTTCAGCCATAATAAAGAAACCCTTTTTATTTTTAGATAGCAATTCCATACTTTTTACCAGTGATGTTTTAAGCATTTCTCCCCTACCCTTTAAAACACTTCGGGTAACGGAATCATCTAACAATACCAATTGCCTGCCCGATGTTGCTGTCCTAAATTCACTCAGGTTATTTTGCAACTGGTAACCTTTGGCCTTTAGTTTCTGCATTAAACTGGCATCCTTATTTTCTAAAAAGCTTTTACGATTTGAACCAATTAACACATCAACCGGACTGTTCTGAAAATCGGCTGCAATATCCTGCGACATGGTTCGTTCGATCTGATGCGCATAAAATGCTGCCGGAGTGGCATCAGTGATATCTCCACTGGTGATGATAGCCGTTTTCATGCCAAGTGGTGCTAAAATTTCAGGAATAGATGATAAAGGCTTACCATTTACATCCATACTGATGTAACGATTGTTGGTTTTCTGTCCGGTGGCCATCGCCGTAGCACCCGCCGCAGAATCAGTAAAATCAGAATTGGAAGCCTCTGTGCGAGAAAGGCCAATATGCTGGATATTCATCATATTGAGTTGTCCGAAATTGGCACTTAAACCCGCCTGAATTTGAGCCAGTCCCATGCCATCTCCGATTAAAAGAATCACATTTTTAACCTTTTTAGGTAAACCGTCATTTTTATATGTGGGTTGATAGGGCTGATACTTTTTGGTATTGGTGTACTCCAGCTTATCTCTGTTTTTATAAAACTCGCCTAAAACAGTCGGCCGATCTGTTCCAATCCAGTCTGCTCCCATTTGCTCCAATTCTTTCCAGCTATTCGGACTATCTTTTGTGGCCCAAAAACGAAAGGGCTTGCCCATCCGGTGTGCTTCAGCAATCACATTTTTCATCTTCTGCAAATCAGGTGGTGTTGGTGTACCCTTTCCATTCCATACGGAAAAATACGAAAGATCATCACTGATCATCCCGATATGCTTCAACTGTTCATCAGTATAATTCCTCCCCGGACGACCGTCAAAAAATATCATTTGCGGATATTGGCTAAACTGATCAGCAGGTGGCACATCACCACTCATTACAATTTTAATGGCAGATGGATTTTTAGACTGATCAAACACAGATTCATAACCTTTCAGCTGTTTAATCAAGGTGGCAAGCACATGCGGGTAATCTTCCTTAATATCAATTACCAGCTGAAGTTTTTGTGTAGCACTGGCGTAAGGTTGATTTCCGTTTTCCTTAAACAAGGCAACCAGCGGGTCGAGGTAAATCTTTTTTAAGGTTTTGCCCGGCTTAATCTCGTTGCTTTCATGCGCTACATAAAGTTCTCCTTCGCGATAGAAAACATCAGCTTCAATGGAGCCCATCCCTGCGTAATAAGCCTGAAGTAAGGGGATTTGCTGTTTATAATCATTGTGACTATGACCATTATTGGCGGTCAGTTTCCGCTGTGCAGAAACTGACTGAATACCAAAAATGATGAACAATAAACAAATGAGTTGAGTGCTCTTTACCATCCCGGGTTTTGTTTAATTACGCCTGAACTGTTATCAATTTCTCTTTGCGGAACGGCCCATACATCATGAACCTGTGGGTTAAACATTCTGGCCGGCCAGATAACCGAACCATCATAGTCATGAAGTGGTTTGGCATAGGTGGCTTGTGCATCTCCCCAACGCACCAAATCGCGGTGGCGATCGGCCCATTCGCCGGCCAATTCATTCCGGCGCTCACGCTTTAAATCAGTCATGGTCATTCCGGTTTTGGATGCCAGACCGGCCCTTACCCTGATTCTGTTTAGTTCGGTATCGCCTGCACCAGCGCCATTTAAATTAATTGCTGCCTCAGCTTTAATCAAAAGGACTTCAGCAAAACGCATTAAAGGCACATTTAAATCTGTTGTTCCATTATCGCCATTTGGGTTAACGTGGGTAGGAATGGGATTGGCATAACTAAAAGGCTCCATATACTTTTTAAACTGGTAATTTGAAGTGGCACCACCATCTTTGGTAAAACTCCGCTCGGCACCAAAAAACATAAATTTATCACCTGGTTTTAAAATTGTAGCTTCACGACGCTGATCTCCTGTTTCAAAAGAATCATAAAGTTCTTTTGTAGGCAGGTAATAGCCCCAGCCATTATAAATTCCCCAGGCTTTGTTAGTCAGCATTACACCTGGCAATTTACTACCCCAGCCTGTGCCACCACCGTTTGGCGTACATACTACCGACCAAATGTATTCTTTAGACCAATTATTTGAAGCTTTAAATACATCAGCAAAGTTAGACAGCAAATCATGCTGACCAGAGCCAATGACCATATCAGCATATTTTGCTGCGTTTGCATAATCTTTCTTAAACAGATATACTTTTGATAAATATGCCCAGGCAGCCGTTTTGTGTGCTTTGCCATAATCAGCGGATTTCATTGCTGAAAAATTAGGCAAATTATCTGCGGCTTTCAATAATAATGAAATGATGTAGTCATAGTTCTCTGTTACATTTTTTGCCCTTGGGATGGCTACAGATGCATCAGCATCCGGAGTTACAATGGGTACGCCAGCTTTATCATTACCATAATTAGCCGCCAGTTGAAAATAAACCAGTCCGGCATTAAAATAAGCATCACCAATAATCTGTTTTTTTAATGTTTCATCCATGGCGATGGCTGGTACATGGGTAATGATGTCGTTTGCCCTTTTAATAATGGCATAACGCATGCTCCATTGCGATTCGGTATAACCACCGCCTACATAACTCCGGTTAAAGTTTTTGATATTATCTGCTTCTGGCTTATTTCTACCCGTAACCATATCATCGCTGGCATTGATAAACCAGAACATGCCACGACCATAAAAATCTTCTGCATTATAATTTTCATACATTCCGGCTTCGGCCTTCATGGCATCTTCCTTTGTTTTCCAGAAATTTTGCGCAGACGGAGATCCCTCTGGTGTGATATCCAGTTGCTTGGTGCACGAGGCGAAAGCTGCAATAACAATCAGTGCCAGGTATTTTATATTCGTTTTCATTAAATTATAAATTAAAGGTTAACACTCAAACCCAAGATGAAACTTCTGGCTTGCGGGTAACGGCCCACATCAAGGCCATTATTATCCATCCCGATTTCCGGGTCGAAGCCTGAGTACTTGGTAATGGTAAATAAATTGTTGGCAGTGACATAAACCCTTACCGCCCCGGTTTTAAGTTTGCCGGTGAGTGATTTTGGCAAACTATATCCGAGTGTTACATTGCGGATACGCAGATAGGAGCCATCTTCAATATAAAAATCGGAAGCGTTAAAGTTTCCATTGTTATCACTGGTAGAAATGACAGGTACTTTTCCACCCGGATTTTCAGGAGACCACGCATCTAAAATGCCCACCAGCTTATTGTAAGAAGGTCCGCTGGCACTATAAGTCGTTCTCTTAACCGCATTGAAAAGTTTATTTCCTTGCACGCCCTGTGCGAAGATATTGAAATCGAAGTTTTTATAACTGGCATTAAAGCTTAAGCCATAAGAGAAATCAGGATAGGCGCTCCCTGCGAAGTAACGGTCTTTGCTATCAATTGATCCATCGCCGTTAAGATCTGCAAATTTGAAATCGCCGGCTTTAGCATTTGGCTGAATTTTCTGTCCATTTGCATTTTTATAATGATCGGCTTCTGCCTGGCTTTGGAAAATACCTTCCGTTTTTAAAACGTAATAGCTATACAGCGGTTGGCCTACTGTAATAGACAGGGGCGCAAGCTCATTTCTGAAATTGGTACCTATAGCAATATTGGTTAATCCTGGTGCCAGTTCCTCTACCTTGTTATTAACTTTGGTTAACGTAGCGTTCACGGAATAGGTAAATGCCGTATTTTTAGCACTGTTATAAGTTAAACCAAGTTCAATACCTTTATCTTTCACTAATCCTGCATTGATGGTTTGAGAAGTTAATCCTGCGGTGCCTGGCAAAGAACGGGTCAGAATCATTTTATCCGTTTTCTTAATAAAATAATCTGCCACCAAACTTAAGCGATCAAGAACCGTTACATCCAAACCTATATTGGTTTGTTTACTTTCCGCCCATGTTAAATTTTTGTTTGCAAGAATGGTTTGAACATAACCGTTTTGCAGGGTTGGTGTTTGACCGAAATAACTCTGTGTTGCAGCCAGTAACGGATTAACCGCTGATGAAGATAAACTCCCCAGGTTACCTAAAATACCGTAACTTCCTCTTAGCTTTAATTCATTTAACCAGTTGGCTGATTTTAAAAACGCTTCTTTGTTGATAGACCAGCCTGCTGAAACAGAACCATAATTTCTAAACCTGTTTTCTTTGGCAAGCATAGATGAACCATCTCGTCTGCCGATAAATGACAATAAATATTTTTCCTTATAATTATAATTGGCCCTTAAAAACAATGATGAAATGGCTTTGGCATCATAATAACTGGTAGAAGGTTGAATAATGGTGGCATTGGTTAAATAACGGTACTGATTAGACTCATCATCAAAGCCAGATCCGGATGTGTACAAGCCATTGCTTTTGGTTCTCTGAAAGGTATAGCCACCTGTTAAATCAATTTGGTTAGATCCAATGGTGGTTTTGTAGTTTAGTACCTGTTCTGCTAAAAAATCATTTACCGCATCTGCTCTTTGTACCAAACTATTGCTTAACACCGGCTTTCCAACTTCCGGGCGTTTTGGTGTAAAACTTTTAAATTGGGCATCTGATTTGGTGATACTCAGGTTTGACCGAAAACTTAAACCTTTGGCCAGCTGAAGGGTAGCATAAGGATTCACCACCAACACGTTGACAGGGTTATTGATGTCAATTCTTTTTAATTCGGCAACCGGATTAATAATATCTCCGTAATCACCGGCATATTGTCCGCCAGGTAAACCTGCAAAACTGCCATCAGCATTGTAAGGTGTACCATTTGTAGGGTAATAAATGGCCGACAAAAGTGCACCCGTATAATCACTGCTGGTATTGGCACCATTACCATTGGTACTGCTATAAGAAAGGTTTTCACCCACTTTTAACCAGGGTGTAAGTTCATGTTCAGAATTGACCCTGAAATTATAGCGTTTGGTTTTGGTGTTCAGTACGATGCCTTCAGCATTGCGGTAATTGAAACTTAAATAAAAGGTTGATTTTTCACTTCCCCCGTTAATAGCCGTATTATAGTCCTGCAGTAAGGCATTTCTAAACACCTCATCCATCCAGTTGGTTCTGGTGGTTTGTCCGTCAGGATATTTGGAGAGATCAAATGCAGGCAAAATGGTTGTTCCGCCGTTTTTAGCTGCCGTTGCTGCCACCTGTGCACGTTGCTGGGCATTTAAGGTTTCCAGCTTTTTCCAGGCACTTTGTTCTCCAACCTTGGCATCAAAGCTGATTTGCATTTTGCCTTTCTTTCCTTTTTTAGTGGTGATTAAAACCACACCACCAGAAGCACGCGCACCATAAATTGCCGCGGAAGCATCTTTCAATACCGATATTGATTCGATATCGTTAGGGTTCAGGTTTGGCGTCCCCAGAAAAATTGATCCATCAATGACGTAAAGAACACTTTCGCCATTAATTCCACCCGCTCCTCTGATATTGATTCTGGGTGCTGATGTCGGGTCGCCACCTTCATTGGTTACGATTACGCCTGGCGATTTACCAGCCAATACTTCTCCAACACTATTTACAGACCTCGATGACAGTTTATCCAGTGAAACCAAACTCACCGCTCCTGTTAATGTTTCTTTCTTCTGGGTTCCGTAACCTACCACCACCACATCTGCCAAGGTGGATCTTTCCTCATTCAATATAATGTTAATGGTAAGGTGATCACCCACGGTTACCTCTTTGGTGCGGTAACCGATCATGGAAAAGGAAAGCACCGTTTGTGCACTTACTTCAATGCGGTATGCACCATTGGCATCAGTAGTGGTACCGCTTTGGGTACCCACTACTTTAACGGATACACCAGGTAAAACCAAACCGGTTGAATCTTTCACTACACCTGTTACAATCCGGTCGGGTTGATTAAAAGTAGCATTATTCAAAATGACGTAGTCGCCCTTTTCTTCTACGCGAAGGCCTAATTTATCCAGCAAAGAACGAACAGGCTCCATCTGGAAATCGCCGCTGAGCTGTGTATTTGTTTTTTGAAGAAGATCGGGATTGTAAACAAAGCTTAAACCTGAAACGCTTTCGATCTCCCGGATAATTTCATTGAGTTTACGGCCCTTGCTGATTTTAATGTTCACTTTGCTTTTGGCCAATCGCTGGGCCATACCGGGCGAAGCCAAAAGTGAGCTGCAGAATATGCAGATGATTGAAAATGTTAAGCATGAATATTTCATGATCTGATAAAGGGATAAGGTCCTCCTGGACGAGGTTGTTTTCATTTGTTTGTTTGCTTATAAGAGTTAAAATAGTTGCGAATAGTCTGTTTGAATAGCCACAGGTAGTTTATGAATGATTTAATTGTACATTATTGATAGATTTTAAATGTTTGGTGATTTTGATCTGAACTAAATTTGAGGTGGTGCAGTGTGCAAATGATATCAAGAATTTCTTCAGGCCGCTGTGCACTGTTAAATGTTGCCGTTGTTTTTAAGTTCACTAAGGAAGTTTGATGCAGCTGAATTTTAATATGATAGAGGTATTCCATCCGCCGGACAACCTGCATTAGTGTGGTTCCATTGAAATTGATTTCAACGGGGCGGACATCACGAACAGTATTGAGGATAGATTTGCCGCTAGTTTTATTAAATGAAAGTTTCTGATTTCTGGTTAACGTTCCCAGCAGTTTATCTTCATTTTTAATGGCCACCTTACCTGTTGAAACGATGACTTCCACTTCTTTTCTGGCATGATAGGCACGAATGAGAAACGAAGTTCCTAATACGGAAACATTTAAATGGTTGGGAAGCTTCACCTGAAAAGGTCTTTTTTCATCATGCGCAATGGAAAAAAATGCTTCTCCTTCTATGATGGAAACCTTTCGGGAATTTTTCAGGAATTTCTCAGGGTAAGTAATTTTGGCTAAAGGGGCTAAAGTAATTTCCGAACCATCGCTCAGTTTAATTTTTTTACGCTCGCCTGCCTGGGTTGAGGCTGTGATTTGTGTATTAGGGATTTCATGCCCTGTATGCTGTTGCCAAAGCCAGAACGTAACAGAAACAACAATTGCGATGGCAGCGGCAATGTTGATCCAGTGTTCCAATAAGAAAGGCTTCCTGGTTTCCTGATGATTAATAGCCAATCGCAGTTTTTGAAACATCTCTTCACTGATGGCAGCTTTTTGCTTGCCTGCAGGTGCTTCCTGGTTGGTGCCTAAGGCATTGTACCAATCTGTTACCTGATCACATTCTTCAGAACTTGCCGCTCCGTCCAGATATTTCTCCAACAGTTGTTTTGCCTTTTCTTCGCTCATTTGTATAGATGTCGTTTCAAAAGGAAAAGGGTACTAACCAAAAATGTTATCAGTAAGTTAAGTTTTGGTTAAGACCGGTAAAATGAAGAAAAGACCAGGTCTCAAATGAATCAAAACCATAAAAATGCGATAAGCAGCAAGTAGGATAAGTTTTCGCGGAGTATTTTCATTGCTGTGGTAATCTGGTTTTTTACCGTCTGTACAGAAATGTTAAGTTCAGCTGCAATCTCCTTAACGGTTTTATCCTGTTCCCTGCTCATCGAAATCACCAAACGCATCCGCTCAGGTAGAAGTTGCAGTACAGCCTCTACCTCTTTTGCAGTATCCTGGCGTATGAGGTGTTCATCCGGGGCAATTTCCCTCCGCTGATTCATCAGGTTGGCGTATTCAACCTGGTGAATATCTTTAATGGAACTGGATCTGTAATAATCGATTACCCTATTTTTTACCGCACCACATAAGTAGCCGGAAAGGTGGCCCGTTAAATCAAGTTTCTTTCGTTTTTCCCATAAAGAGATAAAAATCTCCTGCGTGATGTCTTGCGCAAGTGTTTCGTCGCCCAGCTTTTTAAAGGCTAAATCAAATACCTTTTCCCAATGGATATGGAATATTTGCTCCATTGCAGAAGGATCATCGTTTTTTAATGATGCAATTAATAAGTCGCTCAATGCTTTTAGTTTGCTGCAGCAAAGCTAGCAAGCCAATATTCACTTCATATTAATTCTTTATAAAGAGTGATGCATTAACTGCTCTTTCATGAAGGACTTATTTCAAATTAGTATCTGTATTAAGTGATTAGAACATCAATAAAACCTAAAATACTGATTTTCAAAAGGAAATAAAATAATTTAAACATTATTTAATTATAAATGTTGGCTCTTTAAATCGAAAATAATCTCGGTTATTATATTTATTATTAAATCATTTATCATGAAAAAAATTTTTATCTCTAGTTTATTCTCAGTAGCATTATTTATGGGTGTTGCTCAGGCACAAATTCAAAAAGGCAATGTAATGGTTGGTGGAAACCTGGCCAATATCAAGTTAGGTTTGGATAACCCTAAAGTTTTCAGTGTAGACATTACACCTAAAGCAGCCTGGTTTATCCAGGATAACCTGGCATTGGGTGGATATGTAAACTTTGGTTTAAGTACGACAAAAAATGCACCAACTACAACTAATTATGGTGTAGGTGCGTTAGGTCGTTATTATGCCGGTAAAGACGTTGAAGTATTAAACCACGGACGTTTCTTTGCAGAGGCAACAGTTGGTGTTGGTGGTACCAGTGTAAGCAGAGGTGGTGCCAATACAAACGGCTTAAACCTAAGTGTTGGTCCGGGTTTTGCTTATTTTATTACACCAAACATTGGTTTAGAAACCTTGTTAAAATACAATGGTTTAGTAGGATTTGGTAATACTACAGCTCAAAACAGCTTAAACCTTTCTTTTGGTTTCCAGGTTTATTTACCTGGACAAAGAACGGCTAACAAAGTAAAAGGCGATATCCGTAATTAATAACGAATAAATATTACAAAAAATGCCGGTATCGATCAGATACCGGCATTTTTTATTTCTGTAAAAGAAGCATTTATACAGGTAGCCCTAAAGCCTCTTTTAATTCCTGACAATCTTCTTCCTCCAGCGAAATAATTTCATTCAGCAGATTAAAGATTCCCTCCTTTTCATTAGTTTTTAGCATCAGATCAAATAAACGGATCACCATTTTCTTTTGATCAATGTTTAAACTGCTAAATAATTTAGGTTCTACTTCATATAATATTTTAATCAGCCGGATTAATTTTGGTTTAACCAGTTCCTTTTCGTGTGCAGTTGTATAATTCGGAAAAATCCCATCCTGCTCCAGACTTTCTATTAAGCGATCTGCATATTCCCGTAAAAATGGCTTTCGTTTATTTTTCAGGTAATCATTTAGTTCCTTAATTAGAAAACGATATTCCGGAGAAGATTTAGCTGACCCGAACAAAGCCACTTGTTCTTCATTTTCAAAACTTTTAAAATCAAAATCCCTGAAAAAGTCGCTATCTATATAAACGCTGTGAAAGTAATCGTCACTTTTTTTATTCAGGGTAGTGTAATCCTTATAAATTTCTTCGCCACCTGCCATAAAGTAATATTTAGAGAGTTCTTTATGCAGACTCTCCTTCCAGTGTACATATTTGATTTTAAACCTAAAGGCTGTATCCGCATAGTAAAGCTCAAACTCTTCCATACTTTTAACATTGGCTGAGAAATCCAGCGCATTTCCATTCACCAGCACTTGCAGTTTCTGGTGTCGGTTTAGTTCAATAAACCAACAAAATTCCTGAACTAAGAAAGGGATTACGGTTTGCTTAAAATCCAATTCACCAATACGCAGGTTAGTAAAGGTAACCACTGTTCCCGTCGTTTTAGCCGCATGAGGCTGCTCAAAGGCTTCGTAACTATTCAACCTTCCGGTATTGATTTGGATGACTCCCTGATGAAAGCCTTTATCATCCTGGTAAGTGGTATTCCAGCTGGCATTGTGGGCAAAAGTGAAAAAAGTAAGCCGGCCAACACCGTTCCGTCCGTGCATTTTGGAAGTATGCTTGGGAGCTGCAATTTGAACAGCCTTTTCTGATTCGAAAAAGGGATCAAACTTCTGCTGTAATTTTTCAAAGTTAATGCCATAACCATTGTCTGCAATTTGAAGACTATCCAGCCAGCCAAGTTCATTGCTCACATAATCGATGTGAATGGTATCAGCATTGGCGTCAAAACCATTCCAGATATATTCTGCTATCGCTTGCTTTTCATTATAATTTTTTAATACCCTTTGAATTCCCTTGGAGGTAATATTAACTTTCTCAGACATCTATTACTAAATTAATTAGCAAATATATCAGAATATTCCTGAATCTGTAAACTGTTGATGTCATTCACATCATTTATATTAACAATACTAAGGGAAGCAAGACTAAATGAATTTAGTTGTAGGTATGTGGCTTATCCCATTATCTAACTAAAACACCATAAAAGCATAACTAACTTTACTATTCTGCTATTTTTATATTTTTAATTGCGAATTTTGCTGAAAAGTAATTTTTAAATGAACATCGAAAATGTCTATGGCGATCAAAAGTGGGCCTCATCTGGCGGGCAATCACCCTTAATTGCTGTCTTTAAATCATTTCATCAACTTAATCCAGAAATTGAGGCAGTGATCAATGCCTATACTTTTCCGGTAAACTTTCCGAAAAATAAACACATTGCATCGCCATTAAAAAGAAACAAGTATATCTATCTGATCCTGCAGGGCGCTGTTCATGGTTACATTAAAATGGGCAATAAAAAAATCACCACGTGGATTGCTGCGGAAAATGAACTTGCAGGAACAATCAGAAACCTGTGGGAAGATGTCATTACTGATGAATATATTGAAACCATTGAAAATGTGTTCGCCATTGCCATTCCACACAGCATGTCTAAATTGCTATATGAAAATTATCCTGTCGCCAACTATGTAGGCAGAAAGATGACCGAAATGTATATCAAAGGTGCATCCGAAAGGGCATTTATTGTGCGGTTACCTACAGCTTTAAAACGCTATCAAAGATTATTAATTTCTTACCCGCACCTGATGAACAGGGTACCGCTAAAATATATTGCCTCCTTTATCAGCATGCGTTTAGAAACACTTAGCCGCATCAGAAGTAAAGTTTAACAACTATGCTTTTTATAATCCAACTACATAATGAATATTATTCTCGCTTCTACTTCGACGCTCTTCGGCGGCACTTATCTCCACTACCTTAAAGATGAAATTATAGACCTTTACAAAGGCATTGATGAAATTATCTTTATTCCATTTGCCAGACCAGGCGGCATTTCGCACGATGAGTATACCGATAAAGCCAGGGATTTTTTCGCCGCCCTGGAGATTAAGGTACGTGGTTTGCACGAATTTGAAGATCATATTAAGGCTATAAACGACGCCAGGGGATATTTTACCGGTGGCGGAAATACGTTTATGCTGGTCAAAACCCTTCATGAAAACGGCTTAATGGATGTTTTAAAAAGCAATATCGGAAATGGCAAAGCTTATCTGGGCTGCAGCGCCGGAAGCAATATTGGCGGCATTAATATGAAAACCACGAATGACATGCCGATTGTTTACCCGCCTTCCTTTAACTGTATGGAACTGGTTCCTTTTAACATTAATCCGCATTACCTGGACGCAAACCCTGACCTGAAACATAACGGAGAAACCCGGGAAACAAGAATAATGGAATTCTTAACTCAAAACAACATTAAGGTGATTGGTTTAAGAGAGGGCAACTGGATCAGAAGAATTGGCGACCGGATTACTACGGAAGGTACGGAACAGACAAGAATTTTCGAACAACATAAAACCCCATATGAAGTTGATCCGGGTACAGTGCTTTAACAACAGCATCCTGATTAAAGACCTACCCTTTTTAACATGTGTAAATATGATGATCACATGATTTAAATTACTGAAAATAAAGCAGGTAAACTTTGTTATTGATACCGACTTTCTGTAAATTGGATATACCAAATATAGAAATCATGAAACTACTCAAGAAAATTAAAAAATGGGGGGATCAGCATCATCCTCAATGGATTGATTATTTCAGAATATTGTTAGGCATCATTCTCATCTGGAAGGGTGTTGGTTTTTACATTAACATAGAAGCCTTTAATCATTTAATGCGAGGCGCAATGCTCAGTACGGCATTCAGTATTAGCATAGCAGCTCATTTTATTATTTTAGTCCATATTATTGGCGGTATTGCTATTGCCCTGGGCACACATACCAGGTTATTTTGCCTGGTTAACCTGCCCATACTAATCGGAGCTGTCTTTTTTATCAATATTTCTGCCGGGATATTTAAACCCTATTCGGAATTCTGGTTTTCATCGCTGGTATTGATTGGACTCATTTGTTTTATTGTCGAAGGAAACGGGGTGCTGGCTGTAGACAAAACGCAGCCTGTTCCTCAATAATTGACGTTTAATCGGGACTTTAATTCTGGCTAAAAAGCCAGGGATGCCACTATTTCCGCGAATTGAGCTTGATTTTTCTTTAAAAATAAAATGCTAACTTAATGGTTAACAAGAAGTAATGTTTTTTATTGAATATTAAAGCTAAAATGATTTGCAGATTACGATCAACTTTGTACTTTTGCAGCGGAGAGCTGGCAGAGTGGTCGAATGCGGCAGTCTTGAAAACTGTTGACTGTAATAGGTCCGGGGGTTCGAATCCCTCGCTCTCCGCAGCATAAAATTAAAAGCCTGTTTATCGTATGATAGACAGGCTTTTTGCTTTTTGGTAAAAAATATAAGGCATGATTTTACCTGCGAATATGATTTCTGTTTGAGGCGGTTCGGAGAAGCAATAATAACTTTGCGGTGAAGTACCTTAAAAATTTCGGAAAGATTATCAGGATCTGTTTGGCAAATGGATGGATGACCAAGGAATCATTTCCTAAATTATAAGCATAACGTTAAACCTGTGAAAAGACAGTATTTGACGGAAGGTGCAATTAAGATTATTGCTTCTAAATCCATATCTCGGAAAGTCTAATGAACTTGTAGTTAACTCGTTTTTTACTTTTACAGCCTATTCTTCCATGAGGCTGCTCATTAAAATTATCCGTTCCAGATTCTTTTTCATGGTAATTTCTTATTAAACTATTATGTCCCCATTGCCTGCGTTTTGGTTTTGGACAACAAAATATTCACACTTAAGCCCTAAAAAAGTAATAGCTACGCTCAAATTACTTCCAACAGTCCGAGATGACACAAACGGACTAGGATATCCCCGGCCATTTCAAATGGTATCTGCCGGCTCCAGAAATAGATCAGCTCTCCAATGGTTTCACCTCCTTTAACCGAGCTGATAAGGGGGAAAATCGCGACATTGCCGATATAAGCAACTTCCCTCTCCAACATAGGATGCCGAATAGTATCCTTTAACTGTAGACGATCGTTTTCGACACAGACTGCTTTGGTAAAAGTAACCTGTGGAGAAATCCTTACCTTTTTATGCCATAATTGGTCTATCGCATCTGCCGGCTTTATACGGGCACCGACAGTATTGTCTTTTTTATTGATGGGGCTTTCCTGTAACTTTAGCTTCAGTTTAGTGTAGAAGGCAGTTTCGTTAGCCTGTGCCGATATACCTACTTGAGATCTTTCTTTCCAGAAGCCGTTGTTGCTACCGGGCCAAGCACTATGGTAATATCCGCCTGTCCATTTTATATGCTGACTAATTGAATCTGCCATGTGATTCTCAAAAAAGGCCTGCGAAATTTCCACATCTCCGGAGTTAAGTATATTATTTACAGCAATTACCGTCTGTAGCGAAAAACGCATCGCTTTTTCCACTCCTGAAGAGGATAAGGGATCGAGTGTAAATGCGGCCTCTCCAATCCTGACATAGTTGTTGTCCCAGGGGTTATTATGACAATAATTCAATACCACACAGCTTTTGATTCCGGAATTTGAGAGACCAGTAAGCCCCTTACGAAACAATAAGGAAGAAGATACGCTGTGTTGAAAAAGCTTTTCTGGATGCTCTTTGCGAAGATCTGCCAGCGCAAAAAAAGCCATCATCCTAAATAACTTATCACCTGGTAAGGGTGAGCCCCATAACCAACCATTTTCCTGTGCCTCTATCAGGGTACAGGCTGGCATCGAAACGCTGCTGGTATTTGCGTAAAGCGCAACCATCGGTGGCGCAGTAATGATTTTATCGATCATCCTGCTACTGCTCCTACCTCTGGAGTCAAGCACAAAAATCGTTTTGAGCTCCATACACTGATTTTTTATCCTGATCAGCACCTTCCAATGATCGCTTTCTCTGCGAAAAATTTCCTGCTTTGCAGGCTGAAACAACACCAGCCCCTTTGAAACTGCCAACTGGATCAGATCATGGTCCAGTTTCCCTCTATCTACCATAATACCGCCGTTATGGTTCCTTAGCTCAATATTTCCCTCTTTGGCATTCTCCCAGATTACCCGGGCTGGGAGCTCATCGATATAGCCACGCTCCTTCAGCAGATGTCCTGCACCCAAGTAATCGAAAATGTTCCGAATACCTACAGATAAGGATTCCCCGATCTGCGGACGTGGAAAAACATGCTGTTCAACCAATGCTACGCGGTGACCAAGATCAAGAAGCCTGATTGCAGCAGAGGTTCCAGCAGGCCCTCCGCCAATGATTACTACGTCGAATACTTCAGGATTTCCCATTGAAACAAACTTAATTGAACCAGCCAGGTGCCAATCTCGAAATCCGCTCGTGTGCCTGAATGGTATAATGGAGCCAGCCTCGTATATAATCACAGGCATTTCTTCCTTTATCAATCACTTCATGATGACAACCGCCTCCACAGAGATAGCGGGCCCAGCACTGGTTGCAGGGAGACTGTTGATGCACATGTCTTGACTCCAGCCAACCATTCTGCAACTCTACATCAATGCCATTTAAAATATCACCCATGCGCCCGGCCGGTTCATTAACAAACCTGTGGCAAGCAGCAATTTCTCCATCTGCAGATACCCCCATGTAGCCTGCACCGGCGCCACATGGGTAGGGCCGGTGTGTTCCTTTATTGATTTCTTTAAGGGCATTGACCATATTCAGGTAAGGATAACGTTCACCCTGCAGCACTTTCTTTTCAAAGTGCAAACCACAGGCGATCATTGCCCCTAACAATTGCTCTAGGTCTTTTTCATCCATTTCACCTTTTCCGTTACTGGAGTTTAATAACGGGGAAAAACCTACACTATGGAAACCCATTTCGATAAAACCCTCAAGAACCTCAAGCAGATTAAGGTTTGCAGGAGTAACCGTTACACGGGCTGATACCTGCATTTTCCGCTGAATCTGCAGCAGCGGCTTAATATTTTCCATAATCTGATCATAGGTACCAGAACCGCTTTTCAGTGGCCGTTGTGCATCATGTTCTTCCCTTAATCCATCAAGGCTGACTGTAACGGAAAAAGCATATTTTTCAAAAAAAATGGCATCATCTTCGGTCAGCAATGTTCCGTTCGTAGTAATGGAAAAACCGATGTTAATATTTTTTTCCAGTGCCTTTTCGGCTGCGTATGCAGTTGCTATCCTTATCGCTTTCCGGTTCAGCAAAGGTTCTCCACCAAGGAAAGTAAGCTGTACACTTCCGTTTTCAGGACAGTCTTTAAGCAGTAGGTCGATCGATCTGGTGGCCACATCTAATGACATGCTTTTCATTGCGCCGCCAAAGCCTCCCTGATCTGCATAACAATAGGTACACCCCATATTGCATTTTTGAGCTATAGCCAATGAAAGCGCATAGACCGCGGGGCTTTTTAATGGCACATCATTTATTTTCAGCGGTGCATCAAGGCCCATATCCATCAGCTTGTTTTTAAGCCCGTTTTCATCTTTTGATCCCAGGAGCACTCGAAACTCTGCCTCAGTCTGGGGAGAAATCCGGTAAAGCATAGTGCCGTTGGTAACCAGTAACTGTGTATCCTGTCCACCTCTAACCAAGTGTACCTGCGGAGAGACCGGTTTGGATTCGGCTGCAATTTTTATCGCCATCCTGCCAGCTATATTGCCTGCCGGGGAATCTGTCTGTTTAAGCGTTAACATAAGTTATCTCCTTTTTTATAAATTCTACTTTTCCTGATCTGTTCCGGTAGCATCATTACCCTTGATGATAAAACTTAGTTCACCCTCCCAGTTTCTAAACAAGTCATCATAACTCAACAGACGTGAATCTGTCCTATTGTCGAGAATATATTCACCTGTTCTTTTCTTTGCCATCCAGTTATCGCCGGAACTAAGTCCTTTTTCGTCCGGCACTACATTTACAAAATCCGGACGGCTGGCTGCCCAATAATAGCAGGCACATTCACGATAATCGTTCTGCCATGGCGCACATAGCCCTTGGGTCATTTCGCCCGGCTTAATGATTTCTTCAGAAAAAACACTTGTGTCAGCTTCAAAAAAGTGATTTACTTTTAGGGGCACTTTTTGGTACAATTTTTCATTATCAAGATCTTTTGCCAAAGCAACAACCTCTGTTATTGATGGTCCAATGGTAAAATGGCATATTACTTCCTCTCCCTGTTTCTGTAATACCTGCGCCATAGAATTTGACCATTCCATAAAGGAAACTCCATTTGGATTGGCAGCAGTAATCAAAGGAATACTGTCGCCGCCCGGAAACACAGGACCAGAGGTAGCAACCATGGTTGGCTTATACCCTATCGCAACCAGGCGACAGCCTTTCAAATGCTCGAACTCTGGATCAGCGCTAACCACATAATTGTTATTTTCGATGAGCAAGATGCCTTCAAATGCACGCCGCCAAAGGTTCCTAAAATCGAATTCGAGTCCTGGAAAACAGTTGGAAATCGCTGCCCTCGGCAAGATGGAAAAAGGATTTCCCTCACCCAGATAATGTAGCTGGGCGGTAAGGTTCGAGGCCTTTAGGGCCTTATCACTTAAAGAGGATTTATTAAGTGCTCCTGCCGCCTGGCTATCCTTGAAAATTGCACCGGCAGCTGCCTGGATTACCAAATTAATCTGGCGATGCGTCAGGGTAAGCGATCGCCCATCTGCACCGCGCATAAGTGCCGGCATCTTGCGGAGCATTGGGCTGGAAAGATCGCCAATTTCATTCGGACGGCGAAGCGCATCGGCAAACCATGCAGCTGCACCTGTGCTGAGGCCTCCGAACACCCGTTCATGAAGCGCGCGCAAAGCCAGATTATCTACAATTGAGGTTGCCATTATCGGTTCATAAAGACGGCCAAAGTCATTGGTATTCTGTCTAACCATTGTACTGGCCGCATTCTGTATGCCTTCAAAAGAATTGCCGTTCATCACACTGGTATTCATCAACCTAATCGTTTCCAGTGCCCTTCGTACAATTTCCTCTGCTTCTTCAATATCTACTTCGCCAGTAACCTCTGGTCCAAGCAGGATCTGTTCGAGCTCATCCGAAACTACCCTGACCGGAAGCGTATCGGGTGCAAATGCCGGAGGTCCGGCGCTGATATGTGCCCTTGCTGTAAGCTTATCATCCTTACCCTTAAGATGTACAGAAACAAAACCATCACACTCGTCATCCAGATAACCCCAGCTGATTCTATCATTGTTCTCCAGGTAGTAACCTGCAAATATCTGTGCCGGATTGGTGTAGGTGGGTTCTCCAACTCCCTTTTCACAGTAACCCCACCAGCCTTTTTCTTTGTCGTAGATCACAAGATCTTCCGAATTGATGATCGGATCAGGCTGATTGAGCTTGTTTGGACTCTCATTCCTAAACCTGCTCGAACCATAAACCTTTCCCGCCCCTGGAGTAAAGCGGAAGCGAACTTCAGGAAATTCGGCCGTTGGCGAAATAAACTGTACTGATCCCAACGGCAATGTCTTTCCAGGGAGGAAGTTTTCGCTCTCGCCTAGTAAAGGCGCGACAGCATGGCTATTGAGGCCTAAAACCTTAGCATAAATCTTATCACCTTCCTTACCTGTTCTCCGGAATATCTTGATATTTCCAACCTCTACGTCCCAGCTGATGTCTTTTAGACTATAGCCAGCCTTTATCAATAATGCTTCAGTTAAGGGAACAAGCCTGTCTCCATCTTCATCGGTAAGTGCAAATACTTCAAGAAAAGGCGCTACAGGATGTATCTTGCCATCTTTGGATTCTACAGAAGGTGCATCCTTAAAATTGATCTGCTTTGGCAGTTCACCGGTAATCTTTCCCGAAACAGGATCAACACTAAAAGTCTGTTTTGGTATTATATTCCTGAAGTCAAGCGGTCTTTCCGGGGACAGACCAAGATCGTAGGCGGATAGGGGAACTGCAGAGGAGCCCAAACGGCCGATGGCAATAGGAGGAAGAATGCGAAGCGCTAAAATTTTCATAACAATAAAATTTAGGTTATTATTTAGAGGTAGAAATAAGTTCTTTTATAATTGCTGAAAGTCCCTGATCGGCTTCCCTTAGCACATAAAGGTATTTGAGGTTGGTAGGTGATACAAAGGGCACCAGACTTTCTATGATGGTTTCACTGGCATCTATCAGATCCTGATGTTCACGCCAGCGGTTTCCCTCTCCCATCGGGAGATCCAGCGTATAAGGAATGCTGAAAGGTGGCCCTGCCATCTTATCATCTATCCCGGGCGGGTTAAGTGGTGTTTGAACGAGTACATTAGAAATACTTCTTAAATTGTACATTTCTCCAAATGTGGCATTGATAATGGTAGCTCTTGGTGAGGTAGCACCGTTATTGTTAAAACCATTATCTAACAGGAAACTATGCGCAAGGTAATTCAGCAACATCCGGTAGCGAACATTAAAGAGATGGGCCCATGCTCTGGCCTCGGGATTGGTTATTGCATCCTTCTGATAATCCGTCCCAACCTTTTTTGAAGGTTCCAGGCTACCGTCAGCCTCCCTTTCGGCAATAAATGGATTAGTGGCTACATTTCTTGATGGCTCCCATGATCCGCCTATTTCTTTTTCCAGTTCACGCAGCTCTTTGTAAACAAACAGAAACCGTTCGAAATGTGAAGGCTTACCAGCATTTTCTTCATTTGTCGGCGCCTCGCCCTGTTCGGAAATTTCAAGTAAGGCAGCGTAAGCATCATCCCTACAGGTAAGTGGGGCAACCAGCACATCAGGACCTCCTTTAGGTCCTGTTTGCGCACTGCCGCGTTGTCCTCCCGTATATCCGCGTCCCCATTCATCAAATTTAGCCTGAAAGGGATAGGTATTGGCATGAAAAAGTTCATCAGGAATCTGTTTATCATCATTGATAAGGCTGAGAATCACTGTAAAAAGCGCACCTACCCGGTGAGGATCTGTGGTATCTTTATATACTTTTTCTTTGACCTCGATAGCGATTGGATCATCACTATTGATCCATTCTTCAGGGGATTCAGCGTATACATACTTGGCAAGCGATTCTAAGGTAAGCCGTTCTAGTTTAAAGGGAAAGGGATAAAAAGGGGTATCCCAAGGGTAGTCCATCCGTCCAAAGTTTAACGGAGCACCAATAAGCTTGAGTACATTCTGTACAGAGATAAAATGCCCCATTTCTTCTTTTGCTATGCCAAGAATAATATCTTGCCAGCCTTTAACCTTTTGCTGATACTCTTCAGGGATTTTTGAACCACCGATACTGTAACCCGCATACAGGTACTGGAGCATCAGTCCATGCTCTATTTCTGCATTAATGTAGAGCAAAAAGGAAAGATAATCTTTAGCATTAAATTCATATGGGATTTCGACTTTCAGGTCTTTAGGATCCGGAGGACCGGAAGCCCCGCCGGTTTCAATAGCGTGGAAATTTTTGATTCCTTCGGCTTTCATTAAAGCCTCTGCTCTGTTGCTTTCCGCCAACTGAAAAACAGGCTTTAAAAATCGTTCAAAATTGCTTTGCATAGTATGGTTTTTAGAGGTTAAAATTTTAATATTTATTCTTTGAATGATACTATGGATGATGTATCCTCAACACGTTATAAGCAGCATACCCATTTGTATTTTAGGAAATACATAAAATCCGGATCTACAGGCCGCCGCTGTATTACACTTACCGATCGGTTTACACTTACTGAGCCATATGAAAACTCAACTACTGGAACCGCGTATAAATATATTGAAGGTATAAAGCTTGTAAAAAGATTTTTTATCAGTGACTGACAGTGAAATAAGATAAACCTATAGCGTCCACCACTTAAGGATGGAGTAATATGAATGGAGAGCATATCGTGAGAGCGTTTTGTAAGTTAGTATCTAATGTAGTATTTATAATATAAATAAACAACTATAAAATTGTAAATAATACACAACATAAACACAATGAACAACCATCCATACCGGCTGGAAAAAAACATGGATATACCATTTGGAATTTTAAATTAATGATGAAACCTATTGTTAATTGAAAGTGATGATGATAAAAGGCGGGCTAACAGAAAAAATAACTAAAGAAAGGAATAGCGCTGCTTAAGGTCCAGCACCTGTTCATCCACAACCATTCCAGATCATATTTCTGGATAATTAATCTTGCTTTAAAACCAAAATAGGCATGAAGTGTTTATAGTTACAAAATCGAAAGTCTTGATGAATTATTCACCACAAAAAACTTATGGAAATAAGTCAAATCAGGGCAATATGATCTGGAATAATTGAGATTATAGCAAACCTGATTTGCACAGATGGCTTTAAGTAAATAGGTAACGAATAAAGCATTTAACTACTTAAAATACAATGAAATATATTCTAATTATCGCTTCTTTTCTTATCCTCAGCTCACAGGCGCATTCACAGATAAAACCAGTTCGAAAAGGGTGGCATTCTTTCACTATTCAATGGATAAGTTTTAATAAGATCAATCCAGGTAAGGTATATATTAAGAGTATTGGCGATGAGGAATATAGTATTGAAGGGGAACAAAGGGATAAAAAAACGAATGAATATGTAACTATCAAAGGGACATTCCTGAACCAGGGACGTACCTTAAAATTCAATGGTGATATTGTTTCAAAAATCAATTCGATTAACGGTGGCCAACCTTGCACACTGAACGGGCTTTCCATTTTTAAGGCCAGTGGCTCCAGAAAATACTGGAGGTTACAACAAATGCTTAACTGTGACGGTGAAACCACAGACTATATTGACATCTTCTTTTAGATCTGATCACTTCATAAAATAAACTCCATATTATTGAATCAATAACGCTATGAAAAAAAAGCTGCCTTTTGCATTATTCATGCTCATTACCATTTCTGTATTCACAACAGCTTGCAAGAAAAAACCAGCTGATGAACCAACTTCGCCAAGCAATTGTGGTACAAAATACGAAGTGATGTTCGGGGAATCGGGACCAATTAATGAAAATGCATCCGCGAATTATGAAAATGGTCAGCTTAAATCAATCAGCTCTGGCAGTTCAAATTTTAGCATCGAATATGCAACAGACAAAGCAGTTTTATTGGCTTTGGGTGTTCCATTTTATCAGATCGATATTGTAAATAAATTAGCCACAAGATCTACTGATCTAAAAAGTCAGACAGAAGAGCGAATGTCTTATGATGGTAACCGAAATCTCATTAAAATAGAAGCCTATCAGAATAATAGTTTAACAGACACCAAAATCCTGACATACAGCAATGGTAATCTTGCTTCCCTTACCCAAACCTATCCTGATGCGCCTGCGGTGAAAAGATTTACCACGTATAGCTATTTATCTGAAATTGCCTCAAAAGCTGACAATGATACACGTCATTTAATATTTGGTCCGCTAGACTTTTACACACCCCTGTTTCTTACCGGATCAACCTCCAGAAATCTTTTATCAGGAAGTTTATATATTTATACAGCCGAAAACTTTCGTACAGACCTGACAAAAACTTATACTTATACCAGAAATAGTGGTGGCATCATTACCAAAATTGTAGAAGATTCCCATACCGTAACAGTTAGCAATGGTGTGCAAACACAAAATGAAAGATTAAAAAGAACCATTTTCATTAACTCTACTTGTAATTAAAGGGGTTGCGAATTGGTGGCAAGCTACTGTCAACTTTAATCTAGTTTTGCCCGCAGATTAAAATGATGTACGCGGATTGGAATAGGATGGTGACACATTATCCTTTAATCGTCGTTCTGATCTGCTGGAAGAAATAGTAAGATAAGCACAGATTAATCATAACCGGCCAAGGTAGTTGCCCGCAGATTTAAAATGATTTACTGGTCCATTTTAATTATTAGGTGGCCCTTTATAAGCAGAGATTCCAGTGAACAGGCAAATGATTACAAAATTTCAATTCCCTTCTCTTCAAATGCTTCAAAGACCTGTGCATTAATCATGCTTCTGGTTAAATCCGCTTTGGAAATATCTTTACACCAAAAATAGATGTTGACGTTACTGTTCAGCTTACTCACCGGACTAATCATGATGATGGGTTCTTTACTGGTAAAGACATTATTGTTTTCCACGATAATATCCCTGATCAGACTCACTACTTCAGTTGAATTAAAAGGTTTGGCAATCGAAAGGGTTAAATCCACACGCATTTGATTGTTGCTGAGTGTCCAGTTGATGATGTTATTTGATAAAATGGAACCGTTAGGGATGATAATCTCAGCCCCCTCATCGCTTAGCAAAGTACTTGCACGCACACCTATTTCCTTCACTCTCCCCTTTTTATTGCTTAACTCAACAATATCGCCTATTCGGATGGTTTTATCAAAGATGAGAATAATGCCTGAAACAAAATTACTGACGATATTTTGTAAACCTAAACCAATACCTACACCCAGGGCACCAAGAATCACTGTGATTTTATCAATAGGCAACCCGGATGCGGCTACAGCAATTAAAAAGCCCCCAATTAGCAGGACTAACCTGGTTACCAACAGTTTGGAACGCTCACCTTTATTGTCATCAAAACTGTCATCTCCCGTATCACCAAAGAAATAAGCAATATACTTTTGTAAGAAATTCGCAATCCAGATAATACCCAGAAACAAGAAAATGCCTCCAAAAGTAAAAGAGAAACTCCCTATAGTTCTTTTTTCGGTTAACACCTCCATTACTGATTCATAAAGTCCGTTAAAGACATTAAGATTAGTGGCAAAAATCACAAACCAGATGATCGTAGCACCAATACCGGTTAATTTTTTAAGTCCGGAAATAACCGGTTGCCAATCGAAATACTCGGGATATCCTTTACGGATCCTGCTGCTTTTCATCTGCAACAAAAAAGCTTCTACCAAAACTTTGGCTAAAATGGTAAGTGATATTGCATTCAGCAACGAGCTTACTCCGGTTGAATAAAATATTTGTGTTAGCGTAAAGCGGCCAAACAGGTTACAGAAAACAGCGATAATGGCAAATCCGGTATAAATAAAACCTGTTACAAGGATCATCCTGTATCTCTTAATATTTTCATCAAGCATTTTCCACACCATTATACCATAAGCCACTGAACATAAGCTTAACAAGAGGAGCATCCAGCGCTGGTATCTGGGTGGCATACCTAAAAGACGCAAGAAAACAGGCGCCAGCAGGAGTACAACAAACAAGCACCAGTAATAGAATATTCTTGAACCCAATTTTTTTCGCAGATAAAAGGAAAGCACAATAGCCAGCAGTACCTGAACAGCTTCTATATAAAGTGCTGGCGCCCTGAGATCGAAAATGGGTGCCAGCGCAAAAAGCATAATTAGTGTAATTAAAAAGGGCTGCGGACTGATTAGTGAAAAATCATCAAGGGTTTCTAAGCGGTCATGCTGTTTTACACTCCGGAAATTAAAGAATACCCAGAAAAAGAATATGGCACAGGTAAAGAGCAAAAGAAGCCGGCTGCTTCTGGTATACACAAAATAATAACCTGATATTTCCTGCTCTCCCTGAATAAACCTTCGGAAACCCAGGCTCTTATTTGCTGACCGGTTTACTGATTCCCAAAGATACCGGCGCTCTTTACCAAAGGCTTTAATACTTACAGCATCAAGTTGACTATCTGTAATATACATTAACTCTTTGATGTTAATCAGATTCGATGAGGTTCTGGCATGAAGGTTATTGATGGATAAGGTAGCTGCTTTTATTAAACTATCTGTGACGAAACGTTTCTTTTTTAATTCGGCAAACTGGTCTTTAAACAGGATACGCAGGGCAGGCAATGTAAATACTTTGGCCAGTACGGTATCCTTCCTGAGATTCAGGAGTTCCGTTTTTAATGACCTTAATTCCTTTTCATATTCATCAAGATCTGCTAAACAGTCCCTGTTATTGCTTTGCAGCTCATCCAGCAAAGTCTGATCCATCTGAAGGTTCTGAAGATTTAAACTCCGGTCTGCCATAGTAAGCCTGCTCTTCAGCAGGGCCAGGGCAGCTTCATCCTGGGTTAAGTGCGCTTCCATCGGCTTTAACTTTTTAAAAGAACCTATGGTTACCGGAACTTTATTGATGGCTTCAAAAACTTTTTCCAGGTGCATGAGATAATCGCCCTTGGTTAAGGTTGCAGAATCAGAAAGAATAGAGACATCCTGATCTTTTTCTATCATTCGCCCTTTTTGAGCAAATGCATGGCTTAAACCAACGATGATAAGGAATATGATGAGGCTAGCAACCTTAAAGGAAAAAGTTTTTTTTGTTATCATTAGCATGGACATACCGCCTGCTGGCGTCAGGTCAAAAATAGCGAATTCTATTGGTTTAATAAACGATGCAATTGGCATTTGATAGAGGAAAGCCTATTGTCCTTTGGTTTACCAATATTTTAACAGCCAGCTGAAGATTTATCAAACGACATCGTGATATTATTATATTGGTTTCCCGGTAAAACAGATCGCTTCGCGATTAATCAAGCCATTTTAAATTAATTTCATGAACTTGACAGCTTTTTAAGCCTAAAATAAGTGTTGCTGGTTGGCAGACATGATTAACTCTGCTACGTTTTTTACCTGAAACTTTTGTAAAAGGTTTTTTCGGTGGGTATCAATAGTCAGCGGACTAAGAAATAATTCCTCACCAATGGCCTGACTGGTTTTGCCTTGGGCAATGAGTTCCAGGATTTGCTTTTCGCGTTTGGTTAGCCGGGGTGCCGCGAGCAATTCATTTCTGGATGGCCGGCTCAGAATCTCCGTAACTTCTTTGCTGTAACAAATGCTTCCTTTTACAGCTTCCGCAATACAAAGACGGAGTTCATCAAGCGAACTGTTTTTCAACAGGTATCCACTGGCCCCGTTCTGTATGGTTTGCACCACGATACTTCGCTCCGTTCTGTTACTTAGAATTAAGACAATAACAGATCTGTATTTTTTCTTAATCTTCAGGCAGAGATCCATTCCATTCACATCCGGAAGCGTAATATCAAGCAGGATGAGATCCACCTTTTCTGATTCGAGATACTTCATAATGGATTCACCATCCTGAAATCCACCAATCAGTTCAATATTTGATTCATTTTTTAAAAGATTTTTCAGCCCTTCAATCACAATCGGGTGATCATCAACTATAGCTGTTTTTAATTTATTTGGTTGCATCAATATTCAGTTCTATATTTATAGTTGTACCTTCCCCTTCAGCTGAAAGAATTTCCATTTGTCCGTTAAAAAAATCCACCCTGTTTCTGATACTCTTTAAGCCCATTCCCTTACTTTTTTCTTCCCGCAGATGATCAAAACCAATGCCGTTATCCTCCAGTGTAATCAAAAAAACTTTGGCGTCCTGTGTACATTGTAAAATAATACTGGAAGCTTGTGCATGTTTAATCGCGTTGGAAAGCAGCTCCTGAGCAATCCTGTAAATATGAAGCTGAATGGCAATCGGGATATTGGTTTGAATGTTAAAAGCTTCGAAGGCAATTTGCAAATTGTCACGCATGTGAAATTCACAAAGATCCTTCAAGGCTACTTCAAGTCCAAAATCAAGCAGCGTTTCGGGCACCATATTCCGGGCAATCCTTCGCAACTCACTTACAGAAGTATCCAACTGGCCAATAATTCGGTGCAGATCTTTATCCTGAGAAGCACCCGGCCGGGTATCGGTCCAGCCGGATAAGCCGATTTTTACACCTGCCAGCATTCCGCCCAAACCATCATGCAAATCTCTGGCGACACGCTCTCTTTCATGCTCTTCACCATCAAGCATAGCTTTAGTTACTTTAAGCTGCTGCTTTTGCTCCATTTCACTCAGCTGCTGACGGTAATTGATTTCTTTCTGCTCTGCCAGTTTTGATTTGTTCCGGGCAATTACGGCAACAAAAACCAATGATGCCAGCAGAAAAAGGCAACCAAGACCGAGAACCAGATTGTATAGCCGGTTATTCCGGGCATTCAGCAATGCCTGTTTATTTTGCACTTCCAATGATGCTATTTTATGTTGATTCTGAACGCTCCTGTATTTGGTTTCCAGCTCATTAACCTTCACTTTTATTTGATCATTATTAATGCTATCACTCACGCTACGGTACTTGCTTAACCACTTGTAAGCTTCTTTATAATCGTTCAGCTTCGCACTGGTTTTAGCCACCTCTCCATAAATGGTAGCCTTATCAATCATACTGGCCGTTAGCGTACCTTCCTTAATAATATCCAGTAGAATTTGCCTGGCCTTTCGATATTCTTTTTGCTGCCCGAAAATATCATACTGACGGAATAAAAACTGCTGATAGAGTTGATTTTGGTGATACTTTTTAGCCAATACGATGCCTTTATTAATGCTGGACAATGCCCGATCAAAGGCCTGAATAGTCGAAAAATAAAGTACCTCGTTATAAAAATACAGCGTATAATTTACGGATTCAGGAAATGGTTTTAAAAGTGCATTTGCCTTATCTAATAGTGTTTTCGCCTTTTCCGCATGATTTTCATAACAATAAATACTCACACCACTCAGGTAAGCAAATAACAGGCTGGTCTTATCATGTTTAGCGCTTTCAAGCAGACTGATTGCTTTCTGATTATAGAAAGTAGCCTTGGCAAATTGTGAATTGTTCATTAAGATGGTAGAAAGCCGAGTATAATATTGCGCCACCAGAGTCGAATCACCAGATTTTTCAGCATCGGGAATAGCCTTTTCAAGCGTAATTTTTGTAATAAAACTATACCCCTCCTTTTCTATATTCATGATGGCATAATTGTACCATGCGGCTGCCCGCATGACATAAGCCTTTTTAGTAGTAAAATAGGAGAGTGCATCTGCTGCCTTCCTAAATGCTACCGATGCCCTGGCTTTGTTCCAGTTAAAATAGTATTCTCCCTCATAAAAACTGGAAACTGCAATAGAATAGGGATCCTTTTTCGCGATTTTTTTCCCAGCTAATAGATAAGCTTTACTCTTCAGGGTATCTTTAAATTTCCAATAATCTACCAGCAAGAAATTAGCATTGGCTTTTGAACTATCTGCACCGGATGTCTTCAGGATATTTTGCAGACTATCCAGATAATGTTTTTCATTAATTGGAATCTGCTGCTGACAGAACACATAATGCGCACTTAACAGACAAAGAATAAATAAAGATAATTTTTTCATTGATTAAAAACAGTATAAACTGGAGCTGAGCATGATACACAGGAAATAATAACTACTTAAAAGAAACAAAGCTCAGGTGTAAATATCAGTCATAATTTGTAAGCAACCATAATTTCAGCCATTTGCTGCGAAAAATACCTAAAAACCAGTAGAAAAAAAACGATGAATCATGGTATTTCTTTTGAGAATGACTTCTGATAATTTTGTATGAGTTGCCTGAATAAGTAAAATGTAATGAGAAGCACAAGCGATCTGCAATGCGAATGGTGTAATTAAATGATGCATCACAAAGGGTATGTTTATTCTTTATACAGCCTATTAACGGAAGATCAATCATTTAAATCAGGATCTAATTTTATAATTATGATGAAAAATTTTTTATCGTTTTCTTTGGTCGCCTTCCTCCTGCTATCAGGAAATAAAGTACATGCCCAACTGGAAAACCTGCTGCAAAAAGCAAAAGATAAGGCAGAAAAGGCCTTAGAAAAAAAAGTAACTCATAAAGATGCTTCCCGCAAATCTAAAAATAGCGGTACGGATATGGGCTTTGATTTTACTCCTGGAGACTCATTGATCTTTGCAGAGAATTTTTCAAAATATGCAAAAGGAGCAACTGCTGCCAGCATCAAAACCAATGGAGCAGCAATAGTGACGACAGTAGAAGATGAAAGAGGTAAGTGGATGCTGTTAAGGGATAAAGCTACTTACAAGCTGACTAAACTCATCAGGTATCCAAAGCAATTTACAATTGAATTTGATATACTGGCCTCCGCCGATCAGGCAAATGATATCTCACCTTTATCATTTGGCTTTACAACAGATAATAGTGTACAGGATTATACCAGCAACGCGGGTGCTTATGTTGAGCTTCAGTATTATGATACCGATCAGGTGAATGTTGGCAATAGCAATCCCAAAAAATATGTCAATACAACCTTTGATCTGACTGAAAGCTTAAATCGCCCCCTAAAGGTATCTATACACGTTGATGGAGAAAGAATGATTGTATACCTGGATAAAACCAAGCTTGTAGACACGGAACTGTTTACCCCTACTGCTGCTAAAAACTTTTACATCACTGCACCCTGGGATTATACAAACGGAGCCAAGGTGATGGTAAGCAATATCATGATCAAGGGTTTTAGTAAAACTAAGTAGATTTAAAAAAACTATAAGTAAATGATAGCGCTGTTGCGATATTATGAAGTACCAGCAATATCAATTAATATAAAAAAATGAGACCCCTGATCACGCTTTTATTTCTCTTCTTCATTTATACACTACACGCTCAGGATCTGTTATGCGATGACCGAAAGTCCATTAGTGAGAAACTTGAAATGATCCGCGAAACGGATCAGGGAATCAGGAGCAGGCTGATTAAAGAAATGGCCACGAAAGATCCGCAGGCCATGAAAAAAATTGCACTGGAAATGAAAGCCAGCGACAAACAAAACCAGCTTGTTGTCGGATCACTTCTGGATAGGTGTGGCTGGCCAAAAGGGCTCAGTGCAGTTGAAAACAATACCATTTTCCTGGTTATTGATCATGCAGATACAGCGTTTATGATCAGGTACTTTCCTTTGTTGAAATCACAGGCAGACCAGGGCAAAGTGGCCAGGCGTGATTTGGCGACACTGCAGGATAGAATGCTTTTGAGAAGCGGGAAAAAACAATTCTTTGGTACCCAAACCCTGAAAGAAGGCAATATCGTGACCATCTGGCCGGTAGATGATCCGCAAGGCCTCGATGCACGTCGTAAAGAAATGGGACTCATACCAATGGGTGCATACATGGCGCTATTGAAAAAAACCTATCAATCGGAAGTGATCTGGGATCAGGACTTATCAGTGGATGCAGCTCAGGAAAAAATGCGTAAAAAGAATTAAGAGTCCAATATCAATGATCAAACATCGTTTAGTGTTTAGACTCACGCTCCATATATTGCGTTAATTCAAAAAGCCAATCGCCTCCATAAACAAACAAAATGCAAACCGTCACTAAAATAATAACATAGGTAATCACTTGTTTGAGCCTTTTATCATTGTTTTTATCCTTCAGGAAAAAAAAGTTTATGACCAAAAAGATTAATGCAGAAATAATACCTGATGGAATGCCCAGCCATGCGGCAGATAAAGCATTCCAGGGGTCTTTAAAATAGAAAGCATAGATAGAAGCAAACCCTAATAAGGCACTTGAAAAGAGTAATAACAACCCTTTAAAAAAATATTTGCCCATCAAACCAAACATCATCAAAAAAAGTGAAATGGCAAGTGTTAAGTAAGTGTAAGGAAGTTCTGTAATGAGATACGTTTTACTGCTTTCAATCGGAAAAATGATTCCAACACTGATCAGCAGGATCATCATACCAGCGATTAGACAAAGTTTTTTTAATTCCAGTCCTTTTGAGGGCAAATTAGTATCATGCATTAGTGATTGTGCTTTGTGATTCAAAATATTTCTAAGGATTGATAAAATGTAAGATAGGTATTCTTAATCATTAAACACACCGTTTTGCATTTGTTAAACTATTTGTATTAATCCCTATATATCAAAAACTTACACCATCTCTATTCTGATTTATGCTTAAAGTCATTAGCTCATGGGCAGAACAAATCTGATTTCTAAAGCAGCAAAATATTCAAACACATATTATTATTTAGAATAATTAAAAATAAGTTTCTAATCCCGTTTTAATTTCTTTCTTTTGCGACAACTAAGAATTAATCTAAATAAAATGAAGAAAACCTTTACCTATTTTTTTAACATAATCCTGCTTTCTATTTTTCTCACGGGCATCACTTATGCACAATCCAGAAACGGATCAGTATCCGGTTCCATTAAAACCAGCGATGGTAACCCTGCTCCTTTTGTAAGTGTTGGCTTGAAAAACACGGCTAAAACAACACAAAGTGATGAAAAAGGAAACTTCACTTTAAAAAATGTTTCACCTGGAAACTATGTATTAAAGATTTCAGCAATTGGTGTTTCGGTACAGGAGAAAAATGTTTTGGTTGTAGCTGGCGAAAATGCAGAAGTTTTATTATCCATCGCGGAATCGTCTTCCCAATTGGATGAAGTAGCCATCACAGGTTATAAAACACCTAATAAAAAACCGGTAAACCTCGGCAAAATTGCCATCGCCCCGATGGATCTTCCACAATCAGTACAGATTATTGGCAACCAGGTCATTACTGATCAACAGGCCAATCGCTTAAGCGATGTACTAAAAAATGTTAACGGTGTGGCTTTTGGTGAAAACCGTGGATCAGTAAGTGGTGAAACATTTTTCGCCCGAGGTTATAGCTTAGGTACCAACAATGTGTTTAAAAACGGATCACGTGCCAGTAGCGGAGGCATGCCTGAAACCAGTACCTTAGAATCAGTAGAAATTTTAAAAGGAAGTGCAGCCTTACTTTATGGCGGCGTAACAGGGGGCGCAGTGGTAAACATGGTCACTAAAAAACCTAAATTTGAGTATGGTGGAGAAGTATCTATGCGCGCCGGAAGTTACGACATGTATAAACCCATGGCAGATATTTACGGACCAATCTCTAAAAAAGTAGCATTCCGTTTAATCGGTACTTATGAAGATGCAGCAAGTTTCAGAAATTCTGTAAAATCAAACCGGATCTATGTAAATCCTTCCTTGCTTTACAAAATAAGTGATCAAACAGATCTTTTGCTTCAGGGGGATTATTTAAAAAGTGACATGACTCCTGATTTCGGGATTGGCACTGTTGAAAATCAGATTGTTGATATTGGTCGCGGTGCATTCGTAAATGCACCCTGGGCTTATAACAAAACAAACACCGCAACCTCACAATTAAACCTCAATCATAAATTTAATGATAGCTGGAAATTAAATGTTTTGGCTAATTTCCAGTCTTACAACCGCAATTACTTCAGTGCAGAGCGACCATTTGCCGATACCAAGGTGGCAACTAACCCTCTTCCATATGGTTTCGCGGCCCGAAATGTTACCCGTTCTAAAACAAAAGAATTTACTTACAATGAGCAGATCAACCTGAATGGCTTCTTTCAAACCGGAAGTATTACCCATACCTTGTTAGTTGGTGCAGATGCAGATCAATCGCGTACCACAAGCGGTGGCTTCAATTTTAATAATAACCTCACTACATTCAATTATGGAAATGTCAACCTACTGGATCCAGCCACTTATTTCGGATCGGGAATTGAGCCAATCGCAAACATGATTACCCAGACCTTTGCACCATTGTATCGTATGGGTGCTTTCGTACAAGATTTAGTTTCCATCACTGATCAGTTTAAAGTGCTTGCCGGAGTACGTTATACCTTTCAGAAAACACCGAGAACCGTGGCGACCAATCTGGCCACCGGTGTGCAAACGCTCAGCGTAAACAGTTTAGACAGGTCGAAAGTAGAAAGTGCTTTCACACCAAAATTTGGATTGATTTATCAGCCCTTAAAAACAACCTCTATTTATGCCAGTTATGCCAGCAACTTCATTCAGAATACGGGTACAGATATTAATCTAGCACCTCTTGATCCATCTACCGTTGATCAATATGAAGCCGGTGTTAAAAACGACCTTTTCCAGGGCAAACTTTCTGTTAATTTAACTGCTTACAGAATTTCAAATGATAAATTTGCCCAGCAGGCACTTCTAAATGCAAAAGGCGCACCTAATGGTGACACCAACATTAAAGAACTTAATGGAAAAACATTAAGTGATGGTCTGGAACTTGATATTACCGGTACAATTGTAAAAGGCTTAAACTTTATTGCAGGCTACAGTTACAATTATATTCGCTATACGCAAACACGAGACAAAACAGTTTATACCGTTCCTGAACCTACTACAGCACAGCCTAACGCCACCAGAACGGTTACATTAGGTGGCATTATTGAAGGTCAGCGTTTAGTAGGCTCTACGAAAAATACTGCAAATGGCACCTTATTTTATACCTTTCAGGATGGCCGTGTGAAAGGATTAAAACTGGGTGCTTCAGCTTATTACACAGGAGCAAGAAACGGTGGGTACAATGATTCTAAAATTCAGGCTTACAGCAGGCTCATTCCATTACGCGCCTTTACCACATTCGATTTCTCTGCGGGCTACAACTGGAAAAAACTTTCATTGCTGGCAAAAATTGCCAATATAACCAACGAGCTAAATTATTTCGTTCATGAAAACTACAGTGTGAATCCTATTCCGCCACGTCAGTTCATGACCACATTATCTTATAAATTTTAACTGATAAATCAGTCATGCCGAAGGCCTCAAAGTGTGTAAAATACTTTGAGGCCTTTTTATGGCTTGGATTACTGGTTTCCGGAATTGCTTTCTTAAATTTGACGATCAACCACCAAATGAAACACCTTTTACAAATTAAGCTGGCTACCTTCCTCCTGTTGTTAAATTGTGCTGTCTTCGGACAGACAATGAAAAAGAGAACGACCCTTTTAATGGGAAGTAAATTTGAAATTACCATCGTTGCAAAAGATGCACAAACTGCTTCGGCTAATATTGATACGGTGATTCAGGAAATCAGCAGAATTGAATACCTGATATCCGACTGGAAACCCAGCTCACAAATTTCACAGGTAAACAGCCATGCGGGTATTAAACCCATTAAGGTAGATAAAGAAGTTTTTGATTTAACCAAAAGGGCATTGAAACTGTCTGAAATTACCGGAGGTGCTTTTGACATTAGTTTTGCAGCCATGGATAGAATCTGGAAGTTTGATGGTTCCATGAAAGAGATGCCTACTGCCGAAGCCATTAAAAAATCAGTAGAAAAAGTAGGTTACAAAAACATTATTCTGGATAGCGTCAATTCCACCATCTTCCTGAAATTAAAAGGAATGAAAATTGGTTTTGGCGCACTGGGGGAAGGTTATGCAGCAGACCGGTCTCGCAATATGATGCTCCGTAAAGGCATCAAAGCCGGTATTGTTAATGGCTCAGGAGACATGAGTACCTGGGGAAGACATCCTAAAGGCCATTATTGGACCATCGGAATTACCAATCCTTTTCACAAAGATAGTTTATATGCTATAGTTCCCATTAAAAACGGTGCCGTGGTAACTTCCGGAAGCTATGAAAAATTTGTAGTCTTTAATGGAAAAAGATATGCCCATATTATCAATCCGGTTACGGGTTACCCGGCAACAGGTTTAACCAGTGTAACGGTATTTGGGCCAGATGCAGAACTGGCAAACGGTTTCAGTACATCTATTATGGTTTTGGGAAAGGATGCAGGTTTAAAGTTCATCAGTCAGTTTCCAAAATTTAGCTGCATCATGTTTAGTGATGATGGCCAGGTGTATCATTCTGATAATTTAAGCCAGAAAACAATTAAACAATGGAAAAAAGGCTTATAACATCTTCAATTTATTCCCCGCATCGATAATATTTTAGGATATTCTATTGATCAAATCAGGAAAACTGCATCCTGAAAAATAACTTCTTTATAATCCATTACCAAAGCGAAACTGCTTAATAGCAATCCATTAAAATCTGTCCCCTCGACTGGTAAAAACTGACACTTTGATTTGATGATTGCTGACATGCATCTTCCAGCCAGTCGATCACATCCTTTTGCATGCCCAGTGAACCGCAAAGCATTAATACCCCGCCATCATTGAGTGCTTCACCAACAAAAGCAGCATCTTCAGCCAGTAAATCTTTAACATATTGTTTGTTTCCTTCTCTGGAATAAGCCACATTTAATTTAGCCAGTTTGGAAAGTTCATTTTGCAAGGTATTTTCATAGAGCGAAAAGGATTCCTTATTCTTAAAACCGCAATAAAGATGAACATTTCTGCCCTCGCCATGCTGGCTTAACATGCCCAGAAACGGGGCAATACCAGTACCGTTTGATACCATAATTACAGTACGGGCTTTTTCAGGAAAGTGGAAATGCTTATTTTTAACAATGATGGCATTTATGGTTTGGCCGGTTTTAAGCTGATGTAAATAACCTGAACCCAAACCACCCTCATGCAGTTTAACACTTAACTGAATTTCTCTTCCAATTTTGCCAATTGAATATTGTCTTTCGCGATGATCACCGGCCGGATAAATGGCAAGCAAATCTCCTGAAGTAAATCTTTTTCTGCGCTTCGGGCGCAAGCGAATAATAAATGAGGTTTCGGCATGAGTGGAAATGGTTTTCTTTACCACTTCAAAAGGCTGCGTTTTTGGACGTTTCGCATCCAGCAATTTCGACAAGAGAGACAGCGTTATATCCGCATGTTGCGCCCATAAATTCGCCCATCTGGTAAAATCATCCGGAGATCGGTCATTAATGGTATGAATATCAAGTAATGGCCTGGCCCACTTCTGATGCGATAATGCGTTATTCACTTCGTAACCAAACTTGCAGAAATCAGGATAAGCATGAGAACCAAAAGCAATTACAGAAAAATCAACGGAATTGCTTTGTGGATATTTTTCCAATAGTGCACTGAACTTTTTAGCGTTTACAGGCGATTCACCCTGACCGTATGTAGCCGTAAAAACCAGCAATTGCCTGGCCTTGGCAAAAACCTGATAATCGTTTAGCTCAGCCATAAACGATGTTTTACCATTCTTTAACAGTTCCTGATGTATCGCACTGGCAAAGCGGAAGGTGGTTCCGTTTTCTGATCCAACCAATAGGATAAATTCTGCCTGATCTGATCGAAACTTATTTTTAATCCTGCCTGAACTGCGTTTCCACCAGATCACAAAGCCTGAATAAATAAAAAAAAGGATATTTACCGAAGCAATAGCCAAAACCATTGCCCAGAGGGCACTTCCTCTACCGGTATGTAAATCCAGACTAAGGTTATTGAAAAGTGTAGCTTTTGAATAGGCTTGTTCCGTCAGGATATCGCCGGTTATCTGGTTTACAGTAATTTCTTTATTATCCAGTTTCAGTGTAAAATAATCTTCTACATCCTCAGAGAAAGGAAATTCAATGGATTGAACTTTAGTCAGTGGAATATTTCTGAATACTTCGAAATCCGCCACTTTTTTTTTCGGCTCCGTTTGAAGTGCATCAAAATCAATCTTATGCGTAATCTTTTGTGTTTTAACGAGCCCAAATCTTTGCAGCGACAAAAATGTACCACTTAAGGAAATGATGATAACCGGAATCAGCATCAGTCTGCCCAGCACCACATGATAATATGCTGCAAAACCATCTTTGACAATTTTTCCGAAGAATTTTTTAATGCTTCGCTGGCGTTTGATGATCAGGATTGTACCTGAAGTGGCAATTAAGAACAAGAAAAAAGCCGTTAGCCCGATAAAAATCCGACCGGTTTCATGTAAAAACAAGGAACGGTGTAAGGTAGTTACCCACTGAAAAAATACATTTTCCTTTTCTACCTTCCCCAATGATTTTCCTGTTGCCGGATCCACATAAAAATTTCCGGAATTAGCTGCGAAGTCAGTTCCGTTTATCTTCACGAACTGATTGGCATCTATGGTAACATCGCCAATATCAGTATACGACTTTTGAAGACGTGGAATGAGTTCAGCAACGGTAAGCTGACTGAATTTTTCTGACCGGTAAGGTTGATTTTTTTCCGCAACAGGCTTAAAAGACAGGATGACCCCCGTAACGGAAGCAAGGGTTATAAAAAGAAAAGAAGATACCGCCAGGGCTAAATGGCTGTATCTCCATATGGAAATTGTCATTAATAAAGCTGTTTAGTTTGCACTTAGGCGTACATACCTGATGTAACCTGTGCCTTCAGTTTTAGCGGTCAAACCTTCGGTGGTTAACGGAATTTCAATATCTTTTAAATAGTATTTATTATCTTCAACAGCGGTTTCAAAACGCAGCTTGTAACCTTTGTTTATTTTATCGGTTTCAATATCCAGAACCGTAACGCTGCGATCGCCGCCCGTAACCGAAGCACCGGTTATGGCACTGATATTAGTTGGTTTTTTCTTGTATGCTTTGTGCCACTCTTTAAGGTCAGGATACCACTTTTTATCAGATCCCATCACATAAAGTGTTTTTTCATAGGCCCCTTTCGCATCTATTAAAGACACCGCGATGTAAGCACCTTCGCCAACATAATTGGTCATTTGCACCATACATTTATACTTTGTAGTTTTTTGGGCAACACTGACTGCAGGAACGGAATAAATTAATGTTAATGCCAGGCACAGTTTAAAAAAGTTATTCATTTGATTATTTTAAAAAGTCGATTGATACTTTGTTTTTAGTTAAAAATTCATTTTCTGATGCCAAATCATAAGGTGTTTCCTTAAAATCTGTAGCCACATCTTTTTTAGCACCTGCTGAAATTAAATAGTGCATCAGTTCTGTATCCTTTGCGGTCATCGCCGCTTTATGCAATGCCGTATAACCTTCTTTATTTTTCAGATTCACATCAACCTGATAACCAGCCACAAGCTTAGCCAATGCCAGGTCATTTTTAGCCACAGCCAGGTGATATAAAGAATTTCCGTTTGGCTGGATTGCAGCCACATTGAAACCTTTATCGGTTAACACCTTCAACTTGGCGTTGAAATCGTCCATACTCCTTGTACCGTAAGATTGGAAAAGATAATAAGCCAGGTTATTACCCTCTTTATCGGCTATGTTCATATCCGCTCCTTTGTCAAGCAGGAATTTCACTACCTCACCGGAGTTGCTGCGAACCGCCATGGCAAGTGCCGATACGCCTTTGGCATTTGTTTGATTGATGTTTTTTACCTTTGCCGAAAGCAATTCAAGTGTGGCCAGGTCTCTCGTAAAACCGGCAGCATTAATAAATGCCGTATTTCCGTCTTTATCAGCCTGATTTATATCTACTCCTTTTGAGAGAAAATAATTGATCACTTCTTCCTGTTTAGGTTTGCGGACAATATAAAATAGTGCATTTTCACCATTACTCCCGGTAACCGTTGGTTTCAATTTTAATCCTTCCAGGTATTGAAACACAGCTAAACCATTGGAAGATCCGCGACCGCCCTGAGCCGCCATGATGAACGCATGATCATTGTATTTTACCCCTTTTGCGATGAGCTTATTCATCAGTTCTATGTTTCCGCTTCTGGCTACGTAATTAAAAGCAGTATTTCCGTTCGCATCCACACTATTCAGGCTTAAGCCTTTCGATACAAAATAATCCGTCAGGGCAAAATTCTTGTCATTTGAAATGGCAATTAAAAGTGCATTTGCGCCGTCATGATTCAGGTCTTTTTTGAGATCAGCACCTTTTGAAAGTAATAAGTCATAAACTTTAGTATTGGCCTGGCCACCAACTGCGGCGAATGTTAATGGTGTAAAACCATGACTATCCTGAAGATCCACCTTTGCACCATTTTTCAAAAGGTATTCCATCACCGGGATATTTCCTTTTGATGCAGCCCAGAACAAATAGGTTCTGCTGTCGTGGGTTAATTTATTGACATCGTTCCCTTTTTGAGCCAGCAGGTATAAAATAGATTCCTCTGGTGCTCCATTGTTAATGGCATAAACGGTGGCATCAAAAGACATTTGATTTAACTGCGAAGGACTATTTCCCTTCTCAATTTCTGATTTAATGGTGGCCAGGTCTGTATTTCCTTTCCAGAAGGATTGCTCCAGAAAGGTATTTTTTTGAGCCTGTGCCCCAAGAGCAGCCATGGCAAGAACAGCAAAGAAGATTTTTTTCATTTTGAAGCTGAATAGTTATTGATTTCAATTCTCCGGGCGAACCACAAGAATTCCGGCTAAGTTAACAAGAATCGTTCTAAATAATGGATTGTATTGAATTTATTTAAATTAATTACAGATAAATTTTCTGTTACAGAAAAGCCGCAGCTTATGTGTCTGCGGCTTGAAATTAACATTAGTTATCCCACCAAACTTTATCAATAGTAACCTGATCGCCGCCCTGTTTGGAGGCTTCTGCGTTATTGGTTTGTCTTTCCGATTCCGGGTACATCAAACGAAGGGGTCTGGCATCTGCTGAAGGCGCTTGTAACGAATTAGGTATGGCCGGCAAACCCAGTCTTCTATAATCACTCCAGGCTTCAATGCCGTTTGTGCCATTCATCGACAACCATTTTTGTGTAATGATGGCACTGATTTTATTGGCTGCCTGATCAAAATTAACCGCAGTTTGTGCATTATAGGCCGTGAAAGCCGACGCCGGAACTTCATTGTAAGCGAAAGATGCTTGAATGCCCTGCTCATAAAAGTTTTTTGCACTCCCGGCAATCCATCCTCTTTGTGCCGCTTCGGCTTGTAAGAAAAGACTTTCGTAAGCACCCATTAAAACCAATGGCTGTAAGGCACTTTTCAGTAAACCCGCAGCAGCATTTGCATTTTCCTGCGGTCCGCGGAGGGCTGAAGTGAATGCCCGGTTATATTCTGCCGCAGCATTCGGATTTCCGAAAAGCACTCCCTTATAATCTCCGGCAATGGCCTGATAAATTTTGGCCATTCTTGGATCATTCCGTTGTTTATACTGATCAATTAAGAATGTAGTAGGCCTTAAGTTATCGTAAGCAGCCGTAGTAGCCCCCTGAACATTGCGGTAATACGTTTCCCAAAAAGGATTAATCTTTCCTGCCGTATTTTCATATCCGGGTTTAAGTGTCACATGCTGGTTCAGTTCCAGGTAACCGCTTCCTTCCGCCTGGATTTTCTGAATTTCTGCCGTAATGTAAGCCTGATTATTTTTTTCACTCTGGCGGATCAGTGCCCTGAGTTTAATGGTATTGCCAAATTTCGCCCATAAAGGTTTTGATCCATTGAAGATGATATCTGCACGGGCAATGCTCGCATCAGCAGCTGCTCCTTTAATTTCATTTATCCCTTCAGTAATGAGGTTAATGGATTTCTGATAAACCGCCTGGCCACTTTCATAACGCGGGGTCGGAAATCTGGTACCCTGCAAGGCATCATCAAAAGGGATATTGTTGTAAATATCAACCAACCTTAAAAAATGCCATCCTTGCATCATTTTAGCAATGCCGGAATAGTAGCCTGCACCTTCCTGCTGCCCCTGTTCTTTAATTAACTGGTAATAAAGCAAATTCTGGAAACCATTTTCCCAAATGGGAATCCCATCCCGCTGGTGCCTGATGGATGGACCATCATAACTTTTTTCTTTAAAATATTGATTAATACCTTCACTATTGGTTCCCCAGTAGCCACCCCAGAAAGCACCAAGCTGATTGAGCTGAATGGCTTCCTGATTTACTGTACTCAAAAGGGCAGCGGGTAGTTTCGCACTTAAAGGGAGATTCTGATTAACCGGATTATTTGGATCGTTATTCACATCCAGAAATTTTTCACAGGCACTAAAAACTACCATGATCAACCCTGTGAACAGATATAAACTTAAATGTCTTTTCATTTTATTAAAATCTTTAAAATACCACGTTAATATTGAAACCAAATGTTCTGTATGGAGGCACCTGCCTGAAACTGATATAACCATCAGTATCATTGTATAAATATTCCGGATCTCCATAGGTATTATCCTGGTGTCTGATCAGAAAGAGGTTATTGGCTATAAAACTCAGCCTGGCTTCTTTAATTACATTTTGCCTAGCCAGTAGTTTTGCAGGAAAATTATAGCTGATGTTCAGCTCACGCATTTTGAAAAAATCAGATTTGGCGGCCGTATTGCTTTGTACCGCACCCTGTGCCTGCCAGAATGCCTTATCACCTTTTGACAATACAGTAGTATTGGGCGCAAATACCCCTGGAGATGTTTCGATCACTGAGTTTGGATAAATAAATGGCTGACGGTTAAATTCTATTGTTGCAGGATGCGTTCCTGCGGTATACATCCGGGGTACAATTTCAGAATACAACCAGCCCCCCATTCTCCAGTCAAACTGTGCCCCCAGGCTGATGTTCCTGTAAGTGACCATGGTATTTAACCCCATTTGGTGCGGCGGAACCATCGTCCCTAAATGTACGGCATCGGTTGCCACCACCGGATTGCCATTGGTTGCATTAATCACCACATTTCCATTTGGATCCCTTTTATAATCGCTCACCTGCAAACTGGGGTAAGCCTGGCCAATATTGGCATAAGACTGGCGGAAAATATTAAATGATTCCAGGCCTTCAAAAAGTTCCTTCACCTGGTTATTAATATAGGTATAGTTGAAGCCTAAGTTCCATTTGAAATTGGCATTGCGGATGATGTCTCCATTTAAATTGAGCTCGATTACACTATTGGTTAACCGGCCTGCATTTACCCTTGCACTGGCATAACCCGTTGCACGGGATGTGGTGGCATTAAAAATCTGTCCTTTCGAATCCGAGAAAACATAAGCGCCTTCAAAATTCAAACGGTTATTGAACAAACCCAGCTGAATACCTGCTTCGTAAGAGGTCACAAATTCAGGCTCAATATCGGGGTTAGGGAAAGTTGCTCCCGGCAGGAAACCAACCAGGTTACCAAATGGAAAACCGTTGGCCTGGCTATAAGGGTTGTTGAGTGAATATGGATTGAGCGTATTATTACCTGTTTTATTATATGATGCATATATTTTACCAAATGAAAGTGTTTTGCTGTTTTTCAAAGGTGTTATGGCCTCCGAGAAAACAAATGAGGTACTTAATCCAGGGTAAAAATAAGATCGATTTTCTTTGCTCAGGGTTGAAACCCAATCGTTTCTTCCGGTTAAGGTAAGGAACAAATAGTTATGGTAACCTGCAGTAAATTCTCCATAGCTTGCTAAAGAACGGAATTGGGTAATTGTGCTTCTTCCAGACACTTGCCCGAGGGCACTTCCCTGATTGAATAAATCGGGGAATAACAGGTTTGCCGAACTTAGTGTTTGGGCTTTGGTGTAATCGCTTCTTAAATTCTGACCAATTAATAAACGGGTGGTGAACTTTCCAAAATCCTTATTAAAACTGAGGATTAAATCATTGTTCATCTTCCTGAAATTGTCTGAACCATCGTTAACCGATCCATTTACATTTCGCTGTCCGCTACCTTCAAATTTCCCTACAGTACTTCTCGTTTCGGCAACCGTAGCATAATAACCGAAACGATAGAGTGCTTTAAACCATGGCGTAAACTGGTAATCCAATTCTACTTTTCCATTAAGGGTTTGCTGTTTGGTATCATCACGATAGTTGTCGATCTGGAAGTAGGGATTTTTCTGCTGATCGGTGAAAAAGTTTGCCGGATTGGCATTTGATCCCCTGTCCTGCCAGTTCCTCATGGAAGTGAAATCAAAATTGGCAGGTAACTGGTAAGCGGTAATCCATGGTCCGTCAGGTGTGGTATTTTTATTAAAAAGCACATAATTTACATTGTAGGAAGTATTTAACTTGCCGAATTTTCTTGCTCCGTTAAACCTGGCACCTGTTCTCCTGCTTTCATCTTCCGGAATAATTCCTTTAATTTTAACATCCTGAACCGATAAAAAATAAGTCGACTTATCATCTCCGCCCGAAAAAGAGACATCATTCTGCATGTTTAGTCCGGTATCAAAAAGTTCAAGCCGCTTATCCTGATCTGGGGTGGCATACAAGGCCTGCGGCTGTGTCCCATTCGGTAGAGCAGGACCAAAATTTTTCATGGTTCCATCAAAAGCCGGACCCCAGCTTTCATATTGCGTAGGTACGTAAACACCATTTACGCCCTGACCAAAGGCTTGCTGAGCAGGGGGCAACATCATCACTTTTGAAAAAGTGGTTGTATTAGAAAAGGTAACCCTGCCACGGCCCTTTGCACCTTGCCTGGTGCTGATCATAATGGCTCCGTTTACACCTTCTGAACCATATAAAGCTGCAGCATTCGCGCCTTTCAGTACCGTAATTTCTTCAATATCATTTGGATTGATCCGGCCAATACTAGGCACGGGAACACCATCCAGTACATAAATAGGCTCGTTTTTGGTCCGGTTTAATGATCTTGATCCACGCATCACGATCTGAATCTGCGGATCTACCTTACTATCAAACATGTTTACCCTTAAACCCGAAACCTTGCTGGTTAATCCGTTTAACGGGTTAATGGTTTTACCTTGATTCAGGTAATCATCCTTTATGGTTTGCGTACTGGTTCCAAGTTCTCTTGCAGATCTTTTAATGCCCAGTGCGCCCGTCACCACCAGGTCTGCCAGCTGGTTTTCTTCGCTTTCCAATGTAATGTGCAACATCCCCGTTGAACCACTTAAAATAATGGTTTGCCTTTTGAAACCCACATAAGCAACGGATAGCTGATCGCCGCTATTTGCCTGGATGGCAAATCCGCCCAGTTGATCGGTATAAACACTTTCGTTCTGACCTGCCACAAAAATGCTTGCGCCAACCAGAGGTCGCTGCTCCGTATCGGTAACCTTTCCGGTTATGGTGATTTTTTGCGCTTTTAAATGCCAGGAGAACATCATTGCACAGAAAAAAATAAGTAAACTTTTTTTCATATAAATTAATGAGTTAATGATTTTGCAGTTTGTTATTTATAAATAGTCTTAATAAATAGTAACTTTGGCAAAAGTATCATTAACCTCGACCTCAAAATGCCAGATAAGGGAAATTTTATAACCAGAAAAGGAAATAATCATAACCTGATTTACCAGCCCTTTCCGGTGTATAAAATGAGTCAGAAATCGAAAAGTTCAGAACTGAATATTGACGGAGCTCTTTTACGCAGGGTGAAGATAAATGCCGGTGGCTTTTACCTGCATAGATTGAGCATCGTTCCGGAGGAATTTTATCTTATTTTTAGTCATTCGGCCACCATTAAAATCGATGGTTTACACCATAAGGTGCTGTTGCTTCCCAATCAGTATTTAATACTGAATGAGGGAACGGCGGGCAGTTATCGTTTTTTTATCAATTACCTGGAACATCAGGATGATATTTATTTCATCCGTTTAAACTGTAAAAAATTCAAATCTTTTCAGGAAGCTATCGCTTTAAACAGGCAGCTGGCCATGGATATTGAAATTATTAATATTTTGGGTAATATGTTCAACTGCGACTATGCTGATCCACTCAAAACAACTTACCTGGAAGCCAAAACTATCGAATTGCTTTGTCACATTCAACATCAGATTAAAGTGGTACAGGGTAATATGGAAACATTTGATGTTCCGGCACATATGCTTGATGCAATCCAGCTGGCGCGGGATATTTTAATTCATGACCTGAAGGCCCCTGTTTCTTTAACCAGCCTTGCCCGACAGGCAGGAACCAATGAGAACTACCTGAAAAAATATTTTAAACAGGTTTTCGGAAAAACTGTTTTTGCTTTCCTGAATGCGCATAAAATGCAACTGGCGAAACTGATGCTCACCAAAGAAAGGATGCCGGTTAGCCAGGTTGCAGCAGATCTGGGCTATAAAAATTCTTCGAATTTTAGCGTTAATTTTTTTAAATATTATGGCTTTCTGCCAAAAAAATTAAAATCTGCGAAAATATACCTCCCGCTTTTAACAGCAGATATTTTGATGATGCTTGAAGAAATGACCATGATACCAGCTTCCTGAAGCAAGTATAAGATGTTCAGCTTAATATCTGTATGAAATTAAACAGCAATGTACAAGCACCATTTTTAAATTAATCAACCGATGAAGAGGGTCTTAAAGAAGAATACCAGTTAATGGGGTGCGACCTCAGTTTCATGCCATCGCTCTCAATGTGATAAAGAATAATCGGATTGCTGAAATCGACCAGTCGCTCTACTTTTTTAGCGAGTTTACTTAAAAATTCTCCACTGGAAATGCCCTCTTTTAAATGTACATAAATGACAGAAGCAGTTTTAAATTCAAAACGTTCTACCACTCCCGGCCATTCAGATTTTATCCTGTTTAAAAATGCATTAATTTTTGTATCGTTTCTTAGATCTTCCATACGCTTAAGATTCTGATAACTAAATTTACCAATAAATTCTAAAAACGAATAATTGTAACAGAGAGTATACATAACGCAGGCTTATCTCTTCCATTCTGTTAATATGACAATTTTTTGTACTGCAGTGCCGGATATTATTTGGCCACCAGCACATCTTTTAATACCGCCCAAACATTTTCGGCGAGAATTTTATCCCCTTCAGCAGTAGGGTGAATACCATCTTCCTGATTCAGTTTTGGCACCCCTCCTACCTTATCTAAAAGAAAAGGCACCAGAGCCATGTTATTTTTCCTGGCCAGGCTGGGGAATATGTTCTTAAAATCTTCCGCATATTGAGCTCCCATATTTGGGGGTACCTGCATACCGGCCATTACCATTTTCACTTCAGGATATTTTAGCCTGACACTGTCTATAATGCTTTGAAGATTTTTAGTAGTTTGGGCAACCGGCAATCCGCGCAAGCCATCATTGGCGCCCAGTTCCAGCACAAATACATCAATGGGCTGTTTCAATAGCCATGAAATCCTGCTTTTTCCTGCAGCTGAGGTTTCACCGCTGAGCCCGCCATTAATCACTTTATAAGGCATTTTTAATGAATCAATCCGGTTTTGAATCAGCGCCGGATAAGCTTCCGTGGGGTCAAGCCCATAACCTGCTGTTAGGCTCGTACCGAAAAAAAGAATATTTTTAAGCTTCTGATCATTAACTTTTGAGGTTTGACGGACAGTATCCGACTGTTGATCCTGGTTTTCTTTATTTTGTTTGTTCCCGCAGGCTGCAAATAGCAAAGCCAAAACAAATAGGCCTGTCAAGCGTTTTCGTAACATCATATGCAATTAAATCTCTAATCAAAAACCAATAACAGATCAGTCTCAGTTATGTTTGGTCAATATCCGTATACACCTCTAAAAAGAATCGATTGGAAAGTATTTTAAATATCAGAAACGTTAATAAAATTTATCAAAGTGCCGGACGTGAGCTGAAGGTGTTGAATCAGATCAATTTTGCGATCGAAAGCGGCTCCACTGTAGCCATCACCGGTCCATCAGGGAGTGGAAAAACCACTTTACTCGGTTTGTGCGCCGGCCTTGACCGCGCAAGCAGTGGCACCGTTGAACTCAATGGCATCGCATTGGAAAAATTGAATGAAGATGAGCGTGCTGCAGTGAGGAATCAATATGTAGGTTTCATCTTTCAGAATTTTCAGCTCCTGCCCACCCTGACCGCTTTAGAAAACGTCATGGTGCCGCTCGAATTACGGGGTGCCAAAAACATCAGGGCCCAGGCACTTGATCTGCTTGACAGGGTTGGACTGGCAGACCGGTCTCATCATTATCCGGTTCAATTGTCGGGAGGTGAACAGCAAAGGGTTTCGCTGGCAAGGGCTTTTTCCAACCAGCCAGCCATTCTTTTCGCCGACGAGCCTACCGGAAATCTGGATGCAGATACCAGCGAAAAAGTGATTAAACTGCTGTTTGATCTGAACCAGGATGCCGGTACTACCTTGGTGATCGTTACCCATGATCTTGAACTTGCTGCCCGAACCAGCAGAACCATTAAAATTAAAGGCGGAACCATCATTTCTGATGAAAACCATAGTTATGCAGAATAAGATCCCCAGGCAGCGCATTCAATTTTCATGGCTGTTTAAAATGGCCTGGCGCGATAGCCGCAAGAACCGCTCGCGCTTACTCTTATTTATCTCTTCCATTGTACTGGGCATTGCAGCCCTGGTAGCGGTATATTCCTTTAAAGATAATTTACAGCATGATATTGATGCACAGGCAAAGGAGCTTACCGGTGCCGATCTGGTTTTGGATAGCCGAAAGGGTATAACCAAGGCCATGCAAAAGATGCTTGATACCCTCGGAAACGAACGTTCGCAGGAAAAGACTTTTGCCTCCATGATTTATTTTAAGAAAGGTGGCGGTAGCAGATTGGTGCAGATGAAGGCCCTGAAAGGTGATTATCCTTATTACGGCACCCTCGAAACCATTCCCTTAGAAGCTGCTGAAAACTTTCAATCCGGTCAGGATGCCTTAGTAGACCAGACCCTTATGCTGCAATTCGGAGCCAAAGTGGGCGATTCGCTTAAGGTGGGCGACATCAGTTTCAAAATACTAGGGACGCTGGTGAAGGCACCCGGACAAACCGGAATAGCAGCTACGGTAGCACCTACCGTTTATATTCCCATGCAGTTTTTGGCCAAAACCAATCTCATTAAAACCGGAAGCAGGATCAACAATAAATTTTATTACAAGTATAATGATCCATCAGGTGTGGATGAATGGGTGAAGAAAAATGAATCTAAACTTGAAAGTGAAGGCTTCGACGCTGACACGGTTGAATCACGCAAGGAACAAACCGGAAGATCATTTAAAGATGTAAACCGCTTCCTGGCTTTATCTGGTTTTATTGCTTTGCTTTTGGGTTGTGTGGGTGTGGGGAGTGCCATTCATGTTTACATTCAGGAAAAGCTCAGTGCCATCGCCACTTTACGCTGTTTGGGCTTAAAGGCCCGGCATGCTTTTTTCATTTACCTCATTCAGATATTTTTTATTGGCCTGGTTGCCGCTGTGCTCGGGGCAGTTATTGGTACGGGCATACAGTTTCTACTGCCTGTAGTGCTCAAAGATTTTTTACCTGTAGAAATAACCATGCGGGTTTCATGGGCAGCTGTAGCACAGGGCATTTTACTAGGACTGATCATTTCTATCCTTTTTGCCCTTCCCTCACTATTGTCGGTGAGAAAAATTTCGCCTTTAAATGCCATCCGGATTTCATTTGAGCGGACAAGTCAAAAACAAGACCCATTTATATGGCTGGTTTACCTGTTAATGACAGCATTTGTAGTTGGCTTTACCCACCTGCAAATGAAAAACTGGATACAGACACTGGTATTTACGCTAAGCATTGGTATTGCCTTTCTACTCTTAATTTTGCTTTCCAGGGTTTTGATGTTCATGGTTAGAAAGCTCTTGCCCAATTCCATCAGTTATTTGTGGCGGCAGGGTTTCGCAAATCTCTATCGCCCAAACAACCAAACCCTGATGCTGACGGTTTCCATTGGCCTTTCCACTGCATTTATCTGTACTTTATTTTTTATTCAGGGTATCCTGATGAGCAGGGTCACACTTTCTTCAGGCAGTAATCAGCCGAACCTGGTGATGTTTGATATTCAGAATACGCAAAAAAAAGGCTTGGATAGCCTGACAAAGTCTTTTAACCTGCCATTGATGAACCAGGTTCCCGTGATCACGATGCGGATAGAAGAAATTAACGGAAAAACTTCCAGCGCAGACACCAGTAACCGCCGTGCATACCGCAACGAAATCCGGGCCACTTACCAGGATAGCCTCACTGCAGCTGAGCAGATTGTAGCCGGCAAATGGATCGGTACGGTAAAGCCGGATGAAACCATTTATATTTCACTTGATCAGCGTTATGCCAGTCAAATTCATGTTGGCCTGAATGATAAAATCGTTTTTAACGTACAGGGCATGATGATCCCCACTGTAGTTGGAAGTCTTCGAGAGGTGAACTGGAGCAGGATGCAGACCAATTTCAGGGTAGTCTTCCCGGCCGGGGTGCTGGAGCAGGCACCACAGTTTCATGTATTGATGACACGCGTACCCACGAATGAGCTATCTGCTAAATTTCAGGGCGAAGTGGTTCAGCATTTCCCCAACGTGTCTGTAATTGATTTAGACCTGGTACTAAAACTGCTGGATGAGTTGCTGGGAAAAATTGGTTTTGTGATTCAATTTATGGCAGGTTTCAGCATGGTTACCGGCTGGATAGTATTGATTTCTGCCGTGCTGACCAGCAAAAACCAAAGAACAAGGGAAAGCATTTTACTGCGAACGATGGGCGCCAGCAAAAAACAAATCCTGGCCATTAATGCCATAGAGTACTTTTTTCTGGGAGCCTTTGCTGCCGGCGCCGGGTTAATCCTGGCCATCGTGGGAAGCTGGGCGATGGCAAAATTCACTTTTGATGCGGCATTTGTTCCACCTTTCCCGGCCACATTATTACTTTTTGCTTCGGTTATCCTGCTGGTTGTGGTTACGGGCATACTCAGTACAAGAAGCATTTTAAACCAACCGCCACTTAAAATATTACGGTCTGGAAGTTAATTCAGGAGGATGATTACGTTAATAAAAATCCCATGTTAAATATTCACCCACCGGAAACATTTTGAAAGCGGGGATGTTTTTAAGCAAATTGAATTATAGCATGAACAATAAGCTTAGAAACATCCTTCTCCTGGCTACCTTAGGCATAATCGTGGTAAGTTATGCCGGTTGCGGGGTATCAATACCCAAAGGTGCAAAAGCCATAAAACCTTTTAAAAAAGATAAATACCTGGGTAAATGGTATGAAATAGCCCGGATGGATTTTAAATTTGAAAAAGATTTAAACAATGTTACTGCCACCTATACTTTGGAAGACGGGGCAATTAAAGTAGATAACCGTGGTTATAACGATGTAAAAAAAGAATGGAAGCAAAGCATTGGCAAAGCCAAGTTTGTGAATGATGAAAATGAGGCCAGACTTAAAGTTTCTTTCTTCGGGCCGTTTTACGCAGGCTATAACGTTATTGAAATTGATGCAGATTATCAATATGCCCTTGTGGCTGGAAACAGTTTAGATTACCTGTGGATTTTATCAAGAAAGCCAACCATACCGGAAGAAATTAAAGCGGCTTATCTGAAAAAAGCAAAAGATATTGGTTATAAAACAGCAGAACTTGTGTGGACAAAGCACGATCAATAATTACTGATCGTGCTTTCTTTTTTCAAGTTCAACCTCATCGGTTAAATCCAGGCGCAATGGTGTGATGGATACATAATCATTTTCTACTGCCCAGCGGTCTGTATCTTCTTCCGCAGGTTCCAAAGCAGATACGGTAATCCAGTAATGCTTTCGCTCCATGGGATCTGTTCCCGGCACCACATGTCCATCATAAAGCCTTACCGATTGACGCGTCCATTTTATCCCTTTGGGTAAGGGTGGAAAATTCACATTGTACAGGCCCAGTTCATCATCTTTAAATACCGTATTTAATACCTCCGCCACATAAGCATCAAGCGCTTCAAAATCAGGTTCTGTTTTTCCAACAGGTGTACTCAATGCCACACCTTTTACGCCCAGTAATACCGCTTGCTTTGCTGCTGCCAGGGTTCCTGAATGCCACATGGAATTGCCCAGATTCGGTCCCATATTTATTCCAGAGAGTACCACATCTGTATCAGGATACATGTGCAGGCCTAAAGCCACACAATCTGCCGGCGTTCCGTTCACCCGGTGTGCATCTATATTTTCAAAAGTGATGGGAGATGATTTAATAGAAAGTGGTCTGGAATGGGTAATGGCATGGCCCATGGAAGATTGTTCCACATCCGGCGCTACAATCCTGACTGTCCCAAATTGTAAAGCCATTTTAGATAATGCTGCGATTCCGGGGCTGTAAATACCATCGTCGTTCGTAATCAGAATATTCATATCTTTCAAAATTAGGTATAGAATTAAAACCGAAACGGCCTGTTATTGTTCATAACAATATGAAAAATGCAGATAAACTGGTGAGACTGATCCATAACCCAGGGGCCGGAGAAGGAAAGTATTCAAAAAAAGAAATCGTTAAAATGATGGATACTCACGGTTATGAATGTGATTATGTATCTTCCAAAAAGAAGTCGGCTTTAAAAAACATTGAACCCGAAACCAAATTTATTGCCATCGCCGGCGGCGATGGTACCATCCGGAAAACCATTATGGGCCTGTTGAGCAAAAAGCTGAAGTTTAAACGCCCCATAGCACTATTGCCATTTGGCACAGCAAACAACATTGCCACCTCGCTTGGTATCAGTGAAGATGTAGGTCAAAATGTATCCACATGGGATGATTATAAGCTCAGAAATTTTGATGTGGGCCAGGCACTCGGTTTAAAAAAGGCTGCCTATTTTATAGAATCACTTGGATTTGGACTTTTCCCGCAGCTTATTCAAACCCTGGAAGATACTGATACTAAAAATATCGAAACTGCCGACGAAGAATTTGAGCTGGCGCTGAACAAATTGCTTGAGATCACCAGGGCCTATCCGGCCAGAAAATGCCAGATTAGCATTGACGAAGAAAAGATCGAAAAGCATTGTATTATGGTAGAAATTATGAACATTTCGCGCCTCGGTCCTAATTTGAAACTAAGTGAAAAAGCTGATCCCGGAGACGGTTTTTTTGATGTGGTTATTGTTGGGGAAGAAAACCGGATGGCAATGGAAAATTATATTACCGATATCGCAAAAGGAAAGAACATTCCGTTCCCGATTGCCTCCATTCCCGCTAAAAATATCAGCATCAGCTGGGAAGGTACGGATATGCACATTGACGATACCATTAAAGAAGAAGAAAGCTACACATTAACCATATCCATATTGCATAGTCTGCTCGAAGTCATTGTAAATAAAGAGACACTGGCATAAATAGCTTTAAAAGATACCTGATATCCTTACTTTTGATGAATGATCAGATTAAATAGTGAAACACCTAATGATGTACTTCAAGAGGTTAAAATTGGCGACATGGTAACTGATACCTTTAGTAAAACCGGCCTGGTAGAAAGTATTGAAGTGAATGATGATGGTTTATATAGAATTTACGAATTTCACCTCGTAACCGGAAGAACAATCAAGATAAAAAGGTAAATTGCCTTTCAAACCCTGATTGCCCTATGTCATTGTTGATTTTATTTACCGGCATTTTACTGCTCTTTCTGATGATCCTTAAAAAGATCAACCCCATGATTGCACTCATGGCAGTGGCCATTGCAACCGGATTATTACTCGGAATGCCGGTTTCGAAGGTAATTGGTGCGGTGAGCAATGGAATTGGCAGCACTTTAGGTAGTATGGTCATGGTGCTTGCCTTTGGTGCCATGATGGGAAAACTGATTGAAGATAGCGGGGCAGCACGGAAAATCGTTTTTATTTTAATCAAGGCTTTTGGAAAGCAGCACATCCAGTGGGCTGTTTTGCTTACAGGTTTGTTGGTTGGCATTCCCCTGTTTTATAATGCAGGCTTTGTGGTTTTGATTCCGCTGGTGTTTGCCATTTCTGCAGCTACAGGACTATCCAAACTATATATCGGCCTGCCTATGGCTACCGCACTTTCAGTAACCCATGGTTTCTTACCTCCCCATCCCGGACCTGTTGCACTTGCAGGTATTTTCCATGCAGATATTGGCCAGACGCTGATATATGGACTGGTGCTGAGCCTGCCCATTGCCGTCATTGCAGGAATTTATTTCCCGAGGTTAATCATGAAGAAGATTCAGCCTGCCCTCATAAAGGATTTTGTACTGGAAGAAGGTGAAGGCTTACCTGGCACGGCAAAGAGTTTTATGGTGGCATTGCTGCCGGTATTTCTGATCATTGCCGGAACCATCGGAAGTGGCCTGAATACAGTGTACCCGGGCAAATCGATATTTATTTTTCTTGCCGATCCTACAGCCGCCTTACTGATCTCGGTAATCCTGACACTCCTCATCCAAAACAACAGCATTGAAAAAGCTATGGAATCCTGTACAGAAGGGGTAAAAAGCATTGCCATGATTATATTGATCATTGCTGCCGGTGGGGCTTTTAAACAAATTTTAATTGACAGCGGCGTGGGCGAAACCGTCAAACAATTAACGGGTAATTTAAATCTTTCTCCGTTGTTACTGGCCTGGTTAATTACGGCCTCACTGCGCATAACCCTCGGCTCCGCCACTGTTGCAGCCGTAACCGCCTCCGGGATGGTGCTACCTCTGATCGGTCAACATGCCCCTCCCGAATTAATGGTGTTATCTGTAGGGGCAGGTAGCCTGATGCTTTCTCACGTTAATGATACCGGTTTCTGGATGTTTAAAGAGTATTTTAACCTCAGCCTTAAAGAAACATTTGGAACCTGGACCATGATGGAAAGTATTGTTTCCGTACTCGGATTAGTTGGGGTACTTCTCTTAAATCAGTTTTTATAAAACATACACACCATTTCTGAATACGAATAAATTTATCCATTAAGCGATTTGAGCGCTTTTATAATTGCAACCAGATCTTCTTCCCCATACTGTGCCTGCGCCCTTTCATAAGTTGATAATGCGGTTTTAGCCAAGGGAGATGAGATGCCTTCATCCCTGGCGAGCCTCAAATCTTTTACAATGTGTTTTAAAGCAAAAGCAGCTTTATAATCATCGTTCAGAATGGCCTCGCCTTTTATCTTGGTGTATACATTGCCGATGGCTGCATTTCCGATGAGTTCTAATAAATCTGCCGGTTGAATTCCCTTTTCACTGGCAAACAAAATGGTTTCTGCCAGGCCTTGTGTGTATAGTGCCAATAGCGAATTGATGGCCAGCTTAGCTATATTTCCCGCTCCAGTATCACCTACCCACTTGCTTAATTTCCCCAACACATCAAAAATGGGTTTTACTTCTTCAAAAGCAGACTTTGCGCCCCCGGCCATAATCACCAACTGACCAGTTTCTGCCTGCTTCACGCTCCCTGATACCGGGGCATCAAGGTACCGGCAATTTTGTAATTTACACAGTTCATCCATTTTTTTTGAAATGGCCGGAGACACCGTACTCATATTGATAATGACTTTCCCATCTATCTGACCGCGAATCAATCCCTTTTCACCTTCAAAAACAGCGGTTATGGCCTGATCATCGGTTACCATTACAATAACCACATCAGATTCCCGGCTAAGTGCTTCAGGGCTCTCCGCTACTGCTGCACCCATAGCAGTTAAAGCAGATTCTTTTTCTGTACTTCTGTTGTATACGGTAACCGGATATGATGCTTTTAAAAGCTGTGCAGCCATTGGAATACCCATGTTTCCTAATCCAATCCATCCTATTTTTTTCATATTCAATTTATGTTCTGATCAACAACAAAGTTGATGAATAAATGATTGAATATGGCATAGCCGATATCATATTTAAAACAAATTTTCTGAATAAGAAACTTGTTGAATGTGTAAAACAATAGCTAGAAATAAATTTGTATCACATAACTTTAGCACAAAATCCACCATCAGATGAGTTATTTGCTTAAAGACCTTTATTCACCGGCATTTTATGGGAAACTAACAGATGCCCTGCTTTTGACTGTTCCGGCTTTCTACCGGGACAAGTTTTTAAAAGAGATTTTTATTGCCGAATTTGAATCAAAGGAACTGAAGGAAAGAATGAAACATACCACAAATGTGATTCATCGATTCTTTCCTGAAAACTATAATGATACGATTGAAATCATTAAAAAGACCATCGTGGAATTAAGAAAAATAGGCATTGGTGAAGATGGACTGGCCTTTATGTTCCTGCCGGATTACATCGAAACTTACGGAATGGATGATTTTGACACCTCTGTTGAAGCATTGGAATTTGTAACCCAGTTTGTGAGTTGTGAATTTGCCGTTCGCCCCTTTATTTTAAAGTACGGCGATAAAATGATGCGCCGCATGCAGCAATGGTCATTACATGAAAGCCATAAAGTGAGGAGATTGGCAAGCGAGGGCAGCCGGCCCAGGCTACCCTGGGCCATGGGTATTCCATTTTTGAAAAAAGATCCGGGTGCTGTATTACCTATTCTGGAAAACCTGAAGCACGATCCTGCTGAATATGTGCGGAGAAGTGTGGCCAACAACCTGAATGATATCGCTAAAGACCATCCGGGCACTGTATTAGAAATCGCTAAAAAATGGGCGGGAATCAGCCCGGAAACAGATGCGCTAATCAAACATGGTTGCAGAACCCTCTTAAAACAGGGCCATCCTGAAATCCTCAAACATTATGGATTAAATGATCATGGAATGATCTTGAAAGACTTCCATCTTTTAACACCAGACATCCGCATGGGTGAAAGCCTGGCCTTTTCATTCACCATTCAAAATGAACTTCTTACTGAACAGAAGGTGAGGCTGGAATATGCCATTTATTACAAAAAGCAGAACGGGCAGCATCATAAAAAAGTGTTCAAGATTTCTGAAAGGATTTATCCTGCCGGCATGAAGGTGAATATTTTACGTAAGCAAAAGTTTGTCCCGATCACGACACGAAGGTTTCATTTGGGTAACCACCGGATTGCTGTGATCATTAATGGAGCAGAAAAACAGTCATCTGATTTTAATTTACACGCTTAGTCAGTATAGAAACCAATTCATCTAATAAGGGAATCTGCCGGTCTTTAATCGCCAGGATGGCATTTTCATAAGTAAACCAGTCGCCTCTGTCTACCTCTACAAAGCTTTGTATTTTGCCCGATTTTGGTGGCCATTGCATTTCAAAAGTGTTACTATGCAGTGTTGCCGGATCAAGATCACCTTCAACGGCCCAGCATAACACCCTCTTGCCGCCTTTTTGAATAATGGGTTGCAGTTCGATGAAATCGCCATCAATTCTCGTTCCCACTTCCTCTTCAAATTCGCGGATGGCTGCATGCAGCGGTTCCTCATTTTCATCCAGTTCACCCTTTGGTACAGACCATACCCCTAAATCTTTTTTGGCAAAAATTGGTCCGCCGGGATGAATGAGAAAAAATTCCGGTTCCGGACCTGTTTTCCTGTAAAGTAATATTCCTGCGCTTTGTCTCATGTTTAAATATAATGCAAGGTGTATGACTGCCGGTAAAAACGAACCACACTGGTACTACAAAAAAAGTCTGTTTCAGTTAAGAGACAGACTTTTTCTATTTCAATTGAATGCTATTTTATAACAATCCATATAAGCCATGTGCGTAGGTACGCAGGGAAGCAGATACACTCTGCATCTTTTCTGGCGACGGTCCCTTTACCTTGTAGGCTTCAGGATGTAATTCTAAGGATTGATCATTTACTGAATCGGATGTGCTTTTATTGCTTAATGTAGCATGCTGTTCTTCGCTGATTTTTAAAGGAGCCATATTAATAATTATTTATATCAGATTAACATGTTTCTCAGAAATAAGTTTGAAAACCTGGCATATTTTTATAAATTATTTTTCTACCGAAGAAATCCAGTTTTCCGTATCCGAAATCTTGACCGGCTCTGCAGAAGCTATAATCTTCAACACACCACCCGCATTAATCTCAGCCTGAGTGATATAGTTTTTTCTAAAAGGCTGATCATTTAAAAAGACGGCTTTGATATACTTATTTTTAAGGCTAAAATTCCCGGTTTCAATTTTAAAAGTCTTCCCTTTTGGCAAATGGTAAGTTAATGAAGGAAATAAAGGGACATTCAAGTAATAGACCGGCCAGCCTACACAAGCGGGAGAAAAACCACTGGCCGCAAAAACATACCAGGCACTCATGGCGCCGGCATCATCATCCATGGTTCTTAAATAAGCCTGTGGTTCATTTTTATAAATTTTGCCAATGTATGATCCTATGCCCCGGCTATTGTCGTTAAAATAATTCTGAATCACCGTATCTGCAGCCAGCTGGTGCATCCAGTATTGAGATTTATATCCTGATGTGGTGGCATTATACATCAATGGTACCTGCAAATCGGGTTCATTGGCATGGTTATATAAATCTTTTGCAAAAAATTGATCCAGATTGGCCAGGTAGGCTTCTGCTCCTCCATCCAGTTCAATTAATCCCTGCACATCATAAGGTACAAACCACCTGTATTGCCAGATGGTTCCCTGGTACAGACCTCTTGCCTGCATGCGATCTACATCATTTCTGGTTAAATCTCTAAAATCCTTATTCCAGTATTTTTTATATTCCAGGGCTTTATTTTTATAGGATTGAGATTTATCCTTATTCTTCAGAATGGCAAATATTTCTCCCAGTGCCCAGTGATCATAACTGGATTCCAATGCTTTATCCGGCGATTTATAATCCAATCCGTCTACTTCTTTCGCCAGGGAATCTGCAATTTTCGCAAAATCTACCGGATATCCTTTCCGGTAAGCATCCAGCAAGACCACAATGGCATGCTCAGAACGGACGGTATTTGATGGCTCATGCTGACTTGCATAATCCTTTTTACCAGATTGATACAACTCTGCAATAGAAGTGATCATCCCTGCATATTCGCTTTGATTAATGAGAGAAAGTAAGGGCAGTTGCGTCCGGTAATTGTCCCAGATGGCCCATCCGTTGTAATGAATTTGCTTATCTTTCTGCAATTCTCCTCTGGTGTTCCGGTAAGTACCATCTTGTTCAGAAATGACATATGGCGACTGCATGGTGCGATACAGGAGTGAATAAAATAATGCTGAGTTTTCTTCATTTCCATTCACTTCAATCTGACTTAAATGACGATTCCACTCCGAAGCACTCAGCATTTTGACATGTTCAAATGAATCGTTACTAATTGTCGCTGAAGCTGCTTCTGCACTCACAGAGGATAAGGCTACATTGATTTCTGTGGTAACTGCAGCTTCCGGAAGCGACAAAACCAAACGGTGATTGCCATTGTCTTTCCAGCTTTTTGTACCTTTTGCCACCAGGCAATAATAAATTTTATATTTTCCTACACCGCAGGTCGTTCTGGAAGTAATCCAGCCTGAAATTGTATCTCCTTTTACCTGATGCTGCTCATCAACAAAAGCACCGTTAAAAGCATAACTCAAATCAAGATATAATCCCTTTTTACCTTTCGGAAACTGATAAACATGTTTCCCTGCATTTTTTAAAACACTTAGCTGTACGCTTATTTTATTGCCAAAGCCAACCGCATAATAACCCGGGCTGGCCTTTTCTGAAGTCTTGATCAGATCAGTTTTCAAGGGATCAGTGCCTAAAAAAGGCCTGATTAAAATATTCCCTCCTGAGCCCTGGCAACCTACGCCTTCAAAACGGTTATGCGTAAAACCTTCAAATTTCTTCGCCAGGTATTCGTAACCGGTATGGGTTTTAGGATAGGTTTGTGGCCCGATGCTTAACATGCTAAAAGGATAAGATGCAGCCGGCGACATTTGTCCGTGATCGCCAGAAGATCCCAGAAATACATTGACCAGATCCACAGGCTGTTTTCCTTTTACAGAAAAAGAATGATGATTTGATTGTGCTAAAACGTTTAATTTAAAAAACAAAAAGCAATAAGTTAACCGGATAAAAAATTTCATTATGTGTTATTAATATCCGGCCAAAATAATGTTTTAGCATGAAGTTGCTGTTATGTTACCATTTCTTTACATAACAGCTGGAAATAAATAAGGCCATTTCAGATCAGTGAAATGGCCTTTGAAATAATATTAATTTTCTTTTTCTATTTAACAGATACCGGTACGGAAACCTTATCCCAATCTAAAGAGAAGCCAGTTTTAGTAATTTTATAAACCAAACGTTCCTGGGTGGCTTTCAATACTTTGGTTTTAACATCAACACGTAAAGCATCTTTGCCTTCTTCATATTTATAAGCACCCCATTGCTTTGGTTCTTTGTTAAAAATTGCCGTCCATGTTCCGCTTTCTTTAGGGATTAAAAAGAAGCTATATTTTCCAGCGGCCAATGGTTTTCCTTCCACCATAATGTCTTTATCCGTTTCAAAAGTAGTGGCTTCGTTTGCACCGGCACGCCAAACTTTATCATAAGCTTCCAAACCTCCCCAGATTTTACGGCCTTTTACAGCCGGGCTGCTATAGTTAATGGTAATGGTAGCACCTTTTACTTTTCCGGTAACCGTTGCCGCAGGACTTGGTTTAGGCTGGGCATCCTGAGCCATTGCACTTACAGAGAATGTAATGGCTGCAAAAAGCAGGGTGATTGATTTAATCATCTTTTTCATATGGTATATATTTGTTTTGTTGTTTTGAGATTTACGAAAATAAGTTTTTAAGCCGATAAAACCATAATCCTAAAGTCGAAAAAATGATTACTGCCGCGGCACCAATTACATTTAACCAGAGGAATGACACCACATCGAATTTATAAACAGCAATTACGGCAATTTCAGAAAGGATAGCGGAAATAAATACCAGCGGGCCATCGATTTTTTTAAAATAAAAAGCCACCAGGAAAATGCCGAGAATTGGTCCGTAAAAAAGTGATCCCAAAACATTTACTGCCTCAATTAGCGAACCCATCTGGGTAGCGAACATCGCCACTGCAATAGAAAATATACCCCAGCCTAAAGTATGTAGTCGGCTATATTTCAACTCCGTAGTGTCATCAATTTTTTTATTGCTAAAAAGAAGATGTATATCTTTTAATGAGCAGGCTGCCAATGAATTTAATGCCGCAGAAATAGAACCCCAGCTGGCCAGGAAAATGACGGCAAATAATAATCCGATCATCCCGACAGGTAAAGTGTTTTTAACAAAGTATAGAAAGATATAATTGGTATCTGTTTTCTCAGCATTAAAGTTGGATTGGTTAATGGCTTCTTCTACCCTGCCATGCAAATCTTTAACCTCAATTTGGGTAGATTTAAATTTCGCAACAGAAGCATTTAATTCCGGTGATTGGCTTTCCTTCTGCAAGAGAATAATTTTGGATTCCTGATTAAATTTTGCCGCTAAAGCCTGATGCTCCTTTTCAAATATGGCCGCTTGTTTGGGTTGAGTTTCTTTTAAATATTGATATGACCTTTCATTGAAATAGATGGGTGCCGGTTTTAAGGAAAAGAAAGCAAATAATAAGGCTCCAATTAAAAGGATGGCAAACTGCATGGGTATTTTGACCAAACCATTCAGCAGCAAACCCATTTTGGCATTGGTGTTATCCTTTGCGGTAATGTATCGCCCCACCTGACTTTGATCGGTGCCGAAATAGGATAGTGCCAGGAAAAACCCGCCAATCAATCCACTCCAGATGTTGTATTTATCTTTCCAGTTGAAATCAGTAGTGATCACATTCAGTTTTCCGGATTTTCCGGCCAGGTATAGGGCATCACTGAAGCCAATTCCATTTGGCATATTTTGCACCAGTAAATAACCGGCAAAAGCCATGGTTCCTAAAATGATCAGGAATTGCAGTTTTTGGGTATGTGCAATGGCTTTTGCCCCGCCAACGTAGGTGTAAATTAAAAGGATGCCACCAGTTAGCACATTGGTGAGGTAGATGTTCCAGTTTAATACGCTGGATAAAATAATGCTTGGCGCATATATACTGATCCCGGTTGATAAGCCCCGGGAAAACAGGAAAAGCAGAGAAGTTAAAACCCTTGTTTTTTTATTGAAACGGTTCTCCAGATACTCGTAAGCAGTGTATACATTTAACCGTTGAAATATTGGAATAAAGGTTACACAAATTACAATCATGGCCAATGGCAAACCGAAATAGTATTGCACGAAACGCATGCCATCGGTATAGGCTTGCCCCGGCGCCGACAAAAAGGTAATTGCACTTGCCTGCGTAGCCATGATCCCCAGCAGCACGATGTACCAGGGCATCTTACTATCGGCCTTCAAATATGATTCGTTACTTTTTTGTCCGCGACCGATGAAAACACCGTAAACCACAACGGCTAATAACGTAAAAATGAGTACACACCAATCGATATTACTCATGCCCAGAATTTAGTGAAAAAATAATAAAATACCACCTGAAACACCAGGGCCAGCGCTAGTAAAATATACCAGGTATTCCAGTTTTTGAACTGATTTTTCATTTAATTTAGATGTGAATTCATAATTTAGGTGTCTGAAAACATAAGATAGCAATTATTCCATAATGGCTTACTTCCCTGCTGATATAAAATTAAAAAACAGCCTTGCTGCACCTACATTACCTGCCGGCAATTGCCTGAAAAATGCCAGTGGTGAATAAATGAAATTCCCCTTACCGTATTTCGCATACAATGTGGCTCCTCTTAAAGGCTCTTCTCCGGTATCGTTCATTTCAAAAAGCGGTTCATATTTATCATCCCATTTATCTGGAAAATAGGCACCACGCTCCTGCACCCAGCCGTTAAAATCTGCTGCTGTAATCTTATTCGGATAGTTTAAAAGCTTATGATTTGGAACCAGGAATTTAACTGAAGCATTTTCTTCAGTAACTCTTTTTCCGCTTATGCTAAAAGGATAAACACCAAAATCCTGTAAGGCCATATCCTGAGTAGTATTGTATTGCATTACCATGGTACCACCGTTTTCTACATAGTTTTTCAAAGCCGGCTGCCAGTTCTTGATTCTCTTTTCGGTATTGATCACCCTTACCCCTGTTACAATGGCATCGTATGTAGCCAGTTTTGCAGGGTTCAAAATATCAGCTTCCGTTAATACATCCACCTGCAAACCAGCCTGACGTAAAAACTCCGGAATCAGATCTCCTGCACCTTGAATATACCCTATTCTTTTTGCCAGCACCTTGATATCGCCTTTTAATAACCAGGTTGTTGCCGGTACAAAATATTGCAGGGAAGGCAGGTGCGGATACTGAATCAATACCTGTCCTTTTGTAAAAGTATTTTGCTCTGCTGAAAAAACAGCTTCAAGTTTATTCTGACTGCTTTTAATTTTTGATAAATCTTCAGCAGGAATTAAAAAGTCTTTAATGGTAACGGTATTTTCAGGTAAATTGATTCCGTTAAAGGTTTTGACGATCACATTTCCAATCTTAAAATCAACCTTACCATAATTGATGGATTTATTAGCCTTCAACCTCAGGGTAACGGCTAATCCTTCTTTTTCCCTGGCAAAATATACCGGCTCGGCAAAACTTAAACCAAGTGCCGGAACAATCCTTAATTGCTCTACCACATCACCTTTAACCGGGTCTAACTTTTTGAACGATAAAGGCAGTTTTACTTTAAATTGTTCCGTACCGATTTTAAGCGACAAAACAACATTCAGTGCAGCTTCATTCTCAGCCAAACCGATTAAGGTATCATTGGCCACACTAAAAGTAGCTGCATTTTTTGCAGGTTTTTCTAACCAGTAGGGTTCAGTTAACCCTGCTCCTGCCGGGATTTGAATCTTACGCTCAATGGTCAGCAGGGAATCGCCCGAAACCCTGCGGTTTAAATTATCTGTTTGGTTGATCCAATTTACCTGTTCTAACAATACCGGAACCGAGGACCGGGCAATTACATTTAAACGAAAGCTGTAACTGTTGCCTGCAATGGCTTCTGCCTGGTCGGTAACCACTTCACCCATAAAACCGGTACAGCTTAAAATAATGTGGTCGATAGCAGCTAGTTTATCTTTCCGAAGATTCACATCCTGCAGTTCAGCAATCTTCTTGCGCAACATCAATAAACCATGTAAACTCTTATCCGGATGGTTATAATCAAAAGACAAGAGGGTAATATCAATTAACTCATCAATGTCATTGATTCCCCTGTCAGACCAGTTCATCGGGATTCTTTCAAACAAATTTGCTTTGGCCTGATCACCTAAAACCGGCGAAAAATATTCCGTTCGTACGCCAGCCACGGCTTGTGTGCCTGCACCCTGGCTTTTGTGTAAACTTCTGCTGAGTCCTGCCAGCTCACCATAACCCAATCCGAGCTGGGCATCATACTGACCAACAGTTGCCTTCAACTGGTTTTCGGCTGTGGTATTTGTTGATCCAAATCTGAAAGTATTCCAAAGGATGCGTTTGGGTTGCCAAATACTTACATATTTCAATTGATTGGGGAATGCCGTTTGATCTCCTGCCAGTTTAAAAGCCTTTTCAGCTATCACTGCAGAAGCCGCATGTTGTCCGTGGCCTGCTGCTGCTGTTGGCGGAAAACGACAAATAATGACATCAGGTCTGAATTTGCGGATTACCCAAACTACATCAGCCGTAAGGCTGTCGGCATCCCATTGTTTAAAGGTATCTTCTGTATTTTTGGAAAAACCAAAATCAATGGCCCGTGTAAAAAACTGCTGCGCACCATCCAGTTTCCTTGCTTCCAGTAATTCATGTGTTCTGATTAATCCCAGGGCTGCACCCTGCTCGGTACCTAAAAGGTTCTGACCGCCATCTCCCCGGGTAAGCGACAGATAGCCGGTTTCCACGTTCTGCTCATTAATTAACCAGGAAAGTAAGCCTGTATTTTCATCATCAGGGTGGGCCGCCAGATAAAGTACCTTTGGAAGATGCTTAAGCGTTTTCAGTTCCCGGTAAATTGCTGAAGATTTCGCCGGCCGCACTTGCTGGGCAGCGCAAAAACTGACAAAGAAACTGAGGACGATTACTGGGCTTAATTTTTTAAACATAGCATTTGGTTTACGAGGTCAAATATGCTTAAAAAGGATTTATTTCAGGCGGTCGTAAACGAAAAAGTACATAAAGCTTATGCACCTTGCTTAAAAAGCGATTCCAGCAGACGAATATAGATCGTTATTCCTTCTTCAATTTCATCGATGTAAACAAATTCATCAGCTGTATGTGATCGCGCAGACTCTCCTGGTCCCATTTTTATCGAAGGCATATCCAACCATCCCTGATCTGAGCTGGTAGGTGATAAATAGGTTTTTCTGCCTAAACCCAAACCCGCCACCACAATAGGATGCAACAAGCTGATGTGGGATGGCTGTAAAATATTTGGCCTGACATTGAAGCTTGAAATGGTATGGTTGATGATGGTGTTCAGAATTTCTCTGGATGTATAATTGTGATCGAACCTGATATCCACGGTAAAGTGGCAACAGCCCGGAACAATATTATGTTGCATGCCCGCATCAATTTGCGTTACGCTCATTTTTACAGGTTGCGGGGCACCATCCTCAATCGGGAACTGATAACTGGAAAACCAGGCAATATCCCTCATGGCTTTGTAAATGGCGTTATCGCCCTCCTCTCTCGCGGCATGACCAGATCGACCTTTCGCCGTACAATCAATCACCATCGAGCCTTTTTCTGCAATTGCCATTTGCATGTTTGTAGGTTCACCAACAATAGCGAAAGAAATCGGTTCCAATTCATCCAGAATACATTTGATGCCGTTTCCACCTGAAGTTTCTTCTTCCGCCGTTGCGGCTAAACAAAGGTTGAAAGGCAAATTTTCGTCTTCATAGAAATAAATGAAAGCAGAGATCAGCGATACCAGCGCAGCACCGGCATCGTTGCTTCCTAAACCATACAGCTTGTCATCGTAAACAACCGCTGCAAATGGATCACGCGTATATTGTTCATTTGGCCTTACGGTATCGTGATGTGAATTGAGTAAAATAGTAGGCTTCTGCGGGTTAAAGAATTTATTGTAACACCATACATTATTCCGCTTGCGGACGGTATTTATCTGATGTTTCGTCAAATGCAATTCAATTTCATCAGCTGTTTTATCTTCAGCACCGCTATAAGATGGCATACTGATCAAGGTGGTTAAAAGAGCGATCGCTTCGTTATAAAGCCTGTTTAAATCTGGATGTGTTGTTGCCCGTGTATCTGAAATATTCATGGTTCGGTTTGATTAATGGATGGCTAATGATTGTTGTTTTTTATCTGCTAAAGCGGCTTGGGTGACGATTTGTTCAATGTGCTCAGGAGTAAACAGCATGGCAGTGCATAAGCAGTTACGCCGTTTTTTTCTTTCCAGAATATCGAAGTTGGTACAACTTGCGCAACCCGCCCAAAAGGCTTCATCTTGGGTAATCTGATCAAAAGTTACCGGCTCAAAACCCAGCTGGCTATTCATTTTCATAATGGCTGCGCCCGAGGTAATGCTGAATATCCTGGCCTGCGGAAAATGACGCCTTGACAAGTTGAAAATTCTGTTTTTAATGCATTTCGCTACGCCAGAATTCCGGAACTTTGGCTTCACAATTAATCCGGAATTGGAGATGAATTTGCCATGTTCCCAGTTTTCGAAGTAGGAAAAGCCTACCCATTCACCACCACTGGTTACCGCAATAATCGCTTTGCCGGTTTCCATTTTTTCAATGATGGATGCGGGTGTTCTTCTGGAGATTCCAGATCCTCTGATGATGGCGGAGTTCAGAGTTTCATCTACAATTTCACCTGCATAAATGGCATCTTCTTTTGTGGCAAGGCGGACAAATATTATTTGATTGTTCATTTTTTCTAAAATTTCATCATCCACCAGGACAAACCTGGTGCCCTGCAAACAACAAACCCATATCTATCTGATTGTCTGCATAAAAACTTTCAAAAAAAGGATTACTAAGCATTACCGGCAAAACGAAACACACCAAAATGGAAAGCTTTTTCCCAATATGAAAAGATTGCAGCTTAACCATTCCAAAATGATTGCTCCGAATGGAAAAAATGCAGGATAGATTATATTTCAATTTCTGTTGATTCGCCTTTTTTATCCTTAATATTGTAGCTTATTTCAAACCTATGAACGGGATCATCCTCATCATTGATGATGAAAAAAAAATCAGCAGTTTACTGTCCAGAATTATAGAACTGGAAGGTTTTAGAACTTTGCAGGCCGCTACAGGCAAAGAGGGCTTAAAACTTTTAAAAAACAATGATGTAAGTATTGTAATCAGCGATGTAAAATTGCCCGACGTAAACGGCGTGGCCATGGTGAAGGACATTAAACTGATCAAACCTTTTGTGGAGGTAATCAACCTTACCGCATACGGAACGATATCAGACGGTGTTTTGGCGATTAAAAATGGTGCTTTCGATTACCTGGTTAAAGGAGATGACAATGATAAAATAATCCCTTTACTTTATAAAGCAATTGAGAAAGCAAATCTGCAGCAACGTGTTGCCGAACTAGCACAAAAAATTGCAGGCAAACATCACTTCAGCACGATGATCGGTCATTCCAAAAAACTCACCGAAGCAATTGATTTGGCGAAAAGAGTAAGCCAGACCGATACAACCGTTTTGCTTTTAGGTGAAACCGGAACCGGGAAGGAAGTTTTCGCACAATCCATTCATTATGAAAGTCCGAGGGCAGCAAAGCCTTTTGTAGCCTTAAACTGTAGTGGCTTTAGTCCTGATTTATTAGAAAGCGAACTATTTGGTTACAAAGCAGGTGCTTTTACCGGTGCGAATAAAGATAAAAAAGGCTTACTGGAAGAAGCCAATGGCGGAACCTTGTTCCTGGATGAAATAGGTGAAATGAACCTCGATTTACAAGCCAAGCTTTTGCGGGTGCTGGAAAATCAAAGTTTTATTAAAGTTGGGGATACGCACACACAACAGGTAAATGTACGCATATTGGCCGCCACCAATAAAGATCTTAAAGCAGATGCTGAATCTGGAAAGTTCCGTTCTGATTTATATTACCGCCTTTCGGTTTTCACGATCATGCTGCCGCCTTTGCGCGAACGCAAAATAGATATCCCTTTGCTGGCAAAACATTATTTGGCAGAATTTGCTGTTAAATCCAATCGGGCTCAGCTTAAAGCAGACGATAAACTGCTGGAAATATTGGAGAAACATCAATGGCGTGGTAACATCCGGGAGCTCAAAAATGTGATGGAGCGCCTGGTGATCCTATCTGACGGCGCCGAACTTAATTTATCAGCCTTACCACCAGAATTTTTTGAATTTGTGCCTGTTCAGAATCATTTCAATCTTCAACAGATAGAAAAACAACATATCCAGAAGGTGCTGATTCATACCAAAGGCAATAAAACGGAAACTTCCAGGTTACTGGGGATTGGCCTGACAACCCTGTATAGAAAAATTGAAGAATACGGAATTTTGGAAATATAAACAGGGGAAGGTAAAAGGTCATTTAAAAAAATCATTAAATTTGGTATATGAGCATTCAATATTTATCAAATGAGCATGGGCAAATCACTGCGGTTCAACTTACTATTGAAGATTGGGAAAAGATTAAAGACCTGCACCCAGAAGTAGAATCGATTAATGCTTCTTTACCAGAATGGCATAAGGAAGTTCTGGATACCAGATTGCAATCCCTGTGTAAGGATTCAAATAAAATAGTGCCGCTATCCGCATTAATGGAGGAGCTTGATCGAAATCAGGTATAAAAAACATCTGGTCAGTCTTTACAGCTGTTTTTCCGTATTCCATTTATTTTATCATTGATGATGAACTTAGCCGGATCGTAATTATCGGCATTTTACATCAAGCCAGGAATCCGGCACTACAGTACAATAGGAATAGATAGTTTCGCAAATCATTTAAGATAGACCTTAATGCAAGCCCTGGCAGAAACATTAAAAATATTCAATCAATTACATTATTCATTTTAAATACATTACCATTAATTCATCAGCATGCAGAAATATATTCTAATATTATTATTATCAACACTATCTTTTTCCATCTTCGCACAGGAAAATTATTTTCAGCAAAAATTAACCTATAACATTGATGTTACTTTAAACGATAAAGAAAAATCACTCAAAGGATTCGAAACCATTGTTTATAAAAACAATTCACCATCCACACTTGATTTTATCTGGTTTCACATCTGGCCAAATGCCTATAAAAACGAATCAACTGCACTTTTTCAGCAAATCAGGAATGATACTTCCCGCAAGGAAAAACTTAAAAACGTAAGCTACGGCAGTATTGATGGCTTAGGTTTCAAGGTAAATGGAAAATTGGCTGAAACAAAAGCACACCCTAACCCACAGTACATTGATATTGTGAAAGTCATGCTTCCTGCCCCCTTAAAATCCGGTGATTCTGTAACTATTACAACTGGTTTTAATGTGAAATTACCCAGCTATTTCTCCCGGTCCGGCTATGCCGGTACCGAATTTATGGCAACACAATGGTACCCGAAACCCGCCGTGTTTGACAGAGATGGATGGCATGAGTTCCCTTACCTGGATATGGGTGAATTTTACAGCGAATATGCAGACTATAAGGTAAACATCACCCTTCCCACCAATTATGTAGTTGGTGCTACGGGCGTTCTGCAGAATGCAGATGAACTTGCTGCTTATAAAAGTATAGGTGCAAAAAATACAGCGGCCAGAAACAACAAGCCTGCATTATACCGTGCTAAAAGCAGTTCAGGCACTAAAACCCTAACTTACCTAATAAATGATGTGCCTGATTTTGCCTGGTTTGCTGATCAGGACCTGGTCATTCAATACGATACCATAAAACTTGCTTCAGGAAAAGTTGTGGATGCTTTCAGCTATTACCATAATAAGGAAAATACACTTTGGGTAAATAGTATTGACTACATTAAAGATGCAACTAAAAAGTACAGTCAATGGATTGGCGAATATGAATACCCGGTGGTACAAGCCATTGAAGGGCCCAAAAACAATGCCAGCGGCGGAATGGAATACCCTACTATTACCCTGATAACCAGTCCGGATGCGAAAAAAGAAACCCTTGATGGCGTAATTACCCATGAAGTGGGCCACAACTGGTTTATGAGTATGCTGGGCAATAACGAAAGAATACATACCTGGCAAGACGAGGGTTTTAATACCTTTTTCCAGTTCCGTTATGAAGCCGAGAAATACAGATCGAATTCTATTTTTGGTGATGCCATTCCGGCAAAGATTAAGGAACTACCTGCTGATCGGTTTCTGGCCAGTGTTTATGGTGCCTTGTCAAATGTACCTATGCAATCAGCCATTGAAACACCCGCAGCTGACTTCAAAACTTCTGAAGAATATAGTTTAATCTCATATGCCAAGACGGCCCTCTGGCTTTATATTTTGGAATCGCAGTTGGGAAAAGAAAAATTTGATCAGGCCTTTAAAAATTATTTCAGTGAATGGAAAAATAAACATCCGCAACCATTAGATTTTAAAATCTCTATGGAAAAATCATTGGGTGTTAATCTGGATAAATATTTCAGCTTGCTGAACCAACAGGGGAAGTTTTAGTTTGAAGTCTGAAGTCTGAAGGCTATAAACGAATGCGAAAATCCTCTTCTGAAAAATAAACCATCCTTCCACAATGGTAAAAACCCTTCCAAAACGGAAGGGTTTTTTTATGCCTGAAAATTTAATCCTGACTAAAATAAAACATAAATCAATACAAATCAGCAACTTATAAAAACACATCTTTCTGCGGCACAACAGTTGGCAATAGCCTTTCAAAAATTAATAAAGTTATGACCATAATCCTGTTTTTAATTATCCTTTTGCTCTGCTGGGCAACTTATAAATCAATTGATTGGTTCGAAAAAATTTAAAGCCATGTTAGCATTATTCATCATCGCCATCGCCGTATTTATCTATATGATTTACGTGCTGATCAAACCCGAAAAATTTTAATGGAGGAAATAGAAAATCGGTAAAAGAAAATTGATAAATCCATCTAAAATCTATTCCCTATTGACTAATTCCTATTCTCCAAAAAACAAAAAAAATGAACACTGAATTAACCGGCATTATTGCCACATTCCTGCTTACTTTAGTCATCGCCATTCCCTTAGGAAAATATCTGGCCAAGGTTTTTGCAGGAGAAAAGGTCTGGACAGACTTTTTAAAACCGCTTGAAAACTTAATCTATAAACTTTCGGGCATCAATATTAAAGTACAGATGGACTGGAAACAGCAACTGAAAGCTTTATTAGCCATTAATGTATTGTGGCTGATATATGGCTTTTTCGTACTGATTTTCCAGAATCACCTTCCATTAAATCCGGATGGAAATCCAGGCATGACACCAGATCTGGCCTTTAATACCATTATTAGCTTTGTGGCCAACTGTAACCTGCAGCATTATTCTGGTGAAAGCGGCGTAAGTTATTTAACGCAGCAATTTGTATTGATGTTTCTTCAGTTTGTAAGCGCTGCAACGGGTATTGCTGCTGCAGTGGTCTTTTTTAAAGCATTCAGAGACAAAACTACTACACAACTGGGTAACTTCTGGGAATTTTTTGTAAAAGCCATCACCCGGCTATTGCTTCCGTTATCGGTAATTGTTGCTTTAATCTTAACCTTCAATGGTACACCTGCCAGTTACGATGCAAAGGATCAGTTTATATCGGTTCAGGGCGATACCGTAAATGTTTCTCGTGGACCAGCCGCTCAGTTTATCGCTATTAAACACTTGGGAACGAATGGAGGTGGGTATTTTGGTGCAAATTCTGCTCACCCATTCGAAAACCCAAGCTATTTAACCAACATGGTGGAAGCAATTTCGCAAACGATTATTCCATTGGCGATGGTCATTGCTTTCGGTTACTTTATTCGCAGGCGTAAACTGGCCTGGACTATTTTTGGAGTGATGACCATTGGTTTATTTATGTTGCTGATTCCAACCATTACTTCAGAATTAGGTGGAAATCCGGCATTAGCCAAAATGGGAATTTCTCAGGCCACAGGCGCTATGGAAGGGAAAGAAGTTCGCTTCGGACCAGCCGCTACAGCTTATTGGAGTACCTTAACCACTGTTATTTCAACTGGTTCGGTAAACGGAATGCACGACAGTACTATGCCACTCACTGGTTTATGGCAACTGTTAGCCATGATGATTAATGGCTTTTATGGAGGCTGCGGTGTAGGTATATTGAATTATTTCATCTATCTGATTATTGCTGTATTTATTTCAGGTTTGATGGTAGGCAGAACCCCTGAATTTCTGGGACACAAAGTGGAAGCCAGGGAAATCAAAATTGCTGCGTTAATTACTTTGTTAAGTCCTTTTCTAATTCTTGCTGGTACCGCAATTGCAAGTTATGTTTTTACCAATCATGCCGATGCCGCCTGGGCTGTTCAGCCTAAAGCATGGTTAAATAATCCTGGTTTTCATGGTTTCTCTGAAATGCTGTACGAGGTAACTTCATCTAACGCCAACAATGGTTCAGGCTTCGAAGGTTTGGGAGATAACAATATTTTCTGGAACGTATTAACCGGGGTGATCATCTTTCTCGGTCGCTTCCTGCCCATTATCGGCCCTGTAGCGATTGCTGGTTTATTAGGTGCTAAAAAATTCATTCCTGAATCTGCAGGAACCTTAAAAACTGACACCAAAACATTTGCGCTGATGACTTTAGCCGTGATTTTAGTGTTGAATGCACTTTCTTATTTCCCGGCACTGGCCTTAGGCCCGCTGGCTGAATATTTTACCATGCTTAAATAAATCTGCGAAATCACTTTAATCTGTGAAATCAATTTAAAATAAATAAAATGAAACCCAATAATAAATTGTTTGAACCAGCTTTGGTCAAAACAGCATTGAAAGAATCATTCATCAAACTCGATCCCAGGGTAATGGTGCGCAACCCGGTCATGTTTACCGTTGAAGTAGGCACTTTGGTAATGGCTTATGTTACTGTATACTCCTTTAGTCACAGCGGGCAGGGATCGCCATTGTATAACTTCTGCATCTTTTTGGTACTTCTGCTTACCGTAGTATTTGCCAACTTTGCAGAAGCTATTGCAGAGGCCAGAGGAAAAGCCCAGGCAGACAGTTTGCGGAAAACCCGTGAAGAAACACCTGCAAAAGTCCTTTTAGAAAATGGTACAATTGAAATCCGTTCTTCAAACCAATTGCAAAAAGGCGACGTATTTGTTTGCGAAACCGGCGATACCATTCCAACCGATGGAGAAATCATTGAAGGTATTGCAACTATCGATGAATCAGCCATTACAGGAGAATCTGCTCCGGTAATCCGGGAATCAGGTGGTGATAAATCATCAGTTACCGGTGGTACAAAAGTATTATCTGATGAAATCAAAGTACAGGTGAGCACAGCGCCTGGTGAAAGCTTTCTGGATAAAATGATTGCCCTGGTAGAAGGTGCTTCACGCCAGAAAACACCAAATGAAATTGCATTAACGATACTCTTGGCAAGCTTTACGCTGGTATTTATTATCGTTTGCGTTACCTTGAAACCATTTGCCGATTACGCCAATACACCAATTACGATTGCAGCATTAATATCGCTTTTTGTTTGCCTGATCCCAACAACTATAGGTGGTTTATTATCAGCCATCGGTATTGCCGGAATGGACCGGGCGCTACGGGCAAATGTGATTACCAAATCAGGTAAAGCAGTAGAAACCGCAGGAGATATAGATGTGCTCTTGTTGGATAAAACCGGAACCATCACCATTGGTAACCGCAAGGCAACCCGCTTCTATCCTACTGCAGGTGTTGTGATTAAAGATTTTACGGATGCCTGCGTATTAAGTTCGCTGGCAGATGAAACGCCTGAAGGCAAATCGATTATTGAATTGGCTAATGAACAGGGCTTTAAAACTGCCGGAACACCACAAGGTTCTACCTTTATCAAATTCACAGCCGAAACCCGCTCCAGTGGATTGGATACTGCCGATGGTAGACGCATCAGAAAGGGGGCTTTCGATTCCATCAGAAATATCGTGGAAAAAGCAGGGAATATTTTTCCATCTGATATTGAAAGTCATGTAAAAAATATTGCCACCAATGGCGGAACCCCTTTAGTGGTGTCAGAAAATGAGAAAGCACTTGGCGTAATTGAGTTGCAGGACATCATTAAACCAGGTATCAGTGAACGTTTTGAACGCTTGCGCAAAATGGGTGTTAAAACTGTAATGGTTACCGGAGATAATCCTTTAACAGCCAAATACATTGCAGAAAAGGCTGGTGTAGATGATTTTATTGCAGAGGCTAAGCCAGAAGATAAAATGAACTACATTAAGGACGAGCAGGCACTAGGAAAGCTTGTGGCCATGATGGGTGATGGTACCAATGATGCTCCGGCACTTGCCCAGGCTGATGTTGGTGTGGCCATGAACAGTGGTACCCAGGCCGCGAAAGAAGCTGGTAATATGGTCGATTTAGATAACGATCCTACGAAATTAATTGAGATTGTAGAAATCGGGAAACAGCTCCTCATTACACGCGGAACACTGACCACTTTTTCCATTGCCAATGATGTGGCGAAATATTTCGCCATTGTTCCGGCACTATTTATTGCCGCTATACCGGCATTGCAAAGCCTCAACATTATGGCCTTACATTCACCAGAAAGTGCAATTATGTCGGCTGTGATTTTTAATGCGATTATCATCCCGATATTAATTCCGCTCGCCTTAAAAGGTGTGGCCTATAAACCTATCGGTGCAACGGCACTGCTGCGCAGGAACTTATTCATTTATGGCATTGGAGGGGTTGTCGCTCCGTTCATCGGCATCAAATTAATTGATTTAGTAGTTGGGTTATTTGTATAAACATACTGTCAAGTTGAGCTTGTCGAAATGAAGATTAACTTCTTCGGCAAGCTCAGGATGACAAAACTAAATCTTCATCATCATTTAAAATCTGTGTAATCACATAATATCATGAAAAAATACATCATTCCATCCATACGCTTAACATTAGTTTTAATCGTATTGTTATGTATCATCTATCCCATCAGTATTGCATTGGCAGGCCGGTTTTCCAAAGGAAATGGTGCTGGTGAGAAAATCACTAAAAATGGAAAAACAATTGGCTATGCCTTATTAGGTCAATCATTTACTAAACCAGCATATTTCTGGGGAAGACCATCAGCAGTAAACTACAACGCCGCAGGCTCTGCAGGTTCAAACAAAGGACCTTCTAATCCTGATTATCTGAAAGAAGTACAATCAAGAATAGACACCTTGCTAAAATATAATCCCGGATTAAAAAAATCGGAGATTCCTGCTGATATGGTTACGGCATCAGGAAGTGGTTTAGACCCAAATATTTCTGAACAAGGCGCTACCATTCAAATTGCCAGAGTAGCTAAAACAAGGCATATCAGTGAACAGAAAGTTAAAGAACTGGTTGCCCTTAATACCATCAAACCTTTAATGGGTTTATTCGGCCCGTCATCAGTAAATGTATTAAAACTGAACCTGGCACTAGACAATCTGTAACACATCGTCATTTCTACCGGAGCAAAGGAAAATGGAGGAGGTCCTTGAAATTTAGTTGTTATACTTCAACGCTTTCTCCCCTCCGGTTGAAAAGAACATCAATTGATCATGTTTAAAATCACCTTTAACAGGTGTAATCACCATACAAAAATGAAAAAACTCGTTATCCTTATTACCACTTTAACCGCATCAATTACCGCTTTCGCACAAGAAGCATCTAAAGTAAAATTTTCAGGTTATATTGAAGCTTACTATGGCTACGACTTCAATAAACCTGCCGACCATAACCGACCTGCATTTATTTACTCTCATAACCGCACTAATGAAGTTAACCTCAATTTAGGCTTTATCAAGGCTGCTTATGACGATGGTGCCATCCGTGCCAACCTGGCTGTAATGGCTGGAACGTATGCTAATGCCAACTTAGCTGCCGAGCCAGGTGTACTTAAAAATATTTTCGAAGCCAATGCAGGCGTTAAACTCTCTAAATCAGCAAACTTATGGATTGATGCCGGTATCTTTTCATCGCACATTGGTTTTGAAGGCGCCATATCGAAAGATTGTTGGGTTTTAACCAGAAATATTGCTTCAGAAAACACACCCTATTATGAATCAGGGGCAAAACTAACCTATGGTACCCAGGATGGAAAACTTACCGCTACGCTGCTTTATCTGAACGGATGGCAAAGAATTACCCGCCAGAATGGAAATGACAAACCTGCGGGCGGCTTGCAGTTAAGTTGGAAACCCACACCAAAAATCACAGTTAATTACAGCAATTATCTGGGAACAGAGGGTGTTGATTCTGTTCGGGTGAACCGTTTTTATCATAATCTGTATGGTATTTTCCAGTTAACAGATCAATTTGGATTAACCCTTGGCTTGGATTATGGTACCCAACAAAAAGCTAAAGGTAGCAGCAGCGTTAATGAAGTCATTTCACCGGTAGCCATTGTGCAATATAAATTTGCAGATAAATGGGCTATGGCAGGAAGATTTGAATATTACGAAGATAAAAATGGTATTTTTATCTCAACGGGAACGCCCAACGGATTTAGAACAAAAGGCTATTCCTTAAATTTAGATTATTCACCAATCCCGAATGCAGTTGTTCGCTTGGAAGGAAAAACTTACGACAGCAAGGATAAAATTTTTAATCGTGGAACGAATTCCATAAATGCCAGTACCACATTAACAGCCAGTATAGCCGTGGCCTTTTAAATTGCCGCGTAACAAATGCAATATTTAAATATTGCCACGGAAATGCAGTGATAAAGGAAGATTTACCGTATGAAACTGTATTTCCGTGGTTAAAGAAGACAATGCAAAATAAAGAAGATTCTGTACAACATTTCCTTGAACTGATTCAGAAATCCAGGCGGGGAAAGCTCAAAATTTATATTGGGATGAGTGCCGGTGTAGGCAAAACCTACCGGATGCTGCAGGAATCTCATGCCCTGTTGCGAAACGGTGTGGATCTTTGTATTGGCTACGTAGAAACACACCGAAGAAAAGAGACAGCAGCTTTGGTTGATGGTTTGCCAATGATTGCCCGAAAGAAAATCTTTTATCGCGGTAAAGAAATCGAAGAAATGGATTTACAGGGTATTCTAAACCGTCATCCTGAAATTGTGGTGGTAGATGAATTGGCCCATACCAATGCCGAAGGCAGTAAGAACAGCAAACGCTGGCAGGATGTTTTCGATTTACTTGAAGCTGGTATTAATGTTATTTCAGCAGTGAATATCCAGCACCTGGAAAGTATCAACGAAGAGATTGAACAGATCACGGGTATCAGCGTAACAGAGCGGATTCCCGACAAAATACTGGAACTGGCAGATGAAATCGTGAACATTGATTTAACTGCAGATGAACTGATTACACGTTTAAAAGAAGGGAAGATTTATGATCAAAGTAAAATAGACAAGGCACTAGGCAACTTTTTTCAGGCAGATAAGATATTGCAGCTCAGGGAATTTGCATTAAAAGAAGTGGTACACCAGGTGGAAAGAAAAATTCAGATTGAAATTCCGAAATCAGTAAAACTACGTTCGGAACGTTTTCTGGCCTGTATTTCCTCAAACGCAGCAACGGCAGGTGTCGTCATCCGGAAAACAGCCCGGCTGGCTTCCTATTATCATTCTCCATGGATTGCGTTGTATGTTCAAAGTGATGCCGAAAGCTTTGATAAAATCAAACTGGATAAACAACGGCACTTAATTAACCATTTTAAACTGGCCACTGAACTGGGTGCCGAAGTGATCAAGGTAAAAAGCAATCAGGTTACACAAACCATCATTAATATGGCAACCGAAAAAGAAATTTCCACCATTTGCATTGGTAAGCCTCATTTAAATATTTTTCAGGTGATCATGCGAACGGCTATTTTTAATCAGTTGTTACGTAATTTAGCTGCAAAAGAAATTGATTTGGTTATACTTTCTTAAAATCTAATCTAATAAATTTTACCACCTAAGCACATCTAAACTTAAATATACTAAGGCTTCTTAGGTGGTAATAAACAACTTCACCATGAAAATAAAAACCAAGCTCCGTCTCGGATTCGGCTTCCTCTTCATCATCGTTTTATCTTTTGGTCTGATCGCCTTATTCTTTCTGAATGAATTGTCTGATAAATCTAAAGTAATCCTGAAAGACAATTATAAATCGCTCAAATATGTCAGTGCCATGCGGAATGTTGTAGATGAAAGCAATTTTCCTTTATCAGCCGCAAAGGCAAAAATATTTGAGGAAAATTTAAAAAACGAAGGTCGGAATATTACAGAACAAGGTGAGAAAATAGCCTTTCAGAAACTTTTATCAACTTACAAATCTTTACAGGTTGCTTCCGGTACGAACAATATAAAAAACATGCGTACCGCCTTGCAAAGCATTGAAGAGGTAAATATGAAGGCCATTTACAAAAAGAATGATCAGGCAAATGCGGCATCAGCAAGGGCCAATTTATACATTTCAATTGCGGCCGTGCTGAGTTTTCTCATCCTGTTTACGTTTATTGTCAACTTCCCTGGTTTTGTTGCCAATCCACTGGCTGAATTTAGTGCCGCTATCAAACAAATCAGCAGAAAGAATTACAAACAACGGCTTCATTTTAAAAACCACGATGAGTTCACCGAACTTGCTGATGCCTTTAATGGGATGGTGGTGAAGCTGAATGAATGGGAAAACAGCAATCTTTCAAAAATCAAATCTGAAAAATCGCGGATTGAGGCCATCATCGCACAGATGCAGGATGCCATCATCGGCTTAAATGAAAAGGGTGAAATCCTGTTTTTAAATCACCTGGCAGCAAAGCTGATGAATCTGAATGAAGGAAAAGTCATCGGCCAGAATGCTACAGAACTGATAAAAAAGAACGAACTATTGAAGCGCATCATTAAACCGGAAACCAAAGACAAAACCTTAAAAATTTATGTGGATGAAAAAGAATCTTATTTCTTACTGGAGCATCGCGAAATTGTAATTCCGAATTATGAAGATCAGGATGAAAAGACATTAATCGCATCTTCAAAATCGGCAGGCAGTGTTTACGTACTGAAAAACATTACTCAATTCAAAGAATTGGATGAGGCCAAAACCAATTTCATTGCAACAGTATCTCATGAACTGAAAACACCCCTTGCATCCATAAAAATGAGTTTAAAGTTGCTTGGCGATGAACGTGTTGGCCTGATGAATGAAGAACAAAACCAGCTTTTAACCCATATCAAAGAAGATAGCGACCGGCTGTTAAAAATCACAAGCGAGCTTCTGGATTTATCGCAGGTAGAAACCGGAAACTTAAAACTAACCTTTGCGATAACCAAACCTGAGGATATTGTACAATATGCCATTGATGCGGTAAAATTTCAGGCCGAACAAAAATCAATTAAACTGGAATTAAACTGCGACGCGAACTTACCGAAAGTGAATGCCGACATCCAGAAAACAGCCTGGGTACTGGTTAATTTTTTATCAAATGCTTTGCGTTACAGTTCGGAGAAATCCAAAGTGGTAATTGATATTTTGCAAAAGGATAAATTTGTTCAGTTCTCAGTTAAAGATTACGGAAAAGGCATTGATGAAAAATATCAGAAACGCCTGTTTGAACGCTATTTTCAGGTGCCGACTGATGGGCAGAACAAATCAGGATCCGGCTTGGGCTTAGCCATTTCGAAAGACTTCATTGAAGCAGAAGATGGAAAAATCTGGGTAGAGAGTGCTATTGGCGAAGGAAGTAAATTTAGCTTTGCCTTACCTGTTATAGACTAAACTATATAGGGTTCCATCTCCTTATCAATGCTTTTACGGAGCTCCATCAGTTTAATGGCATAACCATGCATGGCAATTTCTTTTTCCGTTTTTGGTTTAAAGGCAGGAACGGCTTTAGATTGCCCTTCATGGTCAACAGCAACAAAAACAATGATACAATGTGTATTTTTAACAAAATCAGCCTGATCAACAGGTTTTGAAAAGGCATCTACAGCAATATGCATACTGGTTTTACCGGTGTAAATAATCCGTGCTTCCATTTTAACCAAATGTCCGATATGAACCGGATGAAAAAAACGGATTCCACCAACATAAACAGTTACACAATACGTTTGACTCCATTGTAAGGCACAGGCAAAAGCAGCCTGGTCAATCCATTTCATCATCATTCCACCATGTACTTTACCGCCATAGTTTACATCTGATGGTTCGCTTAAAAACTGAAGTTCGATGTGATTTTTTGTTCTGGCCATGATTGTTAGCTCCCGCAGATTGAAATAATTTATATAAATACTTGTTGACAGCAATATGCGAAAATTATGGTATCTAAGAAACAGTACTAAAGAATTTCTGCTGATAAAACCAAAATCTGCGTAAATCATTTTAAATCTGCAGGAGATTTTTTATTACTGAACTTAAAACCAAATAGCTTCGAGACCATATAATATTTCCCGCTGATCACACAGATAACCGCTGATAAAACCAAATCTGCATATATCATTTTAAATCTGCGGGAGATTTTTTATTACTGAACTTAAAACCAAATAGCTTCGAGACATTATAATATTTCCCGCTGATCACACAGATAACCGCTGATAAAACCAAATCTGCGGGAGATTTTTTTTACTGAACTTAAAACCAAATAGCTTTGAGACCATATAGTATTTCCCGCTGATCACACAGATAACCGCTGATAAAACCAAATCTTCGTATATCATTTTAATCTGCGGGAGATTTTTTATTACTGAACTTAAAAAACCAAATAGCTTCGAGACCATATAATATTTCCCGCTGATCACACAGATAACCGCTGATAAAATCAAATCTGCATATATCATTTTAAATCTGCGGGAGATTTTTTATTACTGAACTTAAAACCAAATAGCTTTGAGACCATATAGTATTTCCCGCTGATCACACAGATAACTGCTGATAAAACCAAATCTGCGTATATCATTTTAAATCTGCGGGAGTTTTTTTACTACTGAACTTAAAACCAAATAGCTTCGAGACCATATAATATTTCCCGCTGATCACACAGATAACCGCTGATAAAACCACATCTGCGTATATCATTTTAAATCTGCGGGAGACTTTTTATTACTGAATTTAAAACCAAATAGCTTCGAGACATTATAATATTTCCTGCTGATCACACAGATAACCACTGATAAAACCAAATCTGCGTATATCATTTTAAATCAGCAGGCGCATTTTAAACAGGTAATCATAAACAAAAAAGTCGTAGTTAAGTACTACGACTTAATGAAAAAGAAAAACTTTATATCATTTGCAATAAAACTCAGCCTTCCCGGCCATTAAACACAAAACTTATTTTGCCATAATACTGATTGCATAGCCACCACCCGGTGCACAATATTGCGTTAACTTCGTTTTATTGGTTACTTCCATTTTACGAATAGTGTAGGCTTTAGGATTTTTTTCGTAATGTGCATCCTTCGCATCAGCATAAATGGTTGCTATATATTTTTTGCCTGCATCTAAAAAGGCTAAATTGATTTTTGAAGTGCGGGCGATTTCATCATTTGTACGACCTACAAACCAGTTATTTTTACCTTTTGCCTTACGGGCGAAAGTAATGTAATCGCCAGGTTCTGCCTCTAAAACTTTGGTATCATCCCAGTCCACTGCCACATCTTTAATAAACTGGAAAGCATCCATATACTTATTATAGGTTTCCGGTAAATCTGCAGCCATTTGCAACGGGCTATACATTGTTACGTAAAGCGCCAGCTGACGGGCAAGTGTGCTGTGTACAAATGAATTGTTTTCTGGGTTATAAGCACTCACTTTGGTTTCAAAAATACCGGGTGTATAATCCATCGGACCGCCAATTAAACGCGTGAAAGGTAATATAGTGGTATGATCGGCATTATTACCACCAAAAGCCTCATATTCCGTTCCCCGGGCAGATTCATTTCCAATCAGATTGGGATAAGTACGTGCCAAACCTGTCGGGCGAACGGCCTCATGTGCATTGACCATGATTTTATATTCAGCAGCTTTTTGAATAGCATATAAATAATGATTGTTTAACCATTGTCCGTAGTGATGTTCGCCACGTGGAATCATATTGCCTACATAACCACTTTTTACCGCATCATAACCATTGGCTTTCATAAATTTATAAGCGGTATCCAAATGCCTTTCATAATTTCGTACTGATGAAGAAGTTTCATGGTGCATGATCATTTTGATACCTTTACTTGCCGCATAACGATGTAATTCTTTCACATCAAAATCAGGATAAGGTGTAACGAAATCGAAAACGTAATCTTTGGTTTTGCCAAACCAGTCTTCCCAGCCTTCATTCCAGCCTTCAACCAATACAGCATCTAAACCGTTTTTAGCCGCGAAATCGATATATTCTTTTACGTGCGCCGTATTTGCAGAATGTTTGCCATTAGGCTGAGTTTTCGAATAATCAGTTACGCCCAATTGTACGCTGGTTAAATTGTTGTAAGCCCAGGTGCTTTTGCCCGTGATCATTTCCCACCAAACCCCTACATATTTGGTTGGTTTAATCCAGGATACATTTTTGAATTTTGTAGGCTCATTCAGGTTGTAGGTTAATTTTGAAGTGAGGATATCTCCGGCTTGATCGCTTACAATGATGGTTCTCCACGGTGATACACATGGCGCCTGCATATAGCCTTTATCGCCAATGGCATCGGGTGTTAACCATGATTCTAAAACCATGCTTTGATCATCAAGATTTAACGACATCAATGAATAATTGATGAGCGCAGCTTCGTGAATATTAATATATAAACCATCCTTGCTCTTCATCATTAAAGGAGTTTGCAATCCTGTTGGCGAAAAGGTGGTTTGCGATGCATTTGGTGTTACCGCAGCTTTCATTTTACCACGAACTTCTGATAAATTTGAAGTCACCGTACTATACTCTTGTGTGTCATAATCCCCCGGCAACCAAAAAGCTTTATGATCGCCAGCCAATGCAAATTGTGTTTTTTCTTCTTTAATGACGAAATAGTCAAGATTTTTCTGCTCTGGAAATTCATACCTGAAGCCTAAACCATCATTAAACAACCTTAAACGAATCATCATATATCTGTTGGTTTCCTTTTGAGTAAGGGTTACCGCTAACTCATTATAATGATTGGTTATTTCTTTCACTTCACCCCAAACAGGCTTCCATGTTTCATTGAAGGTACTTGTTTTCGTATCGGTGATGGTAAAACCATTCGTTAAGTTTTTACCATCCTTCAGCTCCAAACCCAGCTTACTGGTTTTAATGACATTCTTACCTTTATATTTTAAACTGTACGTGGGCACACCACCTTCAGCTAAAGAAAAATGTGCGGTTAAGTTGGCATCCGGCGATTTTAGTTCCTGTCCGGAAACGTTCCCGGAAAATAGCAAAATGCAAATAAATGCCAGAAATTCTGAGCGGTTGAGCGCTTTATTTTTTTTGTTCTTATTCACTGTATATATTTTGTTTATCATTCTTTTTGTTTGAACCAGATGCCATTTTTTTATCCAAAGGGATGCAGATTTCAGGCATTTAAGAAAACATAAGACTGTATTACTGATAGCTATTTTTTATTGTCGGACATCACATCTGTGATCATTTTAATCCAGCAACAACGTTTCATCATCGTCATCTGTTAAACTTAACTGAATACTGTCATTACCCGCAATGCCTTCAATGGAGCCTCGGATATGCGTGGCGTTCAACAATACTTTTTCAAGCTGCTTCTCACGGGCTTTCCATAAACGTTCCATAGCATCCCGTTCGCGCTGAATGGAAAGTTTCATACTCATAAAACCTTCGCGAATGGCTTTCCATTGCTCTGAAAATTCTGTACCCGTGAGATAATCATAAAGCATGTGCATTTTATCACCCCGGTTTTCCTGTGATTTAATGGCAGTTGACAAACGCAAAATTCCATCACGCAGCACATAAGCCACAGCATTTACCTCTTCAAAAGAACAGATCCATACCCCATCGCGCTGACCGAAACTGCTCATGCCTTTTGGATAACACTGACTGACAATCACCGCCACATCAACGCCCATACTCCGCATGTCTTTTTTTAATTTTTCAATCCAGTCGCCACCAAAATCTTTAGTACGCTTACTTTCATAGATAATTTTGCCGCATTCCTGCCCAAACTGGTTGCGCACCACCTGCACACAATCTGCCCCACGAACGCCTTTACCTACTTCTTCAATTAAATCGAAAGGAAAATTGCTGCGCAACAGTTCTTCCAGAATCAGTTCCTGCACTTCACCCTGCAACTGCATACTGCCTTGCTCTGCTTTACGCTTCATTTCTTCAGCCAGTTTTTTCTGATCATCAAGCTGTTTTTCCAGCTCTCTTAAACGCAACTGGTGTTCAGTATCTTTAATGCTGTTTTTTTCTGCCTCCTGCTTACGGATCTGTTCTACAAGTTCATTGCGCTGCTCTTGCATTTTACGTTGAAAGGCCAGCTCCATCTCCTCTTCCTTTACCTTCAAACTTTGCTCACGGCGTAAAAATTCCAGCTCCTTTTCGCGGGCTAGTTTCAATTTTTCCTCATTATCCTTCGCATTACCTTCCAGCATCTGTAATTTGGTTTCAAAATCCGCAGCAATACTTTTACGCAGATTGCCTTCCAAATCATCTTTTAATTTGGTTTTTTCTTCAGCCAACTTTAATTCAAAAGCTTTTTGCTGAAGTTGCTTATCATGCTCCATTGCGGCAAGCTTCCGCTGAAATTCCTCGTCCTTTTGCCGGGTAAAAGTGACCATTTTTTCACGCAGCTCTTTCTTATAATCTTCGGCCATGGCTTCTTCCATCGGAAAAACATGGGCACAATTCGGACATTTAATTTCAGTAGCCATAGTTATTTACTCCAGATAAAACTGAGTGATACAAAGATATTAAAGCTTTTCAGGAATGTGTAAATGAGTTTTGCACCTTTTAAAGCACCTTTGATCTGATCTCATGTCCAACAGTCAGCATTTTACTCACCGGACATTTGGCTGCGATATCTTCCAAACGGCTTTTTTGTTCATCAGTTAACTCCCCAGTACAGGTTATTTCTTCGAAGAATACCGTTTCACCATTCTCCGTATCAACATTTACCTCCACTTCTATTTTATCAACAGGCCATTCTTTCCGGTCGGCATACATCCTTATGGTAATGGCCACACACGAAGCCAATGATGCCATTAATAATCCCTTTGGTGCAAACCCCTTATTTGTTCCGCCCAAGTCGAAAGGTTCATCCACTATAATATCGTGTGAACCATTTGTAACCGAACAAGCATAATGTTCCCTGTTTATTGTTGCCTTTACCATTTTTTGCATTTATGTTAAGCTTAAACTTACCAAATCTTTTGCGCATCTGCAGCTGATTTAGATTTATTGAAACATTATACTTTAGCGATTGTTCCTTTTAAAAACGCATCGTGATGAATCCGAGGTCATTAACATTTTATGAGCACAATTGGCTTATTTTTAATACCGGGTTCCATCATATAATCTATACCTAAAACATAAACAGATGAAGTACAGAAAATTAATCGGAAAATATTTAGACCACAAATCAAATAACAACAGCCAGGTTGCATTGGCATTGGTTGCAGGTTTGGCAGCAGGAGCAATTGTAAGCATCTTATTTGCACCTGATAGCGGAGCCGGAACAAGAGATAAAATTGCCGGTGGCGCAAAAAACCTGCGTTATGGCTTTCAGGATAAATACAATTTATTGAAAGAAAAAGTATTTGGAGTTGAAGCCATTGAAGAAGATATTGTAGAACATGAAATACCTCATTTTAAGCATAAGGTGGAGAAGAAACCAAAATCCGACATCAGGGAATTGATGGATAACGCACATGAAAATGTTCAGGTTCAGGAAGGACAAGGCTAACCAACCAGTTAGATCAAAATAAAAATCATAGTTTTAAGGTGTAATTGCCTGACTATGATTTTTATTTTTTCTAAAGTTTTTTTATTTCTTCTCCGTCCAATAGTATGGATTTCTATCCTACTGTTGGTTGCATTATCGTCTAAACGAAGAAAAAAGCAACTGTTAATCGCCGCAATATTATCACTGTTATTCTTTTCTAATAACTTTATTGCAGGGCAGGTTGCACATGCATACGAATCCAGCTATCCGTTACGCAATCATCATGATATTGGTATCGTTTTAGGCGGTTATTCATCCCTTAACTTAAGGACACATGACATCGCTTTTGGGCCCAGCAGCGACAGGTTATTTCAGGCAGTTAAACTTTTAAAAGCGGGAAATCTCAAAAAAATCTTGCTAAGCGGAGGCAGTGCAAATTTATTAGACACCACAACCAAAGAGTCTGATCTGACCTATAAATTTTTAAGACAAATCGGAATCCCCGACTCTTCCATATGGGTTGAAAATTTGAGCAGGAATACAGTAGAAAATGCGCAGCGGAGTATTGATATGATCCACCGCAAACAACCAAATGCAAGTATCCTGGTGATTACCAGCGCCTGGCACATCCCCAGATCACGAATTATATTTGATAAAATTGCGAAGCAAAAACTGGATTATTACCCCACAAATTTTATTGGAAAATCTGCGTTCGAACTGACTGATTTTATCATTCCGGATGCAGCAGCATTTTCCATTTGGGATGTATTATTAAAAGAATGGGTAGGCTGCCTGATAGACAGGATAAGAGCTTAACTTCTGATTGTCAGCCAGTTTAACTACCCAGGTTATTACGAAGCAAAATATACTGTTGACCCTATTTAGTTAAAAGGTTCAGCCTTCAATCGCTTTCCAGAGCAAATCTTTTAATTCCAGTATGTTTTTCTCCGCAACAGAGGAGATAAATATGGATGGAATACCTGGCAAATCCTGTTTCATTTCAGCAACCAATTCATCATCCAGCATATCAGATTTTGTAATGGCCAGAATATGTGGTTTCTGCATTAATTCAGGATTATAAGATTCAAGCTCACGTTTTAAAATCTCGTATTCTTCCTTTATCGATCTGCTGGTATCTGCCGGAACCATGAATAAAAGCACAGAATTACGTTCAATGTGACGCAGGAAACGATAGCCTAAGCCTTTACCTTTTGATGCGCCTTCTATAATTCCCGGAATATCAGCCATAACGAAAGATTTTCCGCCACGGTAACTTACAATTCCGAGATTAGGTACGATAGTCGTAAAAGGATAATCGGCGATTTCTGGTTTGGCTGCTGAAACTACAGACAATAAAGTAGATTTACCTGCATTAGGGAAACCAACTAAACCCACATCAGCTAAAACCTTTAGTTCAAGAATATTCCAAACTTCTTTTCCCTGTTCACCTGGTTGTGCGAAACGGGGGGTCTGCTGAACAGCATTTTTAAAGTGGGCATTTCCCAAACCGCCACGGCCACCTGGAGTTAAAATTTTTGTTTCGCCATGTTTGGTGATCTCAAAAAGCACCTCACCGGTTTCTGCATCTTTGGCAATGGTTCCGAGTGGAACCTCCAGAATTTCATCTTTACCCTGACGACCGAATTTATGTGAACTCCCGCCAGCCAGTCCGTCTTCGGCAATAATATGTTTACGGTATTTAAGGTGCAATAATGTCCAGATGTTGCTGTTCCCGACCACGATGATATGGCCACCACGACCACCATCACCACCATCAGGACCCCCCATTGATGTTAAAATATCACGATGCAAATGTGCTGAACCTGCCCCGCCCTTACCCGAACGGCAACAAATTTTTACATAATCCACGAAATTCGAACCCTGCGACATATTGCTTTACAATTTTAGATTTACGATTTCAGATCACCAAAATCGCTAAAAAACAAACATCCGCAAAAAATAACTGATTATCTTTTGCGGATGAGATTTATTTAATTTTTTAATATTAGAACTGATCAATTACAGCGCAAAGATCACTATAAACTTTTTCTATATCACCAATTCCATTTACTTTTTTCAATTTTCCCTGCTCCTCATAATAAGGTAATACATGAATGGTTTTATCAAAGTATTCTGAAATCCGTTTTTTCAATTTTTCTGCATCGTCATCAGGTCTGCCACTCACCTTATGGCGTTCGGCGATACGTTTGGTTAATTCAACCTGATCAACATCTAAAGCAATAACACCAGCAATTTTACTGCCTTTACGCTCTAGAAATAAGTCGAGTTCTTTTGCTTGTGGCACAGTACGTGGAAATCCATCAAAAACAAATCCTTTTGCATCTGGATTTTTATCCACTTCTTCTTCAAGCATCGCTATTGTAATCGCATCCGGAACCAATTCGCCATCTGCCAACAATTGACTTACTTTTATTCCTAATTCTGTTTCACCTTTTACGTGTGCCCTAAAAAGATCGCCTGTTGAAACATGTACCAACTGATATTTTGCAATCAGTTTTTCAGATTGGGTGCCTTTACCCGCCCCTGGAGGGCCAAAGAGAACTAAATTAAGCATTAACGTGGTTTAGGTTATCTTTAAAATTAAAAAGCCTTATTCCTATGGCTATACTATCAGAAAGCGAAACACAAAGTGTTGCCTTTCAAGGCTGCAAATATATAATTATTAATTTATAAGGCATTTATTATTCAGAATTTATTTAAAAAACAAGGTTCTGCAAACTCAATTCGAAGTATTTACATGAATAATCCTGAAGATTATTTAACATAAACCAAATATCACCACCATTTTAGAATAGTTTCTTAAAAAACAGTGCATTTAAGTAAAAAAGCCAGACGAATTTAATGCAAATCTTACGCATATAAAACAATAAGCGGCTGACCATGATAATGATGCAACCGCTTATGCTTATGTTTAATATGGATTAGTTTTTAGTGTAAATAACACCTAATTTATCTATCTCGTCGCCTGCATTACCATAAAAACCGGTAATTTTATAACCAGTCGGAGCAGTATAGGTTACTACATTTGAAGTTGCTGTACCAACTGCCAGTGTTCGGCCTGAACTGGTGGTAAGTTTAACGTAAAATATTCGTGTGCGACCTGAGTATTCACCTGAACATAACATTGCCGATGTAACAGTTTCGCCGTTCTGCAAGGTAAGTGATTGTGCAGTACCACCGTTACCACCATGTTTTAGAATGGTTCCATCTGTAAAAGTTACTCCTATACCATCAACACGATTGGCTCCTTGCAGGGTAAACACTTTAGCGTTATGTGCTGAGGTAAGGGTTTCGAGATCATTAAATGGATTACCATGCGGACCTCCAAATAAATCACTTGCTCCGAAAGCAGACTGAAGCGTATAGGTAAAATTAGTTGTTAATGGCATATGGTCTGATAACTGCTGACCGGCATCATTTACAAAACTTTTTACCACATTATAACCAGAGGCCTGCAGCTTTATAAATTTGCTGCTGCGATAATATATTTTATCTACAATTTCACAAGTGTTACTGATATTAGGAAAATCGCACACAATAGCCGCACTGCCCAATACCGGAATATTACCACCACGGATCAGTTCAATCCAGGGATCAATCATTCCATTTACATTCAGAAATAAATGCAGGTTATTATCGCGGGTATACCTGCCGTTAGAATCACCCATTACAATGACAGCATTTCCTTTAGAATTGGCAGCAATATAATTACTCAATTGCAATAGGTTATCGGCACGTGCATCTATAGAAGCCTGATCAGACTCCGCATTGGTATGCATATTATAAACATCTATATACACGCCACCGGCTATTCTGTAACGGCAATATGTAAATCCCTTCGGAATAAGTGCATTCTCATTAATGCGTTTGTTCCAGGTAATCCGGGCAAAATCTGTCATAGGAAAATAAGACAGGGAATTTAAACCATCTCCAAAAGGCACTCCGCCACTTGTAGATGAACGATAAGGGTGGGCATTTCCTTTATCATATAATTCTGCATGGTAGTTAAAATCTTCCTGTACATGCACAATATCATAGGCATTCGCCATTTTACCTATTAACGCAGTACTGGCTGCCCGGGGTGTTTGTGCACTGGAGGCTATTTCTGGCAAACCTGCAACATTATAACTTAATACCGAAAATGTACCACCTGTGGACGTAATTACCCGGTTACTGGCAAGGGATAGCTTGGATTTAGCACCTGATAAAGCTACAGGCTGCTCCTGCTGTTTATTACAGCTGGCTAAGGCAAGCAGTGCTGACATGGCAAGCCCAATTAATTTTTGAGATGACTTCATTTGAATGGCGATGTTTTTTATACTTAAGATTAAATAATTAATTATCAATCAAATATGTAAACACACTTTTAGCTCGAAGTTAACTCTGTATTACAAAATTAATCCGCTCATCAACTGAAAACTTTTTACTGCTCTTGCGGCATTATGCAACCAACAACTTTATGAGAACAGGCCATATTTTTGGGGGTATAAAAAAAGCGGCTGATGATCATCAGCCGCTTTTTGTGCACTTGTAGGGATTCGAACCCCAAACCTTCTCATCCGTAGTGAGATGCTCTATCCAATTGAGCTACAAATGCATTTTCCGTATCGTTAACGGACTGCAAAGGTATAATTTGAGATTTTAATTTCCAATTAATTTTTAAAAAAATCTCAAATTATATTCACCATTTTTTTGATTAGGCCTTCAAAACATCATCAATTGCTTTAAAATCAGGCAATTCTCCGGCATTCTCTAAAACTTCAGCATAAGCGATCTTACCTTCTTCATCTACCACAAAAGCTGCTCTTTTTGAAACACCTTTCAAACCAAATGCAAATTCAGGATAAAAAGCACTATATGCTTCTGATACATCTTTATTAAAATCAGACAATAAAGGAAACTGATAACCCTGCACTTCTTTAAACTTGGCTAAAGAAAATGGAGAATCTACAGAAATACCCAATACCTGCGCATTAATGCCTTCATAAAAGCTAAAGTTATCACGCATGGCACATAATTGTTCTGTACAAACTCCGGTGAAAGCCATCGGGAAAAAATGAATGATGACCTTTTTCCCTTTAAAAGCTGATAATGAAACCTCTGTTAAATCAGAGCTGTATAATTTAAAATCCGGGGCCTGATCGCCTACTTGTAGTGACATATTTAATTGTTTTATTGTTAAATGTTTTATTGTTATTATTAAGCTTGCCTGCCTAATGAACTAGTGACAAGTGAACTAATTATTTTTTTTCATCTGCTCGTCCAAGATTTTCAACCCTTCTTCAAAGCTATGCGGTTGGTAATTTAAATCATTCATCGCTTTATCCAAAATAAAACCTGTTTTAGCAGGGCGTTTAGCTGTTTGGTTTAAGCTTTCAGAACTGATCTGCGAAATCAACGATTGATCCAGCATCCAATAATCGGCAACTTTTTTTACTAAATCTGCAATACTCATGTAATCTTTGCCTGAAATATGGTATATGCCCTTCGCATTATTTTCTACCGCCAGCAAACAGGCCTCGGCTAAATCTTCCGCCAGTGTTGGTGTGCGCCACTGGTCGTTAACCACCTGAATGGGCTGGCCTTTTTCTAATGCATTCTTTGCCCATAGCACGATATTGCTTCTGCTCATATCAGAATTAATTCCGTAAACCAGTATGGTGCGCAAAATAGCCCAGCTTACTTTCGATGCTTTAACGGCATCTTCTGCTTTAAGTTTAGTTTCGCCATAATAACTAAGTGGTCTGGGTACATCCTCCTCCCTGTAAGGGCCGGCCGACCCGTCAAATATAAAATCAGTACTTAAATGTATAAAATGAATACGGTATGCTTCACAAATGGATACCAGATTTTTAGTAGCCTGAACATTTAACTGATCACATAAAGCTTTATTTTCTTCACTGGTATCAACATTCGTCATTGCAGCAGTATGAATAACCGCGTCAGGTTGATGAATTTTTAGAATTTGTTTCACCTGATCAAAATCTAAAATATCCATTTCAACATATTGATAACCTCGAACAGCAGGATACCGGTTTGCGCCTTTTGAAGTTGCAATTAGTTTTACTCTTCCTTCCTTTAAAATTTTTTCCGTTATTTTCTGGCCTAAAAGACCATTGCTTCCGGTGACTAAAATGGTTTTCATTCGATTTTTTAAAGCCCTAAATTACCTATTAAAACCCTGTTAGAAAAATTTCTAATATATATTTAAAATTTACTAATAATAACTTAACTTTGCCAACCGAATTGGAGCCCTTATAAACAGCTTTAATTCATTGACTGTAATAAATTTACTCACAACAGATATGCCTAACTTAGGAAAAATAGCACAAATTATCGGCCCAGTGGTTGACGTTAGCTTTGCTGATGATGCCCATCTACCTAAAATTTTTGATGCGTTAGAGATAACGAAAGAAAATGGACAAAAAATTGTTTTAGAAGTTCAACAGCACTTAGGTGAAGATCGTGTTCGTGCAATCTCAATGGACTCTACTGATGGTTTAGTTCGTGGAATGAGTGTGGTTGATACGGGTTCAGCGATTCAAATGCCAGTTGGCGACCAGATTAAAGGCCGTTTATTTAATGTAGTTGGAGAAGCCATTGATGGTATTACTGCTGTTGATAAAACTGGTGGCCGTCCTATTCACGCTACTCCTCCTAAGTTCGAAGATTTATCTACTGAAACTGAAGTACTTTTTACAGGTATTAAAGTAATCGATTTATTAGAGCCTTATGCTAAAGGTGGTAAAATTGGTTTATTCGGTGGTGCAGGTGTAGGTAAAACCGTATTGATTATGGAGCTGGTAAATAACATCGCTAAAGCTTATGCGGGTTTATCAGTATTCGCAGGTGTTGGTGAGCGTACCCGTGAAGGGAACGATTTACTTCGCGAGTTCATTGAATCAGGCGTAATCAACTACGGTGATGATTTCTTACACTCTATGGAAAAAGGTGGATGGGATTTGAAATCTGTTGACACTGAAAAATTAAAAGAATCTAAAGCAACATTGGTTTTCGGTCAGATGAACGAGCCTCCTGGTGCACGTGCTCGTGTAGCATTATCAGGATTAACGGTTGCAGAATATTTCCGTGATGGTGATGGCGAAGGTGCCGGAAAAGATATCCTTTTCTTCGTTGATAACATCTTCCGTTTCACTCAGGCAGGTTCTGAAGTTTCAGCTTTATTAGGTCGTATGCCATCAGCAGTAGGTTACCAACCAACATTGGCAACTGAAATGGGTTTAATGCAGGAGCGTATTACATCAACTAAACGCGGATCAATTACATCAGTACAAGCAGTATATGTGCCTGCGGATGATTTAACTGACCCTGCACCGGCAACAACATTTGCCCACTTGGATGCCACTACGGTACTTTCACGTAAAATTGCTGAGCTAGGTATTTACCCTGCAGTAGATCCTTTGGATTCTACTTCACGTATCCTCTCTCCTGCTGTTTTAGGTGATGAGCACTACAACACGGCTCAACGTGTGAAAGAAACTTTACAACGTTATAAAGAATTACAGGATATCATCGCGATTTTAGGTATGGATGAGTTATCTGAAGAAGATAAATTAGTCGTATCAAGAGCACGTCGTGTTCAGCGTTTCTTGTCACAACCTTTCCACGTAGCTGAACAATTTACAGGCTTAAAAGGTGTATTGGTTGACATTAAAGATACCATTAAAGGTTTCAACATGATTATGGATGGTGAAGTGGATGAGTATCCTGAAGCTGCATTTAACTTAGTTGGTAGCATTGAAGATGCCATCGAAAAAGGTAAAAAATTATTAGCAGAAGCAAACTAAGAGAGACGTGAGACACTAGATAGGAGATATGAGAGAGACCTGGTCTCAAAGCTCATGTCTCAAATCTTAAATCTATTCAAAATGAATTTAGAAATATTAACCCCAGATAAAAAAGTATTCGAAGGTGAAGTAACAGCAGTTACTGTTCCTGGTACTTTAGGTTCTTTTCAGATCTTAAAAGACCATGCTCCGATCATCTCAACTTTGGAAGATGGAGAAGTTATTATAAAAGCAGGTAAAACTGATGAACAACGTTTTTTTATTAAAGGTGGCGTAGTTGAAGCCATTCATAATAAAATTGTCGTTCTGGCAGAAGGTATTGCTTAATAAAATTCGTCATGCTGATTTTATTTCAGCATCTCAAAGAAAAGCCTTTTCGATTAATTTCGGGAAGGCTTTTTTCTTTAGAACTGAATACAATAAAGCAATGCCTGATAAAATTGAATGTATTAAAATTTACATTCCCTGAAAACGCCTAAAAAATATAGTTTTTAAACTGTTCTTATTTTCAATTTTCTTTAGTTAAAAACACATTTTAAGAAGAAAACCATAAAAATTGCAATGCAAGCATAACAAACAGACTGTATACCGTTTTGATATTTAGTCTACCATCACCCATGGTATATCAGTAATTCTCATTAAAAATAGAATTATATTTCAAATTACCAAGTTATTAAAGAATTATATTCTGATTTCTTTTTTTTTCTATTTCTCTTGTTTATTAATATACCAAAAACTAAATTGGTATTTATAAAGAAACAGAAAACCATGGCAATTCAAAGCAATACTTTTTCACATTACACTACAGCAATTTCTGCAGTAAATGTTGTATTGTTACCTGTCATTACGCCGAACCTACTCCTACTGAATATTTTATGGAGCAGTAAGCAGGCGCAGATTAAATAGATTTTTCAAAAAAAATGATACTTAAAGCGTCCTGACACAAACAGGACGCTTTTTTTAAATAACAAAACGCAGTATTATGAAATATTATAATTCTAATACGATTATTTACCTTGACGGACGGTTTGAAAAAGCTGTAGATAGCAGTACTGATCTTTATGGTCAATCGCTACATTATGGTTATGCAGCTTTTGAGGGCATCAGGGCTTACAAAACCCATAACGGCAACCGTATTTTTAAGGCAGCAGCACACTTCGATCGTTTGGAGCGTTCCTGCCAATTAGCTAATATTCCTTTCCCCTGGGATAAGCAAGAATTAATCAAGGAAACTTATAAGCTATTAACCCTGAATAAATTAAAAGACGCTTATATCCGCCCTTTGGTTTTTTGCCACCCAAACATGAAATTGAATGGCCCGAGCGGGGTTTCTATTTTAATTTGTGCTTGGGATTGGGATGCTTACTCAGGTAATAAACTGTTGAAATTAACCATTTCAGATTACGAACGACCAAACCCGAAATCAACTCCTATGGAAGCAAAGTTGAGTGGAAATTACATAAACTCCATCCTGGCAACTACCGCAGCGAATATTAAAGGCTATGATGAGGCTTTGCTTTTGGATATGCATGGATTTGTTGCTGAAGCATCTGGTGCAAATATCTTCATTGAAAAAGATGGCAAAATTTATACGCCGTCATTAGGGAATATTTTACCCGGAATTACCAGGGCAACAGTGAAAGAACTTTGTACCATATTAGATATTGAATGTATGGAGAAAAAAATAACGGTAGAAGATCTAAAAAATGCCGATAGTGCTTTTTTATGTGGAACGGCCACAGAAATTGCGGGCATTGCTTCCATTGATGACATTGTTTTCCGCAACCTTTGGAGGGAGTCTATTGGTTATACCATTCAGCGTGCTTACAAAAATCTGGTATTGGAAAAAGTAAACTATGAGGTAATTATCTAAAAATAATGAATCAAGAGATCAACCAGCAATTTCCGAATACCTACCAGCAAATTTTACGTGCGACTAAAGCATCAGGATTTGATATGGCATCTGATGTGCTGACTTGTTCCTTATTAAGAACACTTGCAAGTTCAAAACCTGGCAGCACTTTTCTGGAATTAGGTACAGGAACAGGTTTATCAACTTCATGGATATTGGATGGAATGGATGCATCATCTACCCTGACATCTATTGACAATGATGAAAAATTTTTAAGCATTGCGAAGGATTTCTTGGGAAATGATACCCGGGCAAATATAATTTTAACGGATGGAGGCGATTGGATTAAAAAAAATAAACACAAAAAGTTTAATTACATCTTTGCAGATACCTGGAATGGAAAGTATTTGCTTTTGGATGAAGTCATTGCCATGTTGAATCCAGGAGGACTTTATATTATAGATGATATGCTTCCTCAATTAAATTGGCCTGACGGTCATCAGGAAAAAGCAATCAAGTTAATAGCAGATTTAGAATCGCGCAACGATTTGCAAATAACTAAACAGGTATGGGCCTCAGGCATTGTAATTGGCGTAAAAAAAACAACAAACTAACAGAACCAGTATATACATTTTAAACCATGAGCGAATTAAACAAATACAGTAAAACATTTACACAAGATCCCACACAACCGGCGGCGCAAGCCATGCTTTATGGAATCGGATTAACCGATGCGGATATGGCAAAGGCACAGGTTGGCATTGCAAGCATGGGGTACGATGGCAATACCTGCAATATGCACTTAAATGACCTTGCAAAAGATGTTAAAGCCGGGGTTTGGAAAAATGATTTAGTGGGTTTGGTTTTTAATACCATTGGTGTAAGTGATGGAATGAGTAATGGTACTGATGGTATGCGTTATTCATTGGTGAGCCGTGATGTGATTGCAGATAGTATTGAAACCATTTGCGGGGGGCAGTATTATGATGGTATTATTTCTATTCCGGGATGTGATAAAAATATGCCGGGAGCGATTATGGCAATGGCCCGTTTAGATCGCCCGTCTATCATGGTTTATGGTGGTACAATTGCACCAGGACATTACAAAGGAGAGGAATTGAATATCGTTTCTGCCTTTGAAGCTTTAGGACAAAAAATTTGCGGTAATTTATCGGAAGAAGATTATCAGGGCATCATCAAACATACTTGTCCGGGTGCAGGTGCCTGCGGCGGCATGTATACGGCCAATACGATGGCCTCGGCAATTGAGGCTTTAGGAATGAGTTTGCCTTACTCCTCTTCGAACCCGGCCATTAGTCCGGAAAAAAAACAAGAGTGCTTAGATGCCGGGAAATACATTAAAGTTTTATTGGAAAAAGATATTAAGCCATCTGATATCATGACGAGAAAGGCATTTGAAAATGCCATTCGTTCCATCATCATATTAGGCGGAAGTACCAATGCCGTATTGCACTTTATCGCAATGGGCAAAGCCATCGGCATCGACATTACACAGGATGATTTCCAGAGAATGAGCGATATAACCCCTGTACTGGCCGATTTTAAACCAAGTGGTAAATACTTAATGCAAGATTTACACCAGTATGGCGGCATCCCTGCAGTATTGAAATACTTGCTAAACGAGGGTTTATTACACGGCGATTGCTTAACCGTAACCGGCAAAACAATGGCTGAAAACCTGGCTGATGTAAAATCAATTATGGATTATGATCAGAAAATTGTTCAGAAATTAAGCGAACCCATCAAACCAACTGGTCACTTGCAAATCCTTTACGGCAACTTAGCCGAAAAAGGTTCAGTTGCAAAAATCTCCGGTAAGGAAGGTGAAAAGTTCGAAGGTCCGGCGCGTGTATTTGATGGTGAGCATGATTTAATTGCAGGTATTTCAAGTGGTCGTGTTCAGCCTGGTGATGTAATTGTGATTAAAAATTCTGGTCCGGTAGGTGCACCGGGCATGCCTGAAATGTTGAAACCTACTTCTGCTATCATTGGTGCTGGTTTAGGTAAATCAGTTGCTTTGATTACTGATGGACGTTTTTCAGGTGGTACACACGGTTTTGTGGTTGGGCACATCACTCCGGAATCATACAAAGGTGGCTTAATCGGCTTGGTGGAAGATAACGACCCAATTTTGATTGATGCCGTAAATAACATCATCAGTTTGCAAGTAAGCGAAGAAATTATCGCAGCACGAAGAGCAAAATATGTTCAACCAGAATTAAAAGTTACAAAAGGTGTTTTATACAAATATGCTAAAACAGTATCAGACGCAGCAAGTGGCTGTGTAACTGACGAATATTAAACCCTATCCCCTTTGAAGGGAGAAGGAAATAACAAAAAGTCATCCCGACTATAAACTAATATTTAAATGAAAACGATATGCAAATTATTAAAAGCATTGAAAGTAGAATTTATACAATCAGGGATGAAAGGGTAATGTTAGATTTTGATCTGGCATCACTTTACGAAGTAGAGACAAAAGTATTGAATCAGGCAGTGAAACGAAACATCACACGCTTTCCTGAAGATTTTATGTTTCAACTTACTTCAAAAGAATGGGAAAGTATCCGATCACAAATGGTAACCGGATATGAAAAAGTTAACCCATTAAAAATTGAGTTGACTAATAACCCCAACTTGAAGTCACAAATTGTGACTTCAAGTTGGGGAGGCACCAGAAAAATGCCTTATGCTTTCACAGAGCAAGGCGTAGCGATGCTAAGTGGCGTATTGAAGAGTGAAAAGGCAATTAACATGAATATTGCCATCATGAGAGTTTTTGTTGATGTTCGAAAAATTTTGCTAAAACAAAGTAATATGAATGAACAACTAACAGCAATTAAAGAACGGATTGGTGAACACGATGTTCAATTGAATGAACTATATGATGCAATGGAAAATTTAATAGACGAAAAGATCACTCAGTTGAAATGGAAAGATAGAGAGCGGATTGGGTTTAAAATCAAAGAATAATAGAACCGTAAAAATATAATTATGGAAACTGCACAAGATACACTACAACAAACCGAGACTAAGGCAGAAGCCTCAAAAACCCTCTTTAAAGGAACAGGATCTCAGGTTTTGTTGAATGGATTAATTGAAGAGGGTGTAACTACCATCTTTGGCTATCCCGGCGGTGCCATCATGCCAATTTATGATGCACTTTATGACTATGCTGACAAATTAGAACATATTTTGGTCCGCCATGAGCAAGGTGGTATCCATGCCGCACAAGGTTTTGCAAGGGCAAGTGGTGAAGTTGGTGTAGTGTTTGCCACCAGCGGCCCTGGTGCTACAAATTTAGTTACTGGCTTAGCCGATGCCCAGATTGATAGCACGCCGCTAGTTTGTATTACCGGACAAGTTTTTGCTCATCTTTTGGGAACTGATGCTTTCCAGGAAACAGATGTCATTAACATTACTACGCCAGTTACCAAATGGAACTATCAGGTTACTGATGCAAAAGAAATTCCTGAAGTTTTGGCCAAAGCTTTTTATATCGCTAAAAGCGGCAGACCAGGACCGGTTTTAATTGATATTACCAAGAATGCACAATTACAGGTAGAGGAATTTCCTGAATATGTAAAATGCAATCATATCCGCTCTTACCGCCCTAAGCCCAAAGTTCGTGTAGAATATATTGAGCAAGCAGCTGCACTAATCAACGAAGCAAAAAAACCATTTGTTCTTTTCGGACAGGGTATTGTTTTAGGCAAAGCTGAAACAGAATTTAAAGCTTTTATAGAGAAAACTGGCATTCCAGCGGCCTGGACTATTTTGGGCGAAAGCGCGATCCCTACCGCCCATCCTTTAAATGTAGGGATGTTAGGAATGCATGGCAACTATGGCCCTAATGTTTTAACCAATGAATGTGATATTTTAATCGCAATCGGGATGCGTTTTGATGATCGGGTAACCGGGCGTTTAGATAAATATGCAAAGCAAGCCAAAATCATTCATTTGGATATAGACCCAGCTGAAATTGATAAAAATGTTAAAGCTGATGTAGGGGTTTGGGGCGATTGTAAGGAAACTTTACCCTTGTTAACCAAACTGGTGCATGAAAACAAACATGAAGACTGGGTGGCCAAATTCAGAGAATATAACCAACAGGAAATTGATCAGGTAATTACTCCTGAACTGTATCCAACCAGTGAGGAAATGACCATGGGCGAGGTATTGCGCAACATCAATGAAATTTGTGGTGGCGATGCTGTTATCGTTACCGATGTTGGTCAGCACCAGATGGTGGCCTGCCGTTATGCTAAGTTTAATAATACCCGTAGTAATATTACATCTGGTGGTTTAGGTACCATGGGATTTGGCTTACCTGCGGCAATTGGTGCTAAATACGGTGCTCCTGATAAAACGGTAATCGCCATTATTGGAGATGGTGGTTTCCAGATGACCCCACAGGAACTGGGTACCATTATGCAATTCGGGGCAGCTGTTAAAATCCTGATTTTAAACAATCGTTTTTTAGGGATGGTTCGTCAATGGCAACAATTATTTCATGATAAACGTTATTCATTTGTGAACATTACCAGTCCTGATTTTGTGGCTTTAGCTAAATCTTATTACATCGAAGCTGATAAAGTTGATGATCGTGCTAACCTCAGAAAAGCTTTGGAAACGATGATCAGCCACGAGGGTTCTTATCTGTTAGAGGTGATGGTAGGAAGAGAAAATAACGTTTTCCCTATGGTTCCTCAAGGAATGAGTGTAAGCGAAATCAGGTTGAAGTAAGCTGAAAGACTAAAGCGAAAAATAGCATAAACAAAACCTTCATGGCCTTTGTGCCTTGGTGGTAAAAATTTTGGACATGAGTACTGAAAATACAATACAACATAAAATAGACAAGGCTGATTTAGACGGAAAGCAGGAGTACACCATCACCGTATATGCAGAAAACCGTATTGGTCTGTTAAACAGGATTGCGATCATTTTCTCTAAAAGAAAAATAAATATCGAAAGTTTAAACACTTCGCCATCAGAAATAGATGGGATTCACCGTTTTAACATTGTAATTACGGAAAGTTACGAAGTAGTGAGAAAACTTGCACGCCAGATTGAAAAGCAAATTGAGGTATTGAAAGTCTATTTCAACACCAATGAGGAAATCATCTGGCAGGAACTGGCACTATATAAAGTTTCTACTGATGAAATTGCAGAAAAAGTAACGGTAGAGCGTTTGCTTAGGCAATATGGCGCAAGTGCCGTGGTAATCCGGAAAGATTATACGGTTTTTGCTGTAACCGGACACAGAGAGGAAACAGATGCTCTGGTAAAGGCCCTGGAGCCATATGAGTTAATTGAATTTGTTCGTTCTGCAAGAGTTGCCATTATAAAAGACAGTGCCGGCTTCCACGAAAAGCTGAAAGAATTTGAAGCCTTTGAACCAGGGGAAGAATTAGTAGAGAATGAATTTTTAGATAAGGGAGAGAAGATTTTTACGATGTAATACAAAGGTGAAAGGTAGAAAGGCATAAGGTGAAACGTAAACAACACGATGCTTAGCGCTCTTTGCGGTTAAAAATTAAAGAAATATGAAATGCAATAAAACCATACCGATTTTAAGAATATTCGATTATGATAAAGCAATCGAGTTTTATGTAAATTGGCTTGGATTTAAAATAGACTGGGAATACCCCTTGGAAAAGAATTCCCCGGTTTATATCCAGGTTTCATTAAACGGTCTTGAACTTCATTTAAGCGAACACCATGGAGATAGCGCCCCTGGTGCGCACGTTTATGTTGACTGTGTAGGTTTAAAGGAATTCCATAAAGAAATAACAGCAAAGAATTACAAATATAATAGTCCAGGCTTAGAGGAAACTTTTCATGGAACCTGGGCAGTAACCGTAAATGACCCGTTCTTTAACCAGATCACTTTTAACGAAGAGCGAAACGAAGCTGAAAATACAAAGATTAAAGAAAAAATATGAACGAAGTATTTGATTTCATAATAAACTCACGTAAGGCATTTATTAAGTTAATGGATGGCTTAACAATCGAAGAATTGAATAAAATTCCTGATGGATTTAACAACAACATCATCTGGAACTTTGGCCATATTGTAGTGAGCACGCAAACGCTTTGTTATGTTCGTACCGGTGTATTACAAGATGCTGCTTCGGTAAAATTTAACGAGTATTATAAAAAAGATACAAAGCCATCTTATACAGTAACTAAAGAAGAGGTAGCAGAATTAAAAGCCATTGCATTACAGAGCATTGAAAAAATTAAGGCAGATTATGCAAATGGAAAATTTTCCATCATTACTCCTTTCACAACAGCTACCTATGGCGTGCAGATGAACAGTATAGAAGATGTACTGATCACCACGATTGGTCATGATAACTTGCATTATGGCTATGCATGGGCACAAAAAAATAAAATTTAAAGATTGAAGATGAATGATATGATCTGTGAAATCAACCCATCTGTGTAATCAAACCGAAGGAAATGTGAGATGGAAAATGGATAAAATCGGTGAAATCACTATATCTGTGAAATCAAACCGAAGGAAAAAAATATATAAACCGATAATTAAATAGAAATAAACCAATAAAACGATGTCAAATTATTTTAACACATTACCTCTCAGAGAAAAATTAAACCAACTTGGTGTTTGCGATTTCATGGATAGCAACGAATTTTTAGATGGCGTTAGCGCTTTAAAAGGCAAAAAACTGGTAATTGTTGGTTGCGGCGCGCAGGGCTTGAACCAGGGTTTAAATTTAAGAGATAGTGGTTTAGATGTAAGCTATACGTTGCGCAAAGAGGCGATTGAAGGCAAGAGAGATTCATGGAAAAACGCAACTGAAAACAACTTTAAGGTTGGTACCTACGAAGAATTAATCCCAACTGCAGATGTAGTGATCAACCTTACGCCTGATAAACAACATACAGCTGTGGTGAATGCCATTATGCCATTGATGAAAGATGGTGCTACTTTATTATATTCTCACGGTTTTAATATCGTGGAAGAAGGCATGCAAATCCGTAAAGATTTAACGGTGATTATGGTGGCTCCTAAATGCCCGGGCAGTGAGGTGAGAGCCGAATATGTTCGTGGTTTTGGTGTACCTACTTTAATTGCTGTACACCCTGAAAACGATCCTCAAGGTAAAGGCTTGGCACAAGCTAAAGCCTATTGCGTAGGTACAGGCGGTCACAGGGCTGGTGTATTAAAATCATCTTTTGTTGCAGAGGTTAAATCTGATTTAATGGGCGAGCAAACCATTCTTTGTGGTTTATTGCAAACAGGTTCTATCCTATCATTCGATAAAATGGTCGAAAAAGGAATCGATGCAGGATACGCTTCCAAACTGGTTCAGTATGGTGTTGAGGTAATTACTGAAGCTTTAAAGCAAGGCGGTATTACAGCCATGATGGACAGGTTAAGTAACGTTGCCAAAATCAAAGCTTTTGAAATCTCTGAAGAACTAAAAGACATCATGCGTCCGTTGTTTCAAAAACACCAGGATGATATCATGAGTGGCGAGTTTAGCCGCACCATGATGGAAGACTGGGCTGCCGGAGACAAAAACTTGTTAAAATGGAGAGCTGAAACAGGTGAAACTGCCTTCGAAAAAACACCTGCCGGCGATGTTAAAATTGGCGAACAGGAATATTTTGACAACTATACACTTATGGTGGCATTTGTACGTGCTGGTGTAGAACTGGCTTTTGAAACGATGGTACAGGCTGGTATTAAACCAGAATCTGCTTACTATGAATCACTGCATGAAACACCTCTTATTGCAAACACCATTGCCCGTAAGAAATTGTTCGAAATGAACCGTGTAATTTCTGATACCGCTGAATACGGTTGTTACTTATTTGATCAGGCTTGTAAACCATTATTAGCTGACTTTATGAAAAAGGTAGATACTGATTTGGTTGGTAAAAACTTTAATGAAGGTAAGGATGGCGCTGTAGACAATAGAAAATTAATTGAAGTGAATGAGGCCATCCGCTCACATGAAGTAGAACAAATTGGTGCTACTTTACGCAAAGCAATGACTGCAATGAAAGCCATTAAAACTGCATAACCTCACCCCTAAATCCCCTCTCTTTTTAGAGGGGATTTAGGACAGGTCTTAGAAAAATAATAATTACAAACTTAAATTCCCCCATTAGGGGGCTAGGGGGTAAAAATGTCAAAAACATTAGTAGAAAAAATTTGGGATGCTCACGTTGTAAAAAGTGAAGAAGGATTTCCTGACATTTTATACATCGATACACACCTCATTCACGAGGTAACTTCTCCTCAGGCTTTTGATGGTTTGCGCAAAAGAGGTTTGCCTGTCTTGCGTCCGAAACAAACGGTGGCAACAGCCGACCATAATGTGCCTACTTTAAACCAGTCGTTACCCATTAAAGAGGAACTTTCCCGCTATCAGGTGGATATGCTGACTAAAAATTGTGCAGAATTTGGTATTGAACTTTATGGTTTAGGACATCCATTCCAGGGAATTGTTCACGTCATCGGTCCTGAATTAGGTATAACCTTACCAGGAAAAACAATGGTTTGCGGCGATAGTCACACCTCTACACATGGTGCTTTTGGTGCAATTGCTTTCGGTATCGGCACCTCGCAGGTAGAACAGGTTTTCGCCACACAATGTTTATTGCAATCGAAACCTAAAACCATGAAAATTGAGGTAAATGGTGAACTTGGTAAAGGCGTTGGCGCAAAAGATATTATTCTTTATATCATTTCACAGATATCTGCTGCGGGTGGTACCGGATACTTTATTGAATATGCAGGTTCGGCAATAGAGGCTTTAAGTATGGAAGCCCGGATGACGATCTGTAACATGAGCATTGAAATGGGTGCCAGAGGAGGGTTAATCGCACCAGACCCAACCACTTTCGATTATATTAAAGGAAGAGAGTTTGCGCCCGCAGGTGAAGAATGGGACAAATCATTAGCCTACTGGAAAACTTTATACAGCGATGCTGATGCCAAATTTGATAGCGTACTCACTTTTGATGCAGCGGATATTGCGCCAATGATTACTTATGGAACCAACCCCGGAATGGGTATGGGCATCCAGGAACATATCCCCGCAACCAATGCACAACCAGAGAAAGAAAAGCTTTCTTATCAAAAGGCACTGGATTATATGGGTTTCGATGATGATGCATCTTTAATCGGCAAATCGGTTGATTATGTTTTCATTGGCAGTTGTACCAATTCACGCATTGAAGATTTACGCGAAGTAGCAGATTTCGTTAAAGACAAACGCAAGGCAGATAACGTAACGGTTTGGATTGTTCCAGGCTCAAAACAAGTGGAGCAACAGGCTAAGAATGAAGGTTTAGATCGGATTTTTGAAGCAGCAGGTTTCCAGTTACGCGAACCAGGTTGCAGCGCATGTTTAGGTATGAATGAAGATAAAATCCCTGCTGGTAAATACTGTGTGTCTACATCGAACAGAAACTTTGAAGGTAGACAAGGACAAAATGCCCGTACACTCTTGGCTAGTCCGTTAACGGCTGCCGCCGCCGCTGTTACTGGTGTAATTACTGATGTGAGGGAGATGCTTTTGCAAGATCAAGGATAAACAAAGATTAAAGATTGTAAAATACCTATTCATTAGTAATTGCGATAACAGAAACATAAAACATGATTTTAGAAGTTGCGATATTACATGTAAAAGCAGGTTTATCTGCTGATTTTGAAAAGGCCTTTAGCGAAGCTCAAAAAATCATTTCATCAATGAATGGCTACATTTCGCACTAATTAAAAAAATGCCTTGAAGAAACTGGTAAATATATTCTGCTGGTTAATTGGGAAACATTGGAAGATCATACTGAAGGCTTTAGAGGTTCAGCTGCCTATCAGGATTGGAAAAATTTATTACATCACTTTTATGATCCTTTTCCAACAGTTGAACATTATACTGAGGTTTAAGGCAACAAAATCTTAAATGTACATAGGTTGTAAAATACGAAGGCTATAAAATAAAAATGGAAAAATTACAAGAAATACAAAATCAGTTTAATGCCGTATCGGAAAAGTACGATAGGCAAAGGCGTTTTCTGATTCCTTGTTTTGATGATTTTTATGGAACAGCTTTAGCCTTATCTGAACAAGTTTCAACTGTAAAGAACATTTTGGACGTTGGTGCCGGAACAGGATTAATGAGTGCTTTTTTTCAAGAAAAATATCCCGACGCTAAAATCACACTTGTAGATATTTCTCAGGATATGCTTAAAAAAGCAAAAGAACGCTTCGTAGGAAATGAGAACATCAGCTTTTTGAATGCGGATTTTGCAACCATTGATTTACCTGAAAATCATTACGATTTGGTAGTTTCCGGCTTAGCCATACATCATTTACCAGATGAATTGAAACAACAGTTATTTGGGAAAATCGCAAAAACACTAAAATCTGATGGCTGGTTGATTAACGCCGATCAGGTTTTAGGTGAAACCGATTTAGCAGAAAAGATTTATACTGAAAACTGGAAAAACCACGTAAAGCAACATCCAAATTTAACAGAAGATGAAAAGCAAAGTGCCTTCGATCGAATTAAAGTTGATATGATGGCATCATTAAACGACCAGTTAAAATGGTTGGAAGAAGCAGGATTGCAAAATGCAAACTGTTATTATCAGTATTACAATTTTGTAGTCTTTGCTGCAAATAAACAATAATTAATCAATGAAATCACTTTAATCGGTGAAATCTTTTAAACCAGTGAAATCATATTAAAATGAAGAAGTTCACAACATTAACATCGGCCGTAGTGCCCTTAAATATAGAAAACATCGATACCGATCAGATTATTCCGGCGAGGTTTTTAAAAGCGACTACGCGTGAAGGTTTTGGCGAAAACTTGTTCCGCGACTGGCGTTACGAAAATGATAATCAACCTAAAGCTGATTTCGTTTTAAACGACCCGACTTATAGCGGTAAAATTTTGGTTGCCGGTAAAAACTTTGGTTGTGGAAGTAGTCGTGAACATGCAGCCTGGGCTATTCAGGATGCAGGTTTTGATGCTGTGATCAGCAGCTTCTTTGCTGATATCTTTAAAGGCAATGCACTAAATAATGGTTTGTTACCCATTCAGGTGAGTGAAGAATTCCTGTCCCAGATTTTTAAAGCGGTGGATCAGAATGCTAAATCGCCACTGGAAGTTGATTTGGAAAATCAAACGGTAACCATTATTGAAACTGGTGCTCAGGAATCTTTTGAGATCAATCCTTACAAAAAATCATGCCTGATTAACGGTTATGATGATATCGATTTCATCTTAAACCAAAAACAATTAATTGAAGAATTCGAGCAAGCAAGATAATGTTTAAACCATTCGTTCACATACAGAATTTAAATCTGAGTTACCACAACAAACTGGTGCTAAAGGATTTGTATTGGGCAATGAATGTTTGCGAAAATTATGTAATTGGTGGTAAAAGCGGAACAGGAAAAACTTCGTTAGCAAAAGCAATTGCAGGTTTAATTCCAGCTCAGGGAAGTATTGAGATTGATTTTGATGTATTGAGCACACTACCAAAAGAAGTACTTTATGTAGAAAGCTGGTACCAGTTTAAAAACTTAGAAGGTGTTGCCAATTTTTATTACCAGCAACGTTATACCAGTCAGCAGGCTAAAGAAACTTTAACCGTTCATGCAGAGTTGGTCAGTTATGGTAAAGAAAAAGGGCTTCACTTAGATCAGGTAGAACCGATATTAGAAGCTTTGGGTTTTGCGACATTTGCAAGTTCACAATTAATTGAATTATCCAGCGGCGAACATAAAAAACTGCAATTGGTTAAAGCACTTTGGTTAAAACCACAGTTATTAATTGTCGACCAACCATATACAGGTTTAGATGCGGCTTCGCGCAAGAGCCTTAACATTTTACTGGACCGGGTGGCTGAAGAAGGGGTTCAATTGATTTTGATCTGTAATGAAAGTGAATTACCAACCTGTATCAATTCTTTTGCCGAAATAAGAGAGGGACAATTAATTCAAGTAGATGCTTTAGAACCCTCTGTCAGTTCCGAAATCCATTTAAGAGAAATTCCGGATTTCTTAAAAGAATCGCCGGTTTATAGTTCGCAGAATATTGTAAAAATGGTTAATGTGAACATTAGCTATGGCGAAAAACAGGTATTGAAAAATATCAACTGGGAAGTTAAGGCTGGCGAAAAATGGCTTTTACAAGGGCATAATGGTTCTGGAAAATCGACCTTGTTAAGCTTGGTAAACGGCGATCATCCACAATCTTATGCCAACGAACTTTATTTATTCGGCAACAGGCGTGGAAGTGGTGAAAGCATCTGGGACATTAAACAGCATATAGGCTTAATCTCTCCCGAGTTTCACTGGTATTTTGATCCAACCGCTACTGTTTGGCAAAGCATCGCCTCGGGCTTTTATGATTCCGTAGGTTTATTTCAGCAACTGCCCTATTCAAAAAGTGAACAGGTAAATGAACTGATCAACTATTTTGGATTAACAGAAAGCCGAAATGAGTTATTAAGTACGCTCCCATTGGGTAACCAAAGATTGGTTTTACTGGCCAGAACCATTATCAAAAATCCGGAGCTGTTAATTCTCGATGAACCCTGCCAGGGATTGGATCAGCAGCAAACACAACATTTTAACCAACTGGTTGATGAACTGTGTAGCAATGGCATGACCTTAATTTACGTTGGCCATTTTGAATCGCAGTTGCCAACCTGCATAGAAAAAAGAATATTATTAGAAAAAGGCGAGGTAAAAGTCGTCGAAAGTTTAAATACCAAAACTCGTCATTACGAGGTACAAAGCAATTCCATCTAGAAAATATAGTGCAAAAAATTGCTTCGTACCTGGCAAAGATGATAATATATCTCATACAATGAAGAAGAACATTTTAGTAATACCTGGAGACGGTATTGGACCCGAAGTAACCACTTGGGGAAAAGCAGCATTAGAGAAAATTGCAGAAATTTTCGGACATGAGTTTGTTTTTGATGAAGCTTTAATGGGACATGCAGCAATTGAAGTTACAGGTGAGCCACTGCCTGACGAAACTTTAGATAAAGCAAGAAAAAGCGATGCCATCCTTTTCGGAGCCATTGGTCACGCCAAATACGATAACGACCCAAGCTTAAAAGTAAGACCTGAACAGGGCCTGCTAAAAATCCGCAAAGAACTGGGTCTTTTTGCCAATCTCCGTCCGATATTACTATTTGATGAACTTCTGGAAGCCTCAAGCATTAAACCGGAAATTTTAAGGGGAACCGATATTTTGTTCTTCCGCGAATTGACAGGAGATGTTTATTTCGGAGAAAAAACCCGCTCAGAAGATAGAAACACGGCTTCCGATTTAATGATCTATCACCGTTACGAAGTGGAGCGTATTGCACATAAAGCCTATCAGGCGGCGCAGCAACGCAATAAGAGATTATGTTCGGTAGATAAAGCAAACGTTTTAGAGAGTTCACGCCTATGGCGCGAAACCGTTCAGGAGATTGCAAAACAATACCCAGATGTAGAAACGGAGCACATGTTTATTGATAATGCGGCCATGCAATTAATCAAAAATCCAAAGAAATTTGATGTGGTTTTAACTGCAAATTTATTTGGCGATATCTTAACTGATGAAGCTTCTCAAATTGCGGGATCAATGGGCATGTTAGCCTCCGCATCTGTTGGAGAAAGCACCGGTTTCTTCGAGCCTATTCATGGCTCTGCACACGATATTACAGGTAAAGATTTAGCAAATCCATTGGCCTCTATCCTATCAGCAGCATTAATGCTTGAAATTGGCTTCGGGCTCAAAGAAGAAGCTAAATTATTGGTAGACACGGTTGATGAGGTTTTGAAAGAAGGTTTCAGAACGCACGACATTGCTGATCAAAGCACTAACCGATTTAAAGTTTTAGGCACTGCCGAAATGGGCAAATTGGTATTAAAATTCTTATCTCAAAAAATTACTCACTCTTAAATTTAAGATTATGATTCACGACCCAAACAAAGTTTATATATTCGACACAACCTTACGTGATGGTGAGCAGGTTCCGGGCTGCCAGTTAGATACAAACCAGAAGGTAGAAATCGCAAAATCTCTTGAACGACTAGGCGTTGATGTTATTGAAGCTGGTTTTCCCGTATCCAGTCCGGGAGACTTTAACAGCGTAATCGAATTATCAAAAGCTGTAACCAACCCTATTATTTGTGCGTTAACACGTGCCAATAAAAATGATATTGATGTAGCAGCTGATGCTTTACGTTATGCAAAAAGACCACGGATTCATACCGGGATTGGTTCTTCTGATTTCCATATCAAACATAAATTTAACAGTACCCGCGAAGAAATTTTAGAACGTGCTGTAGAAGCGGTAAAATATTCGAAAAAATTTGTAGAGGATGTAGAGTTCTACGCAGAAGATGCCGGCCGTGCAGATATTGAATTTTTAGCTAAAATGGTTGAAGCGGTAATTGCAGCTGGTGCTACTGTAGTCAATATTCCGGATACAAATGGTTATTGCCTTCCAGACCAATACGGTTCTAAAATTCTTTATCTAAAAGAAAACGTAAAAAATATTGACAACGCAATTATTTCAGTTCACTGCCACAATGATTTAGGCCTGGCTACGGCAAATTCAATTTCAGGCTTACAGCATGGTGCCCGGCAGGTAGAATGTACCATTAACGGTATCGGTGAACGTGCAGGAAATACGTCGATGGAAGAAGTAGTGATGATTTTAAAAACCCATAAAATTTTGGGATTAAACACCCAGATTGATGCTACCCGCTTTTACGAAATGAGCCACATGATCAGAAACCAAATGAATATGCCTGTTCAACCAAATAAAGCGATTGTTGGTGGAAATGCGTTCTCGCACAGTTCCGGCATTCACCAGGATGGTTTCTTGAAAAACCGTGAAAACTACGAAATTATTAAACCTGAAGATGTAGGTTTCCCGGATGCAACAATTGTATTGACAGCGAGGAGCGGTCGACATGCATTGAAACACCATCTGGATCGCTTAGGCCATAGATTGGAAAAAGACAATCTGGATATGGTTTATAAACAGTTTTTGGTTTTAGCAGATGGCAAACAAGGCATTAATGATCATGATTTAAACCAGCTGGTTGCCCTGCATTTAGCATAGAACTTGAAAGGTTAAAGACTAAACTAAAAGTGAGCCGCGAATGGCGTGAAAAGTTAAGGGTTTTGCATTAAACAGTTAGCATTTTCAATTTAATGCACTGACTTAAGCTTCCTAAACCTGATAGCAGTGGAAATACTTTTTAATTGCAGCAACCTTAAATATCATGTGATGCTGAGGCACGAAGCATCTGGAACCGATGAAAATGGATCTTCATTCTTCTGCAGGACAGGAGTTTTAAAAAGATTGGAACGAATAGCAGGACTGCAATAACCAAAAAGTACAGTAACCTGCTTTACAAAAATAGAAGAGAATAATGGTCTTATACTGAGTTCTCTTTACCTGATATGACAACAATGAACACAACAATACTGAATACATTGGATTTTAATGCTGCATCGCAACAACTTAAAGGCGTGGTAAAACGTACGCCTTTAGAATTTAACGCCGGTCTTTCTGCTCGTTATAATGCAAATATTTATTTAAAAAGGGAAGATTTGCAGATTGTTCGTTCCTATAAACTGCGTGGTGCATACAACAAAATCAGTTCATTGCCGCAAGAGGCCTTAATAAATGGCGTGGTTTGTGCAAGTGCCGGAAATCATGCCCAGGGTGTAGCTTATTCATGCAAGAAACTAGGGATTAAGGGTGTGATATTTATGCCTGAGATTACGCCAAAGCAAAAGATTAAACAGGTTAATATGTTTGGGGGCGATAATATTGAAATCATTTTAGTTGGCGATACCTTCGATGATTGTTTAAAGGAAGCCCTGATTTATGCTGAAGAAAAAGCCTCAACCTTTATCCCTCCCTTTGATGACGATAAAGTAATTGAAGGACAGGCTACCGTTGCGATGGAAATTTATGAAGATCTGCCAGAGCTAGATGCCATAATCGTTCCGGTTGGTGGTGGTGGTTTAGCTTCAGGCGTGATTGCCTACCTGCAAACCGTAAAGCCTGCTGTAAAAATTTTCGGTGTTGAACCAATGGGCGCACCATCATTAAGCGAAGCATTAAAAAATGGCGGACCAATAACTGTTGAAAATATAGAGCGTTTTGTAGACGGTGCAGCGGTAAAAAGAATGGGATGGATCACCTATCAGTATTGTAAAGAATTGCTAAGTTCTACTTATTTAATCCCTGAAGGACAAATTTGCACCACCATTTTAAAGCTTTATAATGAAGATGCGATTGTTGTAGAACCTGCCGGTGCCTTATCTGTTGCGGCATTAGAACAGGTAAAAGATCAGATTGCAGGCAAAAACGTGGTATGTGTGATTAGTGGTGGCAATAACGACATTGAACGCATGCAGGAAATTAAAGAGAAATCTTTACTCTTTGAAGGCCTGAAACATTATTTCATTGTTCGTTTCCCACAGCGACCAGGTGCCCTAAAATTATTTGTGAATGAAGTTTTAGGTCCGCAGGATGACATTACCCGCTTTGAGTTTATCAAAAAAACCAATAAGGAAAATGGGCCAGCCTTAGTTGGAATTGAACTTTCAAATAAAAACGATTATGCCAGTTTATTGCAGCGCATGAAAGATTTTAAATTCGAGATTATTGAATTAAATCAGGATCAGACTTTATTTGAGTATTTAGTTTAAAGGAGTTAACCGAAAAGGATGCCAATCTATTCGCAGGGAAAACAATAGATCTTAACTTACATTTCTTACATGGTAAATAAAACGCATCATGAATTTTAAAGATTTACCCAACAAAACATTAATAGAAGATAACGATATCGATTGGGACGATTTAGGTGCTGGTGTAAAGCGTAAAGTAATGCCATTTGATGAGCACCTGATGTTGGTAAAGGTCAGCTTTCAGAAAGGTGCAATTGGTACCATTCACAACCATCCGCATTTGCAATTGAGTTATGTAGCCAAAGGAAGCTTTGAAGTGACCATGGGCGATGATAAAAAGATTCTTAACGAAGGGGATATCTTTTTTGCGCCAACACGCGTGTACCATGGTGTAGTTTGTTTAGAAGCAGGATTGTTAATTGATATTTTCAATCCACACCGGGAAGATTTTTTATAATAAATTTAACCACCTCAGCAACCCAAAACTACTTAAACGTTATCAGGTGTCTGAGGTGGTATATGTATTGCTACTCAAAAGTCAAACGTACATTTTTATAACCCAGGCCTTCAATTATAGGTTTCAGTACACTTGCTGCATTGGTTTTGGTCTGTGCTAAAATATCTGATTTTTTCACTTCAGAGGTTATCTTTTGTTCAGCGGCCTTATAAGCTTCGTCTACCAGCTTAGCCTCCCTGAAATAAGCCATTTTAGTATCGTAAACCCTGGAGTTTTTGTGGTCAATTTTTACATAGCAAATCTCTGGCTGTGGTAAATTTACTACAGCAGAATCAGCATTGACCTGGATATGGTCTTTTGTAACTTTTGTGAGATCAATACAACCTACAGCTTCTGCTTTTACAATGAGTAAAACGCTGGCCTCCGGTAAAAAATCTGTTTTATTTTTGTGTTCCAGTACATCACTAATCTGATAGCGAACCAGCTCCAATTTGCCTATAGCCTCTATTTTCTCTACCAGCAGTTGATGTTTACTTTCAACAGATGTACTGATGCTGAACTTTTTGGAGATGAAGAAGTAGCCGGCTATCAGTAAAATTAACCACGGTAAAACCCTAAAAAATATTTTCATGATGCAGGAATTAATCTAAATTTCTTTGTTGTGTGATACCGGTTAAACAATTATTAATCCACATTGTGTGATTCAGCATTTTTGGCAGTTGTTTTGTAATATGAAGTTAAACACACACAAATAAACAAAATCAACATGAAAAAACTTACTATCCTCATGCTTTGCATCGCCACACTAGGTTTGGCATCTTGCAAGAAAGATACACTCGTTCAGAACCCAACTAATAAAACAATTATAGTGGATGTTCTTCCGAGCGATTGGCAATTATCAGCTGACAGAAATACTTATACCGTTCAGCTTGATAAAATAACAAACTTAAAAGAAATAGATGACTTTCATATTGATAACGAAGGAACTATTGTTGCAATATCTTATCCTAATTCAAGCGGGAATTTCACGAATTATTCGGCTTTACCGTTCGTATATAATTTACAATCTTATAGCTATACAGTTTATTCAGGAGGAATACTTATAGAAGTACAAAATTCAGATACTCAAACTGTTGATCCGATAAGACCTAGCACCAAAGTAAGAATTAAAATTACTTTAGTCGCAGCAGAAAATGTAACTTAATATTTTCTTAAAACTCTAAAAAACGACTAATGTTCAACTGAACGTAGTCGTTTTTTTTATGTTCACCCCTATTCAGCTGTAAAGCACGAATGGTTACACCGTTGCGTTCCAATAGCAGTTCATCATAAAAACCTTTGTAATAAACGTCTTTCACTTCAAAACGCCTGCTACTCCAATTGTTAGAGATTTCTGCCCATTCCGGATAAAAAACCACATGAGCTGAAAATGTTTTTAGTCCGATTTTTTCAGCATCACCACGGGATAGCACCACAGCATTGCCTAAAATCTGGGCCGTATAAATGTGTTTAGGTTTTTGATAAATTTCTGATGGCTTACCGGTTTGCAAAAGTTCTCCCTCACGAACAATCAACAGCTGATCGGCCAGAAATAAGCCATCGGCCGGATCATGAGAAACCAGGATTACAGTAACACCGGTTTCGGCGGCAACACGTTTGATATCCGCCCTTAACTGGTTTTTTAAAAGCGCATCCACCTGACTAAAAGGTTCATCTAACAACAATACCTTTGTATCAGAAACCATGGCTTTAGCAATCGCCACACGTTGTTGCTCACCACCACTTAGTTCAATAATTTTCTTGTTTTTTAAGGGAAGAATCCGAAGGTGTTCCATAATAGCCAAAGTCTTTTCAGCCTTGATTTTAAGATCAGTATTGGATAATTGCGAGGCAATATTATCATAAACCTTTGCATAGATATTCAGTGAAAAATCCTGCGTTACCATTTTCATCTGTTTATGCCCGGGGATTAGTTGTTCATCTGGTCCTTTAATACGTTCGTTTTCAAAAAAGATTTCGCCTGAATCTGTTTTTAATAGACCATAAATGGATTTTAATAAAGTTGATTTACCGCTTCCGCTTTCGCCAATAATGGCTACCACATCCCCCCTATTAATATCAAAACTAATGTTTTTAATTCCGCCAGCCTGATCAGCCTGGTATTGTTTGGTTAAATTTCTTACGCTGATAATGGTATCGCTCACAGAGGTAAAGATAAAGCTTAAAGCAGAAAGACTAAAGTTTAAAGCAAAAGAATATTACACAATTAAATAAACTAAGAGACTAAAGCTCATAGCTAAAAATATCACACGTGTATTTTTATTAAAATTTGCACGTGCAAGTACATCCATGTATCTTTACATCAATACATCTTGACGTCAATAATAAGAAGATTATGAATACCAAGCTAACCTTAACCATAGATGAGTCTGTAATTAAACGGGCGAAGGCTTATGCACAAGAGCAAGGGAGAAGTTTGTCTGCTGTTGTAGAAAATTACTTGAAAGCTGTAATTGCAAGAGAAGAAATTAAGCCTGTTCAAGAAGAACTTTCTCCACTGTTAAAATCATTATTAGCTAATCGTCCTAAAATTAATTTGCCTGCAGATTATGATTATAAAAAAGAATTAGAGAAAATTAGGGATGAAAAATATAAAAAATACTGGGATAATGAATAACATTGTTATCGATTCTGATATTTTATTAGACTTTCTTCTTCAAAGACAACCATTTTTTGATCACTCTTCAAAGGTTTTAGCACTCTGTGAAAGAGGAAAGGTTAAAGGATTTATTACAGGTTTAATTATAAGTAATACTTATTATTTGTTAAGGAAACATTTTCAACATAAATTGATTATGAATGACTTTAAACAGTTACTAGTTTTCTTAGATGTATTAACGATCGAAAAAAATACTATTTTAAAAGCTATTGATTCTGAATTTTCTGATTTTGAAGATGCCCTTCAAAATTTTTCAGCCGAAAGTAATGGCATCATTAATGCCATCATCACTCGTAATATTAATGATTATAAGAAAAGTAAGCTTAGCGTACTTACACCAACTATGTTTTTAGAAATATTATAAAACAAAAAATCCTGCCTCGCCTAACCGAAACAGGATTTACTGTGTGTTGTTTTGATCAAATACCCTTTTCAGGGTTTAAAATCAATTTAGTCCAAAGGTTACGCCGAAGCTCATGTTTTTCAAACCTGCCTGTGCTGTTGTATTAAACATATCGTTGAAATAGTATTTGGTAAATAAGCCAAAACCACCATAACCTAACCTAAATGTACCACCATAACGCACCGACTGGAAGTGGTAATTATCATATTGTTTTTCTTTTCCACGTTCATCGCTAATCTGTTTTATTTTTCCATTTAAAAGGAAGCTCACTTCAGGGCCTAAAATAAAATAGAACCTTTTGCCCTTGTCGTTTTCTTTGGTGCGCAATTCAAAGTTTAAAGGAATGTGAACATAGCTACTGGAAAAACGATTTTTGGAGAAAGCGATATTTTCATTTACATAGGCTAGTGTAGGTTGATTTTTCTGAATGGTAATGTTATCCCTTAAACGAATTAATGTCCAGTCGAAACCGCCCGCTACATAAACCTTAAAGTTCGAATTAAAACGATAACCAAATTGTAAAACATCGAAAGAGAACGTACTGGTTTTACCACCTTTATAATCTAAAAATTCATTGGTAGGTGATAAATTAAAACTACCATTATCAACTAACCTCGAAAAGCCCAGATCAACTCTGGTAAAAGTAATACCACCAACAAAACGACCTTTCTTAACTTTATCTAAAGAATCTGTATTTTTTGTGATCAGGCTTCCCCCACCAATATTTATCGTATATTTTGCTTTCTTTTTCATCACCGTATCTTTCACTACGGTATCTTGTTGTGCAAAAGCACCTGGAGCCATAACACCGGTAAGCCCGCTTACCAAAAGTGTTGTAAAAATGAGATGTTTCATATGTTGTGTGTTTTTTAAAATGAGAATTATTGAATGAGAGAATTATAAAATGAATGAGTTGTTTTTAATTAAATGATTGATCAGTTGAATGAAAGAATGGTTGAACCTACCAAGTCTTATCACCCTCTAATTTGGTTTATTTCCTGTTTTTCTTACCAATTCTAAAAGGCCCGATGTTTACTGCAGATATGGAAGAATCATCATCATCTGTTCTGAACTGGATTAATTTATCTTTCCTTTTATCCATTTTATTTACGATCAGGTTAACTACATCGCCCACATTACGGATTCCTCTTTTTTCAGGTTGATCATTTTCTCCTGCCACCTCATCCGGTAAAATAGTGCTGGTATTTGCAGCCAGAATAACTTCTTCCTGAGGTTTTAATATCGCTTCCTCAATTTTAGTTTTAAGATCCTTCTGAGGTGTTTCAGTTTTAGCCATTAAGGTTTCCTGCTTTGGTATTTCAGGCGAAGTAATTGGCTTCTGACTTCCAGCAGGAGCAGTCTTTTCTTTTTCTGAACTTTTTGCAATCATTTCAACGGGTTTTGAAGCCTCAGGTAAAACCCGTTCTATTTTTTCAGCTGGAGTGATTACAGCCTTAGCAGTATCTGTAACTGGTAATTTTTCAATTGCTGGTTTAGCTACTTTAGGTGTTATATGATTTGCAAACTGTTTCGGTTTAACATCCTGCTGCTGATAAACCAAAACACTCGCGGTAGCGATTAATAGTACTGCTGCTGCCGATAACCAGTAAATGGGTATAATTCTTTTACTCTTTGGTTCTATTTTACTTTCAATGCTGCCCCATAAATCTTTAGCGGGTGCGATTTCTGCATCTTCAAAAGCATTTTTAAATAACTGATCAAAATCTTTATCCTGTATAGGTTGCATAACCAAATCCCTCCATTTTTATAATTTCTTCTTTTAATATCGCCCTTGCCCTTGATAACTGCGATTTACTTGCACCCTCAGAAATGCCCAGTGTTTCACCGATTTCCTTGTGCGAATAACCTTCAATTACATACATATTAAAAACCATCCGGTAACCATCCGCTAATTTTTGTATTACCTTCATTAGATCCTGCATACCCAGTGTACCAAAATCAAATCCGGTTGAAGGTTGTTCGTATGCTTCATCAATATCAACTACATTCAGACTCCGTAAATTTTTCCGGTAACTTTCAATGGCAGTATTTACCATTACCCTTCTGATCCAACCTTCAAAAGAACCATCACCCCTGTATTCCTTTATCTTTTGAAAAATCTTGATGTAACCCATTTGCAATACATCTTCAGCTTCCATTTTATCTTTGGCGTAACGCATACAAACAGCCAACATTTTCGGTGCAGTTTGCCTGTAAAGCAATTCCTGCATTTTCCGGTCGCCGGTTTTGCAGCCTTCCATCAAATCGTTTATTGTATAGCTTCGCGTCAATTTCATTGTGTGTTTGTATATAGAAGATGGCAGATAACACACATTGGTTGCATGGGAGGCAAAAAAAAGTTAAATAAAGTTAAAATTATCAGATAGATATTGATTTTCAGATGGATATCTGATGTTTAATTTTTAGAAAGTTATAGTTTTTTGATTTGAAAAGCAAAGGCAGAGCATTTTTTAAGCGTTCGTCCCGCTATTCCCTTCAAAAGCCTTGGCTCGTTCCTCACCTTCGTATTTTTCGCTGCTATCGGGTTTAGAAATCAGGGAACAGTTTAAAAACAAGAAACCTCGTAAGTTTTGAAAACCTACGAGGTTTGAAATGGATCAGCTGAATCACCCTAAACCTTACACTTTTACCTTTCGGCTTTCTTCACCTTAAACAATTTAAAATCCTGTTTATACGTTAAGAAAAAAGAGTGGTTAAACTGCAATTGTTTATCGGTATGATCCAGATCAATATGTGGTTCGAACCGAACATCCAGATATAAATGTGGAATAAGTTCCTTCTGATAGGCATAACGCAGCGAAATGATATTTCTTCCGCTCTGCTTTAAGCCATTGGTATATAAATTACTTGAAACAGATTCATACAAAGGCATACCTTTTATCGAAATAAAATTATTTCCTTTCCAGTATGATGCCACTAAGCTGCCCCATTTACTTTCCACGCCAGCATTCAGCCACATACCAAAACCACCTTGATAGGCTCTTCTTTTATCAGGCGAAAAATCTTTGTAAACCGCAATATAGTTATCGGTATAAACCTGTTTGATATTCGCACTAATATCTTTATGCAGTTTTAAACCCGTAGCGCCGTTAAAAACCGTACTAATCGGAATTTCCTTTAACACATCAATTTGTCCGCCCTGGTGGAAAGCCAGGAACTGTGCAGGAAAACTAAACTTCCACCCATTATTTTCAGCAATAGTAGTTTCGGTTGATAAACCACCTATTATTTCCTCTTTCGCAGCCTCTCCGGTGTAAATCATTTTCTGCCAGGCAATCCAGGCATCTAAACTAAATTTCTTCCGCTCTATCAATAGCTGTGTTCCATATTCAATTGGCGTAGTAATTATTCTTTCAAAATCATAAAGTGGTTCTATGTATTTATGCTGAATTCCTCCTTCCAAACTTCCGAAAACAAGGGTTAAATTTCTTTTATGGTATTTTAAGCTAAACAATGGTTTGGCATCTGTAACCCCATTTCTGCCAAAATCTTTTCTTATAAATGCACCTGCGGTAATGGCCAGATTTGGATGTGCATAATAAACGATCTGTGGCTGTAACTGTGTCCCGTAAAAGGTATAACCATCATGAAAATCGTTGGTATATTCGTAGTTCCGAACATAGTTTAAATTGTAAAAGTTAAAATGAACTTCATTGATTAAACTGCTATCAGGACGGATTCTGTTTTCAAAAGCCGATTGATTGAATTGTGCTGCTGCGAAATAGGATGTGAATGAAAAAGTTAGGAAGAGTAAGGCCTTTTTCAAACCTGTGTTTATGAACATGTGCTTGGATTTTATCGCTCAAATTTAGAATAGTTTTTCGTAAAGTATAAAGGCGTGAGGATCAAAGTACCTAGAATTGAATACAAGTTGACGAAAAGCAAACAAAGCACACTTAATTGGATTTTGACTTTCTGATTTAATCTTTCAGTTCTATTCTTAAAAGCTTATTTCTTCAGCCGGTAATTCTTGTATAGCTTAACTGCAATCATAATTGCCATTGCTACCCCCATGATGCCAATTAAACCATAAATCCAGTTAATCGCATCTTTAAGGATAACCACAAAAACGATAGCAATCATAAAGATTGTTGCCAATTCCCGCCACAGGCGCAACTGAAAACTGCTCATTTTAAATTGATTGTTTTTAAGTTGCTTCACAATATTCTGGCAGATGAAATGATAGATTAGCAAACCGATTACAAAACCAAGTTTAACATGCATCCAGGGCATCTGTAATAGCATAGGATGTAATGTCAGCATGGAAGCACCTGCCATAACAGAAATAACCATTGCCGGAACAGCAATAATTTTCCACAAAGTAGCTTCCATTTTAGTGAATTGCTGGAGAAGAATACTTTTTTCAGGCTCCGGCTTTTCAGTTGCCTCGGTATGGTAAATAAAAAGACTTAAAATATAGAATAACCCAGCCATCCAGCTGATGACAAATACAATATGTACCGCAAGAAAGTATGGATAATAGGGCTGCAGGGTTTCTATCATTAGACGTTGAAGAAATAAATGTTTGATTTAAAATAAATCAGAATGTGTTCCAACTCTTAATAAGATTATTACTCTTTCTTCCGTTACTTCAAACCAAATGATTAATAAATCAGGTTTAATATGAGCCTCCCAATTATTGTTATAATTTCCAATTAATTTATGAGGGCGATATTTCTTTTCAATTCCAACAACTCCATCAATTTCTAATTTAAATAAAAAATCTTTAATGAAATCAGCATTCTTTGTTGAACGCTTTTTCATTAACCTAACATCCTTATCAAATTGATTAGTTGGTTTTAAAACAAACATTATAATAAGTCGATATAGGTTTTTATATCTGTAATTGGTTCACCTATTCCAATACCATTATGAGCATCGTTAATCGTTTTTAATGTGATTGAATTAGGAACAGGATTAGAATTATCAGAATTTTCTCTTTTAAAAGTAACACCAAGCTCTTTTAGTAGCTGTTTAACTAACTCACTTTTTTTTTCAGGAATATTTATAATCAGTGTTTCCATATTTAAATATAACAATTTATATCCGCCGTTCAAAGCCTACTTTAGGGAATTTAGGGCTTTAATACCTAAATTCCTTTACCACCTCAATTGCATACTTTACGTTGTCGAAAGGAATATCAGGCATAATACCATGTCCTAAATTGAAGATAAAACCTTCAGTTCCACGCATGCGCTCGAATAACTTATGAATCTGTGCTTTAATTACGGATTGATCTGCATATAAAATATGTGGATCTAAATTTCCCTGAACGGCAATACCCGCAGGCAAAGCATTCTTGATATTTAATAAATCAGCATTCCAGTCAACCGAAATTACGTCTGGTTTAGCTTCTGCCATAATCGGCGCAAAAACCGAACTTCCTTTACAGAAAGAAATTACCGGAATATCTTTTCTGTTTAGGTTGGCAATAATTTCCTGAATGTAACGATGCGAAAACTCCTGGTAATCATTCCATGATAAGGCAAGCGCCCAACTATCGAAAATCTGAACAGCATTTACGCCAGCAGCAATCTGCAGGTTCAGATAATCTGCGGTTACCTTTGCAATTTTACCCAAAAGTTTGTGCGCTAACTCTGGTTGGTTATGTATGAAGAGTTTGGTTAATTTGAAATCTTTAGACGATCCACCTTCAATTAAATAGCTCATTACCGTAAAAGGTGCGCCAGCAAAACCAATTAGTGGTATATTTCCATCTAAACGTTGTTGAATTACTTTAATCGCATCAGCTACATATTGTAACTCATCCAAACAATCCACATTTAAATTTTCAATGTCCTGAGCAGTACGTACCGGATTGGCAAATTTAGGACCAACGCCTTGAGTGAAACTCAAATCGCCACCCATTGCTTCGCCCGTTACTAAAATATCGCAGAATAAAATTGCGGCATCAATTCCTAATAAATCTACAGGCAACATGGTAACATCGGCTGCAATCTCAGGCGTTTTGCACATCTCTAAAAAAGAGTATTTGTTTTTGATCTCCCAATATTGCGGCATAAAACGACCAGCCTGACGCATCATCCATACTGGCGGACGTTCTGTTTGTTTTGAGAATGCAGCGTCTAAAAATAAGTTATTCTTCATGATTTGTAGTTGCTATTCCATTAAATCGCCATACTGAATTTATTTCAGCATCTTTCTTTATAATTAAAACCTGAACTAAATTCAGGATGACGAACGGAAAAAAATTAATGATGCAAAGCTATAAATAAAAAAAAAACGAAGTACCTTTTTATTCCTAAACTGATGCTTCGTTATTCAAAATGACAATATTAATATTATAATTTGCTGATTTCCCTTTCAACCTTCGCAATAATTTCTTTTGATCGGGTCGATTCTGCCAGTTCTTTAGCCAGTTTTGTATAGGCTTCTGCTTTTTCCTTATCTTTCTTTCTTAAGGCAAGATTGGCAAGATGAATCAGCACATAACCTTTCTGGTTCTTACCGCCCACCGGGAACCGGCTGGCCAGTTGAAAATGGTATTCGGCCTTATCATAATCTTCTTCTTTCAGGGCCATATTGCCCTGCATAAATTCATAATAGCCCCTTCGGTTTCTTGATAATCTTTCTGGATTCGGTACTTCAGCCAACATTAGTTTAGCTTTTACAAAATCATTATTTTTAAAATATTTGGATGCCATTAAAACAGAACTATGCCTAAAGTGACTCCAAATGATAAAAAGAAAAAGAAAACCAGCGACAGCCGCCAGCTCATACTGAGTATAAAAGATACAAACCAATGCTGCCAGTAAAAAAACAGCCATCAATACATACCTGCCAAGACTATTATACATTAATGGATATCAGTGAATTTATAGCCTACCCCCCGAATCGAATGAAAATAAACCGGATTTTTCTGGTCTGGCTCAAAATACTTTCGGAACGTTAAAATAAAGTTATCAATTGTTCTGGTTGATGGATAAACATCATAATTCCAAACGGTTTCTAAAATTTGCTCACGAGAAACGGCATCATTCTTACGCTCAATTAAAAGCTTTAACAACATCGTTTCTTTTTTGGTCAATGGTGTAATGGTACCATCATCATTTTTCAATTCAAAAGAATTAAAATAGATTGTTTTATCACCGATTTTATAAGAGTTTAACTCTTTCAGATCATCAGATTTTAAGCTGCGTTTAACTAAAATACCCACACGAAGAATCAATTCTTCTAAGTTGAAAGGCTTAACTAAATAATCATCTGCTCCTTTTTTTAACCCTAAAACACGGTCTTCTGAAGTGTTTTTGGCTGTCAGGAACATAATCGGAACTTCTGCATTTTCCAGACGAATCGTTTCACACACCTGGAAACCATCCATTTCGGGAAGCATAACATCTAATACAATAAGATTAAAACGCTCCTCTTTAAAAACTTTAAGAGCTGTTTTGCCATCTTTAACGGCGTGAACTTTATAACCCTCCAGTTCGAGGTTTAATTTGATAGCATCTAACAAGTGATCCTCGTCTTCTACCAATAGAATTCTTAATTTTTGTGACATAATTGAGATTAACTAAATGTTACTTCAAAAATACTTCCTTGAGGCAGATTATCTTTTACTGTAATATCTGCATCATGGTATTGTAAAACCTCTTTCACAATAAACAAGCCTAAACCTGTTCCTTTCGCTTTCCTGACATTCTCATTACCAACCCGGTAAAACTTATCAAATATCAACATTTTTTCGGCATCTGAAATACCCGGCCCTTTATCAATTACACTGAGTTGAATATGCCCTTCAACCTGATGCAAAAGCACATTTATCTCATCACAAGGACTCGAATACTTTACTGCATTTTCTATCAAATTCGTCACGACTGACGATAAGGCAAATTTGTCACCTACAATCTGCAGATTTGGCTGAATTTGTGCATTAATCAATTGCTCATTACCGCAGGAGTGAACTTGCAACCTATCTGTGATCTTATAAACCAATTCAGAAAAATTAAATTCTTCTTTCGGAAAACTATAGGAACGATTTTCAATTTTAGTAGCCAACAGCATGTTTTCAACCAGATCATCCAAACGTTCAATATCTTTTAATGAATTATTTAACAAAGAAACCTGACGGGCTTTATCCAGATCCCTTTTAACAATGGTTTGGATAGAAAGTTTTATGGCTGCCAGTGGCGATTTTAATTCATGCGTAATCGACATCAGGAAATTCTGCTGTTGTTCACGAAGTTTATCTTCACGTTTAAGCGACTGGTGCAGAAAATAACCGCCGATACAAAGCAAAAAAAGAAAGACGGACCCTTCCCCCATAATCATTGTCATGCGGCTTGGCTGCAAACGCACAACCAAAGTTCCCCATGAAACTAACTGGATTAATGCGTAAAGCAATAATGCGTAAAATATAATTATAGATTTCTTCATTCCCTTCGGGTTGATTTTACTGATTTTTGGATTACATTGATTGAGTTCACAATCACCCACAACCCCTCCTTTAAAATAAGGAGGGGAGTTCCCTTAAAAGTTTTATTACTAACGTGAACTTATATGGTTAAAACTCTTTGTTCACTGTAAAAACTTAGCGTTCTCGGTGGTTAAACAAAGCCTTACTTCTTAAACACCAAATCCAATGCTTCAAAAATAGCACGTTTTGCTTTCTCCAATTCTATTTTGGTATGGGCCGCAGATACGAAACCAACCTCATAACCCGATGGGCCTAAATAAATTCCTCTATTGAGCAATTCACGGTGCATGATCTTAAATTTATCCATGCTTCCGGCATCAATATCATCAGCAGATTGGATTTTATCCTTATCTGTAAAGGCAAACCAAAAAATAGAACCTATCGTAAAAACTTTAAATTTATAATTTCTGGCTGTAGCAAATCGTTGAATGCTGGCTACGAAATCTTGTGTTTTAGCATTTAGATCTTTATAAAAACCAGATCTGCTGAGTTCTGTTAGTGTCGCAATTCCTGCAGCCATCGCAACCGGATTACCCGATAAAGTACCTGCCTGATAAACACCTCCATCAGGAGAAATATGCCCCATAATTTCAGCAGAGGCACCATACATCCCCACAGGTAAGCCTCCACCAATGATTTTTCCATAAGTTACAATATCTGGTGTGATACCATAATGCGCAGCTGCACCTTCAAAGCCAACCCTGAAACCAGTGATGACTTCATCAAAAATGAGCAGAGACTTGTTATCTGTACAGATTTTACGTAAGAATTTGATATATTCTTCATCCTGCATGATCAAGCCATTATTTGCCGGAATACCTTCGATAATTACAGCAGCTACCTGATCTTTAAACTGATTGAAAGCTTGTTTAATGGCATTTGTATCATTTAAAGGTATTACGATGGTTTCTTCAGCGAAAGATTTTGGAACCCCTGCTGATGACGTTTCACCAAAAGTAACCAAACCGGAACCTGCCTTTACTAATAATGAATCGCTATGACCGTGGTAACAGCCTTCAAATTTGATGATTTTATCTCTGCCGGTAAATCCCCTGGCCAAACGAATCGCCGACATCACAGCCTCAGTACCAGAACTCGTGAAACGAATTTTTTCTACAAACCGGTTATTTTTAATAATCAGTTCTGCCAATTCATTTTCTAAAGCAGTTGGTGCACCAAAACTCATTCCGTTCTGCATCACTTCGGTAACCTTCTCACGGATTTTTGGATGGTTATGGCCTAAAATCAGTGGCCCCCAGCTTCCACAAAAATCAATAAATTGATTACCGTCTGCATCCCAGATATAACAGCCATCACCTTTTTCAATAAAAAGTGGTGTACCATACACCGATTTAAAAGCCCTTACAGGCGAATTTACACCACCCGGAAAATAGGTTTTTGATCTCTCATACAACTCCGCTGATTTTACCCTTGAAATATCAGGTTTACTTCCTGTGTTAACCGGAATATCGGCCTCATTGCCCGAAAATATTTTCTTTAATGAATCTAACATTTTTTTAGTTTTTAAGTTGTACGTATTAAGTTTTAAGTATTCGCCAAAACGCAGAACCTAAAACCTAAACTTACAATCTTCCTTTTCTCAAACCTATATATTAAGTTTTAAGTCTCTACCTAAACGTAGAACTTACAACTTTAAATCCAATCGTTATTTAAAATATCTTTAATATGATAAGTAGTAATGATACTTGCACCGGCTCTTGCAAAGGCATGCATCGTTTCCATTACCACCTTTTGTTCGTCAATCCAGCCACGTTCTGCAGCAGCCTTAACCATGGAGTATTCACCTGATACATTGTAAACCGCTATAGGTAGATTGGTATCTTGTTTTAACCGTTGGATAATATCCAGGTAAGCTAATCCGGGTTTCACCATCAGTACATCTGCACCTTCCTGTTCATCCAGCTGTGCTTCACGTAAAGCTTCTAAAGGATTTCTAAAATCCATCTGATAAGCTTTACGGTCACCTTTGCTCGGGGCACAGTCTGCAGCCTCTCTAAACGGGCCATAATAAGCCGAGGCAAATTTCGTCGCATGACTCATAATGGCTGCATTTACAAAACCATTATCATCCAACAGATTTCGCATCGCTTCAATTCTGCCATCCATCATATCTGATGGCGCAAGCATATCAGCTCCGGCTTGCGCATGTGTTAAAGCCATTTTGGCAATTACATCAACCGTTTTATCGTTTTGAACATAATCATTTTCCAAAATACCGCAGTGCCCATGAGTGGTATAAGAACAAACGCATACATCGGTCACCACATATAAATCATCGCCAAATTGTTTCTTTAATTCACGAACGGCTGTTGGCACCAGGGAATGATCATGATAGGCAGACTTTGCATCAGCTGACTTTTCATCTCCGACACCAAAAAGCATGATTTTATTCAAGCCCTTTTTCATTCCGGCTTCCACATCCTTAACCAAAGCATTAACCGAATAATGGTTTACACCAGGCATGGCATCAATCGCATGTGTAACATTTGTTCCAGGCACTACAAAATACGGGTACACAAACATATCTTTCGATAGTCGGGTTTCGGCTACCATCTCTCTCACTAACGGATTTTTCCGTAATCTTCGCGGACGATTTAACATATAATTAGTATTTAGTATCAAGTATCGAGACTTGAGTATTCATTTTTCCTTGGAAGTGATTTCACCGATTCCTTATTTAATAGCACTGTTATGAGTAAGTCGTTTTGCTTTCAGCACTAATCTTTTAGCTTCCAAACCCTCAACCTCTATTTAATTTCTATTCCAAAAACGGCCTCTGCTAATCCGATTTCATCAGGAGAATATGGCAAGGCATATTTTACACCCATCTCATCAAACTTTTTCCCTGTTGAATTACCGATGGCAATTACTTGTTGCCCAGGTTCTAGCAAATTATCAGCAAAATAGGCATCTACATTGGATGGACTGGTAAAAATTAACACATCAGCATAACTCTGGTCGATGTTTTCTTCAATTACCGTTTCGTAAATGGGTAAATCAATAATTTTAGCATCAGCTGGCAAAGATTTTTGGATAGACTGCAATGAATCCTGTGCCCTTGGAAACAGGATATTTTTTCCTGAAACCAGCTTTGCAAAATCTTCAGCAACTTCTGTAATATCACCACTTTCACCTACAAAATTGGCAACATGACCAAACTTACGCAAGGCATCCTCCGACCCCCTACCTACTACGCCAAATTGTGTTTTCTTAGGTAAATGCGGTTTAAGATTGAAAAAATACTCCACACTATTTCGGCTGCTAAAGAAAATCCAATCAATATTTTTTAAAATAAACTGATCTAAAACCGTTACGATAGGAAAAGTACGAATTAAAGAACGGCCTTCAATTTCAATTCCTTTGCTTTCCAGTGCTTTACGAAAATAGCTATGTTCTCCAATTTCGCGTGAGATAAAAACTTTAGCCGGCTTCTTTCTTTCCTGACTAAACTTGGCAACGATTTTTTCGGCCAAACCTTCCGTCGTTTCTGAGCGCAAAAACAAGCGTTCAGGAAAATCATCTGCGGTTTCAGCTTTTGATGTCCATACTTCAAAGACACCATCTTCTTCTTTGCAGTAACAGCCTAACGGCATATGGCACCCTCCCTCAAACAAGTTCAAAACTTTACGTTCCACACCCACTTCTTTAGCAGTTAAGGGATCGTGTAGTGTTTGAAGTGCTTCAAAGAGTTCATGATCATTTTCTCTGATTTGTATCGCTAAAGCACCCTGAGCCGGAGCCGGAACAAATGTAGTAGGTGCTAATTCCTCTACATGAAACTCACTAACATCTAAACCCAACCGTTTAATACCAGCTTTGGCGAGCATAATGGCATCATAGCTTTCATCCCTCAATTTCTGGATACGTGTAGGTACATTTCCCCGTAAATCTTCAATTTCCAAATCAGACCGTAAGCCCAATAATTGCGCTTTTCTCCTGTTTGATGAAGTACCCACCATGGCACCCTTTTTCAATGAAAGTTTCTGGGATACATCTACGCAATCTTTTAAAATCAATAGATATTCAGTGGCTTCCTCACGTGGAGGAATAGCGGCAATAGTTAAGCCTGCAGGATGATTGGTCGGCAAATCTTTCAGGCAGTGAACGGCCAGGTCAATTGTACCAGCCAGGAGCTCTTCTTCCAGTTCTTTGGTAAAAAAACCTTTTCCTTCTAATTTATCCAATCTCAAATTCAGGATTTTATCGCCCTGTGTTTTGATGATTTTAATATCAGCTTCTATTCCAATTGCAGCTAACTCACTTTGAATATGATTAGCCTGCCATAAAGCGAGGTCGCTACCGCGTGTTCCGATGGTTAATTTCTTCACTATAAACATTTGATGAGTAGCAAATTTAAGGTAAATAGTGCTTGAAACTATAAATTGTTTAAAAATGAGACAGTGAGGTTACAGAGAAGGGAGATTGAGATGAAAGTAGCGTAATTTAAATCACAATGAGAAGTTCCCGTAGCTGGATAGTTATTTATTAATTAGGCTAAAAACCCTTTAGGAAACAGAGATTTAAAATGCTAAATTGTAAGTAAAATGAATTCGTTTGACCAGATCAGGAGGGTAAAAAAGTATAAGCTTTAATCGAAGAGCATTACATCTAGAATTTGTTCACCCTGATTAAACCCAAAAGAGATAAAACCTAACTTAACGTACTTTGGGCGTACCTTAAGCGTTCTTAGCGGTTAAATTAAGATTCTTTAACCAGAATTTCTTTGGCCATAATCATCGGTACACTGATGCACTTTTTCTCCATGTAATTCATTACGCGTTCCAGAACTTCGCGGGAAGCTTCATCCATCTGGCTAATTTCATCTGCAAATACGCCATTCAATGCCGTATTTTTGATTTCTTTAATCTTCCGTGGAACATCCTGCATGGCCAGTTCAATCCGGCGTTGTTTCAGTACGGTAAAAAACTCAGCGATATTGGCATTGATGATATCCTCCGCGTGAACCAATTCATTATAACGTTCCTGGATATTTTTACGGGCAACTTCTTTTAAAGATTCTACTTCAATGTAATGAACCGGGTTATTGTGAATAACAGCGGGGGCCACATCGTTCGGGATCGCTAAATCAACAATTACCTTTTTCCCCGTATCGCCATTTAATAGCTTAGCATAAAGGGCTTCATTGATAATGGCTTCAGTAGAACCTGTACAGGTAATAATCACATCAAAGCCTTCCGTAAAATCTTCTAAAGCTTCTAAAGGATAAGCTTTACCATTCAACTCTCCCGCTAAAGATTCTGCTTTAGATAGGGTACGGTTAAAAATAGAAAAGTTTGAGTATTTATGTTTATTAAGATATTTTGCAATATTCTGGTTGGTTTCACCTGCTCCAATGATTAATACACGTGAATTGCCGCACATGTTTAATTCTTTAAGCTTGCGATAAGCAAGAGAAACCACAGAAACCGGATTTTTTGAAATGTTCGTATGCGTATAAACCTCTTTCGCAGTTTTAACCACCCGCTCCATAATCATACGCATATAATCGCCGGTAAAACCTGCATCACGGCAGTTTTCATAAGCTTTACGTATCTGTGCAAGAATTTCTTTTTCGCCAACCACCAAACTTTCCAAAGAACAAGACGTTCTTAAAAGATGGTTGAAAGCTTCTTCGTTTTCGAAAACGGTAACATTATCAAGGAAACGCTCCATAAACTCCGGAGGCAAACCCATGTCCAACACCGTAAGAAACCGGGTAACAAATTCTTTATCTGTTTTCTCCTTAGTCAAAAAAACAAACTCTACACGGTTACAGGTTCCAACGTAAAAAATTTCGCTAACAGGAAGCTCAGTTTGAATATTCTTCAACCTGCTATCCAAACTCTGGTCACAAATAACTAATTTCCCTAAAGATTTCAGGTCGATGTGGTGATGCGTAAAAGCTATTACTTTTAAATATTCCAAGTGCTTCCGTTGTTAACTATTATCGGGATACAAAAGTAGCATGGATGATGCATGTCACCGTCATTCATCTGTAATTTAGGTTAATTTAGAACGGTTTTAAATAGATGCAAAACACTGACAATCGAAACATTATTTACAAAACTTTCCTAGGGATATATGGCCTTTTGTATATCCTGGGAGGGATTAATCATTTTATATCAACACCCGCATATCACGCCATTATGCCAAAATGGTTGCCGGCTCATGCATTTTTAATTTATCTATCTGGTATGATGGAAATTGTTTCAGGAATAATGCTGCTTTTTTCAAGAACAAAAAAACTGGCTGCTTTATTTATTATTCTGATGTTAGTTGCATTCCTACCTGCACATATATACATGATTCAGATCGCACCCTTTCAGCTTGGCAAAATTTTGGTAACACCCCTTATTGCTTGGGTGAGATTACCATTTCAACTATTATTGATCGGCTGGGCCTGGTATTATTATCGAAAATAGGATAAGGTAATGAGAATTTACTCCTCCTATTTTGCATAACACCAGCAAAAGGATATGATAAGCGCACACAAATTTACAACAAAATCAGTTTTAGTAAGTTTATCTTATACACCAATTCCTTAAATGATGATTATACAAAATGATTTTAGCTTAAGTGGTTCAGATGGAAAACTAATTATTGGAGATATTACTTTTGATGATAAAAACCCTAATACCCCAATTGTACTTTTCGTGCATGGCTTTAAAGGGTTTAAAGATTGGGGCACACATCATCTGGTGGCCAGATATTTCGCCAGCAATGGATACAGGTATATTAAATTCAATTTATCACATGGTGGCGTACCTGCAGATTATCCTGTAGATGTTACTGATATGGAAGCTTTTGCCAGCAATACCATTTCTAAAGAGCTTTTTGATGTAAATGCAGTACTCGATTTTATAACCAAAGCTTACGGTAGTGAAACCCGAGTAAATTTAATTGGCCATAGTCGAGGTGGTGGATTAGCCATCATTGAGGCCGCAAATGATGTGAGAATTAATAAGCTCATCACCTGGAGCGCTATTTCGAGCTTCAATAGTCTTTGGAAAAAGGAACAGGAAGCGGAATGGAAAAAAACAGGCAAAATCTTCGTAACCAATGCAAGGACGAAAGAACAAATGCCGTTAAACGTTACTTTACTGGAAGATTTTGAGCAAAATACTCAGACATTCAACATCATTGATGCAGCTAAACGCATTAACATTCCGTGGTTAATTGTTCAGGGTGATGATGATGTAAATGTCCCTTTTGAGCATGCACAAAAATTAGCAGATGCCAATCCGAATAGCAGACTGGCGAAAATTGAAGGTGCCAATCATGTATATGGCGCATCTCATCCTTATGAAACCGAAACCTTACCACCACTTTTATTGAAGGTTTGTGAACGGTGTTTAACTTTTTTAGATGAGTAAATTGATAGCAAAGAGGGGATGTTTAATCATTCCCTTTTTCAACAAATCTTCTCATGTCACTTCCACTAGGACTTTGAAAAATCTCCAGATCGAAGTAAGGTACGGCAGCCAGCAGGTGATCGAAAATATCTGCAGCAACCTCTTCAAATTTTTTCAATGCCTTTTCTTTCGAGAAAACGTATATTTCTATTGGGAGTCCGTTTTCAGTGGCCTGTAACTGGCGAACCATAAAAGTTAAATCGGTATTAATGGAAGGATTACTTTCCAGGTATTTCTCAGCGTAAACCCTAAAAGTGCCAATATTCGTCATATGACGCCCGTTTACCAGGTTATTGGGATTCACGGTATTTTCAGCGTTGAACTGCTCAATTTGTAATTGCGTTTCTTTGAGGTAATCCTTTAAAAAATCAATGCTTTGCAAACGGCTGATTAAATCATCATCACAAAATTTTATGCTCGATATTTTAATATTAATGTGGCGTTTAATCCTCCTCCCCTCACTTTCTTCCATCGCCCGCCAATTTTTAAAAGATTCACTCACAATGGCATAACTAGGCACAATAGTAACCGTTTTATCCCAATTTCTCACTTTAATGGTAGTTAAATTGATCTCGGTTACTTCTCCATCGGCGCCATATTTTTCTACGGTAATCCAATCACCAACACGAACCAAATCGATGGCACTCATTTGCACTGAAGCCACAAAGCCTAAAATTGGATCGCGAAATACTAGAATAAAAACAGCGGTAACGGCTCCAAATCCTCCAAAAATATACAAAAGCGACTGGTTAAGTATGATGGATAAAATCAACACAAAACCAAAGATATAAATGATAATTTTAGCTACCTGCTTGTAACTCCTGATGGGTTTATCAGCATATTTTCGTGACGATTCCATCACAGAAACCAACGCATTTAAAAAGGCATTAATGGCGAACATGGTTGCCAGCACCACATAAATTTTAGAAAAAATAATGGCGTAGAAATACCAGTTTTTAAAATCAATAAAAACATACGGAACGGCATTATAAATGATGTAGGCACCGAATATTAAGGCAAAAGCCCTGAAAACACGAAATTCGTATAAGGCTAGCTGCCAGTCTGATTTAGTTTTTGCACTTTTGACTACACCAATAAAAACCTGTCTCGTAACAAAAATCGTGATGAACAGAAAAAGTGTAACACCAATTGATCCAAGTAGAAAATAGCTGTAAATTAATGCTCCGCCTGTTAATCCCTGTTCGATTAAGAGTTTTCTTAATTCATTAAAAATGGATTCAAACTCGAATAGGTTCATGAGCGCAATTTAGGTTTATTCTTGGAAATGTTAGATGACTTAAGGAAGCGATTAAACCTTCTCTATCCAATTGCCGTCATTCTTAATGATTTCAATCAGTTCATCTAAAGCAAAAGCCGTATTAACATTCTTCTTCACCACTTCCTGACCACGATAAAGCGTAATTTTGTCTGGACCTGTACCTACATATCCATAATCAGCATCGGCCATTTCACCCGGACCGTTTACAATGCAGCCCATGATTCCGATCTTAAGCCCTTTCAAATGATCGGTCCTTGAGCGGATAAGTTGTGTGGTTTCCTGCAAGTCAAAAAGTGTTCTGCCGCAACTTGGGCAAGAAATGTATTCAGTTTTACTGATGCGTGTACGTGTGGCCTGCAAAATACCAAAGCTGGTGGAGTTAATTAATGCAAGATCCAGGCCTGGTGCATCTATCCAGATTCCGTCACCAAAACCATCCGTAAATAGTGCACCAAAATCTGTTGCAGCATAAAGCATTAAGGTATCTGCATCCAGATTTTCATAACTTCTTCTGATGATGACCGGAATTTGCATGTTCAGGCTTTGCAAAGCAATAAAAAATGCCCTTTGTTCTGCCATTCCGTGTTTAGCGGATGTTTCGAGAATGAGCACAACATTATTTAGTGATACAGTTGTTAAAGTGGTTAGTTGGCTCGCATCAATTCTGACAAAATTCAAGAACTCATCCTTCACTTCAGTCCTGCTAAATTCTTCTAGGGAAAATAGAGGATGACAGTTGTTTTTATCACGAAGATTTAGCCATGTATGATAGTTATAAACCTGCTTTAAATTTCCAGGGAAAGAAAAGGAAGGCAGGTTATCACCAAGAAAAGCGAGGTCACATGCCTGATCGGCCAGGTTATATTTATCTAATCCCGCACTGTAATTATAGCCAACCGAATTCAAAAGGTAAGGATCTTTTAGGTTTTCTTTTGAAACATCAATCATGACCAAAGGGTGGTGATGATCACCAATGTGCTGAACAGACTGGGTAATTCTTCTTGAATAGGCATATGGAGAGTAAGTTGGAAGTTGAGTATTAGGAGTTAGGAGTATAATCGGCGACTCCGCACTCCGAACTTCAAACTCCAAACTCCTTTTCACATACCGATCAGCCAAAGCTTTTGCTACCGGTGCTTCAAATTCAGGGTCTTCCGTTAAGGAAACACGAATGGTATCACCTAAACCATCTTCCAGCAAAGTACCAATGCCTACAGCAGATTTAATTCGTCCATCTTCGCCATCTCCTGCTTCTGTTACGCCCAGGTGTAAAGGATAATTCATGCCTTCTTTCACCATGGTTTCAACCAATAAACGATAAGCCTGAACCATTACCTGTGTATTGCTGGCTTTCATAGAGATCACCAGGTTATAATAATTTTCGGCCTCACACATGCGGATAAATTCCATAGCAGATTCCACCATTCCTCTTGGTGTATCGCCATAATGACTCATGATCCGGTCTGAAAGTGAACCATGATTGGTTCCAATACGCATGGCAGTACCATATTCTTTACAGATTTTTATCAGTGGAATAAATTTTTTATTAATTCTTTCCAGTTCAGCGGTATAGGCGTCATGCGTGTATTCCAGATTTTCAAACTTCTTTTTATCAGCATAATTACCCGGATTTACCCTTACCTTCTCAACAATTCTTGCAGCCATTTCAGCTGCATTTGGTGTGAAGTGAATATCAGCAATCAGTGGGACATCATAGCCTCGGAAACGTAATTCCTTTTTAATATTAGCTAAATTTTCAGCTTCTTTTATGCTGGGTGCGGTGATACGAACATATTCACATCCAGATTCTACCATGCGAATGGTTTGCTCTACTGTTCCAATGGTATCCATGGTATCGGTTGTTGTCATCGATTGGATACGAATGGAGTTATGACCACCTAAAGCGATGTCTCCAATCTTAACTTCGCGGGTTAAAAACCTGGAATACTGCGTTAAACTGTTGCAATACCCTCCACCTAACTCATGCTTTACCGATAAATTTTCCATGCTACGGCAAAGATAGGCTAAATGTTTAATTGTTAAATTGATGGATTGTTAAAATTTTAAGATAGTAAAAATTTATTTTGCTAATAATTAAAAGCAATTTTCCCTTATTTTGCTATTTTTTTATAGCAATTTTTACTATTTTTGCTTATAAATACTATCAAAATGGAAAAGTTACGGCTTAAATCAAATTTAATTGTACAGCAACAAACAATGAATATTGTGAGGCCATTATCAAAAAGGATAGACTGGAGCGATAGAATTATTAGCATTTTGGGCGCCAGAGGGACTGGCAAGACTACCTTGATTTTACAGCACATTAAAGCTAATTATGGTTTAAGTGATGAAGCGTTATATGTTTCTATGGATGATATTTATTTCTCCAATAACAAATTATCAGACTTTGCAGAAGAATTTAGACAAAATGGAGGAAAAATATTATTTATTGATGAAGTACACAAATACCCGGATTGGGCAAAAGAAATAAAAAATATATACGATTTTTACAAAGACTTAAAAATCGTATTTACAGGTTCATCTATTATCGATATCTCCAGACAAAAAATAGATTTAAGCCGTAGGGCAGTACAATACGAATTAACAGGATTATCTTACAGAGAATTTTTAAGTTTTAGTAATATTATAAATCTTGATGCTATTTCATTAGAGGATTTGCTTCAAAATCATATTCAAATTGCACATGATTTAATTTCAAAATTTAAGCCATTACAGTACTTTAATGAATACTTAAAACATGGTTACTATCCTTTTTTTGTAGAAAATATCAATACCTATCACCTACGACTGGAAAAGGTTGTTAGATTAATTATAGAAGAAGATTTACAGTTTATAGCAGGTTTTAACCCACATCATTCCAGAAAAATCTATCAATTACTTTATATTTTATCAACTAATGTCCCTTTTAAACCTAACATTAGCAATTTAAGCGAAAAAACAGGAATTAGTAGAAATGCAATTGTAGAGTATTTGTATTACTTACACAATGCAAAATTAATAAATACGCTTTCGGCGGCTGGTAAAAGCATTAGTACCTTACAAAAACCTGATAAAATTTTTTTAGAAAATACAAATCTATCATTTGCTTTAAGTCCAAATAACACAGAGAAAGGTTCTTTACGTGAAGCCTTTTTTATGAATCAGCTTACAAATGCCGGGCATGCTATTAATTTACCTCTTAAAGGCGATTTTTATATTAATGATCAATTCACTTTTGAAATCGGAGGTAAGGAAAAATCAACTAAACAATTAACCGGGATTGACAATTCTTTCTTTGCCGTTGATGACATGGAAGCGGGTATAGGCAATAAAATTCCTTTATGGATGTTTGGTCTACTTTATTAATTTATTATAATTTAGAAAATAATCAAAATAGAAGTAATATTATCAAAGCCGGAATATTGATTTCTGCTATTTGGCTTGTCCTAAATCGCAAAAGTATATCCAGCTTTTCTATATCAACCTATCTCTAATTACTAAAGTATCAGCAGTAATGTCGTGCCAGCATTGATTTTTTTTATTAAGAAAGCAATACAGATAGCCAAAAAAAACAGGAATTACAGATAAGATTTTAGAAAAATTGCGTGCCATGGAACGACCTGTGGTTATCCTGCTTCCTTCCAAATCTGTCACCTTAATATTCAGCATCCTTTTACCAATGGTAGCTTGCCTTGATGATGATTCTGCAAATACACCATAAATTAATTTAACGATAAAAATGACAGGAAATGGCACTATAAAAGCCATAATTCTTTCATCCTTTCCTTGTATAAAAATATAACTGGTGAGAATGATAACCGTATAAATTCCAAAAATAATAAAGTGATCGATCACTGAAGCAAGTAACCGCTGGTCAAACGCGGCAAAATATTGAGGAGCAGTTTTTTGATATTTAAAGCCTAAAAGCTCACGCAATTCGGGAATTGCATGAGCTTCTTTATAATCGTCCATTCCGGGTGTGCGAATGAAGGTATTGGGCGTTATGTTTAACCCCTCCAGATCTGATAAAACGTAAGGGCCTTGTGGCTTACCATTAATTACAACTGTATATTGATCAGGATTCATTGGATTTTTAGATTTTAAGATCAAAGTTTTTAAAGGCCAGACCATGTATAGCCTTCAACTTTCCACCCTCAAACCTTCAACCTTTTTAGTATCTACTTACTTCAAAGTTACTTAATCCGCCGTCTAAATTGATGAAAATTTTGTTTGTGGATGCTTTATAATTTGAAGTTTCATAAAGTCCGTCACTTATTTTTTCAAATCCTGCGAAATCCTTTGCCGATAAGCCGGTTTGCGTTTTTATTCTGCAACCAGAATTAACGGGAACCTTAATCTTCACATCTGCCACGCCTGATTTCACAATTACATCAGTAATGGGCAACAATTCACCAAGTTTAATATCTAAAGCTGCAGCGCCACCATCAAAACGGAATGTGCGCACTTTATAATCCTGAAAATCGAGATCAGCTGAACCTGCACCTAGTTTCATGAAAATTTCCCAGTTCGCAGTTTTATTTAAATGAAAGTCGACATCATTAGAACCATTATTAAAGTTCCATTTTTTTCTTTTATCATCCAGCTGGAAAGTAAGAATAGTGGCACTATCCGTTACTGCTTTTTTCAATGAAAAATTACCATTTTTCCCTTTAACATTCGCATCAATCAATTCAGAAGTTTCTCCATTTAAATTGAAAGATATTCCGCCTCCAGCAATGTTCAATATTGTTTTCTTTGCATTATCTGTAGATACAAAAGGTTCTGAAAGCTTAAATTCTCTCACGGATGATGTATCTCCATCATTATCATTGTCATCATCATTGTCATCGATATCAATATCCACGCCTTTCTTAAAATGACTGCCCCACCATGAACCACGCTCAGGAATTTGTTGTCCTCTGATAAAGAGAAATGACAATGCCACTACCAATACAGCTATAGATATAATACTGCCGGTTTGAGAATTATTTCTGTTGAACAGAATATTCAGTCCGCCAATGATTAAGAATATTGGCCAGAAGCCCCAGACATTACGCCAGTAAAAGTTGATTATTCCAAAGTTTTCGAGTAGAAGTACACCACCTATAAAAAGCAGTAAAATACCCCAAATTAATCTATCTAATTTCATAAAATTTATAATTGAGGAGGGTGAGTTGTTATAGTTTCTTTAGACTCTTGAGATGTTGGATCGTCCGGTGTTGCAACAACATCTGAAAAATCTGCCTTTTTATCTTCTTCAGCAGCCTTTTGTTGCTGCTGAAAAGCCTGCCAATCATTTTTTCTTTTTGATTTAGCGATAATGCTGATTCCTAAGGCAATAAAGATTAATGGCCACATAAACTTAAACAGGTTTCTGATGGTAAACCAATCCGGGATGAAATCCATTTCCCGCATTAAAAAGAAACAACCAATCACCAGCATCACCAAGCCAGCAACTGTACGCCCGGTATCATTAGGCTTATTAAATTTATTGAAATCGGGCTGGGTTTCGAAAGCCGTTTTTGAAGCACCTTCATTTACAGGTTGCGTCCAGTTTGGATTTCCACTTCCTGCAGGTCCGGTAAATGGAGATGGATTACCAAATGGACTGGTATTTTTTTGATTAAAATAATCGTTAAATTTTGAGAACCTGGATGCCGGATCATTGTTAACCGGAACGATGATCCACATGATCACATAGGCGATCAAACCGGCCCCAGCCATAAAAATGGTTGACAATACAAATAACAATCTGATTATGGTAACCTCAACCTGCATATAGTCTGCAAGTCCTGAAGCTACCCCGGCAATCATCTTATCATGTTCGTTTCTAAAAAGCTTCTTTTCCATAATGCTGTTTATTTAGCGTTTAAAAATCCAGCGGTGTGATTAAAATCTCATCAACATTTGCCCCTTTACTTAAGTTTAAAATGGCATAAAGCGTTTCAGCAATATCGGCGGGTTGTACAAATTTCTCATCTGGTATAGTTGTTCCTTCCCAAGAAGCTGTTTTTGTTGAACCCGGCAAAAAGGCTGTTACTTTAACATGGTGTGGTGCTAACTCTTGCCGCAATACATGATTAAGACTTAACATCGCTGATTTTGTTACACTATAACTTCCACCATTTTCGACAGGGATTTTGCTCGCCACCGAACAGATGTTAAAAATATGTCCACAGCGCCTTGAACGCATTTCTTTCCCCAAAAATTTACTGATGTAATAAGCTGCATTAACGTTTAGCGCTTGTTGCGCTTCGAAAACTTCATCCGTTTCATCTAACAAACTGCCTGGCATATAAACACCTACATTATTAACAAGAACATCTATATGGCCGAATTCATTTTTTACCTGTTGAAGAAATTGATAAACCTCTTCCTTAATAGAACAATCTACCTGATAAGTTTTAATCATTCGATCTGGCTGCGCAAGTTTTTCACGCAGTTCATCTAAATCATGCGAACTTCTGGCTACCAATGCCAAATCATACCCTTCATTACAAAGTTTAACTGCTATTGCCCGACCAATGCCTTTTGTTGCGCCCGTGATTACCGCTTTCATTTCCCGTTATTTAATTTTGTTGACAAAAAACCATATTAATAATCAAAACCACGAATATTTTTGCAATTATCAAAGACCGACAACTTTTTTATCGTTTCTTTGTAGTAATATAAATGATCATTTAAATTAAGCAATACATACGGAATGAATTTTACCAATTTCGGGAGATACATCCTGCTACTCAAATCTGTATTCAGAAGGCCGGAAAAACTTAAAATATATTTGAAGGAAATTGCCAAGCAAATGGATTATGTAGGTGTGGGCTCACTGGGCCTTATCGCCATCATCTCTACATTTATTGGTGCAGTAATGACCCTCCAGATTGCTTTCCAGCTGGTGAGTGATTTTATACCTAAAACCATTATCGGTTCAGTGAACAGAGATTCGAGTATTCTGGAGTTAAGTCCAACCATCAGCGCAATTGTGCTGGCTGGAAAAATCGGCTCTGCTATTTCATCTGAAATTGGCTCTATGCGTGTAACCGAACAGATTGATGCACTGGAAATTATGGGCATTAATGCGCCGGGTTATTTAATTCTTCCAAAAATCATCTCAGGCATTACCATGGTACCTATGCTGGTAATCATCTCTATGTTTTTAAGTATCTCTGGTGGTTATCTTGGCGGTTCACTATCAGGTGCAGTTACTCCGGCAGAATATCTTCAGGGAATCACCACAGATTTTAACCCTTATACCATTGTGGTTGCTTTGGTAAAAGCTTTTGTTTTTGGATTTATTATTACTTCAGTTCCGGCATATGAAGGTTTTTATGTTCGTGGCGGAGCTTTAGAAGTTTCTCAGGCCAGTACCAGGGCAGTTGTAATTAGCTGTATCTCTATTCTTGTTTGCGATTATTTAGTTACCCAATTGTTATTGTAATGATCGAAGTTAAAGATATATATAAATCATTTTCGGGCAATGACGTTTTAAAAGGCATTTCCGGTAAGTTTGAAGAGGGTGTTACGAACTTGATTATTGGAGGTTCGGGCTCTGGTAAAACAACCTTGCTGAAATGTATGGTTGGTTTACATCAGCCAGATTCCGGTTCTGTTTTATATGATGGCCGCGACTTTACCCCTATGACTTACGAACAAAGGATCGAAGTGCGTAAAGAAATCGGAATGCTTTTTCAGGGTTCTGCCCTATTTGACAGTATGACGGTAGAGGATAATATTATGTTTCCGCTGAATATGTTTACTGATCAAACCAGAAAAGAAAAGCTGGAACGCGTAAATTTTTGTCTGGAACGCGTTAATCTGGCTGGCAAAAACAAATTGTTCCCGGCAGAACTTTCAGGCGGAATGAAGAAACGTGTGGGTATCGCCCGTGCCATTTCAATGAATCCTAAATACTTATTTTGTGATGAGCCTAATTCTGGATTGGATCCAAAAACTTCCATTGTTATTGATGAATTAATTCAGGAGTTAACCGAAGAATTCAAAACCACTACCATTGTAGTTACCCATGATATGAACTCTGTAATGGGGATTGGAGATTATATTTTATTCCTGCATGAAGGTAAGAAATTTTGGGAAGGTAGTAATAAGGAAATTGCGCATACAGACATTAAAGAGTTGAACGACTTTGTGTTCGCAAGTCGCTTTATGAAAGCTGCAAAAGACAAGTTTTAAATACAACTATCATTGCGAGTTACGAAGCAATAACGAACAACACATATTAATACATGATACAATTATTGACCCCAACGCACTGGAAAGATTATGAACTGATTGACTGCGGGGATTTTGAAAAATTAGAACGTTTTGGAAATGTGATTTTAATCCGTCCTGAACCACAGGCCGTTTGGAAAAAAACATTATCAGAATCAGAGTGGAAAAAAACAGCGAACATTACATTCAGAGGTCGGTCTGCAACTTCAGGAGAGTGGGTTAAAAAAAATCAATCCATACCAGATCGCTGGCATGTAGAATATAAAAATGACGAAGTGGCTATTAAACTTCGCTTAGGACTAACTTCCTTTAAACATGTTGGTGTGTTCCCTGAGCAAGCGGTTAACTGGGATTTTATTTCTTCTTCCATTAAAAAATTTAAAACGCCCCAACCAAAGGTGCTCAACCTTTTTGCCTATACAGGTGCTGCCTCTTTAATTGCAAATGCTGCCGGAGCAGAAACCACCCACGTCGATTCTATTAAACAGGTCGTAACCTGGGCAAATGAAAATCAAGAATTATCTGGCTTGAAAAATACCCGTTGGATGGTGGAAGATGCTTTAAAGTTTGTAAAAAAAGAACTGAAGAGAGGTAAAAAATACAATGGTATTATTTTAGATCCACCAGCATATGGCCATGGACCGAATGGCGAAAAGTGGAAGCTGGAAGATCATATCCAGGAAATGATGCAAGATGTAGTTCAGCTTTTGGATGAAGAGGAACATTTCTTAATTTTAAATACCTATTCATTAGGATTTTCATCTGTGATTGTCGAAAATTTAATCCGGACCTCTTATCCAAGTGTTCAGAACTTAGAAACAGGCGAGTTATACTTACAAGCTACTGCAGGTATAAAACTACCTTTAGGTGTTTTTGGTAAATTCTGTAACGTATAATTTATTTGTTTTAATTCAGCAAATTTCCATATCTTTTCCGATTAAAAGCCAGTTGTAAAAACTGCAACACTAAATAACCCATTATATTATCTATGAAATTCCCCAAATTAGCAGGCACAATTATACTTGGCTTTGCTGCAATCAGTTTATTTGCAAACTGTAACTCAGATGGCAAGAGCAAAAGTGGTACCGGCCAGAATACATCTGACACCACTAAAAAGAAAGGAGATTCAACCGCAAACGTGATGAAGCCTGTTGATCCAAAACTATATGATTCTCTTGTAAAAAAACTTGCTAACGGTGATACCACAGGCAAATGGCCGGTTAAAAATCAACCTGTTCCACTTGCTGGCGCCATTTTACCTTTTAAAAGGATTGTGGTTTATTACGGAAACCTTCACTCTAAAAAAATGGGGGCTTTGGGTGAGTACGCACCAAAAGAGATGTGGCAACGCCTAAATGCTGAAGTTAAACATTGGGAAAAGGCTGACCCTTCTACACCTGTTCAACCGGGTTTGCATTACATTGCTGCAGTAGCAAGCGGAACACCTGGAAAAGACAAAAAATATATCAACCGGATGGGTAACAAACAGATTGATTCTGTATTAACCATTGCAAAAATGCAACCTAATACCATCGTTTTTCTGGATTTACAGGTGGCATTAAGCACTATAAAGGATGAGCTTCCGCATATTGCCAAATATCTTCAGTTGCCATATGTGCATTTAGGAATCGATCCTGAATTTTCAATGAAAGATGGTTCTCTTCCAGGCAAAAAAATTGGAACTTATGATGCTGCTGATGTCAACTATGTAACAGGATACCTTGCAGATATCGTTAAAAAATACAACTTGCCTCCGAAAGTATTTGTTTTACACCGTTTTACAAAGAAAATGGTAACCAATGCTGCAAACATTAAATTACGTCCGGAAGTACAGGTGGTTGTACACATGGATGGATGGGGTGAGCCAGAACTGAAGAAAGGTACCTATCGCCATTTCGTTTATGGTGAGCCTGTGCAGTTTACAGGTTTCAAGCTTTTTTATAAAAATGATTTGAAAAAAGAACCTAAACGTTTAATGACTCCGGAAGAGTTATTAAAACTTACACCGAAACCGATCTACATTCAGTATCAGTAAAAAAAAGCCCATGATGATCATGGGCTTTTTTTATTTCATTTTAGGGTCTAAATTAAACTGGAAATTATACCCACCACTAATTTTCAAAAGTGAGCAATGCATGCTGACTTGCGGTATGAATATCTCGCCAAACCCGGTTAATTTCTGATTCCTTTTTAGCGGCTTCCAACCCACCATAAGGGAAAAGCGTATCAGCAGCTCTTCTACAGGCATGAGCAAGTTTCCTGCTTATGCGACTCACCATTTGCAATTGATCTTCTTGTATCGAACCATTTTGAATAAGTTGATCCCATGATTGATCAAAGGTGGTATAAAATTGATTTCTCAACGATTCAACTTCGGTTTTGCAACCATTTAATTCAGAAGTAAAAAAAGCTACCTGTTCATCATTGTATCTGCTTAGCCCCGAACGTGCAAAAAAAGAATCTTCCACCAACCGGATAAAATGCCTGCCCATCCCCAGGCTATTCACAGCCAGCGTAGTTTCAGCCAGTTGTAAAAAAGGATAATCAAAGCCTTGATCTGCCACTTTAATATCGCTATTGATTTTAAAGGTTCTGTTTACTGGAACAAGCAGGTCTTTTACTTCAAATGCATGACTTCCGGTTGCAATCAACCCAAAATATGACCAGCCGGAAAGAATTTCCACTTCATTTTTCTTAAGGATAAAAGAGATGACTTCAGGATTTCCATCTTCATCTAGAAGATCAGTACCATCTACTTTTTTTATCGTACAATTGGCTGTAAAAACAGTAGCATGCAAGGCACCACTGGCATATTTCCAATGACCATTAATCAGGTAACCACTTTCCATTTGAACTGCCGTTCCTCCAACTGCACCACTGCCCGCAAAACAAACTTCCCTCTCTGAAAAAATTTCTTTCGCAAGTTCCTGATCTAAAAAACCCGCAAACCAGGCGGCACCAGCGCAAAGGGTTACAGTCCACCCTAAGCTCCCATCGGCTTCAGCCAACTCCTCTTCAAGATGTAAAATTTCAGGAAGTTTCTTCCCTGCACCACCATAAATTTGAGGCACAAAAAGTTTAAACCAGTTTTCCTTGTAGGCAAGGTCCAAAATTTCCGGATGCAACTCTCCCAACGCTTCAGATTGCGCTGCAAATTCCCTTACCTTATTTTGCCAGGTTGATGTTAACGTATTTTGCATGTTTTTTTATCTAATGAGCATGGAAGGTATTCGATTCAAAGCAAATACTACCTTTTCCATATTGGTAGTGTTAAGCCACCCTAAATTTCCTCTTGCCGATAATTCTCTTCCAATCTAGAAAGCCAAATATGGCGACTATAAAAAGGAAAGTAGTTAGGCAGGCCATGAGCGGTAGCTTTTTATGAAATAATAAAGGTATAGCCACTATATTGGAGATGTTGAGGAAAATCCAATTCTCAATTTTACGTTTTGCGAGCAGCCACATTCCGGCCCATGCGGTTGATGACACGAAGGCATCCAGAAGTGGTACGTCAGAATCAGTGTGGTGTCTTAATGCAAAATATAACACAAAGAAACCAACTACAGCAATTAACACTGCAATTAACAACTCCTGGCTGGTACTCCATGATACCTGGTTTTCACCGTCAATTTTGCGCTTTTTCCAAATCATCCACCCATAAACACTCATCACCAGATAGTAAATGCTGAGCAACATTTCTGCATAGAGCTTAACATTAAGTAAAAGAAACATGGATAATAGAATGGAAATAATGCCGGTGGGATATAACCAGATGTTGTTTTTTTTAGCCAGTAAAACCTCAGAAACACCGAAACCAACGGCCAGCCATTCTATGATTGAAGTATGTAGAATTTGTTGTTGAAAAAGCCTGAACCACTCCTGAAAATTCATTTACAATAATTTTGCCTCACGGCAGATAAAAATAATTGAAACTGCTTTCAGGGCGAAACAGTATGTTGAATTAACCTCTTCCCTACGCCGGCATTATCCGGATCAGGTGCATTTAAGTTAAAAGTTTTGGTTCAAAGTTAAAAGCTTAAACTTTCGACTTTGGACTTTTAACTTTCCAATTAAAACGGGTGTAATCTCAGCCTCCGATTGCAACAGGTCTTGCACAATTCAAAAGCACCCCTTTGAGTAAGGCAAATATAGATTTAAATTTTAAGATACGTAATCGAAAGATACTATTCTTTTAAACTCTCAACAGGTGGAGGATTGCCCGACCCACCAATTCTTTAAATGTGAAATAGTCGAATTTACCATCAGTATTTATGCTACAAAGGAAATCAGCGTTTATATTTCAACCTAATGGTTGGTGTCACATCAACCATTAGGTTCTTGTATAGCGATTACATTAAGATTGCTGCGTACCTCAGCAATAACGACTTATTGTTTAAAAAAGTCCCAATTGACCTTTGTCATCAATTTCAATATCATTGGGATTGGTAATTTCGAAATCTACCTTTTTAGCCGGCTTTTCTTCAGCTTTCGGCTTATCCTTAATTTTAGGTTCTTCTTTTTTCGCCGGTGCAGGTTTTTCTACTTCTTCAACAGCTTTTTCTTCAGTCCCGGTTTCTTCCTCTTTAATCCCAGTTGGTTCCTGAGCTGGTTGTTTGATTACCGGCTTTTCTTCCTGTACTATTTTCTCTTCAACAGCAGGCACTATTTTCCGTTCAAATTTAGGCTTTGGCTGCTCTTTTATTGCTGTTTCGGCAACCTCCTCAACTACTTCTGGCTTAGAAATTTCTTCATTGGTTTCAGGCTCGGCCATATCATTAACTGTTTCTGTTTCTACTACCGCCCCTTCAATACCTTCACCTGACTCATCATTACTCCCACTTTGTTCATTTTCATCAGCATCTTCCACTTCAATGGCGGGTTCTTCCAACACTACTTTTTGCACATCATGTGGCGATAAGCGGTTGCCATTTGCCTTTAAGCCTTTTACATCAATTAATTCTGCAAGCATCAAATCTAACGTCTCCGGAATTTGCGTTTTACCTTTAAGCACATCAACAATAATCCTTGCGGCAGGGTGCGCCGTTAAAAACAACAATTTAGATTTTTGTTCCTCACTGATAAAAATGGTTTTTCTACCAATGGATTGCAGTTCAAAAACAAAACGCTTGATGAAATAATTTTGTGCTTTGCCTTCAAAATGAACCGCAGCAAATACCTTTTCAGGATCAAACTTTTCGATCAAAATCAAGCCGTCATCAAAGTGGTTACTTAGTTCAAATGAGCTTAATTCATAATAACCGTCTTTATGTACCTGTAAAATCCGGTCATCACCATCAAACTCACCGAGATACTTCCCTCTTCCATCAACGTTTAGGCGCTTTAACAAATCATCATACCAAATTTTTAACCCTGATAAGGTAGAAACCCCTTTACTTTTTAAGGTGATTTTTTTAACGGGATATTTAGAAATGATATTCCCCTGCGATCCACGACCTTTAATGGCTACTTCAGCAAAATCCTGATCAAATTGAAGCTTACGCAATTTAGAGTGCGGCTTCAGGGCAACATTTATAATTTCAGCTTCACCATTCGGATTGGCAGTAAAATATAAAACTTTCGAGCCTTTTGATCCTTTGGTTAAATCGTATTCCTTATCTCTTGTTACACCGACAACTGCAAAACGCTTAATGTAAGCTACTCCTGTACCGCCATCTTTGTAAATCATATTGTAGATGGTGCGCTCGTCGTTTTTTTTAAAAACCTGGGCATGAATAATTCCCTTTCCAACAAAGGTTTTATCGGCCACTTTGGTGATCATACACTTTCCATCTTCACGGAAAACAATCACTTCATCAATGTCTGAGCAATCTGCAATAAACTCATCTTTACGTAAGCCCGTACCAATGAAACCATCCTCACGGTTTACATACAGTTTCACATTTGCTAAAGCCACTTTTGAAGCTTCTACCCGATCAAACAAACGGATTTCAGTTTTCCGTTCTCTACCTTTCCCGTATTTATCTTTTAATTTCTGAAACCAGGCGATGGTGTAATCGGTCAGGTGTTTTAAGTGATTTTTAACCACCTTGATTTCATCTTCCAGATTTTTCATTTGCTCATCTGCCTTTTTCACATCAAAACGGGTGATGCTACTCATTGGTTTATCGATCAGCTTTTTAAAATCTTCGGGTAAAATTTCCCGGTAAAGCGAAGGTTTGAAAGGATCAAAAAGTAAATGCAATACTTCAACAACGGTATCGAAATTACTGGAATTTTCATATTCAGGGTTTTTATACATCCCCTCCTGAATAAATATCTTAAGTAGTGAACTAAAAAAGATTTTTTCCTGCAGCTCATGCAGGCGAATCTCCAGTTCTTTTTTTAATAAACTTTTGGTGTGTTTGGTATTTTGAATCAGGATGTCGTTTACACTTAAAAAGTGTGGCTTATCATCCTGGATAATACAGGTATTGGGTGAGATCGAAACCTCGCAAGCCGTAAAAGCATATAATGCATCAATGGTTACATCAGGCGAAATTCCGGGAGCCAGGTGCACAATAATTTCTACATGCGCTGCTGTACTGTCTTCAATTTTTTTGATTTTGATTTTGCCCTTATCGTTGGCAGCCAGAATACTGTCGATGACAGAGCTGGTTGTGGTACTGTAAGGAACTTCTGTAATCACGAGGGTTTTCTTATCCTTTTCGGTGATTTTTGCCCTAACCCTGATTTTGCCGCCGCGCTGTCCTTCATTATAATTCGAAAAATCAGCCATTCCACCGGTAAAAAAGTCAGGTACAATATTCGGCCTTTCTCCTTTTAACACATCAATCGAAGCATCCAGCAATTCGTTAAAATTGTGTGGCATTACCTTAGTTGCCAAACCAACGGCAATACCTTCTGCTCCCTGTGCCAATAACAACGGAAATTTAACCGGTAAAGTGATGGGTTCATTATTTCGTCCATCATAACTCAATTGCCATTCGGTAGTATCGGGATTGAAGACCACTTCATTTGCGAATTTCGACAAGCGGGCTTCAATATAACGCGGTGCCGCAGCACTATCGCCGGTAATGGGATCTCCCCAGTTGCCCTGCATATCAATCAGCAAATCTTTCTGACCAATTTGTACCATTGCATCACCAATGGAAGCATCACCATGTGGGTGATACTTCATGGTATTTCCAATTACATTGGCTGCCTTATTGAAACGCCCATCATCCATTTCTTTCAACGAATGCATAATACGGCGCTGAACAGGTTTTAAACCATCATGAATATGCGGAACGGCACGATCCAGAATTACATAAGACGCATAATCGAGAAACCAGTTTTCATATAAACCATTAATTGGCGTTACGGTATGCTTGTGTTCTTCGTTTATGTTTTGGTCTAATTCTTCACTCATCTATTTACAAAATTGGCAGCCGTAAATATAATAAAAATGATCTCATCGAATGAACAGAGGTTATGCACATTCAAAGTTCAAATTTTGATGGAATGACTTAAATAATTAAATTTTACCCTTTTATTGAAGTGTTTATTTTACATGATGCCGGACTTTTAGCTTTGATAAAACGCTATCTTTCCAGCCTGTCTTCTACAAAAGAAAAAGGCAGTAAGCTTTTTACGCTGGGTACTTTTAAGATTTCGCCATTGAGGCAGTAAAAAATCACTTCAATTGGTGTTGTTTGTTTACGTTCAAATTCTGCCATCACCTGCAAACAGCCTCCGCATGAGGTAACAGGTTTTGTGATCTGGAAATGATCAGTTTGCGCAGTAATGGCCATGCTTTCAATAATGGCATTGGGCTGATTGGATCCGATAGAGAATAATGCTACACGCTCTGCACACAATCCGGATGGATAGGCTAAATTTTCCTGGTTGCTCCCAAGAATGGTTTCACCGGATGCCAAACGGATGGCCGTACCCACCCTGAACTTTGAATAAGGTGAATATGAACCCTTTAAGGCCAGCTCTGCATTTTCACAAAGCAGCTTGTCTTTTGTGTTCAGTTCATTAAGGCCAGCATACTGCTCAAAACTAATATTCAGATTTAATAATTTCATTTATTGTTGATTATTATGCCGCCAATGTTAAATTTTTGCAGCGGGCGAACAATTTAGTTTATTTTTTGTATTATTTATAAATATGCCCTAAAATTTATTTAGGGGTACGCTTTTAGCATTTAAAGAAACCATCAAACATTATCAGCTTTGAATAAATACGTACGTAAAAGTTTAAAAATTTTACTCTGGGTAATTGCTTCAATTATCATCCTGGTTGTCGGTATAGCCCTTTCACTAAATATTCCTGCCGTACAAAATTTTGTAAAAGGAAAGGCAATTAACTATCTCAAAACCAAAACTAAAACTGAAGTCAGTTTGGAAAGCATTAAAATTGCTTTACCTAAAGATGTGGTTTTAAATAAATTTTACATCGAAGACCGAAAAGGCGATACACTGCTATATGCTGAAAAGTTAGCCGTAGATATCAGTCTGTTTAAATTATTAAAGAATACGGTTGAGATTAATAATATTGAGTTAAAAAATATCCGTGCGAATGTGAAGCGTATTAACCCCGATACCACATTTAATTTTTCTTTCCTGGTCGATGCTTTTATGAGTGACCAGAAAAAACCAGAAAAAAAAGTGGATCAGGATACGACTTCAACCCTCAAATTTTCTGTAGATAAGGTTTCTTTTGAAGATATTGGCATTACCTATCGGGATGATGTGGCCGGAAATGATGTAAAACTCTATTTAGGGGCATTTAAAACTAAATTAAAAACATTTGATTTAGCCAACCAGCACTATGTGATTAAAGCGCTTAACTTAAATAATACTTCGCTTAAATATCTTCAGCAAAAACCTTTAACCCAATTGGTACAGCACATTACCAATAGTGTAGATAGTAGCCAGAAAGAAACAGGGAAACTGCCTTTAATTGAAGTGGAAAATTTTGCCTTCAACAATGTGAAGGTAAATTATGATGATCAGATCTCCACAACGAAAGCCATTGCTACTGTAAATGAATTGGGTCTGGTCCATTTAAAGGTAGATCTCACTAACAGTAAATACACTGTAGAGGATGCTAAATTAAATAAATCCAATATTCTCTTCGCCTTTAAACCTGCACCAAGCAACAATTTAAAAAAAGTTAAAGATACGGTTGTTCCGGAAAAATCGCCTTTGGGCTTGATGATTAAAAATATCAGCCTAACAGATAATAATTTTCAGTTTGATAACCTTGGTGCAAAAGCCGCACCTAAAGGAATGGACTTTAATCACCTCAAAATCAGCAGACTTACTTTTGGTGCCAGCGATGTAAGTTACAGTGCTGATGGTATTAAAGCCAATGTTAAAAATGGATCATTGAAAGAAAAGAGTGGTTTTGCCTTAAATGAGTTAAAAGGAAATGCCATATATAATGATAAGCAGATTAAGTTAAGCAACTTCATTTTAAAAACGCCAAACACCGCCATTGAAAATGCCACCGAACTTAACTTTACTTCAATGGATGACTTAACTAAACATCCTGAAAAAGTGAAACTGGCACTAAGTTTCAAAAATACGACTATAGGGTTAAAAGATGCCGGTTATTTCAGTGATGCCATTCCGGCGAATTACCGCAATGAAAAAATTAAACTGAATGCAAAGGTAAATGGCTATCTTAATAACCTGAACATCCCACTTTTACAAATCAGCGGATTAAAGAATACACAGATAGACATTAGTGGTACGGCCAAAGGCTTACCTGACATAAACAAAACCTTTCTTGATCTGAATATTAAAAAACTTTATATCACAAAAAGCGACATTCTGGTGGCCGTACCTAAAAAATCACTTCCACCATCTATTGAACTTCCAAATGTAATCAATGCCAGAGGAAAGTTTACCGGATCAATGACTGATTTCAACACCAATATGAATATTCAAACGGATATGGGTGGTGCAATAGTAGTTGCGGGAATGAAGGGACCAAAAGGGAGAGAAAGCTATAAAGCAGATATCAGTCTGAATAATTTCAATGTTGGTCGATTGCTAAAAATGCAGCCTAAATTAGGTCGTGTTACGGTGAAGGCTGATGTTGCAGGGACCGGCCTTGATCCTAAAAAAATTAATGCAAAATTTAACGCACGGGTTTTAAATGCCTATTATAATAAATACACCTATCGCAACCTGAATCTTGCCGGTACATATGCCAATCAGAAAATAGCCATTAACAGTAGCATGCCGGATAGCAATGCCAATTTTGCATTGAATGCCAATGTTAACCTGGCGGGAAAATATCCGGCGGTGAAGGCAGATTTAAACTTAAAGCAGTTAAATCTACAAGCCTTGAATTTTAGTCCGACAGTATTAAGTGCTGCAGGCCTTGTTAAGGTTGATTTGGCCACCGCAGATGCAGATTACTTAAATGGCAGTGTTGATGTTACAGGTTTACAGCTGGTAAAAGATCAGCAAAGAATTAATGTGGATACCATATCTGTCAGAGCTAAAAGCACAGCAACTGAAAATGAGCTGACCCTCAAATCAGAAGTTTTATCAGCAAAAATCGATGGTAAATATCAACTGACGAAAGTGAGCAATGCCATCATTAATGAAATTAACAAATATTATGCTTTTGGAGAAGTGACCAAAATCCCAGATCAACGGATGCGTTTCTTTGTTAAGGTTTATGATTCAAAATTATTGAAGCAGTTTGTTCCGGAGTTGACCGTTTTTAAACCCTCGCAATTTTACGGGTTAATTGATACCCAAAAAGACAGCCTGCAGATTAAAGGGAGTTTCCCACAGGTGGTATATGGTGATTTTAAAATCGATACCACACTGATAAACATCAATAACGATAACAATAAACTGGATTATGCCTTAACCGTTAAAGCATTGCAAAGTCCATCAGTTTCACTTTTTAATACAGAAGTAAGTGGTGAAGCGGCAAGTAATATCTTAGGTGTTAATATTTTTCTTCGCGACAGACAACGTAAAGATAAATATGTAATCGGTGGAAATTTTCAATCTATTAATAAAGACTTCAAATTTACTTTAGATCCGCAAAAATTATTGCTCGACTATCAAAAATGGGTGGTATCTCAAGATAATTATATCCAGTTTGGTGCATCCGGCATACTGGTGAATCAATTTCAGATCAGCAACAGCGGTCAGTCATTATCGATTAACAGTAACCCTACACAACCCAATGCACCGCTATCCGTTGAGTTTAAAGATTTCCAGTTAGAAACCCTGACTAAATTTGCAGAAACAGATACTACTTTGGTGGGCGGGCGTTTAAATGGAACAGCAAATGTGAAAGATCTGGCTTCATCAGCTAAATTTGAGGCAAACTTAACTATCGATCAATTGCGTTATCAAAAAGATCAGTTAGGTACGTTGCGTTTAGCCGTTAATAATGACACACAAAATGCCTATGAAGTAAATGTGGCCTTAAGCGGCGTGCACGATTTAAGGGTAAACGGATTCTATTACACGGCTCCGAAAAGTGCATTGGATTTAACTGTAAACATTGATAAAATAGAATTAAAAAATATAGAGAGTTTATCTGCCGGACAATTAAAAAACGGAACCGGAACCATTACTGGTGCCTTAAGTGTTAAGGGTGAATTAACTGCACCTAAAATTTTAGGCGACCTTACTTTTAATAATGCCGGGATTAATGTGGCCTATGTTAACTCTTATTTCAGAATGCCTAATGAAAAGATTTCCTTCACCAATGAAGGCATTAGCTTTAATAACTTTACGCTGATAGATTCTCTAAACCAGAAAGCAACCATCAATGGAAAGGTAATGACTACAGATTACAGAAGTTATCGTTTTGGTTTAGATATTAAGATGAATAACTTCAGGGCCATTAATTCTACTGCAGCTGATAATGACATGATTTATGGAAAGGTTTTCTTAACCAGTGATATTCAGGTTAGAGGAGATATGAATCAGCCAGATGTGAAGATGAATATTAAGGTGAATAAAGATACCAGATTCTTCTTCGCCCTGCCTTCAAGCGATCCATCCATTATAGATCAGGATGGCATTGTACAATTTATTGATGCAGATGCACCACCATTTAACGGGCAAAAAGCACTTAAAGTGGATAGCATCAATAAATCTTCCATGAAAGGTATTAACCTGGTCGCAGCCATTACCATTGATCCTGAAGCAGAACTTAATGTGGTGGTAGATCCTTCAAATGGTGACGCCTTGAATATTAAGGGTGATGCCAACCTGAATGCCACCATGGATCCAAGTGGAAAAATAAGCATGACCGGCCGTTATGAAGTTATTGATGGTTCTTATAATTTATCTGTTGGCCCTTTAGGCAAAAAAGAATTTAAGCTGGTTAAAGGCAGTACCATCGTATGGACAGGCGAACCGACATCAGCAAATGTAAACTTAACGGCACTTTATGAGGTAAATGCAGCACCTATTGATTTATTGAACCAGCCAGATTTATACGAAGCAAGAACCAAGTTGCCTTTTCAGGTTTATCTGATGATGAAAGGTGAACTGTTGAAGCCGATTATTTCCTTCAGGTTAGACCTGCCTGAAAATGAGCGTAATGCATTAGGCGGACAGGTATATACCAGATTGATTAACGTTAACCGGAATGAAAGCGAGTTGAATAAACAGGTATTCGCCTTACTGGCATTGAATAGATTTATCGCCAATAATCCTTTTGAAAGTTTAGCCGGTGGCGGTGGTGGTGTTTCTACACTTGCCCGCTCTAGTGTGAGCAAACTTTTGACAGAGCAATTAAATAACCTGACTTCTGATTTGATTCAGGGGGTAGATCTTAATTTTGGAGTGAATTCATCAGAAGATTATTCTACCGGTTCCATGCAGCAAAAAACTGACCTTGAAGTGGGCTTATCCAAGAAGTTGCTTAATGATCGGTTAACGGTTACCGTAGGAAGCTCATTTGCATTGGAAGGTCCGCAGGCGCCAGGTGAAAAATCAACAGACATTGCAGGAAATGTAAATGTAGAATATGCCCTATCGGCAGATGGAAGATATAGGTTAAGAGCTTACAGAAGAAATCAAAACGATGTAATTGTGCAGGGACAGATTATCGAGACAGGTTTAGGATTTACCCTTGTTGTGGATTACAATAAATTCAGAGAAATATTCCAGAAGAAAAGAAACAGAAGAACAAGAAACATTGAACAGAAAGCACAAAATGAGAAAACTAACTAGACCTATCCTATTTCTATTGGCTTGTTTAGTTTACGCGGGCTGTAGCAGTACCAAATCTTTAAAACCAGGGCAGATTTTATATACCGGCGCTGAAGTAAAAATTAATCCTGATTCTACAGGTAAAATTGACGACGAAAAACAGATAAAGGCAGACTTAAAAGGTAAGACACGACCTAAGCCTAATAATAAATTGAAACTGGCCATTTATAATTTTGCCGGCGAACCTAAAAAGGCAAAAGGTGGATTAAGAAACTGGATTCGAAAAAAAGGGCAGGCTCCTGTGCTTTTAAGTGAGGTTAAACTTAAATACAATAATGATGTACTAACCAGTTATCTGTTGAGTGAAGGTTACCTGCAGGCCGAAGTAACAGGTGATACAGTGGTTAAAAATAGAAAAGGAAAAGCCATTTACACTGCTAATACTGGTCAGCGGTATAAAATTAATCAGGTAAATTTTCCGCCGGATTCTGGTGTGCTGACTAAAATTATCAATACCAATAAAGCCAAAACCTTATTAAAAGCAGGGGATTTTTACGACCTTGACAATTATAAAAACGAGCGGATCAGAATTGATAACGATTTAAAAGAAAATGGTTATTTCTATTTCAGTCCTGATTATTTAATTATGCAGGTGGATAGTACCATTGGCAAAAACCTGGTTAATGTTTCAATAAAGGTGAAGGATATTGCTCCGGATGCTGCATTAAAGCCATATACCATTAAAAACATCAATATCTATCCAAACTATTCCTTAAGAAGAGATACGATTTTAAGACGTTTAAAACCCCTGGAGTACAAGGATTTTAATATTTATGATGATCGAAATACCTTTAAGCCACGCTTGTTTGATCGTTTGGTTTTCTTCCAGAAAGGGGAACCATATAACCGTAAAGATCATAACCAATCATTAAACAGGATGGTTAATATTGGTGCCTTTCAGGATGTAAGAGCAGAATTTTTACCTGTAGACAGTTTTAAAAACAACCAGCTGGACCTTAATATTTACCTGACGCCTTTAAAGAAAAACTCACTGACGTTTTCGGTGACCGGAACCAGTAAATCCAATAACTTTGTGGGTTCGGAAGTGAAGGTGACACAAACCACCAGAAACCTTTTTAGGGGCGCAGAACAGTTAGACTTAAGTGTAGGTGGTGGTTTTGAAACCCAAACCAGGGGAACATCACTGGGCCGGAATTCCCTCTCCCTTACTACCGAAGCTAAGTTAACTTTCCCCAGATTTATTGTTCCCTTTTATAAGCCGAACAGCACCACCGCCTTTATTCCCAAAACCATTGCCTCGCTCTCATATCAAATGCTGAACCGGGGTAGTGAATATACGCTGAATGCTTTTAAAGGTGAATTTGGGTATAACTTTCAAGAAAACCAGTATAAGGAACATAATTTTAATCCAATATCAGTAAGTTACGTTTCAACTAGTTTCCCTTCAGACACTACAAAATTAAGATTATATACAGAAAATCCTCTTTTAAGAACTACCCTAGAAAACCAATTCATCATTGGAAGTAATTATAACTTCACCTACACCAACCAAATGGAAACCAACCGAAGAAACAATACATTTTTCTTTGGTAGTATAGAAACCGGTGGGAACCTGTGGGGTACATTTGTTCCGAAGGATGAAGAAGGCAAGCGCTCCATTTTTAATGTTCCTTTATCTCAATTTGTTAGATTAGAAGCCGACTTAAGGGATTATTATAAAATCAACAGAAATGTAACCTGGGCCAACCGGTTAAATGTTGGTTATGGTTATGCATATGGGAACAGTACTTCTTTACCATTTGTAAGACAATTTTTTGCCGGAGGTAGTAATGACATCAGGGCTTTTCCAGCCAGAACTTTAGGTCCTGGAACATACAAAGTACCAGATAATGCTATTTTTGCCGATCAGGGTGGAGATATCAAACTGATGCTGAATTCAGAATTAAGATTTAAACTCGTCAGTGTATTATATGGTGCATTATTTGTAGATGCAGGTAATATCTGGCTCAGAAAAGAGGATGTGGGTATTCCTGGAACGGAAAATACCGGTAGGCCTGGTTCTGAATTTAAACTCAAAAACGCGTTAAATGAATTGGCTGTTGGTACCGGAGCGGGGTTACGTGTTGATGCAACCATCTTTGTCGTTCGTTTAGATGTGGCATTCCCGGTGCGTAAACCTTATTTAGCAGAAGGACAGCGCTGGGTATTTGATAATATCGCCTTTGGTGACAAGGACTGGAGAAGAGAGAATTTAATCTTTAACATTGGAATTGGATATCCGTTTTAAGCATCATGAAGTTAGTTAGCAAAATCAGACATTTTTTTATAGCACTGTACCATCTTTTTATAGCAGCAGGTAAGGGTTTTGTGGAAGACAGGATTACGAAACTGAGCGCGTCCCTTGCTTATTATACAATATTTTCGCTAACACCTTTAATTATTATTGTTTTATCTGCCGCCACCTTGTTTTTAGGAAATAAAAGCAATACCGATACACGAAACAGGTTTTTTGCTCAGGTTACAGATATGGTTGGTCCGGATGCTGCCGTTCAGATTCAGGGTTTTGTGGAACATTCCACCAAATCGGGTCAGTCTACTATTGGCTTAATTATTGGTATCGCCACACTAATTATTGGTTCTACAGCCATTTTTATTGAAATTCAGGACAGCATCAACATGATCTGGAAGGTAAAGGCCATTCCAAAAAAGGGCTGGCTGAAAATGTTAACGAACCGGCTTCTTTCTTTTTCACTGATTGTTTCCATGGGTTTTTTGCTGTTGGTATCACTCGTGATTAACAGTGTGGTGGTGGGCCTTGGCGATAAGCTGATTGCTTTACTTTCCAAGAGTGAAATTGATGAGGTGATTCCGGTGGCGGATGATACGATGGCCCTGATCATTTATATTTTAAATAATGTGATTACACTCGCAGCAGTAACAGCTGTTTTTACAGTCATCTTTAAAGTGCTGCCCGACGTGGTTATTAAATGGAAATCAGCCATTATTGGTGCTTTATTCACGGCTGTACTTTTCAGCTTAGGTAAGTATTTAATCGGAATTTATATTGAGAAAGGCAATCCGGGTTCTGCATTTGGTGCGGCAAGTTCTATCATTGTAATCCTGCTGTGGATTTATTATACTTCAATAATTCTTTATTTTGGTGCTGAGTTTACACAAGCTTATGCAGAAAAGTACGATGGCGGAATTGCACCGAGTAAATATGCCGTATTTACGAAAATTACCATTGTAGAGAAAAACGTGGACGTTCTTCCTCCTCAACATCCGGAAGAAACCGTTCATGCACCAGTCAACTAACTGAAGCAAATCCTTATTTTAGGAGATCATTTCCCGCTATCGGATGTATTTTAAAATTTTCTCCAGTAGCTCATGTTCCAGGAACGGTTTCAGTACTAATTCATCCATTCCGGAGGCCAGGTATTTCAGCCGGTCTTCTAGTAAAACATTGGCAGTGATCCCCAATATCGGGGTGCTGCGCTTTTTAGCATCGTTTTCATTTCTAATCTTACCAGCAAGTTCTATCCCGCCCATTTTGAGCATTTGTATATCAGTTAAGATAAGATCATATTCATTTTCGCAAAATAATTTATAGGCTTCTTCTCCGTTATATACCGCATCATAAGAAATTTTATATTTTTTGAGAATGGTACCAGCCAGCATAATATTCAACTTGTTATCATCAGCCATTAAAATTCTTTTTCGTTCCAGTAATGTGGCTTTATCAAATAATTCTGTGTTTACCCTTTCTGTAAAAGTATGGTGAGTGATTTGATAAGGTATTTCGAAAGAAAACACAGCGCCCTCCCCTTCCTCACTCCTTACATAAATGGTTCCGCCTTGAAATTCAACTATTTTTTTACAAATGGCCAGGCCCAGGCCTGTACCATGTTGTCTTTCTTTTGTTGAAGTACCGTAAACCTGGGCAAATTCTTCGAAAATAATTTCCTGATCAGCAAGCTTAATGCCTATACCTGTATCAATAATATTTACTTTAAGTTTTGCCTGGTTTCTATTAGTTAAAGTGAGCAATGCTTCCAATGTGACGCTTCCACGTGACGTAAATTTGATGGCATTGCCTAACAAATTCATCAGCACCTGCTTTAGCCTCAAAGGATCACCAAGAAAATAGATATCCTCGTTTACAGACATCTCCAGATAGAAACCAATCTCCTTTTGTGAAGCCTGAATACGCATGCTTTCAAAAACATTTTTAATGGTAGTATAAGGTAAGAAAGGAACTTGAGCTAAAGTCACCTTGCCTGTTTCATATTTTGAAAAATCAAGAATATCATTGACAACATTCAGAAGCATCATAGATGATTCGCTGATGGCGGCAACCTGTTCCTTTTGTACAGGCGTAAAGTCAATCTGAATCAACTGTTCCGAGAATCCGATAATGGAGCTTAGAGGTGTGCGAATTTCATGACTCATGTTTGCCAGGAAGCAGCTTTTGGTGCGCGCATAAGATACCAGTTCATTGCTGTAATCAATTAAAGCTTTTTCATCCTTATAACAATGGTAGATCATGTAAAAGATAAAAGCCAATAAACCAACAGTGAGCGTAAGCAATACTTTGGTAAATTTATCTAAATTAATAACCGCATTCAAGGTGCTTTTATGAGTGATTTGCGATAAGTTGTAATAGTATTCTTTCTCAATGGATTGATATCTTTTTAATCCTTGAATGATGCCAGAAATTAATTGATAATCAATGTTAAACAATTGTTTTTCTTCATTGATAAGATCAATCCTTAAATATTCATTAATGGCTTTAAGCTGCAACTCATTACGGGCTAAGCGGACAGAATCAGTTGTTTGAACCAGTGCGGATGTAGTAATACGATTCTGGTCTTTAATTTTAAAAAGATTAGTTTCCGGAAGAGATTGCCGTTCAAGTACCTGATCAAGCTTTATTGAAAAACTGATCAGACTGTCACACAAAATTTTCAGCCTGATAAACTCGTTTATAGCCGGTTGGTTTTGACTGATTAAATAAGGTTGACCTTTAGATATAAAATCGTTTTGCTTTTTCCGGCTGATGGCATCAAGAATGAAGGAGATTTCCTTAATCTCCTTCATAAATTCGTGGTGATAACAATGCTTTCTATTCACCATGAACATTCTGCAGTTGTTTTTTGCATGATATAACTTTAAAATACAACTATCAAGTTTAGCGTAATCATATTCTACCTGAGCAATTTTATCAACCGATTGGAGAAGCGGCAGGTTTGAAAAATTCACAAAAATAACGGCTGTTATTCCGAAAATGATCAAAATTGAAGAGACAATGATCAGGTATTTGTTTGCTAAACTTTTAGTGGATTTCAAATGCGTCGATTTAATTTTGTGATTATATCAACGCCGAATTTATGCTACTTCATCAATTATCTTAGGTTCTTCCTCCACCTCGTCTTTCTCCACACGAAGATTTCTGATGATATGTTGTTGCCTATCAGGAGTATTTTTTCCCATATAATATTCCAACAGGCTTTTAATGGTCTGATCTTTTAAAATAACAGGATCAAGCCTGATATCTTTACCAATAAACAAACCAAACTCATCAGGAGAAATCTCTCCCAATCCTTTAAAACGGGTGATTTCGGGCTTGCTACCTAATTTTGCAATAGCATTTCGACGCTCTTCATCACTATAACAATAAATGGTTTCTTTCTTATTTCTAACCCTAAACAAGGGTGTCTGTAATATATAAACATGGCCTGCTTTTACTAAATCAGGAAAAAACTGAAGAAAAAAGGTCATCATGAGTAAACGGATGTGCATGCCGTCCACATCTGCATCAGTCGCAATTACGATATTGTTGTAATGCAAACCATCCAGGCCATCTTCAATATTAAGCGCATGTTGCAGTAAATTAAACTCTTCATTTTCATAAACCACTTTTTTAGTCAGCTCATAGCAGTTAAGTGGTTTACCTTTTAAGCTGAAAACGGCCTGGCAATCCACATCCCTTGATTTTGTAATGGAACCTGATGCTGAATCACCTTCAGTAATAAATAAGGTCGTTTCATAGCGTTTTTCATGTGTACTGTTAAAATGAACCTTACAGTCACGCAGTTTTTTATTGTGTAGCGAAGCTTTTTTAGCCCTGTCGTTTGCTAACTTTTTAATTCCTGCAATGTCTTTACGTTCCCGTTCAGATTGATTAATACGCTTCAAAAGGGCATCTGCCACATCCGGATTTTTGTGCAGATAATCATCCAGTTCTTTTTTAACGAAATCGTTAATAAATGTAGCTACCGATGGTCCTTCAGGCCCCATATTCTGAGAACCCAGCTTCGTTTTGGTCTGCGATTCGAAAACAGGTTCCTGTACCCGGATGGAAATGGCCGCTATAATAGATGAACGGACATCAGCTGCATCAAATTCCTTCTTAAAAAATTCACGAACGGTTTTTACTACTGCCGCGCGAAAGGCCGCCTGGTGTGTTCCGCCCTGTGTGGTGTGCTGCCCGTTGACAAAAGAATGGTAATCCTCACCATATTGCTGTCCGTGGGTCATGGCAATTTCGATATCATGCCCTACCATATGTATAATCGGATAGCGAATTTCTTCAGGCTTATTGAATTTGGAAAGCAAATCATACAAGCCCCTTTCTGAAAAATATTTCTGATTATTGAAATTGATGGTCAAACCCGTGTTCAGAAACACGTAATTCCATACCATACTTTCTACAAAATCAGGGATATAATGGTAATTTCTGAAAATGGTTTCATCAGGATAAAAGGTAATGGCCGTTCCATTGCGCTGGGTAGTATCAATTACGGGTTGTTCATTTACAATTTCCCCTTTAGAAAACTCTACTTTTTTGGTTTTACCATCACGGTATGATTGTACGGTAAATATGGTGGATAAGGCATTTACAGCCTTGGTACCAACACCATTTAACCCAACAGATTTCTGAAAGGCATTGCTGTCATATTTCCCCCCCGTATTGATCTTACTTACACAATCAATCACTTTTCCTAATGGGATACCACGACCATAATCACGAACATTTATTTTCTGCTCAGAAACAGTGATTTCAATGGTTTTTCCGGTTCCCATCACAAACTCATCAATAGAATTATCTACAATTTCTTTCAACAAAACATAAATTCCATCATCTTGTGCAGAACCATCACCCAGTTTACCAATGTACATACCGGGCCGTAATCGAATGTGTTCTTTCCAATCTAATGAGCGAATGCTGTCGTCGTTATAAATTACTTCTGCCATAAATTTTTTAATTGTTATCAGGTTGGTTGAACTTTACGATTACACAAAGGAGCCTTACCGAGGGATGTTCGGAACAAGCCTTAACACTCAACATGACAATAAGTTTGGGATGATTTGATATCGCTTAAATGAGCCATCATCTGTGATGACGGTTCAAAAGCCGGATAGCAAAATTATTGTACAATAATAGTTTTAATCTTTGAAGCTCGCAAATGAAAATTTCAACAATTGTTAAGGGGATTGAGGAGCCCGGAAAATGAGAGATGGAAAAGTGAGAATTTTTGAATGTTGAATGGTCAAATTACCAGCTGAAAACGGCCAACCGGAAACTTCTTCCATAATTTCCCTATCTTCGTTCTCTTTTATTTAAACCTGATTTAATGCAACCTAAAAAGCAGCTCTCACTCTTTGATTTATCCATGATCGTAGTGAGTTTGGTGATTGGAATGGGAATTTTTCGTACGCCGGTAAATGTGGCTGCAAAAGCTCAGATACCTGAACTTTTCTATTTGGCATGGTTTATTGGTGGCTTTGTGGCATTTTGCGGGGCACTTACGTATGCAGAAATTGGTTCCAGATACCCTGTAACAGGAGGATACTATAAAATCTTTTCTGCCGCTTATCATCCTTCAATTGCTTTTGCAATCAATTGCATCGTCATCATTTCAAGCGCGGCATCTGTAGCAGCTATTTCTATTATTGGAGCAGAATATTTAGGCAAAATTGTTTTACCAGCCCATATGCAAACTGATGTTTATCGGGTAGCCATTGCCATTACCACCATTTTAGTCTTTTATTTCATCAATCTACTGGGTTTAAAAGCAAGTTCAAAAACGCAAAATATATTAACAATAGTGAAAATCGGCTTGATTTTGCTGCTCATCTCAGCGGTATTTTTTGGTTCACAAACCGAAACCATCATGCCTGTATTTAAAACGCATACGGGCACACGGCCAGGGTGGACAGATTATGGAAAAGCTTTGGGATTATGCTTAATTGCCGTGTCTTTTTCTTACGCAGGATACGCACAAACCATTAATTTCGGGGGTGAAGTGAAAGAAGCCAAAAAAGTGATTCCACGTTCAATCATCATTGGCCTATCCATTATTGTTGCACTTTACCTGATTATCAACTACGTTTATGTTCGGGTAATCGGTTTCGAAGAACTTAAATCTGCCGAAAGTATCGCAGCCATTTTAGCTTCCAGGATATTTGGACCTGCTGGTTTTAAGATGCTTTCAGTCATTATTTTTGTTTCTGTAATGGGTTATGTAAATGTGAATTTATTGAGCAATCCAAGGGCCATGTTTGCCATGGGTGAAGAAGGGGCACTTCCAAAGATTTTCAGCAAAATGAATCAGAAAACGGAAGTGATTACCATCAGTTTAACCGTTTTCACTTTAATTGCGGTGGTCATTATCTTTTATGCCAAAACTTTCGACAAAATCTTAAACTACACCATTTTTCTGGAAAGCATCAGTATGGCCAGTTCTGCCGCCACCATCTTTATTTTAAGAAAGCGGACAGCACATCTTGATCAGAAAAGCATTTATACCGTCCCTTTATATCCTATATTGCCCATTATATTCATTGCGGCTTATACTTTTGTTGCGTTTAGCATTTATGCAGACGATCCTGGCGCAGCGCTCAATGGTTTATTTATTTTTACAGGTTTTCTGGTTATTTATTTTGCGACCAAACTATTTCAAAAGAAACGTAATTTTTCTAATAAAAACTAATCAAAAGCATATAGTTTTCAACCACTTTCTGCAAATAAAGTTGTTACTTGAAACTAATTAGAAGCGCACAGGTTCGTTACCAAAAGAATAAATCAAATGGAAAAAATTTAATGAATAAAACGCTCACTTTAAAACAAGAAATTACTTATGCAGCAGGCATGATTGGCTGGAGTACAATGACAAATATTATCATTGTAATGCTGCCTTTTTTTTATTTGCCTCCAAATCATTCCGGCTTACCTGCTTTGGTTCCGCAACTTGTTTTTTTAGGCGCGTTCAATATTTTATCCATTATTGCCGCATCCGGAAGATTGGTTGATGCCTTGTTTGATCCCTTCATTGCAGGCAGAAGCGATGCCAGTAAAAATCCGAATGGCCGCCGGATGCCATTTATGAAATGGGCGATTGTACCGGCCATGCTGTTTTGCGGATTGGTGTTTTATCCTCTTCAAAAAACAGAGAGCTTACAAAATGCCTGGTGGCTGACCATCACCCTGTGCTTGTTTTTTATATCTGTAACCACTTATATTATTCCCTATAATGCCTTATTGGCAGAAGTAACCAACACCCCGCAGCAAAAAGTTAAATTATCCAGTTATCAGCAGGTTGGATTTGTAATTGGCATTATCTTTTCAGCTTGCACCAATAATTTCGCCGATCTCGTTCAGGACTACTGTACAGTGGCAAACCGGAGTGAAGCCATACAAATCGCCATTTGGGCTTTGTGTTTATTATCAGGCTTGATGATGGTGATGCCCATATTCACCATTAAGGAAAAAGACTTTTCTGTAGCCAGGCCAACACATGTACCCCTATGGCCCGCCATAAAAAACACCTTTAAAAACAAAAACTTTAAGTATTACCTGATTTCAGATTTTGCCTTTTATACCGCGTTAAGTATCATTTCAAGCGGATTATTATTTTTTTGCACCGTTTTACTAGGTTTACCGGAATCAGAGGGCGGGAAATTTATGGGTACCATGGTAATCGCTTCTTTATTATTTTATCCGCTGATTACTTTCGGATCGGCTAAAATTGGCAAGAAGCCTTTTGTATTATTGGGATTCGGCATCCTGTGCCTGATATTTGTAACCATTTATTTCTTGGGCAAACTCCCGTTCGGTCCTTACACACAAATTTATCTTCTGGTACTCTCAGCCTCTTTTCCTTTGGCTGCCCTGGGTATTTTGCCCACAGCCATCTTAGCAGATATAGCTCAAAAGGATACTTTAGAAACCGGTGAAAACCACGAAGGAATGTTTTTTGCAGTGAAATACCTTTTTGTAAAATTAGGGCAGACTTTAGGCATCGCTATTTTTGCCATGCTCACGATTTACGGGAAAGATCCGGGAAATGATTTTGGCCTCCGCCTGAATGGAATTGTAGGATTCGGACTTTGTTTACTGGCACTTTTATTTTTTAGCAGGTTTAAGGAAGAAAAATAAATCCATTAAACGGGCTGGCATAAAAAAACGCATGAAACAGATTGCTTCATGCGTTTTTTAAAATTAAGGCTATTAGTACCCTGGACTTTGTTTCAAGGTTCCGTTACTTCTGTCAATCTGATCCTGAGGTAATGGAAAATATTCGTCTCTTGATTCAATCGTTATACCATTCAGATAGTTGAAGTATTTTCCTTCAAAGGTAAAATAACTCTCCAGTGTCTGCTTGGCAATCCCCCAGCGCACCAGGTCAAAAAAGCGGTGTCCTTCCATCGCCAATTCCAGTCTGCGCTCAAAACGAACCGCATTCCTGGCATAAGTAGCATTTGGAAATGATGGATATGGGCTAACTTTGTAAGCTGCCGCCGGCGTACCGTTAATTGTTGTCGGGGATATTTTAGCTGCCCGAAGTCGAACAGCGTTCACTAATGTTAATGCTGTAGAAAGGTCATTTGTTTCAACAGCACATTCTGCGGCCATTAGATAAACATCACTTAAACGGATAAGATTAACATTTAAACCGGTGACGTTAGTCATACCCGGACCAGTACCCGAAGCAATCTGAGAAGACTCAATTGAATTTTTTACCGCTACAAACGGGCCACCATTACTGGCATCCCTGATCCAGCTATCGCCAGCCATAATTCCCCAATCACGATAAGGTACACCGCGGCGTCCGATGGTGGATTCTATTCTTGGATCAAATGCTATTGAACGATCTAACTGATAACTGGCTTTCTCAGCAGCTGATAAATTTAAATCAGAAGTATAAGCATTGGTTCGGTAGCTACCATCTAACAGTGGTAAGCCTGAAGCATCTACTTTAAAGGCATTGGCTAAATCAATAGTTGGCTGAAAAAATCCGCAGCAGTTAATTGGTGTTACCCCTCCATAAGGGAAATTTAACATATCACCCACATTGCCATTATCACCACCTGTTCCGTCTGTACCTACCGAATGCTGTACAGCTACGATAGATTCTGGTCCGTCTTCTTTGGTAATATCAAAATTATCGCCATAAGGCATATCTACCAAACTTCCTTTTGCCGTAATGACGGCATTAAGTTGAGCATAAGCTTCAGCATAGCGTTTTTGGTATAATAAAACCTTTCCAAGGTAAGCCTGAGCAGCATATTTATCCATACGACCCTTTTGACCTTTAGGTTTAGTGGTTCCAAGGTTTGCTACTGCAGCCTGAAGATCCTCAATGATATTCGGGTAGATATCCTTGTCGTTGGGAACAATGGCTCCGTTTGAGGCTTCGGTAACATAGGGCACCATTTTAAAAACCCTCACAAGAAAGAAATAATAATGCGCCCTGAGCAGCCTGGCTTCGCCCTGAATTTCTTTCGCCCTGCTATCTGAAAACTTTGTAGCACCACTTCCAGATTGTAGCGTTGCAAGTACCTTTAGAGTATTGTTACAACGTTGAACACCTTCAAAGCATCTATCGTACAAGTTAGCGAGGTTATCATTTGTGCTGGTAGGCGAGTGTTGCTCTATGGCATTCATATTAGGCTGATCTCCATTACTACTGCCTTTGTGCGCATTATCAGAAGCTACTTCACCAAATAACCATTGGCTCGGTGCTGCACCATAATTACCCCATGTGCCATTAATATTACCATTGAGCAGACCGTATGCACCTACAAGTAAACCCTCTACCCCATCCTGTGTGGTCAATTGTTCTGCTGTAAGCTCAGCCTGCGGGTTTAGCGAAAGAAAGTCCTTTTTGCACGATACGCTACTTAAAATGAATATGAATAAGAAAATATATTTTATATGTTTCATCTTGAAATCTTTTAATTAAAATCCAACATTTATACCTAATAAAAACTGTCGAGGTGATGGATATACCCCCTGATCAACCCCCGGAGCAGTGAAGCCATCCGTAATCTGACTAACTTCCGGATCTACGCCTGTATATTTGGTGATGGTAAATAAGTTACTCGCTGCAACATATACCCTGAATTTGCTGATACCTGCTTTAGATCCAAAAACTTTATCAGTAGGGATGGAATATCCGATCTGAAGATTTTTAAGCCTTAGAAAACTACCATTCTGAATATAGTAACTGGAAGAAGCAAATTCTACATCAGATGCACCCGTATATGCAGATGGGATAGTACTGGTAGGGTTGCTTGGACTCCAGGCATTTAGCAAACGGGTACTTTTGGCCCCATCAAATGATGGGAAATCGGTAAAGTACCGGGTAGCTTCGAAGATATCATTACCTTGTACACCATATAAGAATGCTGTAATATCAAAATTATGATAAGAGGCGTTCAGATTAATACCATAAGTAAAATCAGGATTTGGATTTCCAATAATGGTACGGTCTTTCGGGTCAATCACACCATCTCCGTTAATATCCATGTATTTTAAGCCACCTACACGGGCACCAGTATAAGATGGGCTGTTCTGGATATCTGCTGCACTCTGGTAAATTCCATTGGTTTTATATCCATAGAAAGATCCGAATGGGGCACCTTGCTGTAGAACACTGGTTTGCAAACTTCTGTAATTACCATACACCTGGTTGAAAATTCCGGGAGCAAGCTGATCAATTTTATTTACGTTTCTTGAAAAGTTAACACCAATATCAAACTTAAATGGATTATCGGCTTTTCTGCCATAGTGATAGGCCACATTAAATTCGATCCCTTTATTGCTCATATCACCAATATTCACAAATGGAGAACTTCCGCCTCCAACTGCGCTTGAAGGTAAAGGCAGGTTATAAAGCATATCGGTAGTTTTCTTATTGTACCAGTCTACTGATCCATCAAAAGCACCTTCAAATAAGGTAAAATCTATACCCACATTCAGGGCTTTTAATGATTCCCATTTCACATCGGAATTTAGATAAGCATTTTGCCATACACCAGTGGTGAGCGTATTTCCACCTCCAACGGCATAAGCTGCATTCGTGATCGAACTTTGGTACCTGTTGATATACTGATATGGCGGAATCCGCTGGTTACCCGTTTGACCGTAACCTACACGAAGTTTTAAGTCACTTACCCATTTGACACTCTTCAAAAACTCCTCTTCCGATAATCTCCAGGCTATACTCCCTGCGGGATAAACACCGTATTTGTTTGCCGGACCGAAGTTAGATGATCCATCCCTCCGAACGGTTACGCTGGCCAGGTAGCGGTCATTAAATGAATAATCTACTTTTCCAAATATGGAGAATAGGGAACCGATAGCGCCTGTGCTGGAATTACTGATATTGGAAGATCCGGTGTTGAGGTAATAATAATCCAGATCGCCTAGTAAAAAGAAATCATTTCTTGATCCATTTAATTGTCTGGATCTTGAACGTATGGCTTCAGTACCAACCAATACATTTAATTTATGCTTTTCATTAAAGGTAGCACTATAATTTAAAGTATTAGACCAGGTCCATTCTGTATTATAACCCTGGTATTCGCTTAAATTATTAGAGTTATTTCCTTCCGAGAATTCGAGGTTTGGATAACGCATAGACATCCCGTTATAATTTTCATAACGGATACCGAAATTCGTTCTCAATACCAAACCTTTCAGAATATCGCCTTCGGCAAACATATTACCGAAAAAGAAATTGCTTTTGTTTAAATTATCCTTTGCCCTGTAAAGAAAAGCAACTGGATTTTCAGCATTTCCGAGCTGACTTCCACGGCTTCCTGCAAAATTTCCGTTAATGTCATAAACCGGAATAATTGTCGGAATCCTGTAGGCCCAGCTTAATGCACTACCCTGATCTTGGTAACCACCTGGCGTATTTGGATTTACACCAAAACCATATCCTTCAGAATAACTGTATTGCGCGTTTTCACCAAAACGAACGTGTTTGTTGAATGCACTAACGGTTGTATTTGATCGAAGGTTATAACGTTTAAAACCTGTATATTCAATTGTTCCCTTCTGATTAAGATAGCCTGCAGACAAGGCATAGGTTGAATTTTCAGAACCGCCTGTTGCGCCTAGCTGATAATTTTGTACCGGAGCCGAACGGGTAATCTCATCAAACCAGTTTGTTCCTTGTTTGTTGGCCTTGGTTATCTGGTAAAAAAGCGAAGGATCCCGGCTGTAATTGTATCTTGACGGATCAGCATCTGCCGAAGTAACATCCTGCCCTAAAACAGATCCTGCGACCAAATATTCTGGTAGTACCGGCGTTGTTCCAGAACCATAATTTCTCCCTGCAGCAATTGCTTTCCCGGCATTGGTATAGCTGTCAAATACATATTGCGCATATTGTTGCGGATTCATCATTTCTGGAAAACTGCCTTTCCGGGGTACCTGCGTGCCATAATAAGAATCGACGGTGATTTTTGGTTTGCCGGATGTTCCTTTCCTGGTAGTGATAATTACAACCCCGTTATTTGCCCTGGAGCCATAAATTGATGCTGATGATGCATCCTTTAGCACCTGCATACTTTCGATATCATTCTGATTAAGCCAGGAGAGTTTACCTTCAAACGGCACACCATCAATAACATATAGCGGCTCATTATTATTAATGGTACTTGTTCCCCTGATTCGGATCTGCGGTGTTGAACCTGGTGCACCATCATTAATAATCTGTACACCAGTAGCCTTTCCCTGCAATGCTTCCACCGCACTTGCTGCAGGCTGAGCTTTTAAAACACCCATATCCACTACGGCTACGGCACCGGTTAAATCTTTTTTACGTTGCGAAGAATAACCGGTTACCACCACCTCGGTTAAATTGTTATTCTCCGCCTGTAGTATTATTGAAATATTGGTCTGGTTGCCAACTGTTACTTCTTTATTTGTAAATCCAATAAATGAAATTACCAATACATCTGATGGCTTTGCACTGATTGAAAATGCGCCATTGGCATCAGTTGTTGTACCTCCTGCCGCATTTTTAAGTTTGATTGTTGCACCTATAATAGGAAGTTGATCATCACTGGCAATAACCTTACCAGTAACTTTAGTTTGGGCAGTTGCGCCAATGGCATACAACAAACCCAAGCACAGAAGAAGGAATCCCCTCCTGAAAAAGGATAGATTTTGTTTCATAATTTATATTTTGGTTAGTATTCGTTTTTAGATCCGACTCACCTACTTGTAAAGGAGTTCGAAGCTATTGGCCCTATCATAGATCTGTTAGTAACGGAGAATGGTTGTTCGCCCGATGTGAGGATTTAAAGGTGTTACGAGATAGGTTAAGGAACCAATTTGTGGATAAAGTACAGGTAATGCCATACGTAGAATTTTATTTGGTTAGTTAATAAGTTTATTCGTAGTTTAAATCATACTTTACAAACAAATTATGTATATTTCTGATTATAAACTGATTACAAATTAATCATAAAATCATTACAAGCCAAATAATATTTTTTTTAATCGGATTAATACAGCCATTTATAATGGGGAGCATTATTTTCATCCCTGATCTTTTGTAAAAATAATTTTTCTCGTCTCTCCGATTATTTCCCTATCTTTGTTGCCGAAGCAGGAATAAGGGCTTGCCATTCTGAATGGCATATTCTCTCCGCAAGTTAGTCCTTCAACAAATGATTGTTCTAGCTTCTTCAATAAATATTACAAAAATTCATACATGTTATTCAAAGAATTAAACCTCATAGCGCCTATTTTACAGGCACTGGAGAAAGAAGGTTATACACAACCTACCCCTATTCAGGAGCAATCCATCCCAACCATATTAAAAGGAAAAGATTTATTGGGCTGTGCGCAAACCGGAACCGGAAAAACTGCCGCCTTTGCCATCCCGATGTTGCAGCTATTACACGAAAAACACATCAATACCAAGGCAAATAAAAATATTAAAGCCCTGGTTTTAACACCAACCCGCGAGCTTGCTATTCAAATTGAAGAAAGCTTTAAGGCTTATGGCAGTAACCTTAACTTGCGTAGGCTGGTTATTTTTGGTGGCGTAAACCAACACTCACAGGTAGAAGCACTTAGAAAAGGTGTTGATATTTTAGTGGCAACTCCCGGCCGTTTACTGGATTTAATGAACCAGGGATTCATTAGCCTAAGTACCATTGAACTTTTTGTGCTGGATGAAGCCGACCGGATGCTGGATATGGGTTTCATTCACGATGTAAAGAAGGTGGTGGCCAAATTACCGGCAAAACGCCAGACTTTATTTTTCTCGGCCACGATGCCTGATGAAATTCAGAAATTGGCCAATACCATTTTATCCAGTCCGACAAAAGTAGAAGTTACACCAATTTCTTCTACGGCTGAAACCATTGTGCAATCTGTTTATTTTGTGGATAAGCCTGATAAAAAGAAATTATTAATCCATCTGCTGGAAGATAAAAAAATCGAGACCGCTTTAGTGTTTACACGTACCAAGCATGGCGCTGACCGGATTGTGAAAGATTTAGCTCATGCCGGAATCAAAGCAGCCGCCATTCATGGCAATAAATCGCAAAATGCCAGACAAAGGGCTTTAACTGATTTTAAAGATCGGAAAATTCGTGTGTTGGTGGCAACAGATATTGCAGCCCGTGGTATTGATATCGACCAGTTATCTCACGTTTTTAATTATGAGTTACCTAACATACCTGAATCATATGTACACAGAATTGGGCGTACAGGCCGTGCAGGTGCAAATGGTATTGCCATTTCTTTTTGTGATGCGGAAGAAAATGAATATTTGTTAGATATTCAGAAGCTGATTAAAATCACACTACCTGTAGTTGATGATCATCCTTATCCGCTTAGTTGGGAAAGCATGCTGGCTAAAAACCAGGTTAAACGTAAACCTCAGGCACAATCTAAAGGTGGTGGCGGTAAAAGAAGTGGTGATGGAAATATGAGTGGCAAACCGCGTAACGCCAGCAATAATAGAAGACCAGGCGGAAATAGAAATAAGGCGAAAGCTTAAGCCTGTCCGTCGTTCTGAACTTGATTCAGTATACAATATGATTTAGATGCTGAATAACGATTTCCCATAAAATCGGGAATGAGGATAGCCTAAAGAAGCAAATCCCGAATTGATTGCTCAATCCGGGATTTGCTTTTTATTAAAGAATAGAAAGAAAGACCCTATGCCTTAAACTTTCCATCCTCAACCTTAAACAACTACATTAATAATCTTTCCTTTAACAAAAATGATTTTCTTGGGTGCTTTGCCATCCAAAAATTTCTGGAACTGTTCATTGGCCAATAGAATGGCTTCTACTTCTGGTTGTGCCAGGGTTAAACTCAAATTCAGGTTCATTTTCATTTTACCGTTCACTGAAACGGGATAAGCAAACTCATCCTCCACCAGGTGATCCGGATTAAAGGTTGGGAAAGCCGTGTAAGACAAGGTTCCTGCTTCATTCCCCAGCTGTACCCAAAGTTCTTCACAAATGTGCGGTGCATACGGTGATAAGATCACCACCAGATCCTGCAAAACAGCACGTTTATTACATTTTAAATCGGTCAGCTCATTTACCGCAATCATAAAACTAGATACAGAAGTATTGAAAGAGAAACGCTCAATATCGTCCTGCACTTTTTTAATGATTTTGTGTAAAGCTTTCAGTTCTGCCTTGGTTGGCTCCGCATCAGAAACCGTAAATTCCCAGGCTTCATTGTGGAATAATCTCCAGAATTTCCGCAGGAACTTAAATACGCCTTCAATCCCATTGGTATTCCAGGGTTTACTTTGCTCCAACGGACCTAAGAACATTTCATACATACGCAAGGTATCTGCGCCGTAACGCTCAATCAAATCATCAGGATTCACCACATTGAATTTTGATTTAGACATTTTTTCGACTTCAACACCGCAAATGTATTTGCCGTTTTCCAGAATGAATTCGGCATTGGCATATTCTTCTCTCCACGACTTAAATTTATTCAAATCTAAGGTATCGTTCTCCACAATGTTAACATCAACATGCAATGCTGAAGTTTTGTATTCCTTTCTTAATCCTGCTGAAACAAAAGTATTAGTTGGCTTTCCATTCTCGTCATTGATGCGGTAAACAAAATTACTTCTACCTTGGATCATCCCCTGGTTAATCAGTTTTTTGAAAGGTTCTTCTTCTTTAGTATAACCCAGATCTTTCAAAAACTTATTCCAGAAACGACTGTATAGTAAGTGGCCCGTTGCATGTTCAGAACCGCCGATGTATAAATCAACAGCCTGCCAGTAGTCAACCGCTTCTTTAGCTGCAAAGTCAGTATCATTACTGGCGTCCATATAACGGTACCAATACCAGCTGCTTCCAGCCCAGCCTGGCATGGTGCTTAGCTCATAATGATCACCGGCAGAAGGCGTCCAGTTGTTTGCCCTTGCCAAAGGTGGCTCACCCGTTTCAGTAGGCAAATACTTATCAATTTCTGGTAATATGAGGGGTAATTCCTCTTCTTTTATTAAATATGGTAATCCATCCTTAAAATAAACCGGAATCGGCTCACCCCAGTAACGCTGACGACCAAAAATAGCATCACGCTGACGGAAGTTAACCTTTGCTTTACCAACATTTTCATCTTCCAGCCAGTTATTTAAAAGTGGAACAGCTTCTTTATAGGTTAATCCATTGATGAAAGCTGAATTAATATATTTCCCCTCTTTGGTTGGGTCGGCCTGCACATCAATGTCTTTCTGTGCGTCTAAAATTTGAATAACCGGCAGATTAAAATGCGTCGCAAATAACCAGTCACGCTGATCGCCGCTCGGCACACCCATCACCGCGCCTGTTCCATAACCTGCAAGTACATAATCTGCAATGTATAATGGAATACGTTCACCACTCACCGGATTAATGACATAGGTACCGGTAAAAGCACCTGAAACTGTTTTAGTGTCCGCCATGCGGTCTAATTCAGATTTCTTTTTGGTTTGGGCTATATAATTTTCTACTTCAGCTTTTTGCTCAGGCCTAGTTAATTCAGCAACCCATTCGTGTTCAGGCGCTAAAACCAGGTAAGAAACCCCGAAAATGGTATCTACGCGGGTGGTGAAAACCTCAATGTAGTCTGAAGTACGGAGTACAGCATCAGAAGTCTCATTCGTAGATCGTAAATCTTCAATCTTAAATTTAACTGATGCGCCTACGCTCTTTCCAATCCAGTTGCGTTGCATTTCCTTCACGGGTTCCGGCCAGTCGATGGTATCTAAACCTTGTAAAAGTCTGTCAGCATAGGCAGTGATTCTCATGCTCCATTGCATCATTTTTTTCTGTTCCACCGGAAAACCGCCACGTTCAGAGAAACCATCTTTAACTTCATCATTGGCCAGAACTGTTCCTAAAGCCGGGCACCAGTTCACCGTACTTTCCCGTAAATAGGTTAAGCGGTATTTCAACAATTCAGTTTGCTTTTCTTCCTCCGTAAAGGTTGCCCAATCACTTGGCAGGAATGATTTTACGTCTTCGTCGCAAGCGGCTTTTACATCAGCCGACCCTGAAGCATTAAATTTCTCAATTAAAGTGGTGATGTCTTCAGCACGATCATTTTCAAGGTTGTACCAGGAATTGAACAATTGCATAAAAATCCACTGTGTCCATTTATAGTATGATGGCTCGCTGGTACGCACTTCTCTGCTCCAGTCAAAAGAAAAACCAATCTGATCTAACTGGCGACGGTAAGTGGCAATGTTTGCCTCAGTGGTAATGGCCGGATGCTGACCAGTTTGTATGGCATATTGTTCTGCAGGCAAACCGAAAGAATCATAGCCCATTGGATGCAAAACATTAAAACCTTTAAGGCGTTTGTATCTTGAAAAAATATCAGATGCAATGTAACCCAGTGGGTGACCAACGTGTAAACCTGCTCCTGATGGATAAGGAAACATGTCTAGCACATAATATTTTGGTTTTTCAGAATTGCTTTCGGCTTTAAAGGTTTGATGATCTGCCCAAAATTTCTGCCACTTTTGTTCTATTTCTTTGAATTGGTAATCCATTGCAAGTTTTAAATTTTTAAAGGAGCGAAAATACGGAAATAAAAAGCTTAAAAAAACAGAATAGATGACTATTCAAAATCCTTTAGGTTTTTAAAACCCCATAAGGATTGAAATATAAAAAAGCGCCATTGGCTATCAATAACCAATGGCGCAAGCAAACACTAGGGAATTAGATTTTATCTGGTGAGGTAATATACCTTTACAATGTTGGTTTTATCTATTTTAGCAGTAAACTGAAATTGCGATTGTGTCAGGCTTTTAACGGTTGCATTTGAAACACCTTCGGGAAAAGACATCACGAAATTGTCTCCAAGGGAGGTTGTGTACGTACCTATAGTACGCTGATTATTTAAACTCAATTCCACCTGGTCATCATTATCAGATTTGAAATCCAGATAATCATTAATGGTATAATTAAATGTTCCGTTAAGAGATGGGTTTGTATTTCCGGAAACTTCGATTTTATTGACGGTCCATTTCCCCATGATCCGGGCTTTTAAAGAAACAGTATCTTTTTTACAGGATAATAATGCTGTTGTTGCAATAAATAATAAGCCAATTACGGTAATTTGTTTTTTCATTCAGAATAGATTTTAGGTTTTTACTAGCATTATAAACGCCTGATCTCCGGATTTCGTACCGGTTTCAAAAATTTGGGTACTGCGCTGCAATATTTTCAAGTGAACTAAATCACGGGCAGGGCCGTTATATTCATTTAGAATAGCTTTATATTGGTGTTTATCAGGTATAATTTATATTTTCGCAAAAACAAAATTGAAATACATGGAAGAATTCGAAGTAAGTGACGCATCTAAGAAAACCAAAACCGTATATATCTCTACCATTATTAGTATTGCGCTGGTTTTATTAATGCTGGGCCTGCTTGGGTTGGTACTTGTACATGCCAAAAACCTGTCCAATTACGTTAAGGAAAATATTGTTTTAAATATTATTGTTGATGAAGGTGCAAAAGAAACGGATGTGCTGGCTTTTCAAAAAGAATTAAATGCCAACCGTGCCGTGAAGCAAACACAATATGTAAATAAAGAACTGGCGGCGAGAAACCTGACCCAGGATTTAGGTGAAGATTTTGTTAACTTTTTAGGCTACAACCCGCTTACCTCTACTTTTGATGTTTATCTGAAAGCGGAATATGCTAATAATAAAAGTATTGAAACTTTAAAAGCCAACATTGCTAAAAACCCTGTTGTAAAAGAAGTGGTATATCAGAGTTCTTTAATTGATATGGTAAATAAAAATATCAATACCATTGGCTTAATTATCCTGGCATTTGCGGCATTGCTTTTAATTATTGCCATTGCACTGATTAACAACACCATACGCTTAGCCATCTACTCACAAAGATTTTTAATTAAAAGTATGCAGCTCGTTGGTGCAACGAAAAATTTTATCCGACGTCCTTTTCTATTATACGCAGCCTTACATGGTTTAATCGCAGCTTTCATCGCGATTATTATCTTACTGGCTACATTAATATATGCACGGAAAGAAGTTCCTGAAATTATTATTTTAAACAACTATAAAGAGTTTGGCTTTGTATTCGTTGGCTTAATTATTATGGGCATTTTTATTACAGGCATTAGCACCTGGTTTGCGGTAAGCAGGTATTTACGTTTAAAATCTTACAATCTTTATAGATAATGGCATTAGAAAAAAAGACAAGTCCGGTAACGAAGGACGTAAAAAGTGAATTGGTTTTTACCAAAAAAAATTATCAGCTATTGTTAATCAGCATGGGTATTGTAGCACTGGGCTTCATATTAATGATGGGCACCACTGGCGATATTTATGATTTTAGAAGGACCTTACTCGCACCCCTCGTTGTGCTTTTTGGCTTTGCCTTCGGCATTTATGCAATTCTTAAAAAATAACTTTGCTTTAAATAAAGTCTTTTTTTAACTTTATGATATGACGACTACAAATCTGCAAATAGAAATAAATTCTTTGCCCTTGGATCTGAGACAGGAGGTGGCAGATTTTGTAGAATTCTTAAAAACGAAAAAAGCAAATAAACCAAAATTAAAGTCACGAGAATTTGGTTACGCAAAAGATAAAATCAAGTTAGCGGATGACTTTGGTGAACCATTGGAAATGTTTTCAGATTACATTTAATGGCTTTTTTGTTAGATACACATACTTTCCTTTGGTTTGTTGCCGGCGATAATCAATTGTCTGAATTGATAAGAAAAAAAATATTAAACCTTAATGAATCTTGTTTCCTAAGCATTGCATCACTTTGGGAGATTGCCATCAAAAAGCAGATTGGAAAATTAGTATTAAATGTAGGTTTTGATGAATTATCTAGATTTGCAGAAAGAAATCAAATTGAAATCGTTTCAATTAATGAAACCCATCTAACAACTTAACTAACTATTGCCTTGATCACCCATGACCCGTTCGATAGAATTATTGTATCTCAAGCACTATCAGAAGATTTAACTCTCATTTCAAGAGACAAAAAACTCAAAAATTATAAGATAAAATTACTTTGGGACTAACCCACATTTACCTACTATGAACTATTTCCAAGCCATTATCCTTGCCATTATTGAAGGACTGACGGAGTTTTTGCCTGTATCAAGCACCGGCCACATGATTATTGCGTCATCATTTATGGGCATTGCTAGCGACCCCTTCGTAAAGCTCTTTACAATTGCCATTCAACTGGGTGCCATACTCTCCGTAATTGTATTGTATTTCAAAAGGTTTTTCAAATCAATCAACTTTTATATTAAACTTTTGGTAGCTTTTATCCCGGCAGCGGTTTTCGGATTGCTTTTAAGTAAAAAAATTGATGAGCTTTTAGAAAGCCCGATGGCAGTTGGCATCTCTTTACTCGTTGGCGGAGTAATCCTTTTATTTGTAGATAAATGGTTTAATCAACCTACCATTCATGAAGAAGAAGAAATAAATTATTTAACGGCCCTGAAAATTGGTTTTTTTCAATGTATTGCCATGATTCCAGGTGTTTCACGCTCCGGAGCCACGATTGTTGGTGGCATGAGCCAAAAATTAAGCCGAAAATTAGCGGCAGAATTTTCATTCTTTTTAGCCGTGCCAACCATGTTTGCAGCAACAGGCAAAAAACTATTTGATTTTTATAAAGAAGGAAATACCATTACGCATGATCAGGCTAATCTTTTAATTATTGGAAATGTAATCGCTTTCATTGTCGCACTTTTAGCCATTAAAAGCTTTATCGGTTTTTTGAATAAGCATGGTTTCAGGGTATTTGGCTGGTATCGTATTATTGCAGGTTTAATCCTCATTATTCTATTGTACACCGGACATAACTTGCAAGTGATATAATCCGTATCTTTGCGGAAAAAAGATTTGTGAGTACAGAAAATTCTAAGTTTAAAGATTTCAATTTTGCCGAGGGCGAACTGCTTTTAATTAATAAACCCTACAAATGGACTTCATTTGATGTGGTGGGCAAAATCCGTAACGCTCTAAAACCATTAAAACTAAAGGTTGGTCATGCGGGCACATTAGATCCGCTCGCTACCGGCTTATTGATCATTTGTACAGGGAAACTCACCAAGCAAATAGATACTTTTCAGGCTGAAGAAAAGGAGTATACCGGAACCATGATGCTTGGTGCCACTACCCCATCATTTGATATGGAGACAGAAGTTGATCAGACCTTCGACATTTCAACCATCACTCCTGAACAGATATACAATGCTACAGCACCATTTATTGGTGATATTGAGCAATATCCGCCTGCACATTCAGCTGTAAAAATCAACGGCGAACGTTTATATGTCAAAGCCCGTTTGGGTGAGGCCGTAGAATTACGTAAACGTTTTGTAAGCGTTCCGGAATTTGAAATTACCAGAGTTGAACTGCCCGAAATAGACTTCCGCATTGTTTGCAGTAAAGGCACTTATATTCGTTCTTTGGTGTCTGATTTTGGGAAAGCATTAAATAATGGTGCCTATCTATCTAAACTCACCCGAACAAGAAGTGGAAACTTTTTGCTTTCAAATTCGTTTGAGGTTCTGGAGCTCGTTAATTATATTCGTAGCAGGAAAGAGGAAACTAAAATCCAGGAGTAAAAAATGAACCGAATAAAAAACAAGAATGCCCGGTTTGCAAAAGAAATTCTCTTAATTGTGGCGGGCGTTACTTCAGCTTGTTTTGGTTTAAAGAGTTTCCTGATGCCCAGTCATTTCATTGATGGTGGCGTGACGGGTATATCCCTGCTTTTAAGCACATTAACCGGATGGAACCTCTCCTACCTGATCGTCATTATCAATATACCTTTCGTTATCCTGGGTTTCAGGCAAATTGGGAAGGGCTTTGCCATTAAAACGGCAACAGCCATAGCAGCCTTATCCATGGCCTTAATTTTTTTGCCGTTTCAACCCATTACCCATGACAAACTCCTTATCGCCTTCTTCGGTGGTTTGTTTTTGGGAGGAGGAATTGGCATGGCCATGCGCGGCGGTTGTGTGATTGATGGAACAGAAGTACTGGCACTTTATATCAGTAAAAACAGTATCCTCACTGTGGGCAATATTATCCTGATATTAAACATCATCATCTTTGCCTTTGCAGCATACTTTTTAAATATCGAAACGGCACTTTACGCCATATTAACTTACCTCTCAGCCTCGTATACCATAGATTTTATTATCAACGGTATAGAGCAATACACCGGCGTAACCATTATTTCAGAACATCAGGAGGAAATAAAAGATTATATTATTACAGAGATGAAACGTGGTGTAACCATTTATAAAGGAGAGGGTGGTTATGGAGAAAGAAAAGATATTGACATCCTTTTTACAGTAGTCACCAAGTTAGAAATGAGCAAATTGCAAACAGCCATCAGAAACATAGATGCTGATGCATTTGTGATACAACAACAAATTGCAGACTTAAAGGGTGGTGTTGTAAAACGCCATGCTTTGCATTAATAAATATAATTATAGAAATTTGGGCGTGCCCCCAAGCTATGCAAGGGGCGGGCTGTACGCGATATCTTTTTCGTTTTTATGTACTGATATTATCCGTTAGAACGAAAAAGTATATCGCTTCCATCCCTCACGCAAACCCCATAGTTTAAAAAGATTATCCCATTGAAAATATACCATAACCTATCCGAATTTACCAGGCTTAGCAACGCAATCGTAACCATAGGTACTTTTGATGGTGTTCATTACGGACACCAGAAAATCATCAAACAGTTAGTTGCAAAAGCAAAAGCAGATCATGGTGAAAGTGTTATTTTAACTTTCTTCCCTCATCCACGGCTGATCATCGATCCCGAAAATCAGGATCTTAAAATGATCAATACCATCAACGAAAAAGCTGAAATCTTAAAAAGCCTTGGTGTTGATCATTTAATCATCACCCCTTTTACACGCGATTTTTCAAACCAGCTTCCGGATGATTATATCAAGGATACATTGGTTAATAACATCGGGACCAAACATATCATTATTGGATACGACCATCGTTTTGGAAAAGACCGTACCGGAAACCTTGCTGATTTAAAGGCAGCAGGTATTCATTTTGGTTTTACCGTTGAAGAAATTATGGAGCAGGATATCCACGATGTTGCGGTGAGTTCAACTAAAATACGGCAGGCACTTCTAGCTGGCGATGTCGGCCTTGCATCAGATTATTTAGGCTATGCCTTTTCTATTTTCGGGCGCGTAATTAAGGGCGATAAAATCGGCAGAACCATTGGTTTCCCAACGGCCAACATTTTTGTAGAAGAAACCTATAAACTGATTCCAGGCGATGGCATTTATGCGGTAACGGTTGAAATGGATGTCCGGATCCAGAAGTCGGGAGTTAATGCCTCAGCCCCTCAACCCTCAACCCTCAACCTTCAACCTTCAACCTTTAAAGGTATGGCATATATCGGTCAAAGGCCAACCATCAATGGCATGACGAGAAACATTGAAGTAAATATCTTCGATTTTAATCAGGAAATTTATGGGCAGGATATCAAAATGAATTTCTTAAAATTTCTACGCCATGATGTAAAATTCACTGGTTTAGAAGCTTTGAAAGTTCAACTTCAAAAAGATAAAGAAGATACACTGGCTTTCTTTTCATCTCTTAAATAGTTAAGCTTAATCGAAATTTAACTTTCAAAAAAGCCTCATTTTCGCTATATTAGCAGCAATGAGGCTTTTTTATATCCTATTTTTTTTTAGTACGCTGGTGAGTTTCGCAAACTTTGCTGCTCCAAAAAAAGATAATGCCTTAAAAATTAAATTGGTGCAGCGCGCTCCTATCTTAAAAAAAAGCATTTTTAAATTGCACTTTGGTAATAATCAGGAAAGTCTTCAAAAAGACCTGATCGATCATACCTTAGCTAAAATCCGTTTAGATCTACTTATTGTTGTGCTGATTGCTTTGCCTTTCTTTTTCTATTTGAAGATAGATGAGTTGGTATTAAGTCAACCTAGATATAAATATTGGTTTCTACTTAAAATGCTTTACCCGAAACACGTTTTCTGGTAATTCGCAAAGCCCACCACCATCAGGTGGAATACAACAACCGGTTTAGCCGGAAATCATTTTACCATTATACCGATTACCACCAATGCACTTACCAGATTTAATTGCCGATTTAGGATTAATCCTCGCCGCAGCGGGAATTACCACACTCATATTTAAAAAAATTAAACAGCCACTTGTTTTAGGTTATATTTTAGCAGGCTTATTGGTTGGCCCGCATTTAGATTTTTTTCCCTCCGTTACCGACACCAAAAATATTAATATCTGGGGCGAAATTGGTGTGATCTTCCTTCTATTCAGTTTAGGACTGGAATTTAGTTTTAAAAAACTGGTTAAGGTTGGCGGTTCCGCATCGGTGACGGCCATTGTCGAAGTTGTTTTTATGCTTTTAATCGGTTTCTCTGCCGGCAAATTGATGGGCTGGAAAACCATGGACAGTATTTTTCTTGGTGGAATTTTATCTGTTTCTTCTACCACTATTATTATCAGGGCTTTTGAAGAACTTGGCGTAAAACATAAAAAATTCGCAGGTCTGGTTTTTGGTGTGCTCATTGTAGAAGATTTAGTGGCCATCTTGCTACTCGTTCTCCTCTCTACCCTTGCGGTGAGTCAGCAGTTTGCCGGTAGCGAAATGCTGATATCAATCTTAAAACTGGCATTTTTTTTAGTGCTCTGGTTTTTAGGCGGAATATTTCTGATCCCGTCTTTCCTGAAAGCTACCAGAAAGCTGATGAATGACGAAACCATGCTGGTGGTTTCACTTGCCTTATGCCTGTTAATGGTGCTCCTGGCTGTAAAGGTTGGATTTTCTCCTGCATTAGGTGCCTTTATTATGGGCTCCATCCTTGCCGAAACTACACAGGCCGAAAAAATAGAACATTTAACCAAATCTGTAAAAGATTTATTTGCAGCAGTATTTTTTGTTTCAGTAGGCATGCTCATTGATCCAAAAATACTGATAGATTACAGCATCCCGATTGTTATTGTAACACTAGCCACTATTTTTGGAAAGTTTTTGAGTTCTAGTCTGGGCGCACTCCTTTCCGGCCAGCCGCTCAAAACTTCTGTTCAATCTGGAATGAGCCTGGCACAAATTGGTGAATTTTCGTTCATTATTGCCACATTAGGATTAACCTTAAAGGTAACCAGTGATTTTCTCTACCCGATTGCCGTGGCGGCATCAGCCATCACTACTTTCACTACCCCCTACCTCATTAAACATTCTGAGGCATTTTATAATTTCCTTAACCGGATTCTGCCTAAAAAATGGCTGGATGGGATTTCAAGATACAGTTCCAGTACGGCAGGAATGACCACCTTGAGCGACTGGAAAATTCTTTTGCGGAGTTATGCCTTTAATACAGTTATCCATTCCGTTATTATTGTGGCAGTTATTTTTCTGGCATCCCGCTATATTCAGCCCTTCATTGCCAAAAATTTTGTAAATGGAATTAAATCGACCATTATCAGCCTGGTGGTTTCATTTATTATCATGGCGCCTTTTTTATGGGCATTATCCATCAGAAGGATTCAAAAAACGGCTTATTCACACTTGTGGCTGAATAAAAAATATACCCGAGGACCATTAATCGCGATAGAAGTATTCAGAATAGCACTAGGCATCTTTTTCGTTGGATTTTTAATGTACGAATTTTTTGATACCTGGATTGCCGCCGGAATTGCTTTAGCTTTGATTGTGCTGATGATGTTTATTTTCTCCAGGAAACTCCAGGCTTTTTACAACCAGCTGGAAAAACGTTTCATTTTAAACCTGAACGCACGAGAAAATCAGAAACCAGATATTTTACCCTGGGATACCCACCTGACAGAATTAACGGTTTCGCCAGAATCTGAGGTGGTAGGACAAACACTCGCAAGCCTGATGATCCGTGAAAAATTTGGTGTAAACATTGCCATGATTGAACGTGGCAGAAACAGCATCCCCACACCTGGAAGAGATGAAAGACTTTACCCCAATGACAAATTGCTGCTCATCGGTGCAGACGATCAATTGGCAGCAGTAAAGGCAATTTTAGAGGTGGATGTACCGGAAACAGAAAGTGAGAAAAACTTCCCTGATAAGGAAATGACATTGCAGAAAGTGGTGGTAAATCTGGAATCTCCGGTTTATGGACTGAGCATCCGGAATGCAGGAATAAGAGAAAAAGCACAGGCATTAATTGTTGGCATTGAACGCGGATCAGAACGCATTTTAAACCCCTCATCAGACTTCACATTTGATAATGGGGATATCATCTGGATTGTGGGGAATAATAAGAAAATTAAAGAGGTGATATAGGTAGTCCAGAGTTTTTAGTCAGTAGTCTGAAGTCGATATAACCTCCTGACTTCAGACTTATTTTTATATCTTCGTGATAGAACCTAACCTATGAAAGTTGATATAGAAAAAAGTGAGTTTCTTAATGAGATGATTGAGCAATGGCAAAACGATGGCTTAATTAACGAAGAAACAGGCTACAAACTTCGACAAAGCTATGAAGCTAAAAATTTCGACTGGTTAAGACTTGCCCAGTATGCTTTTTGGGTAGCATTGGCCTGTGGTTTTATCGCTTTAGGATCGCTCTTAATTGATAACGCTATACTCAATTATCTTAAACGCGTTTACAATACTCCAAATATTGTTATTGCACTGGTATCTGCCGGGATTGCCGGATGGCTTTATATATTGGGTTTCCGAAGGAAGAAAAAATTGCCTAATCTCAGATTTAGCAATGAGGCCATTGTATTTTCAGCCATTTTACTTACGGCGAATGCCATTGCCTATTTTGGCAAATCACTGGATAACGGTTCTGGAAATTTCACCATTCTGATATTAATTTCTGTATTTATTTACGGCGGGCTTGGTTACTTCTTCAACTCAAGATTGATCTGGATATTTGCATTAATATCTTTAGGCGCATGGTTTGGTACGGAGACAGGTTACCTTAGCCGTTGGAATTATTATTTCCTGGGTATGAATTACCCGCTCCGGTTTGTCGTTTTTGGAGCCGTTTTAACCGCTGCTTCCTTTATCATGAAGGCCTTACCTAAAACCAGGCAATTTTTTCAAGTCACCTACATTGCAGGAATGGTTTATCTATTCATCTCATTATGGGCCTTATCGGTTTTTGGCAATTTCGCCAGTTTAGAAAAATGGTATGCAGTGCGACAGTTAAGTTTATTTTACTGGGCTCTAATTTCTGCGGCGGTCTGCGTACTCAGTACCTTATTTGGGTTAAAATACCGTGATGACATCGCAAGGGAATTTGGGATTACATTTTTGTTTATCAACCTCTATACCCGTTATTTTGAATATTTTTGGGATAGCTGGCACAAGGCGCTTTTCTTTTCGGTATTGGCCGCTTCATTTTGGCTGATCGGCAGAAAAGCAGAGAAAATATGGAATGTAGAATTTTTAAAGTAAGTCTTTCTTTGTATTAATTTATTGAAAGATTTAGCCAGATGTATTATGAAAATCGACAATCAAAATTTGTACAAAAAGGTAATTGAACTACTCAACCAAGCCAGACAAAGTATAGTACAAACTATTAACAATACAATGGCCATGACCTACTTCGAAATTGGTAAAATGATTGTAGAAGAAGAGTAGCATGGTAAAGAAAAATCTGAATATGGAAAACAAGTTTTAAAGGAACTTTCAGAAAAGTTAGTCAATGAATTTGGCAAGGGCTTTTCGGAAACTAATTTAAAGCAAATGCGGCAATTTTATATCAATTATTCAATTCGTCAGACGGTGTCTGACCAATTCAAACTTACCTGGTCTCACTATCTTAAACTCATGAGGATAGCTGATTTGAATGAGCGTAATTTTTTTTACGAAATAGAAGCCATAAAAAATAATTGGAGCTTATGAGAATTACAACGCCAATATGATTCTGCATTATATACGCGTTTAGCCTTAAGTAAGAATAAGAAAGAAGTGATTTCTCTTGGACAAAAAGGTCAGATCATTGAGAAAAACAAAGATTTAATAAAAGACCCTTATATTTTAGAATTTTTAGGCCTGCCAGATAAAAGTTTCTACTCTGAAAGCGATTTAGAGCAAAACTGATTGATAAATTAGAACACTTTCTATTAGAGTTAGGTAATGGTTTTACCTTTGTAGCCCGCCAAAAAAGAATAACCTTTGATGAACGTCACTTCAAAGTAGATTTGGTTTTTTACAATAGGATACTTAAGTGCTTCGTATTAATAGACTTAAAAATTGGCGAATTGAAGCATCAGGATATAGGCCAGATGCAGATGTATGTAAACTATTTTGATAGGGAAGTAAAACTTGATGATGAAAACAAAACTATTGGAATTATTCTTTGCCAGGATAAAAGCGAATCTGTAGTCAGATATACGTTACCAGAGAATAATGAGCAAATTTTTGCCAGTAAATACCTTACCGTATTGCCTAGTGAAAAAGATTTGATCCAAATCATAGAAAACCAATAAAAGTAACAACTAGCTTAATAGCATTATAATGCCTACAATAAAATAATCAATTGCTTCACTACTAAATAAGCTGCCAGCACATACAAAAATATGGCAATGGATTTATTGATAATCAGGCTGCTCAACGCAAATTTCTCCTGAATAAAAGTGGCAAAATGAGCATATACATATAAAGCTCCCGCAGAGCCAAAGCCTGATCCGATAGCAAAGACAATTAATGATAAATAATCTGTTTTAATCCATTCGTGCAGGATGACATAATTACCAAAAAATAGCCAAAAAGGAATTTGAACCGGATTTAATACCCCTAATATTAAGCCATACAGTACACTCCCACTTCGCTTATCATCTTTTTTACTACTGGTTTTCGGAACTTTTTTACGATTTACCCAAGTGATGGTTCCCATGACAATAAACATGAGAATCATGAAACAATCAACCAGTGTTCCCAACCGCACTTCACTTACCGCCTCATTGGGATTGATATCACTCATCGCCCAACGGGCAAAACGCATCATCCCGAAAGTAAAAAATACTTCTACACAGGAAAATGAGAAGATAAAGTACCATACCTGCCGCATGCCTTTATTAATAGTCAGCTGTGCAACCGTCAAATTAATGTTACCAGGGGGAATATAACCCATGGCGTTGAGGAGGATGCCTATAATAAAGGTTAGAAAAAGCATTGCCGAAATTATGGATTTAAATTTAAATGCGATGCTAAATATTTACCTGTATAAGAACTTTTCTCTTTTACCAAGTCTTCAGGTATACCTTCGAATACTAATTTTCCACCGCCATCACCACCTTCCGGACCAATATCAATCACCCAATCAGCACATTTGATCATATCCATATTGTGCTCAATAACCAATATCGTATTACCTTGTTCTATTAATGTATTCAATGCCTTCAATAATTTTTTGATATCGTGAAAATGCAATCCGGTAGTTGGCTCATCAAAAATAAATAATGTTTTATTGGCATTATTCCCCTTAATTAAAAATGAGGCCAGCTTAATCCGCTGCGCTTCTCCACCTGATAAGGTGTTTGAAGACTGCCCTAAATGCACATAGCCTAAACCCACATCTACCAGTGGATTTAATTTATTTAATATCTTCTGTTCGTCCTTAAAGAAATCAACGGCCTCATCAATGGTCATATCCAGGATTTCAGAAACATTTTTTTCTTTATAGGTTACATCTAAAACTTGTTGCTTAAACCGCTTTCCGCCGCAAGCCTCGCAAGGCAAATAAATATCCGCCATGAACTGCATTTCGATTTTAACCTCTCCTTCACCCTGACAAACATCACAACGGCCACCTTCTACATTAAAAGAAAATGCAGCCGGTTTTAGTCCTGCCGCTTTGGCTGCAGCCTGTCCTGAAAATAACGCACGAACATCATCCCAGGCCTTCACGTAAGTAACCGGATTGGAACGGCTTGATCGACCTATTGGATTTTGATCTACCATTTCTACAGCACTGACCAAATCTACGTTCCCAAAAATCCCATCGTATGCACCAGTTTGCTCACCGGCATAATTACCGATGGCCTTTTGTAAGGCCGGATAAAGTATTTTTTTTACCAAACTGGTTTTACCAGATCCTGAAACACCACTTACGGCAGTGAAAACGCCAAGCGGGAATTTAACATCAATGTTCTGTAGATTATTTTCTCTGGCACCTTTAATCAGGATGTGATCCTTCCACTTACGACGCTTCTGCGGAATGGCAATTTTTTCAATTCCCGCCAGGTAGCGGCCGGTTAAACTGTTCTGATCTTTTAGAATTTCTTCATAATTACCACTGAAAACCAGGTTTCCCCCATGCGTACCAGCTTCAGGACCAATATCAATGATGTAATCGGCAGCACGCATCATCTCCTCTTCATGCTCTACAACAATTACGGTATTCCCAACATTTCTTAGTGAAATTAAAACTTCAATAAGTTTGTTGGTATCTCGCGGATGCAGACCGATACTGGGTTCATCCAGAACGTAAATCGAGCCTACCAAACTGCTTCCTAAAGAAGTTGCCAGGTTAATCCTTTGCGACTCACCACCAGATAAGGTATTTGATAAACGATTAAGCGTCAGATAACCTAAACCTACATTATTTAAATAAAGGAAACGATTATCAATCTCTGCCAGTAAACGTTTGGCAATTTTCGCATCATTTGCACTTAACTTCAGGTCATTAAAAAATACCAGTGCTTTTGACAAGGGCATCAGCACGATATCGATAATGGACTTTTCAGCAATTTTTACATAAGAAGCATCTTTACGCAAACGCGATCCTTTACAATCCGGACAGGTGGTTTTGCCACGGTAACGGGATAACATTACCCGATATTGGATTTTATACGTTTGCTCTTCCAGTTCCTTAAAAAAAGCATCAAGTCCTGAAAAGTGTTTATTTCCCGTCCACAACAAGCGTTGTTCTTTGGCCGTTAACTGGCTGTAAGCCCGGTGAATCGGAAATTCAAATTTTGGTGCAGCCTTAATGAAATTCTGCAGCCAGATACTCATTTTTTCACCACGCCATGGCGCAATGGCATTATCATAAACACTTTTACTCTTATCAGGTATCACCAAATCTTCATCAATACCAATTACATTTCCATAGCCTTCGCAACGTTTGCAAGCACCATACGGATTATTGAAAGAGAAAAAATTTGGCGTTGGTTCTTCAAAGCGAATTCCATCCAGCTCAAAACGATCGCTAAAATGTTTGGTTTTTCCTTCAGCCTCTACATAACAATCGCCTTTACCTTCAAAGAAAGCCGTTTGTACGGAATCAGCCAGCCGGCTCAAAGTTTCTTCTTCCTGATTGGTAACCAGGCGATCAATCAGAATCTGTACCGTTTTATCGTCAGTCAATTCTGCATCCTTAAAGTCTGCATCATCCAGCACCGATTCAATTTTTAATATTTTATGATTAATCAATACCCTTAAAAATCCCTTTTGCAATAAAATGGCAAGTTCTTCTTTAATGGTCCTGTTGTTATGTGGATAAAGCGGACAAAATATAGTAACGGTAGTATCCTCGGGCAGCGCACCCACATAATCAACAACCGTACTTACAGAATCTTTTTTTACCTCCTTCCCGGATACCGGGGAGATGGTTTTTCCGATACGGGAAAACAATAACTTCAAATAATCATAAATTTCGGTAGATGTGCCTACCGTTGAACGGGGATTAGAGGTTATTACCTTTTGTTCGATGGCAATGGCAGGCGCAATTCCTTTAATGTAATCTACATCAGGTTTATTCATCCTACCCATAAACTGACGGGCGTAAGAAGACAGACTTTCGACGTAGCGACGTTGTCCTTCAGAATATAAAGTATCAAATGCAAGCGAAGATTTTCCCGAACCCGACATTCCCGTAACCACCACCAATTTATTTTTCGGAATAGCAACATCGATATTTTTAAGGTTGTGCACACGGGCACCTTTTATGATTATATTTTTATGCGGATCTTTTTCGGCCTCTTTTTTGCTCATGTATGGTTAAGAATATATAATGAAAACCCAAGAAAGTAATTTGGGTTTTAAGATGATACAAAAATAGGGTACTGAGATGGTTAATTTATTTTTTAACATTTTATTTTTTGCATTTTGGTAAAAAATAACTTTCTTTGAACATTAACGACCTCAGAACCAAACTAACTCAATCAAAAAAAACATAGGAGATCAGCTATAGAAATTAAACATCTACAAATTAATTTTTAGCAAACAGTACGGGATTTAGTGTAGGTAAACCTATGAATTTACAATCATATAACGATCAGGACCTTGTAAAGGTATATATTGCCGGAGACGAGAATGGATTGCAGGAACTTTTACGAAGACATAAAAGCAAGATTTATACATCCATTTATTTATTGGTTAAAGACCAATATCTGGCGGAAGATATTTTTCAGGATGCTTTTATTAAGGTGATCAATACCCTTCGATCAGGAAGATATAACGAAGAAGGTAAGTTTTTACCATGGGTAATGCGTATTGCGCATAACCTTGTCATTGATTATTTCAGAAAAGAAAAACGAACACCCATTATCACCAGTGCTGATGGAATGGATGTATTCAATATGCTACACTTTTATGATGAGAGTGCAGAAGAAAAAATGCTTCGCGATCAAACCCATAAAGATTTAAAAGCAATGATTCATTTATTGCCTGATGAACAGAAAGAAGTATTGTTAATGCGCCATTACGCCGATTTAAGTTTCAAGGAAATTGCTGATTTGACTGACGTGAGCATTAATACCGCTTTAGGCCGTATGCGCTATGCACTAAGCAATCTTCGGAAAATGCTTAAAACAAAGGAAATGACATACAAGGGGTAGCATAAAAGTTACAGAAATTATTCCGGGGTTTAAAATAAAGTATCTGAAGTACCGTTAAGTTTATAAACTTATCACATTCAGTGCTTATGACAAAAACCTCTACATCAAACTCAAGTGTAAATTCACCAATTCAAAACATGTTTCAGCCAAAAACTGACATAGAATCTGACACAGAGATCGACTTATTTTATGATCAAATAAAAGGTAAGTTAGATCGGTTAGCTAAAGATCCTCAGGATGAAACCATCAGGAAGATTTTAGCCTACAGCAGAAAAAAATAAGAATTTACAAGAGCTAAGGAAGGCTGTTCTACAGGTGTAGGGCAGCCTTTTTTTTGCTTTTTGATTGAGCTAACATTTTAATCATAGAAAATTCTCAACCCGTCTTCCTTTTTAAGATGTCCCGATTTTTACAATTGAAAAAACAAAAAACCATACCTTTGCATAGTGTAATTTTAACACTAAGCACAAATGAATAAAAATCTTCTTCCACTCACTTTAGGTGGTTTGGGTATCGGAATTACAGAATTTGTAATGATGGGATTGCTTCCTGATATAGCTAAAGATTTAACCGTATCTATTCCAAAGGCCGGCCATCTGATTTCGGCATATGCTTTAGGTGTTGTAATTGGTGCACCACTCCTTATAATAATTGCCGGCAAGTATCCACCTAAAAAGATACTAATCGCCTTAATGGTGATGTTTACAGCATTCAATGCCTTTTCAGCATTTGCGCCTACATTTAATACCTTATTTATTGCCAGGTTACTTTCTGGCTTACCGCATGGTGCCTTTTTTGGTGTAGGTTCAGTAGTCGCTAGCCGCATTGCACAAAAAGGAAAAGAAGCACAAGCCGTTTCGATGATGTTTATGGGTTTAACCATTGCGAATATAATTGGCGTTCCGCTAGGTACATATATTGGGCATAATTTCTCCTGGAGGATCTCTTTTGCGGTAGTGGTAGCTGTTGGATTAATTACTTTGTTGAGTCTTAAATTATGGTTACCTGCTTTAGAGGCGGCTAAAAACCGTGATCTGAAAGCTGAACTTGGCTTCTTCAAAAAGAAAGAAGCCTGGATTATTATTTTAATGATCTCCATCGGTACCGGTGGTTTGTTTACCTGGTACAGTTACATTGCACCACTAATGACAGAGGTTGCCGGTTTTTCGCCAGGAGCAGTTACCTATATCCTGATGCTGGCAGGCTTAGGCATGATGGCCGGAAATTTTATTGGTGGCTTACTGGCGGATAAATACTCACCAGCCAAAGCATCGGCCGTATTGTTGCTGGCCATGATGGTTGCCCTAACCATTGTACATTTTGTTTCTGCAAACCAGGTGCTGGCGCTGGTGATGACTTTTATTACAGGTGCCGTGGCCTTTTCCCTGGCCGCCCCCATTCAAATGCTCATGATCCAGTCGGCCAAAGGCTCAGAAATGCTGGCAGCATCTGCCAGCCAGGCCAGTTTTAATATTGGCAATGCATTGGGCGCATTTTTCGGTGGACTTCCGCTGGTTTATGGTTTCGACTACACCTCACCTGCTTATGTTGGTGCAGCGATGGCTTTAATTGGCGCTTTCTTTGCCTTCTGGTTGATTAAAAGCAAATCAAATAATAACATTGCCGAACCCAAACAAAAATATGCTGTGATGCATTAATTATTGTAATGGATAGCCAACATTAATGGCTTATCAGCAATTTGCTTATTATATTTGTCCATGCTTAAAAAAGAACGTTATAAACTTTTTGTAGAACATTTTTCGGCTAAGCAGCCTGATGCGGAAACAGAGTTACATTATCATAATCCTTATCAGCTGCTGGTTGCAGTAATTCTTTCGGCACAATGTACTGATAAACGGGTGAACATGGTTACGCCAGCCCTATTTCAGCGTTTTCCGAATGCAAAGGCCTTAGCTGAAGTCACTCCGGATATTGTGTTTGATTATATTAAAAGTATCAGCTATCCGAATAACAAGGCTAAACACCTGGTCGGAATGGCGAATATCCTGGTGAATGAATTTAATGATGTTGTTCCTTCAGGAATAGATGATTTACAAAAAATGCCGGGTGTGGGTCGGAAAACGGCAAACGTCATTGCTTCAGTGATTTATAATGCACCAGCGATGGCTGTGGATACACATGTATTTCGTGTAGCAAACCGTTTAGGTTTAACCAATGGCAAAACACCATTGGCAGTTGAAAAAGATTTGGTTAAAAATCTGCCTGAACAGGATATTCACATTGCGCATCATTGGCTGATTTTACATGGCCGATATGTTTGTTTAGCTAGAAATCCGAAATGCAAAGTGTGTGAGATTACATATATGTGCCGCTATTTTGAAAGATTAACCGCACAAACAGAACGTGATCAACTAAAAATGAAAATAATTTAATTTTACTATTGACATTAGCTAAAAAACAATTAACTTAGCTAAATATTTTAGCATTACAAATTATTAACATCAGTATATTTAGCCGACAATTCAATTATATTTACGGAATCAAATCTTAAAAAAATGGCAAGCGCAAATCCAGATAAATTAAAAGCATTACAGTTAACCTTAGATAAATTAGAAAAATCTTACGGTAAAGGAACCATCATGAAACTTGGCGATACCGCTATTGAACCTATTGATTTTATTTCTACAGGTTCCATTAGTTTAGATATTGCTCTGGGCATTGGTGGTATTCCAAAAGGAAGGGTTATTGAAATTTATGGACCGGAATCTTCGGGTAAGACAACTCTGGCTACACACATTATTGCAGAAGCACAAAAAAAAGGTGGTATCGCTGCATTTATTGATGCGGAACATGCCTTTGATCAGTTTTATGCCAAAAAATTGGGTGTTGATACTGATAACCTGTTAATTTCTCAACCGGATAACGGTGAACAGGCATTGGAAATTGCTGATAACTTAATCCGCTCCGGTGCCATTGATGTTATTGTGATTGACTCTGTTGCAGCATTGGTTCCTAAAAGTGAGATTGAAGGTGAAATGGGCGACAGTAAAATGGGTTTACATGCCCGTTTAATGAGTCAGGCACTTCGTAAATTAACCGGAACCATTTCGAAAACCGGATGCTGCTGTATTTTCATCAACCAGTTACGGGATAAAATTGGGGTGATGTTCGGTAATCCGGAAACGACAACGGGTGGTAATGCATTAAAATTCTATGCTTCGGTACGTTTAGATATTCGTAGGATCTCTCAAATTAAAGATTCTGATGAGGTTTCAGGTAACCGTGTTAAGGTTAAGATTGTTAAAAATAAAGTGGCTCCGCCGTTCCGGATTGCAGAATTCGATGTAATGTTTGGGGAAGGCATTTCTAAAAATGGTGAGATTGTAGATTTAGGTGTTGATTTCGGCATTATCAAAAAGGCAGGCTCATGGTATTCTTACGGAGATACCAAATTGGGTCAGGGTAGAGATGCCGTAAAACAATTATTAAGCGATAATCCTGAACTGGCTGAAGAACTGGAAGTAAAAATTAAAGCTGAAGTAACAGGTGAACACTTGCAAGAGAAATAATTAAAGTACTTTCATACATAAAAAAGCGTCCCGATGTAAAACCCGGGACGCTTTTTTGCTTTCATTAACCTGGCATTTAATAGCTTACTGAAATACCAAAATTGACAGAAGTACCTCTACCCTTCGAATAGAAACCAGGCTGCATAAACCACTGTGCCCTGGCAGGAAAATAATCCTGGTTAAAAATATTATCCACACCCAGTGAAAGTTTTGTATTCTTTTTAACCTGATAAATTCCTGCAAAGCTAAATAAGTTATATGCCCTTACCTCACCTTCGTTTCCATTGTATACACCATTGCTGTTTTTCTCAAATCTGTTACGGGAACCGATTCCGGTAAAATTCATGGTTAAATCCAATACCTTTAACGGGCTATAGGTTAGGGAAGCGGTAACTTTTGGTGCGGCAATACGGCGGCCATTAAGGTAAAGGTCTGCAGCATCGTTATATTGACCGTTTTTGTCGATATCGCGTTTACCTTCCGTATAACTATAACTTGCTGATAAACCAAGGCTCTCAAACAAACGGTAATTTGCAGCGAGTTCAAAACCGTATATTTTTTCCGGACTTCTCGCTGTATTAAACAAACCAGTCGCCGGATCATAAACGACTTCAATGCCCAATTTGGAAGTACTGATGTAAGCAGAAGCAGAGAGGATCAAGCCTCCTATTCTACTTTCAAAACCTGCTTCATAATTGTTAACCTTTACGGCATCAGTATTGATTTTATCTATGCTGTTTACTTTTGCATCACGCAGGGCAAGACCAATATCCATTACCGAAAACCCTTGTGAAAACCCAACAAAAGGGCTGAAGATATTGAACTTATTATACCTTAACCCTGCATTAAAAAGATATGTACTGTACTTTAGATTCCCTCCTTTTACATCAAAAGATGGCGTAATGGTGGTATTGTTAGCACCAGTAGTTCTTAAAGTACGGTAGTCATCAACAGCTATAGCAACATTTTCATAACGCAGGCCGGTTTTAAATACAAGATTATGCAGGATATTAAAATCTACTTGTGCAAAAGGGGCTACATTGGTCATGTCCATCGTCGGCACCCATATCCTGCCATCTACCAATGGCTGTGCTGTCTTATCTTTCATAAAATCAGCACCATAGGCAATGCTGGCTTTTAAAAAGTTAAAGTTGAGCAATGGTGTTTCCAAAAATAAACGCGCACCTTTTTTATCATTTCTTGCCAGCGACTGTCCATCTCCCCCATCAAAACGACCTAAAGAAACGTAGAACACATCTTTTCTTGTTTCATAATATACATCTGCATTTAAACTGGACTGAAGAAAAATGCTGTCAATCTTATATGATAAGTGCAGGTTGTGGTTATAATCTACACCAGTTGGAATACCCAAGGGTTTACCCAGCACACCCGTTGCTTTCTGCCCGGTTGCCAGATTACCATTAACAAGGGTAAAATTGCTGTTTTGCAAACTGCTGTAAGTGTTATAGGTAAACTGGATACGCTGGTTCATTGCCGGCACATAGCCGATTTTTGCAAAAGCATTGTAGCTATCTGTTTCACCTAAACTGTAATTTGGCCCTACCACATCGCCTTTAGCATCTTTATATTCACCGGTTTGTTCATACATCCCACTTACCACATAATCGAACTTGCCCAGTTTTCCGTAAAACATCTGGTTGATCCTGCCACCTGCTGAATTTTTAACTTTCACCATTGATCCGTTGAGGTTGACCTGAGTTTTACCTGCAAATTTTACAGCCGTATCCGGAACCATAGTGATGTAATTGACCAAACCTCCGGCAGCACCATTGCCATAAATTGCCGTTGCCCCTTTTACTACCTCAATTCGTTCGAGCACTGACGGATCAATAGACCTTAAATCTACTTCCGCATTCCTGAGCGGCGAAGATTGTGAAAAACCATCAATCATCACCAACATGGGGCGGCCACGCAGATTCTGCCCCACATTATTACCGGTTTGTGCGGTTGGTGCAAAACCAGGTACCTGATTGGCCAATATGGTACTTAAATCCGGGTTGATCGCCATCTCCCTCGAGAGTTTTTCCTTATTTACGATACTGACTGAAGTGGTAATGTTTTTGACATCCTCTGGCTTTCTGGAAGTAGATATCACAACGTCATCCAGTTTGTTAGGAACTGGATCTAAACCAATATTAATAATGGTATCACCGCTAAGGGATAAAACGTTTTTGGTAAATGCTTTGTAACCTACAGCCTGTGCACTCAGTATAAATGGAATACCACTTTTAATATACACAGCATAATAGCCCTTGCTATCAGCCTGAACTTTTTGCCCTGAAAAAGAAATGGTTACATAAGGGATTTCGCTTTTATTATCTTTAACATATCCCTCAACCTTTACATTTTGTGCATGCAAACGGAGAATATTTAGCGAGATGAGTACAATGATGAGTAGGCTTTTTTTCATCTATATTTGAATTTTTTCGCCAAATATAGTGAATCATACCTATCTAGATTAGATCTAAATAAAAATTAAGTCAGTAATCTAATTCTGACTGAATACAGCATTGAAATCTTTCGTGACATAGACAATCACCAAAAGTGCTGCGATAACCAAAGCACCTAAAATAATTACCCCCCAGCTTCCTTTCAGTTTATTTTTATCCTTCCGGATCAGGTAATATAAAATTCCGACAAGTGGTATTGCACAAACAATCCAAAATACCAATGATGCTCCAGTCATATATACGATTTTACTATTTCTTTTTTGTAATTACTCTTTCTTCAGCCAACTCAATACCTAACCAACTTTAACCTAAAACTCCATCCGTGCCATTGGCGATACTTCCTGTCCGGCAAAATCTTTCGCCAAAAACTTTTGATAACCGGCAATGGCAATCATTCCGGCATTATCTGTACAATACTGAAAAGCAGGAATATAAATTTTCCAGCCCAGTTCATCAGCAGCTTCCTGCAATCCCTTTCTTAAGCCCGAGTTGGCCGATACGCCACCTGCAATGGCTATTTCCTTAATATGATATTGCTTAGCCGCCTTTTTAAGCTTGTTTAATAAAATTTGAACGATACTATGCTGTACAGATGCGCAAATATCATTTAAATTTTCGGCAATAAAGTTTGGATTCTCTTTTTCCTGCTTCCTGATGAAATAAAGGATAGAGGTTTTAAATCCGCTGAAGCTAAAATTAAGTTCAGCAATCTGTGGTTCGGCAAATTTAAATGCTTTAGGATTACCCATTTGAGCATGTTTGTCAATTAATGGACCACCGGGATAAGGCAGCTGCAATATTTTAGCCGTTTTATCAAAGGCTTCCCCCGCGGCATCATCAAGGGTTTCACCAACAATTTCCATATCAAAATAATCTTTCACCAAAACAATCTGGGTATGCCCGCCTGAAACGGTCAGGCATAAAAAAGGAAAGTTGGGTTTAGGATCATCAATAAAATGCGCCAATATGTGCGCATGCATATGATTGACAGAAATTAAAGGTATATTTAAGGCGAGTGCAAAAGATTTTGCGAAGGAAACACCCACTAAGAGAGAGCCAAGTAAACCTGGGCCCCGGGTAAAAGCCACGGCATTAATGTCCTGTTTTGTAACCTTCGCGTTCTTTAATGCCTGCTCAACAGTTGGGACTATATTCTGCTGATGTACCCTGGATGCCAATTCAGGGATTACACCACCATAATTTTCATGAATTGTTTGGTTCGCAATAACATTGGCCGTAATTTTGCCGTTGTTACATATGGCGACTGAAGTATCATCGCAAGAGGACTCGATAGCAAGTATAACAGACAAATTATTTAAATTTTAAGCTGCAAAATTATTAAAAAACTATTTAAAATACTCCTTTGGGTAATTGCATCAATAATTTTGCTGCTTGCGCTTATTATTTTCTCACTACAATTTAAACCAGTTCAGACTTATGTTGCTCAAAAAGCCGCGGCATATTTATCTAAAGAGCTGAACACCACTATATCCATTAAAAGCCTTTACATCAAGCCTTTCAAATCAGTCGTACTGGAAGATCTGCTGGTTCTTGACTTACAAAAAGATACTTTACTGCGCACGCCACAGTTTATGGTAGATATCAATTACCTCTCACTGGAGAAAAAAATAATTGATATCAGTACCGTTCAAATCAATAACGGACAATTTTTCCTAAAGGAATTCAAAGATAAGTCATCTAACCTCGATTTCATCATAGACTACTTCGATTCCGGTAAACCTACTGTAAAGAAAAAGAAAACAAAGCCTTTTGATGTTAAGCTGGGCCGGCTCATTTTAAACGAATTTGCCTTCCGCTATACTAATTTTGCGGCAAAAGATCTTAAACAAGGCACAAGTGTAAACTTTGATAATGTTGATGTGAAAGCTTTAAGTGGCATTTTTGAAGGCTTAGATACTAAAAACCACTTATTTAAAACACAGATTAAAAACCTGACTCTAAAAGAAAAGAGTGGCTTTTACCTTAAAAATCTGACTGCCCAAACAACCGTTGACAGCAATGCCATAGAGCTAAGAAACCTTTTATTGGTAACTGATCATAGCCGGCTGACGAATTATTACCAAATGAAGTTCAAATCTTTTAAGGATTTTAACCATTACATCGATAACATCAGGATGAAGGCCGTTTTTAAAGACAGCCACATGTCATCCAGAGATGTGGCATTTTTTGCCCCGGAATTAAATGATATGAAACTGGACCTGGATATCGATGGGCAAATTACAGGCCTGGTGAATAACCTCAGGGCTAAAAAATTATCCATCAAAGCGGGTAAGGCCACTTATATTAAAGGAGATTTCGTACTTCGCGGACTTCCTAAATGGCGGGAAACTTTTATGGACCTTAAAATTGAAATGGCCGGAACCAATAAGACAGATCTGGACCAAGTTCTGGCGGGTATTACCAACAGCAAAAAGAAAATTATCCCTGTCATTGTAAATAAGTTTGGGAATATCAATTTTAATGGCAGCTTTACTGGTTTTCAAAATGATTTTATCGCATACGGTGAGTTTAAGACTAAATTAGGTAGAATCGTTTCGGATGTAAATATGAAGATTGACAAAAATGATGTCCCTTCTTATACCGGCAACGTAAAAACCTATGATTTTAACCTGGGGAACCTGATCGATGAAAAGTCTTTAGGCAAAATCACTTCTTCATTATACGTGAAAGGCCGCGGCACTGAACTTAAAAACCTGACCGAGAAAATTAACGGGGATGTTGATTATATCGATTTCAATAAATATAGATATCGCAACGTTAAAATTGATGGTACATTTGATAAAAAATATTTCGACGGAAAACTCAGCATTAATGACCGGAATGTTAAGCTTGTTTTTGATGGCGGTGTAAACCTGAATCCAAAACTCCCTGTATTTAACTTTAATGCAACCATTTCAAAAGCCAGGTTAAAGACTTTAAAATTAATGAAAGACTCTTTAACGGTTGATGCCAAATTCAGCACCAATTTTTCAGGAACCAACCTGAATAATATTGAAGGCAGTTTACTGGTTGAAGCAATCAGGCTTCAGAACCCCAAAGGCATTTACCATATTGACTCGGTACAGTTAATGGCAGAAGGAACGGGCATTAACAGGAACCTGAACATCAAATCAGATATTTTAGATGCCAGCATCAGCGGACAATATGATCTCAATTCTATTGTTTCCTATTATAAGGCCATAGCCAAAACTTACATCCCATCACTTAAGGCGGATATCATCAAATACAATAATCAGATCTTCAAGTTTAATCTGGTGGTTAAAAAGTTTGAACCACTGGCACAATTTATCTCTCCGGGTCTTGAGATGGAAGAAGGTGCCACCATAATCGGCGATTTTGATTCCAGGAACAATACGGCAACACTGTCTGGCTTTGTCAAGAAAATGAAGTACAATGGCATTGTAGTAAACAATATTATACTGGATGAAAACACCACAAAAGAGCAGCTTCAGCTAATTGTTACTTCAGATCGGGTACAGCTAAATGACAGCTTATTCATTAAGGATGTGAACATTTCCAATATTCTCCGAAATGACAGTCTCGCTTTTAACATTAAAATGTCTAACGCTGATGAAGCCAATCAACTGGATTTAAACGGATTGGTGGAATTTACCAAAAATCAGGATACCACAGCCCGGCTAAGCCTTTTACCTTCCATCTTAAAAATTAACAGTGAAGAATGGAGAATACAGGAAAAGGTAAGAATTATCCTGAATAATGGTAAAACACTCATCAGTAATTTTGATTTAACCAACGGGAACCAGCAGCTTACCGTTGATGGCTTATTATCTGCTGATCCAAAAGATTTGCTTCAGGTGGGTTTTAAAGATTTCAGTCTGAAAACGCTTAATCCATTTACAAAAGGCTTTGGGGTAAAATTAAGTGGAAATGTAAATGGCGATACCAAACTGTACGGCATATTAAAATCACCAAGAGCAACTGATAACCTGAAGGTAGACTCGCTTAATTTTAATGACATCTACATCGGAACACTTCAGGATACCTCTTCATTTAATGGCGAAAACAGTAAAGTGAATATTTTCACCAGAATAACAGCCGATGATACGGAAACTTTTAAACTCACAGGTAACCTGGATTTAAATGAGAAATTCATCGACATGAATGTTAAAATGAATGAAAGTAAACTAACCATTTTAGAGCCATTTGTAAAACAACTGGTCTCCAACCTGAAAGGAAATATATCGGCTGATTTAAGCGTAAAAGGAAGTTTAGATAAACCTGCCATTAATGGAGACCTGTCATTAGATGAGGGACAGTTAATGGTAAATTACCTCAAAACAACCTATGTAATTACGGATAAGGTAAATATTGAAAACAGTATCATTAACCTGGATAAATTCAAAATCCGCGATTTAGAAAATAATGAAGCCGTTGCAGATGGATCCATTGATTTGAATAAACTTGATGATCCTACGCTAAATATCCTGGTTAAGGCAAATAACTTCATTTCCTTAAATACGACGGCTAAAGATAATGCTGTTTATTTCGGAAAGGCTTATGGTACAGGCGAATTTAAGTTTAGCGGGCCAACCAGCAGGATGAAGATTGATATTAAGGCCAAAACCGAAAAAGGAACAGTTTTCAATCTTCCTTTAAACAGTTCTGAAACCGTTTCAGATAAAGACTTCATCAACTTTATCAGCCGCGATTCGAGTAAGGTGGTGAAAAAAACCACCAGTTTTGATGGCCTTACACTAACCTTCAAACTCACCATCGATCCCAACACCACCGCTAATATTTTCACTACGCTGGGTAATCTGAGTGGAAAAGGAAACGCCGAGCTGAACCTGAATATCAACAGCCTGGGCGATTTTGAAATGTCTGGCGATTATATCATCGAAACCGGTAGCTTCGATTTTACGGCACAAGAAGTGATCAATAAAAAATTCGAGATCAGGCAGGGTGGAACCATCAGGTGGACAGGTAACCCTACTGCTGCTCAGATCAACCTGAAAGCCGTTTATGCCTTACGTGCGAATTTAAATGAACTGTTTAAGGCCGCCAACAGGGATGCCAGTAGTAATGCCAACCAGCGGGTAGATACCGAAGTTGAAATGGGATTAACAGGATTACTGCTCCAGCCGGAAATTAAACTGGACATCAACTTTCCCTCACAACCTTCCATCAAAGAGCAACTGCAAACTTATCTGAGCGACCAGAATAACCTAAATTTACAAGCTTTCAGTTTAATCATCAGAAGGAGTTTTGCTTCAGGAAACGGCGGGGAATCAATCGGGAATCAATTGAGTTCTACCGCAACAAGTACGGCTACAGAGCTTGTATTCAACCAGTTTAACAACGTACTCTCTTCACTAAACCTGAACTTTGTGGATCTGAACGTACGTTCATTGAACGAAGCCAATGCTTCATTTAAATTCTTTAACAACAGGTTGATCATTAATGCCGGTATTGTCGACCGAAACAGTGTGAACGATTTTAATGTCATTAATTTCAACAATGATAATGTTGGCCGGGAGGTTGAAGCTCTCTTTTTAATCCGGAAAGATGGTAGCCTGACAGTGAAGGCTGCCAATAAACCACCTACGCAACAGAGTATCTTCCTGAATAGCGGAATCAGTCCGACTGCAAACGTAACTTCATTTGGACTGGTATACACCCAGCAGTTCGATACTTTTAAGGAGTTTATTCAAAAAATTTCAGGTTCTTACCGCAGAAACCTGAAACGCAGACAAAGTGAGGCACCGGTTAAAGTTAATAAATCAATCAGTAAAGAGGCGATTATCAATCAAAGCAAGGGAAATCAGCGGAAGTAAATTTTAGTTATCCGTTGATAGCTGGAGCCCGCTCTTTTTAAGGAAGAGCGCCTTACCAACAAATTCGTTATGAAGAGAAGGCTTCTTTACAAATGAGATTACTACCATTTATATAGCCCCCCTATCCACCTATCGGCACGGTTACCGATATAAAATCGGCATGTACCCCAGAAGGGAAAAGGCTCTGGGAAAAAAGCAATCCCTATTTGATCGACACTCCTCTAATCATAAAATACAGTAAATAAAAAGACCAGTGGTTAAACCACTGGTCTTAATTATTCTGAACGCCTGATTGCGGATTGAACCATAAACAGCATCTATCCTTTCATAATCGAATGCCCCATTTTATCGCGTTTGGTTCTCAGGTAACGCTCATTATGTACGTTGCTTTCAATTTCAATGGGAATATTTTCGATAACCTCTAAACCATAGCCAATCAAACCGGCTCTTTTAGTTGGATTATTGCTCATTAAACGCATCTTGGTAATGCCTTCTGACCTGAGTATTTGTGCGCCCACGCCATAATCGCGTTCATCTCCTTTAAAACCCAGTTTAATATTGGCTTCAACGGTATCAAAACCCGCATCCTGAAGATTATATGAGCGCAGTTTATTAATCAGTCCGATGCCCCTACCCTCCTGGTTCATGTACACCACAATGCCTTTGCCTTCCTTCTGAATCATTTCTAATGATTTATGCAACTGCGGACCGCAATCGCAGCGGCAGGAGCCAAAAATATCACCGGTAACACATGAGCTGTGTACCCTGGTCAGTACAGGTTCATCCTCTTTCCATTCCCCTTTCGAAATGGCCAGGTGTGTGGCATTGTTATCCAGCTGTGTGTAAGCTGTCATTTTAAAATCGCCCCATTCTGTCGGCAAATCAATGGTTACTTCCCTTTTAATTAAACTGTCTATGTTTAAGCGGTAAGCAATCAGGTCTTCAATAGAAATGATCTTTAACTGGTGTTGTTCTGCAATCTTAAACAGATCCGGGAGCCTGGCCATTTCGCCATCCTCTTTCAAGATTTCCACCAAAAGACCAGCAGGTTTCATTCCCGCCAAGCGGGCCAAATCTACCCCGGCCTCAGTATGACCAGCACGACGAATCACGCCGCCATCCTTCGCAATTAAAGGAAAAATATGTCCTGGTCTTCCCAGTTCTTCCGGTTTGGTTTGAGGATTGACCAGCGCCAGCATGGTTTTTGACCTGTCGCTTGCCGAAATCCCCGTGGTACAACCATGGCCTACTAAATCAACTGAAACCGTAAAATTGGTTTCGTAGGCTGCTGTGTTTTTCCCCACCATTAAATCCAGGTTTAATTCCTTACAACGCTCTTCAGTAAGTGGTGCGCAAATCAAACCCCGCCCATAGGTGGCCATAAAGTTAATGACTTCGGGCGTTGCATTTTCTGCGGCGGTAAGAAAATCGCCCTCATTCTCCCTGTTTTCGTCATCAACAACAATAATTACTTTACCTGCTTTAATATCAGCAATGGCTTCCTCTATGGTGTTTAATTTTGTTTGCATTTGTTCAAGGCATATTTATCTAGACTGATCAGGTTATTTACAAGGTGCTAAATAACATACAACTAATTTGCCGATACAAAGGTACAACCTTAACAGACAAAAAAATCTTTAAAATATCATTTATAAGTAAAGGAAAACGGCTATTGTTTTTGCTTAATCCGGAATAGTTTAATGAAGAACTGCTTATAATAATTGACATCAAACAAGGCCGAATCAACTGTAGCTTTATAAGTTAAAAATGCTGCCAGCGGAGACAATACAATCACGGCAATCCACATGGCTACGATTGGATTGGTTGAACCTTCACGGGCTGATTTTTCAGCAACTGTGGTGATGATGTGGTACACCAGGAAAAACGAGATGGCAATCACCACCGGCAGGCCCATACCGCCTTTGCGGATAATGGCACCCAGAGGCGCACCAATAAAAAACAATAGGATACAGGAAGCTGCCAGGGTAAATTTTCGCTGGTATTCTATCCGGGTAAAGATAAATTCGCCTACTAAATCGGCATGTCGCGGTGCCGTGTTAGATAAATTCTGCATCATTCCGGCCACGATGTTCACGGCATTGTCAAGGCTTGCCTGTTTTGACCCGTTCGGAATATCTTTAATAATGTTATCGCTGATTTTTTTCGGCGTAACCTTTAAACTGGAGTATCCTTTGGTGGTGGTATATTGTTTCAGGTTACCAGAGGCCATTCTTACGGAGTATCGCCCCAAGGTATCCAGTACCCTGGTTAATGAATCGCCTTTTTTAGCTATCCCCCTTAAATTCAGCATCGGTGTACTGTTTCCGAACGCATTAGGGTCTGTTCTGTTCATATCAAATGATTCGAGGCTAAACCTCGGCTCTGTTTCTTTAAAGCGGGTGCGGTTCAAAATCTGCCGTGGATTGTACGCCCCACTGGTACTGGCCTGCTCCTCATATTGTACGCCGTCTTTTAATTTAAGCAACAGGTATTTACCATCAGAAGTTTTATTCATTTCACCTTCTTTGGCCATGATCACTTTCGGAATCCCATTGTTGCCCCTGTGGTCGTATATGAGGATGCCGCTTAATTTTCCATTTTCATCTTTGGCATCTACCCGAATGGAGAAATTCGGAATACTATTGTTGAATACGCCGGGTTTGATCAGAAAAGATAGTTTTTTATTACGGATGTCGTAAAGCAATGAACTGAATTTCAGGTTCGCCTTAGGTAGCATGTAATTGGAAAAAAGAAAGGAACTGATCGTGAGCATGATGATCACCACGAACAAAGGTCTCATGGCTTTCTGCAATGAAATACCGGCAGATTTGATGGCTACCAGTTCATAATTTTCACCCAGCGTACCAAATGTCATGATGGAAGAAAGCAAGACAGACAGCGGTAATGCCATGGCTACGTTAGCGGCCGAGGCATAATACATCAGCTCTAAAATAGTATACCACTCAAAGCCTTTGCCGATTAAATCATCAATCCACTTAAACAGGAAAAACATCAAAAGGATAAACATTACCACAAAAAAAGTGGCAAGGAATGGCTTGATGAATGCTTTAATAAGAAGAAGGTGTATTTTTTTCACCCTACAAAGGTAAGCAATACGGCATTAAACTAGGCACCTAAAACGCTAATCAAATAATCAATTTGATTATCCCAGATCAATTTTTTCTCTGCTAGTAAGTCATCGGTGGTAAAATCGGTAATGGCCAGTGCTACATCATTGGTGAGTTCGTCCTGCACAATTTCCATTTCAAAATAGCATTGTGGTTCGTCATCCAACCACTTAAACTTAACCAGTTTGTTTTCTTTGATCGAAACCAGTTTAGCTTTCAGTTGCTCATCATCCCAGGTAAAGGTATAAACCTGATCGCGAAAATTTACATCGTCGGCAAACCATTGTGATAAGCCATTTGGCTCACTGATAAAGCTATACAAAATTCGTGGTGACGATTTAACCTCGTACTCAAGCGTAAATTTTTTCTTTTCTGCCATGTTCATTCATTACCAGAATAAATCTGGATGTATTTTTTTTTATTTTATTTTTCTAAAGAAAGGTAAATTATTCTATATTTGCAACTCCAAAAAATAACCAGCTAAATATTTGATATTATACACAAATATTTATACCCGGCGGGGTAGCTCAGATGGTTAGAGCGCAGGATTCATAACCCTGAGGTCGGCAGTTCGATCCTGCTCCCCGCTACCGAATCGGCAAAAGAGGCATAATCCAGAGATAATTCTGGTATGCCTCTTTTCTTTTTACTGATAAGTTGCTGAAAATAAGCTATATACAAAAACACTAAATTTATTTCAGTGGTTCGAACTTTATCATTTTTCTTATCATAACTCATACCACTAGGGAACAGTAATGTTTGGAGTTGTTGCTTAGTATGGTAATCACCAGAAAGCCAGTTTAAAGGTAGCTGAGTAGCATATTCTATAGCCAACCTAACACATTTTAAAAGGTTCGAACTTTTATTAGACAGGATGAGCAAATTCTGCTCAATTTCTCTTTTTTCGTCCGAATATTTCTCATGGTACTTTGTGTAAAGTTCCTGACTTATATCTTCTTCAATATATCTTTCCTCTAATCGCTCCACCTTCTTCTTAACTTCTCTGTGGCTGTTCTCCAACTCTAAAAGATCCGCTTGCTTATTTTGAGTCAACTGGTTAAATGTTGCAGCAACCTGCTCAACCAATAGTTCTATATATTCCTTGGCAATGTCAATTTTAAAGAAATCAAGTATATCTGCAAATCTGGAATTAAGAGAATCAGCATTTTTGTTATTACAGCAAGCTTTGGTTTTGCATTTATAATAATGTATATTCTTTTTGCGTGCGAGGTAGCCACTCAACGGCTTCCCGCATTCGGCACATACCATAAAGCGCTTCAAAGAAATGTGCACATTTTCTTCATTTAGTGAAAAACCATGGGGAATTTTTTCTAGCATACCGTTAACCTTTAAGAAAAGTTCCCTGCTAATTAATTTCTCGTGATTGCCCACAACCACTTGTCCCTCCAACATATTGTGCACCATCAAGCCACAATAGAATGGATTTCTAAATATTTCTGAGATACGCTGATGAATCAATTTTAGTCCTTTAGCCGCCAACCTATCGCGAATTACCTCATTTGACACATTTTCATAAGCTTTCCATTCAAAGGCCTGACGAATGAGCCTTCCCTTCCCATTTATGACAATCTGCCTTTTGTTCTTCGATCTGTCAATCTCAAATCCTAAAGGGGGATTAGTCGGCCAATCACCACGCAGTAACATCTCTTTTATACCAGCACTACATTTTTGCTTTCTCAATTGATTGTCAAACTCGCCAAACAGGAACAACAACTTTTGTTGCATCTGACCCGAAGCACTCGAGGTATCAATAGGTTGTGTTACGGAAATTATTTCTATACCTAAGCGCCTCAATTCTCCGCTAAGCCAGATTGAGTTGTCATTTCTTGAAAACCTCTCCAGACTATACACTAAGATAGAAGATATTTTTCCTTTGAATTTTTTCACGAAAGAAAGCATGGCGGTAAATTGCTTTCTCTCATCGTTCTCAGCGCTTTCGTAGGTTCCCCCAAACTGAGCGGCAATATTAAACCCAAATTTCTCTGCGTATAGCATACATGCCTTCAATTGGGTTCCCAGGCTTAAATTATCAGCCTGCTCTTTACTACTAACCCTTGTATAGATAACGCATTCCAAGCTTTTGGAAACTTTTTTATTTTGTTTCCCTTTTGCAAATGAGTCGAAAAAAAAGATGTCTGACATAAATAATACTTCTTTGATTACACTATAAGATACTAATAATCAATTATTTTATCAAGTTTTTTGCTCCTTTTTTTCACTTGCATTAAAAATGATTATAGACATTTTTTTGATAGTAAGGATCACATCATTAGCCTGCTCCTCGGTAAAATGTGAAAACATTTGCTTTGAAAGCACCTCTTCTATGGTTAGATCATGCTGGCGCACAATAGTTTCTATATTTAAATCAAACTCCATATCCATGACGTTTATTTTGAGTAACAAATATTTTTAGAAAGGTATTCTGAAGAATAACAGGATTGGATAATCACAATTAATTACGCTCCTGTTAGAAATAGATGCAAATAGGTATAAACTGGGGTACATCTATCATTAATGTACTCACATTTTGAGATGAGCACATGAGTCTCCTGTTAATAATTTATCTTTGCAAATCTGAATGATCTATCGCCAAAGAATCAATTACGCCATCGCGGATCACCTCAAATCCCGCTACACGATCTGTATTGTATATCGCGACTGTTTTTGGTGGCCAAAGTTTCGGGTCGTTTATTTTATCCCAGTCAATCCCAATGCCTGACGGATAATAATCCCAGTTCTCCCAGGCTCTCTCTTTAATTAAAAGTTCGTCGTAACCCAGTACCCTTGTAAGATATTCATTACGGTTACCTTCCCAGTTCATCCCGTAGCAGAGCAGATCAGCAACCTTGTAAAAATCAGAGAGCTGGTCATCGTGCCGGTGATTTAGGTATCGCTCGGAAACTCCTGCGCACAGCAAAATACTCCGGACGCGAGATGCGTCCAGAGCTTTGTCAGCATCCAAAATGCTGGCATCCTTACTGAGTGTTATCTTATAGATTTTGGCATATCCAAGATTATCAAACCCTGCTTCACCGTTCAGTCTTGACTTCTGGAGTACGAGATGGCTAAAAAGACAGGCGGCGTCCTCACTTATTGAAGTATAAAATGCATTTCCCAAAGTGAGAGCATTCCAGCCAACTCCTTTACCGGACTGGATGTTTATTTTCATACCGTCCAGTCCAAGCGAACCATGATAAAGTGCCAGCAATTCTGGGTTTATTTCCTTTACTTTCAAACTCCAAATTCCGTCTTTAGGTCTATCGGGTAGTTAGCTGTTAGCACCTCCGTCTTGCTTTTCTGCTTTCCTCCTTTTGCATTAACGGAAACCTGTTGCTTTACCGACCATTGATGCCAGCCATGTTCTTTGGCATATTTTTCCAATATTGGAGAGGGGTAGGAAGAGAGCAAAAACTTGCCTTTTATTCCGGCCAGTAAAAAAAGAAGGGCTTCAAAATCCCCTTCAGAATAACCGTCATAGTGACCACAGTCAGAGTTGTAGTAGGGCGGATCACAGTAAAAGAAACTATCTGCGGTATCGCGGCTTGCGATGATGTAAAGGGCATCTGCGCATTCTATCTGGCAGTTCTGGAGCCTGATAGCCATTTCTTCAACAAATCCTTCTTTCTTGGAATTTATTTTTTTTGTGGTGGTATTACCTGATTTATCATATCCCCAACTGCTGTCAAGCTGCGAAGAAAAGCTCTGTGATGAAGTCAACCAGACTGCCCATGCCCTTTTTATCTCCGAAAACATATCCGGATTGTTATAGATCACCGAAGCCTTTCTGTGCAGATCCCTGGAATGAAGAGAGATCCTGATCTCCTTTTCTAGTGAAGTAAAATCCTCCTTCGCTACCCTATAAAAATTCATCAGTTCTTTATTGGTATCATTAATTACCTCAACCTTTGATTGTTCTTTAGCAAAGAATACCGCCGCGCCACCAATAAAAGGCTCACAATAAAGCACATGTGGCGGAATTACCGAAACAATGCGTTTGGCTAATTTTTGTTTACCCCCATAATAGCTTATGGGGGTTCTTAATTTTAGTTTAGTCATAAATTCTAATACAAGTCGTCAATGCTTAAATCAACTTTTTTCCCCTCAACCATTACCGACACCCTGCACTTGATATCGGGCGTGGCCATACTTTCCACATGATAGCGCTTGCCGTTTAAGTTATGTAGCGGGTGATCTTCCTTGAGATCAAGGGTAACCCATCCGCTTGCGCGGATGCGGTCTATCTTAGCTAAAAGCTTTCTCATTTTTTCTTTGCTGTTACAAAGGATTATCTTCCTATTTCCTCGCTTTGGGAGGTATCACCATCCCGCTGGTTTTCCCAGGGAAACCGCTCTTCTGTATTGCTGGCATCGATTTCGCTTTTTTTGGAAGTTCTTTGCTCAGCCGAGGCCGTGCTTTCTTTTTGCTCTTCTTTTTTAGGAAAGATTTCATCCTGGCGGATAATGGCCATGTTCTTATCATAAACATCAAGTCCCTTAAACTGGGGATTCGCGGTTACCATTACAGCAACGGCTTTCTTACCCACCATCATCTCGGCCGGTGCCAGATGGCCACTTCTCAGCATTTTCATCATACCATCCTTTCCAAGTTCAGTAAGACCCTTGAACGGATATTTGTCTATGGCATCAGATAGCTCAAACTTGAATTCGGGGTAGAATTTTTTCAGGGGATGATTCCCGTAGGCATCCTGAATATCAAGGTTGAGCTTAAACCAAACCTTTTTCTTTTCCGAACCCTCACTGTTTTCCAATTTGGTGTAAACATCCCGTTCAAGTGAGTTCCCAGAGAGTAGTTTATAGGCCTGTAGCGCCGTAATCCGATTGTCCCTTTCCAGATCAAAGACTTGTCTGATAGGCAAGGCACTTCCGGCCTTATTCAGAGTTACCTCATAATCGTTCAGAAAATACATATCGCTCTGCTTGGAGCGGTTGAAGTTCAGCATGAACCTGACCTGATCGGAACCAATTGCAGGATTCTTTTTGGCGTTGGCAGATGTGTAGCTTTGCGTAACTCCGAGGGTAAAAGCAGGGAGTTCCCTGGAAATTGCTGATTCAAGAACATCGTTGAGTTTTGTTCCAAAGCCCAGATAGTCCAGGCTCTTTTTTAGATAATCTAAATTTTGTTCATTCATAAGAATATGTTATTAATTAATCAAAATAGGCTAAGCTGTTGCTCAGGCTGGGGAGGGCTATAGCCATTTTCCCGGGCGAGGTGTTCGCCAAGGGAGACTGCCAGTTCCTCGATGGACGCATATCCGCAATCCTTTAAAAAAGCAGAAAAGAGAAAATGTGACCGGTAGCCGGTGCTGGATATAATATTGGAATCTGAGCGAAACTCCAGGTGTACAACGGTTGGCTCTTTTTCATCATTTCTTTTGCTGGGCCAGTTGTACACATAATTGACATTGACATCGAATCCGAATACGCGGATATCGAGACCTATATCCTGTTTGAAAATTTCTGGAATCATGGGAATGGATTTTACCGGATTTGCAAAGGCCTTAGATTAGTCCTAAATCCGGTGATCTTACAAAACCTATTAAGTGAAAAGAGTGATTCCGCACATGAAAATTCGCATGACTTAAAAGTGAAAATCACATGATGGGATAAAACCAGAAAAGTTGCGTCAAATCCTTTCAGCCATAGCGAAATCTTACAGGTTAATACGATTGCAGGCAGATCATCTCCGAATACAGTCACGAATTTCGCATTGGGAAATACCAAGCTGATGCGTATTATACCTTCCGGAAGAGCAAGAAAACCAAACGTTGCCAGCGCGGCATCCCGAAATTTGACTGAGGTAGCATCTGATAGAACTTTTAGACAATCCCTTTTTTCATAAAAAAGATAAACGGTACGGATACATATCTCTGGCAGCCCGTAAGGAATCAGGTATGCGAAACCATCGCACATAACCCATTCTCTGTCCATATTTATCTGGATATGCTATGACTATAGCCGCGGCTATACTCGTTTTTGAACTCATCGAGTTCTCTCTGCTGCAACATCTCGTCTGAAATTGCGCCATCGTTTTTTTTCATTTCCAGGAATGCTGATTCAAAGCCTGGTGAAAAGGGAGTCTGATGAATACTTGAATCCATTATGGGAGCGAGATCTTTTAATAAAAAACCCGCGGCTTTACCGTCTTTCAAAAAAGTTAAGATAAGTGCTGTACGGCTGGCTACGATCCCCTTGGGCTCACTGGCCCTATGCTGAATCATCGTCCCATCGATTAGCTGCACAATGCGTCCTAGGGCAAAATCCTTACTTTTCTTTACATCTAGTTTCTCTCCGTTGATCTGAAATGGAACCTCTACCCCTTTTGGATCATAGGAAATGAACTCCCTGGTTTCACTATCATATTCAAATACGAGAGTCCTACTTGTGCCATCAGGAAAATTAATGGGTTTTGCAATATTCTTAACCTCTCCTGCGACCAGCGCATCAGCTTCAACATCCAATAAATCCGGAGACAGTTTCGGCTCCTTGTAAATAGGATGCAATTTTATCTCGTGGAGACTATCTTCATTTAGGTTTAAGGATAGCTTAGCATCCAGGCTATCAATAACAAAAGCCTCGCTGACCAGATTCTGTAGGTTCACTAAAGAAGTTCTCCTGCCCGAAAGAAGTGCAGCAATGTCTGTGTCGTCCAATAAGTACCTGGTCCCGTCGTATAGCCCTAGCCTGGATAGCTCTGCAACGGGCAGGGCCTCCTCGATAATTATATTTTTCATAAATTTCTTTTATCTGTTTAAATCAAGATGTGATTGGTTCACAGCTTCGCCAATTTGGTTAGCGTGCTTCTCATTTTGAAACTCAGCACCCATTTCGCGTTTGAGATATAAAAGCGCTGCGTAAAGTTTATCTTCCCGGCCCAATGTAAATGCATTGCCGTTCAGGCTTTCATGCATCTTCAGCCTTCCCTGTTTTAAATGGCCTAGAACCTCATAGACCGATCCGTTATATGGAATCTTATCTCCCGTGGTGAGATACCCAGAAGCTTTTCCGGGAGCAGGCTGCATCGCATTCAGGGAAACCTTTTCATCGGTAATCTCCTGCTTTCTTTCTATATCCATGATATAGCCAAGAATACGCTCGGCATCCATGGAAGCAGAAAAGATCTCAAAAGGATTGTTCTCCAGAATCGATATCCAGCTTTCCACATAGGCATAATGCTGTCCCGGGTCATGGCCTATACCAAGTTCCTGTCCAATAAGCATCGAAGCGATTTCTGCTCTGAGTTCCTCCCTGGCATAGCTCGCATCCCCAAAGCCTTTACCCATGTCTCGGTTCAACCGGTCTGGATGCCCCGTCCAGTGTCCCAGTTCGTGGAGCAGTGTAGCATAATATTTGTGGCTTTCAGAAAACCAGTCCTTGTAGGGAAGCGTAATAGCATCCCTTTTTGGGTCATAAAAGGCATTTGCGGAATATTGGTGAAAAATTACTGCGCCTGAGGAGGCAATGAGATTCTCTGCTCGCTCAACCGGTGCCCACTTCGTGCCTGGCTTTTCTCTTTCCAGTTTGGGCATGCCCTCGATCTGAGCGGCATTAAACACGTAAGCATTGCGAACAATGGCATGGGGAAGTTCCCTTGTTTCCTTTATGGGCTTTCCGAGCTCATCATGCATAACCTTTCCTGAAGCGTCGCGCCTGGTTCGCTCATCACTTGTTTTAACGAACTGGATGGGCATGGATTTCTCTCCCTTTCTCACCTGCATTCCGCTTTCCTCTGCCTGCCTGTAGGTCATCCATCTTGGATCTTCCCTACCTGCCATCAAAAGTGATAGCGCGTTGATTCCCTTGTATCTATTGCCGCTCTGAAAATTGTAAGGCATTAAAAGAGGAATGCCCGCTGAATCCCATGGAATCTGCCAGGGTGCGGTTCCGGCGCGGAGTGCCTCAATTACTTTCTCGGCAACCTGAACGTGCAGGGGTTTATGAACATCTTTTTTATCCATCTTGCTCTTCCTCCGTATCCGCAAAACCAATTCCGTAAACCCAGGCCTCGTCCTGATTCAGTTCCACTTCCTCTACCATCGCGAGTAGTTCCAGTTTTTGCCTTAGGGTCAAATAGGCTGAATTTTCCATAAAATTTATTTGATTAATTTTGGCTACTTTATAGTAGCGAAGAATAAAGTTTACAGGATCGATGTAGACTCGCCCGATGCGCAAACTAAAGTGCAGGTGTTCGCCAGTCACCCTACCGGTAGATCCCGTAACCGCTATAACTTCCCCAGAACGGACTTCCTCGCCCTTTCGAACCAGAATAATGGAGAGGTGGCCATATATGCTTTCAAGGCCTGAATGATCAATCCTTATAAATTTCCCCAGAATTGGATTAAAGCCTACGCCGGATACCTTTCCGGCAAGAAAAGAAAATACAGGCTCATTTCTTGCGTGAAGATCAATGCCACGATGGAAATCCGCAAAATGGGTAACAGGATGTATCCTTTTACCAAAAGCGCTATTTACCTTTATTGAATTCAAAGGGAAGGAGATTTGGGAGTAGCAGGATAGAGAAGAGCAAACAAAAATGAGAAGTACGCCTGCCAAAAGCCTAACGCTCAAAAGAAACCGCTTCGCTGACATTTATATTGTGATTTCGTGAAATATAGTCCTCCAGGGAAATCATGCTCCTTTTCATCACCTCTGGATTTTCGGCAGCAATCTTCATCGCAGCAGAAATGTGACCATAATCTGAATACTCCTGTTTCATATTAATATCGAGCAGGTCTTTAAAAGTACCGGCATCCATATCCTTTACCCCGGTCATAATATCCTGATAAAGCTCCCTTTTATCCTTTAGCACAAGGAGGGCATCTGAGGAATACCTGCCAAGTGGACCACCACCAAAGCCGACGCTAATGTTATCTTTTTGAACATCCGCTATTGCAATTACACCTATCTGACCCTGTCTGGAAACAGGATCTGTTGTCAGCTGAGGATTTACCACCACAAGCCGGCCGGTTAATTCTTCCATAAAAAATTGATTTTAAGATTGAAAAAAAATAGTTAGTTTATCTCTTCATACCGCCTGCCATGGAGGCTTTGGGACTTTCCCCATTTTTTGGGACGGTAGCCTCGGTTCTGAATTTTTTAACCAATACCTGTATTTCATCATTTATGCGCATGAAGTTTTTACGGAGAATCTCATCCTTTTTCCCTGCGAAATCATAATACAACGGCATATCAGGGTAAGCTTTTTCCTCTGTAGCTATTGCCTCCATATCAAGGTTCACCCTGCAGTTGATCGCCGAGGTATCAAATTTTCCGGTATATTCTTCTACCGCATCCGCTGCAAGCATACCAACGAGCTCTCCGGCCTTCAATGATGCGATCTTACCTGCAGGAATCAGCGATTCTAGTTTTTCCGAGAGCGACACCGATGTCTTGGTTCTATCAATGGACAAGCTCTCTGACTGTTGCTTAACTTTCCCAAAAAGCCGCTCCAGCCATTCGAGCGTTTCCTTGTTCCTTACCGAGCCAGAAAGTACATTCCCTACTACCGAGGTAATGGTGGTTGCGGTATCCTTTCCATATTGCTGCTGAAACTGTGGAAGCTCCTGGAGTCCCATGAGAACCGCTACCTTATTTGATCTGGCAGTGGCAATTAGATTTTCAATGCGGTGCACAAATAAGGTTGGCAGCTCATCGATAATCAAGGCCGAGGGCCGGTTTCCTTTAGAGTTGATAAGCCTGGTCAGCCTGTTGAGCACTACAGAATAGCAGGCGGAATTGATATTCTGTGTATTGGGGTCATTGGCAAGGACTAATATTGAGGGCTTCGCCCGGGATGAAATCTTTAAGTTGAAATCATCCCCGGAAAAAACCCAGAACGTCTCTTTAGTAGCTAAGCGGGAGATGAATACCTTTAGCGTTCCGATCTGCCCTTCTAGCTGGTTGAAAGCTTTAGCCTGCCATGCAGTGGCAAATGGAGAAAGTAAGCTTCCAAGCTCAGGATTGGAAAATAGCACCGAAAAAATCTGCTCATAACTGCAGTTCAAAAATGAAAGTACGTGCGGAAAAGTAGAATACTTCCCTCCCTGGTACTGAGAAAAGAAATAAATGCAGGAGGAGAGAAAATTTACCGCACTCTGGGTAAAGAACTGATCGCTACCACCGGATTTATCCCCTTTTTTCAAGGCTTCTACCAGTGCTTCCGCTGTTTCGCCAGCATCGGCCAGCGTTACTATGTAATCTGGTCTTAATACATTTATTCTCCTGCTCCGCTCTACTTGGGTTAAGTTGATGACATGAAAATCAAAGCCTGAGAGCCTGTCCTGCTTTTTACCCAGCAGGTAATGGTAATAGGCGATCTGACCCAGGTCGGGAAACTTAAAGTCATAACAGCAGATACAGAATTCCTTAAAGACAAGCTGGCGGATAAAGGGCATAACAATGCCAAAACTCTTGCCCGAGCCCGGGGTCCCGATCAAAAGCGTTCCGCGAAAGATGTTCTCTATGTTAATGAAGCCCGAATGTACTTTCTTGCGGTAATAAAAAAGTGAGGGGATGGTAACTGCAAATGGTCCGTTCACAGGCTTTCTTGCCTGCATAAAGGATTCTTCTTCGGTATTCCACTTATCCTTACCTAAAGAAGAGCTGATAATCTTGGAAACATTGTCCATCGCTAGGTGCACCAGGATCGTCCCTATCAACAATAAAGAGATATACCCGATATCCTGCCAGCTGGTCAGATAAAAAACCGCAGTCCCCTTTTCACCGAAAAAAAAGATACTGGCCGCCATTAAGACTAACCCCAACACGAGCGGATAAATGATCGCTGTTTTAGCATCAAGATCTTTTTCTTTTTTGCTCAGTGTCCCGATTGAAACCAGCGAGATAAGCAACAACGAGAAAAACCGGCTGTAGAGCGGGTGTTGGTAAATAATAATCCGTGACATACGCACCAGAAACCTGGCGAGCCCGATTTTCTCTGCACCAGAATCAGTTAACAGCTTAGTTGCATAGACAAACATGAGCACATCTAGCAAAAGGGCTAGATAAATGGCAAACTGAAGGAAGCGGTGCAGGCTCTGTTGTTCCTTGCTTTCTTCCATAATGAAACATTAAAAGGTGTCGGCGTTTAGGATATCGGAGTAAGTTAATGAAGCGCGAAGATTTCTTCCGGAAATCTGCTTTTCCGATAATTCAATACTGAATTCCTTGTCACCGGGAAAGGTGGTTTTTTTAAGGATATAAATATTACGATAGGATTTCGAAAATCTTTCAAAGGGATAAAGCTGAAAGACCGGCTTTAACTCTATGGACTGGACATTGGTGGATTTATTGATCTTTCTGTCGGCTATCTTAAACCTCAGCTCGTCGACATCAAAGATGAGATTTGTGGAGTTCTGGAAGCTCAGGTCAAGAAGGATGCAATCGCCAAGGGTATAAACCCGGTTGACAACCAGAGATATCCCGAAGGCTGATTCTTTTTTAATTCGGGAATCCCCTCTGCGCTCTAGCAGGGAAAGTGCATTGCTCTTCATTTCGTTCTGTGATAATCCTATCCCCGAAATATCAATGGATCTCATATAGGTTGGCAGGATATCGATTTGTGTGGAAACCAGCTCGGGATTGGTAGGCGATAAAAAGGAGAGTCTGTATTGTGCAATAAAGGTTTCTCCGACAATGGTAACCAAGCCAGCATCGCCGCTGGTACTAAGATTGGCAACAGAGTCTGGAATCGCCTTGATCCTGAGAATGTTCTTTTTCGGAAGGTCACCAATCAGCGAACTGCTGGATAGGTCTACATAGGAAATTTTCTCTGGCGAGATGAAATGGAGTGAAACTGAACCCGATATTCCGATTACCGGAATATCGGCAACGGTAACTGAGTGTGGCACTTGCGCATAAAGAGCCAGTGAGCTCAGGAAAATCTGAGCTAGGAACAATATTTTTTTCATGAAATTCTAATAAGATTGTTGTTTTCTTTTAAGCTCATTGGGATCAATGAGATAAACCTGGGTATTGTATCTGACCTTGACCTTATTGGACCTGATCAACTTGTTTACCGCTGTTGTTGTAGACTGGAACATCTTGGAAAGCACCCCCATAACGAGTTGATTGTTTTTTTCCGCCATCTGCTGGATGGTAATCCCTTGCGTGCTTGAACTGCTCATGTCCCTGGTAAATTCGCGAAAGGCGGATGATGGAACATAAATACCGGCCATTCCATCGTTGTCATAAACCTGAAGATTTACTGGCAGAATTTCCCCGCCATGGAATACAGATGAGATCACCAAGGATACCCTCTGGGCAGAAAACCCTGAAATAGTTGCATAGAGGTAGGTACCTTTATGGATCATAAACTTGCCGGCCATGATATCATCAGTCAGCCGTACTCGCAGGCGTGATCCTGAAAAGCCGGTAATATCCTGATCAATGATCGCAGAAATAGGGCATTCGCCATCTCCTGAAACTATGGTATTGAACGCCCCCGAAACGCCAGGCGATCTTTTGACCGGAATGATCTTCCTGCTTTTGGCTTCTGCTTCGGCCAGTTTCAGAGCTCGTTCTTTTTCCATATTCTCCCTTACGGCGGGATCATTAGCTTTCCCCATACTGTCCACAAGAGCCATCTGCGCCCGAAAAAGCTGCATGGGATCGGATGGGTTTTTAGAGTTATCAACCTCCTTATTCACCCTGTTCTCCTGCATTTTTATCTTCGAGAGTGCCGAGGCGAGTGCGATGTCCTGCTCGGTTTTGGAAGGGTTCCGTGACTTTACAAATCCCTGTCCTGCCGCAGAATATCCATGGCTCACATTTTCCGGTCTGCCTGGCATAGCATATTTTGCCTTCATTACCTGGTCAATGGAATCTAGGATACGCTTTTCCCTCAAATTGTAGGATGAGCTTACTTCTGCAAGCTGCTGGTTTTCTTCACCAATACTACCAACAGCAGTGTATCCATCGGCCTGCTTGAATTTATTTCTAAAGGCATCCAGCTTTCCCGAAAGCTCCTGGTTTCTCACCTGCTCGGAAACATTTGCCACGTTGGTCTGTAGCGAATCTCTTCCCAGGACTATTTTACCTTCTTTTCCAAAACTGCTTTTATAGACATAAAAGAAGAGAAAAAGAAAAGGCAGACAGATTATGGGAAGCGCGTACCTGGGCTTTTTTAGATCTATTTTTTTCATATATTTTAATTAATTCTTCGTGTGGCCGGCACGCTCAAGCTCGGCTACCATACTGACCATGAGCAGGCTGTCCTGGCTATTTAGCGTTTCCTTGGCCAATAAAACTTTCAGCGCTTCCCTAATTTCCAGAGTTCTTTTAAGCTTACTTACAGTTGTTCCTATCTCGCTAAGTCCGCTCTCAACTTTTAGCAGTGCTTTTTTTTCTACAGGGGCTTTTTTTGATTCCATTCTCAGCAGCGTAAAGCACAAGAGAAAGGAACTGGCTAGTAGCAGCACCATAGAAGAGAAGATAACCTTCGGATATTTTTTGAAAAAACCTGATATGGAGGCCAGGAGGCGTTCGATCAGATCAGAGAACTCATTTCTGAGCTCTGAAAACACAGTTGTCTTTTTCATTGGAATGCATTTTTATCTATAGTTGAAATATCCCTGTTCTCTAATGTCTTCCATCTGGTAATTAAGACCGCGTGGGGATTATTTTCAGATCTTGTTTCAAGATCGACCAAGCTTCCCTCCGTGGTAAGCGAGCGGGTGACGCTTGAGCTTCTCCTGTCTATTTTCTGGGTACCATAATACCGGAAATACATTCTTTTTTCATCTAAAAAAATAGAATCGGTGCGGAGCGTGAGTACAGCAGAGGAGGAGAGAATAGAGGTAAAAAAACCTTTTTCCTTCAGGTTATTATACTGAAGGGCACCACTTTCATCAATAAGGTACATGGCCTGTTTCATCTGATATTCTATGAACTTATCATCTGGTACCAGTGAAAAGAAAAGAGAATGGAATTTTGCAATATGTGCCCGGTATTCTGCTGCTCTGTTTAGCTGCACATCGGTCTGTTTTGCCAGGATTGGTGTTCCCGAGGGGTCAAGAATATAAATACTTTTACGAGAATCCCTAACATATCCATAGGCAAAAAAAGAAACAACAGCGACTACCGATAGACAGAGCAAAAAACTTCCCAGCGAAAGGAATGTGGCCAGACGGATTTTGGATTCGATACTTTTTATCATCATCTCTCTATCCTCCCATTATCTGTCCAGCAACCCTGGTCATGCTTGATGCACCTCTTCCCATAGAACTTGCGGCAGAAGACACACCCGATGTGGATACTATCCATGTTGAAATGCTCGGCACGGTAAGCATAGTTAGTGCACCGATGATAAAGGTTACGATTACCATTCCAAAGGAGAGAACTCCATTACTAGCAAACCAGCCGAGCTTTTCAAGGCTTGCCCCTCCAGTCCCAACAAGCTCCTGATAACGGGTAATTTCCGCCTCAAGTGCATAATGCTGGAAAAGGGACGCTACATACATCACCAGATATGCAATCCCTGAATAAAGGTTGACCGAAATGAACCTGGCAACCCAGGTCGAAAAGGAATCCCTAAAAGCTGGTAGAATGGAAACAGCTACTGAAAAGGGACCTAGAATGATGAGTATCGTGGAAAAAATGATCTGGATGATAAAGATTATGTAAGTACATATCCTGAGTATCCAAATCGCTAGCGTTTCCAAAAGAGAGGTAGCCAAAAGCTGCAGCCCCACCTCCAGCCGGTTTCTCATTTCCACTATCGGGTTCCAGACTTCGGAAAACCCTTCCTTTACCGAAGACTTAACAGATTCCCATGCATTTTCATACCAGGTATCCGCTTCTGTCTTTGCTGTCTGCGTCTCGGCCTGAATTTTATAGAGCTGATCAGAAACCTCTACCATGAGCTTCGCCCGCTGTAGCCTGAGATCATTGATCTCTGCCTGGCTGCCATCGAACATTGCTGAGGTATTCTGTTCTACTACATCGGTTGGATACGCAAGGACCCGGGTAAAGATGCTCCACCATAGAATCACCATGGTCAGACCGAAAGGACGGAGCAGCGGCATAATTTCAAGCTGTTTATCCCCGGAGATCATTTCATAGCTTTTGATAGCAAAAAAGATGAGCATAAAAATTGCCGCCAGTGCCTGCGCATCTGCAATAAAGGCATCATAATGAGTCCAGATCGTACTTTTCATCTCATGCAGAAAATGCATCATCCCCTCTTCATACACGCCGTTGCCCTGAAGAAAATTAAAAGTGTCCTTGAACGAATCGGGCACTGCCTGCACAAAAAAACCGGCTGTGCCGGTTATAACATTTAAAATATCCATTGCTTATAGTTTTGATTTTTTAAGAATATCATTGGCAATCTGGATATCGCTCTTTGGGGATGCTGGTCTATGAACTTCACCGGCCCGTAACTTCTGGACAGATGAGCGGATAGAGAGATAGGTTTTTGCCCTGGATTTCTTGGTTTCCCAGCTTGCCGAGAGTTTTCTGAATTCAGATAGCATCCTGTGGTAGGCCATTATCCTTGATCCCCGGTCTAAGGTAGTCGACCTCGCGATTTCCAGCCTTTCAAGAAGTGCACTGCTTTCCTCCCTGTACCAGTCAAACAGCCCCATAGAGATTATGTATTTCTGTTCTGCAAGCGAAAGGCCTGCAAGCATATCGGCATCTGCCTGATTTAATAATCCTTCAAACTCGTTGCGATAGTACATTAGCCAAAGGGGATCGGCAAAAGAAAGTGCCGAAGAATAATTGGATGCCTCGCTCAGCGCAGTATTGCGTAGGGTATCCGCATACAGTTTGTAGAGATTATCTGTGTTCTGCATGGCAGCTGCCAACATCAGCCGTTGCGTTTGTGGACCGAGCGGGCCAAGGGGTCTTAGATCCGTTTTGGGATAATTGGGGTGAAGCGCCCAGGTAATCCAGTAATCTGGATTAAGCCCCAAAAAACCTGGTTTGGGCGTAAACTTATCCGCATCCCATTGCTTGAAGACCATTCGTTCCTGCTGGTAGGTAATGTGTTTGTCGGTAATTTTCTTCTGTGCCCAGAGGAGCGTTGAGAGCAAACAGAGGAAAAGAAGCAAAAAAGGTTTTTTCATGGTTTTAAAAGTTTTGATTTGAATAAAATATCACTCCCGAGACGCAGATCCTGATTGATAAAGCCCTGATAGGGATTAAGCGAACGGAAGACTCCATTCATTTTTGCCCAGTACATGGATTTTTTCATGCTGAATACCAGGGCACGGATGACGCGGAGCTCTAGGGCAATTTTCTTAAGCAGCGCATCGCGCTTTTCGAAATCCATGAGGACGTTTTCGCCTTCCTTCAATACAAAAGCAGAGACTTCTGAAAATAGGTTTACCCCCCTATCTTTTACCTGGCGGGAAACCTCTTCTGCAAAAAGCAGCAGATGGGGATCTGATTTGGCGATATCAATCATCCCGGCACTTTCCGATGAAATCTCGGCAACCAGTGAGCCGATCTGTCTGACCGCGATTGCTGTTTTGAGCCCCTGATCAACTTCTCTTAAGGAAGACAGGATTAATGACTGAACCATAACGACCGCGCCCAGATTGAGATTAATATCCGAAAGGCGGTTGTTGATCGTATTTAAATAACTGTTATACGTATTTTCAGCTGCCAGACGTACTGCTCCATTTTCATTTACGATATTAAAATGCCCGCGGTCAAAAACTAGCCTTTGAGCTTTACTACGATAATGACCAATCAGCATTAAAAAAATTAAAATAAGCAATTTCATAACATCAGTTTTTTAGGATATCTTTTTTTCGCAGCATTTCATCTACCAATTTTTTATCGGTATTGATAAATTCTGAGAAAGGGTTTAGCTGATTGAAGACCTTTTTTCTTGAAGAATATTGAAGGGTTACCGCCAGTCCTGTGGATGCCCCGGCTATCAGGCGGAGTTCAGTGAGCACATGGGAAAAAAGCATTTTGCGGTCGCTCTGCTTCATCTGGTTGATGTCTTGCATAGAAAGAGCAAGTCCGTACAAAAAATTCAGCAGTTCATGTGCCCGATCCCCCATATCCAGCTCTGCCTGTATGGCCAGAACGGAAAGTACAGGATCGTCCTTGCATAAATCAAAAATCATCCCCTGGCTTTCGGTAATATCAGCAATCAATGGATAGGCTTCGATTCCGATCTGCGCCGCATCAATGGCAAGTCCCAAAGTCTTGAACCGGGACTGGATATCCCTGTATTTATTCTTTAATCTTACCATCAGGGTTTTGTTTGCCTCCTCATTTGCAGTGGATCCCGCCTGCCTGTCCCTCGCATCAGACTGTTTTCCGTGTTCTGTTTTGCTATTACCCACAAGCTGGTGCAAAAGCCCGACATTCAACTGCGCATGAGCAGCCATTGATATCAAAATCATAGCCGTGAAAAATGCTGCGCTTTTCATTGCTTGAGCCTCTTGGCATTCCTGATAATATCGTCCGCTATGCATTTATCAATATTGATATATCCTGCATAAGGGTTTAGGGAATTTAAGATTCCGCGCTGCTTTGCCCAGTACATCGTACGGTACATGCCGTAGGCCACTCCCCGGAGGATGGTAAGTTCTGTGACGATCCTATTGAGAAGCTTTGCCCGTTCACCGGAATCCATCAGTACCTCCCTCCCGTCTTTTAGTACAAAAGAGCTAACCTCGGTAGCAAGGTTGATCGAACGGGTTTTGAACTCCCTTGCGCCACCCTCAGCAAATAGCAGTAATACTGGGTCACCAGAGGCTAGATTAATCGCCTTATTCACATCAATAACAATATCCTGAGAAATCTCATAAATATCCTTAACGGAAAGCAGAGACCTCATTAATCCTGAAACCTCAGATAAGCCTCTGTAAATAGTGGACTGAAGGTCATTTACAATTCCAAGCTGACCAGTTACCGCGAGCTGTGCCCTTTGCACAAGAGTAAGGTTGTCGCTGGTTCGGGACAGACCGCTGTTCATCACCCCTGCATGGGCGGCCGTGGCCGCAGCGGTTGTTGGGTCAACGTATATTTGTGCGGAGGCCGATTGCACGAAGATTCCAAATAAAAAATAGATGAATATTTTTCGCATAAAAATAGAATTTAACTTGTGATCGATGAATTGACTTTCTTGACAAATTCGGGAAGAGAGATTGCGCTCATTTTCATATCGGCAACGAAATGTTCCAGTCCCAGAGGATAAGAACCGTAACGCTTGACATAAGATTCGACAGCAGTCTTTTCGGGTTTTTCGGTTGTGAAGGTTAAATACTGAAAAAGCGACACTTCAACGCCATAGACCTCCCCTATACTTCCGCGCTTAATGTAAACCTCCTTGAATTTCCCGCGTCCGGCCTTATTTTCAAGCGCATTGATGGTAAATATCTTTCGCTGCTCTACCTCACTGAGCGCCAGGAGCTTTGCTACCTCTGCATAATTCCCCCTGAACTTGGATTGATCGAGCAGGCAGATGGTGTCGGAACTGGCCAGAATGGAATCCTTTATTACAGCATTTCCGATAATATCGCCCAGTTCCTGCGTCACCACAATTGGCTCTCCCCAGAATTTCCTCATCGTTTTATAGAGGTAAAGAATGTAGTTAGCCATTAGCGGAGATGCGATTGCCTTCCACGCTTCTTCCAAAATCATCGCTTTTCGCTGGCCTGTACGGTGCCTCATTTTCTGCAGTACCAAATCCATAATCACCAGCGTCACGATTGGAAAAAGAACCCTATTTTCCTTGATTGAATCAATTTCGTAGACAATAAAACGCTCTGTAAAATCTGAAAGATCAGCGCTTTCGTTGAGCAGCCTACCGTACTCTCCGCCAAGACAGAATTTTTTAAGTACATAACGGTACTCATCAAGATCGAAACTGATCTTCTCATTTTCCTTGATCTCCGAAATCTTAACGATCGAATAATGGTAGAAAGAATCAAAACACAGCGCATAATCAGCCTCTCCTAAAAAGAAGTCTGAATAGTAGGCCGAGAGTACATTTGAGAAAACCGTATCCTCAATCTGCGATACGCTTCCCTCTGCACCCTTTAAAAGAAGTCCGATAAGTGTTTTGAGGAAATCCTTCTTTTCGATGTTATATTCTGCTTCAGAAATAAGAAAGGGATTCATCGTGATCGGATTCTCCTCGGTATAGGTGTAATACTTTCCTCCAAAATAATTGCATAGCCCGGAATAGGAATGTCCTACATCAACGATCACGATGTCGTAATTATAAAGCATATACTGTTCAAGCAGGCTGTTCATAAAAAAGGATTTACCAGTACCAGAGCTGCCCAGAACAAATTTTGAACGGTTGGTAATCCTGCCAGATTCCATAGGAAGATCTGCTGGATCTATGCCTACAGGGATTCCTCTCCTATCGGTAAAGCGCATGAGAAACTTGGAGGGCTCATCCCGCATCAGCCGTTCCTTGTAGAACAGGCAAACGGCCGCATCCGAAGTGGTGAGGAACCAGTCGTATTTTTTCAGTTCCACTGCATTTCCAGGCAAGGCACTCCTAAAGAGTTCCATCTGGTTATAGGCATTCTTGGAGGGGATAATCCCCTGCTGAAATAGGGAAGCTTCAATAAAGTTACAGCTGGTATCCAGAAGTGGAAGTTCGCAGCAGACCAATAAAGAATAGTGCGCATTGACGAGCAATTGGTTTTCCCTTGCCACATCGATGAGCAACTTATCGATATCCTCCACACACATCTGATTGGCTGGATCAGGAACTCCGGAATGCCGCTTGCGCTTCAGCTGCAGTTTGTTCAGGGTAATGCCCTGGGAAGGAATTTCAATTAATTGGTTATAAACAAGACTTTCAATACCCGGAACTGATGACAGGAAAGAAAGGTTGTCCATCGGAAATTCCTGTAGTCCTTTTCCGTCGTTCGCCATTAAATATGGCCCAATGGATTCAGGCATGTCAATGGAATCGATATTGACCAGGCTCATGCAGCGGATCACCTTTTTCCCAATACCTATTTCAGTATCCCCGGCCCTTAAGTTATTGAGCGAAAAATGGTCTGAGGAGAAATCCATGGCAAGCATCCGCGAAATATAGCGTTCTATCTCACCCTGGGGCAGTACTTTTGGTGATACCGATGCTCCTTTCAATAGTTCACAGACCTTGGCAATATTGGATACAAAATCCAAAAGGGCTTTCCTGTCATAAACGTACATTGCCCTTCGTTTGACCTGACGGGTTATAACCAGATAACTAGAGTGCTCAATATATTCCCTCCCTGAAAAATGCTCATCGTATTTTTGCTGAAGGGGTTCACTTTGCACTTTCGCCTGATAAGTTCTTTTAAAGAACACATCCTGTTTCTGAATGATATACCCTTCACTCAATATCTTGATCACATTGAGAAGCAGAAGATGAAAGGCCTGGTAGCCTGCCGGATCAGCGGAATAAATAAGCACCGGATTTTCGATAGAAAGAATTACTGAAAAATCGCCTGACTCACCATAAAGAACGGAAAGTCCGCCTATCTCTTCTATTCCGGCATATGGCAGTTTAAATTCCTGTTTTCCCATAACCTCGCCTTAAATAAATACGATGAATGAATATCTCCCTGGATCTGGTCTTATCATGAAGACCGGATGCCTGCTTGGAATATGTGTAGAGAAGCCCACCGGCTATTGAAAGAATGGTTAAGAGGCCACCGATATACATATTGAGGAGCGCACCGGCTAGGCCTCCGGTGACCAGCCCAAGACCTAAGGAAGAAATGCCATAAGCAATATACTTCCCCTTGAAACCCCGATAAACGAGGGGCTTTTGAAGCCCCTTGTAAACTGGATACATCCTCATGCTATACGCCAAAGAAAGCCTTGATCACTACCGATACCAGAACCAGAAAAAGGCAGGAACCTCCCCAGCCCATAATTTCTTTGTTGATGTCCTGATCTCCGGAATTCCATTTGATGTAGACACGTACCCCGCCGATAATACCTACCACGGCACCAATCGCAAGGGTGAGTGTAGAAACCGGATCTACATAAGAGGTCAGCGAGGAAGTCGCCGCATTAATTCCTGTTGTTCCTCCCCCAGTCTGGGCGGAAACTGCCTGCACTAAACCCAATAGCGCGGCCAATGACAAAAGTCTTTTGCTTTTTCTTGTCATAAAAAAATTGATTTAAATTGAATAAAATTGTATTTACAGTCCGAAAAGACCGCGCACTAATACACCGATGAGAGATAAAAAGAGGCATGAGAAGAACCATCCCATAACCTGCGCGTCGATGTGGTGCTTGCCCATCTGCCAATTGGCATAAACCCTAAGCCCACCTAGGATTCCTGCGATTGCGCCAATAACCAATACCAGATCCGAGAGCGAAAAATACCAGCCTTTCACCTCTGCAGAGGCGGAATAAAACTCTGAGATTCCTGGTTGAGCATTAGCGGAAAAAGTAAAGAGCAAAAAAAAAGCAACTGACGCTGCCCTTAAAAAGAATAAAGAAAACCTCATGGAGTTTAGTAAGGTATTGCCCGCGTATGTTCGATGAGGTTGTCCTTCGCAAGGGAAAAAAGCTGTTTTAGTCCAATGCCTCCACTTGAGCTAATTGGACCTGTTGGCAAATAAGGGGCTGGTTTTTCCTTTTTTTCTGAATCCGTAGCACCAGCCTCCTCTGCTTTCTCTTCCAGGGTAATCAGCTCAGGGGTAAATGTTTGTGCAAAGAAAAGCTCGTCTACCGCAGTTTCATCTACAGTGCCTCTTTGAGATATAAAAAGATCAAAAAATAAGTTCAGTAAATAATAAACCAGATATACAATAAAGATTATGGTCAAGAAATTAGTCCAGCTCATGGGTCATTTTTTTTAGGGTTTGTGAAATATATTCATTTAGCCAGGGGTGGCTTTTTAAAAACTGGTGGAGGGAAAAAACAATGACCCGCGTCATATCGATATTGGATGCGGCCTTTAATTGCCTCAGCTTGCTCATTGTACGATTATCAATCCGGATAAGGATTTTCTCCTGCCCATCCATATTAAAGTCCCGCAGGGATGAGAGAAAACTAGCTAGACGCTTGGCGTTCACGGCCGTTTCTTTGGATTCAGTTTTTTTTACACCAATCTTTTCAGCGCCATGACTGGCCTGGGATTTTTCCGGCAATCCCTTTTCTTCTTGGATCCTTGATTTCAATTGATCGGCAAGGGACTTGATTTCGCTCATGTCGATATACCTTTCTTCATAAAGCTGCCATAGATAAAGTCCATTGCCGGCATAAAAACTGGAATTAAAGAGGCCGGGACATGGATGGTTCCTACCCGCTGAAAATCGATGCGGTCAGAAATACCGGGAGAAATCTTTCCAAATCTGGATAGTACCTTGTCTACCTCTTCCCTGGTTTCATACTTTACGGTTGTTTTAATCCTATTTGGCACATACACCATGGGTGATAAATTATTGATCTCCCGACATACAAGCGAAAAGAGCACTGTACTGTCTACAGAAAATTCATCATAATTAAACGGGCAGATAATGAGTTCCGCGGAACTGATAATGGGAATCAATAGGTCATCGTCCATTTTACCCGGAAGATCAATGAGCACAAACTCATCCCTATTTTGGTTAAGCAGTTCCAGCAGAGCCGGGAAGTACTTAAGATCAGAGGGAATAACCTCGTAGAGGGGATCGTTCTCCAGAATTTTTGCCTTTTCAAACTTGCCTGAAATCGAAGCCTGGTAGTCCATATCCAGAACGGTAACCTTCTTTTTTTTAAGCATTGAGAGGAAATAGGCCAGTAACAGGCAGAGTGTACTTTTACCGGCTCCCCCTTTCTGATTTCCAATTAATATAACCATAAGCATAAAAATTTAACGTGTATTGGTTCTTGCTTTTTTTTGCCTGCGCCTATTCCGTCCGAGGATCTGCTCATCATCAATATCATCAGAGATGTCTATATCCAAAGAGAATTCGCCAATGGATATACAATCATGCATTTCAACCTCGTCAGCAGGAAATATTGACTCTGATGGATTTTCAAGGAGCATCTCTTCCTTTGGAGAAAACTGATTTTCATAAATACCCTCCGAAATGGGTATTAACGTTTTTAAGTCTTCGGTTTGGCGTAAAGTCTCCATAAACTTAGTTAGAGACATAATATCGCCACCTTTAAAAACTTCCTTGGTGGAATGGTCTAAAATGGTATAGCCATATGGCGGCTTGTCACCTTTAAAATGAAATACAAACTGAAGGCCGAATGAAGAAGATAATTTTTCGCTTAACTCAGAGTTATAGCCTATTACTTTTCCTTTCTCGCCACTTGGAAGATCTTCCCTGATCGCTTGAATTCTGGAATCGGTAATTGGCCTATACTTTGCAAAAATCTGTTTTAACTGTTCCTTTCTTTTCTGATCAGGTGAAAACCGGGCAATTTTTTGTTCTATTATGGTTAAGTTTATACTGCCTACTTTTTCACCATACTTTGACAGATCAAGCGTATCCTCAATAACTTTCAATGCATATCCCTGTCTTTCAAGCAACATCATAAACTGCGCCTTATTGGAGAAGCTGTATTGAAGTGCCTTTATCAAAGCTTTTTCGGCAGCTTGTTTCTCATCATTTCCGATAAGTTTATTGAGCACCCTGTAAGCCCTGATCTTCTCAAAGCTGTCGGAAATCTTTTTCCCTTCCAGGTCTATTCTTGAAGATACCATATGGATGTGATTATTCTGCGTGTCCTTGTGGAAAATGAGAAGGTAAGGCTGATTTCCATATCCCATCCCCTCTAGCCAACCTTCGGCCAGTGTAACTAGTTCCCCTTTGTCTAAGCTTCTGCCCTTTGGAGATATCATTGCATGAAATTGTGGATATACAACCCTGCGGTTTCTGCTCGCTAGGGATGAGAGGTAGTTTACATAATCTCCAGGCCTGATCTCAGATAGTCCTTGCAGCGCCCCAAAACCGGATACCTTTACCAGTTCTCCCTTATTTTTTTCAACTTTATTGGTATTGTACCTAACTGCCCTAAAAGTCTTTGATTTCCAAAGAATTTTTACAATCATAAATTAAGCCTTTAATAACCTGAGTAATTCCCTGGTTGCTCTCTCCATTCCTCTAAATATTGAAATGTAATCAGTAAAAATCGTGTTGAACTGAAGTACAATTTCAGCAGAGAGCATTCCTCGTTTATTTAAAAAGTTCGCATGCCGGGCAAGCTGGTTAATGTTGTTTCCTGACCTACCGATCTCTGCACCGATCTGGTTCAGGTGTTTTAAAACTTCGACAGCATTGATTTTATTTGAAACCGCAGAGGAGATTAAAAGCCTTTGCCGCAAGAAATCACTTTCTTTCAATCCAAGGGAAAGCCAAAGGTTTCGGAGTAAAGCATATTCTTCCTCGGTAAATCTGGCCTTAATGAACCTGGTTCTTTTACCATCTAATTTTAAAGGCCTCCCATTCTTTTTCTTGGTCATATTCAACAATTAAGGGACATCCTCCGAAGAAGAAAAAACTAGTTGCGACGTTTTTTCCATCCCGCTACGCCCAAAGGCGAAAAAAAAGCGGGCAAGTTATAGGGTTTTTGAGCAACAAAAACACAACTTGCAGGCTAAAAAACCAAAATACACCTACAATAACGAAAGGATAAAAACCAAAAAATTTAAGCTTGGTTTATTAGGATTTTGTTAAAAAGTATTCCGGCAAAACAGAAAGCCTAAAGCTATCTTTGCCAGATGGAGCTGCAGGAATTAGAAGAGTTTTTCAAGAATTGCCAGAGACCGGAAATGCCGGTGTTTTTAAATGAGGCAACAAAAGTAACTGACTTTGATTTATTTCTAGAGAGCCATTTCGGGCCACTTAGAGCTAATCCGGAAAGTAAAATCAATAAGCCACTATTAGTAAGACTAAAAATGATGAAACTTATCATTGAGTCTAACTAGCTAAATATATATCCACATATTTCTATATAAGAATATCCACATATACCGATAGAGGCATAGCTCAATATTTACATAGTTATATATTCATATATCAACGTGTTATACCAAAACCATTCTCTACACTAAAAGGCATAGGCTTAACAATAGATTTTTCAATTTGCCTTAGATCAGCCACAAGCTTTTCATTATAATCCTTAAACCCTGCATATTTGAACGAACAGTCTATACTTCCATGTACATCTCGGATAAATTCCTGCGCAGCAGATTTTCCTGCTTTATCATGGTCAAAATAAAGTTCAATAGAACCAAACTGGTTTGACCTACCCTTGGCAGCCTGTAGAAACGAAAGGGAATTTAACACCAATATGGATGCAGGATCCTGTGGATGTTCGACTTTCCAGCTCAGAAAATCAAAGTAACCTTCAAAGACACCTAGCCTGTCAACAGCCCCCTGCAAAAAACTCATTCCCTTGTGCCCCAGGCAACCCTTAAAATATTTGTTGCGTACCTCCCAGCCACCATTCTCATTTGGCCATGCAGAAGCAAAGTAATTCCTGCGCTTATTGCTGCTGTCCATGACCGAATAATAAAGTTCATATAAATAACCACCTGCAACGCTTTGCACTCCCCTGCCTTTAAGATATGAGCTGATGACATCGTTGCCGATTGATTCATTTACTACTTCTACTTCATATCTTGGAACTTTGAAGGGCAAGGGCCTTCGGGAATTATCAACAGGCACATCCGCGGTTCTCTCAAGGTTTATTTTTGCATACTCTACGATTTTTTTAAGAACCTCAGGAAAGCTTGAGGGATACCAATATGCGAGGCCAAAATCGATTATGCTTCCGCTTTTTATTCCCGATACTCCTGCACCGCCATGGTCAAACCAGACCCCCAGATTATCATTTACACAAAGTGAGGCAGTATATTCTTCACGCAACATACTTAGAAAAAAATACTCTCCCCCCGATACTTTCTGGGGACTGAACCCCAAGTTCTTCAAAAGATCGAGGAGCGATACTTTCTCCTTGATCTCATTAACGTTTAAAAAAGCTGACATACCGATTTAGTTTTAGAATTTTCAGAAACAAAAAAGGGGCTTATCGCCCCTTTAAGATAGAACCCAAAAAGAAGGGCCTCTATATATTGTAACTTCGGAACTACTCGCGTCGATTTCTACAAACCGGACTTATCGTCTGCCAATGCGCTTTCACCTTTTTGACGTCATCTCAAAGCTTCGCAAAATTCCCTTCAATTTAAAGGGTAATGTTTCATTCCTGAATGTCAAAGACCAACTCTTTTGTTGGCTCAAAATTCAGGAAGTATGCTGCGAGCATTTGACACTTTTCAAAAAGTGGGTACGATTTTTTAATTCCTTTAACGTAGCTTAATCGTAGTGGTTTTCGGAATGGAAATGTTGTAGCTTACCGATATTACCGTAAAACCCTCACATCGAAGCGTAAATTCTTGACAAAACTTTAGAACTTGCTAAAATCTCTACAAATCCTGGCAATAAGATTTTAACACTTTTTCAAACTTGTGTTATACTTTCACTACCAAACATTTTTAAAAATTTCTTTCCGGACACATAGCTTTACATTGAATTTGTTAGAAAAAATCCCAGAAGAATCATCTTAACTGAAGCGTTGTTTACTGATAATATGATTGTTGATTGCACTTCTCATACCATCGAGATAAACTGTATACCCTTTGCTCTTCCTTCTGGATATATCGATGAATTTTCGGTAGGCAACACCCAGGTCTATATTCAAGGTTCGCTCAAGAATATCCACGACCTGGGAAATGTCAGCTTTTCCATTGTTTAAAGAACCCATAAAGTATATGCCATAGGCGAGCTCAACCAGATTAACTTTGTCATCGGTCCATTTCAGCTCCGAATTTTTCGCAAGAAGGTGATAAAGGGAGGAATCGGGATTGTTATAAATCAAACGAATCCTGGTCAGCAAAAATTCGCGCAGCTGCTCGTATGCACGGAACTTTGCAAAAGTATAATCTACATTGGTATCAAATTCGTCGTATTTCAACGCTGGAAGAATCCCCTGCTTGTTTTTTCTGAGAAAATATTCCTGGTCCAGGGCAGTTTGATTGTTGAGGTAATATTGGTAAAGGAATTTATTTTGCTCAAAGTATCTTCTCAGGAAATCTATTTCCAGAACATAATAACTCCTAATTGCCTCGTCCGTATCAATCGGAATATTTGATAGAATATTGAATTGCTCCACAATCAAAATTTTACAGCAATAGAATTTCGGTTTGTGTTCTTTAAAGAATAATATCTCTTCCATTTCAGAAGAGAAACCCAATTGGTTTACCAACGTGTTCAAACGACTGATATCCTTTTCGATAATGTCTAGTGAGAATGAAAATCTGGTTAGGTCACTGATGGGTTCTTGTTTTACAGCATGCAGTTTTGCGGTCATTTCTAAATAAAGCTGTTCAGAAGTTTGGATTAACATAGAGAAGGATTTAGGTAAAAAGTTGGTTGACTGAACCTGCGATTATCCTACAGGAACTTTCGCAAGTTGTGCCAATTCGCACTCTAAATCAAGTTAACTATCAGTTGCATAATTGATCAACCCCCTTTGAATACATTATTTGCAGATAAATTCTAAGGACAATATTCGTTAAATTTTACTTTTGAGAATATGTTTGTCAGCCTAATCAAACTAATGGTGTAACCACCAAAGGCCTCGGTGTAAAAATCTTTTTGACAGGTAAGTTCAGTCATAAATTGTGCTAAAAATCAGCTATGAATTACCAATTTATTTTTTTTGAGGAACATCTCACAAGCCTGCAAACGAAAAAAACTTTTGCAAAAAATTTTGCAATGGAATCAAAAAAAAATCTGGAACGAGAGCATTCCCGACTGACCAGAGCCTTCAGGGATATGGCCGTTGAACTAAATAATCATGAAAAGTCAAAAGCATATTTCAATTTTCACCAACAGAACTTAACTCTTTTAATGGATAAGACTAGCACAGAAAAAAAGCTTAGGGAAAAAGATCCGGACCACAAGATTATAATAAGTACTCTGGAAGCATTGCTGGATATAATGGAAGAATTACTAATCTGGATGAAACAAATCTTTCCGAAGATCTTCGACTATAAAGGCAGGATCCCTATAAAAATGATTGAGTCCGAAATTTCGGAAATTGAGAATGATTTAGATTTAATCGTTGGAGAATTTGAAATGAAGAAATTGGATCCTAAACTGATGCAGGTCACAAGATCGGTTTTGGATATAAGTCAGATAATCAGTTTTCAAGATCTGAAATTTTGGAAAGAATCCTGCTACAAAATTCATCAAGATCTTATGTTGCTTGATCCAGTTGATGAATTTCGCATTATAAAAATTTTCATGGGGCTTGGAATAAATCATCCTGACTTATTTTTTTATACTAAACGGCATATTTCAAAAGAGATTGAGCATAAGACAACTTTAGGGGAAAAAATTTCTGCAGTCTGTTCCTATCGGAAAGAGATAAGAGTGTTATACAGAGAAACCCAAATGCTCCAGTTTACAAAGAAACCCGATATTCAGCGCACTATAAAAAAATTCCTCCGAGAAGAACTCCTTTTACTCCGCGCTATGGAATTTGTGAATCATGAAGTTGAGGAAGCGGGAATTATGAACGCCAACTATAAAGTTTCCTTTTCCGTTAAACAGCTGGCCTTTTTTGTCCATCTTCAGATGGAGACCGGGATAATAATATGGCAAAGGGCAAAATTCGCGCACCAGTATATTGCAAGGCACTTTAGCACTGTGGAACGCGATTCAATATCTGAAAAAAGTGCAAGAAACGCCCACTATAATCATGCTAGTGAAGATATTAAGAAAGTCATCGCAAAGCTCAGTGAAATGCTCGCATTAGCTCAGGAAAGATATTGAAATTGTGAGAATACTGCGAATCTTGCAATTTGATGAGGGGTTGCAAGACCATAAAATTTCTGCAACTTGACAAAGTTTTCAAATAGCCGTTCTTTATCCCTAAAAAGATTATGGACGTAGAAAACTATTCACAGAAACTAAACGCATTTCACTCACTCTCGCCTGGACTCAAAGCATACATCTCAACCATAGCCAAAAAAACTGCATACAAAGGTGGCCAGACTGTGTTCCTGACTAGAGAAGATTATAATTTTTATCCCTTGATTGAAAGCGGGTCTTTACGGCTAATGGCAATCGATAAGGATAATGATGAAGAAATTGTTATCCGAACCTATAATGCTGAGGAATTCCTGTATCATTTTCCAAACGTTATGCCAAGATCAAGATTTGAACTTTATGTAGAGTTTTTGGAGGATTCCTATTTGATAGCGTTTAGCGAAAAGCATTATTCGAACCTTATGAAAATATTCCCTGATGCGTACCTCTTGAATCTATCATATACCGCCTGGCATTTGAACATACAGTTGGAACTTCTTCTCGGCAACAACAATATTCCTGATAGGTAATAACGTATATGACACACCTTAAAGTTTACCATAAATCATATTCAAATGAAACGACTCATCGAAAAACTCCAAAGTCTTCAAAATGCAAGCGAACCTGTTGTAAGCCAACTGGCGGAAATCTCTGTTCAGAAAACTTTCAATAAAGGCTTACTTATTAGCACACCAGATCATTCATACCCTGAACTTTATTTTATCGAAGAGGGTCTTGCAAGGGGATATTTTATTTTCGAGGGGCAGGAAAATACTTCTTGGATATTACAGAGTGGGTTTATTTTTCCGACTACTTCGTTTTTTTCTTTCAGTCACACAAATGAGTATGTTAATTTTTTAAAGGACAGTTACGGCTACTCAATAAGTCTATCCCAATGGAGTGATCTTGCCAAAGCAAATCCTCAATTTCTAATGATTCTTCTGGAAATCTATGAGGAACATTACCGTGAAATAACGCAAAGAGAACAAATGCTGAGGATCAGACATGCGGAAACAAGATTTCTCTATTTTCAAGACAGGTATCCAGAATTAATTAATCTTCCCATTCATAAGATTCTGGCTTCCCTTCTCGCAATCGAATCAAAATATCTCTTCAAAATAAAAAGGAAATACCGCAGATGACACGGCAGGGAATCGCATTATTACACAAATAGGTGTACGATTATCACTTTTTCCAAGGGGTGCAAAAAGAGTAAAAATTGCCGAATTCGGGTAGTAAATATTATTTCTGTTGTTTCGAACTTTAATCCACAATCAGATGGGTTTTTAATGAACAAAACATGGAAAATATTTATTCACATAAACGGACACATATAAGCTATAAAAGCTTGGTATCAAACCTAAATACCATTGGAATATTCCTGTTAACATTGCTATGGTCTTATGCAGTTTTTGCAAAGCTCGCTGATCTAAAACTTTACCAGCTCCAGATGAAGGAGCAACCCTTTCCTTATTCAATACAGCAGTTACTGACTTATCTTGTCCCGATTCTTGAGTTAACCGCAGCGATGCTACTGATTTTTAATAAACACAAATGGGGGCTTTGGCTTTCCTTAACTCTGATATTAGGATTTACGATATACATCACACTGATCCTAACCCATGTTTTTCCCAATGCCCCATGCAGCTGCGGTGGCTTCATCTCTAAGATGAGCTGGAAAACCCATCTCTACTTCAATATACTTTTGTTTTTTATAAATATGGGTTGTCTTATTAGAGTTATCAAAAAGGAAAGGAGGTTAAGCGGCAAAGAGTGAAAAATATAATTCCAAAATTTAATGCATTCAACAGGGCATGGTGCCCAAATCTTAAACTAACTTTTTCGCTTGTTTTTTCAAAGTAAAAAGCATCCTTAAATTATGTATACAGCAATAAAAAATGTAAGCAAAGGCCTAATGGCCGCCGCTTTAGGGTTAGTATTAGTTTTAACCGGATCGGCTTTCAAATCTGAAAAGACCAGTAAGCTTGAAAGATACCAGTTCCGCTATACAGGACCAAGTTTATCTCAAGCAGATGTTGAAGAGGAAACTTACTGGACTCATGATGAAAGTGCACCCGTGTGCGATAATGAACAAGAGGCGGCTTGTACGATTACAGTGTATAAAAGTTTCGTAAATGAAGGCACAACGCCAACACTGAAATCGTCCTTAAATATTTCTGCTTCGAATGCAGCCTCTACTGCATATGTTTCAGGTAGCAGTGATAATACGATGGATATCATCAATCGCTCTGCGGAGTAAACATCATTTTACCGGCAAATATTTAAAATCGGGCAGTTAAATTTAGACTGCCCGATTTTTATCAATTTTGAGGCATTCCTGTCAGTTCTATAATATCGGTTGGTAAAGGAAGTGCATAGTATTTAGATTCAGGCATTAAAGTGAAGGTCTTGCCATCAATTACTCGCCTTAAAATTATCCCAAATCCCTCCTTGTTATATCTCTTTATGTCTGCGAAACGCAAACCACGCAGGAGTAGCTCTTTCCGCCTTTCTTCTCTAATCTTAGTTACGGCATCTCTTTGATCAATGGCAGTAATTGGAATGAAAGGGATTGTACTTTTCCAACGGGTTTTCATCAAAGTATTTAGGTCATTCATTGCACCAGCGAGATCATTGAGCATTGCTTTACACTCCGCGCTATTTAAATAAACTTCGTCGGTAGCTAAACCAGAAAAGAAGATATTTGCACTGGCTGTATAGTTACCCTTGAATTGTTGATAGGGAGCAGCTAATTTGAAGAAAGCTGTTTTTCTGAGATCGTTGGCATTATAGCTGGCATACAAGTTTGAATCGATCCTAAACCTCGTAACGTTTGTAATTCCAAAACTGCTATTTAATTCTGCATACCATATTGTCTCCTTATTAAACTTTTTTATTGGTACAGCTGTGCTTAATGCCAACAAGTCCGGATCTCCATTGAAGTTCATTAGTTTAGCATTTAACTTTAATGACTCCTGAGCATACTGAAGAGAAAGGTCATATTTGCCCATATAAAGATAACAGCGCGAAAGAAGTGCTGCCGCTGCACCTTTCGATGGGCGCATAACGTGTTGCGGATAATCAGGCAATAAAGATAATGCCTTCATCCCATCATTTATAACTTGCTGATAACATTCATAAACGCTTGATCTGAATGAGGGCACATTGAAATCGGAGCTCAGCCGCAGAACAATTCCAAGGTCAGTAGTGGAACGGGAATCATCATACGCCAAGCCATGCTGGCTTGTGAGCATTAGAAAATAATATGCACGATAAAATAATGCACTCCCCTGTGCATTATCCCATGCTGCCGAATTAACGGCTGAGCGTTCAGTTTTACTTAACAGTTCCAAACTCAGATTAGAATTATATATTGCCAGATATCCAAGATTCCAGTCATTCCCAATTCTATATGGTGTCGGACGCCATGTGTAAGCTTCCTGGCCAGTCAGTCCCACTGCATTGTAGCCAGCTAAAGGCAAAAATATATCATCACTGGACGCTTCTCCAAAAGATGGGGATGTCCGAAGGTTCATGATGTTGGCATCATCCAGTAAGCCCTGAACATCCTGAAGAGTTTTTGGGATAACAAGTTTTGAGTCTGATTTAACATCAAGATACTTTTTACACCCAGAGGTCACAATAGCAAGGAAAAGTGAAGCAACTGCTATTAAGAAAATTATTCTTCTATTTTTCATATTATTTAACATTTAAAATGAGCCCTTTATACCAAACGTTATCTGCCTTGATGGCGGAACAAATCCAGCATAATCGGGATCGTATCCGAATTTATTCGCTTTCCATATAAGGCCAACATTTTGTAAGCCGGAATATGCCTCAAGCGTTCTGAAAGGAAATTTCCACTGGGAAGTATTTATGCTATAACCTAGCTTTATATAATCAAGTCTGATGTGATCCCCAGACATTATATTGACCTCCGACCCGTAATAAAATGCATCACGTAAACTTGAGGTTGGATACAGAAATGAAGGAACATTAGTATGCTGTTCGTCGCCAGGATTTTGCCATCTCCTAGCAAATTCTGAATTTCCAATGCTACCTGCGATCAATTGAGTATAGTTAATAGATGGTTTCCTCACATGGTATCCAAGTTTAAAGTTTATGTTTACCGATAGGTTGAAACCATTCCAATTGAAATTATTGATAAGGGATCCAAAGTAAGTAGGGGATGCCGAACCCTTATATATTAAATTTGAACCGTCTTTTGTAGCCTCCGCTAGCAAAGCAGTATAGTTTGTACTCAGTACCCCGTTCAAATAACCCTGAGGATTGCCATTTACATCAAGGCCGCCCCACTTATAGGCTGCTATTGAGTAAAGGGGATAGCCTTCCAATGGAGTGATTGCCTTACCGCCAGAGAGAAGTGCATATATGCTTGAACCGGTGTTAGAATAATACCTTTCGGTTGTACTGAGGTTATAGCTGACGTACAAGTCTGTGGTCCAGTTAAATTTACCTGCATTTAAGTTTTTAGTATGCAGGTCGAGATCCAGACCTTTTCCCTTCATATCTGCAACATTCCGGGTAATGAATTCCCTTGCTCCCCAAGTGGTATAGTCATAACTGGATTGCCCATATAAATCGGATCCCTTTTTAGTATACCAGGACAGTGATCCTGATATCTTTTTCTTGGCCGATTCAAAATCAACTCTTACGCTAAACTGCGAGAGTTGCTCCCAGCGTAGGTCTGGATTATTTATGGAATTGATTCTTGTAATCGGAAACCCGGTGACCACGTTGCTAGCATATCCTGCAACTGGTGATGCGGTTTTCGTCAAATCAACGTTTCCACTGTATCCAAAACTACCTGTCAATTTTAAAACTGGCAGCCAATCAAGATTATAAAAATTCTCATCTGATATCTGCCACCCTATTCCTGCAGACCAGAGTGGTTTCCATTTATCATTAGTGTTTGCTCCAAAAATATTTGATCCGTCTCTCCTTATGCTGCCCGAAAGGATATATTTTCCACGATATGTGTAACTTAAATTACTGTATATGCTTATAAACCGATAAGCAGTCTTACTGATTGTGTTGGAACCCCCAATCTGACTGCTGTTTCCGGATAGATACTCGGGATAATAACCCGTTTGATCCACTAGGTTGAAATAAAGGGGATCTTCTTGGTATCCCAATTTTGTGGAACCGGTACCGGATGAATTAGAAGCCCTTAACTCAGAACCAAAAATTGCTGTCAATTTGTGTACTCCAAAAATCTTATTGTAATTGAGCTGCGCCCTGCCGGTTTGTGACGATACCTGTGAGCTATTCGTTGATAGAATACCACCAAGAGGTACAGGAGAAGTCACGATTCCTGTTGAAGAATTGTATTGACTATAAGTGTTGATCAAATCTCTGGCGGCAAAACTTTCTCTATCTGAGGTGTGGTCATCGTCTCTGTTTTGCCTTTGATACTGATAAGATATCTGCAAATCCAGCCCGTCGAGAATCTGGAACTTCAGGCCTACATTCGCGTATAGTTCTTGGGACTTACCCGTAAAGTAGTCATGGATATAATCCTGATCAGGATAATATTTCCAATCCAAAAACTTACGGTTTGCTACTGTGTCTGTATAATTTGCCCTATATTTCATTGCCAAGCCTGAGATTTGATTAAAATCCAGATAGGTTGGGTACCTCCCACCGACAGATAATGAATTATAGCTGGGTCTGCCAGATTTGGAATGCAGATTTGTAAAATAAACGTTTGTGTTTAAGCTAATGAGCTTGTTAAATTTAAAGTCATTTGCCAAATGCAGGTTTATCTTATCCGAAATGCTAAATGTCTCTCCTCTTACATGATCATAAGCAGCAGAAAGGAGATAGCTATTTCTTTCACCCCCACCCTTGATGTTCAAGCTGTGCTGCTGTGTTAATGCCCTTGTATAAAAATTGTCGAGATAGGATTGCTGGGTATTATTATTTGATAGTCCCTCAATCTGCTGAACGGCTGCAGCTCTTGAGATTTTTCCATTTCTCTGAGCCAGTAAAATTTCTACAACAGGTGTAAGTGAAGCCCAGGGAGTCGAAGTTATTTTATCATTAAAGTAACCGGCGTCAAATAGTTTTCTTTCTAAAGCTATATAGTCAGCATTATCTATTTGAGATACGGCATTAAGTTTTGGAAGGCTCTGTAAAAGAAAGTTTGAGTTGAATGAGAGCTGCATAGCCTGATTAAACTTACCCTTTTTGCTTGTTATTACAATTACCCCATTACCCGCCCGGGCGCCCCAGATCGAAGATGCAGCTGCATCTTTCAAAATTGAAACGGTTTCGATATCGTTGGGATTTATATTTTCAATATCGCCTTCATAAATAAAACCGTCCAAAACAATTAGAGGATCCAATGGTCCATTGATCGTGCCTAATCCCCTTATGCTGATATTTGTTTTATTTTGCGGATTGCTGCTGCTTTTACCTACCTGTAGCATTAAGCCGCTGCTCTGCCCGATGAGCCGGTCAAGTATATTGGTTCCGGATCTGGAATTTATTGCTTTTTCGTCAATCAAGGATATTGTCCCATTGATTTCATTTGGTTTAGCGTTCTGGTAACCAGTTTGCACTAAAACCTCATCCAGTTGATGAACTTCTTCAGTCATCTTTACTGAAATGAAAGATAACGGGGCTTCGTAAATACGATTTACTGGTTTGAATCCTGTAGCAGTAAATCGGATGGTATCCCCAATACTCACATTTTTTAAAACAAAATTTCCGTTTTTATCCGTAAGGGTAACCCCATCCTTAAAACGAACAGAAACAATTATTACCTGATCATCAAGATCAGTCACTTTTCCACGCACCTCCTGTCCCTTTTGCGCAAAGGCTGTGAGGGCAGAAAGTGCAATAATTAACAATGCAGTTGCAAGAAGCAAAAAATTCCATTTCATTTTTCTTGAATTAAATTGATCTATTCTCATCTTAATCAATTTTGTTCTTTATGCTAAGGCTTAGCCCTGCAATAAGACGCTCGATATTTGAAGAGTTGATTTGTTCTGGACCAGTTATAGCTTTTACGCGTCCATCAGGTCCCACCCAGATGTAATGTGGCATACTTTTAATCGGAAAAAGATCACGGCTGTTTTCTTCGCTTTGGATAAGCGGTAAGCAAAAACCGGAAATACGTTTTTTTTCTTTTTCCAAAAAATCTATCAGTATTGGTTCAGTATCGTTCTTGTAAGCATTGACTAAGAAGATCTGTAAGTTCTTACCATACAGCTTTTGCAGGGAATCCATTTTAGGAAAGTATTTTAGACATGCGGTGCAATATGTTGCCCAAAAATCAAGGATAACAGCTTTTCCCCTGAGCTTTGAAAAATTAATTGATGTATCCGAATAATTGAGGATTTTTGAAAATCGGATATTGCCAATTTTATCCCCGACCATTAATTTCTTTTCAGAAATTCCTTCCTGTGCCTGACAGGTAACAGCGACAAAAAACAAAAGAACCAGCGGATAGTTTTTGCGCTTTAGCCACTCAAGGGCTATTTCCTTTTTCGAAAGTGATGACAGGATGCTAACTGTTGTACTTAGCTCACAAGGGAATTGAAAAGGAATCTTTTTACTTAAAAGGTTATGTGATAATTTTGAGAATGGACTAAAAATATAATGCCTAAAAAAAAGGCATGGCAGTGCCAAAGCGATAAATAATATCGTTTTTTTCATTGTTTGTTGTTTTAAGTTAGTTGATCGGAAAATTACATGAGAAATCTCAAATACTGAAGAGAACTAAGGCAGGCGCATTATTAAAGAACCTATTTTCTATCATTAACCGTAGGGTTGACCTGCCTTAGCCTGGCATCTTATTCAGGAGAACAGATAACCAAGCTAATTAGGATGATAAATGTCCATCCGAGAGTATAAAAAACAGAGATTTGAGGGCCTAAAAAGTAGGCCAGAAAATAGCATGTTCTGCTGAAATTTGAAGAAATGATGATTTCAAATGCTTTCATGGCTAATCTGTGTTAACCGAAAGTCAAACGGAAAAGGGCCGCCTTTACGCTTTATTTGAAGTGAAGGTGTAGGACCACCACCGCCTTGCAGCGGCCGAACTCAAATAAAGCAGGCGACCCAAATCCGTATGCTATACAAAGATAGCATAGGAATTGAGTTTTACCTACCTCTCGTGTTCGAACGTCCTACTTTTCACCACAAGTTCTTTCAGTAATTACTCAATCCAAATTAATGGAAGTTATATTCTATCGTTTTTCTATATCGTTAATTTTATTAAAGCCAAGATACAAAACATTAACCAAATCCACAAGTGGAGTTGACTTAAATCATCAAAATCAGTCACTTGCACATGTAAATGGTAGCACCTGAAGACGAGTTAATTTTTGTTGAAATCTCTCAATTAGATTTTATGTTGATTGAAAGAGTTAGGGCCTTGAGAATTGCAAGTAAAATGACTCAACTTCAGTTAACTCAGAAGATGAAATTAGCTGATGGGTTTATTTCAAAAGTAGAAACTTTTACAGAACGTGCCAAATACAGCATTAGACATATAAACTTGTTAGCAAGCGCTCTCAATTGCACTATACAAGATATCCTCCCCTTGGAGCAGCCAAAATATGACATGGTCGTATTAACTTTAAGGAGAACTAACAAAATTAACAAAGATGGTTCTTTGTCCCAAAAGAAAACCACTGAGGTGATTAAAATCGAACCAAAAGAAAAAAGTTAATTTGGATATGCAAAGTAATTGAGGGATCATTTTTGAGATTACCCTAAACTTTGACATATGGAACAACTTCGTTGCGTCGTAATCGACGATGAAAAACATTCAATCTCGATTCTCTCAGATTACATTGAGACGAATCCCAACCTAAAACTAGTCAAAACTTTTCTTGATCCCCTTATTGCACTATCAGGAATCAGCATCAGAGACAAAATAGACTTTATTTTTTTGGATATAGACATGCCAGAAATTACCGGCATTGAGCTCGCAAAAAAATTAGTCAATCGAGCTCGATTTATTGTATTTACTACTGCATTTACAAAATATGCAATAGAAGCTTTTGAAGTAAATGCTTCTCGGTATCTGGTTAAGCCAATCTCAAAACCGAAATTCATTAAAACCGTTTGGGACATTTTAGATGCAGAAAGAAAAAGAATTGAAGGGATAAGGATTGCCCAAAGAAAATATTTCTATGTAAGCATTGGCGAAAGGGGACAGAAACTGAAGATAAAGAAATCCAAAATATTATTTTTCGAAAGCTTGAAAAACTACATGAAAATTGTCACTGAGGATGAGGATTACACAGTCTATTTGACAATGAAGGAAGTTGAAAAGGAGTTTTGGGGCACATTGTTCTACAGAGTTCACCGCAGTTACTTCGTAAATGAAGAAAGGGTTGAAAAAATAGCTGGGAATACATTAAAGCTTGGAGCACACATCATTCCGATGGGCAACAACTACAAGCAAGGTTTTATTGAATTTTCTGAAAATAAAACATTAAGATCCGGCCGGAAGTCTTAAGGATTCAAATGTGAAACCAACGCTCAACGATTGCTAATCAGCGTTTCATTGGAAATAATGATGATGCTGGAAGTAGTGGGATCAGTTTCGGACTTTCGAATTGTTTGCTGCGATCTAAAAACAAATACTGTTTTTTTGACCAGTTTTTTAGGGTTCTGTTTCATGTTTTTATTTTGAAACTAGAGCCATTATTTAGCGTAAAAAAAATTTTTACACCGCGATAAAATGAGGTTACACCAAGAGCAATTATAGCATGACTAAGAAAATTTTCGAATGGGGAAAAGTGCAGCACTTGCACCTAATTGGATGGGCAATATTCATAACATTAGAGATCGGACTTATCGGACTTTCAATGGGCTTTTTTGGAAAAGCTTTGAATTATGCCCTCCATTATATTCTTAATATTATTCTATTTTATACGAATGCGCATTTCGTGCTCAAGAAGAGTTTTACAAAGCCTAAACCCTGGACAAGGATAATCATCCTCATGATAATTCAAATCTGTTTGTATATTTTTTTCAGATCTTATCTTAATTACGTACTGGAAGGAACTCATAAAGGGTTTAACATCCCATCAATTATTACTAACCATAAAAGTTTTTTTCAATCGCTTTGGAGAGGTTTGTTTTTTATCGTTCTTTCCTGCTTTTACTATTTGTTTTTGCGTTTCAAAGCGGAACGTTTAAAAAGAGAACATTCAGAAAGAATGGAATATTTGAAGGATTTGAAAAATAAAGAGATGCAAAATGAATTGCATGTTGCGAAGTATGAATATTTGCGAGCCCAAATCAATCCACACCTATTATTCAACACATTGAGTTTTTTATATGATAGCGTCCGGAAATTTAATGAGGACGCCGGAGAAGCAGTTCTTAATTTGGCCGAATTGATGCGGTTTAGCCTTGAAACCATGGAATCCCCCGAAGAATTTCCCAAGCTGGAGGAGGAACTGCATCAAATTGATAACCTTATATCGCTTAATAAAATAAGGAAAGACAAAGAACAGTATATTAATCTTTCTTTTCCTGAAGAGCTTAAAAATTTTCGCTTTATACCATTGGTCGTAATCACATTGTTAGAAAACATGCTTAAGCATGGAAATTTACAAAAGCCAAACCAACCTGGATTATTAGATATTAAATTGAGTAAAAACGAATTGTCAATAAATACTTCTAATTTGATCAACACCAGGATCCACCATTCAGGCTTTAATAAAGGAATGGAGAATATTGAAAAGCGATTAGGTTTGGCTTATGGCGATAAATTTTTGTTATCCTACGGAAAAAGGGATAGTAACTATTTTGATGTCAATTTAATTTTAAAAATTTATCCAGCTGTGTAAGTCATTGATATAATATATTATTTTGTTAGTTGAATTTCGATCCAAACCGGGCAATGGTCACTGGTTCCCTGCCAGCTTCGGACATGTTTATCGACTCCACCGTCAATCAGCTTCTCTGACAAGCCTGGAGACAGGAGAAAATGGCCCAATCTCAAACCAGCATTTCTTCCAAATGCATTCCGAAGATAATCATAAAACGTATAGATGATTTCATCAGGATACAGGGCTCTTATTGCATCAGTCCAGCCTAGAGATAATAATTTCTGATATGCTTTTTTTGATTCGGGAAAGAAAAGCGCATTATCCCTGAACCTGTTTGGATTATAAAGATCTAGGTCAGTCGGTATAACATTATAGTCACCGATCAATATTGTTGGGATGCCAAACGAAAGCAGTTTTTTTGAATGGGCGGTAAGCCTTTTGAGCCATTTAAGTTTATATTCAAATTTTGGACCTGGTGCCGGATTTCCGTTTGGAAGATAAATACAACCTATAACGAGTCCACTTATAAATGCTTCGATGTATCTGCTATGGTCGTCGGCAGGATCGCCAGGAAGTCCGCGTTTCGTTTCTTTTATTTCCCTCTTAAATAAGATTGCAACACCGTTCCAGCTTTTCTGCCCCTGCCACACGGAATGGTATCCTGCATCCATCAACTTTTTGGCCGGAAAGTCCTTTTCCTGACATTTTATTTCCTGCAGACAGACAACATCCGGTGACCGCTCTTTCAACCATTTAAGCAAAATTTCGATCCTGCCGTTGACACCATTAATGTTGTAAGTGCTCAGAATCATTCAAAAAGTTCTTGCGATTTGGTATAATAAGCTTTTCGCCCACCAATTTTTTCAGACAAAATCTCCTCGCCCTTTGGTGTCTTTTTTAATTCGGCAACATGTACCGACATAAAATCACGAAGCTCACCCTTGAGTTCATCACCATTTGCTTCTGCGATTTTTGATATTGCCCCGCTCAAGACAGATTTTATGCTTTTGTACAATCGCTTTGCCGCTTTATCCGGAATGGCCTTGGCGACTGAAAATGGAGAGATGCCGGCATGGTAAAGTATCTCATCCGAATAGGAATTGCCTATCCCGCGAACAAGATGCTGATCCATTAACAATGTTTTTATCGATGTTCTCTTTTTAGCCAGTAAATCAAAAAAATAATCCTCTTCCATCTCAAGCGCGTCTGGAACATCGGTATATTCAGGATTTAAGGTGGGTGTTGCCTGCTTTTGAAGATCGATCAATGCAAATGCATCACCCCCTTCAAAGTGAAACCCTAAAATCTGGAAGCGTGGGGGCTCATCCTGATCAATGGAGATAAGTTCTCCCCTGAGCATTAAGTGGAGACCGAGAACCTGGGAACCCGAAAAAATAAGTTGAAGCGTCTTTCCGGAACGCCGGACATCCAAAAGTTCCCTGCCTTCCAAAGCTTTTTTCAATTCCTTGGCCGGGACATTAATTTTTTTGGATACCATAATTTCCAGCGTTTCCAAAGTCTGCCCCTTAAACCTTCTATTGAGAATCTGCGAAAATACGGTCAAATCTGGTAGTTCTGCCATGACTTAAGCGGATAGATATTTTTTGATTTCGCGGATAGAATTTCCGCGCAATAGTGCAGCGGATTTTAGTTCGTCCGTACTGATCTGAAACTGTTCAGCCCAAGAGCTGAGTTCATTTGGATCATCGACGTTAATTATACCCTCATCTGTCCCGAACTCCTGTGGTTCCAAGGAATCAAGATCACTTTCAGTTTCATGTCTGTCGAAGAGATCATCGGAACTGATGAATTGTTCTGAATTGCTGTCGTTGTCCACTTCATTTCCCAACTTTGCCTGAGTGTTTTGCTGCTTATCCATAGCGATATTTAGATTACTGTTTTTTTCTAACTGGGTAAAACTGATCATAAAAAGACTGAACATGATCAGGCACGGTACTGCTCAGAATTTTTTGTACATAATCCACGACAGGATCCCCGGCGGTACTGTTGCGGAGATGAGCCTTGAGTTTTTCATCCCAGTTGTTTACAGCTTCAGCAACAGAATTCCCTCTTCCAAGTATCGATTCATGGATATCCTGAGGGAGCACACAGAGAAAACCCGGAGATTCACTAAAAATCTCTGCTCCAAGTTTTCCGGCAAGCCCATCAAGTGAGACATCTACCGACTTACGCCTTGGCATTTGACTTAATATATTCGGCAATCTTCGACCTGGAAGAACTTCCCGACGCTTTAGCCAGTTCCTTATATTGAGCAGAAGTTACTCCAGCCTGTTTTGCTGCATAAGCAACTTCGCTTGCATCGTTCAGATCAACTTTTGAATCTTCTCTGCCATCCTGTTTATGTTTGCTATCGCTCATGATATTAGTTTTTATTATATAACTGATCTCAACTGAAAATGGTTTTAAAACCTAAACGATCACCCCTAAAAAGCGCTTTATGGAAGCATCCAGCCATGTTAAATCGAGTACTCGATGGCGGGCAGGTCTTCATAAATAAAAGGCGTTGATGGCTCAAGTGTCGACAAGAATTCTTTTGCGATTGTACAGGCATCCATTTGTTTGGCAGGAAACTGACTGGATGCAATCTCGGTGATTCGCTCATCGCTTAAATCTCCGAACATCCATTCATAGGCCAGCTCATCATTTAAAATGGTAGGCATACGTTTTTTGGAATTATGAACCTGTTCCATAAGCGGATTGGCCGGCGCGGTAGTGACAGCAACTGTCTCAACAATTTCGCCGGTTTCCTGATCGGTCCACTCCTGATAAATTGCCGCCATGTAGAAGTATTCCTCGTCCTTAACAGAAATATAGTAAGGATACTTAACGGCAGTTTTCAAAGGCTCTCCTGTTTTTTTGTTCTTCGGAAATACATGGCGCCACTCATAAAATCCCGTTGAAAGTACGAGGCATCTGCGCTCGCGGGCTGCTTTTGCATAAATCGAAGGACCACCTTTTTCATTTGAAAAAAGATTTTCAGCTTTTGCATTGAGGGTTGTATATCCGATATGCCATTTACCGGCAGCATCTTTATACCCATTTCGAAAATTCTTTGCAGCCTCGCGGTTCTTAAGATAGGGAGGCAAAAAACCCCATTCCATCTGCACGATATCAAAGTTTGTCTGTTCAGCATCTCTTTTTAATACCGCCACGGGTGAATAGGCAAAGCCATTATGAACAGCCCTGTCGAGAAACTGATAATTTTTTACTGCCTTTTCAAGTTGTAGAAGTGATATAAACTCTGCCCTTGAAACGCGTTGACCATTGTAGTAACACATAATTATTTATTTTTCAAATGTTCAGCAATCTTTTTACCAAAAAATTCGGCCTCTACCTGTCTTCCCTGCGGAACAGATGTCCAGAATGCCCGGAAGCCATTCGCTTCGGTTACGTTTAGTGGTGGTCTTCCATCCGAGAACTCGATCCTATATATTTCACTGCCTCCGATCAGATGCGAAGTAACGATCATCTTAATATCGGGCAGGGTAATCTCAAAAGCCTCTTCTATTTTCATCATCTTAAAAATACAAAATCGTTAACCAAATAAAAAATAGTTAGTTGATGCCTATAATTACAAAATACGGATCATCGGCCTTCTTAACCATTAGGTCAAGGTGCTCCTCGAAATCAACTAGGTTTAAGACCTCATCTTTTAAGAACGGCGTGAAGACCTCCATATCTGTTTCCTTTGCGAGAATGACCTGAAGGGTCTCACTGCTCTTCCACTGGGTAGACTCAATTTCGGGATAAGCTCCCTTTAACAGTGAGGGATATCCCTGTCTGGAAAAAGCCTCTGAAAGCTTGGATGCGATATCCCAGACATGAGGCGCTAGTTCTTCATCGAGTGTGTCCCATTGAAGACCAAGGTTTTCATCACGCCACATGCTTCCGATGAATTTGCCATCCAAACTCACCCCATAGCATTCGCCTGAAGTTTCTACGACAGCCTTTTTTATCCCGCTGTCGGTGGGGATTTCAAAAATATATCTTTCCATATTCAGTCCGGGTTCTAATGGTTTTAAAGGCTTAGTCAACTTAAAATGTTTTTTTGAGAAAATCAGATACGCTGCAGTAAGGGAAAATCCGAAAATACCGCCAATGATCAGTTCACTGCGATGTGCTTTTGCCCAGCTAATGACACTTTTTTCTACCTCACTAATTAGGCTGGTTACTTCTTTTCTGTCCATTTTGTAACAACAATTATTTGAGCATATAGGTTTTGAAAATCAGGAAGATGGAATAAAATCGATTAAGAATTATTATCCATAAATAAGATTTTAAGATCTATTTTATCAAGGATGGTCATCACAGTAAGGAATGCAAACTTTCCACCAAAACGAGAATGTTTTCCACAATTCATTTTTTACTAACATTTTTAGCTTTATGTTTGTTGTATAATTTTATAATACTAAATATAATAGTATTTAATTCAGTAAGTCATGAATGCCAAAAAAGAATTACTTCAGAAATTGCAACAGGATATCCTGTTATGGCAGGGGTTTAAGCCCCATTGCACAGGCAATGCCGAACGCATCGGACTGGGAGAGATTGAAAATTCATTTCCCGGTGGTGTTTTTCCCAAAAAGGCAATTCATGAATTTATTACAATTCAGCCGGAGCATTCGGCGGCCAGTGACGGCTTTATCGCCGGGCTACTTTCCGTCCTTATGGAAAATGGTGCGGCCTGTGTGTGGGTAAGCACGACCCGGAATCTCTTCCCCGCTTCTTTGAGCTTATTTAACGTAGAGCCTGAGCGCATTATTTTTATGGATGTTCAGAGCGAAAAGGATGTGCTATGGATTACAGAGGAGGCCATCAAATGTGAGGGGCTTGCGGCGGTTGTGGCAGAACTGAACAATGTGAGTCTTATAGAATCCCGCAGGCTGCAGCTGGCGGTTGAGACCAGTGGTGTTACGGGATTTATCCTGCGCAAGGACGGAAATAAAAAGGCGAGCACCGTGGCAACAGCAAGATGGAAAGTCAGCCCGCTTCCTTCAGTTACGCAGGACGGCTTGCCCGGGATCGGATTCCCTCGCTGGCAGGTTGAGCTGCTAAAAGTTCGTAATGGAAATCCGGGAAGCTTTATACTGGAATGGGCAGGCGAAAAATTTGAAGAAATTAAGAAAACCGGTAATCAAACGATTTGGTCTGATCTGGAGGGCAGACAGATTGGATAGCTATTATGCAAAGGCGTTTTGTTTCGATATGGTTCCGCCAATTACTGGCTGACTGGCAGCTTATCCGCCGCCCTGAACTAGCCGAGGTGCCTTATGTTTTCGCTGCGCCCGACCATGGGCGGATGATGATAACCGCAGTAAATCCATTGGCATTTAGCTTCGGAGTTGAGGTCGGCATGCGTGCAGCGGATGCGAAAGCCATATGTCCCGGGCTCGAGGTTCTGGACGATAAACCAGGCCGCCCGAAAAACCTGCTAAGGGGACTAGGCGAATGGTGTGTGCGCTATTCGCCCTCTGTATCCATTGACGGATTCGGAATGGACGGACTGTTACTTGACGCTTCAGGCTGTCCGCATCTTTGGGGTGGAGAGCGAGAATACCTGAAAGAAATTGTAAACAGGCTTAAAAGTAAGGGATATACCGTACGCTTAGCGATTGCCGATACACCGGGCGCTGCATGGGCGGTGTCCCGGTTTGGTAAAGTTACGCCATTGATTCCTTCCGGCGAACATGTAGATGCTCTGCTCAGTCTGTCTCCTGAGGCGTTAAGACTGGAAGATACAATTCTTGCGAAACTTCGCAAATTGGGGTTCTATCAGATAAAAAGCTTTATAGGGATGCCCAGATCGGTACTCCGCAGGCGATTTGGTGAAGATTTTTTATTGCGGCTGGCTCAGGCTATTGGAACTGAAGCAGAAGCGCTTATTCCATTAAAGGTTCCCGTAGCATTTAGCGAAAGGCTAGCCTGCATGGAACCGATCAAAACCAAAACTTCAATTGAGATAGCGATTCAAAAGATGCTTGAAAATCTGTGTAACAGGATGCAATCTGAAGGTAAGGGATTGCGAACAGGAATATTGACAGGATACCGTATCGATGGAAAAATTGTGCAGGTTTCCATCGGAACCAGTGGCGCTTCGCATAGCGTAAGCCATCTATTCAAACTTTTTCAGTTAAAGATCGATCAGATCCGACCAGCCCTGGGAATTGAACTATTTGTTCTTGATGCGCCAAAGGTGGAGGATGTCGAGGTGCCCCAGGAAGAAATGTGGTCATCCAAGCCCGGCCTGAATGATAGCAGTGTCATCAGGTTTTTAGACCGTGTTGCCGGAAAGGTTGGTGCGCAAGCAATCCATCGTTTTTTGCCTGCAACCAGATACTGGCCGGAACGTGCAATATCAAAGGCAGCTTCGGTAACAGAAAAGGCCTCAACTCCATGGCGAACGGATAAGCCCCGGCCGACCGAAATGCTTAAGGTTCCCGCCCCTATTGAGGTAATGGCGCTTATTCCGGATCATCCGCCAAAGTTTTTTATTTATAAAGGCGTTCGCCACCTGGTTTCAAAGGCAGACGGTCCCGAGCGGATTGAGCGCGAATGGTGGATGGATAAGGGAGAGCATAGGGATTATTATCAGGTGGAAGATGAAGAAGGATGCCGCTACTGGCTTTTCCGTTCCGGACACTATGGTGGGGAACAACAATACAAGTGGTTTATTCATGGATTTTTTGCTTAAAGGAGATGGGTTATGGCTTACAGTGAATTACAGATTACCTCAAACTTCAGCTTTTTGCGTGGCGCTTCGCATGCGCACGAACTGGTTGAACAGGCCGAAATCTTCGGTTATAAAAAAATAGCCATAACCGACAGGAATACACTTGCCGGAATTGTACGTGCGCATGCTGCCTGCCGTGAGAAAAACATAAAACTAATTCCCGCCTGCAGGCTGGATCTGCTGGATGGACCGAGTCTGCTCGCCTATCCGACGGATAGGGAAGCTTATGGCAGGTTGTCCGCACTATTGACATTGGGCAATATGAGAGCAGAAAAGGGCAGCTGCCATATCTCACGTGCGGATGTTTACACCCACAGCAAAGGGACCATCTTTGCCCTTGTAATGCCGGGCGCTTTGAACCGTCGCTTTGAATATGAGGCTAGCTTTATCGCCTCAGTTGCAGAATATCGCGAAGCTTTAGGTGGTCAGCTTTACCTTGCGGCGACAAGATCTTATCTGGGAAACGATGATAAGCTGATATTTAGAACTTCACAGCTTTCCAAATTTTACGAAATACCGGTAGTTGCCACTGGCGACATCCATTATCACGATCCTTCACGAAGAGAACTTCAGGATGTACTGACCTGTGTAAGGGAGAAATGCACAATTCAGGAAGCAGGATTCCGATTGCATCAAAATGCAGAGCGGTATATGAAAGAGGTGGCAGAGATGGACAGACTTTTCAGAAAATATCCAAGCGCAATCCACAACACGATGGTTATTTCCGAAGCCTGTAATTTTTCTCTTGATGAGCTCAAATATGTCTACCCCGAGGAGATCAATCCAAGCGGTCGAAGCCCAATGGAGGAGCTCGAATTTTTGACCTGGAAAGGCGCTCATGAATTTTATGGCGAGGAGATTCCGGAAAAGGTTGTCAACATGATCCATCATGAGATGGCTTTTGTCAGGCAGATGGATTATGCCAATTACTTCCTTTTTGTTGAAGATATTGTCCGTGAGGCTAGATCCCGCGGCATTCTCTGCCAGGGTCGGGGCTCGGCGGCCAACTCTGCAATTTGCTTCGTGCTTGGTATTACCTCTGTTAATCCGATGAAGTTTGATCTGCTGTTTGAGCGTTTCATCTCACCGGCCAGAAACGAGCCTCCTGATATTGATGTCGACTTCGAGCATGAGCGCAGGGAAGAAATCATCCAGTATATCTATACCAAGTATGGACGCGACCGTGCGGCAATCGTTGCAACCGTCACACAGCAACACCAGAAAGGAGCCATCCGGGATGTGGGCAAGGCAATGGGGCTATCTATGGATACAATCAATCGCCTGTCAACTTCGATCTGGGAATTTACCGATGAATGGTTCGAGGGAAAACGGGTGACCGAGCAGGGACTAAACCCCGATGACCCGCATTTAAAGAAGACGCTCGAGCTTACCGCTCAGATGATGGGCTTTCCCCGCCAGCTTGGGCAGCACACCGGAGGATTCGTAGTTACGCAGGGAAAACTTACAGACCTGTGCCCTATCCTGAATGCAAGGATGGCGGACAGGACAAATATCGAATGGAACAAGGATGATATTGACGCGCTCGGTTTTTTAAAAGTCGATGTGCTTGCTCTCGGGATGCTGACCTGTATCCGAAAGGCTTTTGATCTATGCAGAGATCATTATGGGGTGCAGTATACCCTGGCAAACATACCCCAGGATGATCCGGAAGTCTACGACATGATCTGCCTGGCCGACACCCTAGGCGTATTCCAGATCGAAAGCCGGGCACAGATGTCCATGCTCCCTAGGCTTAAGCCAAGAGAATTTTATGATCTGGTGATAGAGGTCGCTATCGTTCGCCCGGGACCTATCCAGGGAGACATGGTCCATCCTTATTTACGCAGACGCAGCGGCGAAGAACCTGTAGTTTACCCTTCGCCGGAACTGGAAAAAATTCTTGGCCGCACGTTAGGTGTTCCGCTGTTTCAGGAACAGGCGATGAAAATTGCTATAGTAGCAGCGGGCTTTACTCCTGCTGAAGCCGACGGCCTTCGTCGCAGCATGGCAACATTTAAGTTTAAGGGAATGGTGAACCAGTATGAGCAAAAACTCATCGACGGGATGATGAACAAGGGTTATACAGAGGAATTTGCAAAAAGAATATTCAGACAATTGGAAGGATTCGGGAGTTATGGATTTCCCGAGAGCCATGCTGCCAGTTTTGCCCTCCTCGTTTATGTATCCTGTTGGCTTAAACATTATTATCCTGATGTATTCACAGCAGCTTTGCTTAACAGCATGCCAATGGGCTTTTATCAACCGGCACAAATCGTTATTGATGCTCAGAAGCATATGGTTCAGGTTCGCGAAGTTGACGTCAACCATTCCTTTTGGGACAACAAACTCGAAGATAAATCGGGGAAGTATTTTGCGCTTCGGTTAGGGTTCAGGCAGATCAATGGCATTAGAGGAGATGACATCGATACTTTGGTCAATGGCCGTGGAAGTGGTTATCAAAGTATTACTGCAATCAGGGATTTAGGAATATCGATTGCCACCTTGGAACGACTCGCCGATGCAGATGCATTTCGTTCAATGGGAATGGACAGGCGAAAAGCACTTTGGGAAGTCTCTGCCCTAAAAGATATGCCGGAAGAATTATTCAAAGGGCAACCGTCTGAAAGCGTATTGGAAACACAGGTTGAACTTCCATTAATGGGTAAGGGAGAGCATGTCGTTCAGGATTACGCAACTACTGGACTTTCGCTAAAGGCGCATCCGGTGAGTTTTGTGCGACCACAAATAGATATGCTCAACATCAGAACTTGCCATCACATTAACAATGACTCGACAGATGGTCAGCTTGTGAAAGTAGCCGGATTGGTATTGGTTCGTCAGCGTCCCGGAACAGCTGGTGGGGTTTGCTTTATTACTATTGAAGACGAAAGCGGGTATTGTAATTTAGTTGTTTTTGAAAAGCTGTTCGAAACATACCGCAAGGAAATTTTGCATGCAAGATTATTGATGGTAGAAGGACGGTTGCAACGAGAGGGACAAGTTGTACACGTAATTGTGAGTAAATGTCTTGATTTCACAAAGATGCTGGGCAAGCTGGTACAACGTGAAGCTGATGAGCTGCCCGTGTTGACCTTAGCTCGCTGTGATGAGAAAGTAGAGCCGTATCCATCACAGAATAAACGTATACAGGTTCGCCAAGATGCGACGAAAATAGCATTTCACGAAGGCAGGAATTTTAAATAATGAAACTATAGTATGAGATTTACAAACGCTGTGAACCAAATTTATTCAGAGAAGAAATGAAAATGATATATACCTTATGTTAACAAAAAAGCCCTCATCCATTATTACACGAGTGCTTTTTATTTTAATACCTGTGTAGAAAAACTGATAAATTTGATCCGTATCCGCCAATTTAATTGTGTATAGTAAAGCAATAATTTGCAACAAATATATATCTAGTGAGGCGGGGCATCCCACTTTGTATTATCCAAATACTCAAATGATTTTTTAAAAGAATATTTAATATGCTTCCTATTTAATTAATTTTGTGTAAAGCTTAAATTCATGTACATTTAATGCCAACTAAAAGAAGCTCATATGAACGAAACAAATGCGTTAAATCAAGTTGCTGAATTTCATAGAACGTTTCAGCACCCAATTTTAGAAGCGCCAACTATCCCCTCAGCTAATAGATGTTCACTGAGAGTTTCACTAATATCTGAAGAATTAGATGAACTAAAGCAAGCAATCGCAGATAAAAATATAAAAGAGATTGCTGACGCACTTTGTGATATCCAATATGTCCTAGCTGGAGCGATTCATGAATTTGGTTTGGGTGAAAAATTTAAGGTGTTATTTGATGAAGTTCATCGTTCCAACATGAGCAAAGCTTGCAAAACAGAGGCTGAGGCTATCGCAACCGTAAATCACTATGCAGAAAAAGAGAACACTCCCGCACATTTCGTGGAAAAAGATGGTATGTTTTTGGTGTTCCGAGACAATGATCATAAAACTCTGAAATCAATTAACTACTCTCCTGCGGATCTCGTAAGCAAACTATGATCGAAACTCTTGAAACCATTACAATCAAAAAAAGCTTTGATCAACAGATTTTAACTTTTCTTAGTCAATACAAGAAAAATGGAGAACCTATTGAAGTGTCATTTCGGGAGTTGGTACCAGAGCTGACAAAAATCGATAGAGCAACTCACCTCATTCATACCTATCCCGCAAAGCTTTTGATGCACATCCCTTACTTTTTTTTAAATAATAATATTTTTTCAAAAGAGGGTGACACGATTCTTGACCCATTTTCGGGCTCTGGAACTGTCATGTTAGAAGGAATTCTGGCAGGAAGAAACGTAATTGGCGCTGATGCAAATCCGCTTGCAAGACTAATTTCATCGGTAAAAGTAAGAAGGTATGACCCTGAAATTTTGAAAAATTTTCTTGACTTAATAAAGAAGGGCTATAAACTTTCAGGTGAAGGGGTAATACCAAAAGTCGGAAATATCAATTTTTGGTTCACTCCTAGGATTCAAGCTGATATGGCTAAAATTCTAGTCATAATAGAAAACATCGCTGATGAAAACATTAGGGACTTTTTCTTAGTATGCTTTTCGAATTGCGTAAAGAAACTGAGTTTAGCCGATCAAAGAGTTTCAGTACCTGTAAGGCTTAATCCGAATAGATATCTAACCAGTCACCCGTTCTACAGTGAAACTACAAAAAAACTTGCTGGTCTTGAACAAATTAGTGTTTTCGAAAAATTCGAAGAATCTGTATCCAACAACATAAATAGGGTTGCGAATTTGGCCCCAATGATCAGTGGAAAAACCACAGCAAGGATTGTTTCCACGGACGCGAGGAACCTCGTAAGTCCAACCAGCGAGCCCAATCATGTTTTTGAAGAAAGTGTTAGCTTGATCATCTCATCGCCTCCTTACGCCGGGGCCCAAAAGTATATTAGGTCATCCAGTCTAAATCTTGGATGGCTTAACTTGCTAAAGGATGAGAATAGTCTGAAGACTTTGGATTCCTATAATATTGGTAGAGAAAACTATCAAAAGAAAGATTATTGTGTTTTAAAATACACAAATATTCCTGAAGCCGATGCGCTTCTAAAAAAAATCTTTGAAACAAATCCTCTCCGTGCTCATATCGCGGGTAACTATCTGCGAGAAATGCAAGCGGCTTTTAAAGAAGCGGTAAAAGTTTTAAAAAAAGACGGCTACTTTATTTTAATAGTTGCAAACAATAAGGTTTGTGGGCAGGAATTCAGAACAAAAGAATATTTAACAGTTATCATGCAAAAACTCGGCATGAAACTGGAATTACAGCTTATTGATGATATAAAATCATATGGCCTCATGACTAAAAGAAATAAAACCGCTAGTGTAATCACCAGAGAATGGGTTTTAGTATTTAAAAAATAAGAATCTTTATGACTCAATTATTTGAAGAGGAACTTCATAAAAAGATTAAAATACTCAATGAAACAACTTGGGAGTCCAAGGTTAAGAAACCTAAAATTATCAAATGGCTTGATAATTTCAAAACCCAAGAAGAAAAGTCACACGCGCTGTTTCTTCTCTCAAATTTCATGTATTTTGGTAATATTCAAATTAGGCAATTGTTAATTAGTCTTTATCGAGATCTCTTTAAATATCCTGCGGTGGAGAAAATCCGATTAGGCAATGATAACACGACAGACATTAGTTTTATAAATGAACAATTCGTAATTGCCCAAAAAAAAACGCGTTTTATAGGTTTGGGAAATGCATCAGAAAGTGGAGCCCACCTTTTATACTGGTTTAGGCAAGAAAACGGACTTTCAGTCGATCTCTTCCCCGATTCCTCAGGCATTTTTAATTTTGAAAGTGGCGAAACTCTCACATTGAAAGAAATGGATGTTGATCATTATGTTTTATTCGATGACTTCTGCGGTTCGGGTCGACAGGCCTGCACCTATTCTGATGAAATAGTTACCAAAATTAAAGCTATTAACCCTAATATAAGGGTTTCATGTCTCATGTTATTTGCAACTAAGAAAGGAAAGGAGAGAGTTGTGAAAAAGAGCAAGTTTGATTTCGTAGACGCCGTGGTCGAATTAGACGATTCTTTTAAATGTTTCGATTCCAATAGTAGATATTTTCAGAATTGTCCTGATCATATTGATAAAGAATTCATGAAGAAGATATGCATGGAATATTGCGAGCCATTGGTTCGCTCTGTATGGGTGAAGGAAGGGTTCGAAGGCGAAAAACTTGAAAAAATGGTACAAGGCACGACATTAGGATTTGGCGACTGCCAGCTTCTGATCGGTTTTTATCACAATACCCCAAATAATACATTACCCATTATTTGGTACGATGAAAAAGAAGAGACATGGTTTCCAATTTTTAAAAGATTTAACAAAATTTACAATTCATGAGCAACATAAATCCGTTCAACATCACGAAAGCCGTTGATTATTCAGATGAAGAAATCAATAAATATTGGGTTGATATTCCAAATGGAAATGGGTTTATCGATATTTTGAAACCTTCTTCTCCTATGCCTATGGTCATTCTCGGCGGCAAAGGAAGTGGGAAAACTCATATTATGAGATATTTTTCTTTTAACCTTCAAAAAATCAGGTATGGAAAAGACCTTCTCGAGAATATTCAAAAAGACAAATACATTGGCATTTTTTTAAGATGCGGGGGCCTAAACTCCAGTAAATTCAGCGGCAATAATGAAAAACCCGAAGCCTGGAAAAACATTTTTGCCTATTTTTTAGAATTGTGGTTTGCTCAGTTACTAGCAAGTATTATAATCGAAATTATAGAAGCTTATCCAGAGCAGGTAAAGCCTTACGAAAAGAATGTTTGTCTAATGCTAAATGATCTTTTCGATACAGATACTGAGCAAAATTTCGAATCACTCGAGCAATTTAGCAGTTATTTGCAAAAACTTCACAAAGAGGTCGATTTTGAAGTCAACAACTCTGTTATAACAGGAAAAAAAATCTCGGACATAAGAATTATGACCTCTCCCGGGAAATTAATTTTTGGCTTTCCTAGGCTAATAGAAAAACAAATCCCTTTTCTCAAAGATGTACAATTCATATATCTAATTGATGAATTTGAGAATCTTACGAAACATCAACAACAATATGTAAATACTCTAATTAGAGAAAGAGAAACACCAGTTTCTTTTCGTGTGGGCTCTCGCTGGTTTGGGATAAAAACGGTAAAAACAAACAGTGGAGATGAGGAACTAAAAGTTGGGTCAGAATATGAAAAATATATCATTGATGACTTATTGAGAACTGGGGAGGGTTACGAAACTTTTGCAAAAGAAATTTGCGTTTCGCGATTAAAACAGGCTGGATTCAAAATAGCCGACAACGCAGATCTAAATTCCTTTTTTGAGGAATTCAACCTCGAAAGCTTTTTCAAAAAGCTGCAGAATAAAGAAAGGAGTATCGGAAAATCCTACCTAGTTAGTCTTGAAAAAAAGCTTTTTTCACGTAAAATCCCGCAGAAAGCTATTAATAAGATTCTAGAGAATTTAAAACTTGATGTAAACCCACTTTTGGAAAGGACCAATGTATTTTTATTCTATAGGCATTGGAAAGATGGGGATGATTTAGAGCAAGCATCAATAGATATCGCCAAATCGTGCCAGAATTATGTGGCTGGGGATAAGACATCGCCTCATTATAAAGTTTTAGATAAATTTAGGAATGACCTGATCGACCAGCTTCATCGCGAATCCAGAGAGCCGATATCATATAGTGGGATTGAAAAGTTAATTAAAATGTCATCTGGAATTCCGCGACACTTGTTAATTATGTTAAAGCATATTTACCGGTGGTCGATTTACAACGGTGAACAACCATTTGAAAATGCCAACATCAGCGAAAATGCTCAACAAAAAGGAATTGTTGATGCTAGTAGCTGGTTTCTTGAGGACGCTAGAGCATCAGGCGAAGACGGTAAACTTATGTCAAGCAGTATAAAGAGACTCGGTCAATATCTTCAAGAAATAAGATTTTCTGACACACCGTCTGAATGCTCACTTTCGTCGTTCAGTATTAAGCTAATTGACATTGACGAAACCATTAACAGAACATTGGAATATCTGGAACAATATTCATATTTGATTAGAATCAAAACGGCAAGAGAAAAGAACTCATCAGTCCAACGGGTTGGATACCAAATAAATGGAATTCTCGCACCATTATGGGAGTTACCTATATATCGCCGAGGAATATTGCATCTGACAACAGACGAGGTCGGTGTTATCTTTGGCAAAACTTCCGATCAGGAATACAATAAAATAAAGAACTCACGAATGGCAAATTATAATGCGCCATTTAAAATCTCCAACAATCCTACGCTTTTTGAATCATAGATCATGCTCTCAAATCTAATTGACTACTCGATTTTCTACAAGAAAAAATATAACAATCCCACTGAATTGGGAGATGATGTTGCTTATGACTTATTTATTTCAGCTTACAACGATAGTGCGCGTGTTAAAGAGGTTTTTGAAAAAATTAACGCCAAGCAGAAACATTGGCTAATATTTCCTGAATATTGTTATGCGGTAAGTGAAGAGCCAAAAAAAACGGCTGATCATGAGTCGATTTTCACTTTTGATAAAAACCTTCGTGAAAGTACTTTAATTAGAACGTACATCGAAAAAGCGGCAATCGATCTAAAGACTATTGGGAAAGTTTGCATAGATATAACAGGGTTCATTAGACCTCATTTGGTATTTTTTGTTCGTCTTTTACACCAAATGAAGGTGAATTCTATAGATTTTATTTACTCCGACCCAGTAAAGTATAAAAAAAAAGAGAATACAGATTTTTCACTTGATTATACTCATGTTCGTCAAATTGACGGATGTCAAGGTGCACATTCGACTGATGTGAATAATGACTTCATGATAATTGGTGCAGGCTATGATCATCTACGAATAACGGATGTTTCAAAAAATAAAGACAACACAAAAAAAATTCAATTATTTGGTTTCCCTTCTCTTCAACCAGATATGTATCAAGAAAATATTCTAAAAGCATATAAAGCAGCCGAAGAGACAATATCGAAGGGTGAAGAAGTATTCATTGACGAGGACAATACCATTTTCGCCCCGGCAAATGATCCATTTGTCACCGCGAATATTATCAGTCAGTTTGTCAAAAAGACCAATAGGGAAAAGGAAATCACAAATCTCTATCTATGCCCGTTGTCGACTAAAGCACAAACATTAGGCATAGCCTTATTCTTTGTCACAGAATGCTTGGATTTACCCTGCAGTATTCTTTTTCCTATCTGCGAGAGGTATTCAAAGGAAACTACTGAGGGCATTTCAAAGATATGGAAGTATGTGGTAGAATTTGATCAACTTAAATCACCTACAAATGGAGCAAACTGATACTTTGGAAAAACTTCGTGAATTGCAGGTTAAATATCTGATGGAAGCCGAGGAACTTTTTGGACCTAAAACTGAATGTAACTTCGCTGGAGTAATGCCTGGAAATGTTTCTTCTCCAAAATTTTGTTATGCTGCCGTTCCATACGACCGCTCGAAAAAAGCATTCATGATAATAATAAACCTTTCCAATGCAGAGAAAAACTTTAAAGATGGGATACTGCAAATATCTCATGAAGTGGTTCACATGTTGTCGCCAGAAAAGGATGATAACGACAAAGCTGTAAATTATTTAGAGGAAGGTATGGCGACATACTTTTCCAAAATCATTACTGACCGAGAGACTTCTGACCAAGAATTTGCCACATCTGCAATCAAAGGAAAAGAAAAGTATAACGAAGCATTTGAGTTATACCTTTCACTACATGAAATCGATAAAGATGCAGTAAAAAAACTCAGGTTAGTAAATCCCAGTCTTGCTTCATTAACAGCACTGGACTTTCGCCAAACAGACATTAAAATTGAAGAGGAAATGATAGAAAGATTGTTGAGAAAGTTCTAAAAGCAGCTTATCATTTGTATCAACTTGTAGGGAAAAGCCGGAATTTTTAGTTCAAATTATGTGCAAATTCCTTCAGATGATTTGAAACAATCTTCGATCAAGGATAACCTAAACGCTTATTTCTGATATATATTTATGTCACCCTCTGGTTGGAAAAACCAATTCAATTGACCCCTTTTTGTCAGAATACTAAAACAAAGACAAGCAATAATTTACAGTAAATATATTTCTGGTGGGATGGGGGGGCAATCTATTCGGTTTATTCAATTTGTTTATATAAACAGTTTTATCGTACAAAAATTGTATTAACCTTGAGAACATCTTAAAACTTAGACAAAGAAAATTTGAAGATCAGTAACTATTTTTTTTTAATGATATCAATTTCCTGAAACGAAAGTTAATTATCATTGCTTGGAAAGATACTAATTGTGAGCATCAGTGGCTCAATATTAGAAGTTTATTAGAATGGTGTCAGTCTAGACCAAAACAGCATTGCCTTAAATTCCGAAATCTGTTGATCAATCATAGCGAAATCTCCAAGATTACTATTTTAACGATAAAATTCGCTACTTTAACCACTAATAAAGTAACAATTCTAAATTAATTTATATGCTTTCTCAAAATGAAATCCTGGGTGAACACCCTATTGCTCCTGATATTTTTGAAAAATGGGTTGATAGCAACGACATTACTCGAGAAACAGATCGATGCCATAGGTCATTAATTAGTAAATTGACGTCTGATGATCCAGAACTAACAAACTGGCTTGCGAAAAAAATTGTAGAGCATCATTACAGTTCAGCAAAAATCGAACGCCTTAGGAGAAAATACAAAGAAGTTGGCTTTCCACAATATGCCAGCCAGCACAGGCAATTACCGCTTGCAGGCCGCACAAGAAAAGGAAATGCTACAGAAATCGTACTGATCGAATACATAGCCAGTTGCCAAGAGGGACGTGATCTCGTGAAATATTTCAAATTTAGGTACAATCCCAATGTTGACCAATCGATGAAAGGAGATGATGCACTTATCATCGACGTAATTAGCGATGAGGCCGGCAAAGAGGAAATCAAAGTTTTTCTTGGTGAGGCCAAGTTCCGAACCATTCCCGATAAAGAAGTTATCAAAGAATTGTGCGATTCCTTGGGCGGTGACAAATTACCACTTTCTTTCACATTCATGGTGGATCGTCTGTATGAAAATGAAAACACAGAAGCTACTGCTGAACTCCTTGAACAGTTTATCATGGAAGAAGTGAAAGCAAAAGGTAATCTGAAATACATTGGACTTCTTCTCAGCAATAAAAATGCCTCAGCAAACATTGAAAGACATTTTAATTCTGATAACCCTCAGGCAATAATTCTGTCGTTAGGAATTGGTCAACCTCAGCGCTTAATCAGCGAAGCATTTGACAAAGCCGAGGATTTGATAGCTAATCCCGATGATATATGAAAAACGAAATAATTGCCCAAAAACTGGAACGGCTGAACAAAGATGCCACTTTACAGAATTATTTTGCTCAGGCGAATGCCCGCTACATATTGTTAAATACTCAGGAGGAGAAAAACAACTTTCCATCTTACACAATCCAAGACAAACATCTCAACCTCCTTGCCCTCCAATATCTCAATTTAGGTTGCAGTTACGCGGAAAATCAAGCATTCTCGCTTGCCTCAACCCCGTTGGAAAAAGGGGCGTCATTACTGGAAGTTGTACACGCCGTCCCGGCTAACAGAACCAATACCAGTAATTATTACGGACTAATAGCAGCCTTGGCTTACTATGTAGGATTTGAATACTCTAAAGCCTTTATCCTAATTTCAAAATTTGATGCCTCAACGGTAGTAGCTTCTCTGATCCGTCAGTTTTTACTTCGAAACTTCTCGGAACTGACAGCACAGCTCTATCCAATCTTAGTTTCAGAAGACTACTCCGATGCCCTTATAAGTGAAATGGGTGAGCAAGAAGGAAGCCAAAAGATATATGAGTTTATTATTGCCAAGGCACTGGATGGCTTTGTCAAGTTTTATCTTTCCGGAGATCAGGATATACTTGCAAGGTCTAAATCATTGCTAAGTGATGGAAAGGAAATAGCTGGACTCGAGGAAGATGCGGGGATATGGTGGGTTTTTAGACTACTATTGCTCATTTCGCAAGGCTTCAGTGAAGCAGCAGTCTGGAACGTTCTGCCCAAATATTTTGATATGGAAGATGAGCAGGTTAAAGGTTACGTCCGCTCCTTGGTGTATATGAGACCAAAAGGTCATTATGAGCTTTTTATTTCACAACGTGCGTCGTTAGAAAAAGTCATAGGTGAGGATCTGGGCTGTGTAGTAAGCATTCCAACCAGTAGTGGGAAGACAAGGATAGCAGAGATTGCAATTTTAAATGCCATTAAAACTAATCCTAACGGAAAGATTTTATATATCGCACCTTTCCGTTCTCTAGCTTTTGAAGTAGAGAGCAGCTTAGAAAAGGTATTTGAACACTCGGAAATAATTATCTCACACTTGTACGGGGGCAGCCTATATAGTAAACTTGATGAAATGAGCGTTGAAGACGCTAATGTTATCATAGCTACACCAGAGAAAGCAAAAGCTATCCTAAGAGCAAATAGTGATGTTGTAAGTAAAATCTCACTCGCTATTCTGGACGAAGGCCATTTACTGGGTGCAGACAAGAGACTTATAATGAATGAAATGTTTTATGAGGAACTCCGTTATTATATCCAGCGTAACAATGGAAATTTTCTAGTACTGTCAGCTGTATTGCCTAATGCCGAAGACCTTGCAAAATGGTTAACGGGGAGTTCTGAAACTGTAGCTAGAAATACCTGGCGGCCATCAGAAGAGCGGTTAGGAATAATGGAATGGCGAAGTAATAACGTCAGCCTCAACTGGGAAAGCCAGGATCATGAAAGAAGTTCCTTCAATCCTCGTTTTGTTACGGCAGAAGTATTAAAAAAATACAAGTATCGAGGTGAAGAACGTGTCAAATATTTTCCAGGGGATAAAAATGAGGCCGTTGCTGCAACCGCGTACAGGTTGCGAAATTTTGGACCCGTACTGATCTTTGTTGGAATAAAAGGCTCCGTTTTTACAATGGCACGGGCATATTTAAAAGTGCTTGGAGCAAAATCGGAAGATCACATCTGGGCAAAACAAACAGAATGGAGGGCGTATGAAATGGCCTGTGAAGAAACGTACGGTGAGAACAATGAATGGACTGAATTTGCAAGAAAGGGAATATTGTGCCATCACGGAGGACTGCAAGGGGACGTAAGATTACCCTTGGAAAGATTGATGCGTGAAGACAAGCCTTTGGTCATTATATCCACATCGACATTGGGACAGGGGGTTAATCTTGGGGTTTCAACTGTGATTTTTTCTACACTTCACCAAGCAGGCAATGAGCTAAAGGCAAGGGATTTTTGGAATATTGCAGGAAGGGCTGGTCGAGCTTTCATTGACCATGAAGGTAAAATATTGGTTGCTATAGATACGAATGGGAAATCTACAAGAGATCGAGGAATCATTTTTAAATATGTACGGGACAACTATTTTGATAAGGAAAAGATCGACCATGCACAAAGTGGCATCCTTGCATTGATAGTAGCCTTAAAGAATTTTGCACAACAAAACGGCATCTCTTTTGAATTATTACTTGAGCTTATCACCGAGAACAAGGTTTCGGAAATTGGTGATCAGGCCATGAACATTGATGAAATTTTAGACTGGATTGATGATACACTTTTGTCATTGCTTCTGCTGAACAACCCAGATGGAAATATAGATCTTGGGTGGGTAGAAGATTTTTTCAGCAAGTCTTTAGCTTATATCCAAGCTTCAGAAAGTAAGAGTATAAGTCCGGGGCAACTCATCGATTTTGTAAAATCAAGGACTAAGGGAATTGCAGCAAAAGTTGGTTATGACCGTGACAAATGGGCTTCCATTGTCACATCAGGTATCCCACTCAATAGTGATCTTATACTAGAAGAAAAAATCGATGATATCATTTTTGTTGTAGATGCTTACTCAATAATTTTCGATGACATAGATCAGAAAATAGGCCTTTTAAGAGAAATTGAATATATCATACGGGGCATTCCAATACTTAATGAAGATTCACAATATCTTGACTATCCTAAGATTGATGAGATTCGAGAGAACTGGCTTAAGGGCATTAAAGCATCTGAGATGTTAGGGATAGCCCACGCAAGCAATGTAATTTCAGACATTTACTCCTACTCCCTGCCTTGGATCCTTAATGGAATTGCCAAAAAACTGAACAATAAAGAAGAAGATGCATTAGCAGAGATAGTAGAGGAACTGGCAATTCTTGTCGAAGCAGGTCTACCCAGCTTAACAAGGGTAAAAATCTATCAATGCGGTATAAGGTCAAGGTCAGCTGCCAATGAACTAGGAGATTTCATTCCGAACTCATTAGCCGACGCACCCATTTCCGCTTTCAAAAAGGAACTCGTTTTAAATGCAGAGAACTATATACCCTTTATTAGTAGTGAATCTGCTGAATGGCTTGAAATGCTTCAGCGATACTCTTCCCGCAACAGGACGAGAGTAAAAATTGTCCGTCCGTTTACGTTCGGAAACGTACACAAAAAAACGACATTGCTAATAGCGAGGACCATCCGGGATAGAAAGTACTTATTAAGCCCTGATTTGACTTTCATCTTTGAAGGATGGGGAAATATAGATTTTTCAGAAGTTGCAGAACACCAAGGTATTTCATTCGTTTACAATGAATTTGCTAAACAATGGGAAATTACAAACAACAATCCGTATTTAGAAATTGACAAGTAATTTAAATTAAAAAAGAAGGCGTGTAGTTTTAAGGTAATCTAGTCAGCAAAATCCTGATAAAGAAAGTCTTTTAAGAGGCGGTAATCATTTAGCACTATAGCATGCTGTGATTTAAAATTCTTAAGCTCAAGAAAAAGCATCTTTGAGCTGTCATGTCTCGCGAAACAATATATAGGTGGGAAGACCAGTATACATTTACCCCATCTTACTAAAAGACGACAGTCTTATAATCTACCGATTTACAGAAAATTAACACAACAAATAACACTAGCGAACGGGGGCAATACTCTCTGGTTTATGCAATTAAATTTTCAAAGCCACAGATATGTACACACTAAATACATCCCAATGGCAATAGAATAATATCTGAATAGGTAAAAGCAAATTTCCTTGAAATCAACCGCGCATAATATAAATTAATTCAGGATTATAAATGAACTATAAAGCCAAGTCAATATAAAAAAAAGGACTAAAACGATAAACCACATAATTGGATAGTTTTTTTGCCTTTAGATTTAATAAATCGTATCGCTTTCAAGCTCATGGTCATTTTTAAGAATCCTATTGATATCCTGCTCATCGATTAAATCTGTGTAGCGTCTCTTAACATCTGCATAATTGTTCTCAAATTTGATTCTTTGGGCATTTACTTCCCATTTAAGTAAGAAATAATAAACTACAGAAACAAGAAAAGAGGCGGTTGATAGAATTGAAGCCTCTATTGTAAATATTTCAATGATTTTATCCTTGTTGATTACTTTTAAAAGTATTGAAGACAAATAAAATGCGATCAGTGCAAGTTGGTAAGATGGCCTCCATTATTTTGCTTCTCCACGTCGTAGTTGCAACTATGGATACAGATTTTCTTCGCCATATTTCTCATAATAAGCCTCTACTCTGTGAATCGTGTCTTTGAAATCAGTATAGAAGTTAGATCGACTCTAGGAAAGGATGGAATTTTCAGTGAAAATTTTGTGCAATTCTTTTGATGATTTGAATTCAACCTACAATCCAAGGACAACATAATTGTTTATTCCTGTAATTAATGTGTTTACCCTCTGCCTAAAGGTAACCGGGAAAGGTATTACAAATTCAGTTTCCCGACGCTCGTCGCTCCTGTTTGGTGAACCTCCAACAGGGCGCATTTGATATTCTTATAGTCGATTATTTTATGTAAAAAGCATACAGCGCCAGCCTTCTTTGCCTCCTCTACGTAAAAGTTTTCAATCTCTGAAGTTAGGACAATTACTTTCGCCTGGGGCCATTTCTTCAAAATTTCTTTTGTCAACTCAAGACCATTCATTTTTGGCATTCGCAGGTCCGTTAAAAACAAATCAGGCAAAGTCGAGCAATTTTCTGAGAAAGTAAGAAGATCTCTGCCATCACTAAAAGCGCCAACGACATCAAAGCCACTTTCGACCAACATTTCTACCATTGGTTCCCGAAACCAGCGCTCATCTTCCGCATAGGCGAGAGTTATTTTATTTGCAGTCATAACATTATTTTCATACTATTATATTTCCTCGGAAAGCTTTTCTCCATATACTAAAATAAAATTATAGAGTTGAAAAGAAAGCCTTTGTTAGCTCAAAATAAAAACAGGAAAAAACTTATTTGAAAGTTTCAGTTTGAAAATTTTTCACAAATTCAGGTAAGAAAGCTAATTACCGAATATATTTTGGCTAGGACAAAGCTTCTGTCAGGATATTTTAGTCAAAATTATGGGTGTTCTATGCAGTTAGGAAATACGATTATCGCCTGCGGTCTTCGCGTCTAACCTTTTTACTAAACTCAAGATAAATTATTACCACTTCTGATAAAAATAGCTATTCCAATACCCCCCAACTGCCTAGAAAATATTGATGTTACATGCCAATCTTTAACCAATTAAAAAGTGAAATAATATTGGTGATAAGGATTTTGATTCCATATAATGGAATGCTATCTTAGCCTTGAGAGCGTTAATTTAGATATCGGGATATGGACACCGTTCAGTCCCCGTGTCTATTTCTAAACTCATTGCACATCTTCCTTTAGTGAACGCTAGTTTCATTTAGTTCAATTACTATTTTTCTGAAAAATGCTAATCCCCACTGTATGGCGGCTATCGTGAATTGTTCACAAGACAATGACTGGAACTTTTTTCCGTTTTGCACCAGTTACCTTTGTCCCAGATTAAATAAAAAGCCCTCGTTTTCGCCTTCAATTACAAATACTATTTTATCTTTTAGAAATGCCTTTCTCGTATAGCGCTTTCACCCAACACGGTCAGATGGAAATCGGTTTCTAATTTTCAAAACGAAACGATTCGCAGCATTCTGCACCAAGCGTAAAAGTACTGCGAAGATATATTGTTCTTTAATCCGGTTCGGTTGAATGATCATCGCCTAAACACTCAAGTGTGAGACAGTGACAGAACTAAACAAAAAAAACGGCAGCTCTAAAATATGTTTTAGATAAATCTAAATTTATTTTTAGTCTTTTCTACTTTTATTATTAGATTTACAAAAAAATCAGATAACATGCAGAAAAAATCACCCATTGTCCTGCTTTCACTTATGAGCCTGGTTGCTATAATGGTGTCCTGTGCGAAGATAATCCCTTCTTCACCAAAAGAGGATGAAATTCTTGATGGCCCAGTGGAAGGACTCAGCTATGAACAGCTCAGACGTTTCTCTTTGGGAGATGCAGCCTTTAACAATGAGATATTTAGTCCTGCGAATGGCCTTGGGCCAGGCTTTGTTGCAACCAGCTGCGGAAGCTGCCATGCTGGAGACGGCAAAGGCCATCCTTTCACTACGCTGGTACGTTTCGGGCAGACCGATGAGACAGGCAATAAATTTTTAGACCAGGGAGGCCCACAACTGCAGAACAGGGCTATTCCGGGGTACAAACCCGAGCAAATCCCAGCAGGGGCCACCTTTTCAAAATTTACACCGCCTGCCAATACAGGCCTTGGCTTTCTCGAACTGGTAGCTGATGCAGATATACTAGCTATGGCTGACCCCCAGGATCTGGATAACGACGGCATTTCTGGTGTCCCAAACTACGCAGCACTTCCCGCATATGTTCAGGCCTTTAACAATGCTATTGCACTGAAGGGAAAATATATCCATCGTTTTGGAAAAAAGGCGGCAGCATATAACCTGCTCCACCAGACCGTGAATGCCTACAACCAGGATATCGGGATCACTTCAAGCTTTGATCCTGTGGATGCCTATACGCGGATGGTGATTGATCCTGAAATCCCCACACTTACAGTGAATAATGTGGTGTTTTATCTACAGACGCTAAAAGCGCCCATACAGCGTGATGCGGGGAATGCGGAAGTGGAAACTGGCAGAAAACTGTTCGAAAAGATCAATTGTTCAGGCTGTCACAAGCCTACCCTAAAAACAGGTTTTTCCCCGGTGGCTGCTCTGTCCAACAAAGAATTTCATCCCTATACCGACCTGTTGCTTCACGATATGGGACCTGGGTTGGACGATGGTTATACGGAAGGATCGGCAAAAACCTTCGAATGGAGGACCCCGCCCCTATGGGGACTGGGACTTTCGATGAATTCACAGGGGGGATCTTATCATCTGCTGCATGACGGAAGGGCAAAAAGCATTGAAGAGGCGGTAACCCTGCATGGCGGCGAGGCATCTGCAAGCCGCAACAGGTTCAACCAGCTTTCAGGGGCAGAAAAAAATGCCATGCTGAGATTTTTAGAATCACTATAGAAATGAAAAGAAAAGATTTTATAAAAGGCTGTGGAATGGCCTGCCTTGGAGGCCTTGGGATCACCACATTGATCAGTGGATGCAGCAGCCTGGTGCCGGCGACGGGCGAGATTGCAGGGGATAACCTGGTCGTAGAAATGAAGGACTTTGAGCTCAGACAGGGAAAAAATGTCCAGTTCAAAAGATACATTGTAGTCAGCAATGACCTGCTCCGATATCCCATCTGTATCTACCGGCATGATGAACTGAATTATTCTGCGCTGTGGATGCAGTGCACCCACCAGGGAACCGAACTCCAGGCTTTCGGCGACAGGCTTCAATGTCCGGCGCACGGAAGCGAGTTTGACAATAAGGGCAGAATGACCAATGGTCCGGCAGAAGCAAACTTAAGAACCTTCCCCATCACCATAGAAAAAACCAGGATCAAAATTTCACTGAAGGCCGTATGAAAAAACTCTTTACGCTAATCATATCTATTGGTATCGGTCAGATGGCTTTTGCCCAGATCGACCCGAAACTTTTAAGGGCCAAACCCAGTGATACCGCAAAAAACTCACTCAACATGGATGCAGTTTATGAACGGCCTTTTATTGCCGTGGGAAAACTTCCGGTGTCGGTGGGCGGGTATATGGAAGCCAACTGGCAGTATCAGGGTACCGACGGCGTCTCTGAAGGACAGCAGTTTCAGTTCCGAAGGATGACGCTATTTGTAGCCTCAACCATTTCCAAGCGCATCAAGTTTCTTTCCGAGATTGAATTTGAACCTGCTGAAAAAGAAATAGCGGTTGAATTTGCTGCGCTGGATCTGGAACTGCACCCCTTGCTTAATTTAAGGGGTGGAATGATATTAAATCCCATTGGTGCATTCAACCAGAACCATGACGGTCCTAAATGGGAATTCACCGACCGTCCGATCGCCATGACACAGATGCTGCCTGCAACCTTGAGCAGTGCAGGATTCGGGATTTATGGCAAAAACTATAGTGGTGACTGGATGCTGGGCTACGAGTTATATGCCACAAGCAGCTTTGACGATTCCATTATTGCAAACCCTGAAAACAGGACCTCCCTGGCTGCCTCAAAAAGGAATCCGGAAAGGTTTGAAGAAATTGCAAGCGGGCAGCCGCTTCTAACGGGAAAGGTTGCAGTACGAAAGAACAATATAGGCGAACTCGGCCTATCCTATATGGGAGGTGTTTACAATAAATGGCAGTCTGACGGGATCGTGATTGATGACAAACGTAGGCTAAATGTTTTTGCTATAGACTTTAACACCACACTTCCCAAACTTAAGACCTTCATCACCGCGGAGTGGGCATGGATCAAAGTCGATGTTTCCGACACCTATTCCCAGCAGTTCGGGAGCCGTCAGATGGGGGGATATATGGATATTGTTCAACCTGTGATCAAAAGAACGATCCTGGGCTGGCAGCATTCTGTTGTAAGTTTAGCCTGCAGGGTAGAATATGTGGACTGGAATGTGGGAAAGTTCAGGGAGACTGGCGGGAATATTGGTGATGAGCTTTTCAGCGTAATGACCGGCATCAGTTTTAGGCCAAGGCAACAGACTGTGCTGAGGTTTTCCTACCGAAAACAGTGGCAGAAGGATATCCTTGGAAACCCGGCTGCCAGAACAGGAGCAGTCCAGTTCGGTATATCAACCTATTTTTAATTCTGTCACTTATTTTAGATGGAATCCAAAGAGGATTTCCCGATGTATATCTGAGAGGCCACAGCAAACAGCATTTATCACCAAACTTAAAAGTAACAGATCATTGCTGCCCCAACAGCATTATGACCATTGCTGGGCAGCAAAACAGAACGTCCATTTTCGTTTGCGCTCAAGAGTTTCTTTATTTTCGGATATAACCAATATGATGCACGCGTTGAAAGGAACCCTATACCTGCCCCTGCAACAACATCACTCAGCCAATGTTTGTTATTGTACATGCGGTAATAGGCTGTTGCAACTGCGGCAGCATAACCCGAGATGGGATAGGCCAAAGACCTGGCTCCGTATTCCTGGCTTAGAAACTCAGCGGAAGCAAACGCTTCCGCGGTATGTCCGGAGGGAAAGGCATTGCTCGAGCCATCTGGCCTTGGTACTTTGGTAATCCTTTTCAGGGATTGACAGGATACGGTAAGAATGATATTGCTCAACAGGTAAATCCCCGCCTGGTCAATTGTCCGGTTTCGTCCCTTCAGACCTGCAGCACTAAGACCCAGAACCAGCGCTCCGGGGGCAAATTGGAGATAGTCATCCACACGGAACTTGCTGTGAGGGTGCTCAAGGGCAAATTCGTGACGTGCAGCGATGTCCAGATCACTCAGCCCATGGTTGCCAAGTTTTACAAATCCGTAAGCAATACCCGCTGAGGATGCAATCGCGGCAAAAGGGGACATTCTGATCTTAAATTGACTTCGGTGTTCACTCTTGTATTCTGCAGACATACCGGTATCTGATTTTAGGCTATCGGCTGAAACCTGGGCAAGGGATAATATGGGAACCAGGAGAGTTATCATTAATAAAAAGTTGCTAAATATTTTCATTTTTTTGCTGTTTAGCCATCCATTAGATGGGGATCGTTATCATTTTTCATTTTGTTTTTCCATTTTACATACCATTTTTTTTGGTGGTGGCTTAGCAGAAAATAAATTCCACAGGCAGCGGCTACGGCGATTACAAACATTTGAACTTGGCGGCTACGCCGATTCCCGCAGTGCGCCAGATCGCGGCGGCATTGGTCAATCCCTGCGAGCTATTGGGCCAGCTCGTTTTTATAGATAATACCAGCGCAGAGAAAACCAGTCCCAACGAGAATGTTGGCTATTCCATTATGAGGAGGAGGTATTCCCCATATGTTCACCGATTGCGGTAAAGAGGGCGGCACCCACACCGCAGCATAAGTACTTATTTCAGCCTTTCTTCCACACCTTTCCAGATCAGCCCCCTATGATGCCTCCTAGGATAAATGCGATAAGGAGCCTAAGAAGTATATTGCATTCATTGTGCATATCCATTTCTTCTTTTTAGTCTGATTTATTTTTTATGCGTTCCCTCACCAAATCGATATTATTTTGCTTTCCCTGCGAGAGCATAGACTTGCAATAAGGCGTAAAAAAACGGTGTGCAGATAGAAATGCAAGTGTTTTTTTATCCCAATAGCTTAGGTCCACACCTGCCCTTTTGTGCATTTCGCGCGCAACCTTTGCATCGGTTATGAGAAATTCCTCATTGCCCAGGTTATAGGTATCCGCATCACAGATAATTTCTTCAAGGATATTCTTAGGGCTATGCGGAATGGAGGTGGAGAGTATGCAGCGGCCAATGGCGGAAATGATATCCGGTGCAATCCCTTTATCTGAAAGAAACTCTTCCATCAGTCGCACGCTTCGATGCTCATGGCCGGCAGGAGGCCCAGTCAGCTGCCCGGTATCATGAAACCATGCGGCAGAGAAAAGTATGAATTCGTGAAGGTCATCCAGGCGAAAATTGGAAGCGATTTCCTGGGTCCTTTTGACCACAAGTCTGGTATGATCCAGATCGTGGTATGCCAGGTCAGTCTGCCAGTGCTCCTCAAAAAGATAGCTTACATAAGCTTGAACATCTCCAATAAGCATGCTGAAGATGTTTCTGCGCCTGCGCTTAAAAAAGTATTTACCTGTTAGCAGGATCACAGACCCCGCTAGCACACAGATCAATAATAACTGATAATAATTCATAATATTCTTATTTTTTTAATCCGCCTGTCCTAAAGAGATAATAGGCACTCTGATAATAAGAAATGGCTTCCCTTCCAAGTGTTAAGGAAGATTTCGCGGAGGTCTGTGTATTGGTTTTGAAATCATAAAGATAGCTCTGCGGGGGTTTCCTTGGACTGAGTACCACAAGGGTGTCGCTACGGAGATAACCGAGCTTTTGATAGGTCCCTAGCAAGATCCTTGGACGGTACCCGGCTGATCTAACATCCATACCGAAGTTATTGCTCTCAAAGTCCCATTTCAACAGGCCGAACAAGGTTGGATAGAGATCTATCTGTGAGCAAAGGCTGGGAATTATCGAAGGGGGCTGTCCATTGAGGTTGTATATCATCGCCGGGATATGGTAACGGGAGATATCAATCTCGTTCTTTCCCGCGCTTTCCGAGCAGTGATCGGCAACGAATATAAACACGGTATTGCTGAACCATGGCTTTTTCCGGACCTGTCTTAAAAATTCCCCAATGGCATAATCGGTATATTTTACTGCGCCCTCTCTTCCCGTACCTGGTGGGATATCTATCTTTCCTTTGGGATAGGTAAAGGGCCGATGGTTGGAAGTGGTCATGACAAAATCGTAGAAAGGCTTCTTTAACGAGTGCCTTTTATCCGCATCACGGATTACCGCAGCGAAAAGATCCCCGTCCGAAACGCCCCAGGCATTTTCAAAGCTCACTTCGCTATCGCTCAGGATGGTCCGCTTTCCCAGATAGGCATCGCCCATTGTAAGCTTCCTCCCCCTATCTGTTATGTCATAGCCATTGCTTCCGAAGAACTGGTTCATATTGTCAAAGTAACCGTCCCCGCCATAAAAAAAGCCTGTGGAATACCCACGTTTGGAAAAAATACTGCCTATTGTGCTCAGGTTTGCATTATTGCTCCTCCTTACAATACTATTCCCCGGTGTTGGCGGAACGGCGAGGGAAAGCGCCTCCATCCCTCGCACGGTACGGGTGCCTGTTGCATACATGCGCTCAAATAGGATGCTCTCTTTGGCCAGCGAATCCAGAACAGGTGTCAGTTTTTGTGTATTGCCAAAAGTGCCCATATAATCAGCGCTGAAACTCTCCATAACCACCATGATGACATTGGGTTCCGTCTGGCCATTACCGGCCAGAACCGATCTACGTACCGAAGGACCTTTGAAAATAAACCTGCTAGAGGGAGAGGAGAGTTCTTTTCTTACCAAATTGAAGGCAAGCTGATTTGTGAGCATCGGATAAAACTGATCGTAGCTAAGTTCATTCGCCTTGAAGGCCGCTACGAAAGAATATATCCCTGCTTTGGAAATTTCTGCAGCATAACGGTTACCGCTTTTATCCCCCCAGGAGTTATCTATCTCTATCGTATAGAATATTGCTGTCAGAATGATCAGGGCTGTATTTACCGATCGACGGGCAAAAGGTGTAGCAGACTCGAAGCTCTTCCTGAAAGCCCCCTTCATAAGATAGTTCCATAAAAAGGAGATGATTACAACAGCTGAAATCAAAAGCGGGAGCGGATAGGACTCGTTGATGTTGTGTACAACCTCATAAGTATAGACCAGATAATCTACTGCTATAAAGTTAAAACGGCTCTCAAATTCCCGCCAAAAAGTAAATTCTGCGAAAAAAGAAAATACCGAAATCAATACCATCAGAAAAAGAAGGATATGGGTAAACACCTTATTAAATCCAGTCCGGTTCCATTTTTGGGGAAGGATGAGCAGATAAAAGGCATAAAATACACTGAAATATGTGGTAACCCCAAGATCGAAGACGAATCCTTTAGCAAAGGCGGTGAGGATTTCTCCAAATCCCATCCCCGCCTTTCCGAGCGAAACCGCAGTAAAACTGATCCTCAGCATGGTCGAGACACAGATGAAGAAAAAGATAAAGGAATATAGTACACTATATCGGCTTTTCATAAAAATCTGCTTCATGGTTTATTTTTTAGATCCGGGGGTGTTGATAACAGAATCGTTGTTTTTTTCGTTGGTATCCTTGTTCCAATGTGAATTATAGAAATGTTTGGCTTTAAAATAAATGGCGAGTGCCAGCAGCAGCGCCAGTATCCAATAAAATACCATCAGGAAAACCGATTTCTTTGGCCCCTTGGCCTTTTTCTTTTTTGGAGCTGTTCCCCCACCCCTGGCAGCAGCAGGCCTGGGCCTGTTGTTTCTTTTGGTCTGCATTTTATTCAATGTTTTAAGATCGGTCAGGAGCCTTGTGGATACCTTTCCGCGGTTTGGATTATATTTTGTGTGATCAGGGGATAATCTTTGCACTGCCATTATCCCTCCAGGCTGATAAACCATTGCTGGGCCCTGTTGATGGCAACCTCAACAATATTGAGCTCGCTTACCTCTTTGGTAATTCTAAGTTCGTTGGCGATCTCGATCGCTTTTTCCCTTACCCTTGGGTCAAGGTCCTTCATCTCAAGTGGAAAATTTTCTGGTGTCCAGTCCATCGGTTTTTAGTTTTATATTAAATTATTTTTGGATCATGCCCGAGAGCACATTGATTGTCAGGGCAACTATTACTGTATTAAAGGCAAATGAAAGCACACCGTGCATCCATGCAAGCCTTCGGATCCGTTTGGAGGAGATTTCTACGTCAGATACCTGAAAAGTCATTCCAACCACGAAAGCGAAATAGACAAAATCCATATAATCGGGATCTTCTTCTCCCGGAAAGATCAGTCCTCCGGGCTTTTCTATTTTTCCTTTCTTCTCATGCTCGATGTCACAGTAATAGAAATGTGCATATCGCATAGTAAAGACGGTATGAACCAACCACCATGAGCTAACCACGCAGAGCAACGGAATAACGATAGTCATAAAAAGGCCCTGATCGGTCTTTTCCGAATTCTCACGCAAAAGGATAATAATGGAAAAAAGACTGGCGAATGCAGCGGCTATGGCGAAAAGAAAAATGAGCGTCCTGCTTGAATCCTGCGCATGGGCATCGTGTTTTATCTGACTGGGATGCGAGGAGTTAATGGTTGTCCATGCAAGCGCTATGCTGGTTGTTGCATAGCTTATCCATGTGACCATCCATCTGACAGATGCTTCCAGTTCCATAACATAGCAAATACCAAGGACGGCAAGAGCAACACCCAGGGAGAGGTAAAGTTTATGGTGCGCATCTAACTGACTGATTTTAGCGATAATATTCATCGGTTTAGATTAAATAATGAGCCCTAGAACCATAAACAGAAGAAATCCTAAGAAAAAAGCCGCGGTAAAAAATGGAGAATCCTTTTCTTCATGGGCTTCGACAAGAAGTTCCTCGGTAACTAAAAACAGTAAGGCTGCGCTACCAAATGAGAGCACAAGTTCCAGTACTTTTTCTCCTGTAAAATGCAGCATAAAAAAACCTCCCCCTGTTCCCAATAGAAAAACCAGGCCAAATAGCGAGAGCACCCTGATCAGCCTCCTTTTGGAATTTCCAAGCTTGGTCAGCCTGGTACCTACTGCAAGTCCCAGCGAAAGGCATTCCATCGCAAGTGCCAGTGCAAGCAGGGTTCCTTCTTTTGATCCCGCTGCAAATCCTATCCCTAAAAGAAGACCGTCCAAGAGCAGGTCAATGCCTACCGCGATAAGCATTCCCCAAGGCAACAGCTTGCTGTCGTTTGTTCCGCCCATTTTGAGCTCAAGCCTGGCGGTATACCATTTGATCAGAAGCATGGCCGAAATACCCAAGGTAAAACCTACAATGATGGCGGTTGTATCATGGATCCTGATCATATCAGGCAAAAGCTCGACTGCCACGACTGAAAAAACTACCCCTGCAGCAAAGTGGAGGATCGTACTCTGCACAGCAGCCGTGGGCTTTTTCCAGGTTACGATCATGCCACCGACTATAAGTAAGACGACCGGAAACGCTGCAAACAGTAATATGTTTAATGAAATAAGTTGTTTAGCCTGCATAATTCTTTCTTAAATAAAATCTATTGGCATGAAAGGAAAGGTACCCCAGGTTGAGGTCGAGGCATGTGCCGATAAGAATCTCCATGGGGATCAGGAACAGATATTTCAGCACTGAGCCAAATGTCGAGTAAGGCAGATAGATGATGAAGAATAGAGGTACTCCGGTAAAGAGCACACTAAAAACAATTGCATGAACGGCAGGAAATATGAGATGCTCCACAGCGTCCATATCAGCGATATCGGCACCAATGTTCAGGACGATTGCAGGTACGCTGAATATGATCAACAGGTACAATACCCATTTTGGATAGTGTTTCCTAAGCGTTGTGGTCAGCCTGATACGGTCGCAATCCTGGACTGCAGCCATCAGGGGGATCGTGATGATCACTGTCCAGAGTGCTGCCAGACCATATTTTGTACCGCCCTGTGAATAGGTGGAAATACCTGATGGGTCATCGTCACTCGCACCGGTAACGATGCCCGGCCCCAGGGCCTTCAGGAATTTTTTAACCTTTTTGAACATGTCTTATTTTTTCCTCTTTTTCGGTGCTTTTTTATTATGTCCGTTGTCGTAAGCAAGTAAGCGCAGCGCATTGAACACTACGACCAGCGTCGATCCCTCGTGGGCAATCACAGCCGGGCCAATAGATGCGATTCCAAGAATGGTCAGCGGAATAAGCGCTCCGACAACGCCGAGAGAGATCCAGAGGTTTTGCTTGATGATGCCCCTGGCTTTACGGCTAAGCCCGATGGCAAAGGGAAGGCTTTCCAGCTTATCGCCCATCAGTGCAATATCTGCTGTTTCCAGAGCAACATCAGATCCCGCAGCGCCCATAGCGATACCTACGGTACTTTTGGCCATGGCCGGGGCATCATTCACGCCGTCTCCCACCATCGCAACCATTTTTTCTGATTTGGCGAGTTTCTGTACTGCCTTGACTTTGTCTTCTGGCATAAGGTTGCCCCATGCCTCGGTTACACCGATCTGTTTGGCTACCGCTTCTGCAACCTGTTGGTTGTCCCCGGTGAGCATAATCATTTTTTTGATCCCCAGCTCTTCAAGTTCTTTAAGCACATGTTTTGCCTCTTCACGGGGAACATCCATAAGGGAAAGAATGCCGATGAAAGCTTTATCGACCCTGACAAGCATTGAAGTATGTCCGCCCTTTTCCAGCTCTTCAACCTGTTTGAGAATATCTTCGGGTATTCCATCCTTTTCAAAAAGGGCCTTGTTTCCAATGAATACTTTTTTACCGTTGACCTCAGCCTGAACACCTCTTCCGGTAATGCCTTTCACGTTATGTGCCTCAGGAACGGATTTTTTCTTCATCTTTTCGAGTGCGCCTTTTACAATTGCTTCGGCCAGCGGGTGGTCGCTGAGTTTTTCAACGGCAACAGCAATACCCATTAGTTCCTCTTCAGATATGTCGTTCAGTGGAATCACGTTTGTGAGCTGGGGTTTGCCTTCGGTAAGTGTTCCGGTCTTGTCGAACGCGATGGCGTTGAGTTCGCCCAGATCTTCCAGTGGCCGCCCTCCCTTTATAAGGACTCCGCCACGTGCAGCCCTTGCAATACCGCTAAGTACTGCGCTTGGGGTAGAAATCGCCAAAGCGCATGGGCTGGCAGCAACCAGTACGGACATCGCGCGGTAGAAACTTTTGCTAAACGGCTCATCAATAACCAGGAATGCAAAACATAGTGCGGTCACCAGAACCAGTACAACTGGAACGAAATACTTTTCGAACCTGTCGGTAAATAGCTGCGTTGGGGATTTTTGTTTTTCCGCCTCATTTACCATTTTGATCAGGCGTGAGATGGTAGAATCCTTGGCTTCCCTGATTACCTTAACCTCCAGAACCGAGGCTCCGTTGATTGTTCCGGCAAATACACGGAACTGGGGCTTGATGGTTTTTTCGGCAGAATAGTCCTTTGATGCGTCCGGTACGGGTGATTTATCCACTGGCACACTCTCACCCGTAATAGGAGCCTGGTTGACACTGCCCTCACCCTTTACAACCACTCCGTCTGCCGGAATCTTGCTGTTGGGCTTGATGATAATGACATCTCCAAGCTGAAGATCTTCGATGCGCACCTCAGATTCCTTGCCATCCCGGACAACCAGGGCTGTCGGGGGAGCCAGACTGGTAAGGGCCGCTATAGATTTTCTTGCCTTGCCCATCGCATAGTGTTCCATCGCATGTCCCAGACTGAACAGGAAGAGCAATAATGCGCCTTCGGCCCAGGAGCCCAGGATCGCTGCGCCGATTGCGGCGACCAGCATCAGAAAATCGATCTCAAAGCCACCTTTCAGTATAGTTTCAACTGCTTCCTTGGCCGTAAAGAAACCGCCAAAGAAATAGGCTGTTATGTAGAGTGCAAGACTTGCCCATTCAGGAACACCGTCTATGAAAGAAATTCCAAATCCTATCCCCAGCGCCGCGCCACAGATAAAGGCGAAGATCATTTCCGTATTCTTCCCGAAAATCCCGCCATGTTCATGATCATGACCTTCCTCTTCAGCATGGTCAAGATGAGCCTCTTTCTCCTTTTCAGCTTCTTTTCCCTTCCTGGATGGTTTTTCAGAAATAGGCTGTGAAGAAGTTTTGGTTTCTTCCTTTACCGGCTTCGCTTTTGTTTCTTTGGAATCTGAGCCTTCCTTCCGGACTACAGGCTTTTTGGCAGATGATTTGGTGTCGGATTTTTTCTTCTTGTTTTCCATATCGGGGTAAATTGATTTTTGTTGAATATTCAGGGCAACCGCTTTATCTGTATTCTCTGCCCGTTTGGGTTCACTTTTTTTAAAAAGATGCCTCCCTAACGAGGCACCTTTTATTCAATGTGTGTACTAAAAATTCTTTGTGGGGACTTTACTCTTCTTCGCTGTTCTTCATTTTTGACAGCAGATCATATGTACCTTTAAGTACAACCTTGCCTGTAAAATCCCGTCCCGAAGGCATAGTTACCTCTATATAACCGCCATCGGATATACCCGTTGTAACCTCTACCATTTCAAAATGATGGCCGGCCTCAGTGGCGCCCTCTTTGTTTCCGGATTCGTTTTTTGCTGGTTCCTTTGCCTTTTTGTCCGCCGAGTTCTGGACGAAAATGTATTTTTTGCCCTCAAAGTCTACAACCGCTGCAGAAGGCAAAGCCATTACCTGCACGGCACCTGTTTCGATGAAAGCCTTAAGGTAGGTGCCAGGGATAAACCCGGCGCTTCCCTGGGCAATAGCATGAACGGTCACGGTCTTATCGGCATTGATCTCACCGCCTACCAGCTGTACGACTGCAGTCCGTTGGGTAGAATCATTGGTGAGTGAAAAAAGCACCTTTTGTCCTTTTTTTACCTTCTGTGCATCTTTTTCGAAAACGTTGAGCTCAACGTGGAGATTCGAACTGTTTACGATCTCGAACATTGCATCATTGGGGGCCACAAATTTGCCCGTATTTACGTTAACCTTGGTTACATAGCCATTGATCGGCGAGTAGATATTTATCTGGCTACGGATATTGCCGGCGTTTAGCGAGGATGGATTGATATTGATCAGTTGAAGACGTTGCTTTAATGCATTTTCCCTTGCAAGATTTCCCAGATAAGCTGCTTTGGCCTGTTGGAGTGTTTTTTGAGCATTAACGTTTTGCTGGGCAAGGGTCTGTTGTCTTTTGTATTCAGAATCCGAAAGTTCAAGCTGGCTTTTGCTCTCCAGGTAATCCTGTTGCATCTGCACATATTCCTGATTCTGGAGTATGGCAATAACCTGACCTTTGCTCACCTTTGTCCCCTGTAACAGCGGGGTGGATTTTACAATACCGCCCATCTGGGTGGTAATGCTCACCAGGTTCTGTGGTGGCACGTCGATAAAGCCGTTTACTTTCAGCATACCGCTGAGTGCACGGAGCTCGGGACTTCCCAGCTCTACCCCTACGGACTTGAACTGTGACTGGCTGAGCTCTACTGAGTTGCTTTCCTCGGTGGCCGTGCTGTCTGCAGGGGCTTCTGTTCCAGCGCCATCTTTTTCCTTGCTGCCGCAGGAAGAAAGCACTACTGCCAGTGCCCCTATGTAAGATAATCGGCTGAGGGCTTTTAATATTTTTTTCATTTTTATATTGTTATTGACCTTTTAGGTACTGTAATGTGTATACTGATTGATTGTATTGGTTGATGGCCTCCAGATAGCTGAAGCGGATATCAGAGTAGGTACGCAGGGCCTGCAGATACTCTACATAGCCGATCTCCCCTGCCTGAAATGCAATCTGGGACTGCTTTAGGATCAGGTTGGCATTCGGCTGGGCACTGTTCTTATAATAGGCGATACTTCTGGAATTTTTCTGAAGGTCCTGGAAGGCCTGCTCATACCTTCCACGAAGATCTGTCTGGGAAAGGATAAAATCGCTTTCGGCTACCTGCTTATCTATCTTGGCGGCTTTTATCCTCGAGGAGAAAGGCTTAAAGAAAAGCGGTATGGAGATCCCGGCGGAAACCCCCTGAAAACGTTTTCCTCCATTAAAATAAAGATCCTGACCACCAACATTCTGTGCTCCGATAATGGACTGGTTGAAATAGCCGATACTGAAATCGGGGCCGGAGCGTGAGCGCTCGAGCCTTACCGTCTTGTCGGCAATATCTATCTGCTGGGCCTGCAGCGCAAGAATTGGATTTTCTGATGTAACGGTATCAGCCTGGTTAACATTCCAGACCACCTGGCCAAATTCTGCGTTCATGATACTGATCTGTTCCCTGGTATTCAGCAAACGCTTAAGTTCGGCGGTATAGGCAAGGATATCAGCTTCATTCTTGCTCATCTGGTTGCGAACCTCATTATACTGAGTTTCAGCGGTAGTTTTTTCAAGCAGGTTGGTCTCTCCTGCCTGGTACCTCAATGAGGCGGCCTTCAGAAAATTACTGTAAACACTGTCCTGGCTTTTGTAAAGCTTTTGAAGGGCAATGAAATAGCCCAACTGGGCGTAAACGCTTTTCACCTGATAGGAAAGTTCTCTCTGTGTTACCTGAAGGCCGATTTCGGCTCCCCTGATCTGCGCATCATACAAGTTGCGCTGACTTTTGAACAGCCCCGGATAGGGTATGTTCTGAGAAGCCGAAAAGTTATTGTCGCGTTTGATGGTATTCATCTGTCCGTACTGCACCTCAAAGCTGGTCTTCCCCAGATCTGTTGAGGAGCCCCTTAGCGCCTGTTGCCTGCCAATCTGCAGGGTGGAGGATTTCACAGCCTGGTTATTACTCAATGCTGTGCTCAAAGCCTGCTCAAGGCTCATACCCTTGGCGGGAACGGTCTGCGCCTGGGTCTGTCCCGATAAAATGAAAAGTCCAAAAAACACCGCTAGGGCAACTACAGTTGTTGGAAGGGCAGTTTTTTTGCTTTTCCAACCTTCAAAATAAGTATATAGCACTGGAAGTACGATTAAGGTTAATATGGTGGAGGTAATCAGTCCCCCGATTACTACGGTCGCTAACGGTTTCTGCACCTCAGCGCCTGCTGCACTGGATATTGCCATTGGAAGGAACCCGAGAGAGGCTACAGTTGCGGTCATCAGGACAGGTCTCAGACGGATAGCAGTTCCCTTGAGGACAATGTCCCTTATACTATATTTATCCATTTTTTTCAATCTGTTGAATTCGGTAATCAGTACGATTCCGTTGAGCACGGCTACCCCGAATAATGCAATAAATCCAACACCGGCGGAAATGCTGAAAGGCATTCCCCTTAGGATTAAAGCAAATATTCCGCCGATTGCGGCCATCGGAATAGCAGAAAAAATCAGTATCGACTGTTTTACAGATCCAAATGAGAAATACAGCAATAATAATATCAGTAAAAGTGCCACCGGAACGGCAATAGAGAGCCTTTGTGTCGCCTCTTTTAAGTTTTCGAACTGCCCTCCATAGGTAATGTAATATCCTGCGGGCATTTTGATCTGTTCGTTTATTTTCTGCTCAATCTCTGTTACTACACTCTGGATATCTCGCCCACGGACATTCAGCCCCACTATGATGCGCCGTTTGGTATCCTCACGTTGAATCTGGTTAGGACCAATCTTAAACTCTATGTCGGCAAGTTGGTCAAGTGGAACCTGATTGCCGTTCGGGGCAGTCACATAGACATTTTTAACATCGTCAATACCCTGGCGGTTCTGTTGGGAAAGGCGCACAATGATATCGTAACGCTGCTCTCCCTCGTATACCAGCCCCGCAGACTGTCCTGCAAAAGCAGTGTTGAGTGCCTGGTTAACCGTCCCTATGCTCAATCCATATTGTGCAATCCGGTCACGGTTGATCTTTACCACAATCTGTGGCAGACCGGTTGCCTGTTCCAGATAGAGATCTTTTGCACCCTCTACACCCGAAACAATTTTCCCGATCTTTTGGGAGATACTGGTGAGGGATTCGAGGTCATCTCCGAAAACTTTGATCCCAATATCCTGTCTAACTCCCGAGATAAGTTCATTTGAGCGTAATTGGATTGGTTGTGAAAAACCAAAACTAACGCCGGGAACTTCTTCAAGTGCCTTACTCATCATCTCGGCCAGTTCTTCCCTATCATGGGTAGTGGTCCAGTCTTTTTTATCTTTGAGTATTATGGTCAGATCACATGCTTCCATTGGCATGGGATCGGTAGGAATCTCGGCAGCACCAACCTTACCAATTACTTCTTTCACCTCAGGAAACTTTTCTACAAGGATTTTTGAAGCCTGATTTACCTTATCAATGGTCTGGGAAAGGGAACTGCCGGTAAGTAGCCTGGTTTCTACCGCAAAATCACCTTCCTCCAAGGTGGGAATGAATTCTCCCCCCATCCGGGTAAAGATAAAAACACTGATGGCCAGAAGAACAACCGATGATGCCACAACAATTACTCTTCTATTGAGTGCAGACTTGATCATTGGAGTGTAACGGCGCTGGAAAAAATCCATCATCCGATCTGAAAAATTCTTTTTGTGCGCAACTTTTTTGCTTAAGAAAAGCGAGGAAACCATAGGAACATAGGTCAGCGACAAAATAAAGGCCCCCAATATGGCAAAGGAAACTGTTTGTGCCATAGGACCGAACATCTTGCCTTCAATACCTACAAGGGCAAGGATGGGAAGATAAACGATCAGGATAATGATCTGTCCAAATGCAGCGGCACTCATCATGCGTACGGCGGACTTCTCAACCTGCTCATCCATTTCGGCTTGCGAGTAGGCGCGGCCAAGCTTATTCCCAGAGAGGATGTGCATTGTGGCTTCCACAATAATTACCGCCCCGTCGACGATAAGTCCGAAATCTATCGCGCCAAGACTCATCAGGTTTCCCGATACGCCAAAAAGGTTCATCAGGGAAATCGCAAAAAGCATAGCTAGCGGAATCACTGAGGCAACAACCAGCCCGGCCCTAAAATTCCCAAGAAAAAGAACCAGGACAAAAATAACAATCAGGGCGCCCTCAATCAGATTTTTGGCTACTGTGCCCATGGCACGATCAACAAGCGCACTTCTATCTAAAAACGGCTCAATGGTTACCCCCTTCGGTAGAGTTTTACTGATTCTGTCTATCTTAGCCTTTACCTGTTTTACCACGTTATTGGCATTTGCGCCTTTCAGCATCATTACTATACCGCCAACAGCCTCACCTTCTCCATCCTTTGTTGCACGGGTAAGTGCGCCATAACGGATGGAACTACCGATCTGTACGGTGGCGATATCGTGGATAAGCACCGGGATTCCGTTCGCATTGTTTTTGACAACGATCTTATTGATGTCATCAAGGTTGCCGACCAGGCCTTCGCTCCTGATAAAATACGCATTGGGCTTTTTGTCTATATATGCGCCCCCCGTGTTCTGGTTATTTTGTTCCAGGGCAGCGAAAACATCGCTGATGCTCAGGTTCAGGCTCCGCAGTTTATCGGGATCAAGCGCAATCTCATACTGTTTTAAAAGGCCACCGAAACTGTTGACCTCTGCAATGCCCGGCGTACCAAGGAGCTGTCTCCTAACGATCCAGTCCTGGATGCTGCGCAGCTCGCGTGCATTGAATTTCTTTTCGAATCCGGGCTTTGCATGGATCACATACTGGTATATCTCCCCAAGACCTGTTGATATGGGGGATATTTCCGGATTACCAAGTCCTGATGGGATGTTATTCTTGGCCTCGGCAAGCTTTTCGTTTACCTGTTGCCGCGCCCAGTAGATGTCAACATCATCATGGAATACGATGGTTACAACCGATAGTCCGAACCTTGAAATGGAGCGTACCTGCTCTATTTCAGGTATGGTGGACATGGTCTGTTCTACAGGATAGGAAATAAGCCTTTCTACCTCCTGGGTAGCAAGGGATGGGCTAAGGGTTATGACCTGAACCTGATTATTGGTGATATCGGGAACGGCATCAATGGGAAGTTGTCTCAGGGAATATACGCCCCATGCGATCAGCCCCAAAGTGAACAGGGCTATTACAAGCTTGTTCGCTATTGAAAACTGAATAATTTTTTTCAGCATTATTTGTTTAATTAAGTAAAAAATAAAAAAGCCAGATCAATGCACAGCGTAGCCTCGTATGGATTACGGGCAAAAACATAGCATCGAAATGAAGATCGATTTTTAACTTAATTTAGGCGGCTGCCAAACAGATAATGGTAAAGAGATAACCTCACCCATGTAAGCTTCATTATATTCTGAGCTTATTGGTTTTGAGATTACCACAAGAGGTGTTGAAGAAATAACTTCAGAAGTGGTGTTACAGCACGAGCAAACGCAGAACGGTGAACAGAAATCACTGCGTTCTTTTTCTGTAGAATGTGTTGTTATGCTTTTTTCAGTTAATGGTCCCCCCTGTGACTTACCCATGGCCAATACGTCAGCGCATGGAATGCAGCTGAGTATTACGATAATGAAGCAGAGAAACAAACTGGATATTTTCACTTTCAAAATTTTACCAAATATATAAATTTATTTAAGAACAATTTTTTTTAGTCCTGGTTTGAAAAAATTTAATACTTTTTAATAAAAATAAACATAGCCTACCGGTTTCAACCCATCATTCAAAAGTTTCACTACTTGAACAAGCAACCGGAAACCTCCTTTGCCCAAACCAAAAAACTTCATATAATCTGGGTAAAAGGGGAAGGAAGCTTTCATTTATTGATGAGACAAGTCCAGGGGTAACCTTCAACCTTACACAACTGACCTATCGGCCAGCATAGACTCTTCTGATGGAACATGGCTTTTAACCGCGATGACAGTTTCAAATCAGCCGGCCAGGGATTTTTTAAATATCAAATCCCTGGCCCGGCTAAAATGTGAATTAACTACACAGAAAGGTCAATTACCCCAGGTTTAAAGTTTGAATTTTATCCCTCCGTTTATCACAAACCCATCGACAGGAGCATAGATGTCCCTGAAAACAGGACTTGTAATGCTTCCTGTATATATCGAATCAAAGCTGGTCTGCCTGGTGTCCGTTAAATTCTCAAAATTCACAAAAATTGAAAACCGTTCCCAAAGCTTTTCTGCCATCAGACCGGCGGTCCAATAGCTTTTACCAGTGGCACCATCATTTAGCAACTGTTTGCTGAAATAGTATGCCTCTGCACCGATCTTCCACTTATCTTCAATCTCATACATCAGTACATTATTTAACCTGTGTTTTGAAACCAGCGGATAACTTGTACTGGTGCTTCCCGTGTGCTGGTTCACATCAGCTAGCGTATAACCTATAAAAAGTTTAAAATCACCATAGGTTACTTTGGCATTAGTTTCCATTCCTCTTGTATCTAAATTGCCTTTCGGTTGTACATAGGTGAGATTGCTACCACTAGAGGCCGTCAACAATATCGGGTTATTGATTCGGGTATAAAAAAACATCTGGTTGATGCTGAATCCTAGCTTTCCGCCAAACAGAGAGGTACGGTAGTTCACATCATAGTTGGCACCATAAGAGCGTTCCGCTTTTGTATTTGCCACATCCAAAGGCGCTACATCTCTGAACTGGATCCGCTCGGCATCTTCGGTAAATACTGTTGGCGCCTTATAACCTAAACCACCGCCTAAGCGGGTAGAAAAATGTTCATTGATCTTCCACAATCCGGAAATTCTTGGTAAGAAGAAAAATCCATATTCATTGTGGTAATCTCCCCTTACTCCTGATTCAAGACTAATTTTTTCAGATAGGTTCCAGGTGTTTTGTGCAAATGCTCCTATGGTATTATAATTGTAACTTCTGAGTGCATTGCTACTGTTCCGGTCTTCCTTAAAATTGTCGGTCAAAAAGTTTATCCCAAACACCCAGTCAGCTTTTCCGCCGTTACGGCTATAATTGGCCTCGCTATAAGTAGATACCTGAACGCCTGAAAACAGGTAATTTGGCAATCCGATACTCCGGTCGTAATAGCTCACTGAATTGCGGATAACCAGCTTTTCCTTTTCACTCAGTTTATGATCCAATTCAACCTGAGAACTGTAACGCCCGGTTTTATTCTCCTCAAAATAAGAATGGGCAGCACTGCCATTTCCCTTCACATATTCCAGGTCGCCACCGATCCGTTTTTCAGTTGTAGCGTTGATTCCTGCCGAAAGCGTAGTCGCATCATTGAAATAAAAAAATAACTTGGGGTTCAGGGTGAAACGGTCAAACTTGGGGATAGCCGTTAAGCCAACATCTGAAGGATCATAGGCCGTCCCTTTGTTATATGCACCGTAGACCGTGATACCTATTTTATCAAATTTCTGCCCATAAAAACCACTGGCATCCAACCCTAAAGCAGAAGTACCGTTCAAAAGAAAATTAAGCTGGCGCGCTTCCGTCGGTTTTTTAGAAACCAGATTTACCAGTCCAGCAATTGCTCCACCACCGTAAAGGGTGGACGATGAACCTTTGATCACCTCTACCTGCTGCAAATCCAATGGGGCAATCTGAAGCAGGCCCAATCCACCCGAGAAACCAGAGTATAACGGAAAACCGTCCCTAATGATCTGGGTATATTTTCCGTCCAGTCCCTGTATGCGGATACTGGAGTTTCCGCTGGTCGCAGAAGTCTGCTGGGTCTGGATTCCGGTACTTTCTGCCAGCATCATGCGGATGTCGCCAGGTTTCATATTTCCCTTTTCATCCAGTTCTTCCCCGGCGATGACCTCGACCCGTGTAGGAATATTATCAATGGTACGGCTGCTCCTTGTAGCTGATATCACTACATCCTCCAGGTCCTCGTCTTCTTCAGCGGCAGTAAGTAAAACAATCAAAACATTGGTTTCAATAAGGGGAAAGGTCAGCGTATCTGTTTTAGTCTGGTAGCCTACATAACTAAACTGAATGATCTGTTTACCTGAAGGTATTCCACTAATACTAGCAGTACCTGCACTATCTGATTTAGTGCCAATGGTCGTTCCAAGCACTTTTAATGTAGCTCCTGGAAGTACCTGATTTGTCTTTGCGTCTTTGATGACGGCTTTATATGTATTTTGGGCAAAGGCGGTAACTGTAGACAACAGTATAGCCAAGGCCACAATCGTTCTTTTCATAATGATCTTTAAATAATGATTTCGATAAATATGTCCGTTTAGGACAATAGGAAAATAAACTACGAAAGTTTGGGCGGCTGCCAGATGGAAATAGAAATAGCCTGGAGTTCAAGTGGAATATAAGCCGTATTGTGCTGAACAGGTAAGAGCTGGACCGCAAAAACAATCGTTGTACGTGTAGTGATGGTAAAGCCGATACAGTTACCGCAGACATAAAACGGTGAACAGCCTTTGCAGCAATTATCATTATGTTCACTGCAGGCATGTTTTTCCGCTTTATCGGTTTTGAGTGCATGGCTATCTTCTCGCGCTAAAGCACAGCATGGTACCGCGGTTAGCGTAAATATGATGAGAGATAAAACCAGGGCAATGAATTTCACGGTGTAAAAGTATAAAATTTACTGACACCCGCGCGGTTAATATCTGATATTACCGGTTGCAAAGCATGTAAATAAAGAATAAGAGCATGGTACCCTCAAATTTGATTGTCCAATTGATTGGGATTATTTTGCAAGCCTCAAAGCATCAGCAAATTCTTTGGGCAGGGGGCTGTTTATAATGGCTGTGGCGGATGCTTCCACATCGTATTCAACACGTCTGAATTCAATTTCGATACTATTTTTATCGGTTGAGGAACTGCCTTCATTTAAGTGGACTATAACGTAACAACCCCTTGGGTCACCGTCTTTAGGCTTTCCGGCGGATCCCAGGTTGATCACATGTTTGAACCGTCCATCGGGCGTTTCCAGGATTCTATGATAGGGTTTGTGCGAGTGCCCGACAAAAAGCAGATCTGCCTCAGCTTCTTTAAGCATTTCCAAAACATAGTCTGCATCTGTGTCTATCAGGATATATTCATCTATGCTCCTGGTACTGCCGTGTGCGAAAACAAGGTTTAGTTTTTCACCGTTCAGTTTATATTCTAACCTGATATGTGCCGGAAGTGTTGTCAGATATTCCCTGTTATCCTCACGAATCAGGTGATAAGCATATTTTTTGCCCGGTTCATTTAAACTTTCAGGAGTGGTAATGATATTTTCAACTTTTTCGTCATGGTTGCCTTTTAAGGTTGCAATCCCTCGTCTGCGGATTTCATCAATGACTTCATTGGGATAGATATGGTAGCCTACAAGATCCCCCAGGCAATATACGGCATCGGGCTTTTGGCTGTCCATATCTTGCAGCATGGCTTCAAAAGCGGGGAAATTGGCATGGACGTCAGAAAATAATGCAATTTTCATATCTGAAAAGGTGTTTAGAATTGTTTGTTAGTTAGTAGCCTCTGTTGTGGTATAATATCTTTTCCTGAACCAGAAGGCCAGGTTCACCAGGGCAATCAATGCAGGAACTTCCACCAAAGGCCCAATTACCCCGGCAAAGGCCTGTCCCGAATTGATTCCAAACACACCAATGGCAACGGCGATCGCCAGTTCAAAATTGTTCCCAGTGGCAGTAAAGGCAATAGAGGTACTTCTAGAATAATCTGCCCCGAAATACCTGCCTGCAAAAAAGCTGACGATGAACATGATAGAGAAATAGATCACCAGCGGTATGGCAATACGAACCACGTCCATTGGTATCTGTACGATCAGGTTACCTTTCAGGCTGAACATAATGACAATGGTAAACAGCAAAGCGATCAGGGTTATAGGAGATATAAATGGTATAAACCTTTTCTGGAACCAGTTTTCACCTTTGAGTTTGATCAGTGCATATCTGCTGATAACACCCATTGCAAATGGCAATCCTAAATAAATGCCCACGCTTTTTGCGATCTCGCCGATGGTTATATTTACCTCAAGGCTTTTCAGGCCAAAGAAAGGCGGCAATACGGTAATGAATATATAGGCAAACACGCTGTATAACAATACCTGGAAAATGCTGTTCAATGCGATCAGGCCAGCGGCATATTCGCGGTTACCTTCTGCCAGTTCGTTCCATACCACCACCATGGCGATACAACGGGCAAGACCGATCAGGATCAGGCCAACCATATATTCAGGATAGTCTCTTAAAAAAGTAATGGCCAGAAAGAACATCAACAAAGGGCCGATTACCCAGTTCAGTACCAGGGAAACGCTCAACACTTTGGTATCCTTAAATACTTCGCCCATCTTTTCATATTTTACTTTGGCAAGTGGCGGGTACATCATCAGAATCAGGCCGAGGGCCAATGGGATGTTGGTTGTACCGCTGGAAAAGGAATTGATAAAGCCGGAAGATGATGGGATAAAATAGCCGACACCAACCCCGATTGCCATTGCCATAAAGATCCATAGGGTCAGGTAACGGTCAAGAAATCCCAGTTTTTTTCGTTCTGCAACGGGGGCACAATTGTTTGCACTCATGGTTTATCTCTTTATATACTGGTTTACAAAATCTGCTGCATAGGCTTTGATCAGCTCGCGGACCCTTCTGAATTCGTCCATCACTTCTTCGGGGGTTCCTGTTGCCTTTGCAGGGTCAGGGAAATTCTGGTGGAAGCGGTCTACCTTGCCCGGAAAGAAAGGGCAGGCTTCATTCGCATTATCGCAAACGGTGATCACTGCATCAAAATCAATTCCGGCATATTCATCCACATTGTTCGAGGTATGCCCCGAAATATCGATATGATCTTCAGCCATGACTGCGATAGCTTTTGGATTTACGCCATGTGTTTCAATCCCTGCGCTGTAGATCTCTGCATTGTTTCCGGCAAAATGCCTTAAATAACCTTCTGCCAGCTGGCTTCTGCAGCTGTTTCCTGTACAGAGTACTAATATTTTTTTCATGTTTTTATTCTTGTCCTGTTATTTTACTTCTTCGTTCCATCAGCACTGTATCCCGCCATACCCCGTCCATCTTGCCGATCTTTTCGCGATAACCGATTTTTCTAAAACCGAGCTTTTCGTGGAGGGCGATACTGGCCGTATTTTCAGGAAAGATGCCTGATTGCAGCGTCCAGATGTTACTGGCCTCACTTTCTGTGACCAGATTTTGCAATAGCGCCTTACCTACCCCCTTGCCCCGAAAAGCTTCATGTATATAGACGCTCACTTCTGTTACCCCTGCATAGACACATCTGCCTGAAACAGAGGTTAAAGCTGCCCAGCCTGCCACGTTGCCATCAATGATAGCGACATAGCGGAGACCAGCCAGGTGGCCATTGTCCCATTCTTCCCATGCCGGGGCATCGGTCTGAAAGGTAGCCTGCTTAGTGGCGATACCTTGTAGATAAATAATTCTAACCTCTTCCCAGTGCAAGGGGAGTAATTCTATAATTTCCATACGCTGATTAGCAGCAGCCCGAACCGGGTTCACAGGACTGTCCCGCCCCAGCAAGGTTTACCATCTGTAATTTTGGTTTTTCTTCTTTCACCGCTGGTGCGCAGCATTCTTCGCCAGTTGCTGTTGTTCCACAACTTCCACCACGTTCGATTGCTTTACACTGCGTAAAATCAGGGATCAGGTTAACGATCAGGTTATCGCCCTCGATCAAAAATTCGCCGGGATACATCTGTCTGGTATCAAACTGTGAATTTCCAAACTCTATCTTAACAGTTCCCAGTGGGTTAAGTGGTAAAGATTTTTCTACCAGACTTACAATTGACAAGGCTTTGCCAACCTGCATGGCTCTTTCGCTGTCTTGTACAGATGGCTCCCAAAGCTGTACGATAATTTCTGTCCAGGTATTCATTTTTCCTCCGCAATCCACAGATACGATCGGTGCCTGTTTGATTTCGGTAATATGGTATGAAGCGTCTACCCATTTACCTTCCGCATATTGGAACTGTAAGGTTAAATCTGGATGTTGTTCTAATGTGGCTTTAAATGTTTGCCAGTTGGTCAGTTCCGTATTGTTCATAATATTGCAATTTAACGATTGATATAGATAAAAAAAGGTTAACAGCAGCTGGTTTCACCTTTGTACGAGCCAAAGAATGTGCCCAACTGTTTTTCCAATAATTTCCAGGTTTTAGGGTTGATACAATAGCAGACACTCACGCCTTCGATCGTTCCCTGAATGATCCCGGCTGTTTTGAGTTCCTTAAGGTGTTGCGAAATGGTTGCCTGGGCTAAGCCCAGTTCCTCTACCAGATCCCCGCAGATACAGGTATTGGATATAAGGATTCTTTGCAGGATGGCGATGCGGGCAGGATGCGCAATTGCTTTCAGCAATGTGGAAAGCTGGTTCTGCTCGTCGGTGAATATTTCTGATCTTGTAAGTCCCATAATTTTATATCGCAATATTACGATAAGTATTTCAAAAAAACAATACCATTCAGAAATTTCTGAATGATTGAACTTCAGATAGGATGTTATTGGTCAAGAAAGCTGTCGGAGACCAGGATCGGGCAGTTGTCTTCAGGTGTTTCAGGGGTACAGCAGTCTACACATTTTTTCACGCCAGCGATCAGCTGGTTTCTTAAGGAGATCATGTCCATAATCTTAGCGTCCAGCAGTGCAACTTTTTTATCGATCATATCGCTCACGTTGCTACAGGTAGCTTCTTTGACTTCGATCATGCCCAGCACTTCAGCAGATTCATTCAGTGTAAAACCAAAATTCTTCAGCCGCTTGATGGTTAGCAGTTTTTCCAATACTTCTTCGGAGTACTCTTTATAATTATTGTCCCGGCGTTGTTTTCTGTCCACCGCGATCAGGCCCTGCTTTTCATAAAAACGGATTGTATCCCTGGAAAGACCTGTTTTTGTTACCAATTCACCTATCAGCATAATTATTATAAAATTTCTCTTGACAGTGGACTATACTCCACGGTTTATATTTGTAAATGTATTTAATAAACGTGATGAAAAAAATTCAATTGCTCATGATATCAATGTTCAAGAAAATGGGATTTGTTCGTATCGGTTTATGTTCGGTCTGCTGTCTGCTTCCTATGATTGCAGCTTCCATCGGGATGGCATCGGTTTCGGCTTTGAGCTTCTATCTGGAAAAAACAGGGTTTATACTGGTTCTGCTCGGTGGGGCGGCTTTTCTGTATGACTTGAACAGCTCAAAACGCAAGCCTGTAAACTGTGGCGACAACTGTGGTTGCAAGGCTGACAATTCAACCGAAAATGAAAGTATGAAAATTAGCATAATACTGACCGCTATGGCGTTGCTTATTGCCCCTTATGCGCAGGCGCAGCAAAAAGCGGAACCCACGCCATCATCCAAAACACAAAAAACTTTAATGATGGAAAACCAAAAAGACACGGTGATGAGCTGTAAGCTGACAACTCCGGAATTGCAGGAACGTAAAGCCACCGTTATCAAGAACCTAAAAGATAACTTTACTAAAAAAATAGAACTGGAAAACGGTTATAGTTATGTTTTCAACGGAAAAGATGAGACCCTGGATATGTTGACCGAGTTCATTAAAAGTGAGCGAATGTGCTGCGATTTTTTCAACTTCAATATTGCCGTTGTCAATAAAGGCACGATAACCTTCAGCATTACAGGAAATAAGGGGGCGAAAGAATTTATCGCCACCGAGCTTGGGCTATAAACCTCATAAATTCTAAATAGATTTGTACATGGGAAAATTGTTGTTTCTTTGGCTGTTATTGATCGTCTGTTTTTGCTCTCCGGCAAAAAGCCAGACCGTCAGTTTTCTGAAATTGGATGGGCTGGAGCAGCGCTTTGAAAAGGGAAAAGACACTGTTTATATCGTAAACTTCTGGGCAAGCTGGTGCATGCCCTGCCTGAAAGAGCTTCCGCATTTTGAGAAGCTGGGCCAGTCCCTAAAAGAAAGCAAGGTCAAAGTACTGCTGGTGAGCCTGGACTTCAAATCTAAACTGAAAAGCGCAGTTGTTCCCTTGGTAAAACGCTTGAAACTAAAAAACGAAGTTTACCTGCTGGATGAGGCCGACCAGCAGCGATACATCGAAAGAATAGATAAGCAATGGTCTGGGGCCCTACCTGCCACTTTACTGGTCAATAAAACAAAAAACAAACGGGTATTCAAAGAACAGGAATTTACCTATCCGGAATTAATAGATTTCTATAAACAAAATAAATAATCATGAAAAATTACATTATTCTCCTGCTTGCAGTTGTCTCACTTTCTGCAACTGCACAGATCAATACCTTACCGGTAGGCAGTAAAGCCCCTGATATCAAACTTAAAAACATAGACGGTAAGCTGGCCAGCTTTGGTGACTTTCCAAAAGCCAAGGGTTTTGTAATCGTTTTTACCTGTAATACCTGCCCGTATGCGCAGGCCTATGAGCAAAGGATCATTGCCCTCAACTCAATATCAACGCCACTGGGATATCCCGTGATTGCCGTTAACCCTAACGACCCTGAAATCTCAAAGGGAGATAGTTTTGATAAAATGCAGGAAAGAGCTACCGCAAAGAAATATACTTTCCCCTACCTGTTTGATCCAGGCCAAAAGATCACCAATCTCTATGGTGCTGCCAAAACCCCGCACCTTTTTCTGGCGAGAAAAACCGATAAGGGCTTGATCATTGAATATACCGGCGCTCTTGATGACGATCCGCAGGAAGCAAATGCAAGCCGCACCCACTATGTTGAAGATGCCATTAAATCATTGAATGCAGGGAAAGCGCTAGCAGTGAGTTCAACAAAAGCAATCGGCTGCACCGTGGCCAGGGCAAAAAACAAAACGAGTAAATAGGCAACAAAAGAATACATGGATATAATCAGATCATTGGCCATTTTTGTGCTGGCCGGACTTTGTGAAATTGGTGGCGGTTACCTTATCTGGCTATGGCTGAAGGAGGGAAAACCTATGTGGTACGGACTGATCGGTGGCTTGATCCTGATCGCCTACGGTGTAGTTGCTACGTGGCAGACGGCTAATTTCGGGAGGGTTTATGCCACTTATGGTGGAGTGTTTATTGTACTTGCCTTATTGTGGGCATGGAAAGTCGATGGGTTCAGGCCGGATAAATGGGACATTATCGGAGCAACAATAGCGCTCATTGGTGCCTGCATTATAATTTATGCCCCTAGATCTGCCTGAAGATCAAAACGATAACTGGCCTAAAATATCAAACCTGCCAACTTTAGCGGGTTTGATATTCCAATCTTTATAAAGGCTAGTTTACATTTTATTTTATTTCCAAGAATTTAAATGTTCTAAAAGAATTTCCAAAGCAGGCTAAGTTATCCTACCAGATTGTTATATTTAAAAAGAGTATCATTGCTATCAGCGAAATGTAGAAAGCTGGTTTTGCTCCGTCGGCGATGATTTCATCTATTCTACGATCTTCTATCACGCCATTAATAACAACTAAATTTTTCTTTGCGGGCAAAAAAGATCAGTCAATTTTTGCTTTTCTCAATCTCAGGGAATTCAAGATAACAGAAACTGAGCTAAAGCTCATAGCTAGTGCAGCTATCATAGGAGAAAGTAAAATCCCAAAAAACGGATATAAAATACCTGCCGCTATAGGAATGCCCAATACATTGTATCCCAGGGCAAAAAACAGGTTTCCTTTTATATTAGCCATGACTTTATGGCTTAACAACCTTGCTTTTGCGATTCCATTTAAATCGCCCTTCACCAATGTGATGGCTGCACTCTGGATGGCTACATCCGTTCCCGTGCCCATCGCAATGCCGATATCAGCCTGAGAAAGTGCAGGCGCATCATTGATACCATCGCCTGCCATAGCTACGTTTTTGCCTTGGGCCTGTAGGTTTTTTATTTCATTGAGCTTATCCTCTGGCAGCATCTGAGCTTTGAAACCGTCCAATCTCAGGGTTTCGCTTACTGCCCTTGCAGTATCCTCATTATCGCCTGTAAACATGATTACCTCGATTCCCTCATTTTGCAGTTTTCGGATTGCATCTGCACTGGAAGGCTTGATCTTATCAGAAATCACAACAAATCCGACAGCTTTATTTCCTACAGCTAAATAAGAAACGGTTTTACCCTGCTTTTGAGTGGCCCTAACCTGTTCCTCTAATTCAGGATCAATTGTCGCTTTAACATGTTCCATTAATTTCTGGTTCCCTAAAGCCAGTTTTTCAGCCTTCAAACTACCCATTACTCCCTTTCCCGTGATCGCCTCAAAGTTTGATATAGGTTTAACATCTATCTTGTTTTCTTCCCCATAACGCAAAGTTGCCTGAGCCAATGGATGTTCGCTGCTGCTGTTCAAAGCCACAATTTTTTCAAGAACATCCCGCTCTGTAAAATCCGGATCTGCACTGACCACCTTTTCTACCGAAGGTTTACCTTCGGTTACCGTACCGGTCTTATCGATGACCACTACATCAATCGCATTCATTTTCTCAAGGGACTCGGCATTCTTGATCAGTATCCCAGACTGAGCACCCTTACCTACTCCGACCATTACCGACATTGGGGTTGCAAGGCCCAGAGCACATGGACATGCAATAATCAATACCGCGATTGCATTTACAAAAGCATAAACGTAGGCTGGATCAGGGCCGTATACTGACCACACTATGAACGTTGCGATGGAAATCAATACCACAACAGGCACGAAATAACCTGAAATTTTATCCGCCATTTTTTGAATGGGCGCTTTTGAGCGGCTGGCCGAATTCACCATTTCTATGATCTGCGACAAAAGCGTTTCTGAACCCACCTTCTCTGCAAGCATCACAAAGGTTTTATTTCCATTGATCGTGCCCGAACTTACCTTGTCCCCGATATTCTTCTCCACGGGAACGGGTTCACCGGAAATCATGGATTCATCGATTAAAGCTTCCCCAGTTTTGATACTCCCGTCTACCGGGATTTTTTCACCTGGCTTAACCCTCAGCAGATCTCCTTTCTGGATATCATCAATAGATACTGATATTTCCTTATCCCCGACCACTTTTGTTGCTGTATTCGGGGCTAGCTTCAGCAGCTCCTTAATGGCGCTGTTGGTTTTGCCATGTGCCCTGGCTTCCAAAAGCTGGCCAAGCAATACCAAGGTCAGTATCACGGTCGCCGCCTCAAAATAAACAAAAACAGTACCATGATGTGTTTTAAACTGATCAGGGAAAAAATCAGGAAAAAGAAGTGCGACAAGGCTAAAAACCCAGGCAACTCCTGCACCAATTCCTATCAGGGTAAACATATTCAGTTTCCAGGTTATTATAGATTGCCATGCCCGCTGAAAGAACATCCAGGTAGCATAAAAAACTACGGGAATAGAAAGCGCGAACTGAACCCAGTTCCAGTACTTAAGTTCCAATAGATCAAACAAAGGATTATTTGGAATCATTTCAGTCATGGCTATAACAAAAATGGGTATGGTAAAAATTGTGGCTACCCGGAATTTTTTGAGCAGGGTTTCATAAGTTTTATCTTCCTCTTCAATATCTACCCCCAATGGGATTAGGTCCATGCCGCAGATTGTGCATGCGCCCGGTTTATCCCTGATAATCTCGGGATGCATAGGACACGTAAACTGTGAAGAGACTTTCTTTACAGGTTGTTTTACCAGGTCCATCCCGCATACGGGGCAATGCCCCGGCTTATCATAGGTCTTATCGCCTTCGCAGTGCATCGGACAATAAAATAACCCTTCAGCTCCATTTTTACCAAGCTTTTGAGCGCTGGAATTTTGTCCATGGGATAATCCACGATGGTAATGATCTATATGTTCAACCGCTTTTATAACATGTTTTTCTTGACCACCCATTTCAATGCCGTAATGTCCGGCGGCAGACAGCGCCTCCTGCAATTTCTCTGTTGGGATATGCTTTTCCATTGTAATGATGGCTTCAGCCGGCTCCAGGGACACCTTTGCGGAAATGCCATCAATGCCATTCAGCGCATTTTCAACTTTGGTCCGGCAGCCCTGACAGCTCATTCCGGTTATTTTATAGGTGTGTTCCATGTTGTTGTTTTTTATCGGCTGGTAGCTCAAATTTAGTTATTTACCAAGTATTTATCTTTCTCTAGAACAAAGCTGCTAATACCAGAGCAAAATGGTTTGATCACATCATTTGGCTACAACCCTTCATAAACAGCAAAGCCGGGAAAAGTTCCCGGCTTTGTAATTATTTACATTTTTTGCATCCACCAGTGTCTTTGCACTGTTTACTGCAATAATCTTCACATATACCTTTTGTACAGGATTTTGAGCATTTGTTGCAATTGTTCATTTTACGATTGCAACATGGTGTATTGCCTGCAAACGTATATGTGGATAGACTGATCAACATCATTGATGTGATGATAAGAAACTTTTTCATTTGAATATTTTATTGTTGTGATAAAAAAACCGGCGTTAATTTTAGTTTATTTATATCAACACTACTTTCGGAGGGTGCCAGAAAGGGAATGAAAAGTCAATTGTGCTTTTACGCGCCAGATTAATTGAACAATTTTTAACTTCTATAGGAACCGTTGGCACTATTTGAATCACTTTGTTTATGGTAAATCCTGGCACATTGCAGCATAGTTTAGTCAAACACATGCCCATTGCTTTATCGCTTTTGTGCGACTTGCATGGCTTAGCCATACCTGATTGCATACAACATTTTGGCTCTTTATCGTATTGCATAGCCTGTACTGTTCCAGTAACAACTGAAATCAGGCTCATGCAGATTACCATAAAAATTGCAATGACTTTCATGTTCGCAAGAAACCTTTTTCTGTTGCAAGAACTTTATATAATTTTATGAATTTGTTATATAATTTCTCGCTTTCTATTAATTGCTAGACGAAAATAACGGATCCCAGGTTACAGTAAAGTATGACTGGAATTTAAAAATTAAAATTGCAGACATATGGAAGTCGGCTATCCAGTCAAAAAATTTCCAAACAGCTTTCTGAACAAAGCAACCTTCATTAACTAATTTTGCCACAACCTCATCAACAAAAATATTATTGAGACAACAACAAGTAGAATTCTTGAGCTCTAGCATTTGGTCAAATCCCTTGGAAGCCGGCATATATATTTCAGTGAACACCTGGTTGATTTTTACACAATATTCTAATTTTCATATTATCCAATCAATCTTCCTTTTTATTATAAGACTTCTTTTTTCGATAGTGACCTTCAACTTTATTTTTGAGCACATTTTCAAAATGGACTACAGCCTCACAATGCTCATAAAAGTTCGAACTTCCGCGGATTGCCCCTACTAAGTGGCAATATGAGGCATCTAAAAAGTATGCCTCTTATTTTTTAAACATTAAGAACTTGAAAATAAGTCACTTACAATAGATTAAATTGAATTTTTCGGTTCGAACTTTTTAGAATTTTCCCTAAAATTAAGATATACCGCAACTATTTATAAAACACCAATTGTCTAGACATCAGTGTTGAACTCCATAAACTGCTATCTAATTAGCCAAATAAGCATGTGGATTAGTTTCAATTGCGAACATCGATCAGCTTGAATATTATTCAATTATAGGATAAACGGGGGGAAATCCGTTTGGTCTAAATTTTTTTACAATTATGCGCAAATGCCATGTAGCTTGCATTTAATTTAGAAGGTACATACCCTCGGTTTAACAACGTGATTGATTTAACACCGCCATTGAAATGAAATTTGTATTTTTTGTTTTTTGAAATAATTTGATGAAGCGGGAATTGAAAGTTCATGCATTATTTAATGCATTCCTCAACTCGCATCTAGCCTTCATTTTCATAGAATTCGAATTATCAAGTACTCATCATCAAAAACTGAAATTCTTATTTGAATAATGGAATGAGTTTATGAGAATCATATCCTAAAAAACCCATTTTTTTAAGGCTAGAGAAAGGACATACCAAGAACAACCTCAAACCTTGGTAAATATCAAATAATGAGGGAATAATGAAAATAAAATGAATGGAATAAATTTGCCTATTTATAAAAATGAAAGGGCAACTAGAATGCTGCCCTTAATCAATTAATGCTCACGGTGATTGGCATCTTAAGCAGCTACTCCTGTCATTCTTCTGCATTCTTCCGCACAAGCCTTACAAGCATCTGCACATTCCTGACAATGCTGGGTATGATGATTACTACACTCATCTCCGCATTGCTGGCAAATATCTGCGCAAATACGGCAAATGTCTTGAGCAAAAGAGCTACCCATACTCATCAATTGAGCGGCAGAGTAGCAGATGGCTGCACATTGCATATCAAGCTCAATACACCGCGCCATCATTTTCACGTCTTCTTCCTGAGTGCATGAACTTGCACAATGATTGCAAATTGAAGCACACTTTAAGCATGCATCAATACAGTTTTTCCATTCATGGTATCCCATAACTTTAATTTTTTAGGGTTATAAAAAAAATTCCTATATAGATAACATGGTTATTTCCAGGCGGTTTCATTTTGTTTAAGAAAAGCTTTAATCCCGTGATATGATGCTTGTTTAAACGGTAGAAGAATAAGAAACTGGTTCTCGTATTCAAATAAGGAGGAATAGTGATAAATTAAATTCTCAACACCTACTTTAAGATTTTGCACATCATTTTATTAGTATTATATTTGCAATACGGAAATGGTGTCCTTCCGATTCAACCGCTTTTTTCAAAAGCTGATGGCGCCTACAATAGAAATTCCAGCAGGTAATAAAATCTGCCGGTCAAAGTATTGTAGGTGAAAAAATTAAAAATAAATTCTCAACTCTTATTGCTGGCAGCTATCTTAATTGCGCTTGTCTTACTTTGTCTGTCTGCCAAAGTGAGATCAGTGTTAGCAATGGTCCTGCCGGTTGAAACTGAATGGTTCTTGTGGATAAATCAGCACCATAATGCATTCTGGGATACGATCATGTACTGGGCCAGTGATAAGCGTTTTTGGCTTCCTTTTTATGCCTTCATTATTTATTGCCTCTTCCAGAATTTCTGCAAAAAAATTTGGCAGGTTCTTATTACCATTGCGCTACTAGTTGCTAGTGCAGATCAGATTGCTTCAGGACTGATTAAAAACACCGTTAAGCGTCTACGCCCTTCCCATGAACCGAATCTAACTACGATCATTCATTTAAGTAAAGCAGGTGCGGGTGGGATGTATGGATGGCCATCCGCTCTTTCATCACCTATCTTCAAAAGCATTCTTTCCGCTGGTTCGGCATTTACCGGATCATTGCCGGAGCAACGGTTCTTGTACTCATTTACTTTGGAATTATTCAATAACGGAAAATTAACATAAAACTATGTGGTGGATCTACGCGCTATTATCAGCTTTCTTTGCTTCCCTTACGGCCATCTTTGCAAAAGTCGGCGTAACCAATGTCAATTCTGATTTGGCTACTGCCATACGAACGGTGGTAATACTGATTGTAGCCTGGGGGATCGTAATGGCCAGAGGCGAACTTAAAGGAATTACGGAACTGTCAAAGCATAACCTGCTATTTCTTTTTTTATCTGGCCTTGCCACCGGCTTGTCCTGGATATTCTACTACAAGGCTTTGCAGATCGGGAAAGTGTCCCAGGTCGCCCCTGTTGATAAGTTGAGTGTTGCCCTAACTATTATACTTGCAATGGTGTTCCTGAAAGAAGCTCTTACCCTGAAAGTATTCTTTGGTGCCCTGCTGATCATTGGGGGAACACTGGTTTTGATCTTTTGAGAAACTCAATTATTTGTAAGCAACCGAAATACTAAAAATCAATATAAAACAAAAAACTATGAAATTAACTAAAATTCATGCCCGTGAAATTTTGGATTCCAGGGGCAATCCGACAGTAGAAGTAGAAGTCACTCTTAACGGAACAACAGCAAGGGGTATTTCTCCATCCGGGGCAAGTACGGGTGAAAAAGAAGCCGTAGAGCTTAGAGATGGTGATCCAGAGCGCTATAATGGTAAAGGCGTGGAAAAAGCAGTAAAAGGGATTAACGTCGAAGTCGGCAAATCAGTCACCGGCTTATCCTTTGAGGGTCAGCAGGCCTTCGATGATCATATAATTGGTCTGGATGGAACCGAGAATAAATCAAGGCTCGGCGCAAATGCGATGCTTGCGGCCTCAATCGCCTTCGCCCGGGCTTCGGCCGTTGCAAAAGGGATTCCCTTGTATAGGCAGCTAGTGGAAAGGGAAGGTTACGTAATGCCCGTACCGTGCATGAATGTCATTAATGGGGGAAGGCATTCTGATAACAACATCGATTTTCAGGAATTTATGATTGCCCCTCATAACGCCCCCTCGTTTAAGGAAAGTATCCGTATGGGCGAAGCTGTTTTTCATTCCCTGAGAAGTCTGCTAAAAGCGAAAGGCTATTATACCGGAGTTGGTGACGAAGGTGGGTTTGCGCCAAATCTGAGTTCTAATGAGGAAGCCGTCCAAATCATCATGGAAGCGATACATATTGCCGGTTTTGCTCCAGGCAAGGATATTTCCCTTTGTCTTGACCCAGCGACCAGCGAAATGTGGAATAATGGAAAATATGAATTTTATAAAAGTTCTAAAGAACGGATCACAACAGATGAAATGATTGGCTTTTGGGAAGGATGGTTAAAAGAGTACCCAATTATCCTGTTGGAAGACGGGTTGGGCGAAAACGATTGGGAGGGATGGAAAAAGCTGACCAGCCTTTTGGGAGACAAAGTGGAATTGGTTGGAGATGATATATTCTGCACCAACCCGAGTATTATCCAGCAGGGAATCGACCAGGGCATTGCAAACAGCGTACTGATTAAATTGAACCAGATCGGTACAGTTTCCGAAACGCTAAAGGCCGTAGAACTAGCCCAAAAAAACGGTTACAATTGCTTTATTTCTCACCGCAGTGGTGAAACTGAAGACACGACAATTGCGGATCTGGTTGTCGCTACCGGTGCGGGGCACATCAAAACAGGAAGTGGCTGCCGCTCTGAAAGGGTATCTAAATTTAACCAGTTGCTTCGGATAGAAGAAGAACTTGGTGATAGGGCATCATTTGCAGGAATCAATACTTTTTATAAAAAATTATAAATCAGCCGCTAACCTACAATGAAACATAATAAATTTTTATTTGAACACCTTTCGGTTTTTAAATATGCGGTTCGATGGACGCTGCTTATACTTCCTGTTGCCATTGCAATAGGAAGTATGGTTGCCTTGTTCCTTTGGCTGCTAGGCTGGGCCATTCACTTTCGCTTTCAGCATACCTGTCTCATTTTTCTGCTACCTTTAGCAGGTATTGTGATCCACCTGATTTATCAGTCAGTTGGTAGGTCCTCAGAAAAAGGAAATAACCTGATCATGGATGAAATCCATAGGCCGGGTGGTGGAGTGCCCAGGCAGATGGCGCCAGTAATCTTAATAACTACAGTGATTACCCATTTGTTTGGCGGATCGGCTGGAAGAGAGGGAACCGCGGTACAAATCGGAGGAAGCATCGCAGGAATGTTTAGCCGCTGGTTTAAGCTAAATGAGGTAGACACCAAGATGCTCCTTACCGCGGGAATTGCAGCCGGGTTTGGGGCGGTGTTCGGAACACCGCTCACCGGTGCCATATTTGCAATGGAAGTTCTGGCCATTGGAAGAATAGAGTACAAGGCTTTACTTCCCGCATTAATTGCCAGCGTGCTTGGTGATCTTACTGTCTCTGCCTGGGGCATCCATCATACCGCTTATCACATCGATCTCATAGAGAAAAGTGCCTACTTTCTATCTGAATACCTGCCGGTAAACCTACTCCTGCTTAGTAAGGTTATTCTAGCATCCACATTGTTTGGTCTGGCCAGCTACCTGTTTGCTGTAATGGTGCATGAGATCAAGGCCTTTTTTTCTAAAGTATGTAAGATCCAGTGGCTTATTCCTGTTATCGGTGGTCTGATTATTATAGGCTTGACTTACGCCATCGGGAAACCGGATTACTTAAGTTTGGGCGTGGATAGCGAATACCAAGGAGCCGTTACAATTCCCTCTGCTTTTCAGCCTGGTGGAGCAGATACTTGGAGCTGGTTATGGAAGACCATTTACACAACTTTAACATTAGGAACTGGATTTAAAGGTGGTGAGGTAACGCCTTTGTTTTATATTGGCGCAACATTAGGCAATGCACTTTCGACCTTATTAAATGCTCCAGTTAGTTTGTTTGCTGCCCTTGGATTTATTGCTGTTTTTGCTGGTGCAACGAATACACCCCTTGCCTGTACGATTATGGGTATAGAACTTTTTGGTAGTGAATACACCATGTTTTTTGCGGTAGCCTGTTTTACAGCCTATTTTTTCAGTGGCCATTCAGGTATATATTCTTCACAGCGTATTGCGGTACCCAAAATATTTACGGGAACATAAAATATTGACTTATCCTGTTCCTGTGGATTATCATAAAGAGGTGAAATTTTTATAAGATCCTTGACCAATGCAATCAGCAATTTATATCAAAAAACAACGCTATATCGACCGCTTTCCTTCCTCTCTTTTCTAAAGCATCAAGTACAGATGATTTAACTGCCTATGTTGTTTTAATAAGGTAGAGCAGTAAAAGTATACTAGCTATGAAAACTAAAGCGGTTAAAACTTTAACAAAAAGTGTTGAATGGTAATACACCCCCTGATTCAATTGTTCTTTCGTTGAATTATATCTTAAGTAAGAACAAATGATAGTAATTGCTCCCAGGGCAACTAGAAAAATCCCGATAATGCGGGAATCTCCGGTTTGGTGCAGGGGCACTTTACTCCCCAGTGCGGCACTGATCTGCTTGATAAATAGCGAGAATTTCATCACCACGAAGCCAAATCCCATGATACCAATACTGGTTCTGATCCAGGCCAAAAATGTTCTTTCATTAGCCAAATGGTCTCCTGCATGCTGTTTGGTGTTTTCCTGATCTTGAATTTTCATCTTGTTCTGTATCGGTATATTACAGCAATATATTTGCATGTTATGTCAATATCGATGCCAGTTTGGAGATGATAACCCTGGTATCCCGGATGCAAGTAAGCCTGTTTGATTCAGTGCCGGCAGGATAGCAGGTAACTGCAATTTCTTCGATAAACGATAAGCCTGATAGGTCAATAGATTCTTTAACCTCTTGTTCAATGCTTTTCATTAGGATCATGATTAATCGGGGTTGATATGTTCTGATTTTATGAGCTAATTGCTCTATTCCCCCCTGCCTCTGGTTTTTTCTGATTTTAACTGACGATTTATCAATAGGTGTACAAGTTAGATGTTCCAAAAAGCATCCCGTGCCTTTAAAGAACTGCAAAAAATCTTCTACAGATTTAAAATCGCCAAATACCTCACTAAATGCAAGATAAATTGTTCGAAACAGATTAGTATTTCCCAGGTAAAAATGTTTATCGTCACCTCCAGGAGCTTCAGAAACAAAGAGCAGCAGCACTTTAGCTGGCTGATATTGCCTCGAAATTTCGGTAACACTATACATTATAGTTGTAGCTTTTAGCGAAGCGCATAAATAGTTCCGCCAGAGCGTCCTGCTGACCATGAAGCTGAATGAAATGAAACGGCCTTTCGATAACCATATCCTTGATATCTATGATGCGGCATTCATTATTCTTGAGCTCTTTCAATATGGAGTGGATAGATAAAAAAGCCAGGCATTTGCTGTGAATCAAATAGGATTTAATGCTTTCGGTACTACCTAACTGCATTTCTATATTTAAGTCCCCCACCTTTATCTGGTGTGCTTTTAAAGCATATGCAATAACATCTAGTGTACCAGAACCAGGTTCACGAAGTAATAAATCATAATCCTTCAACTCATTCGGTTTGATCATTTCCTTTTTCATGGCATAATTGTGACCAGAACACACCAGCACCAGCTCGTCTTTTAGATATTGTTCGTATTTAATCTGTGGGTTCCGGGAGATGCCTTCAATGATTCCAAAATCTATTTCCTTAGCAATCAAACGCTGCTCTACATCTTCTGTGTTTCCGGTAACCAGTTGAATTTGTATATCCTTAAACTTATTGTGAAACTGTGCCAATACAGGTGGAATGATATATTGTGCCACAGTACTGCTGGCACCAATCCTCAATATTCCTTTATGCTGTTTAGTAAGTAGATTCATATCATATTCCAGTTCCCGGTAAGTTCCAAAAATCTGTTCTGCGTAATGCAACAATAATTCGCCGGCTGGGGTGAGGCTGATTTTTTTGTTTCCACTGCGTTCAAATAATGACATTTTGAACTCCTGCTCTAATTCTTTAATGTGTTTGGTTACAGCAGGCTGACTGATAAATAACTCTGCCGAGGCCTTTGTAAAATTCAGCCTTTTAGCGACAGCATAAAATACTTGCAAACGGAAATCTATCATACACGGTTTTAGTAGATAACCTAAGATACAAACAATTTGTTTCAACGGGTACTGACATCATAACCTTACGTTATCATCAATAACTTTTTATGCTTTTTCTGATGAGTAGAATAAATGCACATTTGTAACAGAAAAATATTGGTTATGAATAAGGAATCAACAGAAAAAGAAATCAGACAAGCACTTATATATACAGCCAGGACAACGGCTATCATTGCGTTTCTATTTGTTGCTTGTGGAACCATTTTCATCTGCACTTTATTTTTTAATGGGCAGCCAGATGTAGTGACAGCAAAAACCAAACAGGATGTGGAAACCGGTATAGCTGCTGTTAACGTCAAAAGCCAGGTTGTACCTGCTGATGCCTGGAAAGCGCCTGATGAAAATACGATTCCGGCGGACACCAAGTACGGCCAGATGATCAGGTATGGCAAAGAATTAATAGCACATACGAGCAAATATTTTGGGCCAAATGGATCCATAGCCCGTATTACAAATGGTATGAATTGTCAGAATTGTCACCTCGAGGGTGGAACCAAACTGTTCGGAAATAATTATGCTGGTTTTATTTCCAGTTTTCCTAAAATGAGTGGCAGATCAGGAAAGGTTGAACCTGCATCGGCACGTATTGCAGAGTGCTTCAATCGAAGTCTTGCAGGCAAAGTACCAGACGAATCTAGTAAAGAGATACAGGCAATGCTGGCTTATATGAAATGGCTTGGAACAGGTGTAAAAAAAGGGGAGAAAGTGTTTGGAACGGGAACCGAAAAATTAAAATTCCTGGATAGGGCAGCGAATGTCAAACATGGAGCGATTTTATATACCAGTAAATGTCAAAGTTGTCATGGTGCAAATGGTGAGGGAATACTCGATGAAGACAAACTAACTTATGTTTATCCGCCATTATGGGGCAAACACAGCTACAATGATGGCGCAGGGATGTATAGACTCAGTAACTTTGCGGGGTTCGTAAAGAACAATATGCCATATGGTGCCAGATATGGAGATGCGCAGTTAAGTGATGAGGAGGCCTGGGATCTCGCTGCTTTTGTGAACTCACAGCCAAGACCACATAAAGATCAGGGAAAAGATTACCCTGATTTGTTAAAAAAACCTTTTGATGCGCCATACGGACCATATGCCGACAAATTTTCTGAAAATCAACATAAGTATGGTCCATTTGCACCAATTGTAACCTCCGAAAAACAAGTAAAACTAACAACTAAATAAATCATCAAAATCTAAAATCATGAAAAAAATAACCTTAATCTGTACATTATTTTTGCTGATCGCAGCAACCTCGGCCACTTTTGCCCAAGCTACACCTGCTAATTTTACAGGGGCAAAAGCCACCCTGAAAAATTATAAGGCACTGTATGTAATCAATAACGGTGATGAGAAAAAGATTGCAGGAACACTTCGAAACCTAAAAAATGCACTCGACGATCCCAGGTTAAAAGGGAAAATCAATGCAGAACTTATTGCCTTTGGAGATGGCGTAGCTGTTTACCAGAAGAACGGATCTTTTGAAAAAACATTGTTAGAACTGCAATCCAGAGGAGTAATTCTTGCACAATGTGAAAATACCGTCAGAGAAAGGAAAATCGAAAAAAATACCTTATTTGATTTTATCAGTTATGTACCCAGCGGCAATGGTGAAATCATCATCCGTCAATATCAGGGATGGGCAGTTGTACATCCTTAAACCAAATAATTAGAAAATCATGAAATATATAAATCACACCTTTTTAGCCACAGTTGCATTTTTATTGCTTTGTGGAAATGTTAAGGCCCAGGATCATCGCTTTGATCCGCCCTGGAATACTCCACCTGAAAGTAAAGTTCAGTTCACAGTACCTGGAGTAGACAATGTGCCTGATCTTTTTGGAGACATTAATGATCCCCAACTGGTGGTTTTCTTTGCCGGTAACCAGTTTATGTGCATTGACGAATTAATTGCAGCCTTTAAAAAGTCATATCCACATTATCAGCGGGTATTTGCCGAAACGCTTCCCCCAGGCATTTTAGCCCAACAAATAAAAACCGGTAGCATTGTGGTGGGCAACATGAGAATTACCTTAAAGCCGGATGTTTATACAGCTGGTAAGAACCGGATAGACATGACCCCTGAATGGTTTAGCAAAACGACTTTATATGCTAGAAACAGGTTGGCAATCATGGTCCAAAAGGGAAATCCGAAGGCATTGAAGTCACTCAAAGATTTAGCAAATAAAGAGCTGAGGATCAGTATGCCCAATCCAGAGAATGAAGGGATCGGTAAACGTATTGAAGAAGCCTATGTGAAAGCTGGAGGGGAAACATTAAAATCTACCATCATGGAAGATAAAGTTAAAGATAAGACTACTTATCTTACCATGATCCATCATCGCCAATCACCAATGAGGATCCTATACAACGAAAGTGACGCCGCTCCAGTATGGTATACTGAGGCCTACTATCAGAAAATGATTGGCCATCCTGTTGAGCTCATTGAAATTCCTGAAAAAGAGAATATCCATGCGCAATATATAGCGGGACAGTTAAAAGATGCGCCACATCCGGCCGCTGCAAAAGATTTTATGGATTTTTTGATCAGTCCGCAGGCTGCTGCCATCTACAAAAAGTTTGGTTTTGATTTACCTTAAACATAAACACAATGAAAAATATATTTTTAACCATATTGTCAGTCGTTGCTGTAGTGACCATTGGGAATGCACAAATCCCAAACGATACTTTATATGTCTATGGTCCCGGTGGGCCGCTCGGACCGATCAATGAATGTGCGAAGGTTTTTGGAAAGCAGCATGATATCGTAATTAAAGTCACTGCCGGGCCAGATAATGAATGGATGCCGGATGCAATGAAACATGCAGATCTGTTCTTTGGAGGAGCAGAATACATGCTTTCAAAATTCATGTCTGACCACCCAAACATGATAGTGGCGAACTCTCGGACAGAGTTATATAAACGTGCGGCAGCGATCCTGGTACGGCCCGGCAATCCTAAAAACATCAAAAATCTGGGCGATCTCTGTAAACCAGGTGTGAAAATTCTTGATGTGAATGGGGCTGGGCAAATGGGGCTTTGGGAAGATTTGGCAGGTCGACAAGATCTGATTGCAAACATACAGCAGCGTATAGCAGGTACATTTGCAAATTCGGCATTGGGTATTGCTGCATGGAAAAATGATCCTCAATATGATGCCTGGATAACATTTGGCTCCTGGCATAACCGTTTACCAGACCTCACCTCAATGGTTAGGATTCCTGTTACACAAACAGTCTATAGAGGTACACCTGTAGTGAGGGGTAGCACTGGTACGCATAAGTCGGAAACTGAGGATTTTATCAAGTTTATGCAATCCGATAAAGGACATCTCATTTTCAAAAAATGGGGTTGGGAATAAATAATGTCTAAAAACTTATCTTCTATAACATGAAGTTATGGAAGATAAGTTTTAATGATTTGATCGGGGTTTATTAGTTATGGATCTTTGAATTAGAAAATAAAGACAATCAAAATTATGACACAAATCAAAGACAATTCAAATTCTTCTAAAATAAAGGCGGGTAACCTGCTAAACTTAAATTTAAACACCCGTAAAATTATCTTCATCCTGGCAGTTTTGCTGTGCCTCTTTCCATTTATGTCGCCTCCTTTAGCCTTATTGCTAGGATTAGTATTGGCGCAACTAATGGAACATCCCTATCTGCATTTAAATCACAAGGCCACAAACCTGCTGCTAAAAATTTCTGTTGTCGGGCTAGGATTTGGAATGAATGTATTCAGTGCAATGAAAGCAGGAAAAGAAGGCGTACTGTTTACCGTAGTTTCTATTTTCGGAGTGCTTATCATTGGTTTTATCCTGGGAAAAGTATTTAAAATAGAACGTAAAACATCTTTTTTGATATCAGCTGGAACGGCGATCTGTGGTGGAAGTGCTATTGCTGCATTGTCGCCTGTAATGAACGCAGAAGAAAAACAGATCTCCGTTGCAATGGGTACTGTTTTTATACTCAACTCGGTGGCCTTATTTCTTTTCCCCGCTATCGGACATGCGCTTAACTTGTCACAGTCACAATTTGGTATGTGGTGTGCCATTGCTATTCACGATACCAGTTCTGTTGTTGGGGCAGCCAGTAAATATGGTGAACAAGCACTACAGATAGCCACAACTGTTAAGTTAGCCAGAGCACTATGGATTGTTCCCGTAGCGTTTGGTACATCTTTCCTGTTCAAAAGCAACAATAGCAAAGTTAGTATACCCTATTTTATAGGGCTATTTATCCTGGCAATGATCGCCAACACCTACTTACCTTTTATTAAGCCTTTTGCGCCCTACTTTGTAGCATTAGCAAAAGCAGGCTTAACTTTAACCTTGTTCCTGATAGGAAGCGGACTCTCATTTACTATCTTGAAAGCAGTGGGGATAATGCCACTGTTACAAGGCGTAATTTTATGGATAGTAATTTCAAGTGCTGCATTATGGGCAGTTATATCTTTGGTTTAAAATACATTAGTTACTGATCATCACCAGCTTTTTTGAAAGATCATCAATAAGAACCACATGTTTATAATCGGCGCCACCTGTTCCTACACTCTTAATTATCCCCGAGGATTGACCGCTAAAAGCTCCTTTTTCATCGGTCTTAAAAGAATTGATGACATAATCTGCGTTAAACGTATCATTTGAGGAGTTGGTTAACGCTAAAGTATACGAAGTATTTGGCTCGAGTTTTTTAAAGTCCTGTTGGACAAGATCAGTCAAGCCTACGCTTCTTACGTTTAGCATGCCTGATGACATTGAATTATCCTTATTCATCAATTTAATCACCTGACTTTTGTCTGCAAGATTAAGCGGGGTTAAATTTTCTTTTGAGGCATTTGCAGGGCTGGCATTAGCGGCGTACAACAATGCTTGCGGACATTGTCCAATAGCAATGGTTTTTACAACGGCCATTTTTACCAGATCAACCACTTGTACCTGGTCATCATTTTCTAATCCGACATATGCAAATTTACCATCTGCCGAAGTCCAGACGCCATGTGGCAATGATCCTGTCGCAACGCTATCAGTAAGCTTGAAATCTTGTGAAACACTAAATACTTTTAAGCTGTTTTCTCCGCCAATGGTTGCCAGCATCACAGGTGAATCATTAACTAAAGTAAAAGTGACATGGTTGGTAATTGGACCTGTATTTAGTACTGTATGTATCGTATTTGTCTCCGTGCTGATGACAGTGATCTTCCCTACATCCTTATGTGTCAATGCAATCCATTTCCCATCAGGACTACAGAATATATTTGGAGAAAATGGACTAACTACTGGAATACGCTTTACAATAGCATAAGAAGTTGCATTCACTACATCCACTTCTGCAGTAAAGCTGGAACAAATATAAGCCCATTTTCCATCTGGAGTAAAAGCAACCATTCCCGGGCCGTCGGCTACTGGAATTTGCTTGATTTCAATCAGTTTATTTGCATCAATTACGCTGATATACGATTCTCCTCTTACCGATATCCATGCCTGTGATCCTGAAGGGTTAAAGGTTGCCTCATGCGGTGAACGTCCGATATAAACAGTTTTTAAAACTTTATTTTTTGCTGTTGAAATAAAGGTTACTGAATTTGATCCAATGGAAACCGCTGCTAGTAATTGCCTTTTAGGGGAATAACCCAGGCCATGAACCAGGGCCTGTCCCTTATATAGAGGACTTAAGATATCAGGTTGGGGTTTACCAAGAACAATATTTCCTAATAGCGTTTGTGTTGAGGGATCTAAGACAGAAACCGTATTAGATATCTGATTGCCTGTATAAACCCTGTCTTGGGCATAGATTGATTGTGCTTTTGATTGTAGGGCAAAACTGAATATTAATAGCGTAAACAAGGATATCTTTTTCATATGTTAATGGGAGTTTGTAAATGTCTTCATTTGTTGGATTTCTATCTGTTCATCTGAGATAATATTCTCGGCCAGTCTTTTTACATTTTTATTTTTTCCATACCGCAACTCAACTTTAGCCATGTCGATGGCAGCCTGATGGTGAGGAAGCATTATCCTTGCAAAGGACAGATCAGTATCAGACAATTGTTTTTCTTCAGGCATTTGTTCCATCATCACTTTCATCATCTTCTGGTTGGCGTTTTGATGTTGGTTGCCTGTAGCGATAAATCCTTCAGGATGGCTGAGCAGGAGTCGCATTTGCTGAATCTGGGTTTGTTGCTCAGCTTTGATACTTTTAGCTAGCTGAATCATTTCTTTATTTTTTCCGGTCTTAATCTCTTCTTCTGCCATATCAATAGCACCCTGGTGATGTGGGATCATCATTTGTATGAAATCTCTGTCTGCAGATGTGGTAGCTGATATTTCATCCATCTTCATCATCATATGAGCCATTTGCCCAAGGAAGACATTTTTTTTAGTTGCCATTTGCATGTGTTCATGTTGTGCTCGTGCAGAGAAACTAGCAAATAGTAGAAGTATAGACGTGAATCTGATCATGGTTTGATGTAGAATATTAATTGTGATAAACTGTTTATGCCAAACAAGCCTTATGCGATAACCGCAAGATCCTGAAATTTGTTCTTATTGAGCTATATTACATCTACATCAATTGGCGAGATAAAATTAACCATGTAAGTTCTTCTGTCTAAATCATGCTCCATGGGTTGCGTTTTGCCATTTTGATCTGTCGCTCTAGCCATTAAACTATATCTTCCAGTCTTAGCAGGAACCACCCATTCAAATTCAAATAGCTGCCAGGCGAAAGGGATAGCAGGACCAATTAATTTTGCTGGTTGCCATGAATTTCCTTTATCCGTGCTTATTTCTACTTTCGATAGGTTACTATCACCTGACCATCCTGCACCCCTTACTTGATAAGGTTTTCCAGCCGGCACCGCTTCAAACAATACCGGCCTTGATATTTCAGACTTAACCAATGTAGTGGTTACGGGCGTCAAGGTAGGTAGTCCTTCAACACGCTTCCAGTAAGCATATTCAATCGTCTGCCAATAGCCATCAAACGGCTTTTCAGATGCAGTAATTTTCATCAGCCATTTCACAGATGCCATACCATACCATCCTGGAATAATTGCCCTTGCCGGGAAACCATGTTCAGCACTCAATGGTTTTCCATTCATTTCATAGGCGATGATGATGTGATCCTGCATTGCTATATTTAACGGAATGCTTCGGGCGAATTTGATTTTTCCTGGTGATTTCGGCTCTTCTGTAATCATCCCCTCATCATTCCCTTCCAAAATAATGTCTACCGTACCCACCTTTATGCCAGCCTTCTTTAACAATACGGATAAAGGTACTCCTGTCCATTCAGCATTGCTGATCCCACCTTGTTCCCATCCTAAACCCTTCACTTTTGGGGCGAGGTTAGCACGTCCGTTTCCGGCACATTCTATAGTAGCCATTACCTTTTTTGCAGGAAGCTTTTTAAGTTCGCTCAGATTGATCTTTATGACATGATTGGTGTTGCCGCCAATCTCTAATTCCCAATTTGTAGCATCAATATTGGGAATATTAAAATGACTCCTGATGAAGAACTGGTTATTTGGAGTAATCCTGTTTTTTAACGTAGGAAATGGAAACTCCATATTTAATGGCTTTTTCTCTCGCGTAATAAGTCCTGGAAAGTCATTGTCTTCTCTGGTTTGTTGAATCTCCTTCGCCGAAGCCCAGGATGGTATTGTTGCGCCAGCTATCACCGGGATAATTCCAGTAACAAAATTACGTCTGTTTAACGTGTAGTTTTGTGATGTTTTGTCGTTTTTCATTTCAATAAATGTAGGTGATTACAATATAGCCAAAAATCTCTCATAGGATAACTTGTATTCTTCCTTTTTCTTGATGGTTGAAAGGAAACAACTGTAGACTTTACTTCATCGCTGGCCTGCTAGAAAAGACACAATAGTTCTATAACTGTTTATCAAATACTCATCTCAATTTCTATCAAAAAACGGTCGTTTCCTGAGAACATAAACATAGTTGAAACAATTCATTGAAGAAGCCTTGTGATCAGATATCACAATCATAAATTGCTTTGTAAAACTTATAATATTTTCTTTTTCCGATACTGCCCTTCAACCTTATTGTTTAACAAATTCTCAAAATTAATTATCGCTTCGCAATGCTCAAAGAGGTTCGAACTTCCGCGGATTGACTCTACATTGATTACCAAGCCTTTAGACTTAAAAATCTAAAGGCTTTTTTATTGAAAGTACAACAGCACAGGGCGGTTTAAATATATATCAGCCACTATCCCAAAAAATCAAATCCTACAAATAACAGATAATTTAAGGGAAATTTTATTCGCCTTAAATATTATCATCGAACATTGTAGTTTTGAAACTTGTGAACTAGACTGATTTAAAAGAAATTTAACTATATCTCTTTCTCCATTCAAAATAAATGACTCGTCCAATATTTTAGGCTCTTCATTTTCCACCCGCACAGAATGTTGGTATGCATTTCTGTTTGGTTCCTTGGAAACGGCTCGTACAGTAATAATACCTTTGTTCTTTAGGCGTATAATCAATGGGGCAAGCTTATTTGCAAAATCATCTGCCACTTGCTTGTTAACAATAGATTGCACTTTTCCATTTTCACCTAATTCAATCCCTCTTTTCTTTGCTTCACACAAAACCTCATTTGTTGTTTCACTTATTCTACGTCTCTGTTCTTCCGCTACTGCAGCCAGTATATGAATTATGAACCGATTAGCATTCGGATTATCTACGACAATGATCTCGACCTTATATTTTACAATCCCTGCGATTTGCTTTACATCTCTCCCCAAACGATCAAGTCGTGCCACAATGAGTACTGCTTTCTTTGTTTGCAAAGTTAAGTGCATGAAATAATCCTGATCGTTGTTTTCTTGGCGATTTGACCTCACTAACTTCATCCAAAATTTCGTATTCATTTTGCTTGCGATAGTAATCAAATGAACTTTGTTGAGCTTCTAATCCCAAACTACTTCTTCCTTGGCGTATTGTAGAAATCTTGTAATAGGCGATTGCCTGTTTCATTTTCATCCCCCTCTTTTATTCAGACCTATATGATCGTTTATATTGAACAGGTTTTCGTTAAAATCTGATTAGCCCTAAAAAAAGGCTTTGAAATAGAGGAAGTTGATAAAAGGATATTGGAGATAAATTCCAAGTTTTGTTTATAGGCTAACGATGGTTTGCATATAAACAAAAAATGCAGAGTTATTTTTTTAGATGAAAATTATCCAAACCATATGAAATTATTTATTGAGTACTATTTAAGAAATTGATGTAAAAATCTTAATAGTTGTTTTGCTTGTAATTTTCATCTAGAGAAGGGAGTATTAAATAACTGTGCTACGTTAAAATCAATTAACTGTAATTAATTTCTTATTACACTCCTCTGATTACTAACATTGTCTATTAATATGATATATTAAGATTAAAAATAATTCTTTTCCTACGCACAATTTACAGCTACAAACAAAATTAAAACTAACACAAAAGCTACAGATAAAATGTTAAAAGTTATCTTAAATGCTATTAAATAATTTTATCAAATCTATTATCGTACTAAGTTTATATTTAGAACATGCATAGCAGTATCATTATCCATTTCCAATTTTAGTAGTTGAATATTTTTCATTCGATAGCCTTAATAATTGTGTTTTAATATCCCGTTTTTTAAAGATCTGTTTTTAATTTTTACAAAGGACTTTACCAGTGATTAATTATTTAAATATCTGGTTTTTAAAACATCTAATTTTTATATTAGCTGTATCTAATCTCTTGAATCATGAAAAAAGAAGTCGGGTATGTTATTAAAAAACTTAGGAAAGAACAGCAACTCAAACAGCAATATGTTGCTTTTAAATTAGGTATAACTACAGAAGCATATGCCAATATTGAAAATGGCCGTACGGATATTAATACCAATAAGTTAAGTATGATCAGTTTAATACTAGGGACAAAAGCGTCAGTAATATTATTTTTGGCAGAAACATATATTACGAATATTTGAAACAAAAATAGTATTATTAATGATTACAAAAACCCTAATTTATCCTTAGGCCAAAATAGAATCACTCTTATATATTTTATAGTAAATTTGTTTCATGTTTGGCCAACATAAGGGGATGCTGAAAACCTTAATGAGAGTAAGCAAAATAACCAGCCATTAATTGGCAAAATCTCAAATACTATGTTACGCACTAAAAAAACTTTATTATTTATCGCTCTTGGAGCTATGTTCGCTCAAACAGCAATTTTATTAACGCCAAAAACTGCTTCTGCTACGGAATTAAAATCTGAAATTGTAGCCCCTGAAAACGGAAGTTGCTACCCTGCAAAAAGCCATATCTGTGGTCTTAATGGCCATAACTATAACGATAAATCTTACCAAGGAGGTTAGTTATAACGAGTCCGGGAAATTCCCGGACTCGTTATAATAATTTTTATTTGAAGCATTTCACGGCAACACAGAATATTTGTGTTAGCTAAACAATAAACTGACTCTTTCTATTGTCTATAGAGCCAAAATGACTAAATGAAATTCTTATATATCTTTTTGCTTCTCATCCCTTTTGCATCATTTAGCCAAACGAAGTCGATAAAAATACACCTGACAGATTCTATTACTAAGCAGCCAATTGGCGATGCTACGTTGGAATTGAAAAAAAAATTAGACAATCAACAGGCTACCACAAAAACAAACTCTTCTGGAAATTCTTCGTTTACTTTGATAGCCGGTGGAAAATATGAGATTTCTGCAATAGCGATTGGCTACAAAAAAACAACGAAATCATTTGAAATTATTCAATTATCTAATGATACCTTAGTCGTAAACCTTACTTTAATTCAGTCATCAACAAACTTATCAGACATCAATATTTCGGTACAAAAGAAAATCGTAAAAAGGGAAATTGACCGTTTAATCTATAAAGTATCGGAAGATCCCGATAGTAAATCTTTATCGCTGTTTGAAGTTTTAAGAAAAGTCCCATTAATATCTATCGATGGTGAAAAAAACATACGCATTAAAGGCTCTGCTAACTTCAAAGTATTTATTGATAATAAACCATCAGCATTATTCTCTAGAAATATAGCCGATGCTTTAAGAAATATCCCTGCCAGTTCTATACTCAGGATTGAGGTTATTACCTCCCCTCCAGTAAAATATGATGCGGAGGGTTTAGGAGGAATAATCAACATAATAATGATTAAAAAAGAAAGCGACCTATACGCAGCAAAATTTGGTGTAAGATATTTAACACCAGATGGTCCCTCAGGAAATGCTTCTTTCTCGTATGCAAAAAAGAAATTTGGATTTTCTTTAAACGGAGGTATTTCTCGAATTAAATCGCCAGAAACGGAAACGATTCTTAGCCGTCTATCAAAAACAGATAATACAAACTTCCTTCAAAACAGCCTAAATAACTCAAAAAACAATTTTCAATATGGACAGTTTAGTTCGAGTTACCAGTTTGACTCCTTGAAATTATTAACTGTATCGGCCAGTATTAATGGCAACATCGGAAAAAATTATACGAGACAATCATCTAGATTATTCGGGAACAATAATGCAAACATTGAAAGTTACAATCTTAATTATAATGATATCAATTCTTCCCTCTCGTTTGATATTAATACCAATTATGAGTTACGGTTTAAAAAAAACAATGAAAGAATTTTAACATTTTCTTACGGCTATTCACAGGGAAATGACAAACTCGATAATAATTCAGATCAATTCTCCGATAATCAACTATTAAATAGTACCCAATTCAATGGAGCTGGAAGAAAAGAAAACACCTTTCAGGTTGATCTTTCTTACCCAGTTAAAAAAGTTCAGATCGAAGCAGGCTTAAAAGCAATCTTGCGAAAGAATTTTAGTGATTACTGGTCACAAAATCCAACTAATTACATTGAAAACAATTTTGATTATAATCAGAATGTTTTCAGCTTTTATAACTCGTACTTATTCACAACCAAATCAACGGATATAAAGGCAGGCTTCAGGTTAGAGAGAACGTATTCTAGCATAGACGGTTTCAAGGACAACTCGTCGTTAAATCCTTATTTCAACTTTATCCCTGCTCTATCAATACAGGAAAAACTTTCTGATTCCCACTCTATTACCGCCAGCTACACCAAAAGATTGGAACGCCCTGGTATCTGGGAGCTTAATCCATTCGTAAATAATATCGATCCGCGGAACATTTCGTTTGGAAACCCTTACCTAGGTTCTTCAATGACCAATAATTTTGAGTTGTATTACAACTATTCTGGCAAAGTATCACTAGATATCGGCACAGATTATTCTTTTTCAAAAGGCAATATTGAAATTGTGAACTTATATGATCCTGTAAGTAATGTATTTCAGTCTACTTATCAGAATGGCAGCAAAAAAAGAAATTTAGGAGCAAACATTAGCTTAAGTTTTAAACCTACCAAGTCGATCAGTAGTAATCTCAATTCATCTGTTAGCTATAATAAAATAGAAGGTCAGCTTAACAATGACCATTATTCAAATTCTGGCACCACTTATAATATTTATACTTCCATCTCTAAACGCTTTCAAAAAAATTATCGTGTTAATATTAATGGCTCATACAATAACGGCATTGTACTATTGCAGGGTAAAACATCTTCGATATTAACTTACTCTGCATCGGTAACTAAATCTCTATTGAAAAACAACCTTAATATTACCGCATCCACTACAAACCCTTTTCGAAAATATAGATACTTGGAAAATGACAGGTTTACCGTCGATTCATACCAGACAATGAGAATACAGAATTACGCAAGACAATTCTCCCTAGGTATTAATTACAAATTCGGAAAGCAAAAAGAAACTGTTAAGGAAAGCAGCAAAACTATTTCTAACGACGATTTGAAATCTCACTAAAAATTTAAAAATGAAAAAGCCCTGGTATAAAAAAGATTTTCTCTTTTATCCATTGATAATGGTTATAAGTGCCGGAATTTATTTTTTGGTAGCAAATCTGATTGCACTAAAAGATACTGCAGCCAATCCCAAACCTCTAACTAGAGTTTCAAAAAAGCTTAGGCTAAATGACAGCGTACTCCGCCTCAAAAACATAACAGATACAAATAGTATTCTGAATAGCTTCCTTTCAAAAAGAAACGGAAAAAATATTGCTTTAGTACTGATTGACGGTGGATGTTCGGTTTGCCTTCAAACATTATTTAACTGGAAATCATTTATCGATGAAAATCATATAGATAAAGATCGCATCGTATTTATAGGGTATGATGCATCACTAAAGCAGCTTAACTATTCAATGAAAAAGGTAGTTAAGCTTGATTGCAAAATGTACATTGATAATTCTTACTTGTTGGGTACACTAAATAAAATAGGGCAAGATAGCGATCTTAAAACCCTAATTATAGACAAAGCAGAGAATATTCTTATTCAAAAAGACCCATTTGTTGACACCAAAATTAAACCACAATTTGTTAAATTACTAAGAGAATGAGAAACATCTTACTATTCTGCCTATTACTGTGCGCTTGTAAAAGATCACCAAATTATGTTACAAAAGATTTTAAACAAGTTACACCAAAGCAATATTGGTTAAACTTAGACTCTGTTAAAGCTCCGATCAAATGTTTTGAAATAATAAACAATGAAATTATTGCCATAGATGATGCAAATAATCTACTTACATACGACATTAGCACAAAACAGACTCATAAAATAGTTTCAGAAAAATCTAGCCCTGTAGACTTTATTTCCCCTAAAGAAATTTTTGCTCTTAGTCCAGAAAAGTTTGTTGTATATGACTTAACGAGCGATTCATTTTTTGAATATCTGCACAATGCGGGTAAGTGGGCAATTGGTAAGAGTTTTCAGCTTGATTTCCCACTACATGGTCTACCAAGTATCTCGCCAGTATCTAGTAATCAATTTGTCGCAACGTCCCTTAATAATGTCGAGGGAAAATTAATCATTGGAAAACTATCTCCAAAACCAGAAATAGAAAAATACATTGGAAAAATCGAAAAAAAGGAATCTGAAAATAAGTATATCACAGGAATGATAAACCGTTCTTCTTGTGTTTTTGATAAATGGACAAACAATATTTTTGTTGGAAATTTTTATTCAGACAAACTTGAATGCTATAATTTAAATCAAGAATTAGTGTTTGAAACTAATGGCCCTGATGGCTTTGATCCGATCTATAAAGTAAAAAAAGTACAATCAGATCAAGTATTCGTGAATACCCCAGAAACAAGGGATGCGTTTATTTCTATCACAGCTGATAAAAAATATATTTATGCGTTATATTCAGGCAAGACAACAGCTCAACTTGCAAAGAACGCCGATAAAACCATCTACATCTTTAGTAAGACAGGCATACCAGTTAAAAAAATTCTCGTGAAATCTGATATCGGTTTGATCAAAGCTGATGATGCAACCCAATCTTTATATTGTTATTTTATCGACAATAATCCAAAAACTCAAATTTTGGTTTTTGATACCAAAGGGATCTAAACTAAGACAATAGTGGTTCAATTACTTACAAATTTATTAAATATAGATATTAGACTATTGTTAATTTATATGAATACAGTTTTAGAATTTAAAACTCAATAACAGAGTCTAAAGCTTCATCTGCATCCTTGTGAATGAAATTAGCCTGATTGTGTATTTCAGTGAAAGTGCCCCCTTTGTTCCGGGCCAAACTGGCCACCAATTTGGTTACCGGATGATGCGAATCTAGTTCCTTTCCCTCTGAACAAATATATACTTAGGATCCAAATCCATTTTCCTCAACACTTTTCGGTTTAATCCGTCTCCTGCCCGATTTATCCTCAATTTATACCTTTTTAAAGACCCCAAACCATTCCGAAGGCACTGTAACGCTTAAAAAATGCTGTAATCTCTCAAAATAGCGAAGTGACCGTAGTCCCCCTGAATTGCTGATATGTTCCAGGAGCGATTATTTTATGCAGAAGCCAAGAGATTATCCCCAAAAGCAAGTCGTAAAAAAGCTGATCGAAAGATCAGAACGGCCAGTTTGCCCGGGAATAGGTGGTCACTTTAAAGCGGAATGGGGTGACAGTTTAAATCCGGAATGGGCGGCCATTTTTTGCCGAAATGCCCACGTATGTGCTCAATCGAACATAATTGCGTTTTTTAATCTACCATTTACCTTTTTTGATAAAATTAAGATATAGCTGAAAACTTTAGAACAAAGCTGAAAGACCAAGGCCAAAGGATAGAGATGGAAACTTTATGGGTTTTTGTTTATCAGCCCCTAGGTGATTGTCAGGATGAGAACTGATCAGAATTTTTGTCTCACTATCATAAGCAAGGTAAGTTTTGATACCCAAATGTTGATCGAACTTTTTTTGTAGCGCAATTCCAACGCCCCAACTGAATGATTTTTTGATTTCATAGCGCGCATGAGTATCTGACAAATCTACAGCAGAAGGAACTGATAAAACACCTAACATTAATCTGCTTTCCACTGTCCAGTCAGATCTGATATATTGCCTAAAGATTGGACCGCCTCTCAGAAATTTTCCAGTAAACACCCCTGTTTCCGCCGAACCAAAGTAACTGGAAAAAGGTTGGCTGGCTTCAACATTACGAACTACAGGATGAGCAAAAAAAATCAATTCTGCTCCAATCCCGGCAAATTGATTTACATACCAACCGCCATCTATCGCAATTGTTCTACCGGGTTTAATAAGAAATAGTTCTGAAGATTGCTTCATTAATGGCACCCGATAATCCATCCGCAGGGACATGAAGCCTGAAGGAAATCTATCTGCATCGGCATACCATAACCGTGGGATTTGTAATTGATCAGGTTTCATTAACCTTCCAGCGAGATAGTTTCCAACTTCAGCAGATAATATGCCTATTGCAGCCCCTGCAAATATATCAGAGACCCAATGCCGGTTGTTAAGCTGACGACCCGTAGCGGTCAATGCTGCACTGGTATATCCACCAATACTATACATCATGGAACGATTTCCGTATTCTTGATGGAGGAATGTTGCATTCATAAAAGCATTGGCAGTATGGCCGGAAGGAAAAGAATTTCTTGCTGTACCGTCCGGCCGGTTAATTCTACTGCTGTATTTTAATGTGTTGGTCAATGCAGCCATAATTACTGCTGAAAACGCATAAGAGGTAATTGTCCTCTTGAAAGTATATTTACCCTTAACACCAGCCAGCTTTAATGACAAAACTGTTATTGCCGGCCCATATTGAAGATAATCATCAAATCTATTATGGAATGAAGGGGTATATTGGTTACGAAGCTGCTGAAAGTCCTTCCGCGAATTCCAGCTTGCCACACTTCCCATAAAAAGGGCTGTTGGAACAATACTTTTCTTTAAGAGCACTGTCATTCCCGTCTTCTGGCAGCAATCAGGATCTGAAGCTTGTTTCCAGGTCCAATGAGGTGCGCTAATTATTTGCTCATCAGAAAACTGATGTTTATCTAAAACCGGAGTTTTGCTGTAAACCGAATCAGGAGTTAAGGATGTTTGACCATAAGAACTGACGAACCCAAAACAGCCAAGAAAAATAGCCAGTTTAGAGATCACCAGCCGGCATTTGACTGAATATAATATTTTATTCGCCACAGCTATTTCTCTCATTAAAACAGCAGGATTAATAAAGTGGATCATTAATATGGGGTATTAAAATCATATAGCATCACTATTCACATGACGGAATTCACGATGATGACCACTAACCTTTTTGAAAGTCCTATTGGATTGCTATAAACTGGTAAATCTGCGATGCAGGGATAGAAATTGATCAGGAATTTCAAACCTGGCGGTTAAATTACAACTGAAGGTTTGCATAAAACCGTTCCATCCTGCATACCCCTGATAGCGTAACCATAACCGAAAGGCGGTAAGCAACAGAGATGTTAGGGATTAACATTGGTTTTTAATCAAGTTTAAGTTCGACTTTGATTAGGACTTAAGTGTATAGCAGGTGTCTGATACTTAAACCCAACAAATCAATTGAACACGCAACAATGTCAGTACGTCACCTATTCAAGCTTAAAACATTTATAATATTTTGTGGAATCTCATTTTCATGCTTTCAGGCAAATGCTCAGGGCAGGGACACTCTAGTTTTATCCCTTTCCCAACTGGAGACCCGATTTATAAACAATAACCTCAGGTTGATTGCCCAGCAATACAATATTGACAAAGTAAACGCAGAAACCATCACAGCAAAATTATTCCCAAATCCTGTTTTATCTTTTAGCAACGGATTATATTCTAAAAGCCCGGATACGAATGCGTTCAGCCAACAAACCTATAGCTTTTCACAGCTACTCCTTACTGCAGGAAAAAGAAATAAGGCTATACAGCTTTCAAAAATAAATTTAGAAAATGCTAAAAATGACTTTTTTGATTTATTAAGGACCTTAAAATATAGCTTAAGGATAGATTTTTTCAGCTTGTATTCCCTGGAAGAATCCATTGCGCTGTATAAAAAAGAAATCAAAGCCCTTGAAAAAACGCATACGGCTTTTAAAATACTTTACCAAAAAGGAAATGTCTCCCAAAAGGAACTTTTAAGAATCCAGTCTTTGATGTACGCCCTTCAGGCAGAACACGTAAATCTCATGAGTCAGGCGAATGCACTACAGGGAGAGCTCAGACAGCTGATCAGGGCAGATAAACAGGAAATAATCAAACCCAATATTTCTTTTGGCTTGATAGACAGTGTTAATATCACTAAAATTTCTTATCAAAGATTGCTAGACTCTGCACTTTTAAACAGACAGGATTTAAAGTTGGCAAGATCATCTGATGCTCAAAGTCGGAGAGACGTTACTTATTACAGCCGTGCAGACATTAACGTGGTGAGTGCATCTTATATTAAAATGCGTGACATTACGCTTTCTTACAGCCTGCCTTCCTTATGGATTAAAAAGCTGAAAGCCGATCAGGTTACTTTGCGTGCCCAGGTTTCCAACATAATGTTATGGAAAGCAAATAATGACGGTATTGATCCGGAATTCCAGGAAGCCAGTTTAGCCTTCAGGAATCTGCGGATTAACCAGGGCTCCGTATCATTTGGTTTGAACGTAAAATTCTAATAAACATGAAACAGATATTTAAAAATATAAAAACTGCGGTTGTGCTTGCCTTGCTTTCAACCGTTTTTTTCTCCTGTAAAAAGTCTTTTCTGGAAGTGACTCCGAAAGGCAAGCTAATTGCGCAAACCGTATCAGACTATAATTTGCTGCTCAATAACCTGGACCTGATTAATCAAATCTCCTCAAATGCGCAGATCACTTTGGGCGATGAAATGGCTGCAATTGAACCTTATTACAGCGGAAAGACTTTAAGGACACAGCGCTTGTTCCGCTGGGACGATGTAGTTTATGAACCTAATGAAGATGCCGGCGAACTTTCTGCCCCATTGAAAAATATTTATACCTACAACAAAATTATTACCGAATTGCCCAATGCCACAGATGGAACCGAACTACAAAAATCGTCCATCAAGGCTGAAGCAATGGCAGGCAGGGCATGGACCTATTTTCTATTGATTAATTATTTCGGTAAGCCCTATAATGCCACGACATCTGCCAGTGATCCGGGTTTCCCGATTGTAACCGCACCCGATGTCACGCAAACAAAATTTACAAGGGCAAGCGTAAAAGATGTGTATGATTTTATTATAAACGACCTGGTTAGTGCTATTCCTAACCTGCCTCAGAAAGTAAGCTCCCGCATCCGGATGTCGAGACCTGCGGCTGAAGGAATTTTAGGTAAGGTATATGTGTATATGGGCAAGTTTTCAGATGCGCTACCCCATTTAAATGCATCGATACAAGGCTTGGCCAATGCATCCATCCCGGTAGGGCTTTATGATTATAATGTAAGCTTTGCGCCAGGCGGACAATTTACGCCAATTGACGATTTTGGCGTTCCATATCCAAACCTGGATGGAATTCAGGAAAATATATATGGAAAACAGTGTTATAACGACGGACCTTTTGGAAATGCACTTGTACTCGATAAAAAGACGGTTGATTTGTATCAACCGTCAGATTTAAGGCTGAATTTTTATTCGTCAAATGCCGTCTTCGGTCCTGAATACCCTCAGGGTTTTCTCAGAAGGACCAGTCCTGGCACCATTCAATTTGGGGTGGTTATTCCGGATTTGTATCTCCTGAGTGCAGAATGTAAGGCACGTACCAACGATTTATCTGGCGCGAAAACGGATTTGGAATACCTGCGTATCAGAAGGTTGCCGTCAGATAGCTACGAGGTACCGACTTCCGTTGCCAATCAGCAGCTGCCCTTGTTGAAATATATCCTTGATGAGCGCATCAGAGAATTTTCAGCCATGGGTTACCGATGGTTCGACATGAGAAGGCTTTCAGTAGATCCACTCTTTAGTTCCAATGCCTATACCCACACATTATATTCGGCAACAGGTACGGTCAGTAAGACATTTACCTTAAAGCCAAATCGTTTTACACTCCGTTTTCCTCAAAAGGTAATTAATGAGAATCCGGGTATGGAAAACAACCCATAAATGTAAACCATAATTTTTTCTAAATAATTCAAAAAACATGTTAAAAATACTAGTTACTGCAGTAATTGGCCTGGCCGCTTTTTCTGTAAACGCGCAAACCGGCTTTTCCATTAAAGGAAAAATTCCAGCTAAGTATGATGGTCAGAAAGTGATGCTGGAATATCGGACTGAAAAACAGGAAGTGAAAGATTCTGCTGTAGTCAAAAACGGTTCTTTCTCATTTAAAGGCAAAGTGAATGCTGTTGTAAAAGCATACCTCAATTTAAAACCGACCGAAGAAAACAAAGAAACGGCAAATAACGATGATTTCTATTCCAGAAATTATCAGACATTCTTTTTAGAAAACACCAATATCAGCATTGTAGGCAATCAAATCAGTAACGCCACCATTAAAGGCGGACCCGCACAATCGGATTACCTGCTTTTAAAATCTCAGTTAAAATCGCTGGAGGCAAAGCAGATGGTCTTGAATGAACAGGTGATGCGCAGTTTCAGAAACAGCAAGGAGGATAGCACGGGTAAAGATGCGCCGAATGAATTTGCGCCGCAACTACAGCGCTTGTATAGCGAAATTGGTAAGGTACAAAATGCGTTTATCCAGCAGCATCCAGACTCTTATGTAAGTCTTGATTTGATTAATGAAAGGAATGACGGCGCGGTTGAACTGGAAAAGCTAAAGCGTGATTTGAAACGTTTGAGCCCCAGAATGAAAAACACGGCCATTGGCAAGAATTTACAGGTTAAATTGGCCATGGCCGAAAAAACCGGCATTGGGCAGCAGGCGTTGGATTTTACCCAGAACAATACTGAAGGAAAGCCCGTAACCCTATCTTCTTTAAGAGGGAAGTATGTTCTGGTCGATTTTTGGGCCAGCTGGTGTGCACCTTGCCGGGAAGAAAATCCAACAGTGTTAAAGGCTTACCAGAAATTTAAAGACAAGAATTTTGAAATTATTTCCATTTCCCTGGATGATAAAAAAGAGCCCTGGTTAAAAGCAATTGAAGCAGATGGCTTACCCTGGATCCAGTTGAGTGATTTAAAAGGCTGGAAAAATTCGGTAGCCAGGTTGTATGGGGTAACCTCAGTTCCCCAAAACCTGCTTTTAGATCCGAATGGAAAGATTGTGGCTAAAAACCTTAGAGGTGAAGAACTACAAATGGAACTGGATAAAATCTTTAATTAAAGAAAACTGATGCTTAAGAAATGTCAATTAGTGGTCTTCGTTACGCTGCTGTTTACGCAAACAGCTTTAGTGGCACAACCAAACCATCAATGGAAAACTGCTGCTTCCGGTAGTTATACCTACAAATATGTAACTGATGACCCCACGAAATCCCGCTTTTACACCCTAAAGAATGGACTCACTGTGGTCTTGTCACAAAATACACAGAATCCGGTTATTGAATTCAGGTTGGCCGTGAGGGCGGGGAGCAATACCGACCCCAAAAATACGACTGGTTTAGCACATTATCTTGAACATTTACTTTTTAAGGGTACCGATAAATTCGGTACCCTTAATTATGCCAAAGAAAAACCGCTTCTGGATGAAATAGAGAAGTTATTTGAACAGTACAGGCGAACCGTTGACCCGGTAAAACGGAAGGCGATGTATGCGAAAATTGACAAGATCTCAAATGAGGCCTCCAACTACGCAATTGCCAATGAATACGACCGGATGATGAAATCAATCGGTGGCAAAACCACTAATGCCCATACGCTCTATGAAGGAACAGATTATAACGAAGACTTTCCGTCTAATGCCGTTGATCAATTCCTGGCTTTACAGGCAGAACGGTTCCGAAGCCCGGTATTCCGTCTTTTTCATACCGAGCTCGAGGCCGTATATGAAGAAAAGAACAGCCATTTAGACGATGACAATTCTAAGATGGATGAAAAAGTTTTAGCCGCATTGTTTCCTACCCATAATTATGGACAGCAAACCGTAATCGGCACCATAGCGCATTTGAAAAACCCATCACTCGTCGACATCAGGGCATATTATAATCAATATTATGTCCCGAATAACATGGTCCTTGCCTTTGCCGGCGATTTCAATCCGGACGAAATGATCAGAAAAGTTGATCGTGCTTTTTCCTATATGAAGGCAAAATCACTGCAGTTATACCATCCTGCGCCTGAAAAGCCATTGACTAAAGTTCAACAGATCGTTGTTTATGGTCCGAATAAGGAAAATGTTAAGATATCTTACAGGGGCTATGCTCAAAATACAAGGGAAAGCATGTTGCTTAAACTCATTTCCAGTATTATGTCAAACGACAAAGCTGGTCTTACGGACGTAAATTTGAACCAGCAGCAAAAGGTGCAAAGTTCGGGTGCAAATTATTATCAGATGAAAGATTATGGCGTGTTCAGTTTGTATGCAAGCCCTAAACAAGGTCAAAGCTTGGAAGAGGCCCAAAAGCTATTGCTGGAGCAGATTGCACAACTTAAACAAGGTAATTTCGATGAAAGTCTGATCCAGGCAATTGTTGCCAATAACAAGCTGAATTCACTTTATGAATTTGACGATAACGGCATGCGTGTAAATGCAATTGTTAAAGAGTTCGTGTTAAACCGTTGCGAAAACTGGGATGAAACCTTAAGCATGCCGGAGGCGATGGGCAGGATTACCAAAAAGGAAATCGTAGAATTTGCCAACAAATTCTTCAAAGACAATTATGTAGTCGCCTATAAATGCCAGGGTGAAGATAAAGAAACCATCAAAGTCGAGAAGCCTGAAATTACGCCAATCAATACGAATCCGTCGGCAATATCAGCATTTGCCAGGAAAATTTATGCAATGCCGCTAAAACCAATCGCGCCCAGATTTTTAGATTATAAAAAAGATTTGAATTTGTCTAAGGTAGGAATAGCTGATGTGGTGACCGTTCAAAATACAGAGAATGGCCTGTTTAGCTTGTCTTATAAATTTGATGTAGGCAGCTGGAACCTGAAGCTATTGCCATATGCTGCGCAATACCTGGATTTTTTAAGTACGGACAAATATACTTCAGAAGAGATTAAGCGACAGCTTTATCAAATTGCATGCGATTATAATTTCTCTGTTGAAAACGAAACGGCTTCCATTTCCATTAGCGGTTTACAGGAGAACTTTGACAAAGCCGTAAATCTGGTAGAATATATTTTTGCAAATTGTAAAGCCAATGAGCAGGCCTTGGCCGAACTTAAAAATGGGATCATCAAAGAACGGGAAAACAGCAAATTAAGCAAAGATGATATCTTAAGGGGTATCAGCATCTATGCACAATATGGGCCAAACAATCCATTTAACGATAAATTGAGCAATGAGGAGATACAAAATATTTCATCAGCAGAACTGCTCTCGATGTTGCATCACTTTAGTAAATACAGGCATGCCATCACCTATTACGGGCCAAAGCCGCTGGCCGATTTTACAGATGATATTGGAAAGCTTCATCATTTGCCCGATCAGTTCGTAGCAGATCCACCGGTTAAAAAATTTACGTATACCATAGCAGCTAAAAATCAGGTTTATTTTGCGCCATACGACATGGTACAGGCAGAGGTATGTTGGGTGCGCAATAATGGCGGGCCTTATGATCCCGCTCAAGCCGCAAAGATTAATTTATTTAACAGTTATTTCGGTCAGGGTATGAGTTCAGTAGTGTTTCAAACCATCAGGGGCTCAAAAGCTTTGGCTTATTCTACCGGCGCCTTATATTCATCGCCTAAGAAAAAGGCTAAAGAATATTCTATGTTTGCCTACCTCACCTGTCAGGCCGATAAAATGGGTTATGCCATCAATAGCATGAACGATTTGCTGAACAATTTACCGAAAGAAGATCACGCTTTTGAACTTGCTAAGGCCAATGCGTTAAATGAAATAGCAACTGAACGGATTAATAAAGAGGAGATCATCAGGACATACTTTAAGGATAAGCAATTGGGTATCGACTATGATTCGAGGATCGACCAATACGAGGGGCTAAAAGCTTTAAACTTCTCAGCTATCAAGGCATTCCATGAGCAAAAGGTGGCAAACAAACCTTATTACTACTGTATAATTGCCTCGGAAAAAGATGTAAAAATGGAAGAGATGCAAAAAACCGGCCCGGTAACGAAACTAAGCCTCAAACAGATTTTTGGCTATTAATAATCATGCCCATGAAATTCAAATTACTATTGCTGGCGGGCCTGCAAACTACATGTTTAAGCTTAATGGCCCAAAACACTTATCAGTGGAAAACGGCAACCTCCGGTGGCTATTCGTATAAGTATGTCACCAATGATCCAACCAAATCACGCTTTTATACCTTAAAGAATGGCCTCACCGTGGTGCTTTCACAAAATACCAAAGCACCAGTCATTGAATTCAGGCTGGCTGTGAGGGCCGGAAGTAATACAGATCCAAAAAACGCCACCGGCCTTGCGCATTACCTGGAACACATGCTCTTTAAAGGTACAGACAAATATGGTACCCTGAATTATGCCAGAGAAAAACCTTTGCTGAATAAGATAGAAGCTTTATATGAGGAATATCATGAAACAACAGATCCGGTAAAACGAAAGGAAATCTATGCAGAAATTGACAGGGTCTCTGGTGAGGCCTCAAACTACGCTATTGCCGGCGAGTACGATAAGGTGATGAAATCCATAGGTGGAAAGTCTTCCAACGCATATACCTGGTATGAAGAAACCGTGTATAAAGAGGACTTTCCTTCCAATGCCATCGATCAGTTCCTGGCTTTGCAGGCGGAGCGTTTCCGCAATCCGGTATTCCGCCTTTTTCATACGGAGCTGGAAGCCGTATATGAAGAGAAAAACCGGGGTTTAGACGATGATGACCGGAAAGTAGATGAGCAATCCTTCGCGAAACTGTTTCCCACGCATAATTATGGACAGCAAACGACTATAGGCACCATAGCACATTTGAAAAACCCATCCTTGGTAGAGATCAGGAAATACTATAACAGGTATTATGTTCCAAACAATATGCTATTGGTTTTTGCAGGTGATTTCGACCCGGATGAACTGATTAAAAAGATCGACCGATCATTCGCCTATATGAAGCCTGAACCGTTAGATTTTTACAATCCCGCACCCGAGAAAACAAGAACGAAAATTGAAAAGATTGATGTATATGGTCCAAGTTCGCCCAGAGTAAGGATCTCCTATCGCGGTGGCGCACAGTCTACAATGGAAAGTAGAATGCTGTCTTTGATTTCAAGTATTCTTTTTAACGAAAAGGCTGGACTGGGTGACATCAATCTTAATCAGCAGCAAAAAGTTCAATACGCTGGTGGTGCTTATCAGCAAATGAAAGACTATGGGGTTTTCCAATTATTTGCGCAGCCTAAACAAGGACAAACGTTAGACCAGGCCCGTCAGTTATTGTTAGAGCAAATTAATCTGCTTAAAAAAGGCCATTTTGATGAAAGCTTAATCAAAGCCACGGTAGCCAATCAAAAATTGAACCTGTTAAAAGAATCTGGCGAAAACCGATCCCGGGTGAATGCAATTGTACGTGAGTTCATCTTAAATCGTGGCATAAACTGGGATAAAACATTAAACGCTCCGGATGCCATGAGCAGAATTACAAAAAAGCAGGTTACAGATTTTGCAAATCAATTTTTTAAGGATAATTACGTAGTTACCTATAAGCATCAGGGCGCAGATAAAGCCATTACAAAAGTAGAAAAGCCAATCATCACCCCGATAAATACCAATGCACTGGCGACTTCTGAATTTGCGAAGGCACTTTTTGCCATGCCTGTTAAGCCCATCCTGCCTGAATTTCTGGATTATAAAAAGGATCTTAATTTTGGCAAAGAAGGGATTGCTGATGTGGTAACTGTGCAAAATAAAAACAATGGTATCTTTAGTGTAACCTACAGGTTTGACGTAGGTAGCTGGAACTTACCATTATTAACTTATGCCGCGCAATACCTGCCATTCCTAAACACAGAAGAGTACAGTGCAGAAGAGATCAAAAAGCAATTTTACAATATTGCCTGTAACTACAACTTCAGTGTAGGTGCTGAAACCACTTCCATTACCATCAGTGGCCTGCAGGAGAACTTTGCCCAGGCGGTAAGTTTGGTCGAGCAAATTTTTGCCGGCTGTAAGGCCAACGAGGGGGCATTGGCAGACTTGAAAAATGCAATACTACAAGATAGAGAAAACAGCAAAACTGACAAAGATTATATTAAGGTCGGGCTGGAAAGCTATGCCCTTTATGGGGCTAAAAATCCGTTCAATAATAACATAAGCAACAATGATGTGAAAGAAATTACTTCAGCGCAATTGCTTTCACTGCTCCACAATTTAACTAAGTATAAGCACATTATTGCCTATTATGGTCCGGAAACAATGGCTGAGTTTACGTCAGGTATCAGCAAACTTCATCATTTGCCAAAAGCATTTATTCCCAAACCTGCAGCCAAAGAATATATCCCTGTTCCGACTGATTCGAATGAAGTTTACTTTTTTGACTACGATATGGTGCAAGCTGAAGTCTCCTGGGTGCGTAACACTGAAACCTACGAGCCGAAATTGGCACCGAAGATTGCCTTATTTAATAGTTACTTTGGTGATGGAATGGGATCCGTCGTCTTCCAGTCCATCCGGGAATCTAAAGGTCTGGCCTATTCTACCGAGGCATTTTACCTTTCCGCCAACCAAAAAGACAGGTTAAATGTAATGACTGCCTATGTGGGAAGCCAGGCAGATAAGATGAACGAGGCTGTAAAAAGTATGAACGAGTTGCTCGCCAATCTGCCTGAGGTAAACAAATCTTTCGAAGTTTCTAAAAGCAATGCATTGAACGGACTGGAAACCAACAGGATTACCGGTGAACGCATTATATCTGCCTATTTTGCTGATCAAAAGCGGGGTTTGGATCACGATTCCAGGATCGACTTATATGAAGGCGTTAAGCAGCTGAATTTTGCAGATATCAAAGCTTTTCATAAAGACCATGTAGCTGAAAAGCCTTATAAGTACTGTATTATTGCTTCAGCGAAAAATGTAAAAACGGAAGATATGCAGCAATTTGGTAAGGTGACTACATTAACGCTGGAACAAATTTTTGGGTATTAGACTTAATTCTGTTTCTCGACAATCATCCATTATAATTATTTGTATTTGCATATGAAAGTGAACGGACCACGGTTGTCAGAACATGTATTGTATTATTCGGTTAATACCTAACACATCATATCAATCGCAAAATAATTTGACTCCTGGAAAATGAATGAAGAGTGTGTTTCCCGCATTATTCAGAAAGTTTTTACAGGCTATCTTACAATGCGTAACTTAAAAAAAATATTGACAGCTATTGATTTTTAGCTAAAAAAAACAGGATTTATCATTTGGAAGTGATACATCCTGTTTTGTGTCATCTGCAACATTCCATGACTTCTTTAAAATTTAGACACTTCCGTTTCAAACTCCATCAAGGTTTGCTGTGTGTTCCGTTAATAATACATCGAAAGAGCGGTTAGATTTCTGTTGATCTTCTTTCTATTCAGTATGCCACAATTCTTTTAAGATAGCCTTTTTCTTACAATCTTCGAATACGCTCACCTATTGTTGCTATAAATTTATGGCGCTTAAAAGAAATTTCGCTATTGATTAATGAAGCATCATGCTGTAAGCATTTTAAAATTTCTATATCAATCTGGTGTAATCCCGTCGCATCATATTATTATTGACTAAATCGTAAAAAAATACAGTATGCTTTTAAAAAACACTGTCTTACTGAATTAATCATTATAAATATTTAAAAAAAGCTAAAATTTTACGGTAAAAACTAACTTGATTGATTTGAAAAATTATAATATAGAATTTTACCGAAATTAAGTCATAGTAATTCACATTAAATCTGAATTTAAAACAGGGCATGAAAACATTAACAGGAAAAACGCTGCTGGCTGATATAGAGGGGAAATTTGAGCATTTATCGCTTCTGGTTGGCAATACGCCAATGCTCGAACTAACTTATTCCTACAAAGGCAATAAGAGCAAAATTTACGTCAAATGTGAACACTATAACTTAACCGGAAGCATTAAAGACAGAATGGCCTTATATACCTTAAAGAAAGCGTACGCCCAGGCCAGGATAAACGTTGGTGACAGAATTGTGGAAGCTACCAGCGGGAATACCGGAATTGCATTTGCTGCTATTGGTAAGGCACTGGGTCATCCTGTTACGATCATAATGCCAGATTGGTTGAGCAGGGAGCGGATGGATATCATCAAAAGTTTAGGCGCGCAAATTATTCTTGTCAGCAAGGAAGAAGGTGGCTTTATAGGCAGTATCAAGCTTGCAGAATTAATGGCGACAAATCATCCAAACATTTTTTTACCCCAACAGTTTGAGAATACCGCTAACCCGGAAGCACATGAGCTTACCACAGGAAAAGAAATCTGGGAACAGCTGCGTTTAAAAAATATTACCCCTCAGGCTTTTGTAGCTGGAGTAGGTACTGGTGGGACTATAATGGGAGTAGGTAATTTCCTGAAACAACAAAATCCAGACATCAAGGTACATCCCCTGGAGCCGGCAGAATCACCAACATTAACGACAGGCTACAAAGTGGGCAGCCACAGGATCCAAGGGATCTCAGATGAATTCATCCCTGACATTGTTAAACTTGGCGAACTGGATGAAGTTGTACAGGTAAATGACGGCGATGCGATTCTAATGGCACAGAAATTAGCCGAAAAATTAGGTCTGGCAGTAGGCATATCATCTGGGGCTAATGTTATCGGCGCCATAAAACAACAACAGAAAATGGGGATAGAAAACTGTGTGGTAACTATTTTCTCTGACAGCAACAAAAAATATTTAAGCACTGACTTAATGAAAGTGGAACCGGTTAAAGAAGGATACCTGACACCAGAAATAGATTTTATCGATTACAAGGCCTTTAGCAGGCTATAATAAACATCACTAACACAAACCAACCAAACATGAAAAAAATCATTTTTTTACTCTCCGTTCTATGCCTGATTAAGGTCAGTGCATATAGCCAGATCCTGAAACCGGTAACATGGAGTTATGCAGCAAAAAAAACAGGGCCAAATACGGCTACTGTATTCATCAAAGCCAACATAGATCAGGGCTGGCACCTCTATTCGCAGTTTGTTAAGGAAGGCGGGCCGGTTAAAACAACCTTTACTTTTCCCTCATCGGTGGCTTATGTGCTGATTGGAAGCACAGCCGAACCAAAAGCGGTTTCTAAATACGAATCTACCTTTAAAATGAACGTAAGTTATTTTGAAAAGTCGGCCATATTTCAGCAAAAGTTAAAACTGAAAGGTAAAAGTGCAACCGTGAAGGGCAGTATAGAATTTATGGTGTGCAATGATAAACAATGCTTGCCACCGGAGCAGATAGACTTCAGTATTTTAGTGAACTAGTCATTATAACGCATATGATATACATCAAAAAAATATGCTTTGGTTTTCTGTTGTTTTGTGCAATGTCCTTAAGTGGCAATGCACAGGAACACACTGATACTGATGATCTCAATTTTACGGAGATCAGGCAAGAAACTGACAGCAGCTCATTCAAAACTGCCCCGAACACTATAAAAGCAGCCGAAAATACAGATATTAACAAACCTGTTTCTGTGCCAAAGCAGGAAAATAAAACATTATTGGGGATTTTTATCGCCGGCTTTCTGGGTGGTATGGCAGCTTTGCTAATGCCATGCATCTTTCCTATGCTTCCTCTAACAGTTAGTTTTTTTACAAAAGGCTCCGAAAAAGGCAGGGCTTTCAGACGGGCAGCACTTTATGGAATTTTCATTATACTTATTTATGTGGTGCTTGGATTGCTGGTCACTGTGATTTTTGGTGCCGATGCATTGAACAGCTTATCAACGAATGGCATATTTAACTTCTTTTTTTTCCTTTTGCTGGTTATTTTTGCAGCTTCCTTTTTTGGGGCTTTCGAAATTACCCTGCCTTCTAACTGGGTAAATAAAATGGATGCCAATTCTGATAAAGGTGGGATGGCAGGTCTGTTTTTCATGGCTGGAACTCTGGCACTGGTATCTTTTTCCTGTACCGGCCCCATCATTGGCACTTTATTGGTCCAGGCAGCTACTACGGGTGCTCTCTTAGGCCCCGCAATTGGGATGTTTGGTTTTTCGTTAGCACTTGCTATTCCCTTTGCCTTATTTGCATTATTCCCTTCTGCCATGAACAAATTACCTAAATCTGGCGGGTGGTTAAATAGTGTGAAGGTGGTTCTGGGCTTTCTGGAGCTGGCCTTTGCACTTAAATTCCTGAGCAATGTAGATTTAGCGTACCATTGGGAATGGTTTGACAGGGAAATATTTTTGGGTTTATGGATTGTAATTTTTGGGATGATGGGGATTTATCTGCTCGGTAAACTAAGATTTTCGCATGACAGCCCGCTGGCATTTATCTCCGTACCCAGGCTTTTCCTGTCAATTGTAGTATTGGCTTTCACGGTTTACCTCATCCCGGGAATGTGGGGTGCACCACTACGAAGCGTTTCAGCATTCCTGCCGCCTCAGGAAACCCAGGACTTCGACCTTTACACCATAGGATTATTGGCAGGAAAACAGCCGGCAACAAATGATGGCCCTCATAAATATGCTGATAAATTCCACGCCCCGTTAAAGCTGAATGCATATTTCGATTACAAGGAAGGACTAGCTGCTGCAAAAAAACTGAACAAGCCCTTGCTGATAGATTTTACCGGACATGCCTGCGTAAACTGCCGAAAAATGGAGGCTAACGTTTGGCCGGACAAAGATATTTATAATATGCTTAGCAATGATTATGTACTGATCCAGCTGTATGTAGATGATAAATCAGAAGTAGATCCAGCAGATATAGTCGTTACCCCGGAAGGCAGGAAACTGAATACGATTGGCAAAAAATGGAGCGACCTTCAGGCAAGAAAGTTCAAGTCCAATTCACAGCCATTTTATGTGCTGCTTAACCCAAGATCAGAAGAGATTTTAATTCAGCCTCAAGGTGCAGATTACGAAATAGCCCACTATAAAAAATTTCTGGAAAATGGCTTAAAGGCGTATAACAGATAAAAACACTGGTGTTGTAGCAATCATCAATATCTTGTTCTTCAATAATTTTTCAAAATTTACTATCGCTTCAAAATCTTCATACAAGTTCGATTTCTAGCGGTTTAACTCTACTAATTGGAAGCTCATCGAAAGATGAGCTTTTTTTGTTTGTCTCGTCCTGAAATAGGTTTACACAATTGTAAACCTATTTTAGGACGAAACCCTCTTACAATAATAACTATTACATCTCTTAAAAAACAGGGAATAATAATTTACGCCACTAGCAAGTAATTAAGACCTCGATTATTATAGGACGAACATAAAAGTTTATATATGTTTGTCTTATTAAAATTGTCTTGTAAAATATTGACTTTGTTAAAGAATCAAACATCGATTCTGTAAACAGGTTTAAGCAAAATGTTGAAGTCTTTAAATAAATATTAACAATTTTATAAGAAAAAATGAATCAGAATATAAAGATAGCCGTCTTCGGTGGCAGTGGTAGAACTGGAAAATACCTCATTATTCAGTTAATCAAAAAAGGATATGGTCTTAAAATTTTCTCCGACATTCAGAAACCTTTGAAACACAGAAGCCTTTAATCCAAATAGCGCAGGTTGATATTTTAAAATGAATTTGCATTAAGGTAGTATTTAATGGATTCTATTTCTCTTGCATTTCAGCTAACGCCCTGATTGTAGCCGCTTTGGAATTTCCATAGCGGGTTATTTTATCCCATTTAAAGAGTTTTCCGGTAATGGCTTTAATTATTATTGCAACATAGGTAAATAAAGACAACTGTCTTAAAATAAATCTTTGAAAAACTATAAAAAGGATCTGAAATGGATTTTCTTTCATCAAAAGAATAATAACAGAGCAGATAACAGAATCGATTAGTATAAATGACAGGTAAAGATTTACCGTCGAAAAATCGCGTTTAAAAAATACCTGATAAAAAAACATAATATCAATAAGAGGCGTAACTATTGGAAGAATCATTCCAAATATCCAGGCATAAGGGATAATAATATATGATAATACCTTATTTTGGTGTGAAAACGGATAATTCTTTAGTACCTGAAAAGTACCGACTTTCCACCGTATACGCTGTTTCAAAAACATTTTTAGACTTGCTGGTGTTTCGGTATAGCCAACCAGATCTGTTGCGTTACGAATTTTATAATTATTGCATAATATCCGTAAAGTCAATTCCGTATCTTCAGCTAAAGTATCACTTCTGTATCCACCTAACGACAATACAATTTCTCTCTTAAAGGCGCCAAGTGCACCTGGGATAATTAAGATACCATCGACAGATTCAAAAAGTTTTCTATCGTAATTATATAAGGTTGTGTACTCTACTGCCTGCACATTGGTAATCAGATTATTTCTGTTGCATACTTTGATGTTTCCAGCTACCGCAGCAACTTGTGAATCCTCAAAATAAGGAAGCAATTTTTCTATTAAATCCGATTCTATGAGCGTGTCCGCATCAATACAAACAATAATATCATTATAAGAATTTTCGATAGCTCGGTTTAGCGCGGCCGCTTTTCCTTTGTTCGGCTGACTCAGAATTTTGATATTAGGATAATTTCCGTAGTGCTGACGGATTAAAGCTAACGTTCCATCCGTAGAACCATCATCAATTAGGATAATAGTATAGTTCGAATATTTTATTTTGTTCAATGCCTCAATGGTATCTAAAATAACTTTTTCTTCATTAAACATGGGCACAATAATATCAACCCCGATCGGATTCATATCATCTATTATAACCCGGTCAGCGTCGGCAACTACCTTTTGCTTTTTAGGTAAACAGAAATAGAGCAAAACTTTTATTACATAAATGCAATTAAGAATAATCAATAAGATCATACTGTTTCGAATTAGAATTTAATGGTTAGAAATGTTTTTGATTTGCATTAATCATAAAACAATACCCAAGTATGCAGGTATGTATTTATAAATAAACATAGAATGGATATTTTACTTAAATAAATACTACTTAAGGCAAGAAACTCTGGGACACAAATTACTTATTTTCCCAACGCCAGTTTCCATGATGAAAATGAGCGGCGTAGTCACCGAAATGGCATGAAAACGTATCACACCATTTCATGCATTTTTGGCCTTTATTGAACAACAATGTGATATCATCATATTTTTTCTTTTGCTGATGATATACCCTTGTTAGCAAGCCAGGTCCAGTACTCTCCAATATATCATCCTCTTTCGTTATTTTTATGTGGTTTGCCTCAGCTATAGTATTAATTACACTAATAAGGAAAGTGTGACGCGGGATTGCACCAAACATATAGTTGGCAATTCGAAGTTCATGTTTTAACCCAAATGCGCGACATTCGTCGCTTGTCATTGTTTTTTCTTCTCCTAATACCAACCGATTATGACATAAATCATCCATATTGCGAAGACATAGCATATCGAGATCCATGTAAAACCCCCCATATAGATAAACTACTATTAATCGAAAAAGATCAGCTCTTTGAATATCCCATTCATAACTATCATATGTTTTGAGAATTTCCGGCATTTCAAGTGCTACAATACCTCTGGCCTCTATATCATCATATATCTTGATATTCCAATGCGGATGAAGCCTTCTAATGCTGGCTAAATATTCTTGATACTTTTCGTGGACCTCATTTGTTTTATTAATAAGGTGAATACTTTTGGGAATTATTTCCATATTAATCCAATAAAGTATAAGTGACATTATCACTTTTCACTATCAGGTAGTTGGACAAGAGAAGGGAAGCCTCAGAAATAGGAATTATTCCCTTAAGGATTTCACTTATGCATTCGGAATGCAAAAACAGTTCCTCACTCTGGTCAAAAATCTCATTAAAATGATTATATGCCCACGTATTACTGCCATGATAAACATAGATATAAAGACCTGCCATATCATTCATAAAAGTCAGACAATTTTTTTCTACCAGATAATCAATCAAACTCGTATCTTCTCCCCTGGCAACATTGTCATATCCTTTTTCAAGAATCAGGTCTTTTTTACACATGATACTACCCTCCCAATTCCTCACATTTGACTTAAAGGCCCGCCCACTTTTACCATCAAAAACAAGCCATTGAGTTAAGATAGCACCCGAAACTTTGGCCGCAATTATAGCTTCATATTGAGTGAGCAACCGCCCATTATGATACCAATCGTCGTCGTCCCACTGGCAAACATACAAACCGTCAGCCTCGTCGATGGCTGTATTACGCAATGTGCCTAGCGTTTCTTTTGGTGAGCCAGGTACTTTTACCACTTTTATACTTGCGGGAAGATTTTCTGTTTTTATAAATTCATAGGTAGCCGAATCATGATCCTCATAAAGAATGATGAGCTGTTTATTCGGATATGTCTGTGCCAGAAAGCAATTAATGGCCCTTTTTAATAACAATGGTTTTTGATAAGTCACGCATATACATGATACCAATGGCAAAAGATTACTATCCATAATAAGTTGATTTTAATAATGGTGTGGGATTATGATATTATTTCCACCAGCTACCCCAATAGCAGTGAATAGCATAAGCCGCTGATAATTTCTGATTAATACGTTGATCGGTGGTTTTAAGTCCCTCCATTCCATCCAGTTCTGTTTTAGTTAAAGGGTAAAGGTCTGAGGAATGTACGATTTTCACCTGCTTGCGAGAATAGCTCTGTGCCATGTATATTCTGGTTAACATAAATGGCCCGGTTGTTTCTAATACCATATCGTTCTTATCTTCATATCTGAGCGGTTGCCGATAAAGTTCCTTACATACCTCCCCTATAAATTCTGACTGAGGTGCGCTAGCCATTAGTGCATTGCTGATAATAAAATCTTTTTGGTGTGGAACCACATGCTCTTCATGTTCAAGTCCAAAAACCGAATCGCTGTCTTCTAGTAAAGGCATTATGTTCTTGAAGCAAAAAAAATCAAGATCGACATACAGCCCTCCTTTTTTGTTCAGTATGAAATAACGTATAGCATCTACCTTCTGTATATTAGATGGATACTGCCTATATATATCCAAAAAATCGGGATAATTTTCCCTAATAAATGCCTCATTCATTTCATCAGTCCAAAGATGGTATTCCCAATCAGGATGATGATTCTTCCATGAGTCTACGAATGGTTGAAAATGGGCGGGGATTTCATTATCTTTCCAGGTTTGATGAATTATTTTAGGAATTAACATCTTAGATATGCGGATAGGTTAATTAAAGATTATTTATGGTTATATTTGGATTAAGAATAATCTTATCTAACTGCAACAGATGTTTTTTAATAAGTTTATCAACAAAAGCAGCCGAATATAATGCTACATTATATTTCCATTGCATGAATAAGCCATCCTTGTATTCAGTTATGATACATGAAATACCATAAAATTCCGGATCATTAAGTATGGCATGGCTCTCCTTTGCAGTAATTTTTATCTTTTCCTTACTCGTCACCGATTTATTCATGAAATTAACATAAAGATCTGTCAACAGCCTTAATATGTTACCGTCGAGTTTCATCTCTACATGATCAAAAATCAAAGTACCAGCAGACTTCAAGAATTCTATATAAACAGCCTTGATAAAATCATTTGCCTGCATCTCGGGTTGAATTGGCTGCATCAGATATATCCCACCTCCTAGTCCACCGATAATTGACTGTGTAGCCTCCAGAAATCTATTTACCACTGGCATTGTCAACAAAATTTCACTTTTTCCAATCATGGAGTAAAAAAGAATTTGAAAGCTGGCATTCAATGCCGCCCCAATACTTACCCCTTCACTACGACAATACTGGTTTAGGGCCATATACTTTTGCCCATGTATATAACTATTACAGCATGCAGATTTCTGAGTATCCAACACATTTTTGATATTTTCAACACTACTATATATCTTTTCATTGTGATGCGTACCAATAGAAAGGTTAAGTAAAGGCTTATAATGCTGTATAAGTTTGTCTGGATTTGGCCTTAGACGAGATGAAAGCTTTTCTGACCAATAATTACTGGCAGATTCGCCATTTTCTTCAAACCAGCTGCGTTGCCAACTGGCATAATCTTTCAACTGCATTTCCAATGGGGGCAAATCGACCTTTTCTCCCTTTCTGAAAAGTTCATAAAACATTCCCAGTTCTTTATGAAGGATCATTTTAGACCACTCATCAGAGATAATGTGATGTATCATAAAGCATATTTGATACTTGATATCGGTTATTTTGAATATGGTGCAATACATCAGTGGAGGCTTACTCAAATTAGATAACTTCACTTTAGTCTCTTCCTTCACTTCATCTATATAATCTTCTGCAGAATGAAGTGCCGATATATCAAAATATACCGGCATAAATACATTACGGTCAAATGGTACAATGCACTGTTTGAGCGTATCTTCGATTTCCACAAAATAGGTCCTTAAACTCTCATGTCTGATGACCAGATACTCAATTGCATTGTTCAGCGCAGGTAAATCCAGGCCCACCAATGTCGTTTCCAAAATGATAACCTGATGATTAATATGAGTTGGATACATGGTGTAATAGATCCAGCTTTGTATTTGCTCACTGGTAGCGCCATAAAGTTTATCCATTCCTCTTTCCAGTATAATTAAGATTCGATAATCGTTGTCAATTTTCAGAAGTAACTTCTTTAATCAGTGCCTTGGCTAGGATCAACATCGAATCTATGATTATGATGTCATCAGCAAAATCATCTGCGGCCAATACGGATAGTTCTGTGCATCCCAATATGATTACGTCTGCTTTCCTATCTTTGAAGTATGCGATGGCTTTCCAATATAAAACCTTTGCATCCTCTGTAATAAAATTTGGATTTGCTTTTAAACCAATATTTGAATCATAGATTAACTTGTGAATAACCTCATTTTGAAAATCAACATCTGGGGTGATCACATTGAAAGCATGTTGCGATAACAAATTATTGTATAAATTAGACTTATAGCTCCCATTGGTATTCATCACACCAATAGTTCTAGCAGATTTGCAATTATCTATAATATACTTGCAGGTTTCAATTGGCATATGTAGCAGTTTGATTTTACTGCCCTTTTTTCCAAGTTCGGTTAGGATGACATCATAGATACCTGGCACATAAGAAGTGTTACATGCCATGCCAACAACTTTTGCCCCGGCCGATTCCAGTTTATGAATGATGTGAACAATATTTATTGCAGGGTTAACTATTGTCAAACCATCTAAAAATGATGTTCTATCTTCAATATGTTTAGGAAAAGACATCAGAACAACAGAAAAATGCTCCTGATCATATTTGGCTTTTGTCAGATTCAGAATATGATTAAACAAAGTTAATCCCGATTGAGGACCCATCCCCCCCACAATGCCTATAACTTTATCTTGTTCCAAATCCATTTTCAGACTTCCAATATTCATTCTTAACAAACATCATCTATACCTCTTCCTATTTTATTTTCCAGCCGGAATCTGGCTTTTTTTTCTGGCTTCATTGATATCGAAATCAATATCCCCATATTGAAAATTCAATTCTTTAGCCTTTTGAAAGTGGGCGTAAGCGGAAGAATATCTCTTATTTTTCATGTCAATAATCCCTAATAAATAATGACTAGTTGAAGATTTTGGGAATAATCTGATGTTTTTTGTCAATAAGTCAGTGGCTACACTATCGCTAACCTTCATAAATTCCTCGCCCAAATCATTAAGGGTGTTTTCATTAAGCTTTCCCTCATGTTCCAACTCATTTAATCTTGCCAGCATTACATTTAAACCACTTTCATTATAAAATTTCAAGAGGCTAATTGCATTACTTGGATATTGTTCAGAAAAATTGCCTAAAAACTTAGCTGCGACATCTAACTGAACTGTAGCATCATTAATGCTCATTGCTATGGATTTACCTCTGTCACTATTGGCCAACAGCACAAATCCTGTTTTATTTTTGGGCGAATAGAACATTAATCCGCGAAATCCGTCATTAGTTCCTCCGTGTGAAATTATCGTATCGTTTTTACTACTGATTATTTCAAAACCCGCAGCATAATAAACTGAAGGGTTATTTTCCTGTAAGCGGACAATAGGTCTTGTTACCTCATAAATCGTATGATTAGAAATATTTTTTTGGTTAAAAATCCCTATGATTAATTTCGCATAATCTGCTGAAGTCGTGTGATTCCCGGAAGCTGGCCTTGTTGACATATTTTTCCATTTTTCATAGGGCTTCCCAAATGCATTATGACCAATAGCATAGTTTTGAGGATTGCTTTTATAAGATGTGAATGTACGTTTTAAGCCTAGTGGTTTTATCACCATATCACTGATATAATCCTCATATGATTTATGTAAAATTAACTCTATCACCTGCGCTAAATATTGATAACCCTCACCTGAATAAACAAATCTTTCTCCTGGATTACTCATTAGCTCCAAGGTATCAGGATTGTGCATAAATTTCCAGTTTTCAATTCCTGAAGAATGGCTTAATACCATCCTCGCAGTAATACTTTTATAACGCAAATCATGTTCAAGCAGCTGATACTTAAGATAATTATATAATGGTTTATCTAAATCCAACCTGCCTTTATCAGCCAATTGATAGGCAACAAATGCAAGAAAGCTTTTAGATAGAGAACAAGCTTCAAAAATTGTTTCATTATTTATCTTACCTTCTGTACCGAGTTGCTTTACTCCATAGGAATTACTAAAAACTATTTTATCATTACTTATTATACTTAGAGAAACTCCCGGTATGCCTGTCTCTTTGATTAAAAAATCAACCTTTTTGTTTAAAGCATCGATATCAATAATTCTATTATTAACACCAAAAGACTTTTGAGCATATGTGTTGAAAGCAGAGATACCTATTGCTAAAGTTATAGCAAATTTCAAGCAGCTCAGAATAGGCTTAAATTGCTGTTTCATACGATAACTGTGATTATAAAACGGATAGATAAAGAACTCTAAAAAAGTATTATTCGAAAGAATTAATTATAGCAGACATCGCCGTAATTTCATCACTAGCCTCTTTAACTGCTCCTTCCGTGTCAGTTCCACCCTCATTTATAAATTTCACTAAAGAAGAAATTGATGAATATTGAAATATCTGTGGAACTGATATTTTCCAGTTAAATTCTTGATTTATTATCGTACTCAATCTTATTATTTTCAAAGAATTACCTCCTAATTCAAAGAAACTGCTATTCACACTAATCTGCGATTCATCTATACCCAGAATTTCTGACCAGATTCGCACTAATTTCTCTTCCAGAACACCCGAAGGGGTTTTAAAATAATCAATAGCCCTACTTTCGGGATCAGGTAAGGCCGAAATATCCACTTTACCATTTAAATTCAATGGAATTTTTTCGAGGTGAAAATAAATAGCAGGTATCATATAATGTGGGAGACATCCGTTTAAAAAATGGTTTAAGTTATCATCTTCAATTTCAGCATCTGATAAGTAATAAGCGACTAGATAAGCCTCTGCCCCCTTATGATAAGCCAAAACAATAGCTTCTGTTATTTCCTTATGATTTTGAAGATGAAACTCGATTTCTCCCAGTTCAATTCTAAATCCTCTTATTTTTAATTGTTTATCGGCTCTTTCTAAAAACATAAGATTTCCATCCGGAAGCCTTTTGGCAATATCTCCTGTTTTATACATTTTCTTTCCTGGCAGATATGGATTTGGAATAAATTTTTCATTTGTTAAATCCAAGCCTGATAAATAGCCCCTTGCAAGTCCATCACCAGACAGATACATTTCACCCTTACAACCCACAGGAACAGGCTTCAAATATTTATCAAGTAGATAAATTTGCGTATTTGCAATAGGTCTACCAATAGGAACTGTAAGGCCAGATTCAGCTGGATTAAAATCATGTATCATACATCCTATTGTTGCTTCAGTAGGGCCATATTCGTTAAAGATTTCAATCTTGCCATTATAAAGATCATAGATATATTTTGCTAATTGAAAATCAAAACCCTCTCCTCCAACAATCATTTTTTTCAATCGGTTTGCGCTTTCGGAAGGTCTGAAATTACTCTCTTTTATTACTTTTAAATGAGATGGGGTTAATTTGATGATATCAACTTTATTTTCGTTCATTACTTTGAGTACTGCCATCTCCTGATCATCCTCACCATAAATAACCAATCTATTTCCAGATAATAAAGGCATAAAAACAGAAGTCAATGTTAAATCAAAAGATAGGGATGTATAAAGTGGAAAAGCGAAGTCCTTATCTGTCGATTTTAGATAATGCTGAATAGCCCAGCTCAAATAATTTACCAAAGATTTATTTTCTATCATCACCCCTTTTGGTTTTCCGGTAGTACCAGAAGTAAAGATGACATAAGCAAGAGACTCGGGATGGTACGTGTTAAACTTTTCTGTTATTTGCTGTTGAGATAAGTTTTCTAATATCTGATCCAGATCAGCTACGATTGATTTCACAGGTCCAAATCCTTGAACAAACTGTTTCCGAGTGATTAAAACATGGATCCCTGAATCTTCAACAATGTTATTTATTCTGTCCTGCGGAGTGTTAATGTCTATTGGAACAAAACTGGCTCCCGATTTCAAAATTGCAAACATACAAATCACAACGTAAGCTTCGCGATCAAGCAGCAGTCCAACGAGGTCGCCTGCTTTGACCCCCTTTTCTTCCATTAGATAAACCGTCATTTTAGCTATATCCGAATGAAGTTCACGATAAGTATATACTTTCTGCTCATGCTGCAATGCAACACTATCTGGATTTTTTCTTACTTGTTCTTCAAACAACTCCGTGATTGTCTGCTCATGATAATAAAGAGATTCAGTAAGATTATATTGTTTCAAAAAATCATTTTCCTCTGCAGCTGAAAGTATATTAATTTCAGAGATAAGAACTGACGGATCAGCAATCACCTCTGAAACAATTCTTTTCAGGTATTCAGCGATCTTCGCAATGCTATCTTCATTAAAAAGCGCAGTTGAATATTCTATATTCAGGTATAGTTTCCCCTGCTGTTCCCTTACGATTAAAGAAAGATCAAACTTTGAAACATTGTGTTTTCTTTTATACGATTGTAAACGAAGTCCAGGAATCTTAAGATCAACATCCGTTGCATTTTCATATGCAAACATCACCTCGAATAACGGATTTCTACTTGTATCACGCACCAACGAAAGTTCGTCTAACAGCAGCTCTATCGGATACGATTGATTGTCAAAGCTGACAAGTGAATTTGATTTTACTTCTTCCAAAAACTCAAAGAATTTTTTTGTACCTGACGGATAATTGCGCAAAGGGAGTGTATTAACAAACATTCCAATAATACCTTCTAAATCAGGATGCTGACGACCAGACACGGGAACACCAATTATAATATCTTCCTGATTGCTTAACTTATTTAATAGAATATTATAAATAGAAAGAAGCACAACAAAAAGTGTAGTTCCTGCTTGATCCGCCATGGACTTTAATTGCACAGCTTGGTCCATTTTTAAATCTAACTCGAAGGATCCGCCTGAGCTGGTTTTTATTTTAGGCCTCGCATAATCAGTTGGCAATTCTAAGACAGAAGGTTCCGTGGCAAATTCTTTTAACCAGAATTCCTTCTGACTTAAAATTTCTTTCTGTTGATGTCCTTCTTCAAGCCAGGCCAAATAATCGCTATATTTCAGTCGGTCAGTTTCCAGAACCTCATTATTATATAAGGCCATAAAATCACTTATGAGTATTCCGTAAGAAAGACCATCTGTAACAATATGATGCATATCAACAATCAGAATATGATCTGTTTCAGATATAGTGACTATACCAACCCGAAGTAATGGACATTGACTCAAATCAAATGGGACACTAAACTTCCGAATAATTTCATCTACATCTTCTCCATTTGAAGTAAAATATTGAATATTAAATGACACATCCGACATTATCTCCTGAAAGTGATCAGCATCTTTTGTATAAAATCGTGTTCTTAAACTTTCATGCCGATGTATAAGTTCTACAAATACTTTTTGCAATTGACTCTTATTAAGTTCTCCTTCAAGTTTTAAGGCATGTAATAAATTATAAGCAAGTGAAGTTTTGTCAAATTGATGAAGAAGGTAAAGGCGCAACTGTGGTGAAGACAATTTATAGCGAGCCTTTTGTTCAGTTTTTTTTATGGGCAAAAATCCAGGCGACTTTAAACCCAAACTAGGAACAACCTTCATCAATTTAAGAATTAATTCAGCTTGTTTCCTAATAGTCATGTTTTTGAAAAAGTCGCCTAATGAAATCCTGACATTAAATGCTTTGAAGAGTTTTGTTATAAGCTTCATAACATTTAATGAATTCCCTCCAAGAACATTGAAATTATCATCAATGGATATTTGTTTATCTCCAATGATTTCCTTCCAAAGTGATAATATCTTATCCTCAAATTCATTTGTTGGCAAAATATAATCGCGGGACTCAAACTGAGCTGACAATCCTTGAAAATTAATTTTGCCATTGCTTAACAATGGGAATTCAGAAACAATTAGGATTCGTGAAGGGACCATATATGAGGGTAGCTGTTCTTCAAGAAAGGTTTGAATAATTTTAACATCCAGTCCCGGTTCGTTACAGATAACAAAAGCGATCAACAATTCATTATTTTGTTCTTGTAGATGTTTAATCACTACAGCATTTCTGACATATTCCGATTTGAAAAGCGTATTTTCGATTTCATCAAGCTCGATACGGATCCCTCTTAGCTTTACCTGACGGTCTTCCCGTCCAATAAGATCAATACCGCCTGAGATCAGTTTTCTGGCTTTATCACCTGTTTTAAATGCGCTGATCTCCTTTTCCGTTCCCGGATATAATGTTAAAAATTTTTCTTGATTCGATTCAGGTGCATTTAGATATCCTTTTGTCAGAAACTCCGTGGCAATATAAAGATCGCCCGGAACCAGTACAGGACATACTTCAAAGTCTTTATTTAAAATCAACAAATTAGTATCCCAAATAGGGTCGCCAATAGAAATTTTATCTTGATTTACATCCTCTGGTTTTATCCTATAATAAGATCTGATCATTGTTGTTTCAGTAGTTCCGTAAAGGTTAACCAACTGTACATCTGCACCAAATATCTTATACCAGTTTTTAAGCTCCAATGGATTAATTTTTTCTCCTGAGAGCAACACATAGTTTAAATTTCTGAAGAGATCACGGGTTACAAATTCCTGGTTAATTAACCGGAAAAAACTCGGAACACAATGAATCAGATTAATCGCTGAAGTGTCTATCCAATTGATAATTTTTTCTGAATTGATATAATTGTCCTCATCAGGAGCAATGCAAATCGTACCTCCAACTAATAACGGAACAAATACATCCCGCAAAAAGGCATCAAAATAAGGGCTTATAAGCTGACTAATCCTATAATTACTGGTGATGTTAAACGTTTCTATTTCCCACAAAAGAAAATGCAATAAACTTTTATTCTTACCCAGTATTGCCTTTGGTTTTCCAGTAGATCCAGAAGTAAAATATACATAAAGGCCATCATTGGCATCGAAAGTAGGATAAATAGGCCTTGAATTATCTTGATCTTCCAACAAATCATCCAAGATCAGCATATCAGCAGATAAGTCGTTCAAACTGCCATCAGTATAATATGAACGTTCGGAAAGGATATAGTTAAAATTTAGATCCTTTAGCATACTAAACAGCCTAACATCCGGTAATGAACTGTCAATCGGAACAAATACACACCTTGCATTTGCAATACCAATCATAGCGCAAATAATATCAATCCTACGATGCAATTTTATACCAACTAGAGTTTCAGGTAATATTCCCCGGCGCAACAAAGAACGTGTTATCTTATCTGCCCTCAACAACAGATTTGAATATGATATTGCTGATTCAGTAGATTCTATAGCAATTTTATTGCCATGGGTTTCCAGGCTTTGAATTAATTTACTTTGGAAAATCATATACAAAATTGTAACGTGAAAAAATAATTATAGGTAGTGCATATAATAAAAAACAAGATGTGGAAGACACATCAGATCGTATTGAAGAATATTTAAACTATGGGAAAATTAAAATCAGTTTTCAGAAATTCTCTGGGTGAAGAAAAATTATGGATAATTTATAAAGCTTAGCATAGCTTCGCTGAATGTAGTCACAAAAACCACATATCATATTATTTATCTTAGCAAGCTTTGGAAGTTGCTTTTCCTTTGTGCAAGATAGATTTACAAGATTGAATAATCTCAGAAAAGAGGTAACATTTAAGTTACAACATGATAAATTGGAAATGCAAATTTAAGAACTATGATTCTTTCTAAGAATAATGAACCAATTTACCTTGATTCATCTCGAAAACCCGATCAGCAATATCAAAGTAATTGTCATCGTGGGTAATCGCTATAATTATTTTTCCTGCCGCTTTCATTTCAGGCAATATCGTTTTATAAAAAAAATTTCTATAGGTAGGGTCTTGATCTGCGGCCCATTCGTCAAATAGATAAATTGGGCTATCTTCTAAATAACATTGTAACAATGCTAAACGCTTAATCTGTCCCTGGGATAAATTTATGGTACTATATCTGTTTCCCATTAAAGAAACCTTATCCTCTAATTTTAAAACTTTCAGGTATTTTTCAATATCCTTTTCTTTATTTTTTATTTCGAGATCGTAAAGCTTGTCAAAAATATGAAGCGGGCTAAAAACGGTTGAGAAAAATTCCCCGATCTGATGCGACTTTACAGGCAAGCCATTGATTAGAATATTCCCATCTTCATAATTATAAAGTCCTGTGATTAACTTAGCAAAAGTTGATTTTCCACTTCCATTTGCTCCGACGATAAAAATAATTTCCCCTCTTTCTATATTCAGATCAATTGGACCGATATTAAATTTATCTTCGTAATTATCGTATTGGAAACTTAAATTCCTTATAGATAAACGCTCTACATCCTTACAATTAAAAGATTCGTCCTTCTCATTATTTAAGTTACCTGGTATCTCCGCTAAAAGATCCTGGATTCTCTTCCATGAAATTTTAATTTGAATGATTGCTGGTATTGAACCCAGAATTGAATTAATCGGTCCGATCAAGTATAAAAGAATAATAACAAAGGAAACAAGGGTATAGATTTCAACATCCGGAAACATTTTAGGGATTGCAAAAACAATCATTCCCAACAAAATAATCAATAACGATTCACCAATTAAAAAAGCATGTACAAATGCAATGTTTGCCTTTGAAATCTTATTTTTATACTGAAGTGCTATCTGCTCAATATCTACCTGGTATAAAAATTTTTTCTGAATTTTCAGACTTAATTCCTTGAAACCTTCAATCATACCATTAAGTATCCGGACAAAATCATTTTTTGAGTCCCTAGCTTCTTGAAAATACACATTAGTCCCTTTACCAACAAAATAATAAAGCAGTGCAATTATAATGATGATGCTAAATGTGATTATGGTAATCCAGAATGAAATAAAGCCCAGATATATAAATGCAACTATTGTAGTAACAATACTTGTAATCAATAAGACAAAACTGTTAGATGCATCTCCAATGGTTTCAACATCATCATTAATTGAGGTATATAATCTGGATTTATCTATCTTTTCAAACTTTTGATATGAGGTAGATAATACTTTTTCGATCAGACTTATCCTAAGGTCATATACCATCGTTCTGCTTAACTGAATAAGATTAACCTGAACAAACTTCCTACTGAATATGTAAATACATAAAGTTAAACAGTAATAAAAAACCAGGTACTTTAATTCAACTGTACTCCCTAAAGAAGAAGTGATGAGCATAATTACAATCATATTGGCAAATCCCGACAAGATACTCAATGAAACCAACTGGGGCAATACTTGCTTAAGTTTATGTTTTATAGGAAATAATATTGTAATCAGGTAAACAATATAAGTTAGACTAACTGCAACTATAATGGATAAAATTAGTATCTCAAAACTTTGAGGTGTCCAGACCAGTACAGATTCCCAATTGAAATTAGCCATTGCAGCTGGCAAAATATAAACACCATATGCAAACGGAAGGATATAAATCAATCCTTTCGTTATCTTTTTAAATTTAATGGCATTTAAGGCATCGAAACTACGTTTCTTTCCAATAAGCTCATAAATTACCATGAATAAATAACCAACCAGAATTAAAATATACACTCCAACAATTATTGAGGCCATGGAATACAGGTTATCTCCCCTGTCTCCCACTTGATCTTTACGTTCTATTTTCTCGCCAGATAATATTTTCATCACATTCCTGGCTATGACGGGAGTTGCTGTACTATTTGAGTTTGCCAGAACAGCTACGCCAATAGACCTTTCGGGTCTCATCAACAGATAAGAAGTAAAATTAGGGTTTACTCCTCCATGATAAATTTCTCCTTTTCCATCTAATGAAACCTCCCAGCCCATCGCATAGGAAGCCATCCCATGTAAAGGTACCGTTTTGTCCCTTTCATGCGAAAGCTGTATGAGCTCGGCAAACTCAGTTGGAGACAAATTCAATTGAAATTTCAACCATTTTGTGAGGTCCAAAGCATTAGTAATCACATAACCGGCAGCATTATTTCCTTTAAAAATTGGCGCAGTATAATCCCTTGCTTCAAAAAAACCTATCTTATATCCTTTAGACATCTTTTGTACATCCCTATGTTTACCTAAGGACGTATCATATAGCTGAAGTGGCGTAAAAACTTCTTTTTCCATAAAGGTCTCAAATGGAGTGTCCGCCACTTTTTGAATCACCAATGCCAGAATATCATAATTTACAGTCGCATATTCATATAATTCCCCGGGAGGCTGCTTTAGCGCTGTATGATTAAGTTTCATGACTGTATGAACCAATGCGTCTTTTGAATCGTCCTGTGGAATAGAGGAAATGGTATACCATGGTATACCACTTGTGTGGTGAAGTAATTGATTAAGGCTTACCTCTACAGCTTTCCCTTTATATTTCAGCTGAAACCAGGGCAGATATTTTGTAACTTTATCCTCTAAACTAATAAGCCCTTTCTTTTTCAATTTTAAAAGCCCAAGTGCAGTAAAAGCCTTACTGGTAGAACCGAGTTCAAATAATGTTGCCGGTGCTACCTTTATCCGCTTTTCCAGATCCGAATATCCATAGGATTTAATGGAAACTCTATCTTTAACAATGTAAACGAGACTTAATCCAGGTATATTATTTTTCTTCATCAGGCCAATAACCTCAGCATCAATTGACCTGGACATAACCTTCTTTTGCGCCGCCTTAGAATAGCCACTAAAGTGACACATTAGTAATAATAAGATGAAGCAACATTTTGTTGATACTGTTCTCATTTAAATATTATTTTTATTTTCCATAATCCATTGAGACATAAGATCAATAGTATTTAGTTCAAAAAATTTCTCAAAGGAGAGTTCCATATTAAATTCGCTCTTTATAGATGCAGATAACCTCATTGCGGATAAAGAATGTCCTCCCAGGTCGTAAAAATTATCATGAAGTCCGATGATGTCATTACCTAATATTTTAATCCAGATTTTCCTGAGTGCAAGCTGCGTTTCATTGAGGGACGAATTTTCTTCTTCCGGCATTGCAGATGTTGGCTTAACAGACAGTGGCTTTGTTGTTAACTCATCGTTCATTCCATATACCCATTTGTCCAGCCGCTCATTTAAAGCTGTAGTAGACACAACTACCTGTGGCAATCCGGTCTGCAGTGCTGCCGCCAGTGTCCCCAGAAGTTCCGACCGGTTAATCGATAAGCTATGTTCATTCTCCAGATCTATGCCATCCAGGTTTACGCTAACCCAGTTCTTCAACCTCCCCTGTGATCGTTGCTCATTAATATAATGGTCCATAAAAGCATTGGCTGAACCATAAGCTCCGAAACCAACTCCGCCCAAAACTGCAGACAGTGAAGAAGTCAGGATACAAAAATCCAGTGCCTTCTCCCCAAATACTTTTGCCAACACTGCCAAGCCACTTACCTTGGGTGCAAACTGCTGTTCATAATCCGAACGCTTCAGATCACTGACCGCATTCACAGAGCTTCCCCCAACAATACCTGCCGCATGGATCACACCATTGATCTGTCCAAACTCCCCTTCGGCCTCGTTCACTATCTTTTCAAAGGCAGACAGGTTCTCTATCTCACAGGACAGATAAACCACATCCCCTCTTTGTTCCAGTTCCTGTAAACGAATCAGCTTTTCCTTTATACGACGCTCTGTTCCAACTGCAGAAAGCACAGATCCCCATTGCTCCCGTTCCGGTAAAATCGTACGGCCTACAAGAATTACCCTGCAATTCAATTGCTCCAGCAGCTCAAGCCCTAGCTGGTAACCTGCTGCTCCCAATCCGCCGGTAATCAGGTAAACCGATCCTGATTTAAAAACACCTACTGAGTTTCCCAGCACTGAAATACGATCATAATGCTGCTCCCAGCGTCGCCCATGACGTAACGAAATCACTTTCCCCTGTTCGGCAAACCGCGTCTCTGTATATAATAAGCTACCCCCCATATCTTTTAAGCTGATATCAATATGGCTGGTCAGCAAAGATGGATACTCCTGAGAAAGAACTTTTAACAATGCGGGCGACAAGGATTTCTCCGAAAAACCATCCAAAGGATCCAGTACTTCATGAAGCCCGCTGGTCAGCAGCAACACGGCCTTTCCAGACAAACCCTGATGTTCCTGTAAAGATTTGCAAAGCTCGGCCAGACTGTAAAAATAATCATTGCTGACCTCCTCCTCACAGCTGTCCGAACTGATCCCCCAGCCATGAATCACACGACCAGGAAACAGTCCCAGAACAGTCAGACGCTGCATCAGTTGTGCATAGTCATCCCCTGATCCTGACCGCAGTTCAAAATGCAAAGCATCATGCTGTTTATAATTTTCTCCTGAATACACCAGGATCACTTCATCTCCATCATTTCTATAATCTCCAGCCAGGGCTTCACAAACACCCAGCTGATCTGCAAAAATCAATACCGTCTGCTGATTCCCGCCGGCAACCTCCTCCTTAGCTAAGGAAAGTTTCCAGCCCGGATGGTATAACCAATCGCTTATCTGAGCCTGTTTCACCACCTTCTTTTCCCCGATCAGATCAGAAATCATCTTAAAGGAATTCACATGCACCGGATAACGCCGCTGATCAAAGCTATAACCAGGAAGCGGAACACGGCGCCGTTTCTCCCCGGAATAATAACCTGACCAGTTAACACTCAGACCAAACTCCCATAACTTACCCATACCTGTCCGTAAATCATCAGGAAAGCCTTGTTTTGATCCCCCATAACCGGATAAACTGATCACTTTATGTCGATCTCCGTTACGCATGTAATTTGTCATAACCAGCGTACTCAGGGCTTTCCCGGGCCCTACCTCCAACAGGATACAGTCTTTGCTCAACAGAACACTTTCTATTCCCATAGAAAAGTTTACCGTTTCACGAAGGTGCTTTACCCAGTAATCCCCATGACCAACCTCCTGATCACTCACCACCTTACCCGTCAGGTTGGAAATAAAAGGGAGACTAAGACGCCCGTAACTAACCGAACCTGCAACGTCTGCAAATTCATCCAGAATCACATCCATCATATGGGAATGAAAAGCATGAGAAGTACGAAGCACTTTGCTTCGGTAACCCAAACTTTCCAGTTCCTGTTGGAACTCCAGAACAATTGCTCCTTCACCCGAAACTACACATAACTCCGTGCTGTTAATTGCCGCAAGGCTTAAACCCGGGCGGCTTTTCAGTAATAACACCAGCTCCCCTGAAGAGATCGAAATGCTCAACATCAGTCCGGCAGAAACTTTCTGCATCAGTTCCCCTCTTTTGATCACCAGCGATAATGCGTCTTCCAGACTAAACAAACCGCTCAGACAGGCCGCCACATATTCCCCGATGCTATGCCCGATCATCAGGTCCGGTTGAATGCCCCATTGCTTTAGCAATTGAACCAGGCTATATTCTATTACAAATAAAGCCGGTTGCGTGTATTCGGTCTGCTCCAGAAGCCCAACGCAGGAAGTATCCTCTCCATCAGGAAAAATTACTGCACCCAGGTCCTTGCCACTCAACCGCTGAACGATAGAAAAGCAATGCTCAACAGACTCCCGGAATACCAGTTCCTGGTCATACAATTCTCGGAACATATTAACATATTGGGATCCTTGTCCCGAAAACATAAACACCAGCGTGGGACACCACTTCTCCTCTAAACGGGAATAACCTGAAACAGTGGCTTCAGTTAACCCGGCGATTGCCTCAGAAAGATTGCGACAAACCACCGACTTACGATAGCCAAAAGAACAACGCCCGGTTTGAAGCGTATAAGCAACATCAGCAAGTGACAAATCCGGATGGCTTTCCAGATGTGTCTTTAACCTGGTAAGATTACCCAGGAGTGCTGTAGGGCTTTTCGCCGAAACCGGCAATAAAAAGCTTCCACGTCCTGAAGAACCTGGCTCTTCAGCAGGGGCCTCTTCCAGAATCAGGTGTGCATTGGTCCCTCCTATTCCAAAAGAACTCACGCCGGCACGCAAAGGGTAACCCTCATGTTTCCATTCCTTTAATTCAGTGTTTACATAAAACGGGCTCTGATCAAAATTGATCTTTGGATTGGCCGCTTTATAATGAAGACTGGGAGGCAGCTGGCGGTGTTTCAGAGACAGGACTGTCTTGATCAGCCCTGCCACACCAGCCGCGGCATCGAGATGGCCAATATTGCTCTTTACTGAACCCAGGCCACAATAAGCCACATCACTCTTCCCAAAAGCGAGGTTCAGTGCCTCTATTTCAATCGGGTCTCCAAGAATGGTCCCGGTACCATGAGCTTCCACATAACTGATGCTTTCCGGTTCTATTTTTGACCATTTGTGGGCCGTCAGAATTGAAACAAGCTGACCATCAACTGATGGTGCTGTAAAGCCGACTTTACTATTTCCATCATTATTGACTCCCGAGCCTTTAATAATCGCATAGATATGATCGTTATCCTTAATTGCATTTTTTAATGTTTTCAAAACGACAACACCAGCTCCTTCACCACTTACCGTACCGGCGGCATCTTTATCAAAAACACGGCAATGACCGTCTGGTGAACTGATCATTCCTTTCTCGTACAGATATCCCGTTTTTGAATAATTATTCACTGTAATTCCTCCGGCTACCGCCATCGAGCATTCCCCCAGCAAAAGACTTTTACATGCCTGATGAACAGCAACCAGTGAAGTAGAACATGCTGAGTCAATATAAATCGAAGGTCCTCTGAGATTTAATGTATAAGAGACTTTGGTGGCAAGAAATCTTGCATTCCTTAGCTGACTGGCAGTAAAATGATCAACTAAACCTTTTTCATTTAAAAAATGGGTATATACCTCCCAATTTAAATTTGAAGAGGAACCGGCAAACAATCCTATTTTCAGGTCTGCGTCTGCCACATTATATCCTGCATCTTCAATGGCATCCCATACACATTCATGAAAAATACGGGTCTGAGGATCCATGAGAATTGACTCATTCGGTGAGTATGAAAAAAAACCGGAATCAAAACAATCTTTATTGTGAATATATGCTGAGGCATTTACATAAGCAGGATCATTGATCCTATCCAGACTTTCATTTTCAGCTAACATTTCTTCAGTAGAAAGAGGAACTATTGATTCCACGCCATTTTTTAAATTGAGCCAAAAAGCATCTTTATCATCGGCACCAGGAAATTTACCTGACATACCAATAATTGCTATTTCCAATCCGGAGTATGATGGTTTCATTAAAATTTTAGTTAAAATATTTTCTATGAAAAGAAAAAATGTAGTATTGATATAAATAGCTTAAAGTACAAAAAACCTATTCAAAATCTTCAAGTATTCTGAGCGTTTCATTTGCTTCATCTACAGCCTGATCGATTTCTACTCTGGGATCATTTGCTGTAGTATCCTTATTTGCTATAAATTCGGCAATACTTGCAATAGACGGCAATTGAAACATCTGGACAATAGAAATAGAGCTACCGAATATGTTATTGAGTCTTTTAATGATACTCACCATATTTAGAGAATTTCCTCCAATTTCAAAGAAATTGGAATTAACACTGACATCATCTTTATTTATTTTTAACACCTCTGCCCAGATCTCCAGTATTTTTTCCTGCACATCATTAGATGGGCTTACAAAACCAGATGCAGAAAACAAGTCTGGCTCCGGTAATGCATTTTTATCTAGTTTTCCATTGGCAGTTATCGGTAATTGTTCCAAATGAATAAAATAAGGTGGAATCATGTAAGCCGGAAGCTGTTCCAACAGAAAATCCCTCAATACACTTTGTTCAATTTCCGTTTTACTCACATAATAAGCCAGTAAGGAATTTATCTGATTAATTTCTCTCGCAATAACTGCCACTTCCATGACCTGATGGTATTTTTGCAAACAGCTCCTGATCTCTTCTAATTCAATTCTATACCCACGGATTTTCACCTGAGAATCAATCCTTCCAAAGAATTCAATATTACCTTCTTTGTTCCACCTGGCCAGATCACCAGTTTTATAAATTCGCTCCGGATCAAATTCCTCCCAAATAACAAATTTATTATTAGTTTCCAGCTCATTTTTCACATACCCTTTGGCCAGTCCCACCCCGCCTATACATAATTCACCAACTGTACCAAGAGGCTGCAGTTTATGATGTTTATTTAAAATGTAAATGTTTTTATTGGCAATTGGTTTCCCAATATTATAATAATCGTCATTCTGACTGACCTTCATTTCCCGATAGGTTGTCCAAATGGAGTCCTCTGTTGGTCCATATAAATTATATACCTGAAAAGGCAATTCTTTTGTCATTGAAAAATTAAGCTGATCACCAGCAACATTAAGCACCTTTAAAGCACAATTCTCTTTGCTCCAGTCCATTTGTAGCAGTAATTCAGCCATTACCGTTGGCTGAAAACTTATTTCAATATTGTTTCTAACAATCCACTCTTTTATAGACTCAGCATCATACCGCAGGTAGTTCGGAGCGATATACAGAGTTCCTCCAAGCACCAGACTTGGCCATATCTCCCACTCGGCAGCATCAAAACAAAGATTTGCAGACTGACCAAATTTCAACCCCTCATTTACTTTAAATAGTTCTGTATAGAAAGAAAGCATATTCACAAGCCCTCTGTTTCTAATCTCTACTCCTTTAGGTGTTCCTGTTGTTCCGGATGTATATATGGTATATAAAAGACTGTCGCCATCGATATTTCTTTTGCCCCCCCCTAATAGAACAGGTTCAAGATATGCTCCGGAACATTTTAAGATCTGAACTTTTTGGTCTAAAAACTTCAATTCGTTGTTATTTTCCAATATATCCTGATGAACAATCAAAAGTTTCGAATCGCAATCGTTCAATATATAACTGATTCTGTTTATTGGTAGATCCAATGTGAGCGGAATATAGGAATTTCCACTTTTCAAAACGCCCAGAATTGCAACAATGATTTCTATTGACGGATTGAACAACAGACCAATATGCTGCCCCTTTTTGCCCTCCAATGCCTGGTTAATTTCTGCTGCAATGGCATCTGCTCTCTGGTTTAGCATGGCATAAGTGCAACTTTCGTCCTCAAAAACAATGGCCAGGTTATCGGGTATCTTTTCTGCTCTTTCTTCAAATAAATCTATAACTGTTTTATCTGTCGGATAAGCCATTGAAGTATCATTAAACGTCGTTAACAAGGCATATTTCTCCTCCTCAGAAAGGATGTCAATTTCTAAAAGCTGCTTTCGCCTGTCGGCGATAATTTCAGAAGCAATTTTCATGAAATAACCCGCATACTTTTCAATTGTCCCTGCCGTAAACAATGCGGTAGAGTAATCAATATTCAAATAGAACTTATTATCCAGCTCAGTAATCCTTACAGTAAGATCAAATTTTGCTTCCGACTGATTCAAAGGATAATTTTTTAATTTAAGCCCTGGAATTTCCAGATTTATTTCCTCAAAATTTTCATAAGAAAACACCACATCAAACAAAGGGTTCCGGCTTACATTACGAACAACTTTTAATTCATCCAAAAGAGATTCATAAGGGTAGGCCTGATTTTCAAAACCAGATAAAGTCCTCTTTTCCAACTCATGAAGATATTCAGAATAGATTTTCTGTCCTTCCGGATAGTTACGCAAAGGAAGTGTATTGACAAACATACCAATAATCCCATCCATATCAGCATGATATCGTCCAGACACAGGAACTCCGACTACAATATCTTCCTGATTACCTAACCGGCTTAACAAAATTGTATAAATGGAGAACATGATCATAAACATTGTTGTCTTTTCCGATTCAGCAATTCCCCTCAGTCCTCTTGTCATCTCTTCCCCGATTTCAAAACTCAGCGATGATCCCTCATTGGATTTCAACTTAGGCCTTATAAAATCATAAGGCATTTCTAGCACAGTGGGTAATTCTGAAAATTCCTCCAGCCAAAATCCTTTTTGGGCAAGCACAACTTTCTGTTGTTCCTCATTTTTTTGCCATTCCGCATAATCCTTATACTGTACCTGCAGAGCAGGTAAATCCTCATCATTGTAAAAAGACATAAAATCGCGGATCAAAATGCCTCTGGAAACACCATCAGTAATGATATGGTGCATATCAACTACAAGAATATGTTCTGTTGGACCAACGGATATCAGGCCAACACGAATTAAAGGATCTGTCTCCAGATCAAATGGGCGAACAAATTTATCCATGATTAATGAAATGCCAGACTCAGAACTAAAATACTCCAGCTGGAAATCCAAAGAATCTGCAATGATCTGAACGGGTCTGTCCTCTTCTATGACAAAATTTGTTCGAAGACTCTCATGTCGCTGTATAAGCTTAAAAAAGGTGTTTTCAATTTTGTCTTTGTCCAATTCTCCATATAGTATAACGGATTGAAATACATTATAAGTAGTAGAGTTTTTAGAAAGTTCATATAGAAAATACAATCTTTCCTGAGGAGCAGAAAGCACATAATATTTTCTTTTTTCCACTTTTGGAATATTGTTATTTATATGAACATAAGCCGATTTTAGTTTGATATATGAAATGATTTCATTTTTTCTCACCTTCAGTTCTTCCAGGATATCCCCACTATTAAAGTTTTTTGGAAAACTTAATTTAAGGTTATCACCCTCTAACTTAATATCGATGTTAAGGTCTTTTAGCTTCAACAGTAATTTTTCCATCTTTATTTTTATATAACAATATCCACTTTAGTTCCCTGATCAAGGTTCTCATCTCCATTCAACCAATCATTAAGATTAATATAATCAGACTGTTGCCTTATCAGATGATGTTCAAAAATATCTTTTAACGAGATGACAACATTGAATTTTTTTCTTATCGAATTAACCAGAGAAGTCGCTTTCAGAGAATGTCCACCAAGTTCAAAGAAGCTACTGTCTGAACCAATCACAGATTTATCAATCTTCAATATTTCAGCCCAGATCTCTGCCAATGCTTCTTCAGTTTCATTCATCAATCCCTGATGATGCTCAGTCTGATTGTATTCCGGCAAAGGAAGTGCTTCCCGGTCCAGCTTTCCATTAGAGGTTAGTGGAATGACAGACAAACGTATATAATGAGCCGGAACCATATAATCCGGTAATTTTTCCAGCAAATAACGCTTTAGTGCTCCCTTATCCAGCAACTCTTCTGACACATAATAGGCAATCAGCGAAAGGTCTTCCTGAGCACTGCCGGCAGCAATTACCGCCGTGCCACTGATCCCTTCATGTCCATATAAATGACTCTCTATCTCACCCAGCTCAATCCGGAATCCACGCAGTTGCACCTGTTGATCACTCCGTCCCATATATTCTATTCGCCCATCTGCAGTCACCCGCCCTAAATCTCCAGTACGGTAAAGACGACCCGAAGGACGGTACGGATCGGCCAGAAACTTCTCCCTGTTTAAGGAAGGACGATCAAGATAACCCCGAGATACCCCTTCTCCTCCTACGTATAACTCTCCGATCACTCCTTCGCCAACCGCATGCATACCGGTATCTAAAACATAAAGCAACACCGTAGGAATAGGAAAACCAATATCATTGATGTTCGCTGAAATCTCATGAGACGTAATTTCTTTACTCGTCACATGAACCGTCGTTTCCGTAATTCCATACATATTGATTAGTTTTACCTCTGGATACTGCTGATGCCAGTCCTTCAGTTTCCCAACACTCAGCGCCTCGCCTCCAAAAATTACATACCGGAGGCTTAGCGCTTTACTGTTGCTCCGCAACTCCTGATCCATCAAACTATAAAATGCGCTCGGGGTCTGGTTCAAAACCGTAACCTTTTCTGATTTCAGTACCTCCAGATAACTTTGGGTATCCATCGCCGTCATTTTAGGAATAATCACAAGCGTCCCACCAAACAGTAATGCACCATAGATCTCCCATACACTGAAATCAAAGCAGGGACTATGGAACATCGTCCAGACGTCACCTGGCCCGAAATCAAACAACCCTCCTTCATTAAAGAACAACCGGACGATGTTTTTATGCTCAACCATTACTCCTTTGGGATTACCCGTAGTACCTGAAGTATAAATGATATAACACAGGTCGGAAGGCTTGTTCAATACCTCTAAAACCACATCTGGTTCTGAAAAACTGTCCTCTATAAATAAAAGGTCTGCGCCCTCAACCGAATCCACTCCAAGTGAACGGCTTGTCAGCACCAGAGAGGTTCCGCTATCCTGAATGTAATAGGCCCGGCGTTCTGCAGGATACTCAATATCTATAGGCAGGTAGCAACCACCTGCCTTCAGAATCCCAAGCATTCCGGCAACTGTATGCAGAGAGCGGTCTGTCAGCAAACCGATCACCTGGTCGGAGACAACTCCACGTTTTCTCAACATATGGCCAATACCTGTAGACAAACGGTCCAACTCTGCATAGGTTAAAGATGTATCGTTAAAACGCAACGCGACCTGATCCGGTCTGGAAGCAGCCTGCTTACTGAAAAGTCCGATAATTGTCTCCTCTAAAGGATAGCCTATGCCTGTATGGTCAAATCTTCCCAAATGGGCCTCACGTTCCGAAGCCTCCAGCATCTCTATTGATGACAATGCTGCATCAGGGAAATGCAACAGATTTTTCAATAATTCAATATAGTGAGCTCCAAGCTTGTCTGCAGATGTTCTGTTAAAGTAATCCAAGTTAAAATGTAGCCTCCCTTTAAACTGATTATCCGCTCTGAACATAAGCAGGTTTAAATCATATTTACCATAACCATAATTATTTCTGCGAACCTTTATTTTCAGGTTTTTATCCAGATAAGTAAACGGGATATGTTCTTCATATTGATAAAGTACGTCAAACAATGCAGTCCTGCTCATATCTTTTGCAGGAGCAAGCTCTTTTACTAATTTATCAAATGGCATTGCCCCATACTTTATTCCATCTCCATAAGTTTTGGTCAAGGCAAGTGCATACTCCCTGAAACTCATATCATCATTGATAAAACTCCGCAAAACAATCAGGTTAGATATGGGGCCGATTACATCTTTTAAAGCTTCGTGTTCCCGGTTGTCTGTGCTTGTACCTATGATAATTTCCTCTTGTCCTGAATATTTTTGTAATAAAATTTTAAAAGCTGCCATTAGCAACAGATCTACCGAAAGCCCACATTCAAGGCTATAATCCAATAACTTCTGAGTGATACTTTCAGATAGTTTAATCTCCGTTTCTCCTGCTCTATAAATATGAACAGGTTTTCTTGGGCGATCTGTCGGAAGTTCTAAAGCTTTCAGTTTACCTTTCAATTGTACTTTCCAATAAGAAAGCAAGTAAGGCTCGAGCTCTGAGAATGAATCCTTTTGCCATACAGAAAAATCCCCGTATGTTACTGCCGGTATATTCTTCTTTACCGAATCCCCGGTTGTTGCTAAGCAATATCTGGATAGGATCTCTTCAGATAAAACATTTACTGAATAACGATCTGTAACCGAATGATGAAAAACCAATAACAATACATATTTTTCCTCACCATAATTCAACAAAGTACCCCGAAGTAACAATTGATCCAACTCAAATGAAGTATTCATCTCCTCATCTATTATCGTTGTCAGCTCAACAGAGTTTACCTTCAGATGATTCAAACTGAAATCTAAACTTTCTCTTATTTCCTGATATGGAATTTCATATGCACTGACGATACTTGTTCGAAGAACAGCATGTTGTTGGATACTATCCAAAATACTCTTCTCCAGTTCTGATACGTTCAAAATCCCATCCAATTCAATTATTAAAGGTATGTTATGATAAACAGGCCCTGCAGGATACAAATAACCTGACTCGAATTTATCAATAAACCATAATCGCTCCTGATGATAAGAAGTAGGAAATCTAAAACCAGTCTCTTCATTGAACTTTCTCTTTAGCTGATCATATACCTGATCCTGCTCTTGTTTTCCCACAATTTCTATTGATGACAATGCTGCATCCGAAGTACTCAGAACCGAGCTCAGAATATGTTTAAAATAACGGATAAAACGCTCAATAGTTCCGGCAGTAAACAATTCGGTAGAGTATTCAAAACTCAGCTCCATCCCATCCGTCATCTCTGTTGCCCATAAGGTCAGGTCAAATCTGGAAGGACCTTGTTGATGTGGGTATGCCTCTACTTTAAGTTCTCCTTCCGCACGCTCTGGTTTTTCATAATTTCGATGTACAAACACGGCATCAAACAAAGGGTTACGGTTAGGAGACCGTACTACCTTAAGCTCCTCCACCAATTCCTCCAACTGATAATCCTGGTTATCAAAACATGTAACCGCACGGCTTTTCACCTCCTGTAAAAACTCCCGGAAGCTCAGCTCAGGATTCAAGCTGTTCCGCAAGGGAAGCACATTTATAAACATCCCGACAATATTTTCCAGACTGCCATGCACACGCCCTGCAACCGGAACTCCAACCACAATCTCATCCTGTCCACTCAATCTAGACAATAGAATATTGTATACCGACAACAGGAACATAAATACTGAAGCCCCCTCATCCTCTGCCAATTGTTTTAAAGCAAGTGTCTGTGCCCTGTCAATGGTAAAAACTGATGTCGATCCGGCATAACTGCGTTCCAAAGGACGGCTGTAATCAGCCGGTAGTTCCAGCACAGGAACCCCACCTGAAAACTCTTTCAGCCAGAATAACCGCTGACCAGAGATCAGCGACTGTTGATGATCACCCTGTTGCCATTCTGCATAATCACGGTAACGAAGCACAGGAGTACTAAGGCGATCTCCATGATACAGGGACATGAAATCCCTGATCAGAATGCCATGAGAGGCCCCATCAGCAACAATATGGTGAAGGTCGATCATCATCAGGTGTTTATCTTCAGCACATTCTACAATCCCAACCCGGTATAAAGGCGCTGCTGACAAATCAAACGGACGGACAAATGCAGAGATACATAACTGTACCTGCGAATCAGCACACTGATAATGCTCCAGATGGAAATCAAACTCTTCCAGAATCAACTGACGCAGCTCACCTTCCACAATAACAAAACCGGTACGAAGGCTCTCATGCTGAACTATCAGACCCCTGAAAGTATCCTCAAGCTTCTCTTTATCCACCTGACCATGTAACCAGAACAATTGCGTCTCATTATATAAAGTGCTGTCTCCCTCCAGCTGCTGCAGAAAATACATCCTTTGCTGGGCAGAAGACAATACATAACTCTCCTGATCTTCAACCCGCGGGATATGAACCGCAACTCCATGGCTGCTTACCAGCTCCTGAGCCAGCTGCCTGATATCAGGACAACGGTAAAGGTCACCAATAGTCAGCTGACAACCCATCTCCTGATTGATCCGTCCAATCAATGTCATTCCCTTTAAGGAATCTCCCCCAAGCTCAAAAAAATTATCGTTGCTGCCTATACCCGATTTACCGAAAAAATGTCCGAAGATCTGACCCAGTCTTTCCTCGATGCTATCCCCGCTAAAAGCCGTACCTGCATCCACCTCTCCAAGACTTGCCTTTCTACGCTCATAAGCGTCGCGATGAGCTATGACCGCTTCCTCCAGGTTATCTTTATAAACCGTAAACACAGAAGGCTTATGCGAAAGGCAGCTATAGAATACCTCAAGCCCCTCATCCGGATAAACTCCCGTATGGATATAACTGTTTAACTTTAGAACATCCGCTCCGGGATATTGACGCTGCAACGTTTTTACCGTCATACCCACATCATACCAGTCACACCAGTTTATCGTAAAAACATGCCCCTTAAAACGGCTACGCGCATAAACAGCATAACTCTCCATAAATTCATTCGCCGCATTATAACCAACCTGACCAAACTTAGACTGGTAAAAGACATTCCCGATCGATGAGAAAAGACTGATAAAGTCCATCGATCCGAAATCCAGATATTGCTCAAATAACAACACCCCATCTACCTTGGAGGAAATATAACGGCGGAAATCTTCTTCCTTCCGGTTAAGGACAATCCCTCCGTAATCTATCTCACCTGCGGCCCAGATCAGGCCGTTAACAGAGCCATAAACAGACATAACCGAATCCGAAAAAGCAGCTACCTCAGACTCAGCACTCACGTCAACCTGATAAAGATCGATACGACCGCCACCGGACTCCAGCTCACGAAGCCTCACGATACGCGCGCTGGTCTGGTCATCGCCGTCATGAGTGGAAAGCCACTTGTCCCAGTCTTCACGTCCAGGGAAAAATGAACGGTGAACCAGGATCACAACAGCCTGGTGATCTTCAACAAGACTACGGCATAAACGAAAGCCCATTCCTCCAAATCCACCCGTTACAATATAAGTCCCTTTTTCTTTAACTGAGGCAGAGGAATGAAGCCGCTGATCAGGATTTAAACCCTGATAAACAGGAATCCACCGCTCTTTATAACGGTAAGCCACATAAGGCCGTTCTGTTTCATAAAATAATTCATTTACAATCAGGGAATGATAACACGCCGCTTCAGCAGAAGAACTAAAAGGATAGGGAATATCAATCAGCTTACAACTCATCTGATGCACCTCCGATGGAAGCACCTTAACCGCACCTAACAACGTTGATTTTAATGGGTTAACCTCATCCCCTTCCAGCACCCGGGCAAGATGGTTCCCAAGAACCGTAACCCCAACATGCGCTGTCTGGCGCAGACCTGAAAGTGATTTCCCCAAACGGCATAAACCCAGGTAACCTGGCTCCAGGCTTGCAGACAAAGAGCCGGGATCAATATCGCCCACACCCACACTCAGTGCAGGACAATAGATCACCTGATCGACAACGGTCCCATTGGAACCCAGCAATCCCCACAGCTCATCCACGGTATCCAGCCTTCCTTCAATCACCTGCTGTCCATGAGCAATCAGGTACTCCTTCAGACCGCTGCCAAACCCTGCCTCATCAGAAAACAGCACATAAGTCTGTTGCTCCTGCAATTCAAAAGCCTCGTTTGGACTCTCCGAACGATGCCAGCCCGAAACATGAAGCAGAGAACCCTTCTTCTCTTCCACACGCGAAGAAAACACTCCCAAAGAATCCTGAAGCAATTTCCGTGAATCCACATTTGCCGTATAACGGGTCTGATCAAAACAATAACCCGGAACGGAAATCCGGCCACGGGACTCATCTAAATAATAATTGTCCCACTGAAAACGGGCACCTTTAAGCCATAACAAGCCCAGCTTACCAGTCAGGTAAGCATCATCAGCAACCTGTTGGCCAGCCTGACGCACAAGATTCACCAAATGATGGCTACTGTCCAGCAAATCATTATCCTGCAGATAATTGCACAGGCTACGCCCTGCACCTACTTCTATTAATAAAGCTCCTCCTTCTTTCAACAAGCGGGATGCCCCACCCAAAAAATTCACCGGCTCCCGCAAATGGGAACTCCAGTAACCAGGCTGACGTAACTCCTCATAACTCACCAGCTCGCCACTTACATTGGAAACATAAGGGATAACAGGAGCATGAATAGTAACCCCGGAAAACTCCTGTTCAAAACGCAACAGGATATCTGACATCATCGAACTATGAAATGCATGAGAAGTATGCAGGGGCTTACAGGAATGACCGTGTGCTGATAGCCAATCACCAAAAGCATCCACAACATCATGCTCTCCTCCAACCACAACCGAGCCCGGACTATTGATCACCGAAAGCTCTACTCCCGGATGTGCCGACAGTAAAGGTCTTAATGAGGCTACGCTCATCGAAACGCTCAGCATACGGCCCCCTCTCACACTTCCCATCAGTTCACCACGCCGGATCACCAAACGAAGGGCATCCGATAAACTGAAAACACCACTGAGGCAAGCAGCAACATATTCCCCGATGCTGTGACCAATCATATAATCAGGACGAAGGCCCCAGGAAATCAAAAGCTGGGACAACGAATATTCTACCATAAATAACAAGGGCTGAGCATATTCGGTACGGTTGATGTCTATTCCTTCTGCTGTGCCAAAAAGTGCCTCACCAAAATCAAGAGCGGAGTAAGCGGACGAAATCGACAGGCATTCATCCAGCTTTTCCCGGAAGATACGCTCCTTTTGATAGAGTCCCCGGCACATATGCCGGTATTGGGAACCCTGTCCGGGAAACATGAAAACAATATGCTGAAGGGACTCCTCTGTCTCCGAACCCTGATAAACAGCTCCCGCTGTGTCCAGCAGGTCAATCGCATGGGCATTGTCACGGCAAACCAACACCTTACGGTAGGGAAAACGTGCCCGACCCTGCTGAAGGGTATAGCAAACATCAGCCAGAGAAACCTCTTTATTATCCTTTAAATAATCCGACAGCCGGTGGCAATAACGATCCAGACTGGAAGCACTTTTTGCTGATAAAACCAGCAGATGATGATCACGTCCGGCAGCTGCAGATTTCAAATCAGGGGCCTCTTCCAATACCAGATGGGCATTGGTTCCCCCAATCCCAAAGGAACTCACTCCTGCACGCAAACGACCTCCGGAATGCTTCCATTCCTGAAGCGAGCGGTTCACATAAAAAGGTCCAGAAGCAAAATCTATACGTGGATTGGCATTCCTGTAATGCAGACTTGCAGGAAGAATTCTATGTTTCAGGGATAAAACCGTTTTGATAAAACCAACAACTCCGGCTGCCGCATCCAGATGCCCGATATTGGACTTCGCAGATCCGATTGCACAGCTTTCCGCAAGCCTTCCGGACTTCCCAAAAACCTCATTCAGGGCAGCAATCTCTATCGGATCGCCCAATTCGGTTCCTGTTCCATGAGCCTCAACATAACTGATGCTGTCTGCGCTGACTCCGGCCATCCGGTGGGCTTTACGGATGGCTTCGGCCTGGCCTTTCACGCTTGGAGCTGTATATCCGGCTTTGGCATTCCCATCGTTGTTGATCCCTGTTCCCTTAACCACCGCATAGATATGATCCCTGTCACGAAGGGCATCCTGAAGCTTTTTCAGCACCACCACACCAGCACCCTCACCCCCAACAGTACCACTGGAATCGGCATCAAACGGACGACATTTCCCATCACGGGAAAGAATCATTCCCGTCTGATAAACATATCCCCGGCGGGAATAATTACTGATAGAAACACCTCCGGCTAGCGCCATGCTACATTCACCTAATAATAAACTATTGCAAGCCTGATGGATGGCAACAAGTGAGGAGGAACAGGCAGTTTGTAGAAAAATGGAGGGGCCTTTCAGGTTAAATTTATAAGAGATCATTGTACTTAAAAAACTGATCTCCCTTAGATGGGAAGCTGTAAATTCATTTACTAAACCGTCCTTGTTCTTTGAAAAAGAATGGATGGCCCAATTGGTACTGGGTGACGCAGATGCAAACAATCCTATTTTATCTTTATAGTCAGCCGGATTATATCCACTGTCCTCAAGCGCCTGCCAGCAACATTCATGGTAAAGGCGGATCTGCGGGTCCATCAGCTCCGCCTCATCAGGACGGTAGCCAAAAAAATCATTGTCAAAATGTTCTTTATTCTCCAGGTATGCCCGGGCAGGCACGTAGGATGGGTTTTTTAACAAAGCTTCCGATTCCCCCTCTTTCAGCGCTTCAGAAAGATCAAAAGTACTGATACAGTCCTTCCCTTCTTTTAAGTGTGCCCAAAATTCGCTGATATTATCTGCCTTAGGAAACTTGCCTGACATCCCTATTACTGCAATCTCGAAACCGGTGTATTTGTCCATATTATTATTCGTTGATATTATTATATAAGCCTAACATATTATTCATATTCTCTGGTTCATCAGCGACAATGTCCTCATCCTTGAAAACATTGCCGGAATTTATAAGGTTCGTTATAGCAGAAATCATCGGAAAGTTGAACATCTCAACTACTGATATGCTGGCATTAAATTTTTCATTAATCTTATTCACCATAGTAATGATGCCCAGGGAATTTCCACCGAGATCAAAGAAATTCATATTTATTCCAATACGGTCTTTATCCATATGAAGGATTTCTGACCATATTTGAAGGATTTCCTTTTGAATCGTGTTTACAGGTCTGACAATATCCATTTCCAGGTTTAGTCCTGGTTCCGGTAAAGCTTTCCTATCCAGTTTCCCATTAGAAGTAACCGGGATTTGCTGCAGATGAACATAGTATACCGGAATCATATATTCGGGTAAACTGGCAGACAGGTGACTTCTTAATTCTGAAGTACCAATTTCAAAATCCGATAAATAATACGCTACTAAAAACTGTTCTCCGGCGCGTTCCTTAACCAATACAACCGATTCCTTGATCTTATCCATGGCCGACAGTTGATATTCGATCTCGCCTGTTTCAATTCTGAAACCCCGGATCTTAACCTGATTATCAGTTCTTCCATGATATTCAATATTGCCATCAGGAAGTCTCTTTGCCAAATCGCCCGTCTTATATAGCCTGCCTAAATTATAAGAGGAAATAAGAATGAACTTTTCACTGGTCAATTGCTCATTATGCAAATACCCCATTGCCAATCCAGTTCCTCCAATACATAATTCTCCAATAACACCGTTTGGCACAAAGCGATTCTGTTTATCCAAAATATGCAATGAAATATTATCTATCGGTTTTCCAATAGGGATTATACTCAGTTCCGGATTCTCGAATAAACATTCATAATAAGAGACATCAATAGTCGCTTCTGTGGGTCCGTAAAGATTAATCAGTCTGACAGAAAGATGATGATTCAAGGTCTCCTTGAAAAGGTTTACCTGTTTTACTTTTAACGCCTCTCCACTTGAAAAAACATATCTTAAAGCAGACAAAGAACGATATTCAAAGTCTGGTTTTATATTAGATAGAAATGCATCCAGCATAGATGGCACAAAATGCATGACGGTAACCCCATGTGTATCTATTGCCTTCACCATTTCCTGCGGATCTTTTTCGGCTTTAGGTTTTAAAAGGCAAACCGATGCCCCAACTACAGACCACCAGAGCAGTTCCCAGACAGAGACATCAAATGAATATGGAGTTTTTTGCAGAATGACATCTTTTTCGGTTAAAGGATATTCCTTTTGCATCCAGTGGATCCTATTCACTAGTGCAGTATGACTGATCATTACCCCTTTAGGCTTTCCGGTAGAACCGGATGTATAAATGACATAGGCAAGGGAATTGACATCAGCTTTATAAATAAACTTTTCCTCAGGCACTTTCCTCGTCTCATATATTAACACATCTGCATCCAGCAAGCCTGGAAACAGATTCAGTGGTTCTTTTACAAAAGCAGGGCGCGAAATCAAAGTCTTCATCTGCGAATCAGAAATTATGGTCTGAATTCTATCCGATGGATAAGCGGTATCTATTGGAATATAGGCCGCGCCGACTTTGAGAATTCCCATGATAAATGGAATCAGGTACAGTTCACGTTCTAACATCAAGCCTACAAAATCTCCTGCCTTGACTCCTTGCTGATGATACAGGTAATGAGCAATACGATCAGTTTCTTCCTGCAATTGACGATAAGTTAGTTGCTGATCTTCAAAGACAATTGCAACATAATCCGGATTTTTTAAAACCTGTTCCTCGAACAAATCGATCATCGTCTTATCCTGCGGATAATCTGCTAATGTATCATTGAATGTAATTAATAATTCATCCTGTTCTTCCTGAGATAACATTTCAATTTCTGAAAGGCATTTCTCAGGATTTGCTATGATCCCAGAAACAATATTTTTAAAATAATCAATAAAGCGCGTAATCGTCTTCTCTGCGAATAATTCGGTAGAATATTCCAGGGTTAAATACAATTTATCATTCTTCTCATTAACCATGAGCGTTAGATCAAATTTAGATATAGGATGGTTGAGAGAATGGCTTTTTAATTGTAAGCCTGGAATCTGTAGATCTATACTCTCAAAATTCTCATAAGAAAACATTACGTCAAACAATGGGTTATGGCTTAAATCACGAACCACCTTAAGTTCGTCCAACAGTGATTCATAAGGATAAGACTGATGATCGAAGCTAGACAAAGTTCTTGATTTTAATTCCTGAAGGTATTCACGGTAAACCTTTTCTCCCGAAGGATAGTTACGCAAAGGAAGGGTATTGATAAACATTCCCATCATCATCTCCAGCTCAGCATGAGGACGACCAGATACGGGAACGCCAACTACAATATCTTCCTGATTACCAAGCTTACTGAGTAATATGGTATAGGCTGATAACATCACCATAAATAAGGTTACTTTTTCAGATTCAGCAAAACTTTTCAAGCTTGCAGTCAGAGGTTCATTAATTTCAAAACGGATAGAATTTCCTGTATTGTTTTTCACCATTGGGCGGCTAAAATCATAAGGCAACTCCAGGGCTGAAAATGGTTCTGAAAACTCTGCCAGCCAAAAATCTTTTTGAACCAAGATTTCATTTTTTTGCGTTTCACCTTGTTGCCACTCTGAATAATCCTTATACTGAAGCCGTAAATCAGGCAGATGCTCTTGATTGTACAATGCCATAAAATCCCGAATCAGAATACCACTGGAAACACCGTCTGTAATAATATGATGGATGTCCATCATCAGAATATGATCTTCCTCAGCAATTGAAATCAATCCCGCCCTCAATAAAGGTCCGCAGGATACATCAAACGGACGGATAAATCCTTTCATAATCGCAGGCACAGCATCTTGCTGAGCTATAAAATACTCCAGATTGAAATCAGGCGACTCGGATATCACCTGAACAGGTTCCCCCTCCTGCATAATGAAACTGGTGCGAAGATTTTCATGCCTTTCAATAAGTTTTAAGAAAACTTCTTCTATTCTGGATTTGTCAATGGTACCTTTTAACGCTACTGACTGGGGTAGGTTGTAGGCAATTGATTTTCTATCAAATTCATAAAGAAAATATAAACGTCTTTGCGCTGCAGTAAGCTTATAATAAGGTTTAAAAATTGCAGGGGAAATATTATGGTATGGTTCAACATCGGTTTTTTTATTCTCGTCCTCTGTTGAAACCAGGTATTTCCCAAGTTCCGATATCGTTGGATAGTTAAAAAATGTCTTAACAGATAAGTTTATATTAAACTCCTGATGAATCCGTCCAATTACGGTTAATGCTTTTAAAGAGTCACCTCCAATCTCAAAAAAGTTATCTTTTATTGTAACTCCTGTTTTCCCAAAGAATGTTTCCCATATATTGATTAGCTTTATTTCAATTTGATTAATTGGACTAAGTTTTGAATATATTGATAATTTTTGTCCCTTAGGAATAGTGGTTATACTCTTTTCAGTTGTCTCTTTTAAATGGCAATCATATACCCATTTTTCCATTCTCTCATTTAAAGGAGTTGTGGAAACCACAACCTGGTGTAGCCCCGTTCTCCATGCAGCCTCAAGTGTATCCAGCAGTTCTGATCTGCTGATTGACAAACCTTGATCGTTTTCTAAGTCTATTCCATCTAGGTTTACACTCAGCCAGTTTTTCAGTTCTCCTTTTGATTGACCGACATTTACATAATAATCCATAAAGGCATTCGCCGGACCATAAGCGCCAAAACCAATCCCACCTAAAACTGCAGATAATGAAGATGTGAGCAGACAAAAGTCCAGAGACTTATCCCCAAATACTTTAGCCAGTACCTGCACTCCCTTTATCTTGGGCCCGAACTGTTGCTCATAATCCGACCCTACCAGATCACTGGCAGCATTGATCGAACTTCCACCGATAATACCTGCAGCATGAATCACACCACTGATCGGCCCAAACCCATCCTCCACCTGGCGCACAACCGCTTCAAAAGCATTAAGGTCGCATATGTCACAAGGCAAGTACAGCACATCACCCTTTTGCTCCAATTCTTCAAGCCTGGTCAGCTTTTCAGCTATACCGGAAGCACCGCTCTCGGAAAGGATGGATGGCCAGCTCTCCCGATCAGGCAACACCGTACGCCCGACCAGAACAATTCTGCAGTTCCGCTTCTGAAGCAACTCAAGCCCCAGACCGGCACCCAAACCTCCCAAACCTCCCGTGATCAGGTAAACAGCTCCCGCCTTAAAGACTTCCTCCGGACCCCTGGCCAGGGGCACCCGGTCGTAAAATTGCTCCCAACGGCGGCCATGACGCAACGAAACAACCTTACCGCTTTCAATACCTTGTGTCTCTGCATATAATGAAGTCAATAAAGATTCACCTCTATCCTTCATATTAAAGTCGATATGGCTACTTTTCAATCCGGGAGATTCCTGAGAAAGAACTTTCAACAGGGTCGGAGATAACGATTTCAATGCAGCCCCATCCAAAGGATCAAGGACCTCATGAAGCCCATCGGTAATCAGAACCAACTCTTTAACCGACACTTTATGGTAACCCTGTAGGACCTTCCACATCTCTACTAGGCTATAAAAATAATCACTGCTCATTTCCGTATTATCACTACCGACAGTACCTATTCCCCAGCCGTGGATCAAACGGGCAGGGAACAGCCCCCCTTCGTTCAGACTTTGAACCAGTTTCACATAATCCCCCGAGGATGCGGACCGGAGTTCAAAACGGAAACCGTCATACTCTTTATAATCTGCTCCGGAATACACCAGAATAACCTCATGCCCATCTCGTTTATAAATAGCGGCAAGTTCTTCGCACACACCCTGATCATCAGCTAAGATCAATACGGTATGCTTTTCCCAAGCTGCACGATCTTCTTTGGGAAGGGAAAGTTTCCAGCCAGGACGGTAAAGCCATTCCGTAATCTGCTTATGTTTCTCTACTTTCTTTTCATGCATCATTTCAGAAATCATCTTAAAGGAGTTTACATGCACCGGATAGCGGTGTTTATCAAATGCATAACCCGGAAGAGACACCCGTTTGCGTTTTTCCCCGGAATAATACCCTTGCCAGTCCACGCACAATCCCCACTCCCACAACCGCCCCATGCCCTCCAGTAAATGACCCAGTGAGCTCCGCCCTGAACCCATGTTGTCTGACAGGCTAACGACCTTATGGCGGTCTGCATTATGCATATTATTTGACCGCACCAGCATGCCCAGCGATTTTCCAGGCCCGACTTCAACCAAAACGCAATCCTTATCCGCCAGGATGCCCTCTATACCCATAGAGAAATTTACGGTCTCACGCAAGTGCCTTACCCAGTACCCTGGATGGCCAACCTCCTGGTCATTCACTACCCTGCCCGTTAGGTTGGAAATAAACGGCTCCGTAAGTGTGTGATATTTCACAGCCCCAGCTGCCACTCCAAATTCATCCAGAACCGTATCCATCATATGGGAATGGAAAGCATGCGAGGTCCGGAGCAACCTGCTCCTGTAACCCAAAGTTTCCAATTCCTGCCGAAAACTATCAATTACATCCATACCACCCGAAACCACACAGAGCTCACTGCTGTTCACAGCTGCCAGGCTTAGCCCAGGCCGGCTTTTTAGCAATAACATCAGTGACCCGGAAGAAATAGAAATACTTAACATTGCACCAGCTGCTACTTTTTGCATTAGCTCTCCCCGTTTGATAACCAATGACAAGGTATCTTCCAAACTAAACAGACCACTCAGACAGGCTGCTACATATTCCCCGATGCTGTGCCCGATCATCAGGTCGGGCTGAATGCCCCATTGCTTCAGCAACTGTACCAGTGCATATTCTATCACAAATAAAGCTGGCTGGGTATATTCGGTCTGATCAAGAAGTTTTGCTAAGGAACTCTCTTCCTGATCCGGAAAAATAACAGAACGCAGATCCTTCCCGCTCTGGGCATGAACGATCGCAAAGCAATTGTCGGCAGCTTCCCGGAATACAGATTCCTGCTCGTAAAGCTCCCGGCACATATTAACATATTGGGAACCCTGCCCCGAAAACATAAAAACAATGCTCGGCTTCCATTTTTCCCCTAATTGGGAAAAACCGGAAGCCACGCCGGAAGACAGGCCGGCAAGGGCCTCCTCCAGGTTCCTGCAAACTACTGATTTGCGGAAACCAAATGATGAACGCCCTACCTGAAGCGTATATGCAACATCAGCAAGCAGTAAATCCGGGTGCTTCTCCAAATAAGTCTTCAACCGAGAAAGATTACCTGCAAGAGCACTGGAGGTCTTTGCAGAAACCGGTAAAAGAAAACTTTCCCGCCCCGGAGAACCCGGCTCCTCAGCGGGTGCTTCTTCCAGGATCATGTGCGCATTGGTACCTCCGATCCCGAATGAACTCACGCCGGCGCGTAAAGGATAACCCGCATGATTCCAGTCCCGTAATTCCGTATTCACATAAAATGGGCTTTGATCAAAATCTATTTTAGGATTTGCAACACTGTAATGTAGGCTTGGAGGAAGCTGACGGTGCTTTAGCGAAAGCACAGTTTTGATCAGTCCAGCTACACCGGCCGCCGCATCAAGGTGACCGATATTTGTCTTTACAGATCCCAAGGCACAATACGCAACATCGCTCTTCCCAAAGGCAAGGTTCAACGCCTCAACCTCAATGGGATCCCCAAGGATAGTCCCTGTACCATGAGCCTCAACATAACTGATGCTGGAAGAATCTACTTTTGCCATATTAATCGCCTTTAATATGGTTTTATACTGTCCGTCTACACCAGGTGCAGTGTAAGACATTTTTTCATTCCCATCATTGTTAACCGCAGACCCTTTAATAACTGCATGTATACAATCTCCATCTTTAATCGCATCGGCAAGTCTTTTTAAAACAACAGTACCTACGCCTTCACCAATCACAGTCCCACCTGCGTTTTTATCAAAAGCTCTGCAATACCCATCCGGCGAGCTAATCATTCCTTCCTGATACAGGTAACCTTTCTTCGAGTAGTTATTAATGCTTACTCCACCCGCCACTGCCATGCTACATTCTCTCATCAAAAGACTTAGACATGCCCTTTGGATTGCCACCAATGAAGTTGAACAAGCAGTATTTATATAAATTGAAGGTCCTTGTAAATTCAATAGATAAGATATCCTGGAACACATGAAAGTGCTATCGCTTAGCTGAGAGGCTGTAAAAGAGTTAACAAGACCAGCAACATTTTTTAAATGAGAATATACTCCCCAATTGATATTCGAACCAGCTCCTGCAAAAAGGCCTACCTTTAGGTCAAGTATAGAAACGTCATATCCTGCATCTTCAATTGCGTTCCATACACATTCGTGAAAAACCCGCATTTGAGGATTCATCAAACCAGCTTCATCTGGTGTGTAGCCAAAAAAATCGGCATCAAAACAATCCTTATTTGAGATGTAGGCATTTGCCTTTACATAATTAGGGTGACTAACTATAGAGGATGATTCATCCTCTATCTCCTCTTCAGAAAATTTCGATATTGAATCTTTACCTTCAGCGAGATTGTTCCATAAAGTCTGGATATTTTCGGCACCAGGAAATACACCCGACATTCCTATAATTGCGATCTCTAAACCACTATACTGATTCTTCATCTTATTTTTAAATTAATTGATCAATTAAAAGAATTCATTTAAGAAGATTCCAAAGGTGATTACAGTAATTAACAGGTCGCTTTCGAAAGGCACATTGATCGAAAAGCCTTCTTCACTATATTGTTTTTTTAATAGCTCAACCTGGTCGGGATTGAAGAATCCCTGTTTTTTAATGACATCATAAGACAGGATTTCATTGATGTAATCAATATCTCTTCCTAATAGATAAGCACTCCCAGGAGCTACAAATCCAAATTTCTCTCTTTCCACAACAGAAGAAGGAACAAATCTTTCGGCCATTTTTTTTATAATATATTTCTCGGTAAGCTCATTGAGCTTTAGATCAACAGGAATTTCTCTTGAAAATTCAACGAGGTTTTTATCTAAAAACGGATATCGGACTTCTATCGAATTGGCAAGTGCCATTCGGTCGCCATGGTCAGAAACCAAATGATCTACAAGCCTGAGTTTATAATCGATATAAGATCTTTTATGAAGGATATCTCTGTTCTGAAGTTTGCTTTTATCAATCACAAAATGATTTATACAATTGATCTCCTCATAAATTGAGTTTAACTCAGAAGAGTAAAGCGACCTTTTAACTTCATCAAATTCTGAAAAGTTTCTTTCATAAAAGAAATCTTCATCTCCCCACAAGCTTATCCTCAACTCTTTTTCAATAGAGTTAGTGGGATTTTGTACAAGATTCATGGATCGCAATCTATCAAACCGATAACCCACATATCCTGCAAATAATTCATCTGCTCCTTCACCTGATAAGATTACTTTTATTCCCTTGGATTTAACTAGCTCGGATAAAGAAAGGGAAGCTGTATTATAAGTTTCCTTAAGAGGGCATTCCGAATGATAAATAGACAGCCTTAACCTATCGCTGATATCACTAGAATAGAATGTTTTTTTATTTAATGTGGAATTACTTTTCTGAGCTATTATATTTTGGTAAACCGTTTCAGAAAGTTCGGATTCAACAAAGTCTATCGAAAAGGCATCATTTTGTACTTCAGGATACAATTGATTTATTTTCATGGCAATTGCAGAAGAATCTAGTCCCCCGCTTAAATAGAAGCCATATGGAACATCGGTTCTCAACCGAAGGTTAATCGAATTCTCAAATAGCCTTTCCAGTTGATCCGTATAATAGACCTCCGGGTTAGGCTCTACAATTTCCTCTTTCTCTGGATAAATTAAATCCCAATATTCTTGCTTGGTTATATTCCCCTTACGATCAATCAATAACAAATGGCCATTTTCAAGGCTATTGATATTTTTAAACATTGTTCGCGGACTAATTAATCCGGCAAAGGTGAAAATTTGATCAAGTCCTACCAGATCTACTTCTTTTACTACAGCAGGATGCTCTAGAATAGATTTAATTTCCGAACCAAAAATAAAGCAATCATCAACTACCGTATAAAAAAAAGGAATAATGCCCATTTGATCACGGGCACAAAAAAGCAGTTCTTCTTTTTTATCATATAATGCAAATGCAAACTGTCCGTTCAGCTCATTTAGGAATTCTGTTCCATATTCCTCGTACATATGCAGAATTACCTCAACATCTGAGCTTGTCTTAAAGTGATGTCCTTTTGACATTAATGACTCCTTTAACTCAATGTAATTAAATATTTCACCGTTACAGATCAGCATTAACCTATCATCCTCATTCATAATTGGTTGCATTCCATTTTCCAGCCCAATGATACTTAACCTGCTAAAACCAAAAGCCAGGCGGCCTATCAAAACTGTATCTTGAGCATCTGGCCCCCTATGAATCAATTTTTTATTCATTTTTTGAATGATCAGTCCGTCCTCTTCGTTAATAATCTCATTGTATTTTACAAATCCACAGATTCCACACATATGCTTATTTTATATTTTTAATTGGATAAATGTCTATGTTAGGCTTTTAATTGAATTGAACTAATTTTAATAAAATTATCATTCAGAACTGTTTTAAGTATATCTGAATAATGTTGGATAAGAAACTCAATGATTAAATCATCATATAATTCGAGACTGTAAATAAAGGTAAGCTGAAAGGAATCTTTATTTTTAATGACCTCAACCTTTAGCTCATACGAAATCGGTTCCCCTTTTGGGATGTTAACAATATTAAATCCAAGTTGCTCGATTTCAATCTCACTATGTATTGTATTTGAAAAGGAAAAGTGTAAATCGAATATTGGGCTGGATTTAGATTCGTTAACTAAAGCAACAATCTGATCAAATTGATATTCTTGGTTTTCATAAGCCTCGAGTATTTCTACTTTGATTTTTTTTAGAAAGTCATCGTATGTCATTTTTTCTGAAATTTCAACTCTTATTGGCAAAATATTAACAAAGGTTCCCACGACCTCATTCAGTACAGGTTGAATCCTTCCTGCAACATCAATGCCTATAATGATATCAGACTGAGCCGTTATCTTATGAAGCATGAGAAAATAGACAGAGAATAAAACCATGAAATCAGAAACCTCCTTATTTTTTGTCAATTCGAAAACAGACCTGGATATTTCTTCGTCTAGGAATAACTTTTGAGAGGAGACTTGTTGGATTTTAACAGTCTCCCGGCTTTGCAAAAGTGGCATATTTAACCTTGGTATCTCACTACCCAATTTATTTAGCCAGAATTTTTTTAATTTGTCGTTTTTTCGATTATTCAGCCAATCAGCATAATCTATATATCTGACTAGGTTTGGCTTCAGTATTTCATGTCCTTCATAAACATGTTTAAAATCTTTTATCAATATATTTAAGGAAACACCATCACATATGATGTGGTGCAAATCAATAAATAATAAGGATTTATTGCCCTGAATTTTTAACAATCCACAGCGCAATAATGATTTTTCAGACAAATCAAATGGCCTAATGAAATCACGAAATGCTTTTTCAATATCCAGGGCATCACTTCCTTCTAATCTTTCAAGCTTAAAAACTACATTTTTATTAATTTCTTGAATCACCCCGTCTCCTGTGAGTTTAAAGCTTGTTCTAAGTCCCTCATGCTTGTCTATTAACTTTTGAAAGCTATGTTCTAAGTTTTCCGCACCTTTTAAGTTGATCTCTAGAGCTGTATTAATGTTATATAATATACTATCCTTATTTTTCCATTGGTGATAGTAGATTCTGGTCTGCGAATGAGATGTGTTATAATATTCTTTTTCATCCAGTCGAGGAATCTGTGAAAATTCATCCTCTTTGAGAGTCTCAATTTTATTGGCAAGTGCTGAGATGGATACATTTTCAAATATTAATCTTAGTGTAACTTTCACCATAAATTTCTGATGAATCCTGTCGATTATTCTTATCGCTTTCAGAGAATGTCCTCCAAGTTCAAAGAAGTTGCTGTCTGAACCAATCACAGATTTATCAATCTTCAGTATTTCAGCCCAGATCTCTGCCAATGCTTCTTCAGTTTCATTCATCAATCCCTGATTATGCAATGGCTGATCGTACTCAGGCAAAGGAAGCGCTTCCCGGTCCAGCTTTCCATTAGAGGTAAGGGGAATGACTGACAAGCGGATATAATGAGCCGGCACCATATATTCCGGTAACCTTTCCAGTAAATAACGCTTTAGATCTCCCCTATCCAGCAACTCATCCGACACATAATAAGCAATCAGCGAAAGGTCTTCCTGAATACTGCCAGAAGCGATTACCACCGTTCCACTGATACCGTCATATCTATGTAAATGACTCTCTATCTCCCCCAATTCAATCCGGAATCCACGCAGTTGGATCTGTTGATCCCCCCTTCCCATATATTCTATCCGCCCCTCAGCAGTTACCCGACCTAAATCACCAGTACGGTAAAGGCGCCCAGAAGGGCGGTAAGGATCGGTCAGAAACTTTTCCCTATTTAAGGAAGGACGGTCAAGATAACCACGGGATACCCCTTCTCCTCCTACATATAACTCTCCGATTACTCCTTCGGCAACTGCATGCATACCCGAATCTAAAATATACAGTAATACCGTAGGTATGGGAAAACCGATATCATTGATGTTCGATGAAATCTCATGGGCCGTAATTTCTTTACTCGTAACATGAACTGTCGTTTCAGTAATCCCATACATATTGATCAATCTTACCCCAGGATATTTCTGATGCCACTCATTCAGTTTCCCTACACTTAGTGCCTCCCCCCCAAAAATCACATACCGGAGGCTCAGCTCCTTACTTGTCTGCATCAGCTCCTGACCCATCAAACTATAAAATGCGCTCGGGGTCTGGTTCAAAACCGTAACCTTTTCTGACCTCAGAACCTCCAGATAATTCTGGGTATCCATCGCCGTCATTTTAGGAACGATCACTAGTGTACCGCCAAACAGTAATGCACCATAGATTTCCCATACACTGAAATCAAAGCAGGGGCTATGGAACATCGTCCACACATCATCCGGACCGAAATCAAACAACCCTCCTTCATTAAAGAACAACCGGACGATGTTTTTATGCTCAACCATTACTCCTTTGGGATTACCCGTAGTACCTGAAGTATAAATGATATAACACAGGTCGGAAGGCTTATTCAATACCTCTAAAACCACATCTGGTTCTGAAAAACTGTCCTCTATAAATAAAAGCTCTGCCCCATCAACCGAACCCACTCCAAATGAACGGCTTGTCAGCACTAGAGAGGTTCCGCTATCCCGAATGTAATAGGCCCGGCGTTCTGCAGGATAATCGATATCTATAGGCAGGTAGCATCCACCTGCCTTCAGAATCCCAAGCATTCCAACTACCGTATGGAGAGAGCGGTCTGTCAGCAAACCCACCACCTGGTCGGCTACAACTCCACGCTTTCTCAACATATGGCCAACACATGTAGACAATCGGTCCAACTCCCGATAAGTTAAAAAAGTGCCGTTAAACCGTAAAGCTACACGATCGCCCCCCGAAGCAACCTGCTTACTGAAAAGACCAACGATGGTCTCATCGAAAGGATAGCCCACACCTGTATGGTCAAATCTCCCCAAATGAGCATCACGTTCAGAAGAATCCAGCATCTCTATGCCTGATAATGCCAAATCAGCAGAATTCAGTACTGAAGTGAGAATATGTTTAAAATAGCGGATAAAACGTTCAATGGTTCCTGCTGTAAATAACTCGGTAGAGTATTCAAAACTCAACGCTATACCATCCTCCATTTCTGTTGACTGCAAAGTCAGGTCAAATCTGGCAGGGCCTTGTTTCTCCGGATAAACTTCCATAACCAAATCTCCCATTACTGCTTCGGGATTTTCATAATTGCGGTGTACAAACACGGCATCAAATAAAGGGTTGCGGTTGGCAGTGCGTACCACCTTAAGCTCTTCTACCAATTCCTCCAACTGATAGTCCTGGTTGTCAAAACAGGTAACCGCACGGCTTTTCACCTCCTGTAAAAACTCCCGGAAGCTCAGCTCGGGGTCCAGGCTGTTTCGCAGGGGAAGCACATTGATAAACATCCCAACAATACCTTCCAGGCTCGCATGCACCCGCCCCGCAACAGGAACTCCAACTACAATCTCATCCTGCCCGCTCAGCCTGGACAACAGAATATTGTATACCGACAACAGGAACATAAATACAGATGCACCACCATCGTCTGCCAACTGCTTTAAAGCCAGGGTCTGCTCCATGCCAATGCTAAAAACTGATGTCGATCCCGAATGGCTGCGCACCGAAGGCCGGCTGTAATCAGTGGGAAGTTCCAGCACAGGGACCCCTTTTGAAAATTCATTCAGCCAGAACAGACGCTGGCCCGAGATCAGGGCCTGCTGGCTTTCCCCCTGCTGCCATTCTGCATAATCACAGTAACGAAGCGCCGGAGCAGCTAGCACGGCACCATTGTACAGGGCCATGAAATCCCTGATCAGGATACCATGGGAAACCCCGTCAGCAATAATATGGTGAAGGTCAATCATCATCAGGTGCTTATCATCCGCACATTCTACAAGACCAACACGGTATAAAGGAGCAGCAGACAGATCAAACGGACGGACAAATGCAGAAATGCACAACTGCACTTCCGAATCAGCACACTGATAATGCTCAAGACGGAAATCAAACTCATCCAGTATTAACTGGCGCAGCTCGCCCCCCAAAAGAACAAACCCTGTACGCAGACTCTCATGCTGGCCAATCAGCCCCCTGAATGTTTCTTCCAGTTTCTCTTTATCCAGCTCCCCGTGTAGCCAAAACAGCTGTGTCTCATTGTACAAAGTGCTCCCGGCACCCTCCAGCTGCTGCAGGAAATACATCCGCTGCTGCGCCGAAGACAGGACATAACTCTGTTGAATTTCCAAACGCGGAATATGTACCCTTACCTTTCCCTGACGACTTTCCAGTTCCCCTGCCAGCTCTCCGATATCAGGACAGCGGTAAAGGTCACCTATCGTCAGTTGACAGCCAATCTCCTGATTGATCCGGCCGATCAGGGTCATTCCCTTTAAAGAATCCCCCCCAAGCTCAAAAAAATTATCCTTGCTACTTATCCCCGTTTTACCAAAAAAGTGTACAAATATCTGCCGCAATCGATCCTCAATGCTATCACCGCTAAAGGAAGTACCTGCATCAACCACACCAAGCCCCGCTTTTCTATGTTCATAAGCCTCCCGATGGGCAACCACCGCTTCATCCAGGTTACCTTTATAAATAGTAAACACAGATGGCTTGCGGGAAAGACAGTTGTAAAACGCTGCAAGCCCTTCAGCAGGATATATGCCACTCTCGATATGTCCGTTCAACCCGGTAATATCTGTTCCGGGATACTTACGTTCCAGTGTTTTTACTGTCATACCCACATCATACCAGTCACACCAGTTTACCGTAAAAACATGCCCCTTGAAACGCTCCCGGGCATAAACAGCATAACCTTCCATAAACTCGTTCGCCGCATTATAACCAACCTGGCCAAACTTCGACTGGTAAAAGACATTCCCAATCGAAGAGAAAAGACTGATAAAATCCATTGACCCAAAATCCAGGTACTGCTCAAAAAGCAACACCCCGTCTACCTTCGAGGAAAGATAGCGCCGGAAATCCTCTTCTTTCCGGTTGAGCACAATGCCCCCGTAATCCACCTCGCCTGCGGCCCAGATCAAACCATGTATCTGACCGTAGTGCTCCCGGATCTGATCTGAAAAAACTGAAACTTCAGTCTCAGAACCCACATCAAGCTGGTAAAGATCAATACGACCGCCACCGGACTCCAATTCAAGAAGCTCCCTGATAGGCGCGCTGGCCGGGTCATCCGGCCCATGAACCGAAAGCCAGCTATCCCAGTCTGAACGCGCAGGAAAAAACGAACGGTACACCAGGATAACAACAGCCCCGTGGTCTTCAACAAGGCTACGGCATAACGTAAAGCCCATACCCCCAAAGCCACCCGTCACAATATATACACCGCCAGGTCTGATCCCTACACCCGAATGAAGCCGCGAATCTATTTTTAATGCCTGGTAAACAGGGACCCAGCGTTCTTTACCCCGGTACGCTACATAGGCCCGGTCAGTTTCATAAAACAGTTCGTTCACGATCTGCTCCTGACAGGCCGCCTCCTCAGACAAAGAGCCAAAAGGGTAGGAGATATCTATTACCTTACAGCTTATCTGATGCATCTCAGAGGGAAGTACTTTAACCGCACCGATCACTGTAGATTTTAACGGGTTAACCTTATCCCCTTCCAGCACCCGTGCCAGATGGTTCCCAAGGACCGTAACCCCTATCTTATCTACCTGACCGATACCTGAAAGAGATTTGCCCAAACGGCACAGCCCAAGATAACCGGGCTCCAGGAAATCCGAAACTGAACCATAGCCCACCTCTCCTACACCCTCGCTCAGCGCCAGACAGTAGATGATCTGATGGACGACTGTTCCATGGGCGGAAAGTTTTGCCCATAGCTCATCCATACTCTCCAAATCCCCATCAATCACATGCTGCCCATGGGACTCCAGATAGCCCTTTAGCCCGGCACCAAATCCATGTGTGTCGGAAAAAACCACACAGGTCTGCCGCTGATTCAGTTCGAATGCAGCGTTGGGGGACTCTGAACGATGCCAACCAGAAACATGCCCCACAACTTCCTCCTTTTCAGCAGCCACAGCCCCAACAAAAGACCCCGGGCCCCGGAGCAGTTTCCGTGAATCCACATCGGACGTATAACGGGTTTGCTCAAAACAATAACCCGGAACAGAAATGCGGCCGCGGCATTCGTCCGAATAATAATTGTCCCAATGAAAACGGCAGCCCTTAAGCCATAACTCGCCCAGCTTTCCAGCCAGGTAAAACTCATCAGAAACCTGCTGGCCAAACTGGCGGACCAGATTCACCGGATGATGCCCACTCTCAAGCAAACCACTCTCCTGAATATAATTGCACAGGCTACGCCCGGCACCTACTTCTATCAGCACGGCACCTCCTTCACGCAAAAGGCGCGAGGCACCTCCAAAAAAATTCACCGGCTCACGCAAATGCGAGCTCCAGTAAGCAGGCTTAGTCAGTTCTTCATAACTCACCAGTTCACCACTCATACTGGAAACATAGGCGATCCGCGGCGCATGGATCTCTACAGTAGAAAACTCCTGTTCAAAACGATCCAGAATAGCGGACATCATCGAACTGTGAAAAGCATGGGAGGTATGCAGGGCCTTACATGAATGTCCCTGTGCCGATAGCCACTCACCAAAAGCATCCACCGCAGACAGCTCTCCCCCCACAACCACAGAGAATGGGCTGTTGATCACCGAAAGATCTACTCCCGGATGGCCCGAAAGCAGGGGCCGTAACTCCTCCGCACCCATCGAAACGCTCAGCATCCGGCCTTCCCTTACACTGCCCATCAGTTCCCCCCGGCGGACCACCAAACGCAGCGCATCGGATAAACTGAAAACACCACTGATACAGGCCGCAACATATTCCCCGATACTGTGCCCGATCATGTAGTCAGGCCGAAGCCCCCAGAAAATCAGCAGCTGCGACAGCGAATACTCAACCATAAACAACAGCGGCTGCGCATATTCGGTCCGGTTGATGTCCACCCCGCTATCTGTCACAAAAAGTGCAGCGCGGAAGTCAAGATCAGAATATCGGGCCGAAAGAGAAAGGCACTCGTCCAGCGTTTCACGGAAAACCCGTTCACGTTGATATAAACCCGCGCACATCTCCCGGTACTGGGAACCCTGCCCCGGAAACATGAAAACAATATGCTGAAGAGATTCCGCCGTCTCTGAACCCTCATAAATACCCCCGGATGTACCCAGCTGTTCAATTGCATCCGCACGGTCACGGCACACCACCACCTTACGGTACGGAAAGCGTACACGTCCCTGCTGAAGCGTATAGGACAGATCGGCCATGGAAATGTCTTCCTGGTCTTTTAAATATTCGCACAGCCGGGCGCAATAACGATCAAGGCTTGAAGCGCTTTTGGCTGACAGCACAAGCAGGTAATCCCTGCGTCCTGCAGCGGCAGCTTTCACCAAAGGGGCCTCTTCCAGCACCACATGCGCATTGGTGCCCCCGATACCAAACGAACTCACCCCGGCACGCAAAGGTTTGCCCTTCCCAACCCACTCCCGGAGGGAGCTATTCACGTAAAAAGGTCCAGAGGCAAAATCTATACGCGGGTTCGCAAGCTCGTAATGCAGACTTGCAGGAAGCACTTTGTGTTTCAGCGACAAAACCGTTTTGATAAAACCGGCGACTCCGGCCGCGGCGTCAAGATGACCGATGTTCGACTTCGCAGATCCAATTGCACAGCTTTCCGCAGGCCTGCCGGATTTCCCGAAAACCTCATTCAGTGCCGCAATCTCTATCGGATCGCCCAGCTCTGTCCCCGTTCCGTGCGCCTCAACATAACTGATGCTCTCCGCGCTCACCCCAGCCATACGATGGGCCTTACGGATGGCTTCAGCCTGACCCTTAACGCTCGGAGCGGTATATCCTGCCTTGGAGTTCCCGTCATTGTTGATCCCGGTACCCTTAACAACAGCATAGATATGGTCACGGTCACGAAGGGCGTCCTGAAGCTTTTTCAGCACCACCACTCCAGCACCCTCTCCACCAACGGTTCCACTGGAATCGGCATCAAACGGACGACATTTCCCATCACGGGAAAGAATCATTCCCGTCTGATAAACATATCCCCGGCGGGAATAATTACTGATAGAAACACCTCCGGCTAGCGCCATGCTACATTCACCTAATAATAAACTATTGCAAGCCTGATGGATGGCAACAAGTGAGGAGGAACAGGCAGTTTGTAGAAAAATGGAGGGGCCTTTCAGGTTAAATTTATAAGAGATCATTGTACTTAAAAAACTGATCTCCCTTAGATGGGAAGCTGTAAATTCATTTACTAAACCGTCCTTGTTCTTTGAAAAAGAATGGATGGCCCAATTGGTACTGGGTGACGCAGATGCAAACAATCCTATTTTATCTTTATAGTCAGCCGGATTATATCCACTGTCCTCAAGCGCCTGCCAGCAACATTCATGGTAAAGGCGGATCTGCGGGTCCATCAGCTCCGCCTCATCAGGACGGTAGCCAAAAAAATCATTGTCAAAATGTTCTTTATTCTCCAGGTATGCCCGGGCAGGCACGTAGGATGGGTTTTTTAACAAAGCTTCCGATTCCCCCTCTTTCAGCGCTTCAGAAAGATCAAAAGTACTGATACAGTCCTTCCCTTCTTTTAAGTGTGCCCAAAATTCGCTGATATTATCTGCCTTAGGAAACTTGCCTGACATCCCTATTACTGCAATCTCAAAACCGGTGTATTGGTCCATATTATTATTCGTTGATGTTGTTTATTCCTATTAAAGCATGTTATAACTGTCAAGGGCAACATGATTAAAGATGACCCAAGGCGTTTGGATCAAGTGCTAAGGCCTCAGAACGCGATTTATAATGTTCATGTTTCTTATGCGTATAGAGTTTACCCTCATTCCAGATAAAGACAGCTTTTCCCCAATCCATTACACTTTTAACATCAGCAAAAAAGCCGCTTCCATTAAGATTAGCACTCGTATTGCATAACAGAGGGACACCACTTAATTTTTCATAATAAGAAAGAAGCTGATATATCTCCGGATTTTGGGCAGCATTTACCGTTTGTAATCTGGCAGTACCATCAAGATGAATAATGGCAGGAATTTTATCTACCCAGCTATCTTTTACTTTATGTTCAAATAGCATATACGGATCTGCTGAGCCCGGATAAAAAATAGAAGGAGCGGCGGCTTCTATACAAATAGGTGCTACCGGTCTGTAATTTTCCCTCCCTTTCATCACATTAATCTTGCTTTTCATAGCTCCACTAACAGGCGCCGCAAGAATGCTGCGATTCCCCAGAGAACGTGGACCTGATTCAGCAAAACCATTTAAATAGACAACTGGTTCATTATATTTGTGAAGGATATACGCCAGTTCTTCAAGGTTACAATCAGAAACAGCATAGTCCTGATTTTCAAAAGGTTTATCGACTAGGGCTGGTCCACAGTAAACAGTCCAATCCAGAGAGATAATGTCGTCTTTTTCAATCATCTCGCAACAAGCCGTACCAATTGCACTTCCCGAATCATTTGGGAATGGAGGTACCCAGATGTCATTGAATAATCCTGAATTTCTAATGTTACTATTCCATTTAATATTTAAAGCACTTCCTCCAGCGAAACAAAGGTTAGGTGTCAGGTCAGAAAAGTCTTTCAGTTTGTCTTTAAGTGTTTCTAATAAAAGCTCCTGTACAAAAAAATGAAAGGTGGTGAGCATATCATCTTGACTTATATTTTCCACCCGACTCAGTTGCTTAGCTTCTTTAATAAAAGTTTCCGTCAGGATAGCCATAAGGTCTATATCCATATCGATTTCTTTAACCTCATCAAGTAACCCGGTATAGATATTCCTTAATTTGTCAAGCAGCCCTCGCTCAAATTTTCCTATGGCGATATACGCCATCATTTTACCTGCGATAGACAGATCTTTTCTGAGTGTATTGAAAGGAGCAAATGCCTGGGCAAAATTGATATATAAATAACCTACTAATGGAAATAAATAGCCTAGATTTCTTACCCTTTTTTCAGGATAAACAAAATAGAATAATTGAGGTGGCATGCCTCCATCCCATACTAAAATGAAAGAGTCTTCCTTGTTTTTGGCAAATGGACTTGTACAGTAAGCCCCGAAAATATGACTGGAAACATGTTGATAGCTAACATAAGCCAGTTCCGCTCCCACTGTCTTAAATTTTTGTCTTTCCAGAATATTTTCTTCAGGAGTAACCATACGCCCGTAACCTGCAAGTTCATAAAATTTAAACTTCTCAGTACCATAAGAGCGAATAGATAAATATTTTGCTTTATCAACATGGCCTGATAAGATCAATGCCGGATCCCAGGTGTCCCACCCATCTACCACAACACTGTCCATTTCATCAAACTGATAACCATAAGTCTTTAAAATTTCTTCTATTTTTGGCATATCAATACAAAAGCTGGAGTACCTTGGATAATTGTCAATTTTTTCCATCTCAATTGAAAAGACCAGTTTACCATTTTCAATTAGAGCCAGGGCACCATCATGAGTTAGCTTAATTCCTAAAATTTTCATTGCACAATCAAGTTTAATAAGTTTATATTTTAATAAGGGGGCTCAGAACGACCTCTTCGCATACAAGCAATTAATCCTCCTGCCTGTTAATCAAATTTAAAGTCGAACTAAATTGCTGAAAATCAGAGTCATCAACATCGCCATCGGTAATTACTTTAGGATTTAAAACACTCGCAATATAATCGGATAACAAATGAATCATCGGGAGTTCAAATAGCTTGGTAACAGGGATTTCTATATTGAAATGCTTGTTAATTTCGCTAACCATACGAATCATTTTCAAAGAGTTCCCTCCCATGTCAAAAAAGTTAGTATTAGTACCTATTTCATTGACTTTAAGGTTGAGAATATCAGCCCAAATTTTAATGAGTTCAACCTGCTGTTTACTGGATGGCGCTATAAAATCGACTATGTCATTGTGTACCGGTTCCGGCAGTGCTTTTCTTTCAACCTTTCCATTAGAATTTAGCGGAATTTCTTGGAGATGTTGGAATACAGATGGAACCATATACTCAGGTAACCTGCCCATCAAAAATTGCTTTAGCTTTGAAGATTCAATCTCCTCATCTGAGACATAATAGGCAACCAAATATTTTTCTCCATTTCTCTCTTTATCAATCACTACGGCTTTCCTGATTTCCTTTTTCGCCAGAAGATGGCTTACAATATCTCCCAATTCAATTCTAAAGCCTCTCAACTTAATCTGATTGTCAATCCTGCCCAGGAATTCCATTTTTCCATCTTTACGCCAACGGACAAGGTCTCCTGTTTTATACATAAGTTGTCCAAGCCGAAATGGATTACTGATAAATTTATCATTTGTCAGCAATGCATCATGAAGGTATCCCCTGCTCAAGCCACTTCCTGAGATATATAGTTCACCTATACATCCTTTTGGTAATAATTCAGCATGTTTGCCCAATATATAAACCTGTGTATTATTAAGCGGTTTTCCAATTGGCAGTTTATCCGTTCCCAGATCTTCAGGTTTTACCTGATATTGCATACTAGCAACTGTAGCTTCTGTAGGTCCGTAAGCATTATAAAAATTATAATCATTACATAACCGTTGCGCCAGTTGAATTTTACATTCTTCGCCACCTGAGATAATGTGTTTCAGGCTATTTCCTGAGGGCAATTCTATACTCTCTAAAAAGGATGGGGTAGCTGCAAGATAACTTACCCGATGTTTAATCAGATATTCAGAAAATAATCGGTTATTTAATATAATGTCTTTTGGAATCAGTACTAATGGGATTCCATTCATTAAGGATAACCAGACCTGTTCAACAGAGGCATCAAAAGAAATAGTCGAAAATTGCAGAACGCGATCCTCCTCATTTATTTGGTACCTTTTGGTTTGTCCACATATTAGATTAATTACAGAACGATGTTCCACAATGACCCCTTTAGGTATACCTGTAGAGCCTGAAGTATATAAAACATATGCTGGATCAGTGGGAGCAATGGCCATATTTAAGTTATGACCATCATACCCGCTCGTCTCTGCACCAGAAGGATTAAATACAAGGATATTATATAAGTTGTCTTTCTCACTGTTAGGCATGGTTAACAATGCGAAAGCTTGGCTTTCTTTAATGATATTTTCTATACGTACAACTCCCATCGATTGATCTAGAGGCAAATAACTTCCCCCAGCTTTCATCACTGCGATAATTGAAATGATCATCTCGAAAGACCTGTCCAACATCAATCCAACTATGCTGCCCCTTACTACTCCATGGTGTACCAAATGCCTCGCCAATTGGTTAGACCTGACATTTAATTCCTGGTAAGTCATAAATTGATCGTTTAAAATCAAAGCTTTATGATCCGGAGTCTTTTGCACCTGCTCTTCAAACAAATCGATGAGCGTTTTAGTCTTTGGAAAATCAGATGCCGTATCATTGTATACGTTTAATAATTGATGTTGCTCTTTATCTGATAACATCTGAATCTCTGAAAGGCATTTATTTTTATTTTCTATTATTTCCAAAACAATTTTCTGCACGTAATCTGCAAAACGCATGATCGTTTCATTCGTAAATAATGCCGTCGAATACTCCAGGTTTAAATACAGTTTATCATCCTCTTCCTTCACAATTAAGGAAAGATCAAGTTTAGATACCTCATGTTTAATCGGATAACTGCTCAGTTGAAGTCCCGGAATTTCCAGGCTTACTTCTTCAAAATTCTCATAAGAGAACATCACATCAAACAGAGGGTTACGACTTACATCACGGACAACTTTTAGTTCATCCAGCAATACTTCATAAGGATAAGATTGGTGATCAAAACTTAACAATGTCCTGGCCTTAAGTTGGAGGAGATATTCAAGATAAGTCACATTCCCAGGAAGAGAACTACGCATAGGAAGTGTATTCACAAACATACCCATCACTGATTCCAGATCAGGATGATTTCTTCCTGAAATGGGAACACCAACAACAATATCCTCCTGGCCTCCAAGTTTACTAAGCAATATGGTGTACACGGAAAACATTACCATAAACATGGTCGTTTTCTCTGATTCAGCCATTGTTTTGAGCTTTCTGGTTTCTGAGGTACCAATTTCAAACCGCATCGTTCCACCTTTGCTCTGTTTCATTGCAGGCCTGCCAAAATCATATGGCAATTCCAGAACAGGAGGGAGTTCAGAGAATTCATTTTGCCAAAACTCTTTTTGGGAAAGAATTTCCTCTTGTTGATCTCCGAACTGCCATTCAGAATAGTCTTTATATTGTAAACGCAGGGCAGGTAAGCTTTCGCCATTGTAAAAAGACATAAAATCCCGGATCAGGATACCACGGGAGACTGCATCCGTAATAATATGGTGCATATCCATCAGCAGAATATGCTCACCCGGCCCTATTGATATCAACCTGCCGCGGATTAAAGGTCCGACACCAAGGTCAAACGGACGTATAAAATCTGTGATAAGCTCAGGATGTTCCACCGGATCAGCGACCACATACTCCAGCTTAAAGTCGAACTGATCTGATATCACCTGAACAGGTTCATCACCCCGCATGATAAAAGTTGTCCGGAGATTTTCATGTCTGTGGATCAACTCAACAATGGCATTTTCCAGCCTGATTAGATCCAGTACTCCAGTTAATTTAACACAGAAAGGCATGTTATATGCAATTGATTCTTTCTCTAGCCGAAAGAGAAAATACAAGCGCTTTTGAACCGAGGTAGATTTATAAAATGGCTTTATCGCCGCGTTTGTTATCGGCAAAAACTCTTGTTTCAGCTGATCCTGCTGACGAGACGCTGTTTCTAAAAGCTTACTGATTTCTAATATAGTTGGATTGTTAAATAAGTCACGAATAGATAACTTTACGCCAAAAGCCTTATACAGATTGGAAATCATAGTTAAAGCTTTAAGTGAGTCACCACCCAAATCAAAAAAATCATCGTATACACCAACCTCCTCGGTACCAAAGAAGACTTTCCAGATGTTAATAATTTCAGTTTCGGTTTCACCCAGAGACACAAGCCTTTTGACAGGTCTTTTTTCTTCTCCGGTTTCTTCTGAAACAGAAATGTCTTCAACAGGTCTGTTTACCCAGGTATTAATCCTTTTATTCAGGTCTGCAACAGAAACCGAGACCTGGTTCAACATTAAAAGGGAAGTGAGGTATTCAAACGTTAATCCAATCTCGTTTCCATGAATTCCATCCCCATGATCTGAGTTTAAACTCAGTCCATCAAAATTTACCGAAAGCCAGTTCTGCAATTCCGACCTGTCTTTATGGTAATTTACAAAATAATCCATATAGATATTTGCAGAAGAATAAGCGGCGAAACCTATTCCCCCCAAAATGGTAGATATGGAAGATGATATTAAACAGAAGTCCAATTCCCTTGAACCGAAGACTTCTTTCAACACTTTTATACCTTTTATCTTGGATTCAAACTGGACTACAAAATCGTCCTTCTCCAATTCGGTAAGCAAATTTTTAGAATTACCGCTGATGATTCCCGCAGCATGTATGATCCCATTAATCGGCCCATACTTTGAAGTAATATCCGCCGAAATTGCAATAGTTTGTTCAAGATCTGCAATATCGCAGGCATAGTATACCACATTTCCTTCCTTTTGTAAACTTTCTAATTTGGAAAGCTTAAGGGCAACACTTTCTTCGGATGTCGAACTAAGATCTGTTCTACCCGTTAATATAATTCTGGCATCATATTCCTTCATCAGGTATTTAGCCAGGTGAAATCCCAGATCGCCCAAACCACCAGTTATTAAGAATACTTTACCTGAAAACTGACTGGAATGATCAATCAGTTTTAACCGGTCAACTTTCTCATAATGTCTTACCCATCTGATCGAATTTCTAAATGCAATTTCATGCTCCGTACCAATATGTGCAATCTCTTTAAACAATGCCTCAATTTTCAGATGATCTGAAAGACTAATATCAATATGCAGGCTGCGCATTGTTGGATATTCCTGTGACAGGCTTCTCAATAAGCCCAGGACCGGAACCCTATCCAACACAGTTTCCTCAGCACCAGAGATGGACTGCAAATCATTGGTAAATAACACAAATTGCTTAAATGGTACCCCGTTTTGAAAAACATAAGCCTTAAAAATATTTAACACCCCCAAAAGAGTTACATCATACAAATTGACGAATTCATCATTTGAGCTGTTCTGTTGGTCGTATTGATCTACCGTCCAACAGTAGATTAACCGATCCGGATAGATTCCACTCGCAACTAAACTATTTACCAATAAAACAAAATCTGATTCAGCATCCGCTCTAATGATATATTCTATTGCTGATACTTTGGAAAAAAAAGCTCCCCTTCTCACGTAAATGGTGTTTTTATCCACTAAATCCAGCTTCTCTTTTAAGGGAGCGCACAACTTTTCACTATCGGCAAATACCAGATTGGTCATCTGATGATATTCACTCCCTGTTTCATTAATCAGACTGCTTTTTTTCCAACCATTGGTATAAAACCAATCCGATACTTCATGGCTACGGACCAATTCAGCAGAATGATTTGCATCGCTTTTCAGTGCTTTAATCTCACGATTTTTAACCTTTGACCTGTCAAATGAATAACCAGGCAGTGGCACTCTTTTCCTGAATTCGTTCTGATAAACATTTGACCATTTAATTTCAGTTTTATGCGACCACAAAGTACCCAAAACAGAGAACAAGTGTTCCATATCATCAATACTTTCATATTGATGATGGATGACATTCAGAACGACTTGTGGATTTGTTTTTGGAATATAAGTTCGAAGATAGGAGCTCAAAGTCTTCCCAGGCCCAACTTCAAGAAATTTTGAATTCGAATAATTCTCCAGTAAAAAGTTAATACCCAGCGAAAACTCGACCGTATTTCTCAGATGTTTCACCCAATAATCAGGAGTTGATATTTCTGAATCAATTACGGGCTGACCATTCAGGTTGGATATAAAGGGCAAAGTATGACTATTTATTTTTACAGCTGAGAAAATATTCCTAAAGTCATCCAGCATCGCATCCATCATATAGGAATGAAATGCATGTGAACACTTTATGATTTTACAGGCATAACCTTCTTTCTCTAAAAAGTCCTTAAAGCCAAGAATATCCTCAGTTCTTCCAGAAACGACAGTGGAATTTTCGGTATTTACAGCCGCTATTGATATGCTGACCTGGTTTTGTAGCAATACATTCAGTTCTTTTCTGGAAATGTTTATGCTTAACATGGTACCTGAAGGGAGATTTTGCATGAGTTCCCCACGCTTAACCACCAAAGTCAACGCATCTTCCAGGCTGAAAACCTTACTGATACATGCAGCAACATATTCTCCAACACTATGGCCGATCATGATATCCGGATTTATTCCCCAGCCTATCATCGTTTTGGCCAGTGCAAATTCTACAATGAACAATAAAGGCTGGGTAAATTCAGTTTCATGTAATCTTCCCGCCTCTGCGCTATTGTCTTCAGCAAAAATGACAGCTTTCAAATCTTTATTGAACCGCTCTTTAACAAAAGAAAAACACTCATCTGCAATTTGTCTGAACACCGGCAACTTTTGATAAAGATCATTGCACATATTTAAATACTGTGCCCCCTGTCCCGGAAACATAAACACCATATTTTGATGGCCAAGAGCAGCTGAGGCTATACTTTGAGGATGATCCAACAACATGGAGAGTTTATTTATAGCTTCTGTAACAGAATTACAGGTAAGGGCCGCGCGGTAATTAAAATGGGCTCTTCCTATGCTCAGGGTATACGCAATATCAGAAAGGCTGAAACTTGAATTTCCTTCCAGGAAACCTTTCAAATTGGCGATGTTATGCTGTAAAGACCTATTGGTTTTTCCACTTAAAAGTAAGACATTTTGAGGATAGGGTACCTTGCCGTGAAGAAAGTCCGGCGCTTCTTCCAAAATTACATGTGCATTTGTTCCTCCGATTCCAAAAGAACTGACACCAGCCCTTCGTTTTCCTGTAGATTTCCAATCCATCAACGCTGTATTTATGAAAAAAGGACTATTTTCCAGATCCATATTTGCGTTAGGTTCACTAAAATTCAGACTTGCCGGGATCTGTTTATGTTGAAGCGCTAAAACAACTTTGATCAGTCCGGCGATTCCAGAAGCAGCATTCAAATGACCGATATTCGTTTTAACAGAGCCCAGGGCACAGTGATTTTTATGATCAGATGCATAGGCCATTTTCAAACCTTTAAATTCTATAGGGTCTCCAAGTATCGTCCCGGTTCCATGTGCTTCAATATAGCTGATGGTTTCCGGTGAAACTTTTGCCGATTTTAGTGCAGATTTAATCACATTGGTCTGTCCTTCGATACTCGGAGCCATAAACCCAATTTTATCAGCTCCATCATTATTCCTGGCAGAACCTTTAATGATGGCATGGATATAATCGCCATCGGATAACGCTTTTTTAAGTTTCTTTAAGACAACAACTCCCATTCCGTTGCCACCTACGGTTCCGGCTGCATCTTTATCAAAAGCGCGACAAAATCCATCTGGCGACAAGATCATTCCTTTCTTATAGCTATAGCCATCGTCGTCATGGAAAGTAAGCGATACTCCCCCTGCCAGGGCTATATCACATTTTTCTGTAATCAGATCAATACAGGCAATATCTACGGCAACCAGAGAGGTTGAACAAGCGGTAGAAATATTAATACTAGGTCCTTTAAGATTCAGTTTATAAGATATCCTTGGGCATAAAAAATCCTTTGTGGAATATATATAATCCTGCCATTGATCCATCCAGTTATTTTGGGTATCTGAATTGACAGCAACATTATACAGAGGGTTATGAGAGGCACCACCATACAGGCCAATCAGTCCCTCATAAATAAAGGGATTATATCCCGAATTTTCTAACGCCAGCCAGCAGCATTCATGAAACATCCGCATTTGCGGGTCCATTGTTGCGGCTTCTTCAGGAGTATAATTGAAAAAGGAAGCCTCAAATAAATCGGTGTCGTTGATCTTCCCTTTTGCCCGGATAATTGCTTCTCCGGAAACTTCATCAAATGAACGCGTGATGGAATCTTTACCTGTTCTCAGGTTATTCCAATAAGTCCCGATGTGATCCGCGCCTGGTAAATTTACAGCCATCCCAATGATGGCGATATCGGTATCATTGATCTCCTGTTCAGAAACATTAGTAACTGAGGCAGGCTCTTCCTTAATTTCAGCTTCGGCAGAACCGGACGTATTATTCTTCAGGGAATGAATCAGTTTACCAAACTTCTGAATTGTCGGATATTCAAAAAAGTCAGTGATCTGAACTTTACAGTTTAATCGCTGGATGATCCTTGTATTTACTTTTATAAGTTTTAATGAATCACCGCCAATTTCAAAAAAATTACGGTCAGTACTGATGTTGTCTTGTCCAAGCACCTCTTCCCATATTCCCAGTAATATTTTTTCCATTTCATCTGCCGGCGGGATCACCTCATGTTCAGAAACAACCTCTGGCTCGGGGAGTTTACTCAAATCTATTTTGCCATTCAGGGTTAAGGGAATCTCCGCGATCTGGATAAAATAAAGGGGAATCATATACTCCGGCAATTTTTCAATCAGATACTCCTTTAGCTTTTTGAAGTCAATTTTGTTCTCAGAAACGACATAAGAAACTAAATAAGGATCTTCTTTTAATTTATTGCTGATGACCAATGAATCCTGAATTCCGGTAAATTGGTCAATACAGTTTTTGATTTCCAGTGTTTCTACTCTGTATCCTCTGATTTTGACCTGATGGTCTACCCTACCGATAAACTGGATCTCCCCATTAGACAGGAATTTACACAAATCACCTGTTTTATACATCAGCTCCCAGTGCAGAAAACGACTGGGAAGGAATTTTTCAGCAGTCAGCTCTTCTTTATTAAAATATCCTTTACTTAGTCCTGCTCCCGCAATATATAGTTCACCTATTGCACCTAATGGAACCAGTTCCAGGGATTCATTGAGGATAAAGCATTTGGTATTGCTGACAGGCACACCTAATGAGGGTGACATTTTAAAATTATAAAAGTTATTGATATCGATTAATCTTGCAATGGAGCCAATAGTGGTTTCAGTAGGGCCGTAATGATTGACCACCTTAATGTTCTCAAAAGTTTCAAAAGTTTTTTCAAGATCAGGTATCCGGATAAGTTCACCTCCTAAAACGATGACACGAAGGGAGTTTGCTTTATAAAACATTTGATTTTCACATAATGTAGCATATAAAGAGGGTGTGAGTTTTAAAAATGAGATTTTATGCTGATCTATATAATTCAGAAAATTATTCGTATTCTGGAGCTTATGTTTTGGCAACAAGTGTAATTCTGCACCAAATATTAACGAAGGAAAAAGAACAGTATACCCAAGGTCAAAAGCATAAGAAGTTGCCAGAACTGTTTTTTCATCGGCACCAAAATCCACAAAATCCTTCAGCCAGCAACAATAATTGACCAGATTCTTATGGGAAATTGTTACGCCTTTTGGTGAACCAGTGGTTCCGGAAGTAAAAATTACATAAGCACTATCATCTGGATTAATCGTTAAGTTGAGATTCTCTAAAGCATAATTGTCATAAACAAACAAATCCAGATCAATATTATCCAGAGGCAGATCAGCGGCAGTTTTACCAGACCTCGATACCATTAATCTAGCACCAGATTGTTTACAAATATTAGAAATCCGATCGCGTGGAAAATCTGGATCAAGCGGTAGATAGGCCGCACCGGACTTTAATACCCCTAATATTCCAATAACCATTTCAACCGATGGCTCCAGCATCAGGACAACCAGATCTCCCTGACAAACCCCCTCACTGATCAGGCCATATGCCAGTTGATTGGCTTTGCGGTTTAGCTCTTCAATACTAAGCTGAACCTCATTAAAAACCAATCCTTTTTTTCCGGCTCTGTCATAAACATTCTCTTCAAATAAATCAATAATAGTCTTTTTTTCAGGGAACGGCTTACTTGTCTGATTAAATCTATTTATTAAAAATTCTATATCTGAGTTCAGCTCCAGGATTAAATCAGCAACCTTCTGATTGGGAGTTTGAATGACCTTATCTATAATTTCGATCAACAGTTTAGAGAAAGATTGTATCACTTCCTTACTGATGATATCTGACTTATAATTGAAGGTGAGTTCCAGGTTATGCTTAAAAAAAGCCAGTACCACCAATGGCACATGCGTATTCTCATAAATGTCATCGAATTCAATATTCAATCCTTCAACAGAATTAATCAAATGATCCTCCAGGGGATAATTTTCAATTCCTACTACAGAATCAAAAAGCTGGATATTTGCAGGAATGTCAATAAGTTTATTGATTTCATATAATGAAGAATTATGAAATTTATTCCGGTCAAGAACATCCTGGTTCACTGCCTGAACAAATTCAATATTTGTCATCTGCTCATCAATACCTACCCTAAGTGGGATAGTGGTGATGAAATTTCCCATTATATTTTCGATACCGCTGACAGATGGATTTCTATTGGAAACTGTGGTTCCGAAAACCACATCATTATTGCCATTATAAATTTTTAGAATAACAGCATACGCCGCATAGATGATCGCCGCCTTAGTGATTTTGTTTTCCTTCACAAAACCTTCCAGACTGCCAAGCTCAGGAACAATGTGAAGCCTGGAGACGCTATTTGAGAAATGTTGGTGCTGATTAAACTGGTTAAAAGCGATAATAGGTTTAACTTCTTTAAGGTATTCTTTCCAAAAAAACTCCTTATCAGGAGAGCTGGTGTCCTTTATGATCTGCGTCTGAACCTTAGCATAAGCCGGTTTTAACGAGGGCCCGGGATTTTGTCCGGATGTTAAGGCTTTATAAGTTTGAAATAATTCCTTAAGCAGGATCGCATTACTCCAGCCATCATATAAAATATGGTGAAAAGTAATCACCAGCAAATGTGTATCTTCTTTGAATTTGATCAGCCTGATTTTCAGAGGCAAAACAGTCAGGTCAAACCTTTCAAACTTATCAGCGAATACCTCTTCTAAATCAGCCTGATCCAGGTTAGCTCTTTCAGATAGATCCAGGAATAATAAATCCAGGTTATACTCCTTTAATATGATTTGGATAGGTTTATTGGTTTCTTCCCAGCGGAATACCGACCTCAATACCTCATTCTGAGACTGAACATGCTTAAAAGCTGCCCACAGCAGATCTTTATCCAGGTCTCCCGTAATTTTAAGGGATAACTGAATATTGTATAAATTATCTTTATCATCTTTTAAATAGTGATATAACATTCCCGTTTGAACCATATTAAGCTCAACGATGGTCTGAACATTCGATCTTTCTAATTTAATTTTCATAAACTTCACATGATTACGGTTTATTGAGGGAGATAATTCGTAACGGAATTCATCAGACCTTAAGGATATTATTGGGGGATGCTTTAATTTGTGTAAGGTCTTGCCATACCAACCAGTACCTGTCTGGTCCCATCAAACTCCTCACGGCCATGGGTATACAGCATGTTATCCAACAGGAGCAAATCATTGCTTTGCCATTGAAAACTAAATTTGGTAGATTCATAAACTGCTCTGATTTGCGACAAATAAGCAGGGTCGATGGGTGTTCCATCTCCAAAGTATGCATTACGGGGTATGTTTTCGTCCCCCAAAAGAGCGATCAGCCCTTCTGCTATTTCCTCATCCAGATTGCTAATGTGAAAGAGGTGTGCCTGATTGAACCAGACCATTTCCCCGCTACCGGGATGTAACATGGAAGCTTGATTGATTTGTCTGGTTCTCAATACCCCATTGGGTAGCCATTCATAAAATAAATTATTATTTTCACAATAATGTTCCACATCATTCTTGTCCTCGGTTTGAAAAACTTCCTGCCATGGCAAATCAATCTTTGAGTAGTTTCGTACATACATCACTTTTTTCTTTTCAAATTCGTCTTTGATTTCTTTTGGTATCATTTGATAAGCCAATCTGCTATCTGAAATCGGTGTATTACCTTTATAATCAGCAGGTTTTAAACATAAAAAACCAATTCTCATCGGCCAGGAATTTGAATAGGAAACTTCGTTATGCTGAGGGATGACCTCAGATTTATGGTATTCAGTCGCTGTGTATACATTTTTACCAAGTTCGGTTCTTGGTGTGGAGCGATAAGTATATTTATTCAGTTCTTCACCGAAGAGCCTGGCCAGGATGCCGCCAAATTCATCTCCATTCCAGATAGCCAATCCACGAATCAGTAAGGCTCCATTTTTAGACAGGTACTGATCAATAGATGATTTATTTTCGTCTATCCAATCTAATGCTGCTTCTTTTTTGTCTTCAACATGAAGCAATATTTTACTTCCCGAAATTAATTCTAATCTTTCTTCAAACATGATATTATTGTTTTATTGACGAGATAACGAGGAGATTTATTCAAAGAGACTATCAATCTCCTGTTGATTCAGATCTGCTAATTCAAAATCTGATGGGGTAAAATGTACCTGGGCCTGTTTTTCAATATGAGCTAATATGTCTCTTAAAAAGAAAATGAAATAGCTCATTATTTTTTCCATGGTCTCTTTCTGGTGGCATGCTTCGTTATAGGTAATTTCTATCTGCATTTTTCCATTAACAACCATCAGATTAAAGTCCAGTTTAGCAGTCAGATGATTTTCAGGATCGCTATCGAATCCAGTATATCCGAGATCATAACTGAAGATATCATTATCAAATTCATGATCAAATTGTCCCAGATAATTCAGTCTGACTTCAGTCCTAACCACCTTAATATCGTTTATATCTTTATCATAGAGCTTAAAAACCCCATAATTGGCGCCCTTCTCAGGAACGCTTCTAATCCGTTCTTTGGTCAGTTTAATGTGTTGATCAAGATCCTGGCCCTCAATTCGCAGATGCAGTGGGTACATATTTGTAAACCATCCAATAGTACGGGAAACATCAACAGACTTCGCATCCCGCCCATGGTTTTCCTGTTCAATAATGATATCCTTTTTCCCCGTCCACTTATTTATAGCGAATGCCAAAGCAAGGTTTAGCAATATTGGCAAATCTGTCTTATAAGCCTTATGAGATTCCTTTATCAAAAACTCCGTCTCTTTCTGATCCAGAAAACCCCTGATCTTTTTAGCTTGGGCAACTTTCCAGTTGTCCGTCTTCATATCTGATGGAAGGGTAAACTCAATGCTTTCCACATTTTGCCAATACTTCCGTTCTTCCTCAAAATGAGTAAGAGGAACGGCCTTTCCCAGTAAATCAGCGCAATTGATTAAGGATGCAGTTTTCAACGGAAGTCTGATGGGCTTCCCGGCAACCAATGATTGATATAGCTCATATAAATCATCCAGTAGAATCCTCCAGGAAACCCCATCAATAATCAAATGATGGGCGGTTATCAACAAATAACGCTCAGATACAGAATGGTTAAGGATTGCCGCATTGATGAGCAGAGAATTTGTAATGTTAAAATCCCTCTTCAGATCTTCACAAGTACGGATAAAATTGATTTCCGGATTGGCTTCCGTTTTAACCTGTATTTCTTTCAAGTGAAAGTCCCGTTCTCCTCTAAAAGCATTATAGAATAACTCTTGCTTATTCTTATCATAATTTATCCTTAATCCATCGTGATGATCTATTAATTTTTGAAAAGCTTTTTCTAACAGTTTCGGATTTGTTTGCTCCTCCAGCCTTAACAAAACCGACTGATTATAATAGTTGGAATTAGTGAATTTTTGTGAAAAGAACCAGAATTCAATTGGGCTTAACTTTTTATTCCCATGAACAATGCCTTGGGGATATTCGTTTATAATAGTTGTAAGTGTTGCTCTTGAAGCGATTTCTCTAACCGTTTGATAACTTAAGATATCTTTAACACTAAGTGAGATACCCAGCGTATTTAAACGTGAAACAATCTGAACGGCTTTAATAGAATCTCCCCCTAACTCGAAATAATTATCAAGGGTAGTAATCCCATTGTTTTTAAACAGATCTTTCCATACCCCAAGCATTTTAGTTTCAATTTCGTTCAGCTCCGGATGAGCATTTTCTTTATTTATGCTCTTAATTTCATACAAGGAATCATAGTCGACCTTTCCATTGATGGTTAAAGGAATATTGTCCACTGGCACAAAGATATTAGGTACCATATAATGTGGCAGAAATTCCAATAGGTATAACCTCAGATCATCAGTACCTATCTTTTCGGCAGTTTCGGTGCAGTAATATGCTTGCAATACTGCAATGCTCGTCTCATTTTTCACCAGTGCAACAACAGACTGTTTAACGGATGGATGCAATGACAACAATTTCTCAATTTCACTAAGCTCTATCCTATATCCATTTATTTTAACCTGCTTATCACGTCTTCCCAGAAATACGATCCTTCCATTGTCAAAACGTTTGGCCAGATCACCGGTTTTATACATTCTCTCTCCAGGCGCAAACGGATTTTCAATAAAAGACTTTTCGGTAAGTGCTTCATTATTTAAATAGCCCAGGGCTAATCCTTCACCAGCAATACAAATTTCACCTTGTACGCCTATAGAAACCGGTCTAAGTTCATGATCCAGAAGATAGATCTGTGTATTTGCAATCGGTATACCTAGAGAGATAAAATCAGCATCCGCCTCTTGGTCATATTTATGAATCATACATCCCACGGTTGCTTCTGTTGGTCCATATTCATTAAACATCTCTATATTTCCAGAAAATAATTTGTTGATCTGATCAGCGAGCAGTGATTCAAAGTTCTCTCCTCCAACAATCAGTTTTTTTACAATCAGCCGCTCAACTAAATCGGCTATAGACACATCCAAAAACATTTTCAAATGGGAAGGGGTGAGCTTCATTATATTCACCCTATTATCCTCTAAAACCTGAAGCAATGACAGTTTTTCATTGTCTTCTTTATAAATTACAATCTTATTTCCGGTACATAACGGTAGGAAAATCGAGGTAATCGTTAAATCAAAAGAGATGGAAGTATAAAACGGAAAGCTGGCCTGGCCGACGTCCTTTAAATAATATTTTTCTCCCCATAGGGTATAATTCAATAAGGAAATATTATTGATCATCACGCCTTTGGGTAGGCCTGTCGTACCGGAAGTATAAATGATGTAAGCCAGATCAGACGATGATCTTGAAACAATCGGGTTCACACCAGTATTACCGGACAGTTCTAAATCATCGATATCTATTACAACCGGATGATGCGGAGTTGCTTCAGCCCATTTTTTTGAGCTGTTGATAGAATTATCTGATAATTTAATGAAGAAGGCACATTGTGAATTTTCAATAATATAACAGGCTCTTTCATCCGGATAATCTGTATCTATCGGGATAAAACAGGCTCCTGATTTCAATATGGCTAAAATACTAATCAGGTATTCAGAAGATCTCGGTAACATCACAGCACACTTATCGTTCCTGCAGATACCGGATACCTGTAATTGAGCAGCTACAAAATTAGCCCTTCTATTTAGCCATGCATAGGTCATACACTGGCCCTGATCATCAATCGCTATACGATCAGGGTACATAAGAGCCTGTTCTTCGAAATAGTCAATTATACTTTTATCTCTATCATAAGGAGAAGTCGTGTCATTAAAATCATAAATTAAAACTTGTTGTTGGTACGTATTCAGAGCCAGCAAATCGCTTAATTGGATTTCAGGTTTTTCAATAATTTGAAGCAGCAGATCTTCGAAAGTATTAACTACACTTTTTATTGTACTTTCAGAAAACAACTTTGTAGAATACTCTATAGTATACGACATTGCATCATTAAAATCCAGTATCTCCAACGACAGGTCAAATTTTGAGGTCCCGCTGTCAAACGGATAATAACTAACGGAAAAATCAGCATGGTTTACCTTTGGAAATCCAAAATTCTGATAGTTAAACATGGTATCGAAGAGCGGATTTCTGGAAATATCTCTCTTCAGGTTCAACTGATCCGCCAAATCTGAAAACAGGAATTCCTGGTTATTAAGTGCCTCATTTAAGTTCTGCTTTTGAATCGACAGAAAATCCCGGAAACTCTGTTTAATATCAATATTTGACTTTATTGCAAGATTATTCACGAACATACCTTGCATATCCAGAAAATCATTGTGATTTCTACCGGAAACCGGTATTCCTATTATATTTTCCCGTTGTCCGGTATAACGATACAGCAGTAAGGTATAAACGGTAAAAAATAAATTATGTAAAGAACAGTTTGCGGATTGAGCAACCTGTTTTAGCTGCAGTAAAACATCCGCTGAAATCAGATAATTTTCTCTTTTTCCCGAATAATCAAATACAGCGGGTCTGTTGTAGTCTGTCGGAAAATCTAAAAGAGGTAGGTTTCCGCTCAATTTTTCAAGCCAGTAGTGTTTCTGGCTGTTAAGCTCAGAACTTAAATGATGTGCGGCTTCCCAAGCGATATAATCCTTAAATTGTGCGGCTGACCTTTCCCTTTTTTTTCCATGATAGCAGTTAAACAACTCTTCAATAAAAAGATATAAGGATTTACCATCAGCTATAATATGATGAAAGTCCAGGAATAGAAAAAATGTTTCGGGTCCGGTTGAGATGAGTGTAAGATTAAATAAAGGTCCCTTTTTTAAATCGAATGGTTGTACTAAAGCCTTTAATAAGTCATCTACCTGATGAGCATGACCATCAATCCGATCAATAACATGATGTGTTGAAGGCCGGACTAAGCTTTTTGGTTCCTCATCGCAAATGAATGAAACGTTTAAGATCTCATGTTCCCTGACCAGTTCATTTAAAGCAGATTCGAGTTTTTCAGGATCAAGTCTCCCTTCCAATTTAAGTGCAACCGGAATATTGTATGTAATTTTTTCCTTATTTATTTCCCACAGGTAATACAAACGTCTTTGTGCAGAACTCAGGTGTATGTCTGCCGGGCGACTATTGAGCTGAATTTTTTCGCTTTCAGATTTCGGTAAAGTCTTTATCAGTTTGGCAAAAGAGTGTAAATCCGGACATTCATAAAGTTGATCAAAGGAAACCTCCACTTGAAGCTCATTACTGAGGATCATTAATACTTCTGCTCCCAAAAGAGAATTTCCTCCGATTTCGAAAAAATTCTCGGTACCATCCAGATGCTCAAGTCTCAAAACTCTTTTACAGATATCAATCAACTTATTTAAGGATGCCGAGCCTGACTGATCAGACCTGTCTGAATGCATTAAACTATTTGTGGCGATTAGCTTATCAAATAGCCCTTCGGAAAATTGCTCTATTAACTTAAACCGTTGCAATTTTCCGCTTGTAGTTCTTGGAAGTTCCCTTACTGGTAATATAAAATCAAAATCAAAGCCTAAAGTTTTGTTGATCAATTTTTTTAGGTTCAGAGCTAATGGCGTAAATTTCTCAATGGCATCCCTGAAGAACACAAAAGCGAAGATTTCATCCCTACCTATTTCCTGGTTAAATTTCCCGGCAACTATAATCTTATTTAGCTCAATTCCTTCGATCTCTTCGGCTAATCGCTCGATATCATGAGGATAATAATTTTGTCCGTTTACAAAAATGATATCTTTTGACCTACCTGTAACATAAAGATTTCCCTCACAAAATAAGCCTAGGTCCCCTGTATTCAACCAGCCATCTTCTGTAAACGTTGATTTGGTCGCTTGCTCGTTATTGTAATAACCAGTAGTGACACTTTTGCCCTTGATCTGTATGTTGCCAATTGTATTGTTATTTACGACTTTGCCATGATCATCTACCACACGAACTACACAATTTTGAATAGGTATGCCCACGTTCACAAAGTGTACGGAATGATCATCGTTTGTTGCGAGCACAAATGCTTCGCCTACTTTCAGGCTGTTCCGGTTTAACTTCAGGGAGATTAATTCCTGTTCCAGATCTGTTATTGACACAGCTAGGGTACCTTCAGCCAGGCCATAAACTGGAGTCATCGCAGATTTTTTCAAGCCAAAGGAGGCCAGTTTAGCTGAAAATTCTGAAGCAATTTTCTCAGAAATTGGCTCTGCACCGTTAAAAATGATTCTGATTGCAGAAAGATCCCATGGATAAGCTTCTTTAAATTGACAATGCTTTAGCACATAACTGAAGCCAAAATTCGGTGAGCAGGTCACTGTTATAGCATGCTCAGTCGCTTTATTTAGCCAAATTTCTGGGCGTCTTATGAAAAGATTTGTTGGGATCAGATAATGATTCACACCTACGAATAAAGGGTTCAGGTGAAAACCAATCAGGCCCATATCATGTGATAAAGGCATCCAGCTTAACATTGCATCCCGCTTATTGTAGCCCGCAGCAAGACCGATAGATGTTATATTAGTGATCAGATTAAGATGGGTTAAAATAACACCTTTAGGCTTACCAGTTGATCCTGATGAAAATTGTATGAATGCGACTGAGTCTTCCTTTGTCTTATAGATGGTTCCAGTTTCCTTTTTTCCGGAAAATGAAATCAGTGTCTCCTTCAGTGCACGACTCTTTATCACTGAAAACAGTTCTTCTCTGGATTTGCTCTTTGCAAAAATCTCCAATTTGTTGAGCGTATCTTGGGCAGAAAGCAAATGAGGGTTATTCAACAACGGCCATATTTCAAAAACCTTCTGTTTATGGTCATTTGTATTACCTACCTTTAGTGGAACGGGTATAATCCCTCCCAAAACGCAAGCCCAAAACAGAATCACAAATGATTTGTTATCATCTAACTGAAAGACCAATTCATCCTCAGGTTTTACTCTTTCTTTTTGTAAAGAATGTAATGTCGTTAACGCAGCATTATACAATTCAGCATAAGAAAGAAAATCATCAGCATCTGAAGAATTAATAAAATAAATGCCAGCATTCCGCAGCATTTTCCTTTCCTCAATTAAGTCTTGGAGTGTATGTATACTCATTTTAAAATCAGGCTATGGTAACTGTAAAACAGGCATTTTGAAACTGGAACAGACAATTCAGTTATGCTTCCCTGACCAGGGTTTTATTAATCAGATTGACTACTTCTTCCATTTTGTTATTTATAAAAAAGTGATCTCCATCAAAATAGCAGATATCACATGATTTCGAGGTGTAATGATGCCAGGTGTTATGGTCTTCAACGACTAACAAATCCTCGTTTCCAAACAATATAGTTAAATCTGATTTTAACACAAAGTTCTGTATTACATTGTCATTACTCTCGGACAGGGCAAAATCACTCTTTAGGATAGGTAGAAAATATTGAATCAATTCAGGATGATCAAATAGTTCTTTTGGGGTTCCTCCCAGTTTAACCAGTTCTTCTTTAAAGGCATCATCACCAAGCAGATGAAATTTATAATCGTACTTTGGTTTTGTCCCCGGAGCGCTCCTACCGGAAACAAATAAATGACAGGCGGGATGCAAGCCATTCTGCTCGATTTTTCTAGCCAACTCAACTGCGATTAAACCGCCCATACTATGTCCAAAAAAAGCGTAGTCTGAATCTTTGATTTGCAATTGAATCTGGCTATAGATATCCTGAACGGCTTCTTCAAGAGAATGATAACACTGATCAGCAATACGTCTGCCCCGGCCAGCCAACTCAAAGGGAATGATTTCAATAGTTGGTGAAAGAAAATTTTTCCAGTTTCTATAAATAAGAGATGAGCCCCCAGCATATGGAAAACAAAATAATTTGATCTTTTTCATGGTATACGCTGAAAAAATATAAAAGGAAATATCAGAGATCTTCATCTCTGTTCATTAAAAGGTTTTTGCTGTGAGAAAAAAGCATTCATCTCGCAATGGCATTCTAGGGAATGCGCAATAAGAAACATCCGCATACATGCGGTAAGGGTGATGGAAAAGTATTTTCTTGCATTTTAGCCGACTAAAGAAGATAGCTCCGCTATAGGTAGTCACAATTAACTTACCAGATCACCAGATATTATTGAATAAAAAAACACCTTCTATAATACTGCAAAGCAATATAAGAGATTATTGATTAACATAACAACAATCAATTGTAACATTATAATTACGTAAAATATTATTGATTTTTGATCTAAAAAACGAACAACTTTTATTGTTTACCTCCGCTGGAGTCATCATTTTTGATGCTCCTTTTATTTTTTTTCACTAGATCACCAGTTCTTCCAAATTTGTAATTGAGGCTAAATGTAAATGAGCGATAGTAATTTATTGAAGTAGCTACCTGACTAAAATTGCTTCCTACACTCATCTTTCTAAAATCACGGTATTTTTCAAACGGGTTATTAATATTAGCAGCAAAAATGAGTTTCTCACTAATAAGATCCTTATCTATACTGAATGATGAGTAAATTGTGGGCCTGAATCTTTCTTGTAAAGTGATGTTAGCACTTTGATAATTTGCAGCTGCATTAACATGCATTCCTTTATTTATAGTATACTCAACTCTTGCAAATGCAGTACCTTTTAGTCCTTTGGTCTTAATTAATTCATCATCTACCATCCCTTCCAACCAAACATATGCTAAATTACCGCCAGTACTAAATTTTATACCTGAAGTAATAGGATAACTTATATTGAAATCAAACCCTAGTAAGCGATCTTTACCAATATTATCATAGTTTGTTGTGGTAACTCTCGTAGATTCGTTATAAACTGAAATTTGTTGAATGGTATTATTTGCGAAGGCGTAGGAGACACCTATATTCATCGTTAGTTTTTTAAAATTGCTGTAATTCACTATAATATTATTACTCTTAATCGGTCGCAAATTTGGATTTCCTGCAATTTCATAACTTGGGTTTGATCGGTCAACAAATGGATTTAAGTTCCAGATATTCGGTCTTTGAATACGTTGAGTATATCCCAGGTTAATCGATTGCTTACCTTCATTAAACTTATATATTGTAGATACACTCGGAATAATATTATAGTAATTATCATTTAATTCCGGTGATAAACTAGTTACATATGATTTTAATTTAGTTTGTTCAAGCCTGATTCCGGCCTGAATACCTAGATTTTTGAGTTGTAATTGATAGGAATTATAGATGCCCAAGATACGTTGATCATTGTCAAATTGATTACTTTTATCAGATTCCAATTCATACTGGGATGTTTGATTATTGAATATGCTATATTCATAATTACTTTTATTGTTTCTAAATACCCCCTTGAATCCAGCTTCGACTTTTAGGTTCTTATATGAATTCACGTAGTCTACCTGAACAGCTTGCTCGGATGCCTCTGTATTGTTAACCTGCATAAAATCAGGACCAGTGTAATTAACCTTATTATCTAATTTTAACAAATAATCCGTATCATCCTTTGACTTTCTCACTACATAGGAAAAAGTTATCAGTTTATCCTTTTTTTTACTGAAACCTAACTGATAATTCAGTCCTGCATCAATTCCAAGAAATGGGTTCTTTAATACATTATTTACAGAAAAGGACTCCAATATTTCATTATTTACACCGATTAAAGTGGAATTCTGGTCATTATAAGAATGATAAAAGCCGTTATTAAAAGTAAAATCAGCGGAAATCAAATTTAAGGAATCCAACTCAACACTTAATGTCGATGCCAAATATCGATATCTTGCATTAAAATTATTTACCCTTGTTTGATCTAAAAGAGTTGGAGAATCTCCAAAGGTCTCCCTTTTATTCAGCCTCATCGATTTTGGAGAAACATTATCACTGATGCCTGCAACAACACTAGCACTTACCTTACCATGCTTTAAATTAATTGAACCTGTATTTGTAAAGCCGCCCACCGGAAATTTATATGAAGAATTCAGATTTCCATTATAACCATTGTCGATATTTTTATTCGTAATAATATTAATTATTCCTGCCAGCCCTTCTCCTTCATATTTAGCGGGTGGAGTTGTTATTACTTCAATTCGCTGTATATTCGATGCAGACATCCCTCTTAATACATCTTTGGGACTTTTTGCAATCAAGCTCGAAGGTTTACCGTTAATTAATATCCTATAATTTGAATTTCCTTTAAGTTGTATATTGTCTTCATCATCAACGGTTAGAAGCGGTATTTTTCTCATCATATCCAACACATTTTTGACTCTGCTTTCAGGATCGGCTTGAATATCATAAGTTAACCGGTCTATGCTTTGCCTCAGAATCGGTCGAGTGGCAGAGATCGTTACCTGATTCAGATTTTTGGCAGAACTGTAGATTAGTATTGATCCAAGGTTAACACTATCATTTTGATTACTGTTAGGTATTGACCTAAATTTTGTGGTGTATCCCATTGAGGAAATAACAATAGAATACCTATTACTCGGCAATTTATCAAATAAAAATTCTCCCTTTGAGTTAGTGAATGCTGACCGAACGGGCTTCATTAGACTGTCTTGTAGAATTATAGTAGCATACTCGATCGGTTCATTTTTAATAGAGTCAATGACAGTACCTTGAATACGCATATTTTTAGTGGCAACTGGAAGCAATTTGGAAAGAGTTAACGAATTGTTTTTACTGGAATCAATTCCTTGAGCAAATGTTCCGGAAAAAATCGAAGAGTAAACTAATAGTAACAATAAAAATCTTAAATACATAGTTTTCCAGATTTAGCTAAATGAATATACAAAGTCAAAAACCATATAAAACTTTACCATAGCTAATTTCAAAACAATCACTCTTTAAAGCTACCATTGGTATTATTTATTAAATAACTGAAGAGCATCAAATACACAGACGTCATTTATTTTTTATACAAAAAAATAAACCTTTATAATATGGCATCAACTATAAATCAGTTTTTTGTGGTTTGATTATTTTAATGATAAAAAGTTACAATTACATTTCACATTTCTGCAATAGGCATTAACGACAAGAAAGAATACAAATAACCATGTTTAATAAGCGAAATAATCGAACTACACACATTAACAATACAATCAAAATTTAAGTCAATCATAGCTATTAAAAAATCATTAATTCACACTCAAAAAAATACATAATTTATTTATTAAAAATACAAAAAAATGTCATATTATATTATATAACAAAAAAAATTGATATTTTAGAAACTATTTAATGATCCAACAAAGCTTTTACAGGTATAGCAATGTTCTGAAGTTGAATAAAAATTATACCTTGTTATAGAAACTAAACAGTCTCAATTCAAAAAGCATTTATATGATGGCTAATATGAAATCGGAAGCGAAAAGCAAAATAGTTCTGTACAATAAAACATGGGGAATGGAAATAGAAAAAGAATACAATATCCCAATTAATGATAATTTTGAAATGACGACAATGCACGAGTATATAGATCAAGCTGTTGCAATAATCTTTCACATGCCAACATTATCAGATAATGATATAATGCTTGACAAAAGAAAAAAGAAAAAAAACCAGCTTTGGGTTTTTTGGTCTATGGAGTGTGAGTTACATTACAAATGGCAGTATACGAAAAAAATAATGAACTTATTTGACATTATGGCTACATATAAGTTTGATTCAGATGTACCTGTTCCTTACTTGTATAGTGGATATTCTAATGCATTTAATACAACAACTTCCTTAAAAACAGAATTCATAAATACATTTATTTCAAGTGATTTTGACCTAAGTAATAGAAACAGATATTTAAAAGAATTAATGAGCCATATTAAGGTGGACTCTTATGGAAAAGTCTTCAACAACAAGCTGCTGAATAGGGATGAAGGGGAAATTTCAAAGCTAGACACTATATCTAAATATAAGTTTTCTGTAGCTTTTGAGAATGCCATTGCTAGAGACTACGTTACGGAAAAATTCTTTCAGCCATTATTGGCAGGCTCAGTACCTATATATCTAGGGGCTCCCAACATAGGGGATTTTGCTCCAGGAGATAATTCATATATTAATGTTGAATCCTTTAGTTCGGTAAAAGATCTAAGCAATTATTTATTGGAGCTGAACGAAGATGATTCAAAATACCAAGAATATCATAAGTGGAGAACTGTTCCTCTTAAGGGTAATTTTATTGCAAAATTGGCAGTTGTTTCAGATGATCCTCTTTCCAGACTTTGTAAAGTTATTGCGAAAAAACTAGCACAAAAAAACTAAATATTATAAAAATCTTTGAGTTTTGTTAATTTTCACCTTTCCATAGCCTATTTACAGATTCAATCCTATTTTAAACTCTTGAATGACAATTTCTTCATCTAAACTTAAAGAACATAAATAACACGTATATGCTGGATGAATCTGAAGCTCGGTTAGATACCATCTTTTCCCTTGATAATCTACTGCATTCTTTAAACAGCTAAAATCATTCAAACCGTTAACTATACCAATGCCTACCGCCTTCAACAAAGCTTCCTTTTTTACCCAGATTTCATAAAAGCGACTTTTAGGGTCCGAAGCAGACTCAATAAATTGTTGCTCCTCTGAATGTAAATGTTCCATAATTTCTTCATAATTTATACTTGTTTTGCGTTCTATATCAACTCCTACTAAACCAGTAGTGCTATAAGCAAAAACAACAATATTAGAAGAATGCGTGATATTAAATGTGTTCCAACTATCAATTAGTGGCCTATTGTTTATATCGCGTTTCCAATCCCCTAAACAGGTGCGAGCTCGTGTATCACTCAGACTTTCATGTAACATCAACCTGGAAAGCAATCTTGATTTTTGATCAGGGAAATGTTTATATCGCAAAATTTCATCCCGCATAAAAAGTGGTAACGACTTAAGGTAATGTGAAATATCTACATCTCTAATAAGATCAACATTACAGTATTTTATTACGATCATATAATCTTGCTAACTAAGTTTGCAAAAGTTATCCCAGCCAATGTCATTGAGCGATTAAGACTCGAAAATGTTAATTTATTCATTGACTTCCGCATATACTTAATCATTTGCGAGACCTACTAAATTTTCTCGACGAAATATCCTTACTGGCCGCATTCTTATGCTGATAATGAGCATCCAGACGCATCCTAGTATAAAAAACCACAGGACATAAAAAAATCAAAGAGTCAAATAATTATTGACATTAATGACTTTAGCGTTGGTTTTACATTTATCTTGCTAAAGATAATATCTTTAAATATTATGCTGACAGCATATCTTTTGAAAGGTTTACTAATAGACACCTGTTCAATAAATCAATTCTAACAAGAACCTTATTTTTTCCACGATGGCTTACTATTTCACACCCTAATCCACTAAAGGTTCCTTTGGGTATAACAACTTTTTTCCCTAGGGGAAAAAGTTCACTCGATACTTCAAAATTATCAATTTCATTCAAAGCCAATTCAATATTCTCAATTACGGAATCTTTAACCCTAGCTAGGTTTTTGCCCAGTTTAAGGTATCGAACAAAACCTTTGGCTTTTGTAGATTGATAAAATTCCATATATGTCGTCAGTTTAACAAATACATATGATGGAAATAAAGGACATGCTATGATTTTAACTCTATCTGTCCATTTTCGTTTTTCTTTTGTGATAGGCAAATAAGTTTCAATTCCAATACGATCTAGATCCTTGATCATCTTTTTTTCCTGGCTTGGTTTAGTGTAAATAATGTACCACCCTATTTTAAAAAAACTCATAACTATTTCATTAAATTATATAAATCTATAATGCCTAATTTCATTTATTTTTTACTCCGAAATAATTTCAAAATCCCCAAAAGTTCTGTGTATATAAAATTTAATACTATTTTAAAATAAAGATATAGGCTAATAAAATGACAGAAAAATTTCAGCGCCAACTGTAATAATTAAAGGTTCAACGACAAAAACCAAAGCGCAAACAGTAGTTTTAAGAATATAATTTGTCAGATTGAAATACTATTATTACATTAGTGAAAATGATATAATTGTATTATTTATTGTCTATTAAAATATTTAAAGATGCACACAAGTCTTGTCGTTGATGATGATCTTTCCTCTTTAGAAATAATTTCTGAATACATCAGTTCACAGTCAAATATTAAGTTAATTAAGACTTTTAGTGATCCATTATTAGCATTAAAAGAAATTAAGAAATTAACGAAACCGATAGATATATTATTTATAGACATAGAAATGCCCATGATGAATGGTATTGAGTTAGCGAAATTAATAAAGCATAAGGCTAGAATATTAATATTTACAACTGCACATACTAAATATGCTTTCGATTCTTATGAATTAAAAGCTGATGGATACTTGCTAAAACCTTTCTCTAGTTCTAAATTTTCCCAAACTTTAAAAACAATTTTATCTGAAACTAAAAATTATCTCTATCAAAAAACAGAGCGTGACTTTGTCATACTTAAAAGTAAAGATCAAAAGACCAAATTTATTAAAACCCACCTAAAAGACATTATTGCTATTGAATCCCAAAATAAAGAAATTAAGATTTATACTTCTGATGAAATTATCTTTGCCTACAACTCCCTATCGCATATTCTAAAACTAATCGAACATATTGATAATTTCGTGCAGATACATAAATCTTATATTGTATCTCAAAATCACATTAAAGGTATTGAACGAAAGTATGTTTTACTTTCAAATAATTTAAAAATACCTATTGGTAGAACTTATAAAAAATTTTACGATCTTTTTTTTTAAAGTAAGTTATTAATTCAATAATTTGACTCTTTCGACAGAGTTGCACCTTAGTCGGCATTTAAAAAAACATTCGTTTCCATGTTTAAATGTCAACCTATATCCAAATTAGATATTCGTTTACTTCCAAAAAATATCATAATCAAATTCTATTGTCCCTTTCTGATATTATCATACATACAGATTTTGATGAGGTCTTTGAAGATAATATAGAATATGGCATCTAACTTTTTCAGATAATGAATACAAATGATCAGATTTTGAACGTGCCTCACAGCTAGTTGAATGTAACTATGAGCAATTGGAATTCAACAATAAAATGGACGTTGGGTTAAGCTACAATATTTTGTTTATTTAAGTTTTGACCAAATTCCTCCAGGTACATGTACCCCAATGCTGAATGTAGTCTTTTACGGCTGTACCAGGTTTTGATATATTCAAATACGACGATTGCTGCTTGCTCTTTGTTTACAAACTTATGCTGGTATATACATTCACAAGCGTACTGAACCCTACGATCAGAATGAAAGATCAGCTCCTGGATAATGGGGTTATGTTTTCATGCCATTTTAAATGCTGGTATTACTGTATGTATAGCCTTCATCGTTGTGCTCAATGCCCAGCCGATCACTTTTCTGTCACCTAGATCTATAACCGTAGTCAGATACAGCCAACCCTGCTTTGTTTTAATGTAAGTGATGTCTGATACCCAAACTGCGGCTAATGTTTCAGGTTTAAAATCACGATCCAACTTATTTTCTGGTAGAGGAAACTTATGGTTGGAATCTGCGATCACTTTGAATTTTTTATTCACGATACTTCTCAGATTAGCTTTTTTCATCATTCTGGCAACTTTGGGTCTGGATACTTTTATGTTTTTTTCATGAAGTTCCTGGGTGATCCGGGGACTTCCGTATATTTTTTTACTGTTTCAAACGCCTGAAGAATCTCGTTTTCAAGTATTTGGTTTTCAATATTTCTGCTTGAGGAAACACTTTTCAACCAGGTATAAAAACCACCCCCAGGCTTACCTTCAATACTAAACACATTTTCCCGACAGAGAATACCATACTGTGATTGGTAATGAACCTGAATATTTGCTGTGGTTCCTGGAGAAAATGCTGATAGCCTTTTTTAAGATATCGTGCTCTATTTGCGTTTCACGAAGCTCTTTTTTTACCAGAGACAACTCTTGCTCCACTGCAGTTAAGAACACTTTCCCATTTCCTGGAAAACCCGTGTTCTGTTTGCTTGAAAATTCCTTCCTCTAGCGATATAATAAAGAAACTTTGATATCCAATTCTTTGGCCAAAGCCGTAAAATCGTTACGGGTATTAGTTAACGCTCATCAACTTGAACTCCTTGGATACCATGGTTATTAAAGAAAATGAATAATTAATTATCAATACTTGCCTCATAGTAGAGATATTTATATAGTCATGTTAATCAATAACTTATTTGGTACTTTCCTTCCCTTTCTTTTGTAAACATTCCAGTGCATTTGCAACATATACCAAAGGCGCATTCCAATTGATGGCTATTTCATTACTGGCATAAGAAGCCACATTATCCAGGTAAGACAATTCCGGTTCTGCAGACTCATATTTTAATCCATCCTGCTTTTCCGGATTGGGGCCACCAACCAACATCCCTGGAACCGGATCAGCCACACCATCAGCAAAAGAAATCCGGTGATGTGGGTTCATGGGTGAATAGGTACCAATACCGGTAACAAAAGAATAACCGGTTGCATTTCTTCCCAGGATATAATCCAGGTTTCCAGCGGCGGCATTCAGATAATCTTTATTTTGGGTGAATAAGTAAGCATTAATGAGCAAAACAGACTGGTTCATGGCAACCGAGTTACTTCCCCATACAAAATCCGATCGTGAACTGCCCATTACTGAGCCATAGGCACTTGTCTTGACTTCCAGCAAATAGCGGTCTGCAATAGAAAGTACCTTTTTCTTCAATATACTGGTGATGCTGCTGTAACTTGCAGGAAGTTTATCATGACACCTGATTAATGAATAATACCCTAAAATACCTACGGAACTCCAGCTGGGTAAATTTACTTTTGCATTCAGGCGCGCAAAGAAAGCCTCATAATATGGCGACTCACCGGTAGTGGCCAGGAGTTCAGCCGCGGCCCAGCTCCATTCATCTTCAAAATCCTTGTCGCCATAAGCACCTGTAGTAACTTTCAGATCAGTTGTCTTGTTCATCAGCTCCTGATCATAAGGCAGATTTGGATTTTTAAGTGCCCATTTCCAGGCTAGAATTGCGGCAGCGCGACAACTGTCGGCCAGGCCGGGGTACTGTTCAGGAAAGTCCTTTAAAATCCGGGATGCCTGAGCGGCAACCGCAGCAAGGTTCAATGTTGCGGCAGTACCTTTTGCCACCACATATCTGGGTGCCAAAGCCTGTGCAGGCATAACCATCGCATCGAAACTGAGATTTGTACACTTATTGTATACACCACCATCATGTTGATCCTGCATTTTCAGCATCCAGCGTAAATTGTAAATGGCCTCGGTTAATATATCCGGCACCCTGTTCTTCGCATCTGGAAGCCTCGTTTTCAGCTTCAGGAAATAGTCAGGAAAGTCCTCGTAAGCGGATAGTAAGGTAGCGGTAGAAATCCCGCTGTTGACGATGTACTTATTATAGTCGCCCGCATCATACCAGCCGCCCGCCACATTAATCCGGCTTCCGGCTGCCCTGTTTTTAGTGGCAGCAGATGGATGAATCAATACTGCGGTATCCGGATGTCCGGGTGCGCGGTACCATTTCCCGGCATAATCTTTATCCAGGGCCGAAGAAGCCCGTTGGTAATAGAAAGCTTTCAAGCCAGCCAAAGCGAGATCCTGATGCACACTGTCGGCGATCCTGAAAACCGGAGAGTCACCTACACCCGGAACCCGGATCAAATAGTTTCCGGGCTGCTGGAAACTGCTAAAATCGGCGATCCTGGTCTTTATCCCGGAATAGCCGGTGCTTTTTAACCCGGAGAGCGCCCCAGTATAGACCGGCTTTCCCGCCGGCATGGCAATCAGTTCAAAACCATCGCCTGCAGCAGCTTTGATAATGACAGCCCTTTTATCCAGACCTGGATAAAAACCTGACTGATCTACAAGGATTGCCTGATGCACTGCCTTTTGGGCCTGCGCTTCGGTTAACCCCATACCGATTAGCATGAGCAGCACAACATAAATTTTCATAGGCTTATAAATATTTCTCATAATCGGCTTGGCTAATCACTTTAATACTAACATCATCAACGAACATGGTACCCGATACATAACCCAAAGCAAACAAGAGTTTGATACCCGCAGTACCCGGCGGAACAATATATGCACGTTCATAAAGCTTCCAGTCCTGATCGCCGGTAACTGAAGCAATATTAATCCCTTCCCCGATTTTGGCTTCTCCCTTTCCCAGCATTTCAAAAAGGAAGAGTGCACCATTCCAGTCTTCCTTTCCGGTACTTACGCCATCTGCTTTGATCCTGGCAGACATCAAAATATACGGTGCATTTTTAGGCAGCGCAACAATTTGATGCATGCCCGTCCATTTAGAAGGATCGCCGGAGAATAAAGCAGCACTCATTTTTCCGGTACTGAAAATATAGGGTGTAGCTTTTGCAGAATAGTCTACCCATCCGCTCAGTTCATCTTCAAAGCCCCCATTTGTCACCAGGTTTTTTTGTGCCATGCTGGTGTAATTCACCGTCAGCATCAGGATTCCAACAGCTGCATATTTTATTATGTTCATGACTATAAATTTTATTTTTAATAAACTATAAGAAGGGGCTGTTTCATAAATCAATTTATCTTTGAACTTGTACCGAATCTTCGGAAAGCTCAACGTGACAGGTTCAGGATGACATTTTGTATTTATGAGACAGCCGCTTTTTCATCAGATTATTTTTGACAGCAAGAATTAATATACACCGATATCATCCAGGAAGATCGTTTCCGGCGCATTACCACTCAACTCCTGAAAGCCAATCCAGTTGAGGCTGGTTGGTTTACCTGGCTGGCTGGCATTTTGGAAACGCTCCAAAGGCACTACATAGGTTGTCCATTTACCGGCATGTAATACAATGCTAACCTGACGGTTGTCGAAATCATTCAATCCGATCTTTACCACCTTGCCTTCGGTTCCGGTTGTTCCATATATCGAGAATTTAACATAAGTTTTATCGCTCAGGTCTACAGGATCATTGCTGCCTACAGCATATCCGGCATAATTACCGGTATACGTAAGTTTGATGGCGTGGCTGCCCCTTTTAACCATCTCTGTGTTACTTGCATCTCCACTGGCACCGCCAAAATTGAAATCGTAACCTGCTGTGATCTGATCGTCATAAAACAAGTGTTTAAATCCAAATGGCAATAGTATCGGCACTGCCGTTCCATCATAAGATACATACGGACCAGTACTGGTTCCTCCCGGGGTAGTTACACTTACCGCACCAAGGCCACCGTTAGGTACGGTTACCTTTAGTTCTGTACTTTTCGAGGAAACTATCCTCGCTTCAACCGTCCCAAATTTAACACTGGATACCTGATCGAAACGTAAGCCGGTAATGGTTAACTCATCGCCTGCATTTCCGGCAAACTGGCTTAAGTCAGTAATTACCGGAGGTGGTTGTTTGATGCTAAAATCAAAACTTACCGTTCCAGATGCGTTAGTCAGCACCAATTTACCGGTTTGATTGATCCAGGAAGCTGTGGCAGGAATCATCACCACGATACTGTTATCGCTAAACAGGGCAGTATTCAAATAAGCTGCTGTGCCATTAAATTCCACTTTGTTTGTACTCTTCAGGTTTGCACCTTCAATTACATAAGTCACGCCGACATCACCTGAGGTGACTGTAGAATCTAAAGCCGTTGGCTGAGCCACTCCAGGCTTCACCAGGGTGCGCACCCTGGTGATAGCAGGCATGCCTTGCCCCTCTCCCTCCTTTTTGCAGGAGGCGATAAATATCAACATGAAAAATAGTCCTGTCAGAGAAATGACTATAGGGTTTTTATATATGATTTTCATAATAACTATTTAAAATTGTAAGGTACCGGTGGCAGTAATAATTTAGGATTAAGGGTAGATTCTGTTGTAGGGTATGGCAAACGGAAATTGGCATCAGTGGGCGTATATTTTTGTCCCCAGATGACTACAGGCGTAGTATTGCTGTAAATGCCCCTTTCCTGGTTGGCAATAATGGCGATGGCCTTAGGATGGGAAGTGACATTAAACCCGTCTAACCTGCCCAGATCAAACCAATAATCAGCCTCAAATACAAATTCCATACGGCGTTCCTGATAGATATCCATAATGGAAATGGAGGTTTTAGGAATCAGCCCGGCCCGTTGTCTGATTTTATTAAAGGGCACCAGTGCTGCAGCATCTGATGTACTTTGCGCACCAGCAAGAACGGCTTCCGCTTCAATCAGAAGCACATCTGCATAACGCATCAGATAAGTATTATTCGCTGTTGAAAACGAAGCACCTTTACCGCCATTGTCTGCCGGAGTGCCTACCACATACTTTTTGATAAATGCCGGCATTCCCTGTGCAACCGCTCCCGCCGGTAAGGTGTAACCGCCTTTGGCCTGGTTAATTTCAGGGTAAACATCACCCTGCATCATCACCGTAGGTTTTCTTCTTAAATCACCCGGCTCAAAAGCTGTCAGCAAATCAATGGATGGTGTTACACTGCCATATCCATCTCCGGTACCCGTAATTTCAGAGTTATAGGCCAGGAAAGATTGTAAGGCATTCCCGTGTCCGTAGGCAGATCCGCCCAGCCATTGTATAGCAGCGATACTTTCTTCATTGTTGTTATTGGCTGTTTTAAATAAGTCAGCATAGGTCTTCCCGGAAACATCGATCCCGTACAATTTGAACTCTCCGCTATTGATGACCTGTTCTGCTTTCAAACGGGCATTCGGATAATCACGCATGTACAGATAAACTTTGGCTAAAAGTGCAGACGCAGATCCGCTGGATACCTTACCCTGAGAAACAGATCCGGTTCTGATCATTTTGTCGCAGTTCACTTCGGCAAACTTCAGGTCATTGATGATAAAGGTATACACATCGGTTACCGGATTGGTATTGATCTGATAGTTGCTGACATGGTCCAGGCTATTTTCTATAATCGGCACATTTCCCCAGGTTCTCACCAGATAGAAATAAGCCATGGCCCGCATAAACCGGGCCTCCCCAATGGCATTATTCACTACGGCAGTTGGTACACTGGCCGGAACTTTAGATTTCAGATTGTTGATGAGTGCATTGGATTGGGCCACTACACTGAACAGGGAATTCCAGGCCGACAACAATTGGGTATTGTCGCCCGTTACCGAGAAGTTTCCAAAATTGATCACATCCGGAGAATAGGTATGCGCATTGCCGCTCAACAACTCGGAGATACACCAGGATGCTTTTGCATTCCAGTCAAACCACGGGGAGTTGTACAAAGCAATCGTGCTGGCCTGTACCTGCTCGGTATTCTGATAAAAATTATCCGCACTAAGCGCATCCTGCGGCGGAATATTAAAAAAGTCCTTTTTACAGCTACTGCTAATGGTGGCTATGAAGACTAATATATATAGGAGATATGATTTCATTTTCTTACAATAATTTATGGTCACTAAAATTGTGCGTTGATGCCAAATGTGATGGTCCGGGCAATCGGGTATCTGCCCAGGTCAATGTTATTCAGGATAGCACTTTGGTTAATTGCACCGATTTCCGGATCGTACCCTTTGTATTTCGTAAAGGTGTACAGGTTCTGCACACTGGAATATACTTTCAGGTTGCTGAATTTAAATTTCCTGATCCAGGCGGCGGGCACTTTATAACCAAGACTCATATTTTGAATCCTTAAAAAAGAACCGCTCTCTACATACCGGTCAGATACGACCAGATTTGGATTATCAATACCAATTTTTGGAGCAGGAATATTGGAGTCCGGGTTTTGAGGTGTCCAGAAATTGCTGTAAGCAGCATATTGGTTTTGATAAACGTTCGCCAGGTTGCCCATGGTGTTGTTCAGCAAATTCATGATCTTAGCTCCATAAGATCCATTTAAAAACACAGTGAAATCAAAAGCCCTGTAGCTGAACGTATTGGTAATCCCATAGGTAAATTTAGGATTCGGATTCCCGATCGCGGTGCGGTCTTTCTCGTTCACTACGCCATCACCGTTTACATCTTCATATTGCACATCACCCAGCCAGGTGCTGTTGCTGTTATTGGCAATCGTTCTGCCAAACTGAACCGGTGCAGCACGCAGCTGATCCTCTGTTTTAAAAATTCCTTTTACCCGGTAACCATAAAATTCACCTACTGATCGGCCTACAACCGTACGCGTAACAGGTGTTTGCAGGTAAGCATTGGTTACCGTACCAAATAATTCGGTAAGCCCGTTGCCCAATTCCTTCACTTCATTTTTATAATGGGATAAAACCACATTGGTATTCCATTTAAAATGATCATTATCAATATTGCGGGTATTGATGGTCAAATCAAAACCTACGTTATCAATTTTACCCAGATTGACGTAAGGCGGATTAATGCCACCCAGGTAATCAGGTCCGCCTACCAGGTATGCCGGTAGTGTCAGCTGAAACAAAAAATCTTTTGATGTTTTTTTATAAATATCTATACTGGTGTTGATCTTCCCGTTCAGGAAACTCATGTCCAAACCAGCATTATATTGAATGGAGGTTTGCCACTTTAAGGCCTTATTGTCAATTCGTCCGGCAAGAAAACCTGTACCCAAACCGGTCTGAGATGACCTCAATAAAGAACTGTACAGATAATTGGGAACATCCTGATTACCAACCTCTCCATATCCAAGACGAATTTTAACCCCGCTTACCACCTTGTTGATTCCCTTCATAAAAGATTCATCAGACAATTTCCAGGAGGCAGCAAAAGAAGGGAAATAACCAGACTGTGATCCTTCTGCAAATTTAGTGGTCTTGTCTTTACGGATGGTTGAAGTCAGGCTATATTTTGAACCATAGATATAAATGGCACGGGCATATACAGATTCCTGTCGCTGTGTTCCAATGTACTCATCATTGGTGGCTGTGATGGCCTGCCCTAAGTTTAATGATTGCACATCATTACTGAAAAATCCCTGCCTTCTTCCTTCTATACCTCTCCAAGTGGATTCCTGAACTTCATAACCTAAAATTGCACTCAGGTTGTGTTTTCCGAATGTCTGGTTGTAATTCAGGTATTCTTTCCAGATCAGAAATGTACTTTGCTGATGGCGTTCCTGCAGTGAAGCTGTTGGGTTGGTAAAGCGGCCCCATGAATAACTTGGCGTAAACACATTATTGTCAGAGAAATTAAAGTCGCCACCCAGTTCCGATCTTAAAGACAGGGGTTTAAGTACCTTGATTTCATTATAGATATTTGTATTGATGTTGCTCCTGTTTAGTTTATTTTTAATTTGCTGCGCCTGGGCCACTGGATTTAATGCCGCAGCGGCAGCCAGGGGATCTGATAAAGGTGGCCCGGTATAGGAACCATCAAGATTGGTTACTGCGAGGTCAGGTCCCTGCAACAGGGCATTGTAAATGATTCCATTGTTGTCACTTGTGATTACGTTTTCGGCAGAACGGCTGGCCGTAAGTGTAATACCAAGCTTAAACCATTCTTTAACCTGGACATCCACATTGGTACGCAGGCTGTAACGACGGAAATCAGACCCGATAACGGTACCATCCTGCCCGAGATATCCACCTGAAATATAATAGTTCAAGCCCTCTTTACCGCCAGAAACAGCGATCTGGTGACTTTGCTGAGCCGCAGTCCTGAAGATTTCTTTTTGCCAGTTGGTACCTTCTCCTAATATGGAAGGATCTGCAAATTCAACTCTTCTTCCCGTTCCATAGATGTCGCCCAGCGAGTTCTGCAATCTGGCATATTGCTTAAGGTCCATGACATCCATATACTTCGCTACGCGCTGGAAACCATAATAGCCATCATAATTAATAGCCGAATTGCCTGTTTTTCCTCTTTTTGTCGTGATGATGATCACGCCGTTAGAAGCCCTGTTCCCATAAATTGCAGTGGCTGAGGCATCCTTTAACACATCGATAGATTCAATGTCATTTGGGTTGATCAGCGACAAAGGACTAACAGTAGTTTGAGAATTGGCATTTGAAGAAGAGGCCTGTAAGGGTGATCTTCCACTTGTACTTTGGTTGCTGGCATCGCCTGAAATGGGTACACCATCAATCACATATAAAGGTTCATTACTCCCGCTTAACGAAGTTATCCCGCGCACACGAACGGATGTATTGCTGCCGGGTGCCCCTGAATTCTGGCTGATGGTTAGTCCTGAAGCCCTGCCCTGTAACATCTGGTCGATGCTCACCTGGGGTACATTTTCGATATCTGAAGCCTTGACAGAAGAAATTGATCCGTTAATGTCCGAACGTTTCTGAGTACCATAGCCAATTACCACCACATCGCTGAGTACTGTATTTTGGTTCTTCAAAACCACATTTAATGTGTTTCTTTTACCAGGGACAATTTCCTGGGTTTCCATGCCTACAAAAGAAAATACCAGAATCGATGTAGCGGATGGAACAGAGATTTTATACCTCCCGTTGATATCGGTTACTGCGGTCACTTTCGAATCCTTCACTTTAACCGCGACGCCGGGAAGGGTTACCCCCTTCTCATCGCTGACCGTTCCGGAAACCTCAATCTCCTGAATTTGTATCTGCGTTGATGGCAAATAGGTTCTTTTCTTGAGAATAATTGTTTTTTTAATAATCTTAAAATCCAGGTTTGTATTTTTTAAAACCATCACCATGGCCTGCTCAACAGGCATGTTAGTTACATTTACATTGATTTTGGATTTCTCATCAATATCGGCACGCCTGAAAAGCAAATGGTAGCCACTCTGTTTTTCGATTTGCTTAAGAACAGAAAAAATGTCGGCATTGGTATGTTTAAGCGTTAAATTCTGACTAAAGCTACTTGCGCTCACCTGCATTAAAGTCAGAATAAAAAGAAGCACGGTTAGTCTCATTGTTAATAAAATCTGGTAAGAATCACGGCGCAATAGCAGCCTGATCCTATAAAATAAATTCATATCTTTATAGGGTTTGGGTTAAATTATAATGTCGTCTGAATGGGCTTGTAAGTAACCTTTACAATGACCGGATGTGCTGCAAACACAATCCGGTCTTTTTTAAAACGGTTACGCCGGTTGATTATGCAGTGTTGTAGTAGTTGCTCATATTTGGTTATTTATATTGGTTAAATTATTGGTTAAGCAGTTTTTTCCATTATTCTATAATGGTGAGCACATGGTCGTTCAATTCGTATTTTAATCCTGTAAACTGAAGCATACTCAGCATTTCGGAAAGCGCTACATCTTTAGCTATGGTACCGGTGTAGGAAACTTTTGAAGGGGTTCCTTTAAATACCACCCGGATATCATACCATCGGGAAAGTTGCCGGGCAATTTCTTTGATCTCCATATCCTTAAAAATGAAAAGGTCGTTTCTCCAGGCCATTACCGCTTCGAGATCAGCATTGTCGCTGACTTTGATCGCGGATGACGGATTTACACTGGCTTGCTGACCAGGTTTCAACAGTTTTGAAAAGTTTCCTGAGGATAAATGAATACTACCTTCCAACAGCGTTGTTTTCTGATCAGCTTCATCGTCGTAGGCCATCACGTTAAAATGTGTTCCGAGCACACTGATTTCGGTTCCGCCGGATCGCACTTTAAAAGGTTGCTTCGGATTCTTCACGACCTCAAAATATACCTCACCGGTCATTTGTACATTTCTTTCTGCACCTGTAAATGAAGTCGGGAACCTCAGACTAGACTTGGCATTTAGCCAGACTTTACTTCCATCCGGCAATATCACGCTGTATTTTCCGCCAACAGGTGTTGTGATGGTGTTGTATACCATTTCAGAAGGATTTTCTCCCTTCCTTTTCTTATAGCTCAGCTCTCCTTCAGCGGTTTTGACCACACTCACATCGTACTGATCAGCCACCTTACCCAGGTTTGCATCAGTAAGCACCAATGAAGATCCGTCATCAAGGGTGAGTACGGCCTTATTGCCTCCCGGGAGGATGCTTGCAGATTGACTTGATTTAAAGCTTTTCTCCGGAGAAAATGAGGAGGAGTATTGCATCCAGAGCAAAGCCATGCTTAAGCATAAAAACAGTGATGCGGCAACCGCCAGAACTTTCCAGGAATAGCTTGACTTTTCAGGTATGAAGATTGGTTTTTGATGCGACTTTGCTTCGATGTTCCGGAGGATGCGTTCAAAGATTTTGGTTTCCATCAGCGCACGCTCCTCATCTGTCAGACCTGAAATATGATCTGGCACAGCATCCATCAGATCAAACCAATGTTCAACCGTTGCGGCTTCACTGGCCGTACAGCTGCCTGAAAGATATTTTCTGATTAAGGACAAGGCTATTGATTTGCCCATATTGGTTTTCAATTATATTTGGTTGGTTAATGGTATAGTCGGTTGGACAGGCTTTTGCCCCCAAAAAAAAATAAAAAAAATTTTAGTGCGGCTAAAACAGCAGCCATGCGAAGGATGAAGCGATCAGAACTTCCTTAAAGTGCAACCTGAAAAGTTTCAGCGCATTGGTGATATGGTTTTCCACTGTTTTCTCAGAGATTCCTAATAATTCAGCGATTTCCTTATTTGATTTATGATGTTGCCTGCTCAATTCAAACACCCGCCGGCATTTTGCAGGTAATTTCGAGATCACCTGGTTGATTCCATCTTCTACCTCATGCAAAAACACCGTCTCTTCAGTAGTATTGGCTGTTTCCGTATAACTAAAAGAAAGCAATTCCAGGTAATTGTTCCGGGTTGCTTCCCTGGCCAGGTAATCGATCACTGAATAACGGATGGAAGTATGGAGATAAGCCTTTAAGGCACCCCTGATGTTTATTTTTTTGCGATTGATCCAGAACAGGGTAAAAAAATTCTGGATAATTTCTTCAGAAGCTTCTTTAGACCTCAGCCGCTTATTGGAAATCAGGTACAAATCATACCAATACCGGACATAAATCTCCTTGAAAGCAAGCATGTCGTTTTCCTTCAAAAGGATGACAAGTTCCTCATCGGTATGTTTATGCCCGTTGCTCATAGTGAGTAAAAGTATAAAAAAATAGTTTCATTCAGCATGCTGATTTTGTTTGCTGAAAAATATCAACAGCAATGTTTATCACCAGAAGAAATCGGGTTTAATATTGCGTTTTAATCCTGGTGTAAAAGCCAGTATTCAGGTAGATGAGGAGGTAGATTCCGGGAACCTACCCTTCACCTTTGCAAGATTAGAGGAACCTTTATCACAGCCTATCTAAAAACTTTTTCACTCCATAAATAAAAATTACACATGCTCTCCGAGAAACAAAATTGCAAGAAACCCTTTTTTGTTTCTCGATAAATTGTTTCTCCAACCCGAAACACTTTTCCTTGAAACTTTTTTTTGTTTCGGGAAAAAGGGTTTCAAATCATCTATCTAAAATGGTAAAGTCAGCCTCTGCTTACACTCTGTTCTTGAAAATTATTTAGTGAATTAAATTTTTGTCTTTTAAATTGGCGATGCAAATCAATAATCAATAAAATTTATAACATTAACAGAGACGTGGACTTATAAATACTGCTGATGTAATTCAGGCATTAAAATCTGGTCAGCTTGGTTATTTAGGGCTTGAGGTATATGAACAGGAATCAGCCTTGTTTTTTCCATGACCTATCTAACGAAGTTATTCAAGATGATCAGATCACTCGCCTGGTGTCGTTTCCAAATGTTTTAGTCACTTCCCATCAGGGATTTTTTACACGTGAGGCCATGCAGCAAATTGCAGAGATTACTTTTGCTAACGCCGATGCTTTCGCTACAGGCGCTGCAATGCCGAATGAAATTAAACCATAACCGAATAAGAACAAATTGAAATTAAATCGCCTTACATTTTTCTGCCAGCCATGAGGCTTCCTCGTCAGTTAATTCTTGCTTCAACCGGTCATAAACCAGTTGATTATATGCATTGAGCCAGTTAATTTGTTCGGGAAGTAACCATTCTTTCTGGATCATCGAAGTATCAATATAAGCCAGTGTTACCGTTTCAAACTGAAGAAATTCACCAAAAAAAGTGGTTTCACCAGTAACCGTGAGCACAAGGTTTTCAATCCGCACCCCATGTTTGCCCGGCCGGTAAATTCCGGGTTCTATGGAAGTAAGCATACCCGGATCTATTGCTACCGCAGCATTTGACGGGCCAATATTTTGCGGCCCTTCATGAACATTCAGGTAATAACCCACGCCATGACCTGTGCCATGGCCATAATTAATGCCTTGCTGCCACAACTGCTGGCGGCAAATTCCATCAAGCTGATATCCACGGGTACCTTTAGGAAATTTAGCCGCAGTACCAAAAATCAGTGCAGAAAGTACCAGCGTGTAATCCCTTTTCTCCTCATCGGTTGTTTCGCCTAAGGGAACTGTTCTGGTAATGTCAGTTGTGCCGTAGAAATAATGCCCGCCGGAATCTAACAGGAAAAGTCCCTGAGGAAGCAATTCAAGAGGGTTAATTTCATCAGGAGCGTAATGTGGCAATGCGGCATGTGGTCCGTAACCTGCAATGGAAGCGAAGCTGATGCCTGCAAAATTTTTACCCCGCTCACGAAATGCTTTAATTTTCTGCGATGCAGACCATTCCGTTATCCTGATCTTGCCAAGGTTTTCTTCCAGCCATTTAAAAAAACGGGTAAGTGCCACACCATCACTCACCATCGCCGCCCGTATATGCGCTGTTTCAACCGCATTTTTAATAGCCTTAAACCCTACCACCGGATTGGTTTCCCTGATTACCTGTACTGTTGAGGATAACTGCGTTAAAAACTGATAGGAAGTTCTTTTACCATCCAGCAAAATCCTACCATTTTCCAGCTGCTGAATATCAGCGTTGATTTCGTGATATTCCTTCAGCTTCACGCCTCTTTCTGCTAATAAATTCACATCAGCAGGAGATAATTTTTGATGATTAAGGTATAATGTCACTTCGTTTATGGTAATTAACGCATAACAAAGTACCACCGGATTATAACTGACATCATTTCCCCTGATGTTAAAAAGCCAGGCGAGATCATCCAAACTGGAGATCACATGAACATTCGCCTGATGTTCTATCAAGGCAACCCGAAGTGCAGAAAGTTTGCTGTTTGAGGTTTGCCCGCAATCTTTTTCAGGCAATAAAACAGCAGGAGCTGTTGGCAATGCTGGCCGGCTCTGCCAAATTTCAGCCATTAAATCTAAATGCCTGATATTAATGTGATGAGTAGCCAGGGCAGTTTTAATTTCTTCACCTAAAACCATCGACATCAGTTGATAATCAAATGCCACAACAGATTCTTCCGCCAGTTTTTCACCTAACCAGCCAATATACTCCGGCGTATGCTGAACCTTTAACCTGACCAGCTCATATCCGCTTCCTGCTAATTGCTGTGTCGCTTGTTCGAAATAACGGAAATCTGCCCAGAGCCCGGCAAAATCAGGCGTAATTACTAATGTTCCGGCAGAACCGCTAAAACCTGAAGCAAACTGAATGCACTTATAGCGATCGGGGACGTATTCACTCATGTGCGGATCAGAAGAAGGAATGATATAGGCATCTACGCCCGCTTCCTTCATTTTTTCCCGGATGGCATTTAATTTTTCCTGATGGGTCATATCCATTAATAAGCGTTGTTTCTGATTTCTTCTACTTCGCTGATTTCGATCGCTAAAGGTTTACCCAATAACCGGAGGCCTTCGGTGGTCATGGCATAATTATTCTCCAAACGGATACCACTAAAATCCTTAAACTTTTCTACTTCGGCATAATTGATAAAGGATTCAAATCTCCGGTCAGCTTTCCATAAATCGATCAGTTCAGGAATCATGTAAATTCCGGGCTCGATGGTAAATACATAACCGGGCTCCAAAGCACGTCCTAACCTTAAAGATTTAAGTCCAAACAGTTCTTTTTCTTTCTTTAAAGTATAGTCATAGCCCACATATTCTTCACCCAGATCTTCCATATCATGAACATCCAGTCCCATCATATGGCCCGTACCACACTGAAAAAACAGGGCGTGGGCACCGGCAGCAACTGCTTCGTCCATATCACCTTTCATTAATCCCATTGCTTTCATGCCTTCAGCCAAACTTTTACAAGCCGCGTAATGCACATCAATATATTTTGTATGTGGTTTTGATCCTGCTTCAGCACTTTGAAGTGCAGCCTGAACAATAGCATACACCTCACGTTGCCTGTTATCGAATTTTTTACCTACCGGAAAGGTCCTGGTTAAATCGCCACAATAACCCATTGCTGTTTCCATTCCTGAATCATTCAACACCAGCTGTCCATCCTGCATTACATTTCCGTGAAAATGATTGTGCAGAATTTCGCCATGAACGGTTAAAATAATCGGATAGGCAATATTGCCACCGGTTCGCAGTGCTTCGCCATGAATCAATGCGGCAATCTCTTCTTCTTTCAGGCCTGGCCTGGTTTTTTGCATGGCCAGCAAGTGCATATCAATGCTATGATTAACCGCTTGCTCTATTTCGGTAATTTCTACAGCTGATTTGATGGACCGTTGTGCCGCAACAGCTTGAATAAATGGTAATGATGCCGATGGCTTTAACTGATTCACATTGAGGCTTAATAAATCAGCCAGCTTAATTTTATTTTCTGCCCGGTAAGGTGGTAAATAGTGAATTGTTCTTTTTAAGGAAACTGCCTTGCGGATATGATCAGACAGTTCAGCCGATGGAAGTACTTTGGAGATCCCCGCAAGATTTGCTTTTTCCTGAATAGTCTCCTGTCTGCCCATCCATACGATATCATCAATGCCCATTTCATTTCCGAAAATCATTTCCTGGTTTTCATCTATATCAATCATGGCCACCAAGCCTGGGTGCGCAATTCCGAAATAGTATAAAAATGTGCTGTCTTGCCTAAAGCTATAGGCATTATCAGCATAGTTCATCGGACTTTCTTCATTTCCAAAAAAAAGAAGTAAGCCAGATTTTAATCTTTGAGCCAATGCGGCTCTTCTTTCTACATAAACACTTGTTTGGAACATTTGCTTTATTTTCTGGTGGATCAAAAATAGCAAAAGCAATAAATAATGCCTGCTCATTTACGTCACAATCTTAAACAGGATAAGATCATGCACTATAGGGTGAAAATCAGTAAAGATAGCCCGGCAGATTTACACCAAATTAGCATATGGATAAAATGGAATCGAAAAAAAGCAGTTACCCCAAAAGTATTGGGTACATTATTGCCAATGAGGGTGCTGAACGCTTTAGCTTTTATGGCATGCGGTCCATCCTGGCCACCTTTCTGGTGTTCCATTTCTTTAACCCTACCATGAATGCGGCCTTGCAGGCTACAGCAGAAGCCAAAGCCAATGAAACCACACATTTTTTTGTATCACTGGCTTATGCACTTCCCTTCGTGGGCGGCCTGGTGGCCGATTGGTTCTTTGGGAAATACAAGGTAATTATCTATGTATCCGTGGTGTACTGCATCGGGCATTTGTGTCTGGCTTTATTTGATCACGACCTGGAGAAATTTAAATACGGCTTAATTTTAATTGCCATTGGTGCCGGAGGCATTAAATCCTGCGTTTCGGCGAATCTTGGAGATCAGTTTACGGCAAGCAACAAACACCTGATGTCGAAAGTTTATGGCTGGTTTTATTTTAGTATCAATGCCGGATCTGTATTGTCCACCATCCTCATCCCATTAGTTTATGACCGTTATGGTGCCAAATGGGCATTCGGAATCCCCGGAATTTTAATGGCTTTAGCCACGGTAATTTTCTTTCTGGGCAGAAAAACTTATGTCAATGTTCCGCCATCCGGTGTCAATAAAAACAATTTTGTGTTCATCTCTGTATACGCGATAATCAACTGGGGGTCAAAAAAGAAAAAACAATCGTTACTGGATGTAGCGAAAGAAAAATTCGACCATCAGAAAGTGGAAGATGTCAAAACGGTTTATAATGTACTGGCGGTATTTGCTTTTATCCCGATTTTCTGGGCACTGTGGGATCAGAATTTGTCGGAGTGGGTATTGCAGGCCACTAAAATGGACCGGCATATTCTCGGTATTCAATTCCTTCCTGAACAAATTCAAACTGTGAATCCATTTTTCCTGCTGTTGTTTATTCCCATATTTAATTACTGGCTCTATCCATTTCTGGATAAAAAAGGATTAAAAACAACACCACTTAGGAGAATAGGTGCCGGCTTAGTGCTTTTGGCGGTATCTTTTACCATTATTGCATTGATCCAAACCAGCATTGATAAAGGGGCAAGTCCATCCATTGTATGGCAGATTCTGGCTTATGCCATTCTAGCAGCGGCAGAGGTTCTGGTTTCTATTACCGGATTAGAATATGCCTATACACAAGCCAGTAATTCAATGAAAAGCACCATGATTGCCATCTGGTTACTTACCACCGCCCTTGGAAATCTCTTCACTGCTTTGGTAAACCGAAGCATCTCAAGCGGTGGTTTTTTTGCCCAGTTTAAGGGTGCAGATTATTACTGGTTTTTCATCGGCCTGCTCGGGATCTTTATTGTGGTGTATTTCTTTGTTTCGCCGAGGATTAAAGAAAGACAGGAAACCGAAGTTATACCAGTTATTCAACCTGAATTAAATTAGCAAATATGATTGTTCAATTATGTAAAAAACAAAGATGCATCTCCTATGCAATCTTCACTGTCGCAGGACTTCTTTTTACCTTAAGTACCAATGCGCAGGAGCAAAAAAGTGATGTAAAACCGCTGGCGTCGAACCTGGAGCAACTGTTGATTACGCGTCCGCCAGATTCACTGGGCTATCCAAAATTTTATGAAAAATATACAGATGCCTTTGGGATTCCTGTGGTTTCATCGGCTAAGGTTTCTGATGCGGCATTGTTAGTAGCCCGGGATATCATCAATTATATGCTGGTAAAAAGGCCGGATATCCGCAGTGCAATGATCAGTATGAAAGCCCGCCTGTCTATCATGGCCTGGTCTGAAATGCAAACTGATCTGCCTGAATACAGCAACTAGAAAAAACCGGCACTTACCGACGGGCGCCTTACCCCAACAGAAAAAGAAAACTATAACAAACCCGGTGGAATAGCAAGCTTAACGGACAAGGGTTACTGGAATCAGCGTGCCCGCGGGATGGGTGGGATTCAAACTTCCTGCGCGGAAGAAAATCTTTTGGGTTTCCCCGGAACAAAGTATTATGGCGAAAATATTATGGTGCATGAGTGGAGCCACAATGTCATGTCGGCCTTGCGGAAAGCCGATCCGGAGCTTTACAAGCAAATTGATGTGGCCTACCAAGCCGCAAAGAAAAAGGGCATGTATAAAGACCAGTATGCCATTAATACCGTTGCAGAGTATTGGGCAGAGGGTAGTCAATGGTGGTTTTGGTCGAATTATGAGTTTAACGATGGAAAAGTCAGGGTGCAAACCCCTGATGATTTGAAGGCATATGACCCAACACTGTATCATATTCTTTCACAGGTATATGCCGGGCATCATATTCCTGCAGACGTTTATTATGGCAGGAACATTCCTTTTGGCGGCCCGACAGTGAAGCATTGAGTGATAACTTTGAGCAAGTTACACAAACGGCATATGTGCGGGGCATTCAGCAATCTCTCCTGCAAAATAGATTGCTTCGTCGGCTGAAAATGCCTTTCTTCGCAATGACGACTAAAAGTCTCATTTCAAATTTACTTCTTCTGAAAAACCTTAAACCCTTCAAAAGCACCATAGCCAGCAATATCACCATAAGTTGCATGGTAAACCCCAACTTCCAAAACCTCAGCCGCCAGATCATCACGTTTAACAGGGCTTCCGGGAAGATTTACCCAGTTCCTTCCATCACTGCTTCCCCGCATAAAAAACGTATTCCCAATCCGCTGGATTTGCAGGTATTTGTAAAAATCCCAGCCTGAAAGATTATTGGACTGCCTCCGTCCTTTCATACTCAGATCAGTGACGATATTGCCAATGCCCCAACCGGGCATAATACCATTTTGAATAAGTTTACGATTCGTCTCCGGTAGTTTCACCATGATTCCTGCCTCGTTCGCACCATAGGCTTTCTTTTTAGCAAGCCCAATGAGATCGGAAAGTTTCACTTCAGCAACAAAATCTCCCTTTAAATTAAGATATGCAAACGGGCCTGAATTACCCGAGCCATCCCAGGCGGTGTTATGGGAGATCATTTTTAACACACCTTCCTGCTGAACAAGTGTATCTGCTGATCCCACGAAACCATCCCATGATGTCCCGGTTAATCCTTCTTTTGATCCCGGAATTGATTGAGCATTTCCATTCTGCCTTTTAGTGATCAAAAGCGAGGAATCAGTTTTTACAGTAAGGGTTGAAGAAGGTTCCGTTACATTTCCAAAATTATCTTTCACCTTCAGCATATATTGATAACTATGCTCCGGCTTTACGGAAAAATCAATAAAGGCGGCAGTATCATTCCACTTGGCCACACCATGATCTACATTGGTGAAGAGATATTGAAAAACACTACCGGGCAATTCCGGCCGGTCAGCTACCATGTATACCATATTAGGTGTAACCAACGCAGGAGTTGAAGCAAAGCTTGCTTTTAAATTCCTGACACTTTGCCCTTGCTTCCAAAAGTTGAACGCGTTTCTTCTGGAAAGCTCATCTAAACCTTTATCATAAATGAAAAAGGAAGATATTGCTGTCTGACCGCCTGATGTTTCCAGCAACAGCTGCTGGTTGTTCTGTATATTTGCATCGGCTAAACGGGCATTGAGCTTCCCGTTGACAAAAACCTGAAACTTTCCATGTAAATAGTTGAAGATGATTTGCTGCCATTTACCATTGCCTAAAATGGCCACCTTTTTTCCGGCTCCAAAATAAAAACTGGCTTTCGAACCGCTGGCTGACATCATAGAAAAAACAGCACTGAATGGTTTGGTAAAATTCACTGCTTTGGTACTTTCGTCCGGCAAATGCAGCTGTGCGCCGTCATGTAATACAACTGAAACTTTCCCGGCCACATCTTTTACCTCCAAAAGGCCTTTGGTGTGCAGTTCACCTAAAGCCGTCCCATGGTTTTTCCATTTCTTCAGCTTTCCATAATCAAGGTTCTTCGCATCTGCATAAACCACTGCATGATTATCGGTTCCTTTGGCATAAGCTGTTGCTATTTCTTCAAAACTTAAGGGCTTATCATAAACTTTCAGTGCTGCGAGGGCTCCGGAAAATCCTGCAGTTCCATCTTCATTCCCACCAACCAGAAAGTGTGATAATTTTTTAATAAAAAGCATTCTCCGCGCAGCCCGATCCAGTTTCCCATTCACATAAATACGCTCCATTGTTCCATCAAAAACCATTACCATATGGTGCCATTGATTTGCTTGAGGAACAACTTTGTAGCCTAAATCTGCCCAACCCAAATGAACCGCTGCACCAGAATTTTTACTGGAGCCATAACCTACAGAAACATTTGTAAGATCATCACCGCTTCTATCTGTCCAGGAAACCAGCGTTTCTTCTTTTTCAATTTCCGGATTAAGTACCCACATACTTACAGTGTAGCTGCTGTTGCCCAGCAAAGATGGCGGGGCCAAAATTGAAGAAGATAAACGTTCTTTTCCAGAAAACAGCAAGGCCTTCTTTCCTTCTATCATCGTAACTATTGGTTTCGCTGTTCCTAAAGCAGAAAATGTACCGCCTGATTTCCCAGGATTTGCAATATTTTGAATGGCCGAACCGATACGGAGCTTGCTAAAATTCAAATCAATTAATAAACCCCTCGAATCAAAGCGCTGTAAAGATTCCCACCTTTTAACTGCTGTATTCATCACAGGCCGATAGGAGGCATCATCAAAAACCTGAACATTCCAGATAGCCTTGTTTAAACCGGGATATTCGGTGTGCAGAATGGTATTGCGTATATACCTGGCCTTCACGTTTCCAACATCAATTATCGGACTTCCATGTCGGGTATTGCGGCTTTTATCAGCATACCATTTCCAGGTTTTGCCATCAAGAGAATATTCAATTTTATACTGATAATACCAGGTGGCATACTCAAACTGGGTATGTACACTTCTAACATTCACGACCTTGCCCAGGTCTATCTGCAACCAGGCCGGTCCAATGTTGTTTTTTGGTTTCCAAAGCGTTCCGTTGTTATCGTCCACCGCATACTCAGCTTTAAAATCCTGGTCGTAAACAGATGATGCGGTTACTGTTTTTCCTAAAGCAAGGTTATCATGCGGATTTACATTTTTTGCCAGATAACCAATCCCCGTATGTGTTGGTATCAGTTTTAGAATATTTCCCTTTTCGTCAAAAATAATTTTATCGGCTGCCACTTGCCTGTGGTAACCGCCATCATTGTGCGGATTGTTGTGCCGGTGATAGATCAGATAAAAATCTTCACCCTGCTGTAATACAGACTGATGGCCTGGCCCATGCACCGTTCCATCATTATTAGTTGCCAAAATTGGGTTTTCAGCAGCATATTTGAAAGGCCCCATCGGATTTGTTGCCGTTGCATATTGCACCCGGTAAGTCCCATCTTCACAATAACCAGATGAATAAGTGAGGTAATAGATCCCTTTTCTTTTAAAGACAAATGGTGCCTCGAAAAAATCTTTTGCATCTGTATTGGGAATTTGAGCCAGTTTTGCAAATGATTTCATGTCTGCATTCAGCAAGCCAACGCCACAGCCATGGTTCGGGTAAATGCCCCAGGTGCCCCAGTACATGTAATATTTCCCGTCATCATCTTTAAAAGTCTGGCCATCAAGTGTAATGACATTAGGCACCAGAAAGTTAGGAACAATGGGTTTGCCTGGTGCCAATAGCGGAGTCCACGGCCCCACTGGTGAAGCAGATGAAGCACCGAAGATTTCTACGGGCTGGCAATAATAGAGGTAATATTTTCCATCCGGACCTAAAGTAGCATCTGGCGCCCAGTAATGATGGGTAGTCGGCCAGTTCATATCCTGCAGGGTCCAGTTCACAAAATCTTTCGAGGTCCAGACTTGCGAGGGCCCGAAACCACCGCCATTGCCATCTGTAGTTGCATAGATATAATAAGTATCTCCAAATTTCTTTACCGTGGGATCTGCAAAATAACCTGGAATAATCGGATTGCCATTTCCTTTTTTCAACTGTGGCGCTTGTGCCAAAGCAGATAAACTAAAAGAGCCGCTCAGAATGGATAACAGCAAAAGCTTTAGAACAATGTTTTTCATGATGATCAATTAATGTAAAAACCAACGCATCCTTTGCCTCCCAACACAGCTGTACAGACCATTATTTTGCCGGTGAAACCAGGTTTAAATTTGGTGTTTCAGCCTTTAAAAGATGCCTGATAAAGAAATCCCTTTTGCGTCTTCGGCCATAAACGCCACCATCACTATGCCCCATCCCTGGAATGCTTAAAATATCAAAATCTTTATTGGCCTTAATCAAAGCATCAGCCAGGCGATAAGTAGATTCCGGCGGAACATTTTCATCGGCTTCGCCAACAATCAGAAATAAATTGCCCTGAAATTTTGCCGCATTGGTAATGTTTGATTGTGCATCATAATGTTCACCTACCGGATAACCCATCCATTGTTCGTTCCACCATTGTTTATCTATTCGATTATCATGGCAACCACAGGCAGAAACCGCAGCCTTATAAAATTCGGGATGAAAGAGTAACGCACCGGTAGAATTCTGTCCACCGGCAGACGTTCCATACACACCAATTTTATTGATATCGGCGTTAGGATATTTTTTCGCCATGGCCTTCATCCATAAAATCCGGTCTGTGAAACCTGCATCAGCCAGGTTATGCCAGCAAACATCATGGAAGGCTTTTGAGCGGTTGGCTGTCCCCATTCCATCAATCTGAACAACAATAAAACCCAATTCTGCCAAGCTTTGCATTTCACTGGCTGGTAAAAAGCTCTTCGGCACAAAGCTATCCTGCGGACCCGCATAAATATTCTCGATAATGGGATAAGTTTTATTGGGGTCCATATGGGATGGCTTACAAATCACTCCCCAGATATCGGTCACCCCATCACGGCCCTTACTGACAAAAACTTCCGGCAATTTTACACCCGTATTTAAATATGGAGTAACATCACCATGCTCAATTTCCTGTAGCGGTTTTGTACTTGCCGTAACCTTCAATTTGGTTACGGGCGGGATGTTTACCTGCGAATAAGTATCGAGATAATATTTTCGATCAGGAGAAAAGCTGACATTGTGGTTCCCTACCTCTGGCGTGAGGTTAACCAATCCCTTTCCGTCGAAACCAATTCTGTAATAATGCATAAAATAGGGATCCTCACCTTTATTCATACCGCTGGCTTTAAACCAAACCTGGCGTTTAATGATATCCACACTATCCACATCACGCACTACCCAATTGCCTTTGGTGATAAGGTGTTGCTTACCTGAAATGCCATTTACAAGGTAGAGGTGCTGCCAGCCATCCTGTTCACTGGTATATAGGATTTCATTTGTTTTTGGGAGATAACGGGTATAAATCCGACTCTCGTAAATGAATGTTTTTGTTTTTTCATCAATGATGTTTCTTGTTTTTCCGGTTAATGCATCTACCTCAATCACCCTGAACCGCTGATGCCCCCGATCTGCTTTTTCATAAGTATAGTACCGGTTATTGCGCCAGTGCAATGGCTGCGGACTAAAAAAATCAGTGGCTTCTACATCTACTTTCTTTGAAGTTTTAGTGTTCAAATCAAAAATATAGGGCTGGTAAGATGTAAAATCATCTCCTGGTTGCGCATACTCGCGAGATTTTAACTCTCCCCTGGTGGTTCCCGGAACAGAACTTAAAACATAATGGACTTTCTTAATTTCCTTCGGATCAGCTTTATAAGCCACCACCGTTTTTCCATCCGGCGACCACTCAAAATTTCCATAAGGTTTATCAGCCGTGCCATCCTTACTTATTGGCGTTTCAGTTTTCGATGCCACGTCAATTAAGATCAAATTCCCCCCACGAACTTCTATTTCACTTTTTCCGTCAGGCGATTGGCGCACAGTTTTGCTTCCCTCCCAACGCGAATATTTACGCTGCAAAGGCATTTTTGAATTATATTTAAAAATCGCTGTATCAGTAGCAGGCTTGATGCTATAATCATCCAGATTTACCTCATACCACTTATTTTGGGATTTCAGCGTTAAGGTATGCTGATCAGTGAAATAAAGCATTGAAAATGGTAACCGCATGGCCGATTGCTTTTGACCACTAACATCCGATAGCCTCTGTGCAAGTTGTTCTGCATCGAAAGCAGATTTTCTACTGCCACTGGCCACATCTACATAAATATATTCCCAGTTTTTATTTGGAAGGTTTTTCTTATACCAAAAAGCTGTGCCATCCTTTTTCCAGAATGGAACAATGTCGTTATTAGTTGGAACATTACGTATGGCGGTATCCAGTTGACTGGCCCTTTGGTAGGCCTCAACAATGTCTGCTGCAGTTGGCGCATAAGGCTTTTGCTGTGCCAGAACAATTAAAGAAGTGAAGGAAAAAAAAGAAGCGAAGGCCATTTTTCCAATCCGGAAATTCATTTTCATCTTGCAGGGTTAAGCTGTAAATATAATTTAACAGGCAAAGAATTTCCCGTTATATTTTAATACATAACATGATTATTTTAACCGACTTAATATTTATTTAGCGGTATGAAGACGCTTGATCAGATAGTAGATCGGAATTCCAATCAGGGTAATGATTAAGCCCGGCCAGGTAAATTTTGGTTTAAATACGATGAGCAAAATACAGAAAGCTAAACCCATCAAAATATAAATAACAGGCAAAACCGGGTAACCAAAAGCTTTATACGGCCGCGCCGCATCCGGACGTTTTTTACGAAGAATAAAAATCCCAAAGATGGTGAGCATATAAAATCCAACCACCACAAATGAAATCATGTCAAGCAGATCACCATATTTCCCACTGAGGCACCACAAGCAGGCAAAAACACATTGAATCCATAAGCCAAAGCCTGGAACTGAGTTCTTGTTAAGTTCGGCCACTTTCTTAAAGAACAGACCATCTTTCCCCATGGAATAATACACTCTTGCACCAGCCATGATCAGGCCATTATTACAGCCAAAGGTAGAAACCATAATCATCACTGCGATAGTAATGGTTCCGGCGGTGCCGAAAATATGATTCGCTGCAGAAACCGCCACCCGATCTTTATCTGCATAGGCGATATCGTGCAAGCTCAACACACCAGTGTACATTACATTGGTTAAAAGATAAAGTACAGTTACTATAATGGTTCCTAAGGCCAGGCTTAAACCAATATTGCGTGCCGGATTTTTAATTTCACCTGCAATGAAAGTAACATTGTGCCAGGAATCGCTGCTAAAAATTGACCCGACCATGGCTGCGGCAATGGCACCAAAAGCGGCTAGAGTTGTGTATGGCGAGATTATTCCATCAGCATTTAACGATCCTAAATGCCACATGTTTTCCCAGTTTGCTTTCCAGATTCCTTTATCTAAAAAGAATAAACCAAATACAATCAGACCAAAAAGACTGAGCAACTTGGCCACGGTAAAGGTAGTTTGAATAGCTTTCCCGGCATTAACTCCTCTGCTGTTTACGTAAGTAAGTAGTACGATAACACCTATAGCCAACAATTGAGCAGGAGAAATGGTGAAAAAGCCTAAATCTATAGCAACTAAATCTTCACTGAACGCAGGCAATAAATAAGCTGTAAATTTGGCAAATGCCACACCAACTGCGGCTATGGTTGCCGTTTGTATAACTGTGAAAAAACTCCATCCATATAAAAAACTGATGAGTGGGTTATAGGCTTCCTTTAAATAAACATACTGACCTCCGGCCTTTGGAAACATTGCACTCAGTTCACCATAACTTAAGGCCGCAGTAAGCGTCATAAACCCGGTAATTAACCAAACCACCAGCAGCCAGCCGGCACTTCCTACATTTCGGGTAATATCTGCACTGACAATAAAAATTCCTGATCCAATCATACTACCGGCCACTAACATGGTGGCATCCAACAATTTCAACGAGGGTTTGAAGTGGCTTTTTTCTTGTTCCATGGCATTTTTTTGAGATTAATAATAGGATACACTCCTCCCATCCGGTTAAAAACCAGAACTGTTTTAGGATTGAAATGTTAAGAATCGTATTGTTTGGAGAGGTAATTTGATTTCGCTGGCCAAAATCCTAAGATTGATGGTAAAGGGCTTGCAGGTTTATTTTTATATGAGTTCCCAATCAGATTCAGGATGACGGTTTCTTTTTCAAAAACAACTATGCTCCCATATAGCTCACCCTGCTTACCATATTATAGCTGTCTACATAAGCCCTTGGCGATTGGCCTATAATACTTTTAAATACCCTGTTGAAATTGGTGATGCTATTGAAACCGGCTTTATAAGCTACGCCAGAAATACAATCTGTTTTCGCTCCGGAAATCAGGCTTTTACAGGCATCATTAATTCTGACTTCATTTAAAAAAGAGACAAAGGTATGGCCGGTATGTTTCTTAAAATAACGACAGAAAGCCTGTGGTGTCATAAACGCAACATTGGCGACATCTTCCAGGGTAATCTGGCTATTGTAATTTTCGGTAATGTAGCCAATGATTTTGCTTAAACGCATGCCTTCATTTTCACTTACATTTGACGAATATAAATCAGAACATAAAGGAATGGTATCATCGCCGATAGATTGCAACGTGACCATTAATTTAACAAAGGCAAATAACAGATCGGTACCGGAAGCCTCCTGAACATCGATCATTTTAGCCAAAATTTCTTCGGTATATATAAAAGGTACCTTAAAACCATGTTTGTTTTTGGCTAAGAAAGCATTGGCTAGCTTCATTTCCGGAAGGGAAAACAGTGGTCCTAATTTTCCATTTGAATTAAAGTAAACAGAATATGATGCCACAGACCGTTCACTTTTACTTTGAAAATATTCCGGATTGCTTTTAAACAGGTGTGGAAGTTTTGCGCCGATGACAAAAATATCTCCGGGCCTGAAGGCGTGCATATCACTCCCGGCTATCAATGTACCTTCTCCTCTTTCAATGTAAGTAATCTGCCATTCGTCGTGCCTGTGCAGATATTGATAAAAATAAGGTAGTTCAATGTGCTCAGAAATAACACTCTTGTCATCAGGCACAAGCATGGTAAATGGCAATACTTTCATGTGGTTGGTTGGTTATTTGTTGATGATTGAAGATAAGGATATTAACTGTAATAATTAAAAAAAACCTATGTTAGGTTAAAATCCTGCTACAATGCGATAATATTCTACACAATATCAACGCAACCACTATCATTTTACATTATTAAATTGCCTGCTTAAACAGATTACGATCTGCTTACTAAAAACGGCTCTACTGACATTTGCAGCTTTTCTTCGGCAATGATCTGGCTGACCAGTAAACCGGTTGCCGGTCCAAGACTTAAGCCCATCATTCCATGACCCGTAGCAATAATTAAATTTTTTCTGTGCGTACTTCGCCCAATGTATGGTAATCCATCGGGTGACGAGGGTCTGAATCCATACCAGATGTCCTTTTTATCCGGAAGTGCCGGATGCAGATCAGGGAAATATTGAGGTACAGATTCTACAATCCCCTTAACCCTTTGCATGTTTACACGGTTGTTAATGCTATCCAGCTCCATCGTTCCGCCGTATCGAATGCCACCATTCATGGGCGTAATGGCCACCCTCGCCTCGCATAGTAAAGCCGGAATGGTTAAGCGTTGCTTTGGTTCCGGTTCCATAAAGGAATAACCTTTACCAGGCATTAAGGAAATTTTTAAATCAGCCATTTTGGCTACAGCCGGAGACCATGATCCTGTAGCAATTACATATTGATCTGCTTCCCATGCCGTGGCACCAGTGAACACTTTCGTAATTTTATTTCCGGCCGATTCGATCTTATCTACTTCTTTTCCACTCACGAAAGAAACGCCATTACCCCTTAAATAAGTCAGTAAAGCATTCATGAGTTTGCCCGGATAGAGGTGGGCATCACAACGATAATGAACAGCCCCCAGTACATCAAGATTTAAATCTGGCTGTAGTGCTTTACACTCGGCAGCACTTAAAACAGCCATATCCAGTCCAAGTGCTTTGGCTTTATCAGCCAGATGCGCTTCTTCTTCACCGGCTTGCTCCGTTTTATAAAAAGCTAAGATACCGTTATTGGTAAGTTCAAAGTTAAAACCCGGTTCTTTTGATAAATCTTCGTAAAGTCTTTTGCTTAAAAGGGATAAATCTCTGAGGGGTTCTGCAGATTGCGCGACATGCTTTTCAGTTGCATGTTTCATAAATTTCAGTCCCCAGCCAATGAGGCTTGGATTTAAAGATGGGCGAACGTAAAAAGGACTTTTACTATTGAACATCCACCGGATACCCTTGCTGAGCATTCCTGGTGCCGCCAATGGAATAAAATGACTGGGCACAATCATGCCGGCGTTTCCAAAGGAACAATTATCGCTTAAATCGCCTTTATCCAGAACAGTTACCTCAAATCCTTTTTTTTGAAGATAATATGCCGACGTGAGTCCAACAATTCCTCCTCCTATAACTAATACTTTCGACATTATACTTTTATTCTATAAAAACAATTACTAAATCACCTGAAATCCGTGCGCATAAGGATCATCTTCGGCATCTATCTTGATCGTGTTGTAACCGAAAACTTTTGCCCAACCTTCTACACTTGGAATAATGGCTTTAAAACCATCCAGTTCAATTTCTTCTTCTACCCTTCCGGTAAACTTGCTGCCAATAAAACTTTCATGGATAAAATCTTCTCCTTTTTTAAGTTTCCCTTTTGCATGCCATTGGGCCATACGGGCAGATGTACCTGTACCACAGGGTGAACGATCAATGGCTTTATCTCCATAAAAAACTGCATTTCTGGCGGTTGAAGTTGGATCTAAAGTCGCACCTGTCCACAATACATGGCTGCAACCATTAATGGTAGCGTCTTGTGGATGAACAAAAGTATATCGCTCATTGATGCGCTTTCTGATTGTCTGACTCCAGGTGATGAGTTGAGATGCCGTATAATTTTCCAAACCCGGGAAGTTGGTTTGCGGATCAACAATGGCATAAAAATTCCCGCCGTAAGCCACATCAAACGTCAGCGTTCCCAAATCCGGACATTCAATTTCCAGATTTTCTGCAGCCAGATAAGAGGCTACGTTTTTTAACTTAACAGATTTTACCTTTTTCCCTTCCTGCTGGTACTCAATCTGAACCAAACCTGCCGGCGCTTCCATTCTGATTATACCCGGAATTTTTGGCTGAATCAGTCCTTCTTCTATCGCAATCGTAATGGTACCGATGGTTCCATGACCACACATGGGCAGGCAACCACTGGTTTCGATAAAGAGAACAGCCACATCATTCTGAGGATCATGTGGCGGATAAAGAATACTTCCAGACATCATATCATGACCGCGGGGTTCAAACATCAATCCTGTTCTGATCCAATCAAATTCTCTTAAAAAGTGTTGTCGTTTTTCGCTCATATTGGCACCCACCAGCTGTGGCCCGCCACCTGCCACTAGCCTTACCGGGTTTCCGCAGGTATGCGCATCTACACAAAAAAAGGTTTTACTCATAAGTCTCTCGTCAATTGCTGGTTTACCATTCTAAAAATACCCAAAGGGTTCCCATCTTTCAACTCATCTGGCAAAAGATCTTGCTCCCAATCCTGATAAGCCAGTGGTCTGACAAAACGATAAAGTGCTGTAGAACCTACTGAGGTAAACCGGCTGTCGTTTGTTGCCGGGAATGGTCCGCCATGCTGCATCGCTGCACAAACTTCAACACCCGTTGGTACACCATTTAAAATAATACGCCCTGTTTTAGCTGTTAGCTTATGAATGAGGGACTGATATTGACTAAGCTCATTTTTATCGGCCATTAAGGTCACCGTAAGTTGCCCCTGCAATACAGCAATCACGTCTTCCAGTTCTTGTTGATCTTTCGCCACCACTAAAAGTGAATATGGTCCAAAGATTTCTTCCTGTAATTTTGGATTTTTGATGAAACCTGCTGCATCTACCTGCGCCACTTTCGCTTCAGACTGGTTTTGTAATGCTTCATTTTTCACTTCAGAAACCGCAAGTAATTCAATGCCATTTTCAGCAATGATGTTCGCTGAAAGTTTAGTATAATTTTTAGCAATTCCTTCAGTAAGCATAGTTGCAGATGGAACTACTGAAATTGCGGTAGCGATGGCTTGTTTAAATTTTTCAAGCCCCGGAGATGCAATAGCCAACATTAAACCCGGATTGGTGCAAAATTGCCCTGCTCCCAACGTAATGGATGCTGCATATTTTTTAGCGAGTTCTTCCGCCTGATTTTCTATCGCCTCCGGCAGCAATATAACAGGGTTAATACTTCCCATTTCAGCAAATACCGGTATAGGTTGTGGTCGTTGTTGCGCCAGATTAATCAGCGCCATTCCGCCATGGTATGAGCCTGTAAAAGTTACCGCTTTTGTAAGTGGATGTAATACCAGGGCCGCACCTACCTGATAGCCATCATCATACAGTAAAGAAAATACACCCTTTGGCATACCTGTTTTTTCTACGGCCTTCACAATGGCTTCACCAACTAGGGCACTGGCACCATAATGTGCAGGGTGTGCTTTAACCACCACTGGGCAGCCGGCAGCCAGGGCCGAAGCTGTATCTCCACCTGCTACTGAAAAAGCCAAAGGAAAATTACTGGCGCCAAATACCACCACTGGTCCCATCGGAATCAGCATCCGGCGAATATCTGATCGGGGCAGAGGTTGTCTTTCCGGCAAGGCCGTATCAATAATTGCATCAACCCATGAGCCTTCTGCTACCAGGTTGGCAAAAAGCCTTAGCTGGCCGGTTGTTCTGCCTAACTCGCCCTGTAACCTGGGTAACGGCAAACCACTTTCTGCAGATGCACGAGCCACCAAATCTTCTCCAATAGCCGCAATTTCATCTGCAATGGCATTTAAAAAAGCTGCTTTTTTATCTTTATGGATATTTCTATAGGTTTCAAATGATTCGGTAGCCAATACCAAAGCCTCATTGATTTCCTGTTCACCGGCCTTACAAAATTCACCATCAAGCAATAAACCCGTTGCCGGATTTACTGCTTTAAGCTTAAGTTCAACGGCTTCTTTATAAGCGCTGGCCACTATATTTTTTCCGTTCATATTTGATTGTTGTTATTTACCCCAGCTTCCTGCAGGTAATTCCGGACGAACAGCTAATGCGTCGTTAATAATTTTTAATACTTTTTCTCTTTCTGCGCCTTCAAGTGCTAAACGTGGCGCTCTTACCGCTTCCGTACCTAAACCTGTAGCTACTTCAGCAAGTTTAATGTACTGAACAAGTTTCGGATGAATATCCAATTCTAACACAGGCAAAAACCAACGGTAAATGGTTAATGCTTCCTGAATACGGTTTTCTTTAATCAGGTTAAAAATAGCGACAGTTTCTTTTGGGAAAGCATCAACAAGACCGGCCACCCAGCCATGGGCACCCATTACAATACTTTCCATGGCTAATGGATCTACACCTGTAAAAATTTTAAAACGATCACCAAAACGGTTGATTAACCGGGTTACGTTTGAAACATCCCTGGTGGATTCTTTGATGGCCTGTACATTTGGATATTTGGTCAGTACTTCAAACATATCCAGGGTTACTTCAATTTTATAATCAACAGGGTTGTTGTAAATCATGATGGGCAATGAAGTGGCTTCAGCAATGGCCCCGAAAAATGCCAATGTTTCATCTGCCGATGCATTGTAGCGCATTGGAGGCAATAACATTAGGCCTTGCGCGCCAAGAGATTCTGCCTTTTTTGCTACTTCAATTCCTTTTTTTGTGGTAGATTCTGAGATGTTTAACAGAACAGGCACACGACCGTTTACTACTTCTAAAGTGTGGGATAATAACCCGAATTTCTCTTCATCTGTTAATACACTGGCTTCGCCAAGTGATCCGCCAAGGATAATACCCTTTGCACCAGCTTCCAGTTGGGCTTCGATGTTTACATCAAAAGCAGCGAAGTCTAATTCATCATTTGCTGTAAATTTTGTCGTTACAGCCGGGAAAACCCCTGTCCATTTTATTGCCATTTTACTATTAATTTTTATAATTATATTTTTCAAAAAAATTATGAGATGCTTGATGAGTTATTCCAGCGAACAAAGCCTGCATGTAACTTTTATATTGTAATTCTTATCTTATATTCAAAGTTACGCCATAGCTTCAGGGTGGAATTGTTGTATTTTAACCGATACCAACTATAAATAGACCATTTAGGTTAAAATCTAACTGTTCATTTTAACCTGCAGGTAATACATGAATTCAATCGCTGCTTTTTCCAGTAAAGATTCTTGCCCTTGCAATAGTTTGCAATGTGCCCAGGTTGGTGTCGGAATAAGTTTTAACGTTTTAACACCCTCTTTTTTAAGGATTAACGGCAAATTAAATCCGTCAACACAGTTAGTATACCGGTAAAACACTTCATTATTTTTAATATAATATTCGAATACAGGTACCTGGGTAGTTCGTAAATACTGATCAAAGACTTTTGAATAAGAATAACCGGCTTGTTTGGAAACATAAGCTTCTACCTGAGCGCTTGTTACCGTTTGGTGATAAAAAACTTTATTTAGTCCCCGCAAAATGGACCTGAAAAGTTCATCATTATCCAAACTGTGCCTGATGGAATGCAGCATATTACCGCCTTTCGGATACATGTCTCCGCTACCCTGAGCATTTACGCCATAAGGTGGAATAATCGGCCGATCATTTCGGATCCCTTTTCTGATGCCAAAATTATACGCATTACCTGCGTCAGTTCCGAAATTATAATCCACAAACAGGGTTTCGCTATAATTGGTAAAACCTTCATGTACCCACATATCCGCAAGATCTTTGGTGGTAATGTTATTGCCGAACCATTCATGACCACTTTCGTGGATGATGATAAAATCCCATTTTAACCCCCAGCCATTGCCAGACATATCCCGGCCTAAATAACCAAACTTATATTTATTGCCGTAAGAAACTGCTGACTGGTGTTCCATCCCGGTATGAGAGGCATCAATGAGCTGATAGCCATCTTCATAAAAAGGATATGGGCCAAGCCAATGTTCAAAGCTTTTCATCATTTTATGAACCTGATCGGGCATGTAGGTGCTGGCTTTGCCAAGGTTATAATCCAACACCCAGTAATTCAGGTCTAGCTTTCCTTTTTCACCTGCATACTGTTCCTTAAAATTTACATATTTACCAATGTATGGAATAATGCAATAATTACTAATGGGATTAACTACATTATATTTATAGGTTACTGTACCATCGTGATTATCTTTTTTAAAAACCAATCTGCCATTGCCAATGCCTACAAGGGTATCAGGAATGGTCATTGTTAAGGAAGCGCCTAAATCTGGTTCATCACTTTGATGGTCTTTATTAGGATACCAGACTGATGCGCCCAAACCCTGGCAGGCAACGGTCATCCATGGCCTGGATAGAGAATCAGTTGTGAAAATGAATCCTCCATCCCAGGGCGCACGTTTTGCCTGATGTACATTTCCATGATAGAAGATTTTTACACGGTTAACTGTTTTTAATTTCTGACCGGGAACATGGGCATACCAAACACTTCCTACGTGCTCAAATTTAAGTTTTGCATATTCATTATACCAAATGCTATCAATCACCAGTGGTTCCTGAAGGTCAATTTGCATGCGGGTTTTTCCATCATTCGGTTGAACTACCTTATAAATGATTTCATTGGCACCAGATATGCTTTTGTGCCCATAATCAGGTTTAAAAGCAAGCTCATACCGTTGTACATCCCACCAGGTTCTTTCAGCATTCAGGCTTCCCCTAAGCGTATCAGCTAAAGTGTAGGATGGCGATTTTACCTGAGCAAAAACTGCTGGTGCATATAAACCGGCAAAAAGCAAAAAAATGCGGATTAAATTTTTCATCGTAAAAAACTAAACAGATAATGCGGTTGATATTGACGCTATACGAAGATGGCCAAAGTGTTTGTTAATCAGGAATTTTTAGTACAAACCGGATAAAATACGGGATGAATCAGACAATTAATGGCAATTGCTATGGTATCATAATCACCTTAATTTAATCATATATTTAAAACGGGGTTAAAATATGCTTAATAATGGCAAATTATAGGGGTTTACAAGCTATACCTTTTGTTTAATTTTATTGATTAGATAAACCCTTTACCATCATGAATAAGATTATGATTAAAGGCTTGCTGATATTGGCCCTGTCAGGCGCTGTAGATACTCAAGCCCAAAATTACTTTCCACACTTTAACGATAGCCGGATAAAAGTTAAAAACAGCACGCCAATTAAAGCCTATGCTTTTGATCTTTCGCAGGTAAGCTTGCTGGAAAGCACATTTAAAACCGCTATGCTGGCAGATGAATCCTATCTCGCTGTCATTGATCCGGATCGCCTGTTATCGGGTTTCAGAAAAAATGCAGGACTTGAGCCTAAGGGCAAAATTTATGGTGGCTGGGAAAGTGATGGTTTGGCCGGCCACTCATTAGGCCATTATTTATCGGCCATATCCATGCAATATGCCACCACTAAAGATCCGGCGGTTTTAACCAAAGTAAATTATATTGTTGATGAACTGCTGGCTTGTCAGAAAGCTAGAAAAAACGGTTATCTGGGTGCTTTTGGAAATGAAGATAAAATCTGGGGTGAACTGGCAAAGGGAAATGTGAAAACCGGTGGCTTTGATTTAAATGGCGGCTGGTCTCCATGGTATACCGTGCATAAAATTATGTCCGGACTTTTGGATGCCTACTTTTACACAGGCAATAAAAAGGCCCTCAGCGCTTCAGTAGCCCTGGCGGATTGGACTCAACATATCGTAAGCAAACTAAATGATGAGCTTTTGCAAAAGATGCTTTTTTGTGAATACGGCGGTATGGCCGAAACATTGGTTAACCTGTATGCCATAACCGGCGAAAAAAAATACCTGGACTTATCTTACAAATTTTATGATAAACGCATCCTTGATCCTCTGGCTAAAGAACAGGATATCTTACCCGGAAAACATTCCAATACGCAAATTCCTAAAATTATTGCCAGTGCCAGAAGACATGAAATTACAGGCGATCAAAATGACAAGGCCATTGCAGATTTTTTCTGGAAAACGATTGTTTACCACCACTCTTATGCTACCGGAGGCAACAGTAACTACGAGTATTTAAGCGAACCCAATAAATTAAATGATAAGCTAACCGAAAATACCACCGAAACCTGTAACACGTATAACATGCTGAAATTAACAGGCCACCTCTTTGCGGAAAATCCGTCAGCAGAATTATTTGATTATTATGAAAAAGCCTTGTATAATCACATTCTGGCCTCGCAAAACCATGATGATGGAATGATGTGCTATTTTGTGCCATTACGCATGGGCGGTAAAAAAGAATACAGCGATCAGTTTAATACCTTTACCTGTTGCGTAGGCACGGGTATGGAAAATCATGTAAAATACAATGAAAGCATTTATTCCAGAGGCGATGATGGCAGTTTATATGTAAACCTTTTCATTCCATCAGTTTTAAACTGGAAAGAAAAAGGACTAACCTTAACGCAGCAAACGGCTTTACCACAGGGAGATCATACCACGCTCAAGCTCAAGTTAACCAAAGCATCTACCTTCGCTATCCGGGTAAGAAAGCCTAAATGGTCAACTGAAACCACTATAGCGGTGAATGGTGAAATTCAAAAAATTATGCCTGATCAAACAGGTTATTATGTGATTACCCGAAAATGGAAAAATGATGATCAAATCAGCTATGTTACACCCGAGAAATTATATACGGAGGCCATGCCTGATAATGCAGACCGCCGGGCTGTATTTTTCGGACCAGTATTACTTGCCGGAGTTTTAGGAACGACAGAACCAGATCCAATTAAAGGTGTTCCGGTATTTGTAAGTGCCAATAAAGACCCTAAAGATTGGTTAAGTGTGGTAAATCAGGCTGAACTTAAATTCCAGACTAAAAACATTGCCCAACCGCAGGAGGTAACCATGATCCCCTTCTATCAAACAAAAAACCAGTTTTATAGTGTTTACTGGGATGTATTTACCCCTGAAAAATGGGCGGTACAGCAGAAAATTTACGATGAACAGAAACGGAAGCAAAAAGAACTGGAAGATAAAACGCTTGATGTTTTCAGATTTGGCGAGATGCAACCAGAACGCGACCACAATTTCACGGCAGCTAAAGAGTCAATGGGAGAAGAACATGGCAGCAAGTGGCGTATGGCTGGTGAAGAGGGTTTTATTCAATTTGAGGTTAAGGTAGATCCCAATGCACAGAATACCATTATTGCATCTTATTGGGGCATGGATAACCGGGGAAGAAACTTCGATATTTTGGTTGATAACGTAAACATTGCATCAGAAGATTTAAACCGGTATAAAGAGAGTCGCTTTTATGAAATTTCCTATAAAATCCCTCCAGAATTAAGTAAAGGCAAAAAAAAGGTAACGGTTAAACTATCTCCGAAAGCCAGGAATAGTGCGGGTCCTGTTTACAGCATCAGAGTGATTAAAGAAAAATAATCAACATGGCAGCAAACTGATTACACTTCTGATATCAGCTTTTTATTTGAGGATTTCAGAACCCAGCTTTCAAAAGCTTGGAAAAAACGCAGTGGCTGTATCATAAATTCAAAATGTCAAGGAGCCTGTCGAAAGACTTGTTAAAAAATGTTCTTAACGGTGTTTCGACAAGCTCAACCTGACAAATCTGAATTATTAATGAAGGGACAACCTTTTGAAATAAATGAGCTGGTGAATTTATTTTTGAATCAACACTGCTGTGGTTCCCGTTGGAGAAAGATTAATAAAACTTGCTCCACGTTCCTTCATGTTTACAGACTTTATCTCATAGGTACCTACACCCGATATTTTTGCAGGCTGGGCAATTCGGATGATGGCAGTTGGTGTATATGCATCTGCCTTTTCTAAGTTCAGCTTTACTTCACCAGTTGAGCTATTATATTGCAGGGATGCTATTTTACCGGCATCAAGTGAAATCCACAATCCAATTGGGGCTAAGTAAACCGATGATTTTGCGGCAGTAGTTAGTTTAATATCAATCTTATTCTTGCTCTTCTTCAAGTTCCCGCCAAAAGCCAGCCAGCCAAATTCAGGATGTTCCAGCACATACGTTGAGGTATTTACGGCATAACCAAAAAAGCCAGAGCCATAATCTCCTGTAATGCCATCATTCTTTAACGTAGATGGATAAGCATGAAAAGCTGCCGGTGCAAATCCATCTTTAGTGATATTAGAGATGGAACCCATTAAGCCACCATAGCCGGCACGCAACAAATAAAAATCAGCAGGATTTTTGCGGTAATCCATCAATAACGGAATGGCATTTAATGCAGAACCATAATGGTGAATCATCCTTTCGATGCGCTGCAATTTACCTCCGTATAAAAAATCCCAGTAACGGCGGGCATTTCCATTATATGCCCAATGTGGGATTACTGGCATATATGCTAAAATAGCATCAAGCGTTACTTTTGCTTTATCATTATAGCCAAAATAATTCGACCACAAATAAACTTCTTCCTGCCCGGTAGAATCCCAGGGCATTTCGCTACCAAAGGGGTATTCCAGTGATTTCCAATGATCGGCACGTTTTTTCATTTCCAGTTCCAGCTTAGCCGCTTCTTCCATCAAACCTTCATTTTTCAGATCAGTTAGGATAAGATAAAAAATGGTTCCTTCCATTTGCCCGAATTGCGCATAATAAGGCGCAATGTTTACCATGGCCATTCCTGTCTCGGCAGCATCAATAAGGTGTTCTTTCCAGGTGGATGGATTTACCAGGCCTTTATAATTTCGGGCTAAGCGATACATCATCCAGTGTGCAGCTGCAACATGTGGATAATTATAGGAACGGCCCAGATTATCAGCTTCTTTTTTAGGCCAGGCAGACCAGGTTTTAAAATTTATGCTGCTGGAATAGGTATTTTTAGGCATCGAGTCCGGCTCATAAAAAAACAAACTCTTTTTTACGCCATATTTTTGCGGACCGTTTTTAAGCTGAATATTTCCAAACATCACGGTATCTACAAATTTTTGCAACTTATCAATTTCAGCCTTCTCCGGATGAACCAACTGTTTCATAATGGCACCAAGCCAGGAGCCAGCTCCTCCTTCATCACTCAGGCCGGCAATCCATGCGCGATTATCCTGTATCACCTGTTGCTGTTCTTCATTGTCATAAGTAATCACCGATGGCGAACGTTTAAATTGATCATTAGGTTGTTCAAACCATTGTTTTGTCGTTAAGAAATTTCCATAACTGGCAATAACATTGGCTTCGGGCTCAATAATTTTATAATTCACCGTCTGCTCCAAGCCATCTTCATATAAAATGGTTAATCTGGCTCTACCCCATGTCCTGCCATTAACAGCATAACTTTTCCAGCCATTTTTGGTTGTGCCTATAGCCTTAATTACCATCGAATTTTCCGGAAAGGCTTTGATTGTTTTAATTTTACTGCCATATTTAAGGAACAATTTAGCATCTACATCTCGGGGAATTACATAACCCGGAAAGGAAACTGCCACTGGTCGCTTATTTTCGATCAGTTTTTGTTCCGTATCTCTTGCCGTACCGGACAGGACAAACTGGAGTCCATACGTTCTGGTTTCATTGGGCTTTAAGCTGGTTGATGTTGGCACATTCCATTGATCAGCATTTTTCCATTCATTCTCCGCATAGGCCTTGCTATAAATCATCCACTCATAGAAACCTTCAAAGGCAATTCCTCTGGGTGTACGGTCATCATTTAAAGGGTTATAGGCTTCAAATGGTGTTTTGCCAAAAGGCAAAACTAATAAAGATGGCGCATGACCACTTAACCGGGTTACCTGTAAATAACCTGCATCATTTCCAATATAGGGATCATAAAAAACATTTTTAGCATGGGCTTGCTCCAGTGTCCGGCCTTCCAGAATATTATCAAAAATCATGGGTATACCCAAAGCACCAATTTCTATATTTTGAGCAGATTTGTTTCTTAATTCAAATTTTAAGATCAGTTTACCATCATTCATTTCCCAGCTTCGGATGATTTGTAAAGGAATATCTGCAGGCAGAGTAGCGGCAAGATCTGCTGATGCCAGCACCTTACCATTCGCAGCCAATGCTTTTACCGGCATCCTTTTGCCCGCGGTGCTGTAGCTGGTCCACGCTTTACTATTTTCTGTTTTAATCTTCAGGTTAAGATCACCCAGGTGGTAAAGTCCGTCTGAACTTCTGACTTTCAAACTATCACCCGGCACAAAATCAAAATCTTTAACGTTTTTGGGTTGCAATCCAGCAACTGTCTGAGCTGATTTAACCAGTTTTAAATTAAATGCGCCGGCATCAAAAGAGAGATAACCTTTCTCTAAACCTAATGTGGAAGGTTTTTTACCTAAACTGATCCACGGTGATTGTGCATTTACAATCCCCGTGCTTACAAAAAGCACGATCATAAAGATTATGGCGGGTAATAATGGCCTTTTGCTCCTTCTTGTTATTTTAAGTGTTTTATTCATGATGGTTAACATTAAAACTATGCTCAGTATAGTCAATCAAAAATACTCTTTAAAGAAACAAAGGAAAACCAATCTGACAATTTAGACAAGATTGGTAAAGTATCAGCTTAATTATGGTGAATGGAAGTTTCCGAAATTAATAATTTCATTCAGAATCAGTAGAACTTAGAATTATCATTCGATCATACCCGGCAATCAGACTATTTGAAAATTCGGTAATCAATCATTTTAAAGTGATGAAGCGTATAACTTTTCTTTTAATCAGCCCCATAATGAATATTATATTTAATTAAAAGATAACAGCTGGCTGGGGAATGGATGATGTACAATCATAGCCCTGTTGTGGATCATTAAATTCATTATATTTGCCCAACCAATCATATGAGCACAGTAACAAACTCGGTCTTTTCTAAAATTTTTGCCTTTTTACAAAAAAAACAATGTGTTATTGGCATATATGTTATATTGGCTATTGTTGCCGGTACAAAACAATACCTTCACCATTCGTTCAACAATTACCTTATTTTCAAATATGTTTATCTGCATACACTTGATTTGCAGAATTTATATAACAATTATGCAGAATATGGCGACAGCAACCATTATGGAATCATTTTCTCTTTACTGATTGCTCCTTTTGCCTGGCTGCCTGATGGCCTGGGCATGATTTTGTGGAACATTGCTAATGTTTTGGTACTACTCTGGGGTATTTATAGTCTGCCGCTTTCACTCAATAAAAGAACAGTTATTGCCTGGATTTGTGCACATGAAACACTTACAGCCCTATTCAGCTTTCAGTTCAACATTGCTTTAACCGGATTGATATTGCTTAGCTTTTCTTACTTAATAAAAAAACAAGAAATTAAATCTGCCATTTTTATCGCCTTAGGCACATTTGTAAAGCTATATGGCATTGTGGGTTTGGCATTTTTCTTCTTTACCCGGCATAAAGTAAAGTTCATTTTGGCAGGCGTGCTAGCTGTATTTTTACTCTTCCTGTTGCCAATGACCATTTCCTCACCTCATTTCGTGATGCAATCTTACGTAGATTGGTATCATTCCCTTGTTCATAAAAATGCTTCAAATGCTTCACTTACTTCTTTTCAGGATATTTCTGTAATGGGCATGGCAAGAAGAATAAGTGGAAACGTCAATCTTCCAAATATGCCTTTTTTACTTGGTGGGTTAATCCTTTTCGCTTTGCCCTATTTAAGAATCAGCCAATATAAACACCTTGCTTTCCGCTTAATGCTTTTGGCATCTACATTAATATTCACGGTGATCTTTAGCAGTGGATCTGAATCGCCAACTTATATCATTGCCTTTGCAGGTGTGGCCATCTGGTTTATCGTTCAAACATCGCCAAAAAATAATTTGGTTATAGGCTTGTTTGTGTTTGCGTTTTGTTTAACCAGCTTATCTCCAACAGACCTGTTTCCAAGAGCTGCAAAAGAATTTATTCGCCTATATTCACTCAAAGCCCTACCTTGCATGATCATTTGGTTTACGATTATTTACCAAATGATGAAAGAAGATTTTAAATCATATTTGATTGCTGATAAATGAAGAAATTAGTTTCTATAGTCATACCAGCTTACAATGAAGCTGATAATATTTTTGTGATCTCTGAAAGTATCAAGAACGTTTTCTCCACCATCAATTATAATTATGAAATTATCCTGGTAGATGATGGAAGTGCAGATCATACCCTTGAAAAAATCAAGGAGTACTCATCCACTGCAGATAACATTTTCTTCCTGGAATTTAGTAGAAATTTCGGGCATCAGCTTGCAGTGAAAGCCGGTATGGATCATGCCTTCGGCGACTGTGTGATTTCAATGGATTGTGACATGCAGCACCCGCCAGAGCTAATTCCTGAAATGCTTAAAAAATGGGAAGCTGGTTTTGAAGTGGTTTATACCATCAGGGCAGAAGATAAAAGTCTTTCTAAAGGAAAGCGAAGCTCATCCAATCTTTTTTATAAAATACTGAATTGGTTATCAGACATTGATCTTGAACCTGGTGCCGCAGATTTCCGCTTACTGGATCAGAAAGTGGTAAATGTTTTCCGGAATTTTCACGAAAATGAACCCTTCCTTCGTGGTTTGGTAAAGTGGTTAGGCTTTAAGCAACATGCCATAAAGTATCAACCGGCAGCACGTTTTTCCGGATCAAGTAAATATACCCTAAAGAAAATGATTCGATTGGCCCTGCATGGCGTTACCGCATTTAGCATAAAGCCACTATATTCGGCTGTTTACTTGGGCTTTATCTTATCATTGGCTTCTGTTTTATACATTCCCTATGTGATTTATGCATTCGTTAATCATGTTGAAGTTTCCGGTTGGGCATCCATGATTATGACCATTGTATTTTTCGGTGGTTTGCAATTGATTATTTTAGGAATCATCGGTATCTATGTAGGTAAAATGTTTATGCAGACTAAAAACCGTCCAAATTATATTATCCGTTCAACCAATATCCCTCAGCAATAATGGTATTATTAAGTTTTGATATTGAAGAATTTGATATGCCTTTTGAATATGGCAAGGATATTTCGTTTGCAGATCAGATTTCCATTTCAAGAGCAGGTACGATCGCCATTTTGGATTTATTGGATAAACACCAGGTTCAAGCGACGTTTTTTTGCACGGTTACTTTCGCCGAAAATGTACCTGATCTAATTGAGCGCATAACCAAAAGCGGACATGAATTGGCTTCACATGGCTATTATCACTCTGATTTTAAACCGGAACACTTGCTTCAGTCTAAACTGAGATTACAACAACTCTCCGGAAAAGAAATTACTGGTTATCGCATGGCCCGCATGATGCCTGTTGATGAAAAAGAAATAGAAAAGGCTGGTTATACCTATAATACTTCAATGAATCCCACTTACTTACCTGGCCGCTATAATAATTTCAACATCTCAAGAACCTTTTTTACTAAGCAAAATGTACTGCAAATTCCAGCTTCTGTAAGTCCAATTATCAGGTTTCCGCTATTCTGGCTTTCCTTTCACAATTTGCCACTTGGTGTCTACAAGTTCGTGGCTCGCTGGACTTATCAAAAAGATCGATACTTAAATATTTATTTTCATCCATGGGAATTTACTGATCTTAATGATGTGGAGAGGTTTGGCTTTCCTGCTTACGTGAGAAAAAACACAGGACAAAAAATGATCAGAAGAATGGATCGCCTGATCACCTGGATGAAAGCAAAAAAATATCCGTTTGCTACCTTTCAGGAATTTATCAATACAAGAACAAAAGCCAGCTGATATTAATAAGTTGCCGCTAGTTTTAAGGCATTGTATGCATTTACTATACCACCACTAACACAAATTTCACTAAATAGCGCCCTGGCATTCTCACCTTTTTCGTTTTTATATTTGACCTTGTGGTTTACTTTCGAAACAGATTTCATGATGATCTCCCTGACCTGAGCAGGCTTAAGTTGAGGGTAATAACTCAAAATCAAAGCAGCCAAACCCGATACCATCGGCGAAGCCATACTGGTACCATCAAGCTCTTCATATTTACCATCAGGAATAGTAGAGTTTATTAAAAAGCCAGGCGCAAAAACATCAACATTATATTTGCCATAATTTGAGAAATCAGCTTTCAATGTTTCATCGTCTTTATATGCACTTGCACCAACCTCAATCCAATTGGTAGCACTGGGTAAACTAAATTTCGCAGAATCAAGTGGTACCTGTTTTGGAACAGCAATACCCATTGGAGGCCTCATGCCCATGGTATGTTGTCCGACAGGTTTTTGTGGTATAAAATCTGGTTTCAATGGTTTGCGGTGTGCCGATTTATATGCCTCCGCTTCAGCACTATCATAGTATTTATTTGGAAAATTTTCTTCAACATCATTATTCTGATGATCATTGCCAGCAGCATGAACCAGCAGTACACCATTAGATTCAGCATATCTTACTGCTTCATCAACAACCTTTTTATCCCATTTATATGCCTTTCCGAAGCTCATGTTAATCACCCTGGCGCCATTATCTACAGCATATCTGATTCCATTAGCTACATCTTTATCCCGTTCATCGCCTGTTGGTACAACCCTGATAGCCATAATACGCACATGATTGGCCACGCCCAAAATGCCTGAATTATTATTACGATCAGCACCAATAATCCCGCTTACATGCGTTCCATGCGTGGCATCCGGCCCTTTTACATCTGCATTTCCATAGTTTCTATCCTGACTATTAGCATAATCATCCCCTACCAGTTCTGCCCTTTTATCATATTTAGGATTCAGATTGTATTTCAGCATGGCATCATATTGCTTATAACCATCTTTAATATTCTTATAAAACTTATCAAAGCCACCATCTTCTCTTGAACCTTTCCTGATAATGGTTTTAACCTGCTCTTCTGTCTCATCATCAGCCTTATATTTTTCTATATCTTCATAAGTTGGAATTTGCTTATGATTTATGGTGGCCACAGAATCCAAAACCTTATTAATGGCAACAAGTACAGAAAACGTATTACTGGCATCTTCATATTTCTTTCCAAAATCACCCACCATTTTTTTATAAAGCCTGAATTCTTCCTTTTGATTACTATCTAATGGTGTCAGATTGGTGGTAGACTGATACTTTGGTGTATAGATTCTAAGAAGCCGAACCAATTCCAGATTATCAAATTCCAGATTACCTTTCTTTGAACCAATAAAATTCCATCCATGAATATCATCGATATAACCATTCCCATCATCGTCAATACCATTTCCAGGAATCTCTTTTTGATTAACCCATAAAACCGGTTTTAAATCAGGGTGATTAATATCGACCCCGCCGTCAATAACAGCTACAATGATATTTTCTTTTGGTTTTTTATCCTTTAAAAGATCACGATAAGCTTTCTCTGTACTAATTCCAAAATAACCACTCTCCACCAGATCCAGATTAAACCAATTCGCAGGAAGCTTTACATTTTTATTCTGTGCAGAAGCACCCATTTGAACAAGGATGAAAACAATAAGAGTAAATAATTTTCTTTGGCTGAAATTAGTCATATGATGAAGTACGTAATGGTACAATAATACGGATTTATTAAATGGGCACTTAAAGATTTTACATTTTTTAACAGGAAGAAAGTGAATCATTTGTAAACGAAAGTCAGCAACGATTGGCTCTTTCAGTCCTTCTGTACACGACAATCTTTTTGTTGAGATATTTCTAAAAATAGAATGTCGTGGTTAACAAAAAGGATTTTCTTTCCCATCAGGTTTATTAAAGGCAGGCTTGGTACTTTTTTGAAAGCCTGCTCCTGTTGTAGCGTTTTAAATCCACTCTTCTAAGATTCTGAATCCCATTCAGGAGAACCAGACAAGGGTTTGGAAGAACATTGATTGAGAATAACTTTAAACTGGCTTTTATTCAGACTCCAAATTCGACTACACAACGTTTCATCACCCTAAATCTGCGAAATCCCTGAAATCTGCGGGAAACAATTATAGATGGATTCCTAATCTCCTTGTTTTTCTATCGTTATGGGTTAGTACCCTTCAAAGATCCTGAATTTCAACAACACAACGTTTCATCACCCTAAATCCGCGAAATCCCTGAAATCTGCGGGAAACAATTATAGATGGATTCTAATCTCCTTGTTCTTATATTGTTATTGGTTAGTACCCTTAAAAACATCCCGAATCGTGTTTAGCAAGAAGAACGGGTGGAATATTCAAAAACAATTCAGCTTTTGCCCCTTGTTCTTTGCTCTTTAAACTTTATAAACCAAGAAACCCCTGCAGTTGTTACTGCAAGGGTTCTGATTAAAC
>NZ_JAPIVF010000004.1:0-684549 GCF_026240075.1 Pedobacter sp. MR22-3 | reverse complement strand
AATTAGCATAGTGTGCTATGGTGTTACGGTTTCAATTCCATTATGTTCATGGTCTGAATCCTTATTGTCATCTTCACCAGCGTTTGCTGCATCATTTGTTTCCTCTTCTTCAGGCGTGTTTTCTTCCGGAGATGACGCTTCGTCTGTTCCAGATTGATCCGTAGCTGTAGCTGCTTTTTCGGCACCTTCTTCGCCTTCTGTTACTTTATTTCCTTCTCCCTTAGTTGGCTCGTCTGTCTGTTGGTCTTCTTTAATATCAACGGGAGTTTCAGATTTGCCAGGTGTAACTTCCGCCTGATGCGCAGATGGAACAACGGTTTCGATTTCTTTCTGAATCTCATCAGTCGGTTTTGGATGCGCGTTTTTGTTTTCGTTCGTTATTTTATCGTTTTCCATGGTATTATCTTTTCTTTAATAAAGGGATTCAACCCTGATTTTGTTTGAATTTTCTTCAATGCTACGGGTGCAATTTTTAACTTTGAAGAAAAATGCGGCATGGCCATCACTTACAGAGAAATAAACGAAGGGGATAATCAAGAACTCGCTGAATTAATCAGGACTGTGTTAAGAGAGTTTAAAGTCGATAAACCTGGAACCGTTTACACAGATCCCACTACTGATCATTTATCCGAAGTATTTAAAGCGGAACAATCTGCTTATTGGATTGCTGAGGAAGAAGGCAAAATTATCGGTGGTTGCGGAATCTATCCCACATCAGGCTTGCCGGAAGGTTGCGCAGAGCTTGTAAAGCTTTATACCTCAGCGGCTGCCAGAGGGAGGGGCATAGGCAAAATGCTGATGCAGAAAAGTATCTCCTCTGCACAGCAATTTGGTTATCATCAAATTTACCTGGAGTCATTCCCTGAATTATCTACCGCTGTTGGAATGTATGAAAAAGCAGGCTTTAAAAAACTTTCAGCACCTTTAGGTCAGTCAGGCCATTTTGCCTGCAACGTTTGGATGCTGCTCATTTTGTAATGAACAAAATATCCAAAGGGTAGGTCATACAGCAGAATCGTGCATCAAAGAATGTCTTTCAATTCTACAATTTTGAACCTGTTTTCCAGTGCAATAAACTGTTTAATTAAGGAGATGTGGCCAGCGCCCAGAAGAATGACAATCCTTTTATCAGCAGGCTGTGTGATCTTTTGAACCAAAGCATACATGTAAAGGTTACGGCGATACCATTCTGATACCGAATAGGCACCTGCAAAATTTTCTCTGCTTCCTGCACGGTTGATGCTTTGCAAGTAGAAACCGGCATTTTGATTTCTGGAGGCTTCCGTATTTAAATCCAGGATGAGATCGGTAAGGCCCATGGTTTTTCTTTTATGATTGGTTGCGGCACCATTGGTTTGGATGACACTATCAATTTCATTTTTTAGTTGCGTTTGTTTTGCGCTTTGAATGGCATTCATCACCGTATCAAAAGGCATATCTATGTTGTAATCAATGCCGTATATGGTTTTTAGGTTTGCTTTTTTTCCTGCACGAAAGGCTAGCTGAAAGGTTTCATCTTCCTTGAAGGATGCAAATTGTTTGGTGTGCTGGTATTTTGTATTGATATACTGGTTGTAGGTGCCTGCTTTGTACATCTGGTAAAGGGAATCTAATCCGGCTTGTTTGTTTTCAGGCCATTCTACAAAAATCTGGTCAGGATTAAAGGCTTTAATTTTTTCGGAGATGTTTTCCAGTTCCTGCTGGGGCTTAGCGGCTAAGACATCAAATCTTTCGGTTTTAATCGCGTCCAGATTTGGATTGGCGAAATGAAATGTTCCAATAAGCAATATTTCCTGCTTTTGGGCACTGGCTGTAAATTGAAAGAGGGATACACATAAAATGGTCAAAAGAATTGTGGTCGTAGTTTTCATCATCATTGTTATTTGTTTGATGTTCCAAAATTGCAGATGATGCGGTGGGTTCTAAATTAAATGATCCCAAACCACCGGATTATTATCCCAAACCAGTAAAGCCGTTTAACAGGTGTTTGTCTGCCGAAAACGGGTGTTGGGATAAAATTTTTGAGGGTTGGAATAACAAGATTGATCTATTGAAAAGCTTTATCTAGCTTTATGGCATGAAGCAATTTAAAGTAATCGCTATCCATGTGTTTTGTTGGGTATTAATCCTGACTTATCAATATCTGGGATATTTTGTCGAATCGGTGAGTTTTCCCCTCATTGCATTTGGTATTTCCTTATCTTTTATCCGGATAGCAGAGTTTTATATTTGTTATTCCTGGCTTTATCCCCATTATTTAAAACGGGGTAAAATTCCCCAGCTGGTGTTAGGCATCCTATTTACACTGATATTTTTTATTAGCCTGCGTTATCTGATTGAAGAAGTGATTTACCTGAAGGTATTTGGTTTTCATAATTATAATGATCAGACAACCACCTTTAGTTACATACTTGACAATATTTACTATGGAATTTCATATATTATTATACCTGCAGCAGTATACGGTGTGCAGCAAAATTTTAAAAATGAGCTGGCCAACAGGAAGTTAAAGGACGAGGTAGTAAAGTCTGAACTGGCTTTTCTAAAATCACAGATCAATCCTCACTTCTTGTATAATACCCTGAATTATATTTATGCACTGGCCATTCCGGTTTCTGATCAGCTGGCAAATGCTGTTTTGAAACTATCTGATTTAATGCGATATACCCTGAATGAAAGTCCAGATGGTAAAGTGTCGCTTTCAAAGGAGGTAGCCTATCTGGAGAGTTATATTGCCCTTTTTAAGATGCGCTTCGAACCCAACTTTTATGTGGATTTTAATACCGAAGGCATTACCACTCAAAAAATTGCAGCCTTGGTACTAATCCCCTTTGTAGAGAATGCCTTTAAGCATGGAGTGGTGAATGATGAAAAACACCCGGTGAGGATAAAACTTAAAGTAAACGGAAAGCGCCTGAGTTTTGAAGTCAGCAATAAAATCAGCCATGCGCAAAAAGATCATTCCAGTGGTGTAGGTTTGGTTAATATTCACCGGCGACTGGATTTAATTTATCCTGACCAGCATGAACTCCTGGTTTCGAATAATGGTAATACCTATAAAACCACATTGGTGATCCATATGTAGTACCGGAGAATCTTTATATCTTTATCACTTTTAACTTCCAATTATGATCCGTTGTTTAGCTGTTGATGATGAAGCCTACGCATCAGACATCATTGCTGCCTTTATCAATAAAACGCCATTTCTGGAATTGGTGGGTACAACTACTAATCCCTTTGAAGCTTTAAACCAGGTGCAGGCAGGAATGGTAGACCTGGTTTTTCTGGATATTCAGATGCCCGAGCTTACCGGCATTCAATTTCTGAAAATATTAGGGGGCAAATGTAAAGTGATTTTAACTACAGCCTATCCTGAATATGCGCTTGAAGGCTTTGATCTGGATGTGGTTGATTATTTGTTAAAACCGATTCCATATGAACGATTTTACCAGGCTGCTGTTAAAGCACAGCAGATGATTCATCCGGCGCAGCAGGAAATTGTTATGCCCCTATCAACAGCCATCCCTGACTTCATTTTTATCAAGGGTGATACAAAAAATAAATTCATTAAGGTTAACTATACTGATATTCTCTACATTGAGGGATTGAAAAATTATGTATCTGTTTACACCTCTGCTCAAAGGATTGTAACTTACCAGGCCTTAAGAGAACTGGAAAATGATTTACCGAAGCCACCTTTTTACCGTATACATAAATCGTACATCATTTCGCTGGATAAAATTAAAATGGTTGACGGAAATACCGTTTATATCAATGATCAGTTGTTGCCAGTAGGTGATACTTACAAGGAAGATTTTTTCAGAATAATCAGGGAACGCCATTGAGGATATTGCCCCTTTCGTGTCAATGTTTAAATTATGTTTAGATAAGTACAGGTGTTTTTTTACTTTTGCTGGCGTAAGTTAAACCAAACCACCATGCAGGAAACAAATTCACTTAATCAGGTTGCAGAATTTCATCACACATTTAAACATCCCATTTTAGATTCGCCTGTTATTCCATCAAAACAAAGGGCAAACTTAAGAATTGCACTTCTGGCTGAAGAATTAAAGGAATTGCAGGAAGCAGTTGAAAAGGATGATCTGATTGAAGTAGCTGATGCGCTGTGTGATTTGCAATATGTGTTGGCTGGTGCAATACACGAATTTGGTTTGGGGCGCAAATTTAAAACACTTTTTGATGAGGTGCACCGCTCTAACATGAGTAAGGCCTGCAAAACAGTAGAAGAAGCAGAATTAACCATCAAACATTATTTCGACAAAGATCAGACAGCAGCATATTATAAGGAAGTGGATGGATTGTTTCTGGTTTTCAGAAAGGCAGATGATAAGACATTAAAGTCAGTAAATTATTCTTCGGCTGATTTAAAATCCCACCTGCTTTAATTTTTTTAATAAAGTGATTTGATAGCTGCAGATTTGCCGGCTTTTTTTATTCACTTCATGATTTTATCGTCTTCTAACTCGAGTGATCGTCTTTGCGAGATGGCTTTTTTCAGCCGACGAAGCAGTCTATTGAGCGGATTAGATTGCTTCATTATTTCTCCTCGCCAGGACGATTTATCTATTATTTAGCCCTTCCTTGTGAATATTTTATTTCCCGCAGATTCCGGGGATCCCGCAGATTTAAGGAGAGTTATATGTGATTGGCTTTTCCTGGCAGAGCATTAAGGGGTGTACCTTCCTTTCGACTATCTATTAATAAGATCTACGGTAATCCCTGTAATCTGCGGGAGAACTTTACAAAAATTAAATCACTTCGGTAGTAAATGAAATTTATCGGCATAACAGTGCATGACAGTTAAATATGCCTTAATTTCTATTTTGGACCAACCAAATATCCAATATAGCGCATGCAGGCAATTTTAGGCGTAATTTTTCATTTCTTCGGTGGTTTCGCATCAGGAAGTTTTTATATCCCATTTAAAAAAGTTAAAGGTTGGGCCTGGGAAAGCTACTGGATTGTTGGTGGAATTTTTTCCTGGCTTATTGTACCACCATTGGCCGCTTATTTAACCATCCCGAATTTCAGTGATATTATTGCTACTACCAATGGTCATATTTTAATCCTCACTTATTTTTTCGGTGTACTTTGGGGGATTGGTGGCTTAACCTATGGACTGGGTGTTCGTTATCTGGGGGTATCACTGGGCAGTAGCATTATTCTGGGACTATCAATGGTGATCGGGTCCGTTTTACCTTCAATTTATTTCGACATTTTTCCACAGGAAGGAAAAGATACTTTCACCATGTTTATGCAAACCGATTGGGGCCGAATGGTCATGCTTGGGCTTTTTGTTTGTGTCATTGGCATCATCATCTGTGGTAAGGCAGGGGTAATGAAAGAAAGAGAAATCAATTCAGATATTACTGATCCACATGGACTGGAAGTTAAAACAGAATTCAAATTTGGCCTGGGCTTATTTGTAGGGATCGTTTCAGGAGTGTTAAGTGCATGTTTTAATTTTGGCTTAGAGGCCGGAAAACCCATGGCCGATGCGGCCAACCAGATCTGGAAAGTTACCCACCCATCTGAAGCGGGTAACTTTCTATTCCAAAACAATGTCACTTATGTGGTAGTACTTTGGGGCGGATTAACCACTAATTTTATTTGGTGTATGATTTTGAATGCCCGCAATAAAACCTTTGGCGATTACACGAAAAAATCAACCCCCTTATTAAAGAACTACATTTTTTCTGCACTTGCCGGAACCACGTGGTTTCTACAGTTCTTTTTTTACGGAATGGGAGAAAGCAAAATGGGTAATGGCGCCAGTTCGTGGATTCTGCATATGGCCTTTATCATCCTGATTGCCAACGTGTGGGGTTTGATTTTGAAAGAATGGAAAGGTGTATCAAGAAAAACATTAACTACCATTATAGCGGGCATATTAACCATTATCATATCAGTACTGATTGTAGGTTATGGCAATTCAATTAAATCATAAATAGAAAAGTAATCATTAATATACATGTCTGTTAAAGAAACAAATTATAAGTACGTCAGCTACTTATGGGATGAAGAAGAGGCCACAAAACTGGCTGGAGATGAAGTTGCACTGCTCATTTATCGCTCTAATTTGTTAGGTGCTGATTTGCGCCTGACCAATTATGGTGGCGGTAATACCTCATGCAAGTTAATGGAAAAGGATCCGCTTACAGGTAATGAAACTGAAGTGATGTGGGTAAAGGGATCTGGTGGTGATTTAGGCACATTAAAGAAGAGTGGTTTAGCGGCACTTTATGTAGATCGCCTGCGCAGTTTAAAAAATATTTACCGCGGTGTAGCTTACGAAGATGAAATGGTGGAACTTTTTAACCACTGCATTTTTGATTTGAGTTCTAAAGCCCCATCCATTGATACGCCATTACATGGTTTTCTACCCTTTGCACATATTGATCACCTGCATCCGGATGCGGCTATTGCCATCGCTGCGGCTGCTGATGGCAAAAAGATTACGGAAGAGCTGTTCGGCGGAACCATTGGCTGGGTAGAATGGAAGAAACCGGGTTTCGAATTAGGTTTACAGTTAAAACAATGTTTGGATGAGAATCCGGGTATTCGAGGCATCATGCTGGGCGCTCACGGCTTATTTACCTGGGGTGATACCGCTTACGAAAGTTATCTGAATACTTTAGGTGTGATTGAAATCTGTTCCGATTACCTGGCGCAAAACTACGGTAGAAAAGGACCGGTTTTCGGCGGCCAAAAAATGGAAAGTGCAAATGAGGCCAGCCGTAAAAAGCAAGCAGCAACTTTAGCACCATTACTTCGGGGTTTATGTTCTTCAAAACAACACATGATCGGACATTTTACCGATGATGCCAGGGTATTGGAATTTACAAACTCCAATGATCTCGCTCGCCTGGCACCCATGGGAACCAGTTGTCCGGATCACTTTTTAAGAACCAAGATCAGTCCGCTGGTTTTAGATTTGGCGGCTGATGAAGACCTGTCTGACACCAAAGCGTTAAAAGAAAAACTGTTGCCTGCGTTTGAAGCATACAGGGCCATGTATACAGATTATTATGAAACTTGCAAACATCCTAATAGCCCAGCCATTCGCGATACCAATCCGGTGGTGATTTTATATCCGGGTGTAGGGATGTTTACTTTCTCAAAGGATAAACAAACGGCAAGAGTGGCGGCAGAATTTTACATCAATGCCATTAATGTGATGAAAGGTGCAGAAGCCATTTCATCCTATACATCTTTACCTCATCAGGAAGCTTTTAATATTGAATATTGGCTACTTGAGGAAGCAAAGTTGCAGCGTATGCCTAAGCCAAAGCCACTTACCGGTAAAATTGCTTTAATTACGGGCAGTGCCGGCGGTATTGGTAAAGCCATTGCAAAGAAATTCGTTGCAGAAGGCGGCGTGGTTATTTTAAATGATATGAATGCAGCACGTTTGGAAGAAGCCGGAGCTGAATTTGCCAAACAATTTGGTAAAGATGCTTACAGTACAACACTTTTAAATGTCACCAGTCAGGAGGATATTGATGGTGCTTTTCATGCTGCGGCGCTGGCTTTTGGCGGAATTGATATTGTTGTCAATAATGCAGGCTTATCCATTTCTAAAACCATTGGCGATCACTCGGAAAAAGATTGGGATTTGTTGTATGATGTTTTGGTAAAAGGCCAGTTCTTTATCACCCAGGCTGCAACAAAGATGATGCAAAAGCAAGATGTTGGTGGTGATATCATTAATATTGTAAGTAAGAATGCATTGGTAAGCGGACCAAATAATGCTGGTTATGGAAGTGCAAAGGCTGCTCAACTTCATTTAAGCCGATTAAATGCAGCTGAGTTGGGTGCAGATCATATCCGTGTTAACGTAGTTAATCCGGATGCAGTGATCAGCGACAGCAACATCTGGGCCGGTGGATGGGCTGAAGGCAGGGCAAAAGCATATGGTGTTACCGTTGCTGAATTGCCGGCTTATTATGCCAAACGCACCTTGTTAAACCAGATTATTTTACCTGATGATATCGCCAATGCATGTTTTGTTTTCGTTGGTGGATTATTGCAAAAGTCTACAGGTAACGTGCTAAATGTAGATGGTGGTGTGGCCATGGCCTTTGTCAGATAAATATAGTGAAGCATTTAATTTTATGATCGGTTCTATATCGGTCATAAAATTTTGAAATATAAATAAATGTAGTTTAGCAGGTTGTTTTCCTGGTCTGTGATGTCCACAGGCTGAAAATGACCTTAATGTGCGAAGATTATAGTTAAAATCATGCCCCTTTATAAACGAGGATGGTATGAAAGGCGATTAATCGCCATAATCATCAGCCTAAATAACCAAGTATAACCATGAATATCGAACAGAACCAGATCGAAAAACATAACGATTCCCTTTTTAGCTCACATCAGCGCAAGATTGACTTTTTAAAAGCAGACTGGTCGCATGTTGATTTGGAAAGTATCATCCGGAAGTTGGTAGATTTTCAGATTGCCATTCCAAGTTGGGCCTTAGGCACAGGTGGAACACGTTTCGGCCGTTTTGCCATTACGGGCGGTGAACCCAGAACCATTGAAGAGAAAATTGAAGATGTGGGTTTATTACACGGCCTGAATGGCGCCAGTGGTGCCATATCCTTACATATTCCCTGGGATATCCCTCAACACGCAGAAAGCTTAAAAAGCATGGCTTCCAGCTACGGACTAAAGTTCGATGCCATGAACTCCAATACTTTTCAGGATCAGGCAGGTGCTCCGCATAGTTATAAATTTGGCTCCCTTCAGCATGTAAATAAAGCCATTCGGAAGCAGGCCATCGAACACAATATCGAGGTAATTAAACATGGTATTGCCTTAGGATCTGATACTTTAACGGTTTGGTTGGCCGATGGATCGTGTTTCCCGGGTCAGTTGAATTTTCGCCAGGCCTTTGAAAATACCTTAGAAAGTTTGCAGGAAATTTATGCGGCATTGCCGGAAAACTGGAAAATGTTTGTAGAATATAAAGCTTTCGAGCCTAATTTCTATTCTACAACAGTTGGCGACTGGGGGCAATCTTTATTATATGCCAGTAAATTGGGTAAGAAAGCCTATACGCTGGTCGATTTAGGTCACCATTTGCCCAATGCCAATATCGAGCAGATTGTTGCTTTATTATTGATGGAAGGTAAGCTGGGCGGTTTCCATTTTAACGATTCCAAATATGGCGATGACGACTTAACTGCCGGAAGTATAAAGCCTTATCAATTGTTCTTAATTTTTAATGAACTGGTGGAAGGCATGGACGCAAAAGGCATGAACCATGCCAAGGATTTAGGCTGGATGATTGATGCATCGCACAATGTAAAAGACCCTCTAGAAGATTTACTGCAATCAGTAGAAGCGATTATGATTGCTTATGCGCAAGCTTTATTAGTAGATAGAAATGCTTTAAAGGCTGCTCAGGATAACAACGATGTGGTTAAAGCGCAGGAGATTTTGCAAAATACCTTTCGGAGTGATCTAAGGCCTCTGGTAGCCGAGGCAAGGTTAAGGGCTGGTGCAGCATTATCACCAATTGCTTTATACCGGGATTTAGATGTTAGAAGTCAATTGGTTAGCCACCGTGGAAATACGGTAGCTACAGGTTTATAATCGAAAGGGAAATAAAAATGCCTAAACCTGTTATCGCCATATTTGATGTTGGAAAAACGAATAAGAAACTGTTTTTAATTGATGAAAATTATAGCATTGTTTATGAAAGGTCGGCACGTTTTGTAGAAACTATGGATGAGGATGGCGAAATCTGCGAGAACCTCGAAAGCTTAACCTCTTCTGTATATGATTCGTTAAACCAGGTGATGCAGTTAAAAGAGTTCAATATTAAAGCCATCAATTTTTCTACTTATGGTGCCAGTTTCGTTTATCTTGATGAAAAAGGAACGCCCTTAACACCGCTTTACAATTATTTAAAGGCCTATCCCGAAGCGCTTAAGGCAGCATTTTATGCTCAATACGGAGGGGAAGAAAAAATTTCCCTCGAAACGGCATCTCCTGTTCTGGGTAGCTTAAATTCTGGTATGCAGCTCTACCGCCTGAAATGTGAAAGGCCTGAATTGTTTAATCGCATCAGGTATGCTTTACATTTACCGCAATACCTCAGTTATTTACTTACCGGAAAAGCCGTGGCAGATATTACCAGTATTGGTTGCCATACCCAGCTTTGGGATTTTAATAAGAATGAATACCACCATTGGGTTAAAGCAGAAGAGATAGATCAAAAATTTGGTGAATTTACAGCTGCAGATACCGCTGTAAAAAGCAGCTTTCAGGGTAAGGAAGTAAGTGTAGGTGTGGGCCTGCATGATAGCTCTGCAGCTTTAATTCCTTATCTGGCCAATTTTAACTCGCCTTTTGTACTTATTTCTACCGGAACCTGGTGCATCAGCCTTAATCCTTTTAATCAGGAGCCACTTCAGGCAGATGAATTAAAGAAAGATTGCCTGTGCTACATGCATTTTAAAGGTAAGGCCGTAAAGGCTTCCCGAATTTTTGCAGGTCATGAACATGAAGTGCAGCTTAAACGAATTGCCTTACATTTTGATCGCGCAGCCTATCTTTTTAAACATTTAAAGTTTAATCCTGCTTTGGTTTTAAAGCTGGTTAATAAAGTGCCCGGAAATCAGCAGGTACAAACCGAATTTTCATTAACCTCTGCTTTTCCGGAACGGGATTTAAACATCTTCCAAACGGCAGAAGAAGCGTATCATCAGTTAGTTATCGATTTAATTAAGCAGCAGGTTTACTCGCTTAAACTCATTCTGAATGATGGCATAAGGCGAGTTTTCGTCGATGGGGGCTTTGGAAAAAATGCCATCTATATGCACCTGCTGGCCAGTGCCGTACCCGATATTGAAGTTTATGCCTCTTCTGTAGCTCAGGCCACTGCCATTGGAACTGCACTCGCCATTAATGATGTATGGAATGAAAATCCCGCACCAGCGGATATGATTAACTTAAAGTATTATTCCGCCATTCAGCGAACCTTATAAAGCAAAACCCAATTTCATAGCAGATTTTTTTATATATTGGAAACCCTAGCAAAAAAGCATTTGAAGCCAGAAGATATCCTTAGTTATATTCAAATTGATGAATACTCCTCCACTCCAAAATATAAGCAGTTAACCAATGCGATTTTGAATGGAATTGATATGGGTAAGCTGCAAAAGGGAAGTTTGCTTCCTTCAATCAATGAGCTTAGTTTTAGTCTGGAAATGTCAAGAGATACTGCAGAAAAGGGCTATCGTAATCTCCGTAAACTCGGTGTGGTAGATTCTGTTCCTGGAAAAGGATATTTCATCATTAATACCGATTTTACCCGAAAACTAAAGGTTTGTTTGCTGTTTAATAAACTCAGTACCCACAAAAAAATTATTTACGATTCCTTTACCAAAGCCATTGGAGAACATGCGGCCATTGATTTTTACATCTACAACAATGATTATGTTTTCTTCAAGAAAATGATCATCAGTAAAAAAGATGATTATACGCACTTTGTCATTATTCCACATTTTTTAGAAGGAGGGGAAAATGCCCATGAAATCATCAACACCATTCCGAAAGAGAAACTGATTATTTTAGATAAGCTTTTGCCTGGCGTAACCGGAGAGTATGCTGCGGCCTATGAAAATTTTGCACAAGATATTTACGCGGCATTGGAGCAAGCCCTCAACCGGCTCTCCCATTATACTACATTGAAAATCATCTTCCCTAAAAACAGCTATTTCCCGCATGAAATTTTAAGTGGTTTTTATCGATTTTGTCAGCAGTATGCATTCACGCACAAGGTGATCCATAATATTAAAGAAGAGGAAATTCAACCCGGCGAGGTTTATATCAATTTAATGGAGGATGATTTAGTGACCTTAATTGAGCGGCTGATTGTTTTAAATCTCAAAATAGGAAAAGACGTAGGCGTAATTTCTTATAATGAAACACCCCTAAAAAAGCTTATTTTGGATGGAATTACCACCATATCGACAGATTTTAGCCGTTTGGGTACCCAGGCTGCTGAGTTTGTGCTGAACGGAAAAACAGAAAAGCTTGCCGTTCCATTTTATCTCAATCTGAGAAATTCGCTTTAATCATTAGTGCTGATCATTTTAAACCTGCAAGGTTTATGCTATTTTTACACTTTACAAATTTGTTTAAATGAGCGAAGAAAAGGCAGGAACATCATCAGTATTCAACAATCCGTACGATTATGTATTGCCTGATTTCAACCTGAAAGATTTAAACGGCATCTTCATTCTTAAACACCTCAGCCAGGAAGTTCACACACATGGCAAAGGCTTTTTTAGTCTTCATCCCGAACAGATTGAAATTGATTTTGCCGCCTTTAGTCATCCGGAATCTGATGCGGTATTTCCAATTGTTCAGGTACAGCAAACGGCAAATGCGGTAAAATTATCCTGCCGGTGTACGGCACCAAAAAATAAATTATGTGTACACCAGGCGCAGGTATTGTATAATATTCTAAACCGGGAAGATCTCGCTATCTTTTTTGATGAGCGTTTACGCCGGCAAAAGCTGCATGCCATTGCGCTGGATTATGGATTGGAGAAGGAGCAAAATCTGGATGCTGTTTTTGTATTGAGCCATCAGGATGGAAAGTTGCAAATTAATCCTAAAATGAAAGCGCTGCAGCCTTTTGATAAAGAGGCCAGTAAACAAATGGCCAATATTTTATTGCCCCGGCAAAAGCCCAAGATTGGAAAACCTGTAATTGATTTGAGTAAAACCATTTTGGTATTTGGCCAGCATCGGTATTACAGTAACCTATCCATTGAACTATACAAGGCAGATCAAACAAAAGCCGGGAAGATTAAAAATCCGCTGCAACGGATTAACCTGAACAGTTTGTTATTTCAAACGGATGATAGTGATGAACTGAAATTCTTCAGTGGCATTGCTACTTTTCAGGCCAATTACAATAATGATCAAACGGGGGAAGAAATTGAGGCGTTAAAAGCCATTGTGAAGAATCCGCAAAAGATTCCTTTCTATCTTCAAAATCCGAAGGAAACCACTATTCAGGCATCTGCCGTTATTCCTGTAAATGTTCATTTTCTTGATCTTGATTTAAGATTATCGGTAAACCAGCTGAATGATTTTTATGAAATTACCGGGCGGTTAATTATTGAAGGTAAATCCTACGCGCTGGATCAGCTGTTGCTGGTTCATCAATATTTCGTTAAACTGAAAGACCAGCTTTATTTAATCACCAAACCTGATTTTTTGCGGGTGATAGGCTTTTTCCAGAAGCAAAGTAACCGTTTAATTTTACACAAAACCAAGTATCCGGCGTTTCAAAAGCTTATCTTAATTCCGTTAGAGGGCAGTATTCAGGTTGATTATACTTATCTGAAACCTGCTACGGCAGATCAACTGGAAGAAAAGGGCTTTGATCTTGAAAATGAAAAGTTAATTTATTTATCAGAATCTGAAGATTTTATTTTAATCACACCTGTGATGCGTTATGGAAACCTGGAGATTCCGGTACTTTCCAAGCGGCAGATTCAGGCACAGGATAAACTCGGTAATGTTTTTACCCTGCACCGTGATGAGGAAGCTGAACTGCAGTTTATTGCCAGCATTTTAAGGCAACATCCCTATTTCTATGATCAGGAAACCAATGATTCGTTCTATTTACACCGCAAACGTTTTTTAGAAGAAGGATGGTTTTTAGAAGCCTTTGAAGTGTGGCGCAATAAGGGCATTCAGCTATTAGGTTTCAACCAACTTAAAAATAACAAGCTCAATCCACACCAGGCGCAGATTAATATCGAAGTCTTAAGTGGTACCGATTGGTTTGAAACCAAGGTGAAAGTGAAGTTCGGTAAACAACAGGTGGCTTTAAAGCATTTGCATAAATCCATCCGGAATAAAAGTAAATTCATTACCCTGGATGATGGGACGCAAGGCATTTTACCACATGAATGGATTCAGAAATTCACTGATTATTTTAATGCCGGAGAGGTAACCGACGAAGCCATCCTAACTCCAAAAATCAAGTTTGCCACGCTAAATGACCTTTACGAAGATGCACTTCTTGACGGAGAGGTGAAAAATGAGTTAAAACGCTACCGCCAAAAGTTTGAGGGTACAGAAGCCATACAGGAAGTTGAGGTTCCTGAAGATTTGAAAGCTACCTTACGTCCTTATCAGAAAGACGGATTAAACTGGTTAAACTTTCTGGACGATTTTAATTTCGGGGCCTGTTTGGCAGATGACATGGGACTGGGTAAAACCATCCAGATTCTGGCCTTTATTTTGTCGCAACGTAGGAAAGTGGGCCACAATACTAACCTCGTCGTGGTTCCTGCGTCATTGATTTTCAACTGGAAAGCAGAAATTGAAAGGTTTGCACCATCCATTAAAGTTAAAACCATTTACGGTACGGAGCGGACTAAAACGACAGATCGTTTTGATGGTTTTGAGGTAGTCATTACTTCTTATGGCACCCTGCTTTCTGACATTCGCTACCTGAAGGATTATCGCTTTAATTATATTTTTCTGGATGAATCTCAACACATTAAAAATCCGGAATCACAACGGTATAAAGCGGTGAGGATGTTAAAATCGAGGAATAAAGTAGTGATGACCGGTACACCGATAGAGAACAATACTTTCGATCTTTACGGGCAACTGTCTTTTGCTTGTCCGGGTTTATTTGGGAGTAAACAGCAATTTGCCGATTTGTATTCTACGCCGATAGATCAGTTTAAGGACAAGAAAAGGGCTGAGGAACTTCAAAGGAAAATCAGTCCTTTTATGATGCGGCGTACCAAGGAGCAAGTGGCTAAAGAACTTCCGGATAAAACGGAGATTGTACTTTATTGTGAGATGGGTACGGCACAACGGGAGGTTTACGAAGCCAACAAAAAGGAAATACAGGATTATATTTTGGGTAAAACGGAAGATGAACTGTCCAAAAGTGCCATGCATGTGCTAAAAAGCATCACCATGCTGCGGCAGATTTGTAATTCAGCAGCACTGCTGGCTGACGGGAAATCATATCTCCAGGCTTCATCAAAAATCGAGGTATTAATGGAGCAGATTGAAGGCAAGTCGCAGCATCATAAGATTTTGGTGTTTTCACAATTCGTGAGTATGCTCGAGCTGATTAAAAAGGAGCTGGAGCGAAAAAATATCAGATATGAATACCTGACAGGTCAAACCCGAAACAGGGAAGAGGTGGTCAGGTCTTTTCAGGAAAGTGAGGATATTCCTGTTTTTTTAATCAGTTTGAAGGCCGGAGGAACCGGATTGAACTTAACTTCAGCTGATTATGTTTACCTGGTTGATCCATGGTGGAATCCTGCAGTAGAAAATCAGGCCATTGACCGGGCCTACCGCATCGGGCAGCATAAAAATGTAATGGCCGTTCGATTGATTTGTCCGGATACGATTGAAGAAAAGATCATGAAACTGCAGGCTTCAAAAAAAGATCTGGTGAAAAACCTCATCCAAACCGATGGTGGATTTTTTAAAGGTTTAAGTAAAAAAGAATTGTTGAGTTTGTTGGGGTAATGATTCATAAATCGTCATTGCGAACTGAAGAGCAGGGCATGGTACTGGCATGAAGCCATCTATCTTTGCTAAGCATACACGGCAAGAAAGATGGCTTCAGCTGATGAAGAACCAGCTTCGCAATGACGGCGAGAGGTATCATGCGCGCAAAGCGGAATGCTTACACTATTTCAACCTGAAATTCATAATCCAGGTATTTTGGAACGTTTACACTTTCTACGATCTTCCAGGTTTGTTTCTCCGAAATAAATCCAGGGACTACCAAACCTGTATTTTTAGCGGCAGCGCTATAAAATTCTTTTCTGTTGGGATGATCAGGAGCGCAGGCATTATAGATTCTGCCAAAAGCCTGTTTTTCTATGATGGCCATTGCAATCCCTACAGCATCCGTTTGGTGAATCAGGTTCACCGGTGCCAAACCGTTAGGAATATCCATTTTGCCGGCAAAAAATCTTCCGGGATTCCGTTCAGGTCCCATTAATCCTGCAAAACGGATAATCGTAAATCCCCCTGGCATTGCCAGTGCTAACGCTTTTTCAGCAGCCAATACCACCTTACCCGAGTCGGTATCCGGATTGGTTTCACTCAATTCGTTTACAATTTGATTTTCATCGCCGTAAACACTGGTAGAGCTAATCAAAATAATGTTTTCTACTTTCCCCTTTGCAGCGTTAATGATCGATGCTATCTTCTGCGCATAATCATTTAACTCAGGAGAATTTCGCTTCGGTGGAATACAGATAAACAAAATAGCTGCGTCAAAAAATTCCAGATCTGCTACCATCTGATCTGCACTGAAATGAACACGAAAGGGCTGTATGCCTTCCTCAGCAAGTATAGAGAGTTTTTCAGGAGTAGTGGTAGAACCTTTAACCTGATAACCCTGCTCAATAAGTTTTTTGGCAAAAGCAAGACCAAACCAGCCACAGCCTAAAATGGAAACTTTTTTTTCTGGCGCAAATTTCTGATTTTTCAACATCATCAAAGATAGTCCATCTGCATTTAACGGACGGGCGAATGGCTAAATATTTTGCTTTTTATACATCGTTTCCGAAATGTTTGTAATCCCATCCACATAGTTGGTTGGTTTAACATTAAAGTATTGCTCAAATTTTGAGGAATCAAACTGATAGTCGTGATCATATTGGTAATACATTTCTACCGTACCGGCCACCACTTTTTTAAAAAGCCCGAATAAGCGGAGCATCAGTTTGTTGATGGTCGTATATTTTGGCTGAACCTGATAGATTTCTGCAGCCAAACGCATAAATTCAATACCTGTAATGGGTTTGGCGGTAGGGAGATGCCAGATTTGATTGTCTGATTTTGGTTCCTGCCCCAGCATATACAAGCCTTTGCCCACATCGGGTATGTACGAAAAGTTATGCAGCATCTTTGGATTGCCAACCCATTGTGCACTTTGGTTTTTTGAGTATTTATCAAGTACCATCATATCAATAAAACTATTCATGGAACTGGCACCATAAAAATCAGCCGCCCTTGCTATGCTGGCCTGGATATTTCCGGTAGACACTTCATCCATTAAGCTGTTGGCTACCCTGGCACGAATTTCACCTTTAACACTGCAGGGATGATAGGGCGTTTGCTCGGTAACCGGACCATTTACCAGTCCATACATGTAAATGTTATCCAGGAAAATCAGTCGTGCGCCAACACTTTTCACTGCATTGATCACATTATTTATGATTAACGGCCATTGTTGCTGCCAGATTTTAGCATCATAAATGATACCTGCGCAAAGGTAAACCACAGTTGCACCTTTAGCCGCTTCGCATACCTGTGCTTCATTTAATAAATCTGCCTGAACCCAGCTCAGGTTTGGATTGGAAACTGCAATGGGTTTCCTGCTTACCAGTCGAACGGTTTTTTGATGGGCTAATAATTCTGCTGTAAGCGCATGGGCACTTGGTCCGCCGGCTCCTAATATCACGTACATATTTTTGTGTTTTAATGACCATCAAAAATAGGCAGGTATGCAGGCTTAAAACGTTAACAAAAGATAAGGTTTTGATTTAATGCTGAATTCAGGCATGCACCTTTAGTGTTCTCTTTCTGATTCTGGAAAGCGATACAGGGGTAATGCCCAAAAAATTAGCCACATAATGCTGAGGGATGCGCAGAAATATTTCACCGGCATTCTTTTGCATATCCAGATAACGTTCTTCCGGACTTTGAATGATAAAGCTGGCTACTCTATCCTCGTAACAACAGATGTAATATTCTGCAATCCGGCGGCCAAACTGTTCAATTTTAAAGGCAATGGCCGGATTGTTTTCCATAAGCTCAAAGTTCTTTTTAGCAATCAGGATCAGGGTGGTTTTCTCTATTGCCTGGATATAATTGGTGTTGGGCAGTCGGGTTAAAAAACTTTTGTAAGCACTTACCAACTCATTTTCAAAGCTGAAATATCCGGTAATTTCTACACCTTCCCGCACATGGAAATACCGCATGGCACCATGTAAAATAAATCCCATATGATCACAAACCTTGCCCGGAACAGCAAAAAATTCTTTTTTGTCGTAGTGCCTGAATTCGAGGTATTGCTTAAAAATTTCCCATTCTGCATCACTGAAGGAAACAAATTTTTTTAATTCACAGCGTAAGTGATTCAGGTGTATGGTATTATCCATGATGGAAGTTTAAGGCTTTATTTCTATACTCCAAGATAGGAAATTTCTATCCATTATCCAGGTGATAACAAGCCCGGCAACGTGGTTCATAACTTTCTTTTTCGCCCAATAAAACGGTCGAATCATTGGCTACTGTTCTGTAACTGAAAAGTGCCGGATTACCACAGCATACGCAAACGGCATTTACCTTGGTTACATGTTCTGCAATGGCCATTAAGGCCGGCATCGGACCAAAAGGTTTGCCGGTGAAATCCATGTCCAGGCCAGCCACAATTACCCGTATTCCCCTCAGCGCAAGTTTATTACAAACATCCGGAAGCTCATTGTCGAAAAATTGTGCCTCGTCAATGCCTACCACCTGGGTATTGGTGCCCAGTAATAAAATGGCCGAAGCACTGTCAACAGGTGTCGAGTTAATGGAATTTAAATCATGAGAAACCACTGCCGTTTCATGGTAGCGCGTATCAGTTCTTGGTTTAAAAATCTCGACATTTAATTTAGCAATCTGGGCACGCTTCAATCTTCTGATCAGTTCTTCCGTTTTGCCGGAAAACATGGAACCACAAACCACTTCAATACTTCCTGAAAATTCACCTCTTCTTCTAAAATTTTGTTCGCTAAATAACATGTCCGATCTGTTGTGCCCTGATGTGTTCTCTATTAATTTTAAACCGAACAAATATGAGAATTATGTGTTATTTTTGGGTACTTAGTTACCAACATAAATCAGCACAAAATCCGTTTTAAGTTTATGATGAACCAACAGAATATCTTCAAGAAAGTCGGCAGTATTTTAACAGAATTAAATGAGCAATATGAATTTCTTGCTCAAAATCCACAACAGCTGAATCACCTGGAGCTGGAGTTGTTTTTAGCCAATGCAGATTTTCTTGCAGATCATGTACGGATTGTTCAGAAATTGAATGTGGTGAATGAAAAGCCATCAGCCATTATTCATCAGCCGCTGCTGGAAGAACAGAATACGATTATTCTGCCTGAAACGCCGCAAAGTTATTTGGCGGATGACCAGGCTTTTGAACCTCAGGAACTGGAAGAAGTAATCACCGCAGAAGAGCAGGAGGAGCGGATTGATGTAAAACCGGAACAAGAACTGCAGGATGACGAAGAAATCAAAAATGATACTGCTGAAAAAGTACTGGAGCGCGATTTTTTTAAACCAGACCAGGATGACCACAGTTTTGAGTTTGTTTTAGGGAACCACAGTGCTGATGAACAGTTTGATTACGAAGCAAAATCGGTAGCAGAAATTTTCGACCGGCCTTTAAGTGAGGCAGAAGAGGAGATTCTGGCACAGAAAAAGAAAATACACGAAAAGGAAGAAGCACCTTTGGCACCGGAGGATGAAACGGTCCCCAATGAAGAAGATGAAATTGGTCCGGAACCTTTCTTAATTGCAAAAGATGAGGCCCCTGAACCGGAGAATCCGGAAGCCATTAAACCAGATGTTTCAACTGAAGCACCTGTAACTGAAGAAAGGGTTGTTCCGCCATCAGCACCAATACCTTCATTGCGGGATGTGGAAATGGATGAACCCATCATTTCACCACCGGTATATGAAAAACCGATTTTTACTCCTGAAGCCATTCCGGTTAAGCCGGCAGAGCAGCCTATTGCTGCAGCTAAACCTACCCAAAGTTTAAATGATTTGCTGGCTAAAACCAATGCACAGGGCGACGAACCGGTAAAGGCACCAATTGCCGATTTGAAACAGGCCATTAACCTGAATGAGAAAATGCTTTTTATTAAAGATCTGTTTAAAGGGTATAACCTGGCTTATTCAGAGGCAATCGATATCGTTAACAAAATGAACAATTTTGAAACCGCCAATAACTTTTTACAAAGCAATTATGCCATGAAGTATGATTGGGCAAGTAAACAAGCTACAGTAGATCAGTTTTATGAATTGTTGAACAGGAGGTTTAGTAAATAAGGTGTAGATCTTTGTGTGGTACCAGTTGCGGCTTACCAGTGATAAGTCCTGGCGCATCGTGTGGAACATGATCTTGCGGTAAGCACACAACATGCAATACATGATGAGGTTTTATTGAACTACAATAGTTTTGTTTAGCAATATATGTTCTTTGCTCTTTGTTCTTTTTATCTTTGTTCCTTGCTCTTTCTATCTCTTAAAAAAAGCCCATTCTGTTTGAATCCAGTTTCAGGAAGATAAATAACAATATGGTGAAACTCCATAATGAGGAACCACCGTAGCTAATCAGCGGCAAAGGAATTCCAATTACGGGAATGATGCCAATCGTCATGCCGATGTTGATAAATACGTGGAAGAAAAGAATACAGGCTACACTGTAACCATAAACCCGTGAAAAGGTAGATCTTTGCCTTTCAGCGAGATTGATTAACCTTAATAACAGAAAAATATATAAGGCAATCACCACTGAACAACCCAGAAAACCCCATTCTTCACCAATGGTAGAGAAAATAAAATCGGTACTTTGCTCTGGTACATAGCCATATTTGGTTTGTGTACCTTCTAAGAAACCACGTCCTGTTACCTGTCCGGAGCCAATGGCGATTTGCGATTGAATCACATTGTAACCAGCACCCCGGTTATCTGTTTTAAGGCCTAACATCAACTCAATCCGGCTTCTCTGGTGCGGAGCCAATACCTTTTCATAAGCTACCTTGATCAGAAATAAATAACCGATGGCCAGTACAGTAACCAGAACAGTGGAGAATATTATTTTCTGTTTCCTGCGGTTATTGTAGATAAACAGGCCGGCAACTGCGGTAATGATGATGATAAGAATATATGTTGGTACGAGGAAATCAGCAATAAACAAAACAATCATGCCCAGGAAGATCAATAAAAAGTAGCCTGATAAACCTTCGCGGTATAAGGGGAACATAAAGGCTAAAAAAACCAGTGCAGAACCCGTATCGGGCTGCAGCATAATCAATACCAAAGGTGCGCCAACAATTAATGCGGCGATGGCGATGGATTTTAAATCCCTGAATTTTGGATTAAAGCTCCCCACATACCTGGCTAAAAGCAATGCCGTGCCAAATTTGGCAAACTCTGCCGGTTGTAGCTTAAAGGAACCTATGGCAATCCAGGCCTGATTCCCGGCTACTTTATTTCCAATGACTAAAACGGCCAGTAAAAGCAGTAAAGTACCGCCATAAATAAAAGGAGAAAACACGTTAAATATTCTCCCATCGAAAAGTAATATCGACAGGCCAAGCACCAACCCTGTTAGCACGTAAATTAATTGCTTGCCGTATAGGGTATTGAAGCTAAATATAGAAGACTTTTCAGGAGGAACGGAAGCAAAAATATTAATAAAACCAACTGCACAGAGGGCGATGTAAATTAAAACTGTAATCCAGTCTACATTAAAAAAGAAACGATTTCCCTGTTGTTGCTGCATATTATTTTTGGATGACAGGTTTATCCTTTAACACTGTGGTTAACCCTTTTGGCCTGGTTGCAACAGTTTTTGTTGCTGCAGATTTCAGTTTAAGGCTGTCTTTTAATCTTTTGATGGAATCAAGCTTTTTAATTGAAATACTATCTGCCTTTACCGGTTTTGGTTTTTTCGTTTTATCAATGATGGCTGGCAATAGATTGGTTTCTGCAAAGGCTTTAACCGTATAACCATTTGCCTTTGGTTTGATGGAATCTGTTAAATATTTTTCTACTATAAAACTGGATATAGGTGCTGCATACGAGCCCCCGAAACCACCATTTTCTACAATCACAGCTATGGCAATTTTTGGGTTATCCATGGGCGCGAAGCCTATAAACACCGAGTGGTTTTTACCATGCGGATTTTGTACCGTACCCGTCTTTCCACACATCAGGATATTTGGAATTCTGGATTCCTTTGCTGTTCCCCATGAACTATTTACCGCATCTCTCATGCCTTCAATCACCGGCTGAAAGTATTTTTCATCTATACCTACATAGTTTTTCTCAAGGTATTCTTTTTTGACTACCTTTTTATCGCCAATCCCCTTAATTAAATGAGGTTTGAGGTAATAACCGCGATTGGCGATTGCTGCCATAACATTTGCCATCTGTAAGGGCGTAGAGGTAATTTCTCCCTGGCCAATGGCCTGAGAGATCACCGTGGTATATCCCCAGCGTTTGCCATAAATTTTATCGTAATGATCTGCCGTATAAAATATGCCTTTCTTTTCGAAAGGCATGTCGATGCCCAGTTTTTGGCCAAAACCCCATTTCGAAATCTGATCATGCCAGTGCGCGTAAGTCTGACGTTGATTTTTCATCCCGTTTTTGGTGATGATATTCTGAAAAACGTGACAGAAATAGGTATTACAGCTTCTGGCAATTCCGCGCTGCATGTTAATCGTGCCATCAATGTGTTCGCATTTTACCCTATGGTTTCCGGCCTGGTAATAACCCGGGCAAGTGAAGGTGGTATTCGGATCGATAGCACCATCTTGCAGGGCCACTAAAGCATCTACCGGTTTAAATGATGATCCGGGTGAATATTGACCGGCAATAGGGCGCACAATTTGCGGACGATAAGGATTGGCCAGTAAACCCATATAGTTTTTACCCCAGTCTTTTCCAACAAGCTGATTCGGATCATAACCCGGACTGCTTACAAAAGCAAGGATTTCACCTGTTGAAGGCTCTATCGCTACAATAGCACCCACCTTATTTTTCATGAGTTCTTCACCAAGCTTTTGAATTCTAATATCCAAAGAAGAGATTAAGCGATCACCGGAAACTGCATTTATATCGTATTTACCTGCCGAATAGCTTCCTTGTGCAATGTTTTTAGCATCGTAAAGCATATTGATTACACCTTTTTCCCCACGCAGAAAATCTTCATAAGAGCGCTCCAGTCCACTTTTGCCAATAAAATCACCTGGTTTATAATAGCCTTCCGATTTTTCAATATCATCCGGACTTACCTCTTTAACATAACCAAAAAGCTGTCCGGCAATGCTGTCCGGATAGTGCCTGATGGTTCTGTCCTGCGTTCTGAAACCTGGAAAACGGTACATAATTTCCTGAAGACGGGCATAGGATTGTACAGAAATCTGACGGTCAAAAAAAGTAGCCTGATAAGCAGATTGCGCTTTGGCCTTTTTTAATTTCTTACGTACATCAGCCACTGAAATTTCCAGTGCCTGTGCCAGTGCGAGGGTATCAAAGGGTTTAACCTCGCTTGGGGTTACCATCAAATCATATACCGGCTCATTTTGAACGATCACTTTCATGTTCCGGTCCAGAATGGCACCCCGGGCAGGGTATTTATAAAGCTTGCGTAAAACGTTACTCTCCGCAGAAAGAAAATATTTATCACTCACCACCTGGATATAGAATAACTTCCCCAGCAAAATCAGGGCAATAACAATAAATAATCCCTGAATGATATATTTTCGGTTAAATAACTGATCCATTTAGCGCGATGTTCTTTTATAGAATATAAACTCTACCAATAAAATAATAAGCAGTGTAAAGATACAACTTATGCCGCATCTCATTAAGGTGTAACCAATTTCTGTTAACCTGAATGTTTCTAAAAAAAACAGTACCAAATGATGTGCAATCACACAAAGAAAAGCATAAAGCGAAAACCACTGGAAGCCCATATAGCTTAACGAAGGTTCAGGGTCATCAATGGCGTCGCGGTTTAAACTAATGGAAATAAAAGAAATCCTGACAAATGCCAGTACCACACAGGCGGTAGCATGTACGCCCATGGTGTCGTAAAAAGCATCTAATGTTAAGCCTGTTCCGAAAGCCAGCAGGTAAAGCAAAATATTTGGCATGCCGAATGGCAGGAGCAATAAAAAAAGAATATAAATAAATGGCGTAGACAGGTCATAAAAGCCCATGTTCTTCAGCAGAAAAATCTGCACAAAAAGCAATACAAACCACCTGATTATATTTACGATTATAATTCTGCTATTCATTTGGTTTAACTAAACTTTCTAAAGCTTTCTGTTCTTCTGCTTTTTTATCTTTTATTACGTAAACATATTGTAACGTACTAAAATCAGTCACCAGATTCAGTTCTCCCGACAGGAAATTATCATTGGTGGCTACATTGGGCTTGATGATTTTTCCTACAAAAATGCCGGCAGGGAAGGAGCCATATCCTGATGTGATCACCGAATCACCCACATACATTTTGATGTGGTTGGGCACTTCTTTAATAAAAGCTTTTCTGATATCAAAATTACCATCTCCCCAAACCAAAGAGCCCAGGGCATGATTTTTCTTTAAACTTACACTAATCCGGGTATCCTTATGCAGCAAAGACTGGATGGTGGCCAGGTGTTCAGAAACATCCCTGATCAGCCCCACTACCCCACGCTGAGGTGCAATTACGGCCATCCCGTTTTTAATTCCATCTACACTTCCCTTATTGATAGTCATGATGTTATTGCGCAATGTCACTGAATTTTTAACCACTTTGGCCGCCAGATAAGTGTATTGCTGATCAGTTAAGGTATCCACTACTTTAACATCTTTAGCGGTATCTATGGTATGTAAAGCGAGTAATTCACTTTTAAGTTTAGCATTTTCAGCGGCTAAACTGTCATTCACCATTCCGAGGTTTAAATATCTTTTAAAAACATTCAGCCTTTCATAAGCCGTTCCGATCACCTCATTCGAGGAGTTGAGCGTAACACTCCTTTGGTAGGCGTTATTTTTTACAGTGAGGTAAATCCCGATCAGGAAAAAAATAATAAACAGGAAAAATGCGTTATATCTGCTGACAAAAATCCAAAGGTTACGCATTCGGGTTGTAAGTTATGAGTTATAGGTTATAAGTCTGGGCCTTTAAACCGTAACCTATAACCCGTAACTGTAATTATTGCATTAAGAATTTATATCCGCCAATGTTTTTCAACGCAATACCTGTTCCACGAACTACGGCACGAAGCGGATCTTCGGCAACGTGTACCGGTAATTTTGTTTTTGCTGCTACACGTTTATCTAAACCTCTTAATAACGCACCTCCGCCTGTTAAATAAATACCCGTCTGGTAAATATCTGCAGAAAGTTCCGGAGGGGTAATCTCTAATGCCTTAAGAATCGCTTCTTCTATTTTGGAGATTGATTTATCTAAACAATGGGCAATTTCGGTATAGGATACGGTGATTTGTTTTGGAACACCCGTCATTAAATCACGACCCTGAACAGCGAAATCAGCAGGAGCATCCTGTAACTCTGGTAATGCTGCACCCACCTCAATTTTAATTTTCTCGGCAGTACGATCGCCAATCATGATGTTATGCTGGCGACGGATATAATTCACAATATCTGAATCGAAGTTATCACCCGCCACGCGGATGGACTGGTCGCACACAATACCGGATAAGGCAATCACCGCAATTTCAGTAGTACCACCACCGATATCGATGATCATGTTACCCATAGGTTCTTCCACGTCGATCCCGATACCTACGGCAGCAGCCATGGGTTCGTGGATGAGGTAAACCTCTTTTGCGCCTGCAATTTCAGCGGAGTCACGTACCGCACGTTTTTCCACTTCAGTGATCCCGGAAGGAATACAAATAACCATTCTTAAAGAGGGAAACATCCAGCCTTTACCACCGTTCAACATGCGGATCATGCCTTTTATCATCGCTTCAGCAGCGTTGAAATCAGCAATTACACCATCTTTTAATGGGCGAACAGTCTTGATATTATCATGGGTTTTACCCTCCATTTGCATCGCCTGACGGCCGATGGCAATGACCTTGTTTGTCGTACGATCAAAAGCTACGATAGATGGTTCGTCTACCACAACTTTATCATTATGTATAATCAGGGTATTCGCAGTACCTAAATCGATGGCCACTTCCTGCGTAAACCAATTGAATAATCCCATGTATGAGTTTTATTTTCTTTAATTGTTAAATCTATACTATTCCTAATGTAAAAATAGCTTTTTTATTGTTTAGTTCGTTGGTTTTTTAGTTTGATGGTATTTAGTTGCTCAGTCTTGCCTGTTTAACCCATGTAGATTTTAAATTTTTAAGTCTTCAATCTCAACCAACCAGCCAACCAAACCACCTAGTGCTTAAAGTGTCTTACACCGGTAGTGACCATTGCAATGCCTTTTTCATTTGCTTTTGCCACAGAATCTGCATCTTTAATGGATCCGCCCGGTTGCAAAACAGCAGTGATTCCGGCATCGGCAGCAATCTCCACACAATCAGGAAAAGGGAAAAAGGCGTCTGATGCCATGGCACAACCTGCTACACTGAAACCGAATGAAGCGGCCTTGTCGATGGCTTGTCTTAAGGCATCCACACGTGAAGTCTGGCCCACACCACTGGCAATCAATACATCATTCTTAACCAGAACAATGGTGTTTGATTTAGTATGTTTCACAATTTTATTGGCGAAGTACAGGTCTTTTAATTCTTGCGCAGTAGGAGCCTTTTCGGTAACGGTAGTCATTTGCTCCGGACCTTCGATAATTAAATCTTTATCCTGCTCAATCACGCCGTTTAATAAGGTTTTAAATTGTTTTTTGCTTAATTCAACATCGTTGCGCTGTAAAATCACTCGGTTTTTCTTTTTGCTGAATAACTCCACCGCTTCCGGCTGATAGGAAGGTGCAATCAGGACCTCAAAAAACAGGTTGTTAATCTCTTCTGCGGTTGCTAAATCTACTGCTACATTGGTAATTAAAACGCCGCCAAAAGCCGAAACCGGATCACATGCCAAAGCATCAATCCAGGCCTGTTTTACGGTAGGGCGGGAAGCAATACCACAGGCATTGGTGTGTTTTAAGATGGCAAAAGTGGGGTCTTCAAATTCATCGATCAGTGCCACAGCAGCATCCACATCTACCAGGTTATTATAGGAAAGTTCTTTTCCGTTCAGTTTGGTAAACATGGCATCCAGGTCTCCATAAAATACGGCTCCCTGGTGCGGGTTTTCACCATAACGCAAGGTTTTAGCTTCCGTTACGCTTTGTTTAAAAACGTCTAATGGTTCTTCCTGATTAAAATAATTAAAAATGGCCGTATCGTAATGTGATGAAGTATGAAAAGCTGTTTTAGCAAATGATTTACGTTGTGCCAATGTGGTTTCGCCATTTTGTGCTTCCAGTTGCGCCTGTAAAGTAGGATAGTCGTGCTTAGAGGCAATGATCACCACATCATTAAAGTTTTTCGCAGCAGCACGGATGAGTGAAATACCACCGATGTCAATTTTTTCAATAATTTCTGCTGCTGTTCCGCCGGCTTTTACCGTTTCTTCAAAAGGATATAAATCGACAATAACCAAGTCAATTTCAGGGATTTCATATTCAGCGATTTGCTCCTGGTCGCCGGATAAACCCCTGCGATTTAAAATTCCGCCAAAAACTTTTGGATGCAGTGTTTTCACACGCCCGCCTAAAATAGAGGGGTAACCTGTTAAATCTTCCACTGCGGTAACCGGTAAATTTAAATCTTTAATAAATTGCTCTGTTCCACCGGTAGAGAATAACTGAACGCCCTGAGCGGCCAATAACTTTACCAATGGCTCCAAACCATCTTTATAATATACTGAAATTAAAGCGTTTTTAATTTTAATGGACTGACTCATTCTACTGTAAATTTTGAGCCGCAAAGGTAGTAAAAGCGGATGGTTTTTTTGTTATGTTGGAAAGGTAAAAATAGAATAACCCGATGCACAAAAAATCTTGAGGTATCCTGTTGGTCTGAATGGCGGATAAAACCTATTTACTGCCAGGGCCAGGTAAACAGGAGTTTAGTTGCCAGTTTACCAGTTGTTTTGTTCCGCTTTAGCTTTTCCAGTCTATATCAGGCACTCTCCATTCGTCACCTAGTCTACAGATCCTCGCTTTTTTCTCTTGCCGGGGACAAGATCGTAAACGCAGACTCGAAGCAGGGTCGAAGCAGGCTCAGGGCAAGTGTAATGCAAGCCCGGGCAAAAGGTGGACTAGTGGTAGACTAAAGGCAGACTTATGGTGGACTTTACCGGAAGTTTGATTGGTATGGGAAGCAGAAATTTGCTATTTTAGAAGTATAATCTTCAGACTACGCTAATATACAACATTATGGCCACATTAAACGGGATGATGCGATTTTCCGGGCAACTCGGAGAACTTGTTTTTTATAGAAGAGGTAAGACAGATGTGGTGCGGCAAAAGGCGGCAGCATACACACTTTCTGAAAACAGCCGGAAAAGTGCTGCAGATTTTGGGGCGGCCAGCAGAAATGGTGCTTACATCAGAAAGGCTTTTGCACCGATGGTGAAGCGTTACGGCTATGGTGACCTGCATAACCGACTCAATAAAAAACTTGTTGACGTGTTTAAAACCATACCTGCTGCCTGTGCCGGCCAAAAGAAACTGCAAGACGGCAATATCAGCCTGTTGCAGGATTTTGAATTTAATGCAGCCACACGGCTTGACCACCTTTTGCTGCAAAAGCCTCAGTTTAGCTTAGCAGGCCCTGATACGATGGTGTTGCAATTGCCCAAAACCGATATCCTGCAGCTGGTTAAACGCATTCCGAAAGCGGATGCCTGCATATTGCAGGTGATGTTGTTCAATTTTGATGTGGACAGCGGTCAGTATGAAATTATCAGCATTAACGATCTTTGCCTTTCTTTTGAACAAGCGGATTTTCCCGGTGCTCAACTGCAGGTGCCTTTTGCGCATCAGGGCGACCGCCTGGTGCTGGTGGCTATGGGCATCTCTTATCTGCACCGGGAAGTGCAGAAGGCCGACCGCCGCTATTTTGCCTGCCAGCTGGCCTATTGCCGCCACTTAAAGGATGGGGTTGAAGTAGCGTTTATTCCGCCAGCTGCCCAGGTGAGTGCTCCTATTCAGGAGGCGGAAGCGGGGATCAGCTGGATCTTAGCCGCTCCGTCGGGGCTTTCTGACAGCCTGGAGCAATCTCCCTCTTAAAATTTAAGGCCTGATCATGTTGACCCAAGCCTGGAGGCATTAAATCAATCACTTATTGGAATGGAACTCAAATTTAAATCTTTACTACTGATCTCGGTATTGACCACATTTACCGCTTTAATCGCTTCCTTTGTGGCATTGCCAGATCAATCAGGATATGCAGGGCTGTTTTTTATAGGCCTGAGTCCGGTATTTATTGGTGTTTTTATCATCTGGACCCTTATTTTATCCCCTGTCGTTCACCGTAAAGAGGGTTTTAACCAATTAATGGTCATCCTTTTAAGCACCATCGTGTTTGAATATGTGGTGGTGATCTTCGCCATGTGGTTCATGAGCAGCGATCAGCCTGGTTATCACCTGAATACTTTTCTGTCAGATTGTGCCGACCTTTTCCGTGACATCGCCATATTGGTTTGCATGGTCGTGACCGCTGCCACTTATTCTTTATTATGGACATATCTATTGAAGACCCATAAAAAGCTACCTGAGCTAAAACCTCATGAACATAAGCCGGGTGATTCTAAATGATTTGAATCTGGTGAATGTCACATCATTTGATTTATTATTTCGGGTTGTGCTGGCTGTATAGCCCGAAGTATTTTATCGCCTATGGCATAAAAGAGATCAGTTTATGCAGGATTAAATTTCCAAAACCCCCATCATTTGATTAGCTTCGGAAATATTTTGCCCTCTTGAATTCATCCCTTCAAAAATACCTCAAAGCTTTTAGCCGCCTTAAACAAGGTGTAACGCAATATGGCCCAGCTCCGCATAAGCCTATATTATTGCTGAGCCTGATCGAGCTCATTGAAAAAGGTTTGGTCATTAATAACCAGTTTGAAGTTAATGCCGATTTAGTGGCTACTTTTAAAGAGAACTGGCTTTTGCTTGTATCCACTTTGCACCAACCTGATTTTACCCAGCCTTTTTATTATCTGCAAAGCGAAAAAACAGAAGGGCAGCCATATTGGATGTTGCAACCCAATTTGGGCATGCAAATCAACGCACATATCAAATCGGTAACCCGATTAAGCGAAACCTGTGCCTTCGGCTATTTTGATCCACAGTTATTTCTATTATTAAGTGATGCCAACAACAGGTCAGTGGCTACTGCAGTATTGCTTGATACTTATTTTGCCGAAGGCAAGGCCGGTTTTATTGCAGCCAAAAAACATGGCGATGGTTACCTGCATGATCAGGAGGATTTTGTATTAAATGAACCCGAAGCTAAATATAAGCGCATCTCTATCAATACAGAAGAGGATGTTTTCGTTAGAAACGGATTGTTCAAAAAACTAGTGCCGAAAATTTATGGTAACCAATGCAGTTTTACGGGCATGCAATTGAGCAGTACCTTCGGGCATAGCTTTGTTGATGCCTGCCACATTGTGCCTTTTAGCCAAACACATGATGATCAGGTCACCAATGGCATAGCTTTATGCCCTAATTTACACAGGGCTTTTGACCGTGGACTTGTCAGTATTTCTGCTGACTACACCATTCTTGTTTCTGATCATGTGATTGAAAAGGAAACCCATGCATATACCTTGAAAGGATTGGCAGGAAGAAAAATTTTATTGCCAAATAAAAGAATTCATTTTCCAGGGGCGGAAGCAGTGGAGTGGCATCGGGAGAATATATTTAAGCGTTAAACGAGAAATGCCTTGCAAAACAATTGATGGAAACACTAGAAATATTTTAGTATCTGATCAACCGACAACCTGCCCAACGTGCGGCAATAGAATGTGGCTACTTTTAGGGGAATCCCAGAAATACTGTTTACAAATGATTAATTTAGAGTATGGAAAGTTCATATAATTAAATTTTTGAAATGACTGGCAGGGAAATTCACGATAAGCGTTGCTAATACTGAATGAGGCTCGTAAGATGGCTTGGAACATGGAATGCCAATTTACTGAGAAAATGAATGATGTACTGAAGATGATTTAATTATATATGCGTACGAAGGAGATAAGACAGAGCTTGTTTCTATCGGTGCAATTAATAGGAAAAGAACGGTTGTAAAGGAGTTGACATCATCAAGCGGAGAGAAATTAGTGAACTGCGAACGTGTACTGTAGGTGTCAACTTCAAACACTACTGTTTTTTTAAATATTTTACCCGAATGAAATCAAATCCCCAAATGATGATCACTAACACGAGCATATCTAATAGAAAATTGCTGGTATTAAAGCCGATATGGGCCAATGCAATATCAGCGGGATCTATTTTGCCATAGGTGTATTTGTTAAACGTTAAAGGAAATCCGATTGAAGTAAAACCGTCTGATTCTGCTTCAAATGTTGCGTAAATAAGCGTGGTTACGATAAAAACCGCAATGGCTAATAAAGTGGGTTTCGTATGGATATTCATCAACCTAAATTTAATCTGCCAAATTTGTAATTTTCAATCATGATGTTCATCTGTTCAGGGGTAATTGTGGTGGAGGTAGCATAATCGGCTATTTGGAGCCTAATGCTAAGCATTATTGGTTAAAAGACTGGGTTTGGCATTTATAACCTGGATTTTTTGCCCGGAAATAAACCCATAAATTTTTGTGGCCTATTAAAGGCCTATTAGCAAACCCGCCATACAGCGTTATATCAATTATGGAGGATAAATGCATGGTTGGTGCTTATTTATAACCTCATAGGTTCCTTGCAAATAGGTAAATTACATGTTTAGGATCTCATTTTTGACTTTTCTATATCTCATTTTCGCTTTATACCAATACCATAAACCCTTAACTTTGCTTACGATCGGAGCCAGGAGATACTCGTGAGTCCCGAACATGCTGCTAGCGAGTGATGGAGGTAAAAGATCATAAATAGAGGTATCCAAAACTTTTGCAATCATATAAAGATGGCTGGCTTTCATTTCTGTTTCTCCTCTTTCGATTTTAGAATAAGCAGCCTGTGAAATCCCTATAGTGTATGCAACTGCATACTGTGATATTTTTTTCGCTTCCCGGATGTTCCTTATGTTTTCTCCTATCTGTTTCATAATCTACTTGCAAAATAAATAACTTAAATAATAACCACAAGTTATAGGGTATAACTTGTCGTTGTTGCCATGCGCTTAGTCAGTTTCCATTTTTGTGTATTAACATTCACAACCTTAATTACTAAAAAATGGAAAACTTAAGTTACGATGAAATGATCGAAATCAAAGCTGGTTCTAAAGAAAAAGAAAGAAGCACATTTGATTCAGCGGTAAATGCAATAGGGGGAGCAATTTTAGGAACCGTAGGACTCATTGCCAGTTGGTTTGATTAATTATAAAAATGCCTCCAAAGTTCTTTTACTAATTCAGGCCTAATCACCATAGCTACCAATAGTCCAATCATAAATCCCAAAATATGAACCCAATGGTTGGTCTTCGATTTTTTGAATACGATGGGCATTAGGATCAGTATTAAAAGAAGCACCCACGCAAACTCATAACTATAATATAAAAACGGCAAAACTTTATAGGGCTTTTCAGGATGATCTAATGGCAAGTAAAGTAATGAAAATCCAAGAAATCCGAAAACTGCTCCGGAAAACCCTAATGTAGTATAAGCTAGTTCCGTTTTTTTAACAGCACTGATAATCAGGTTAGGCAATATGATTGATACAAGTAATAACAAAGCATAAATTAATACGATCATTTTATATGGAAACCGCTCTTCCAAAATGATATACTCAACATCTCTTGCAGCACCATAAAATATGTAAATGTTTACTAAGAGATGAACCCAGCCGCGATGAATAAAGGCAGAAGTAAAAAGGGTATAGTACTTTTTTTTTGCAAAGACTTCAAAGGGATGTAACAACAGCACCTGCCGAACCTTTTTAAAATAGAAACCGGCAACACTTGTCAGCAATATTGTCAGGCACAAGGTATAAGTGAGTGGCAACTCATTAATTTTAGGGAACATAGACATAGATATTTGCAATATAACCAAAATCACTATTTTTTAGTCTAACCTCCCTTTTTAAAAGCCTTTAGTGCATTTAACTATATCTCTTACTGAAGGATGCTTCTCCATAAAGGTATAGCAATTTTGCTAAGTAAGTTCCGAACAGAAAAAGGATCAAAGTGGTGGTAAGAAAGCTATGCCTTGCACCTTGCTTGGATTCTATTAACCAGCAACACAAATTTCACTTATATATTACAACAAACCGATACTTAATTGCAGAGATACAATAAAAACATAAAACAACATGATACAACAGATTGTGGGGCCGCATGTTTAGCTTCAGTTGTAGCACATTATGGTTTGAAGGTGCCTGTAGCAAGGATTAGACAGCTAGCTTCAACAGATGATAGCGGAACAAATATATTTGGAATGGTGGAGGCAGCAGCAGCATTAGGATTCAAGGCAAAAGGAGTAAGGACTAATCTGGAAAACCTCGGCAACATACCTCTTCCTGCAGTAGCCTGTATAAAAAAGCCAAATGGCGATAATCATTTTATTGTGTTAGATAAAGTCGGGCACTCCTCCGTTACCATTATGGATCCTGCCGATGGAAAGAGTCATCGTTATAGTGATGAAAAATTCGGGACCCAATGGAATGGCATATTAATCTTGTTTAGTGTAAGTGAAAAATTTGTGCCTGGCACATTCACTCGCTCAGTATTTTCACGCTTTTGGACACTGATTTCCGCTCAAAAAGTAATGTTATTTCAGGCTTCGTTGTGCGCATTAATTTATACCGTTTTAGCTTTATCATCTTTTCTCTTCATTAAAAGAATTACTGATAGCATCATAATCGCGGGAGACTATGGATCATTAAATTTAGTTGTCATGGGCATGTTGGTTGTGCTTGTCTTTCAGGTGATTATCGGTGCATTGAAAGGGGTACTCTTACTTAAAACAGGAAAAAATATCGATTCCTCGCTTATTCTGGGGTATTACAAGCACTTGATGGGCCTGCCCCAAAAGTTCTTTGATGCTATGCGTGTTGGGGAGATCATTTCGCGTATAAATGATGCAGTAAAAATACGGTCTTTCATCAATGAAGTAAGTGTAAATTTGATGGTAAGCCTCTTTATCGTAGTTCTCTCATTGATATTCTTGGTCTTTTATCATTGGAAATTAGGCCTGACTTTATTTTTATTGTTACCACTTTACCTCATTATTTACCTTATTACGGATAGGGTGAATAGCGGTTCACAGCGCAGAATCATGGAAAACTCAGCTCAATTGGAATCTCAATTAGTAGAAAGCCTAACTTCTGTTAGTACATTAAAGCGGTTCAATCTCCAATACTTTTCGAATGATCAAATTCAAGAAAGAATACATGTTTTGCTAAAATCTGTATTCGTTTCTGGAATAAACTCAATAATATCAGGCATTTCGACAGAATTTATTTCTCGCCTGATTGCAATATTACTTTTATGGATCGGCTCCAAGGCTGTTTTTCAAGGAGAGGTTACGCCCGGGACTTTACTCTCTTCTTATATTCTTATAGGCTACTTTACCGGGCCATTGACTGCATTGGTCAGCGCAAACAGATCTATCCAGGATGCAATTATTGCCTCTGACAGGCTCTTCGAAATTATGGATCTTGAAACGGAAGATAAAGGGGGAAACGTAATTTTCTCAAAATCTAATATGGGAGATATACGGTTTAATAAGGTAAGTTTTAGATATGGCAGCAATCGAAATGTTTTGAATGAACTAAACTTTACGATCGATAAGGGATCACTCACGGCAATTGTTGGCGAAAGTGGATGTGGTAAATCTACATTAACTTCCCTTCTTCAGCATCTGTATACACCTACCTCAGGGGAAATATTAATAGGAGATCATCTGATTTCTGATTTTGAGGTATCAACTTTGCGTAGATTGATTGCGATTGTCCCGCAGGAGGTTGATATTTTTTCTGGTAACGTAATTGATAATATCGCACTTGGAGAACAGAATCCTGATATGCAGCACATCATCAGTATATGCCTTAATTTAGGTATACTTTCTTTTATAGAGAATTTGCAGGACGGATTTTACACCAGGATTGGAAAAAATGGAATAATTTTATCAGCTGGTCAAAAACAGAGGCTTGCGATTGCAAGGGCCTTGTACTTTGATCCGGAAATATTAGTCTTAGATGAGGCTACTTCTGCGCTTGACTCAATTTCAGAGCAATTTGTTCAACAAATAATTACCAATTTGCGTTCTAAAGGAAGAACTGTTATTGTTATTGCCCATCGGCTAACCACCATTCAACATGCCGATAGGATAATAGTTCTGAAAAATGGAATAATTCAGGAAGATGGTTGCCACTCAGCTCTTATGAGTTACAAAGGAACTTATTATGATTTGTGGACGCAGCAATTTGGTAATTTCGTTCACTGAAGTAGCTAGTTAATTTAGGTTTCTATACCTGGGCTTAAAAATAACCGGGAAAAAAAATCAAGAAGATCATAGTCTAGACCTCAGTTTTCTCAGTTATTTTCATTTTAAATAGTTTATAATATGAGTCCGATTGCACTCATGATCCAAGCACCGTTAATAGAGGAAATCTGGATTTATTTTAGACATGCTTATCATATTGCAAATGCTAAGCGTTATACTTCGGCTTGATTTGAAATACTTTAGCAGTTCTTAACCAGATTAATTAGGGAAATTGTGCTTTCATGTAAAAATTTATCATTTTTCAACTATGCTAATTGATCTTCCTTTAGCCAGTTATATGGATTTTATTTATATTAAATGTAAATCGGCTGATTCACTATTTTGATAAATGAATGGAAAACACATCTGGATTTTGTTTCGCTTACTCAATCAATGCTGAGTTAAAGTATATCCACTGGGTACTGTCGGACCCAACACATCTGCTAGGAGCAGATTTTTGACAATTAATACTCTTGGCAACTTCTCAAAGTTTTCGGAGAATACCTTTTCATTTACATAATGGAAATCAAAGCCTGTATTAAATTTTCGCTGATATACTGAAGCAACATCTTTTCTCCACTCATCCGATGTCAAAGCAATAACCTCATCAACATATCCTGATTGTTTTAAACTCATTACATTTGCTGTTGCATCCCAACAATGCGCGCACTTTGGACTAAAAATAAACAAGGCATATGTATGGCTGCTATTAAGCTTTAACGGTTTTGAAATTTCTACTGGTAAAGGTTTCCCAACGAAAAAATCTATTTTTTCAGGATTGTAAAAAGGGCTAACCAGTGATATTCCCGAAGCGGTAAAAACCAGTACGGATAAGGGTACGATAAGTGCAATCTGCCATGTACGATGGGCGTTATCATTCACGTTATAGATTATAAATCCTCCAATGATAATGATTAAGTTGCGGAAATAAATAGACCAGGCAGGCATATTCAGTTTTAATACCGATCCAAAACATCCACAATCATCTACTTTACCAAAAAAGCTTCCATAAATAAAGAACATCGTAAAGACCAGGGTTACCAGGCTTGTGATGAGCCCGCTGATTCCCGTTCGATATCCAATAATTAGTGCCAGGCCTAAAAGTATCTCCACAGGAGGAATGAGCACAGAAAGGTACGCCATTATACCAATTCCATACTGTACTGCTATATTGAAAAAATCCTGAACATTAACTAATTTACTGAAGCCAGATAGTAAAAATAGGCTGCCTATTACAATACGTAATATGAGACTTAAAATTTTCATGGCGTATTTTTATTAAAATAATTTCCGATCATTTTCTTCTTTTCAAAATCTTCAATTATTTTATCTTCTAATGGGGTTCTCTTTATCACAGGATTATCCTTCCAGAAATTGGGATCATAGGTTACCTCCTTTAATATATCAACATCTTTTGACGCCGCATTCAGCCCATTGTAATTTATTTTTGAGAGATCCGCTTGCTCAGCGAGAATAAATACCTGAGAGGTATATCTTAATTTCCCTCCGCCCAGCAGTCCTGCATATTTAATTTTTGCATTAACATTTAAATTGGCATATTTCAGAATGTACTGGCTGTCATTATCGGATTTAGTGTAAATGGCTTCCATCGGACTATCTTCTATTTCCAGTTTAACCGGACCACCGCTATTAAGCTTAAAATTTCGTACAAAGCCTGTTATCTTTGATACGTTATAGCTATCTGTATTGATGAAATATCGTCCTTCGAAATACATGATGGTAGGCTGGCTCTTTTTGTCTTTAATGCTACATTCAATAATAGCTATATCATCCTCCCCGTCTTTGATATATCCTTGTACCTTGAAATTATAGATTTCTGAAGCATTTTTTGCTAACGGCGTAGCGAAGACAGAAGTTGAGAGATATCCCACTGATGCAAAACTGATAAAATTAAAATTCGAGAGAGATATATTTTTTTCAGACTTTGAAGATCTGGTTTGTGTAGGATTCCATCCTAAAATTGCAAAATTGCTGTATTGGGCATCAAAAAAGCTTTCACTTATTCCCGTATAATTATCGTTTAAGGAGGACAACTGCCTGATAAAGGCTTTGGCATAGTGGCGCTTACCAGCATTTAAGTATGCCTTTTTAAATGCAGAATCCATAAGGGATTTAGCGGGATTGCTGGTAATTTTAACCTCGTCGAGATTGATCTGAATGGCTTTCAATTTAACAACCAAAGGTTGATCCGTTGACAAATCAGATATTTCTATAGCCTGATAGCCCATAAAAGACACCATAAGTTTCGAACCTTTATTGGCTTTAAGCGTGAACATCCCTTCTGAGTTGGTAACGGTAGATTCTTTTCCATCTACATTTACAGTCGCATAAGCAAGCGGCAGTCCACTCTCCGCGTCTTCAACTTTTCCTGACACCAATGTCTGTGCCAGGCTATTGCTTACCAGGAAGACCATTGTTAGAAGTAATAATGAGAATACTTTGTTTATATTTTTCATGAATTTAAAATTACGGCTTTTGTCTGAACAAAAGCCGTATAATAAGATGGACTAGTTATGTGTTGGAATTGTGCATTCTACACTAATAGTGCCGCTTCCACAGTCTACTTCCACGCCAACTTTTACCTCATCAATCCAAGGCTTGAATTCTAATCTTTCTTCTAATTCTTCAACATTGAAATGGTTAGCCATTCTTTCTAAGTCTTGATTTGTTTTCATAAAAATAATTTAAGTTTAAATAATAGAGCTGTGGTTCTTGATTCCGTCAGATGCAGCTCATTAACACCTGACGAATTCTATTTTAGGTATTCCTTTGCTCTTCTGAAAATTGGCATGAAGAGGTAGTTCAAAGAATATTGCACCAGCAGATAATAAAAAAGCAGTACCATTAGATATGTCCATTTAAAGTCATTCAAACTGAGGTCAAAGTGTGATACTCGTTGGGCTAGTGATACTAAAGTATCTGGAAAGCTTAAAATAGCCTGCTTGTAAGTGGACCATATTATTATCATATACATTAGCATCACTGAATAGTTCATTATGCCATAAGCGATGAGAAATGTATTTTTTGAGGAAAGATTTTTAGTCCCGGCAGACTTATCATCCTGATTTGTTTTGAATGCTAGTATTAATGCCTCCCTTGCTTTAGAAAGTAGGTTTGGAGTTGATGTGAGATCTGATAATACCCAATACCCGTCAAGCCTTACAAACGGATTGAGTTCCAGGATGGTTTTGGAGGCTATAATCACATGAGCAAGTAAGAATGTTGGATTACCCGTTATACTGTATATTAAGAGCAATGCAAAAGCATATAAGTATTCGCAAAAAATCCCTCCGAGGTTGGCCATTATCCGTTTACTTCGGGAAGCTTGCCAAATGTTACTGATGTCTGCGAATGCTACCGGTATTACAGCATATATTCCAAATCCTATCGCTCCATGTCGGATGTTATATCTCCTGCAAGCTGCAATATGTCCCAGCTCATGTACTAACATGGTCATACAGATTAATAAACTTAACAGGCTAAAGTTTGGCATGATTACTTTCAAATGCTCCACAAAAAAGTATTTGATTGTAAAAACACTAAATACCAACATCAAAGATAATAGCGTGTAGAAAAGTATAGGTCTAAAAAAATAAGTGAAAGGAACAGAAAGTTTTCCAGCAATGTTAGGCGATATAATGTTGATTCTAGCCTTTAGATAACTTTTTCCAGATGATTTTTTTACAATTGCGTCTTCATTTAATAATATGCCATATCCACCCAAATTCTGTTGGAGCAAGTTTGTGAATTCATGTAAGTCAAGGGAGATATTCAGATTTTTATTAAAACTTTTACAAGCTTCTTCAATGGAACTTTCATGACGTAGAATATCCAACAATTCAATAGTATTGCCATCTACGAGGAGGTTCCGGCCACCAGTGGTATTGACCACAAAACGATGGTCGTCATAATTACTGATATTGATCGCTGATATTAACATTAGATTACGGCGGCCAAAAGGTTCAAAACTGTTGCAGTTGTAAATATGCTATTATGGTCATCTACTATTACTCCCGTACCAAAGGATCCATGTTTCCAAGCCTTCACTTCCTCAGGATTAATCACATCTGGATCTGGAATCCTCAATATAAAATCTGAGGCCCAACTTCCATCCTCAAACTGTACACTTAAAAGCCAATTGATGCCAGATGATATTTCATTATTGTAATTATCTTTCAATTCTACAAGTGACCTTAATGCTAATGCAGTATAAAACGCACTTGGTTTGCCAGTGGCAGGATTAGCCCAGAAATGCTTTCCAGTTTCTTTTTTTGACATTATCCAATTGCACCCCGCTGTTTTCTGCATAAAGTCATTACTGTGAAGTGCACGTACGGCATAGGAAGTTGCGTAGATATCACTTGACCACCAGTATGATTTCCAGCTTCCATCAGGTTGTTGAGTACCTTTTAAATGATTTGCTGTTCTGATATATGCCTCATTTAAATGGTTCATTGATTTTAAAGCATAACCTGCAGCAGCAGAGACACAGTTTTTTTCTTTAATCCAGCCATAAACATTATGGAGTTGGGAAAGGTGAAGAAGTTTTCTGAGTCCGTTTTCATCTGTATATGTTCTCCAACTACCATCACGCTCAAAACTCAGCCAATTTGATTGGTTGTAAGGAATATTGGCCAAAACTGAATACAGGGATAAAAAATTGGCACTGTCGCCATCCATAAATATATTCTCGTTGAATGAGGCGTGCTCATGATTAATGAAATATTCAGATAATGCGTTCGTGATATCTTCCCCTAAGCCCTTTTCTGCAAGCATGCAGCCTACATAAGCACTAACCCAGATGGTACCAAATCCAGCGGTTGTCAGAAAATCAGATAAAAGACCATTTGAGTCTTGCTGGCTTTTTAGATAAGTTAATGATAAACGAATAGCCTCAGGAACAGTATTTCCTGACCCCGCAATCTTTTCACTTTTGTCAGCTTTAGCCTGTGTTTTAATGAGAAGATAATTGATTTCGATTAACCGGTCTTTACACCGAAGTTGTTCTTTTAAAAGATACTGGGAGAGCGAATCAAGATTTAAGGTAGTTGCGATTTCTATAGCATTTTGATAATGATTAATGGCATTTTTTATGCTGATCTGAGCCAACTCCGTCAAAAATAAATACTTATAGGCCAATGGTGAATGTAAAGAAATGCTAATTTTTCTTTCGTTTAAAATTCGCTCCAATTCACTGATGATATATGTTCTTTGTCCGCTATCATAATCGGCTTTAAAATCATCAAGATCATCCAGGTACTGAAACGCTATATGGATTTCATTTATCAGTGTCTTCAAATGAACGTCATACTTATCATTATCTCCTAAAGAGGATAATGCATCTACTATACTTAAAGCCATAGCAGACTTTCCTTTAGCTAAAGAATGAAAAGTGTGTTGATCTATTAAAATACTATTTTCAGATATTTTTTTCTCAAATGCATACGATGCTAAATAGGAGTGCTTGTGCGAGGCAAAAGAAGTCCAGAATTTATCTTGCCTTTCAAATAGATAAGCCAAACCTTTTATACTTTCTTCAAATGAGGAAAGGCGAACAAAGAAACTTCTAAAATCTAAATCTCCCCCGTCAGCTATCGAATCCAAAGAGAGTAGGAACTTGAAGTATCCATATGAAGTAGCCTTAAGTGCTATAAGCTGTTCTTCATTTACTTTGGGATATAACGGAACTAAATACTCAGCAACATTAATGTAAAATTCATGATTTTTCTTTATTTCTTTGGTAGTTTGTTCAATCATAAAATGAAAGATGAGAGCGTTAATCAGTAATGCAAATTAGATCATTAAAAAAGGTGTGGCAACAACCTGAGGTTATAATTTAAAAAAGTTGAGTTATTCCAAAGTTCAGAAACTGCTAATATTAATTTGAGATTATCCACACAATTTTCGGTTTGGTCATCATACTTCAAATCACAGAAATGAAAGGATTTGATATTTTTAAAACCTGTTCAACGTATTCGTAGCTTATAGGAACCTGCAGCTGGTCTGTTTCTTCACCTCTCTTCTTGTTTTTTGAAGGATAATAAAAAAAATGGTGTGAAGAGTAAGACTATCTAAAGTGAAATTTCTGGAAAGAGGCTACACCAATTGTTTTCATAAAAAGAGATGGTCGGAATGGACTAACTTTAAGAATCTATATCCTGCATAACTTGATTTTTTTGAATGTGCTCATTTATCGTAGCTCATATGAATCAAAACCATTAAAAGAGCCGTATAAGCAAATTAATTGAGCTGTGCAGGCAATTTAACTGTTCTTCGGAAACGGATATTTGTAGGATGAAAAACATCAAACAAATTCAGTTAGGCCATGATGGCCCTTTAGTATCCAGTCTTGGGCTGGGTTGCATGCGGATGTCTTCTATCTGGGGCGGGCCAACGCCTGATGAATCAGAAAGTATGGCAACGATCAACCAGGCTTTGGATTTTGGCATCAATTTTTTGAACACCGGCGATTTTTACGGTGCCGGACACAATGAAATGCTGATCGGAAAAGCCATCAGGGGAAGGCGAGATGATGCTTTTATCAGCGTTAAGTTTGGCGCCATCTTTCATAATGGTCAATGGATCGGGTTGGACCTCAGACCGAATTCCATTAAGAATTTTATCAATTACTCCCTTACCCGTCTTGGCATTGACACGATTGATCTCTATCAGCCGAGCCGAATGGACAATAGCGTTCCTGTGGAAGAGATCATCGGAACGGTGGCCGATTTGGTGAAAGAAGGCAAAGTCCGTCACATTGGTGTGTCTGAAATTACCGCTGAGCAGCTTCAAAAAGCCCATGCCGTTTACCCTATAAGTGCATTAGAAATCGGCTATTCACTGGCAGATAGACAAATAGAAGACCAATTGCTACCTGCAGCCAGGGCGTTGGGGATTGCCGTTGTCGCTTTCGCCAATACCGCTGAAGGTTTACTGACCGGGGAAATGACCGCACCACTTAGCGACAATGACTACCGGAACCATTTCTCCCGTTTTCAACATGAAAATTTAGTCCATAATCTTGAAAAAGTGGCGCTTTTAAAGCAGCTGGCATCAGAGAAGGGTTGTACACCCACACAGCTCGCCATTGCCTGGGTAAAACAGCAGGGAGATCAAATCATGCCTTTAGTGAGCATGAGCAAGAGATCACGTCTGCCCGAAAATATCGCAGCGATAGAAATTGAGTTTACCGCAGCAGAAATGAGCGCATTAAATACTACTTTTGCCATAGGCGCCATTAAAGGTGGTACCTACTTAGCACGATAAATGGAAAGTCCGGCAGAAATTCTTCCTGGTGTCATCTTTTATTCCTACCTGTCTACCGAAAGGAAACAGAAAGCATGCTTCTGGAACCACCATACCCTGGTGCTGCAGGTTTCAGGTCAATTTACCCTGGAAACCTCTGCTCAAGCGATTTCGATGGGTGCAGGGGAAATGCTGCTGATTGGTAAAAATCAGCTGGGTATGCTGACTAAAACACCTGGTGCCGGGGGCAGCTATGAAACCATTGTAATTTCACTCCAGGAAGATTTGATGCGTAAAATTGCATTGGAGGAAAAGCTTGAATCCGGGATGAAGTATATCGGCTTGCCCAACCTGCTGATTCCATCCAATGAATTTTTGCAGGGCTATTTTCAGTCTATCGTTCCGTATGCCAGAAGTTCAGGCGCAACCATGACAGATGAAATGGGCATTCTGAAAGTAAAAGAGGGCGTTAAACTATTACTTCTTGCACTTCCGGCATTGGAAAGCTTTTTGTTCGACTATTCAGAACCCCATAAAATTGATTTGAGAAAATTCATGCTCAATAACTTTCATTTTAATGTTCCGGTTGAAAAATTTGCGCAACTCACCGGCCGCAGTCTGGCAGGATTTAAACGCGATTTTCAAAAAACTTTCCACCTCCCACCTCGCCAATGGTTGCTCTCGCAACGGCTGGATGCTGCAAAGTTTTTAATTGAAAACAAGCATCAAAAGCCTTCCGCCATTTATTTAGATTTAGGTTTCGAGAGTTTGTCGCATTTCTCTCATTCTTTTAAAAAGAAATTTGGCCTGGTTCCAAGAGCACTTAATCCGCTCCGATTGTCTAAATAAAATTTCAGGTCGTGGAGATATGGAAATCATGATTAATCTCGCCTGCAATGCGCAGCATGGTTTTTGCAAGCAGGGATTGTGGAGGTTTTCTCTATGGGAAGCTGAGGAAGCGCTTTCATGATATGGCTCTTCCCATATTACGATGCGGCCAGGAATGGTTTCGGGTTTTTACGCTAGATTGGTTTTGATTTTTTCAGCAGAGCACCCACTTCATGGATGATGTTGATGGCATAGAAACAAATTTTATCATGTAACGCGCTATTTTCTGCCGTTTAATAAAAAATAAAGCCGGAACAAATGTTTCGTCATCATGCCGATGTAAGTAAACGCGACAAATCCACATTCATGCTGCCAGGCCCTGCAACAGGGCATTTAAATGGATGAGCCAGGCAGATTCCTATTTCTTAATTTTCTTAACCAGGCTTTCTACAATCCTGGGGTAATGCTGGTGTTCAAGCTGCTGGCCTTTAAATTTAATCATTTCGAGGTGATCATCCTTTTCAATTTTATATTTCGCCTGGTAAATGTATTCCCCTTCATCATAATGCTCATCCACATAATGGATGGTGATGCCGCCTTCATTTTCTCCGGCAGCCATTACGGCATGGTGCACATGGTCGCCGTACATGCCTTTGCCGCCGAATTTGGGTAAAATGGCTGGGTGGATGTTTACGATCCGGCCGGGATAGGCCGCAATTAAATTTTGAGGAATAAGCCAGAGAAAACCGGCCAGTACTATAAAATCGATGTCGAGGTTTTTAAGCAGGTCAATCACCTCATCCGTTTTATAGAATTCATTTTTATCGAAAATGTGACTGGGGATTTCAAAATTATCCGCTCTTTGCAGCACATAAGCATCGGCATTGTTGGTCAGCACCAGCGAAATTTCAATGTCGTTACTGCGTTTAAAATGCTCCATTAGTTTTTGGGCATTGGAGCCAGAACCGGATGCAAAGATGGCTATTCGTTTTTTCACTCAGAATGTATTTCCCCAAAAATAGTATTTTTACGTATGTTTTCTGTATGGAAGTTAAATTTTATTCTTTGCCGTTAACGTGTTGTTAATGAATAAATTTATCGTATTTTCGCAGTTCGGAAGCGATAGCAGATGTGAGTGAATAAAAATTTAAAATTCTTTTGTATTATAAAAAGATAAACTCTATATTTGCAACCCGAATTAAAGGAAACGATTAAGAAAAATAAAAGGCTAAATAGAAATGGCAAATCATAAATCTTCATTAAAGAGAATTAGAGCAAACGCAACAAAACGTTTACGTAACAGATATCAGGCAAAAACCACACGTACTTTTATTAAAAGATTACGTGCTGCAGAAGATAAAAAATCTGCTTCAGATTTATTGCCTAAAGTAATCTCTATGTTAGATCGTTTAGCTAAAAAGAACATCATCCACAAAAATAAAGCGGCTAATAATAAATCAAAATTAACGAAATTCGTTAACGGTTTAGCATAATCCATTTTTTTTACGATATTAGTACCAGGCATCCCAACCAAACGTTGGGATGCTTTTTTTTTGTCGAAAAAATGGAAAATTACGATCAGAAATTGGGTATTAAACGTTGGGCGGAAGAAGACCGCCCGAGGGAAAAATTACTGCAGCATGGCCGCAGGCATTTAACAGATGCCGAATTGATTGCCATCCTTATCGGCTCTGGCAACAGGAATGAAACGGCTGTGGATTTAAGTAAAAGGATTTTATCTTTCTACGGACATAACTTATCTAACATCGGAAAAGCATCCATTCAGGAGCTTTCCAAGTTTAAGGGCATTGGTCAGGCAAAAGCCATCACCATCATTGCCGCTTTAGAACTCGGGCTGCGCAGAAAGGAAACACAGGACGAACAGGTATTGCAGGTTACCGCTTCCAGTGATGTTCACAATTATCTTTACAACACTTTTGCAGACCTCAATCATGAAGAGTTCTGGATCTTACTGCTCAACCGCTCCAATCACATTATTGGCCGGCACCTCATCAGTAAAGGCGGGCAGGCCGGTACAGTGGCTGATCCGAAGATTATTTTTAAAATTGCGCTTGAACACAATGCCGCCAATATCGTGCTGGCACATAACCATCCTTCAGGGAATCTGAAACCCAGTGAAAGTGATAACAAACTGACCAGGGATTTAGTCGCCTCCGGACTTATGTTGGGATTGTACGTGGTGGATCATTTAATTTTTGCCCGGAACCATTATTTCAGTTATAAAGACGAAGACATGATTTAAAGCCGGATGTGCAGGATGCAGGTTTGTAGTGTAGCCTTCTTAAGTTTGATAGCATTTACGGGTAATGCAATTCAATCTGTAATCGCTTATAAAGTGAGTATATGAGAGCAGTGTAAGTAGTTTGCAGGTTTTTCATGAATCTGCTTCTATTGGGATTGTGTTGTATAACAACTTTAATACTTAAAATTCATTTAACATGAAATGAGTAATATTGACAAATTGAAAATTATTATTCCATGAAAACTGTTAAGCTTATTTTTTCCTTATTGCTGCTCTCTACCTTAGCCTTTGCCCAGTCGAAGGGAAGCCCTATCAATATTATCACTTACAATATCCGGTATAACAATCCGGATGACGGGGTAAATGCATGGCCAAACCGGGCGCAAAATGTAAAAGCCCTGGTGAAATTTCATGATGCCGATTTGCTTTGTGTACAGGAGGCATTGCCTGAACAATTTGATGCCTTATTAAAAAATTCCAATTTCGATGTAGTAGGGGTAGGTCGTGAAGACGGGAAGCGGAAAGGTGAATTCGCGGCCATTTATTTTGATAAAGACCGCTTTACTAAAAAAGATGGCGGAACTTTCTGGCTTTCCGAAACACCTGATGTTCCGTCGAAAGGCTGGGATGCTGCGCTCAACAGGGTGTGTAGCTGGGTAAGGTTATATGATCAGCTGAATAAAAAGGAATTTTTGGTGTTTAATACACATTATGATCATAAAGGTGTTAAAGCCAGAATCGAATCTGCGAAATTAATTAAACAAAAAATACAGCAGATTGCACCAGCATTGCCGGTGGTTTTTACAGGCGACTTAAATGTGACGCCCGAAACCGAGGCCATTAGCACCATCAAATCATTCCTGACAGATGCGAAAGAAATCAGCCAGGAAACTCCTTACGGACCAAATGGGACCTTTAATGATTTCGATTTTAACAGCGATCTTCCAAACAGGATCGATTATATTTTTGTCAATAAAGGTTTTAAGGTGCAAAAATTTGCGGTACTCACCGATAGTAAAGATAAAAGGTATTTTTCTGATCACCTGCCGGTTTTCGCCAGGCTTTGGTTTTAATATCGATGATCACGAAATCGGATAGTCCGTTTCCGTTTCAGTTTGAACTTTTTGGTAACTTATATCATTACCATTATATTTTTGAAACGCTTGCTTTTATTATGGGTGTGCGGGTTTACTATTACTTGAAGAAAGGCATTGCCGATCCCATTTCTGATGAACACCGTTTGTGGATTATGCTGGGGGCCATGCTTGGTGCACTTATTGGCTCGCGTGTGGTTGCCGTACTGGAAACACCTGAGGTATTGCATCATTTGAGTTTTTCGGTGCTTTATCAAAGTAAAACCATTATAGGTGGTTTGTTGGGAGGCTTGTTCGGCGTGGAAATCATTAAAAAGATCATCGGTGTTAACATTGCGTCGGGCGATATTTATGTGATTCCCATCATCATAGCTTTGTTTATCGGACGCATCGGTTGTTTTTCAATGGGGATTGATGAGCCCACCTATGGGATTCCAACTACTTTGTTTTCTGGAATGGATTTGGGCGATGGTATCTTGAGACATCCGATTATGTTATATGAAATGGTTTATCTGGTGTTGCTGTTTTGCTTTTTTATAGCGATTAAAAACAAAACACTGATCAATGGTGACCGCTTCAAGTTATTTATGGTACTGTACTTTTTGTTCCGTTTTCTGATCGAATTTATTAAACCATATCAATCCTTATTTTTAAATTTAAGCAGCATTCATTGGTCGGCAATGCTAATTTTTGCGTATTATTATACCTTCATGATCAGGTTAACAAGAACTATTTTCATTTAAAAGGATATGGCCAACACAAGAGATTACATTTACTACGATTATACAAAAAGCCTTTGTCCGGAATGCCTCCTGCTTTGCGATGCAAAAATTGTTTTTCAGGATGCAAAAGTGTTTATGTTAAAAAACTGCAGAACGCATGGCGATAGCAAAGTAATGATTGCTGATGATGTGGAGTATTATAAACAAATCCGCAATTATAATAAGCAATCAGAAATGCCACTGAAGTTTAATACCAAAGTGCATTACGGTTGCCCGTATGATTGCGGGCTTTGTACCGATCATGAACAGCATTCTTGTCTGACCGTGATTGAAGTGACTGATCGCTGTAATCTGGCCTGCCCCACCTGTTATGCCATGTCATCACCTCATTATGGTAGACACCGGACCTTAACTGAAATTGAGCGTATGATGGATGTGGTGGTTGCCAATGAAGGAGAACCTGATGTGGTTCAGCTGTCTGGTGGTGAGCCCACCGTTCATCCTGAATTTTTCAAAATACTTGATCTGGCTAAAACCAAGCCCATTAAGCATTTGATGGTGAATACGAATGGCATCAGGATGGCCAAAGACATCAACTTCGTAGAGAAACTGGCTTCGTACATGCCTGATTTTGAGATTTATCTGCAGTTCGATAGTTTTAGTCCGGAGGTATTAACCAAAATGAGGGGTGAGGATTTGACTGAAGTGAGAAAGAAAGCCATTGACCATTTAAATCAGTTTAATGTATCAACTACATTGGTAGTGACGCTGCAAAACGGTTTAAATGATCATGAAATTGGTGATATCCTCGATTATGCCTTGAAGCAACGTTGTGTTCGCGGGGTAACCTTTCAGCCAACACAGGTAGCCGGCAGAAATGATGATTACAATGACCAGCAGGGGCGGATTACCTTAACTGAGGTGAGACGCAAAATTTACGAACAATACCCAACCTTTACACCGCAGGACTTAATCCCGGTACCCTGCAATCCCGATGCACTTTGCATGGCTTACGCCTTAAAGATCGGGGAGGAGGTTATTCCGATGACACATTTGATCAATCCGGAAGATTTGCTGAATAATTCTAAAAATACCATTGTTTTTGAGCATGACGAGAAATTGAAAGAACATATGCTTAATTTATTTAGCACCGGCGTTTCTGTTGATTGTGCTGAAGATACTTTTGGTGAACTGATGTGCTGTTTGCCGAGGGTGAAATCGGATAATCTGAGTTATGATAACCTGTTTCGCATTATTATTATGAACTTTATGGATCCCCTTGATTTTGATGTTCGGGCGGTGAAGAAGTCCTGTGTTCATATTGTGAGTGATCAATATAAGATGGTGCCTTTTGAAACGATGAATATTTTTTATCGTGACCATAAAATTGATGCCATCAGGGAAAAATTAAATATGAATTAGTATGATTGTCATCTTATTTTTTCTTTACGGGCTGGCCATTGTAGGTTTATTCATTGCAGGGATCATCACCATAATCGTAAAATCATCAAATAGTCAGCCTGTGAAACTTGGTGTTCAAATGCTGATTGCTTCAGTTATCTTGGTGGTGATTGGCGGAGGTGCCTGTGCGGTTATGTTAGCAAATTCTTAAAATGGGACTTATTCTAATCTATTGGTTTGCTGTTGCCGTGCTGTTTGTTGTTGGTGTTATTCTGGTGATCGTTAAGTCGGTCAAGAATGAACCGCTAAAACCTGGTTTAATGTTGATTTTGGTTTCGGTGATTATGCTGGTGATCGGCGCGGGTGCCTGCGCGGTAATTTTATCGAATTTGAATATCAGGAATTAGCGGGTTATTTGTCCATAAAGTTATATTGTTATTATTATGCCAACATTAACTTATTCGTCATTCCGACCACAATGGAGGAATCTTTTAAAGTTGCAGTTTGCATGATTCAAAGATATCTCCACTTTGCTACGCGCCAGTCGAGAAGACGGTGGCACAATGGTGTTCACTTCGTCATCAGCATCGTCGTCATTCCGACCGCAGTGGGGGAATCTTTTCAGGTTGAAGAATGGTATGGTTCAAAGATCTCTCCATTCCGCTGCACTCCAGTCGGGAGGACGGTGGCACAATGGTGTTCACTTCGTCATCAGCATCGTCGTCATTCCGACCGCAGTGGAGGAATCTTTTCAGGTTGAAGAATGGTATGGTTCAAAGATTTCTCCATTTCGCTACGCTCCAGTCGAGAGGACGGTGTCGCAATGGTTATAGTTCCGCCATCAGCCTAGTCGTCATTCCGACCGCAGTGGAGGAATCTTTTCAGGTTGAAGAATGGTATGGTTCAAAGATCTCTCCATTTCGCTACGCTCCAGTCGGGAAGACGGTGGCACAATGGTGCTCACTTCGTCATCAGCATCGTCGTCATTCCGACCGCAGTGGAGGAATCTTTTCAGGTTGAAAAATGGTATGGTTCAAAGATCTCTCCATTTCGCTACGCTCCAGTCGGGAGGACGGTGTTGCGATGGTTGTAGTTCCGCCCTCAGCCTAGTCGTCATTCCAACCCGCAGTGGAGAAACTTTTCAGGTTGAAGAACGGTATGATTCAAAGATCTCTCCATTTCGCTACGCTCCAGTCGAGAGGACGGTGGCGCGATGGTTGTAGCTCCATCATCAGCATCGTCGTCATTCCGACCGCAGTGGAGGAATCTTTTCAGCTTGAAGAATGGTATGGTTCAAAGATCTCTCCATTCCGTTGCACTCCAGTCGGGAGGACGGTGGCACAATGGTGCTCACTTCGTCATCAGCATCGTCGTCATTCCGACCGCAGTGGGGGAATCTTTTCAGGTTGAAGAATGGTATGGTTCAAAGATCTATCCATTCCGTTACACTCCAGTCGAGAGGACGGTGGCGCGATGGTTGTAGCTCCGCCATCAACCCGGTCGTCATTCTGACCACAGTGGAGAAATCTTTTAAAGTTGCAGTTTGCATGGTTCAAAGACATAGCTGACCAGCTTAGCATTATTGCCCGAAGATTTCCGGTTTAGTTTTCTGCTTTAAGCTTTAAATAATATCTTTGTATTTTATGAAATCGAAGTATCGACAATTATCTCGATACATGATACTCACTACTTGATACTTACAAATGAAAATATCCTATAACTGGTTAAAACAATTCGTTCAGCTAAACAAAACGCCTCAGGAGCTTTCCCTGATCTTAACCGATATTGGCCTGGAAGTAGAAAGTGTAGATAAAGTGCAGCCTGTAGTGGGTGGATTAGAGGGCCTGGTGATTGGCGAAGTTTTAACCTGCATGACCCATCCTAATGCCGATCGCTTGCGCATCACTACCGTAAATATTGGCGGAAAAGAAAATCTTCAGATTGTTTGCGGCGCGCCAAATGTAGGTGCCGGTCAGAAAGTAGTGGTTGCCCCGGTTGGCACTACTGTTTATCCACTGGAAGGTGAGCCTTTTAAAATTAAAGAATCTAAAATCAGGGGAGAGGTTTCGCAGGGCATGATCTGTGCTGAGGATGAAATTGGTTTAGGAAAGTCTCATGATGGAATTATGGTTCTGGCTGAAGATACTGAAATCGGAATCCGCGCCAAAGACCATTTCAAAATGGACGATGATTTTGTTTTCGAAATTGGTTTAACACCAAACCGTGCCGATGCGGCTTCTCATCTAGGTGTAGCCAGAGATTTGGCTGCTTATTTCAGAAGCGACTATGAAATGCCCGACCTTTCTGCCTTTAAAACCGATAACGAAAATTTAGTGATTCCGGTTGAAGTGGAAGATATGGACGCCTGTCCGCGTTACAGCAGTGTAACCATTTCTGGTGTTACCGTTGCAGCGTCTCCGGATTGGTTAAAAGATAAATTAAAAGTAATTGGCCTCCGCTCGGTTAATAATGTAGTGGATATTACCAATTACGTTTTACATGGATTAGGTCAGCCTTTACATGCTTTTGATGCAGATAAAATTGCTGGCGGCAGGGTGATCGTAAAGAAAGTTGCCGAAGGAACACCTTTTGTAACCCTTGATGATGCAGAGCGTAAATTGAGTGCAGACGATTTAATGATTTGCAACACTGAAGCACCGATGTGTATTGCCGGTGTATTTGGTGGAAAAACTTCGGGCGTTGATGCCGATACGAAGAACATATTCCTCGAAAGTGCCTACTTCAATTCGGTTTCAGTCCGTAAAACAGCAAAACGCCATGGTTTAAAAACTGATGCCTCTTTCCGTTTTGAGCGTGGAACCGATCCGGAAATTACGGTTACGGCCTTGAAATACGCCGCTATTTTAATTAAAGAACTGGCCGGGGGAGAAATTTCTTCATCAGTTTCTGATATTTATCCTGAGCCCATTCGTCCGTTTGAATTTGAAGTAAGCTACACCAATATCAATCAATTAATTGGCGCACAGATTCCTGCTGCAGAGATTAAACATATTATTACCGCTTTGGGTATTACGGCCACCAGCACTTCTGATGATACACTGGCTTTAAGGGTTCCGTCGTTTAAGGTGGATGTAACCCGGGAGTGTGATATTACCGAAGAAGTATTGCGCATTTACGGCTATAACAATATCGAAATTCCATCGAAGGTAAATGCATCATTGTCATATAGTGTGAAGCCGGAGAAAGAAAATACGCAAAATGTAATTGCAGATGTATTAACGGCTAACGGATATGCGGAAATCATGTGTAACTCGTTAACTAAATCAGCCTATTCAAAACAACCAGATGAGGCCGTATTTATTTTAAATCCTTTAAGCAGTGATTTGAATGTGATGCGCCAGGAGTTATTAATGCCAGCCCTCGAAAGCGTTGCGTATAACCAGAACCGTAAAAATGCTGATGTGAAGTTTTACGAATTTGGTAAAACCTATCATTTGATCAATGAACGCTATGTAGAGCGGCAACGGTTATTGTTGCTGATTTCTGGTGCAAAACAAAGTGAGCAGTGGAATCATCATGCCAAACCAGCTACCTTTTACAACCTGAAGGCAGCGGTTGATGGCATCATATCCCGTTTAGGCATCTCGGGTTATCAGACAGATACTTTAAATGATGTGCACTTTGCCTATGGTATTAAATATTTCCGTGGAGATAAAGCCATTGTAAGTTTTGGTGCTGCCACAAAAGCCGACCGTAAGCTGGCCGATGTTCATGCAGAAGTTTTTTATGCCGATTTTGACTGGGCTGCTATTTTAGATATCGTCAAGAAAAATAAAATAGTGAATAAGGAGCTGTCAAAATACCCGCAGGTGCGCCGCGATTTGTCTTTATTGATTGATCAGGCAGTAACCTTTGATACTTTAAAAGGAATTGCCTTTAAAACCGATAAAAAGCTGATTAAAGAAGTAGGGGTTTTTGATGTGTATGTGGGAGACAAATTGCCTGAAGGTAAAAAATCTTATGCCTTGAATTTCATTTTGCAGGATGAGGAGCAAACTTTAACTGATAAGCAAATAGAAAGTACGATGCAGAAGCTCATTGCAAATTTAACGCAGCAAGCAGGGGCAGAAATTAGGAAATAAAATATAAATTCGTATTTTTAGAAATAAATTCATGACTTCTGTTGCTGATCAATTAGATAAGGTATTACAAAAAACGGCTCGTTTAATCGAGTTATGTGATGCCTTACAGGAAGAAAATGATTTATTAAAGCTTGAAAATCAATCGTTAAAAGTAGCCGTTGATACTTCGAAAGCAAAGACCGTAGATCTTGAAGAAAAATTAAGAGTTACGAAACTGGCTAAAAGTATAGAAGGGGCGAGTGAGAAATCACTTGATATTAAACAGAAAATTAACGATTTTGTGCGGGAGATTGATAAAAGTATCGCATTGTTAAAAAAATAAATGATGCGGAGAAATCAGAAACTAAGCTAACAAATGGGAGAAATCTCGATTAAAATAACCATTTCCGACCGTATTTACCCTTTAAAGGTGAATACAGAAGAGGAAGAAATTGTGAGACGGGCAGCTAAAATGATCAATGAGCGCATAAAAGATTATCAGGATAATTATGCGGTTAGGGATAAGCAGGATCTTCTTTCTATGGCTGTATTGCATTATGCAACGGCTGTATTAAGAACGGAAAACCAGGTGCAAAACCAGGATACTGCAGTTGCCGATAAAGTTGAAGAGTTGGATATTTTACTTAATGGTTTTTTCAAAAAATAAAGGATCGTTCTTTGGCGATTCGTCGCGCTGAACTTGTTTCAGTGCCTTTTTAACAAGATTCTGAAATAGATTCAGGATGACGAGTCTCTATCATTAGCATAAAGACATAGCCGCGGCTAGTTTTTGAGTTTCAAAATTTATAAAACTTAACACTTCAATATCTATGGGGTTAAGAGGGCGTATTTCATCTGCTTTAAGCACCTGAAAATGGCTTAAATCCCAATTATGCTTAGTTGAGGTTTAAAATAATGAGGCTTTAAAAATTAGTTGCGGTTTTTTTTTACTTAAAAAACAAAATGGAGATAACGGAAATTCTAGGATACATATTTGCCTTAATAGCAGGCTTAGGTATCGGTATAGCGGTAGGGAGGTTCCTACTACGCAACTTGCTTAAAGGGCAGGAAGTTGCCGCTCAAAACAAGGTTAAAAAGATTTTGAAAGACGCAGAGAATAATGCGGAAATCTTAAAGAAGAATAAACTTTTGGAAGCAAAAGAGAAATTTTTGCAATTAAAAGCAGAGCATGAGCAGGAAGTAAATGCTAAAAACAATACCATTAACCAGCGCGAAAACACGATGAAACAGAAAGAACAATCTGTTAATCAGCGCATGGAAAACTTCAACAAAAAAGAGCAGGAGCTGGATAAGCAAAAGGCAAATCTTGAAAAACAAACCGATTTAGCTGTTAAAAAGCAGGAAGAAGTTGAAGTATTAAAAAATCAGCACCTGAAACAACTGGAAACCATTGCCGGACTTTCTGCTGAAGAAGCGAAAGAACAATTGGTAGAAAACCTGAAACAAGAGGCCCGCACGCAGGCCATGATGCAGGTCAAAGATATTGTGGATGAAGCAAAATTGACGGCGAGTAAAGAAGCCAAAAAGGTGGTTATTCAAACCATTCAACGTACGGCAACTGAAGCGGCAATTGAAAATTCAGTTTCGATTTTCCATATCGAAAGTGATGAGATTAAAGGCCGTGTAATTGGTAGAGAGGGTAGAAATATCCGTGCTTTAGAGGCCGCTACCGGTATCGAAATTATTGTGGATGATACACCGGAAGCAATTATTTTATCTGGTTTTGATCCGGTAAGAAGGGAAATTGCCCGTTTGGCTTTACACCGTCTGGTGACAGATGGACGGATTCACCCGGCCCGTATTGAAGAAATTGTGGCGAAGACCAAAAAGCAAATTGAAGATGAAATTGTAGAAATTGGTGAGCGTACCGTCATTGATTTAGGCATTCATGGTTTACACCCTGAACTGATTCGTATGGTTGGACGGATGCGTTACCGCTCTTCTTATGGTCAGAACTTGTTACATCACTCGCGCGAGGTGGCTAATTTCTGTGCGACCATGGCAGCAGAATTAGGCTTAAATGCAAAGATGGCTAAACGTGCAGGACTGTTACATGATATCGGTAAGGTGCCTGATGACAATCCGGAATTGCCTCACGCCATTTTAGGGATGCAACTGGCAGAAAAATATAAGGAACATCCTGAAATTTGCAATGCCATTGGTGCCCACCACGATGAAATCGAAATGACTTCAATGATTTCGCCGATTATTCAGGCTTGTGATGCCATTTCTGGTGCCCGTCCGGGTGCCCGTAGGGAAGTGGTGGAAAGCTATATTAAACGTTTAAAGGATTTAGAAGAACTGGCTTTATCTTATCCGGGAGTAGAAAAAACATTTGCAATCCAGGCTGGTAGAGAGCTGCGGGTAATTGTAGAAAGTGAAAGAATTACAGATGCACAGGCTGAATTACTGGCTGCTGATATCTCTACTCGTATCCAAACGGAGATGACTTATCCGGGTCAGATTAAGGTTACCGTAATTCGTGAAACCCGTTCTGTTGCCTTTGCAAAATAACTACAATGATTGTGCAGATTTACACTAAAGTGTTTGATTAAATAGATTAAACTAAAGTAATTTACACTAAAGTGGTTGATTACACAGATTAAGGATGATACAGATTATATTAAGCGATGGAATATCCATCGCTTTTTTTATTTTTACATCATGAGCAAGCCAACCATACCTGTAGAGCCCAAGCGCCCTGTTGATGTCCTTTTTGATCAATATGCAGAAAGTCATCAAAACCATACCAATAAGATGGTGCACTGGATTTGTGTTCCTTTAATTGTGTTTAGTTTGCTTGGTCTGGTATGGCAGATTCCTTTTCCGCATATTGGTTTTCTGGGGAGTTATAATGGATTTTTCAATTGGGCTTCATTTCTGCTGGCTTTTAGTTTATATTATTACTTTACACTTTCACCCGTATTATTTTTTATGATGATCTGGGTGGTGGGTTTAATGAGTTATGTCATTGTTAAGATTGAACAGGCCGTGGGTTTAGGCAGTGGAACGGCATATGCCATTTATGCCGTTATTTTTATTGCAGCCTGGATCGGGCAATTTATCGGGCATAAAATTGAAGGCAAGAAGCCTTCTTTTTTAGATGATGTTAAGTTTTTGTTAATAGGTCCGATCTGGTTATTGCACTTCATCTGCAAGAAAACCGGTATCCGTTACTGACATAAAAAATCAGTTAACTTTTAGTTAACCTTAAAGTAAAGGAATGTTAATTAACACCTAACCTGCGGTTAACACTGTGGTAATAGCTTTGCCCTTATCAAATAAAGGCAAATTGGACTTACTAAACTCTTTTAAAAGAGCAGCACTTACTGTGTTCGCTTTGACGATCAGCATGCTCTCGTATGCGCAGACAGGAAAAATTTCTGGTAAAATAACGGATAAAACTACGGGGCAAACCTTAGTTGGGTTATCAGTATTAATAGAAGGCACATCGATCGGTACAACGAGTGATGCAGACGGGAATTATATTCTCAATACCGTAAAGCCTGGTACTTACAGGATAAGCTTTTCGTTTATTTCTTTTAAGAAACAAATTATTCCAAATGTAAAGGTTACTCCAGGAAAAACAACAGTTGTAGATGTTGTCATGGAGGATGATCAATCCACACTTAACGATGTTGTAGTAACCGGCTCCAGAAAAACTGGTACTGAGGTTTCATTGCTCGCAGAATTAAAAAAATCTCAGTCAATAGCAAATGGCGTTTCGTCTCAAACCATTCAAAGATCTGGTGATACGGATGCCGCACAAGTAGTGAAACGTGTTCCGGGCATTACCATTGTTGACAATCGTTTTATTAATATCAGGGGGCTAGCTGAGCGATACAATAATGTTCAACTCAATAATGTCACTGCTCCAAGTTTGGAAACTGATGTCAGATCTTTCTCTTTTGATTTAATTCCAAGCAATCAAATTGATCGGGTATTGGTTTATAAAAGTCCTTCTGCAGATATTCCTGCGGATTTCGCAGGAGGTGTGGTAAAGGTTTTTCTCAAGAGTATTCCCGATGACGACCGGTTAACTATTGATTATGGAACGAGTTATCGCCAGAATGCAACATTTAAAGATTTCAAAAGAACCAATACCGGAAGTTTATACTTTACTGGTTTTAATACAGGTGATAATGATCTGCCTGTAAATTTCCCTTCCAATTTGAATAGTGTCAGTGCGAGCAAGTTAAACGCAGCAGGTCATGCACTTAGAAATAACTGGTTACCAGATGTAAATACGGCAAATCTGGATCAGAAGTTAAATATTTATGGTAGTAAACGCTTTAACATCAACAATAAATTATTAGGAAATATTACAGCAATCACTTACAGTAACAGCAAGACAAATAACGCGGTTTTTAGAGGGAATTATGAAGTTTATGATCCTGTTTCGCAAATTGCTGAGGAAAATTACAGATATAATGATGATCAGTATACCTATAATGTACGTTTAGGCATTGTTCACAATTGGGCTTTCAAGTTAGATAATAACAATACATTTGAATTTAAAAATCTTTATAACCAGTTAAGTACTTCTCAGTATGTAAGCCGCTTTGGTTCTGAAAAGCAACAGGATTATGCCAATTTTGCTTCTAACGTGCTATACCGGGGGATTTATTCTGGTCAGTTATCCGGCGTGCATAAATTCAATAACGAGCATACTAAGTTTGATTGGGTTTTTGGTTATAGTAAATCTTTCAGAGATCAGCCCGATTATTCACGTTACAGAACATTGGCTAATGGGGATGGTACTTTTAACATTTTCGTGCCAACAGGTGGTGCTCAGCCAGAATTTTTGGGAAGATTCTTTTCTAAAATGAATGAAGACATTAAAACAGGTGCATTTAATATTGAACAAGCACTTGCCCCAAAATCAGAAGGGTTTAAACCTTCATTAAAAGTTGGTGGTTATTATGAGGATAAACAAAGAACCTTTACTTCGAGAAACATTGGTTACGTACGGGCAAACTCATTAAATTTTGATCAATCCTTGCTGAAAGGTACTATAGAAGAACTTTTCGATTGGAAAAATATCAATACGACCACAGGAATTAGATTGGATGAAAAATCAAATCCATATGATAACTATGATGCTTCAAATAAATTACTCGCAGGGTTTGCAAATTTTGTGCTACCTTATAAAGATAAGCTAACCATAGTTGCAGGTGCGAGAGTTGAAAATAACGTTCAAAAATTAAATAGTTTTGATACTGATGGGCCTGTTAATGTAAACAACGATATCACGAGAATACTCCCTTCTGCTAACGTACAGTTTAATGTGAATGAAAAATCTTTATTCAGATTGGCTTATGGTAAAACCCTGAACAGGCCTGAATTCAGAGAGATTGCACCTTTCTCATTTTATGATTTTGATCAGAATTTCAATGTGGCTGGTAACCCTAATTTAAAAACAGCAAAGATTGATAATTTTGATTTAAAATATGAATTCTACCCATCGTCAGGCGAATTGATTAGTATTTCAGGTTTTTATAAAAAGTTTAAAGATGCGATTGAGATGACGGCGATACCAGGGTCTAATGCGCAGTCTTTCAATTTTAATAACGCCCAAAAGGTCAGAAACGTTGGCGTAGAATTGGAAATGCGTAAATCATTGGCAGGTTTAAGTGAAAGCCAGTTCTTAAATGATTTGACCGTCTTATTAAATGCATCTTACATCAATAGTAAAGTAATGTTTGATGGTGCAAGTGCAATAGGGCAATCCAATAATCGTCCAATGCAAGGCCAGTCGCCATATATCCTTAATGCGGCTATATTCTATAATAATATCAAATCTAAGTTCCAGGTTAACCTCCTTTACAATGTGGCAGGCAAGCGCATCGCTTTTGTAGGTACTGATCTGATCAGGGATATTTATGAGATGCCTAGAAATGTTGTGGATTTGGTCGTTACTAAAAATTTTACCAACAAGCTCTCCTTAAAAGCAAACTTCAATGATTTGCTGAATCAGAATTTTACCCTGATGCAGGACGGAAATCAAGATGGAAATTTTGATCAGTCAGTTGAACAGGTTACGGCGCAATTTAAAAGTGGCCGTCAGTTCGGATTAACACTTTCATACAAATTATTTTAATCAATAATAAAAAGACATAAAAAACAAGAAATGAATATGAAAAAGCGCTACAAACCAAAATTTGGTACTAACGGACTTAAAGCAATGGCATTTGTTTTGGCAGGAACATTAATTTTTAGTTCATGCAAAAAAACAACTGTGATAGAATATAATGAAGCTGGATACAATTCAGGTAATGGAGGTGGAACCACTCCTAATCCAGCTACCGGGTTTACCAAGCCGGTTGTGGAAGTAGCAGCCGGCAGTATTACAACGAACACAAAATGGACCAAAGATAACATTTACAGGCTTAATGGCTTTGTGAGGGTTGGGAGAGATCCTAAAAATAAAGCTGGTTTAGCAGCGGTTGAGGGCATTACCTTAACAATTGAAGCTGGTACAACAATCATCGGTGATCGGGAAACGAAAGGTACTTTGGTGGTACAAAGAGGCAATAAACTAATTGCAGAAGGAACAGCATCTCAACCGATTATCTTTACATCGGAACGAGCTGCTGGTTTGCGTGAGCCGGGAGACTGGGGTGGTGTTGTATTGTGTGGAAAGGCAACCAACAATCAATCTGGAGGCGAAGCAGAATTGGAAGGTGCTTATGAAGGATGGCATGGTGGAACAGTTGATACTGATAATTCCGGAATTCTAAAGTATGTTAGAATTGATTATGCCGGCACACCAATTAATCCAAACCAGGAGGTGAACTCTTTAACAATGGGTTCTGTTGGTTCCGGAACCGTGATTGATTATGTACAATGTTCATATGGTTTAGATGACGCTTTTGAATGGTTTGGCGGAACGGTAAATGCAAAACACTTAATTGCCTATCGTGGTCTTGATGATGATTTCGATGTTGATTTTGGTTTCCGCGGTACGGTACAGTTCGCGGTTGGTATTCGCGATGCCAACTCTGCTGACCAGTCTGGATCCAATGGTTTTGAGGTTGATAATGACGGTACCGGATCAAGTGTTGCTCCTTTCACGTCGGCTCAGTTTTCTAACGTGACGATTATCGGTCCAAAGAAAGATAGAACTAAAACCATTTCAACACAATTTCAAAATGCAATGCATTTGAGAAGAAACAATAAAATTAAGATCTATAATTCTGTATTTACAGCCTATCCAAATGGATTGTTCATAGATGGATCTACCACTCTTGCGAATGCAGCTAATGGTGAATTGGTGCTCAAAAATAATGTTCTTGCGGGTGTAGATGGTTGGGGAGCTAATGGTTACGGTACTGGTGGTACGACAACATTCCCAAATCCAATCGGAGTGGAAACAAAATCAACTGCTAATGTTGGTACTCAAACCATTGATGCCTGGTTCAAAACGGCTTCATTTGGAAACGAGACTTATGCCAAATGGGAAGATTTAGGTATTGACGGAAGTATTTTTGATTTAGGTGCTACGCCAAAATTCACATTGAATACTGGATCGATACTTTTAGCTGGTGCGAGTTTTACAGGTTTAACTGGTTTCGATGTGGTGAGTCACCGTGGTGCATTTGGCACTACAGATTGGACAGCAGGCTGGGCCAATTTCACACCACAAACTAATGTATACTAAGAGTTGATAGCTCAGTTTTAGAAAGGCCAGATAGCGATATCTGGCCTTTTTGCATTTTATTAATTATTTAAAAGTAAACTTAATTGTTAATAAATGTATTATTAATAATTATATGTTTACAGTGATTTAATATGTTAATACTATTATTGATCTATGGAAAATTTAAAAAGCAAAACACTCAAAATTACAATGATTGTTGTTTTAGGAGTTGCAACCTTTATGTTCGGTTGCAAAAAAGAAATTAAACCCATTTTAGCAACTGCCAACCTAAAGATACCTGATAAAATGGCAGTTATTCCAACTCATGTATTTGACTGGGAAACAGCTGATTATATGCCAACTCCATCTGGTTCAAGCCCTATTCTGGTTCCATGGGCATCTGGAAGTAATCAGTTGTTCCCCAATGAGATCGCTTTCGATTTTAAAAAGGCTGATGGCTGGAACTTGGTGTACAATACATTTAGTCCGACACAATTGACCACACCTAATTTTTTTGCACTTTATAATAAGTACAGAGGGATAATACGTTTTTACCTTTATCTCCCTCCGGGAAGCCCTTATGCATCCTCTTACTTCAGTGATGGATTAGGGATATCTGGAGAATTTCCATCTTCAATAATGAATTTTTCTAAAGAAATTATTGATCCTGAAAATGTTCAAAAATCTGTAACTAAAATTCAAAATTATCAAATTTTATCAACTGGCGCTTGGTATGCTTGTCAATACGAAGTAGCATATGATCCAACTATTGTGAATTCAAATCATGAGAATTTAAATTTCGTTTGGAATGTATCTTCAACGAATTTATCACAAATTGTCCTAAATGGAGTTTCTAACGGAACTCTAAACGGTACTGTAGGTACAGCTACATCTGGCGGATTTAATTTGGGTAGCCTATTAGGAAATTTAGGAAACACGGCTATACATGTTGCTGGTTTTAAAGCTATAGATAAGCTAAAATTACCTAAATCAAAAATATTTGGAACGGATGTAACAAAAGCTATAGAAGATGGCGTGAAAGGGGGATTATCAGGTGCGGTAAAAGGTTTTTTCAGCGCAATATTAGGAGGCAGTGCTACTAGTCCACAAGTTGTAGATTTAAAATTGAAAGTAGAGACAAATTTAACTGGATCAATAACAAGTAACAGTGGTATCGTAAGTACAACCTTGGCTATGCCCGGATCTGCAAATGCCAATACGCCAGGATACCTCCCTAGCTACAACAAAGTCTTAGGCGTAGTGGATTTTTCATTAGCCCCTGAACTATTTGTAACAAATCAAAAGGTAATAACGTATGAGTCTGGATCATCTAGCACAAATCCAAAATACATTGTTGATTACAGTGTTGCTTTACACCATGGATTGCTTGGATATCAACCACCAACAAATCCAGAAGTTACAAGCGATGGGACCACCGTCAAAGTTACCAGGATTGATGTACTTGTTCCCTACAAACAAAGATATGAAAGCAATGGCCCTCCCTCCGAAAAAACTACGATAGAGCGATTTTTGGATAGAACAGATCCAGCGTATGGCTTGCCAGAAAATTACGGAAAAGAAATTATCGGAGATGAAATCTATGCATATGGTAGCAATACTAGCACAGGAACTAAAACTTCGATCCAGTTTAAGGTTCAGCACCGTCAGGATTATACTATGGGAACAACCTACTATAATGCTAGCGATCTTGAGGGAATCCGAATTCGCTATACCATCTTAGTAACACCAAGCAACGGTTCCCAACCAGTAACCATAATAAAAACAGTTAAGCCAACCATAAATTTCGTTTAGTAGTTTTAAAGAAGTAATATTTCGTTATAATAGATGTTTACCTTATTGATTTCATAGATTATAAAATTAGTCTCATAATCTGTAAAGGAATATGAAATAAATATTGGCACTACTGCGACTATAGGTTTATGTTGGGATCTAAGAACTTAGGGGGGCATAAGTAATCAAGTCAACGTCTGATCTTAGATTATCAACTATTAAGACAAATATCTATTTTTAATTATTTAACAAATTAAATAAAAATCATATTTTAGAATTACAGAATCTCACTGAAAGAGGATTAGAAATAAATATGAATAATGCTATTTAATAGAGAGCAAGTGCTCTGAGTTTAAAGCCGAAACTTCCATGTTTCGGCTTTTTTTGTTCAAAGTGCAACATAAAAAGCTATCAAACCGAGATTTGGTTTTGATACTTTGGGAAAAATTCAATCTTCATGAAATCTTCATCTTTCAAAAGTAGTTTTAGTCCTTCATATAACCCGCTTTTAGGTCGCCCAATCGGGTGTTAAGAAACTGTGTCCCATGTATTTCTGAATTATTTATTTAATGTTAAATAAGACGTAATAATTAATTTTTAATTAACATTAGGTTAACATCACTGTTGTTGCTTTGTACCAAACAAAAACAACAGAAAATGAAATCGCGTTTACTATTTTTATTTAGTATTTTAGTGTTGTTTGTTACCGCTGCTCATGCACAGGTCACAACAGCCAGTTTAAATGGAAAAATTAAAGATGAGAAAGGGATTATTCCGGGGGCTACCATTGTGGTTGTTCATGTCCCTACCGGAACAGTCTCTAAAGCTTCATCAAATGAAACAGGGCTATACCGCATCGGAAACTTAAATCCCGGTGGTCCCTATAAAATCACCGTAACTTATGTAGGTTACAGTCCGGTAGTGAAAGACAATATCTATTTAGCGCTGGGTGCTGATCAGAAACTGGATATTGATATTCAGGAACAGGGCAGTCAGCTGGCTGATGTGAGTGTAAAAGGACAAAAAGGCCCGACAAAATCCGGTGCCGGTACTAGCATTGGTGAAGGTCAGATTAAAACAATGCCAACCATGAACCGGAGTTTACAGGATGTTACCCGGGTAACCCCACAAGGCAGTAAAGACAATACCTTTGGCGGAACCAATTTCAGGTATAATAACGTCACTATTGATGGTGCGATTAACAATGATGCCATTGGTTTTAGCCCATCTCTGGGCGGACAAAGTGGTAGTTCGGGCATGCCGGGAAGCAGTACCCGTACCAATCCGGTATCGTTAGATGCGATTCAGGATGTAACTGTACTTTTATCTCCTTATGATGTGAAAGTAGGTAACTTTTTAGGGGGAAGTATCAATGCCGTAACCCGTGGTGGTACAAATGATGTCACCGGATCTGTTTATGGTTATGGCCGTAATGCTTCATTAATCGGCAGAAATAAAATAGGGGATAACAGCAAAGAGCCTTCTGCTTTTCACGATTATCAAACTGGCTTCCGTGTAGGCTTCCCAATTATTAAAGATAAATTGTTCTTTTTTACCAATGAGGAAATTACCCGCCGTCAGGATCCGGTAATTTTAGGTGCAGGTTCTCCTGATGGTATTATTTCATTATCTCAGGCCCAACAAATTTCAGATCGCATGAAAAATGCATATGGTTTAGATGCTGGTGCTTATGGTGATTATAACATTTACTCTCAATCTAACAAGTTCTTTAATCGTTTAGATTGGAACATCAGTGAGAGTACACAGTTGACCATCAGAAACAATACCATCGTTTCAAAGGCAACCAATTTAGAAAGAGATCAGTCTAACTTCAGGTTTGGAGGAATTGATTTTAAACAGAACAATAATCAGAGTTCAACCGTTGCTGATTTAAAAACAAGGTTTAACAATTCTGCTACCAATAACCTGATTTTAGGTTATTCAACTGTACACGATTTCCGTACACCTCTTTCTGATCCTGCTATTCCACAAATTGAGATTGGCTCTAGTGGTGGTACTATTTTCCTGGGTACAGATAGAGAAGCAAGTATTTTTAATATGAAACAAAATACTTTTGAGTTAACGGATAACTATTCATTCAGCAAAGGCATCCATAATTTTACGGTAGGTACGCACAATGAATTTTATAAAATAAACTACGGTTTTGTGAATGCATGGAATGGTAGGGTAGCTTATGATACGGTTGACGACTTTCTGAATAACAGACCGAAAAGGGTTCGTACCAGCTTTGATTATGCTGATAACTCACGCGATAATATTATTGCCAATCCGACTGCTAAATTCAATGTTAATCTTTATAGCGCTTACGGACAGGATGAAATGCGTTTAAGTGATAAATTTAAACTTACCTTAGGTTTGCGTTTCGATATGGCTGATTTACCAACCATGCCAACTTTGAGTAATAAAACGACCAACTCACCAGTTGATCCAAATTATGGTACAACCTATACTTATACGCAACCCTCAGCCATTAATAACAAGTTTCTAAACAAAATTCAGATTTCACCAAGATTAGGTTTTAATTTCGATGCATTGGGTGATCAAAGCTTGATTGTACGCGGTGGTAGTGGTTTATTTACCAGTCGTGTACCTTTTGCCTGGTTAGGTTACGCTTATTACAATAATGGTGTAAATTATGGTGCTTATGATCTTAAACCTGCAAGCGGAAATAAATCTGTAACCCAGGTTGCAGGTAGTGATCCGATTAAAGATGCTTTAAACGGAAACGGCGAAGCCGGATATGCAGCCAAGCAGGGTGTAAATATCAATGATGCCAATGGTGCAACTCAGGTTGATTTAGTGGATAATAATTTCAAAATGCCTAAGGCCTGGAGAACTAACTTAGCCTTTGATTTCAAAACCCAGGATAACTGGAAGTTTACTGTAGAGGGTATTTACAGCAAGGTTATTCAGGATGTTGCTTTCCAGCAAATTAACTATGTAGATAATCCAACTTATATGGCTTATGATACACAGCACCAGCAGCCCATTTATTCCGGAGCAAAAATTAATTCAAAATATACAAACGCTTATCTATTGTCAAATACCGATAAAGGATATAAATATTCCTTAACTGGTCAGGTAAGTAAATCTTTACCTTTTGGTTTAGATGTAATGGTTGCCTACACTTATGGTCAGTCTAAAGATATTGCCAACGGTATCCGTAACTCCATGGAATCTAACTGGCAGTTAAATCAGGCCTTAAGTCCGAATAACCCAGGTTTGGCTTATTCTAACTTTGATGTACGTAACCGGATTATTTCAACCTTAAATTACAGGTTAGACTGGGCTAAAAACAATAAGTATGTAAGTAACTTCTCCATCTTCTTTAGTGCACAGTCCGGTGCTCCTTATTCTTTAGGATTTGTAAATGCTACGGTAAATAATACTGGACAAACAGTTGGTTTAGTTTATATCCCGGCTGTTGGTGAAACTTCGAAATTCTTTTCTTCAGCCAATCAGGCACAGGCAGCAGCATTTGATGCATACATAGACGGAGATAAATATCTGAGTACCCGCAGGGGCCAGTTCACAGAGCGTAACGGTGCACGTACACCATGGAACGTTCAGGCTGATTTCAGATTCTCTCAGGATATTCAGGTCGCACAAGGAAAACATCCTCATGTTTTAACCTTAACTTATGATATTGTGAACTTAACCAATCTGGTAAATAAGAATTGGGGTATCCAGTATTTCTCTCCGAATACATTCAATTCAATGGCGAATGTTGGATTATCTCTTGAGAAAGATGCTGCTGGAAAAGTAATTTCTGCAGGTAATGCAACTACTTATCCTAGTTACACATTTAATAAGGGGAACGTTACTTCTTATTCGAGAGACTTTTTTGCATCACGTTATCAGATGCAACTGGGATTGAGATATAGTTTCTAATAGCTGATTATAAACAAAAATGCCCTGCTGATTAAAACCAGCAGGGCATTTTTTATGCTTTTAATTCCGGCGCTTCCACTACCGGCGTTTTTATTTTTTTTGCTATGGCGGGCTTAACCGCTTTTTCTTTCACTACAACATCTACTTCTTCTTTTATAAATGGTTCGATCGAATCATCTGCAGGTTTCAGGTTGATTTTTTTTGAAAGACGTTTGGCGAATTTCTCTATTACCTGCTCCGTTTTCTTTGCCTTTCCAAACTGCGCCAGAACCTCGTTAAATGCAGTTGTTAGTTTAGTTTCTATTTCTTTACGTACTTTCTTGTTTGCCGAAATATTCTTCGACTTAGATTTGTGCTTTTTCATTTAACTTAATTAGGATTTATGCAAAGATAAAATATCGCTAAGTTAAATTAACATTATGATTATGTTAACAAAACCAGCTGAAGTTAACATGTAAAATATTTACTAAAGATTACTGAAAACCATTTATCGGCTCAGCATTAATACAAGAAAATGCGAAAAAATAATTAAAACTTGGTCCCTTCAGCGATACTGCCACCTAAATCCATCGTATTTTGAAAGGCGTCTAAATATCCTAATAAATGCCTTTCGGCAGTGGCATACGAGGTAAATGTAGAATTTGGAATATTTGCATCTGCACTACTATTGTTTTTAAAATGCAAACTGATTTGAAAAGTAAAGCTATTTTCATCATTCACTGGTGACATAATTCTTGCCTTAACCGGATGTTCATGGATGAGGACAAAAAACTCTTTTAGTATGTTATATATAATAGCCGACATTGCAATTAATTTAAGTAAGGGCTAAAGTAGATTAAAAGGCGAACAGTTCAGTCTTCTTAGTAATAAGATAACTTTGAGTTAACATAAAATTAAAGTTAATTTTATGTTGGTCTGCTTAATTAGCAGTTCTTTTTGGTTCATAAGCATATACAATTTCATATTTGCTATGCTTCAGACTGGAGGAAATCTGTCCGATTTTTAAATCCCGAATTTGCGGTGTAGGTTCACAAAATGAATACTGCCGGCCATTATAGTAAAGGGTATTGCCCACAGGCTTATCCAGGTTTACAGCAATGGTTAAATGTTCAGGATAAAGTACGGCCACCATGGGTAAGTTATAGATCTCTTTAACCAGGTAAAAGAAAAGGGCAGCCCGGTCATCACAATCACTGTATTGACTTAGCAGGGTTTGTTCAGGGGCATTGCGTTTCTCCTTTCCTAAATTTTCTCCGTCATCTTCATATAAAAATGCATAACGGGTAAAACGCATCAGGTAATCGATGCCGTTTTTTTGATCCATTTTCTTTAGGTTTTCCTTTAAAGTAGGAATTAAAGAACTATAGGTTTCTCTGCTTAACGGGATGTTAAAGTAACTTTCAAAATCTACGACGGGGTAATTCTTGAAAATGTTTTGTACTTCTTTGTTTACTTTTAATTTAAAGTGATAATTTTTTTGCCTGTAACTAAATTCGATGTTCTTATCCTCATAACCTTCCGGCTTGAAATCAGGCATCCGGGTTACTTTATATGAAAACTGATTTTTTGCTCCAGGGATTGCAATATCTATTGGTTTATAGGCATCAGCCTGTTTAAACAATTTCCCATAATCATGATAGTTTAAACACATATATTTTTTACGGTCGATCATAAAAAAAGGAATGTCACTGATGTCTTCCTCATTCCTGATATAAAATATTACCTGATTATTTCCTGTAGCCAACCGGGCGTCATAACCACATTTATTTAAAATAAACCATTTATATAATGTATAACGAAAATAGTTCTCTGATTTAGGACTGATTTGCTCAGCCACTTTACGGATGAGCTGGTAATAAATCCAGTCATTCAGGTGATGTTTTTCCTGGTAAGATTTAAGATTAGAAATTAAATCATCATAATGGGCTGTAGCTATCCTGGCGTAAAACTGCTTTACTTCGCCTGCTGAAGCCATTTCAGAAACGGGTACAGATAAAGAAGAATCGGCATTGAAATTAAAGGTGCCCTCATAAAAATCGAAAGAATAGTTTTGTCCCTTTACCGTAACGAGATTCATCGCAAGGCAAATGAACAAAAAGGTCTTTATAAAATATGTTGATATCCCGCTTTTCAAACCGCTCCATATTTGGTTATATTGAATTTACATATAATTAACCTAAAAGCAACAATTTCTTTATGTTAAACTGTTAGGCGAACTTAATAAGAAATTAATACAGGAATAGTTCAAGCATTTATTTATTCCCTTTTAAGGAATAAAGGCTGTTTCTAAGGTATTTTAATAATGAATGATTGCAATTTTTATAATCAATATCAATGAGTTTAATTGGTTTACCGATACTGATTTTTAATTGATGTCCGTTTTTATTAAATAATTCAGAGATGAGTTTAGCTGTTTGTAATGATGGATGGATTAATTTCAACAAGCTAAAGAAAATTCCATTATTACCATGAAAATAGATCGGTAAAACAGGAACATTTGCCTTCGAAATAATTTTGCCTACTACCGGATGCCATTCCTTGTCTGTAATTTGATTTTTTCTGAATTTATACGAAGAAACTTCACCTGCTGGAAAAATAGCCACCGGACTTCCATCTTTCAGCACTTTCAACGTTATTTTTAATCCGCTGATACTTGATGAATCCTGCACTTTTTCAAATGGATTAACAGCGATGATACATTTTTCCAGATTAGGTATTTTCTTTAGCAAAAAATTACCCATAAACATAGTGTCAGGGCGATGATTGGCAAGGGTACTTAATAAGGCTAAAGATTCTATCGCACCATATGGATGGTTTGCAATAGCGATAAAAGCACCATCCTTTGGGATATGCGCTAAATCTTCGTCACTCATTTGAATGCTTACCCCTAAAACATTTAGAATATGTTTAGCAAATTTTTCTCCTTCTAAAGAATTTGCATCCCTGATCATTCCATTGAAATTATTAATTTTCAAAAACCGCATTAAAAAGGAAGCAAGACCCGGAATAGGAACATTGCAAATGCCGGTTGCCTTAGCGAAATTTTCTTTTGAAATTACGTTCATAAATTACAGTTCAAAGTTTATTCAATTTGAAAACCAGATCTATAAAAATGATTTTTAATTTGAGCCATATAGAGGAAAAGGAACCCGTTATACTGATTAATAACTGGTTTAATCTAGCTCATGCAGCGTGATTAAAGATAGGAGAATAAGTGGGGTGATCAAGTTAATTCTTTGATAAGAAATTAATACAGCATATTTAATAAATAACATTTCATTAATACCAATTTAACAAGCCAGCTATACTTTTGTGATATAAATATTTGGTTAGTATTTATAAAGTTTAGGTTAGTTGATAATAAAAAACCCAGATGGATGTCTGGGTTTTTTATTTTATAAATTCTTTCCAAGTTTTTCAATCATCTCGGGTGGGATGTTATGGGTATCAACTACCAGGAAGCCATCTAAACAATCTGAAAATTTAGGATCAATATTAAAGGAGATAATTTTTGCATTTAAATTCATGTATTGCCTTAACAAAACCGGAATTTTAATGTGTGAATTTTCAATGTCGCCAATTATACTATCCAGGTCTTTAAAAGATTCGCTGCTATCCACCAAAGTGTCTGTAGAAATGGGTAAAAGATCTGCTTTAAATTTATTCCGTGGTTTTACATATTTGGCCATTTCATAATCGAAATGATTTTTAGTAATGTAATCCACAATCAAAGCTTTACTAAATTTAGAAAAGTTGTTGCTGATACTTACCGGACCAAACATATAACGGTATTGCGGATTATCCAGCAGGTATTTTAAAATCCCCTTCCATAACAAAAAGAGGGGCAGGGGTTTGCCCTGATATTCTTTTCTGATCCAGGATCTGCCCAGTTCAATACCCTGTTTCAGCATGGGATAAAACTGATCTTTTATTTTAAAAAGCTCAGAAAGGTAAAAACCCCGGCGACCCATGCTTTCTAAAATCTCATCGCCTTTGCCAATACGATAGGCACCAACAATATTTTCTAAATCGCGGTCCCAGATAAATAAGTGATTGTAATAGATATCATAGTTATCGAGATCTATTTTTTTGTTTGTCCCTTCTCCAACTTCGCGGAAAGTGATTTCCCTTAAACGCCCGATTTCCCTTAAAATATTGGGGATTTTAAGCGTAGGCACAATATAAACTTCATAATTTTTTTCAGTCCATACTTTAAAATCCTCAAGTGTTTCCACTTCGGCTTTAATTAAAACCCTGGAAGTTTCTTCGATCACTTCAGCAGGTTTCTTTCTAATTTTAAAAAGGTTGAGCGGATTAAAAAGTTTCTTTTCGGTATCCAACCCGATGCCCAGTGCATAAGTACGGGCCCTTAAAAAATCCATCAACTTATTGCTGCTGTTCATATGTGATACTTCAGCCGGCGCAATTGGTTTTCCGATTCTCACCTTAATGGTTAAACCTTGTTTATTTAAAAATTCTGATGGGAGCTTCGCTGTTCTTAAAGTAGGATGAATGAAACTCAGGATATTAAATAGGACACCGTTATTGCCATGAAAATAGATGGGAACAACCGGAACCTTTGCTTTCGCAATCAGTTTTCCAACCACAGGATGCCACATTCTATCGGTAACCTGCTGGGCATCCAGTTTAAAAGTTGATACTTCGCCGGCAGGAAAAATGCCGATTGGTGTGCCGCTTCTCAGTAAATCAAAAGTGGTTTTTAGTCCGCTGATACTTGATGAATGCTGTACATTTTCGAAAGGATTAACCGCAACGAAAAATTCATCGAGATTGGGGATCTTTTTTAAAATAAAATTAACCATAACCTTTGCATCAGGCCGAACGGTACATAACAATTTAACGAGTGCAAGTCCTTCCACACCGCCATAAGGGTGATTGGCAATGGCAATAAATGGTCCTGTTTTTGGAATGCAGTTTAAGTCATCTTCATCAAACTCAATGGCCACACCAATAGTTTCCAATATTTTATCTACAAATTCTAGTCCTTTAAAATGTTGATTTTGAGCAAAAACATCGTTAATGTCATTCAGTTTCATGAGTTCCATCATTAAGCCTGCTAAACCCGGCACACCGAGCTTATCGATCTTAGTTGCTTTGGCAAACTCAGATGTAGTTATGATCTTCATATAAAATATAGGTAGTTGACAGGCAAAATCCAAATTGTTTTGCGATCCCAAAAATAAGATTTATATTCAAATAAAAATGTCATAACATCAATCATCATGAGAATTTGGCTGAATAAGTATTTCGGTTTTAGTAAAAGCGAATTTAACGGATTGCTTTTTTTGCTGTTAATTTTATGCCTTATTAAAAGCATACCTTATATATATGATTATTTTAAACCGGTTGAAAAAGATCATCCCGGCCTGCTTGCACAGCTTCAGAAAATTAAACTAACCGAAGACAAAAAAATTGATGCCGGTAAATATGCGAATGGTGTTGAATGGAAAAAACGAAAGGAAAACCTCTTTAATTTTGATCCGAATACACTAAGTACGGATGGTTGGCAAAGCTTAGGTTTGTCGCTGAAACAGGCGAAATCTATTGTTAATTATACCCAAAAGGGCGGGAAGTTTTACAAACCGGAAGATTTACAGAAAATGTATGTCATTTCGCCGGAACGATATGCCAAACTCCTTCCCTTCGTTCAGATAAAAAAGAATGCTGTTGCTGATTTGCAAAAGAATATGGTTGATGAAAGAAAGGTATACGTGAAAAAGCCATTACAAATTATTGATATCAATACGGCTGATTCGGCCCAACTGGATGAGATTAAGGGGATAGGTGGCGTATTTGCCACGCGGATTTTAAAGTATCGGGAACGATTGGGCGGTTTCCATAAAAAGGAACAGCTTCTGGAAATATACGGCCTGGATTCTATTAAATACAATGAAATTAAAGATCAGGTTTCATTAAGCCGTATTGCTTTAAAAGTGGTCAATATCAATACTGCACAATTTAACGACTTAAAAACAAATCCATACCTTTCCTATAGGCAGATTAATGCCATCATTCAATACCGAAAACAACATGGCGACTATGCTGATATCTCCGATTTAAAAAAGATTGCGATTCTGAATCAAAAGGTAATTGATCAGATCACACCTTATCTATCCTTTTAATTTTTTGAATTTTGGGGATTAAAATCCTGTAAAACCAAAAAGCAGGTTTCAGATTTTATTTACCTGAACCCTGGATTTATCAGCTTATTTAGCCCGGGTTGTAAAATAATTAAAAAAACTTTTCCGCTTAATTTCAAGCTTTAAAATTCATCAATAAACAAATTGTACTAAATACCATTTCATTATGTAACAGCACAAATATTTAATGGTATTTAACCATCAGATATTTGTTTATCATTGCTGTAAACTAACTTAAATATAAACTCAATGAGTGTAAGCTTTAATTTTTCAGAGACAGAAACGCAGCAAAGTGTGAAGGCGATGGTTCGCGATTTTGCAGAGAAGAATATTCGCCCAAATATTATGGAATGGGATGAAGCGCAACACTTTCCCGTAGCGCTTTTTAAACAGCTTGGCGATTTAGGGTTAATGGGCGTTTTGGTTCCGGAAGAATACGGTGGTTCAGGTTTGGGCTACCAGGAATATGTAGATGTGATTGTAGAGGTGGCCAGGGTTTGTGGTTCTATCGGTTTATCATTGGCGGCACATAATTCACTTTGTACCGGTCATATTATGGCTTTTGCAAATGAAGAACAGAAACAAAAGTGGCTGCCAAAATTGGCTACCGCTGAATGGATTGGTGCCTGGGGGCTAACCGAGGCCAACACGGGTTCTGATGCTTTACGAATGATGACTACTGCCGTAGAAGATGGTGACGATTACATTATAAATGGTGCGAAAAACTGGATTACCCATGGAAAAAGCGGAGATATTGCGGTGGTGATGGTGAGAACGGGTGAGCAGGGAAGTTCAAAAGGAATTTCCGCCATTGCAGTGGAGCGTGGTACACCGGGTTTTTCTGCCGGGAAAAAAGAAAACAAACTGGGCATGCGGGCATCAGAAACCACAGAAATGATTTTTGATAACTGCAGGGTGCCTAAAGCCAATCTTTTAGGTCATGTGGGGGAAGGTTTTAAACAAGCCATGAAAGTTTTAGACGGCGGAAGAATATCTATTGCAGCATTGGCTTTAGGAATTGCAAAAGGTGCTTTTGATGCGGCCGTAGATTACTCCAAGCAACGTCAGCAATTTGGTCAGCCGATCTCCAGCTTTCAGGCGATTAGTTTTAAACTTGCTGATATGGCTACAGAGATTGAAGCAGCCGAGTTATTGATCCGGCAGGCAGCAGATTTAAAGAACAGGCATTTACCCATGACAAAGGAATCGGCGATGGCGAAATATTTTGCCTCAGAAGTTTCGGTAAGAGTGGCAACAGAGGCGGTACAGATTTTTGGTGGTTACGGCTATACAAAAGATTTTCCGGTAGAGAAATTTTATCGCGACAGTAAATTATGTACGATAGGCGAGGGCACGTCAGAAATTCAGAAGATTGTGATCGCCAGGGAAATATTATCGAGGTAGAGGGTTTGAAGGTAGAAGGTTTAGGGCCATATAGTGTTGAACCTTATCCCTAAGCCTTACGCTTTAAACCTTATTAATAAAAAGACCAAATATATAATACCTAATCCGGACGGTTTAATTACCTCCGGATTTTTTGTTTTTCTAAAACCAAGTTGCCTTCATCATGTTTTGGACTAAAGACTAAAGACTAAAGACTAAAGACTAAAGACTAAAGACTAAAGACTATTGCGGCATCTCTTTGGAAGAGATGATTCGATCAACGACATATACACTGAAACCTCGCCAAGGCAATGTGTTTTTATATTCTTTATAGTGCAGTTCATAAAACTTGCCGCTATTGGCCATCATCTGGTTCGCGATTTCATCGTTTGATATGGAGAACTCAAATTCATTGTTTTGAAGGGTGCCCATCTGTTTGGACCGGATGCCGCTCTGGATGAGTTTTCCTTCATACGTTTTAAAGAGGTAACCTTTTTTAACTACATAGTTTAGCTCACCTGCCTTCACGCCTTCTCCAAAAACGAAAAAATAGCGATAGTAGCAAATGGCTGCAATTACAATTACCAGCAGAACCCCAACAATAGCGATCACTTTTTTACCTGTTGTCATATATATCATGTATGTATAAATAAATGTAGTGAAACAAGGGAATAAATCACTGGCTAAAAAGAAATAAAATGTGATCAAAAATTTTCCTCATTATCAAATAATTACTTACATTTGCAACCCCGATAGGTAGGGGAAATTAAAAGACCACGAGAGGAGGTATTTCAGCGTTATGATCATTATCAACATTAAAGACGGCGAATCATTAGATAAAGCCCTAAAACGTTTCAAGAAAAAGTTTGAAAAAACTGGTGTATTGAGAGAACTGCGTAGTCGCCAGGCATACGAGAAGAAATCTGTTGCCCGTCGTACTGAAATTAAACATGCTGTTTACATTCAGAATATGAATCAAGACACAACTTCATAGTTGTTCAAGATATTTTTGTAAGAGCCTTTTGATGTTGCATCAAAAGGCTTTTTTTGTTTTATGGCCTTATTCATCATCTTATCTAAACAATTCATTAATCATTTCTTTATATCAAAACAATTTGTAACTTCATATTTATAGGCCTAAATGATGTGGAATGTTTATAGATAGTTTTATTACATATTTAACCCACGAGAAACGTTATTCCAAGCATACCGTTTCTTCCTACCTGGCTGATCTCAAACAGTTTGAATCTTATATCAGCATCACATACCAGTTAACGGTTCCTGAAATAAAATATAGTCATCTCCGGAGCTTCATGGTGGAGTTAATGGAAGAGAAGAGATCAGAAACCACCATTAACAGAAAAATATCGGCCCTGAAAAGTTTTTATAAGTTTTTGGTAAGGGAGGGGAAGCTGGAACAAAATCCCACGCTGCTGCTAAAAGCGCCGAAAATCCCAAAGCGGCTTCCTGTTTTTGTTGATGCGCTGAAAATGGATCAGCTGCTGGACTCTGAACATTATTTTGATGAAAGCTTTCCTTCTTTAAGGGATCACCTTGTGATAGAGCTACTTTTTGGCACGGGGATTCGTTTGTCTGAACTCCTATCACTGAAAGAAACAGATTTGGATGTTTATACAGGTACAATTAAAGTGTTGGGTAAACGGAATAAAGAAAGAATTATCCCTGTAAATAAACCGCTTATTAATCAGTTAAATACCTATATAGCACAAAAAAAGTTACAGGATTTTGATAACAATTTGTCAAACTTAATCGTTACCAATACAGGAGCTGCGGCTTATTCAAAATTAATATACCGCATTGTAACCTCATACCTAAACTACATATCCACCCATGAGAAAAGAAGTCCACACGTTCTGCGGCACAGTTACGCCACTTCTCTGTTAAATGCAGGAGCAGATTTAAATGCCATTAAAGAACTTTTGGGGCATGCCAGTTTAGCTGCAACCCAGGTTTACACACACAATTCAATCGAAAGATTAAAAACAATTTATAAACAAGCCCATCCAAAGGCATAAAAAAAAGGAGGAAAAATGAAAATCGGAGTTCAATCAATCCACTTCAGTGCAGATAGTAAGTTGTTAGCATTTATTCAGAAGAAAGCAAACAAGCTGGATCAGTTTTTTGACCAGATTATTAGCGGAGAAGTGTATTTAAAGCTAGAGAATGTAGAGGACGAGGCCAATAAAATCAGTGAGATTAAATTGATTGTGCCGGGGGGGACCCTCTTTGCTAAGGAACAATGTAAATCATTTGAAGAGGCTACCGATTTGGCAATTGAGTCGTTGAGGAAGCAGATTACGAAACACAAAGATAAAACGCGCGCAAAATTAAGTGAGCATAAAGCAATTTTAAGTGAAAGCGAAGCATCTGATTACTAAGTAAGTATTGCTTTAAAACATAAAATACAGAAATAGCGGACTAAAAAGTTCGCTATTTTTTTTCAAATTTATTTTGAACTGAAATATAAGTGTGTATATTTGCATTCCCTTTCGGAAACGGTGTTAAGCCAATCACAAAAGGGTTAGTTCTTTAAAAAGATAAACTTTTAAAAAAACACGTTAATAGTATGAAAAATGAAGATTTTTCGTATCATTGCACAAATTTAAAAGCCTCCTTAGCTCAGCTGGTAGAGCAACTGACTTGTAATCAGTAGGTCATTGGTTCGATTCCGATAGGAGGCTCTTTTTATTTTAAAGTGTTACATTTTAAGATAAAGTTGGGGAGATTCCAGAGCGGCCAAATGGGACAGACTGTAACTCTGTTATCGCAAGATTTCGAAGGTTCGAATCCTTCTCTCCCCACACCGAAAGGTTTGAATTTTGAATGAAAGATTGATAGAATGCTTGCCGTTCTTCATGGAGACATTCACTCATACAAGCATTTGGAAAAAGCGGAAGTAGCTCAGTTGGTAGAGCGATAGCCTTCCAAGCTATAGGTCGCGAGTTCGAACCTCGTCTTCCGCTCTTAAATAAGTTGAGTAGTTGGCAATTGGCAATTGGCGGTTTGCAGTTACTGTAACTGACGGCTGAAAACTGGGAACTAAATTAGCCGACTTAGCTCAGCGGTAGAGCACTTCCTTGGTAAGGAAGAGGTCATGGGTTCAATTCCCATAGTTGGCTCAGGTATAATAAAGCTTTGTTAAATCTGTTAAAGATACAGAAGAGGCAAGGTTTTTTGTGTTGGAAAAACAATAAATAAAAATAATAAAAAGTTAACCTACTAATTAGTTATAAATAAAATGGCAAAAGAAAAATTTGACCGCAGTAAACCGCACTTAAACATCGGTACAATCGGTCACGTCGATCACGGTAAAACAACTTTAACAGCAGCTATTACAAAAGTTTTGGCTGATGCAGGTTTATCTGAGGCACGTTCATTCGATTCAATTGACTCTGCTCCAGAGGAAAAAGAAAGAGGTATTACAATCAATACAGCTCACGTTGAGTATTCAACAGCTAACCGTCACTATGCACACGTTGACTGTCCAGGTCACGCGGATTACGTGAAAAACATGGTTACAGGTGCTGCTCAAATGGACGGTGCAATTATCGTTGTTGCTGCTACTGATGGTCCAATGCCACAAACCCGCGAGCACATCTTATTGGCTCGTCAGGTAGGTGTTCCTTCATTAGTTGTATTCATGAATAAAGTGGATATGGTTGATGATCCTGAATTATTAGAATTAGTTGAAATGGAAGTTCGTGAATTATTATCATTCTACGATTTCCCTGGAGATGACATTCCTGTAATCCAAGGTTCTGCATTAGGTGGATTAAACGGTGATGCTAAATGGGTGGAAAAAATTATGGAATTAATGGCTGCAGTTGATAGCTACATTCCAATTCCTCCACGTTTAACTGATCTTCCTTTCTTAATGCCTGTTGAAGATGTATTCTCAATTACTGGTCGTGGTACTGTTGCTACTGGTCGTATTGAGCGTGGTGTAATCAACTCCGGAGATCCGGTTGAGATCTTAGGTATGGGTGCTGAGAACTTAAAATCTACCGTAACTGGTGTAGAGATGTTCCGTAAAATTTTAGATTACGGTGAAGCTGGTGATAACGTAGGTTTATTATTACGTGGTATTGAGAAAACTGATATCCGTCGTGGTATGGTAATCTGTAAACCAGGTTCAGTAACTCCTCACACTGATTTCAAAGCTGAGATCTATGTATTATCAAAAGCAGAAGGTGGTCGTCACACGCCATTCTTCAACAAATATCGTCCTCAATTCTATTTCCGTACCACAGACGTAACTGGTGAGATTTCACTAGCTGAAGGAACTGAAATGGTAATGCCAGGTGATAACGTTACAATCACAGTTAAATTAATTAACGCGATTGCAATGGAAAAAGGTCTACGTTTCGCTATCCGTGAAGGTGGTAGAACAGTAGGTGCTGGTCAGGTAACTGAAATCTTAGCTTAATTTAAGCTAACAATAATATAAAAAGAGCTAGTTAAGGCTAGCTCTTTTTTATACACACGGGAATAGTTCAACGGTAGAATAGAGGTCTCCAAAACCTTTGATCAGGGTTCGAATCCTTGTTCCCGTGCTTAACATAATGATTGAGTTCTAGAATGAGTGAATGATTGAATTTGAAGGACAGCTTTCAAGACAATATCATTCACTCATTTACTCATTCTCTCATTCAATAATTTGATATGGCTAAAGTAGTTGAGTTTATAAAAGAATCATACGATGAAATGACCAGTAAGGTTACATGGCCTACCTGGGGCGAGTTGCAAAGCTCTGCGATTCTTGTTTTAGTAGCTTCTCTAATCATTGCATTGGTTATTTTTGCAATGGATAAGGGATCTACCTTTGTGTTAGATACTTTTTATAAATCACTTTCTAATTAATATTTACTAATGAGCGATCTAAAGTGGTACGTTGTAAGGGCGGTTAGCGGTAAAGAAAAGAAGGTAAAACAATACATTGATGCTGAGATCAGCCGTTTAGGTTTCTCTCATTTGGTTCCACAGGTGTTAATCCCTATGGAGAAATATTACCAGATGAAGGATGGGAAAAAGATTGCCAAAGAACGTAACTTTTATCCTGGTTATGTTTTAATCGAAGCAACATTAGATGGCGAGTTAGAGCACATCATTAAAGGGATTAATAGTGTGATTGGTTTCTTAGGTGATAAAGCTGGTAACCCAATCCCAATGCGCCAGGCAGAAGTAAACCGTATTTTAGGGGTGGTTGATGAAATGAGCGAACAGGGTGAAACCATGAATGTTCCTTATTATGTTGGTGAAGGTATTAAAGTTATGGATGGACCATTTAACGGTTTCTCTGGTGTGATTGAAGAAGTGAACGAAGAGAAGAAAAAATTAAAAGTGATGGTTAAGATTTTTGGTCGTAAAACGCCACTGGAACTTAACTATATGCAGGTAGAAAAAGAATAATAAGATTTACGATATAAAAAAATTAAACCTCCGGATTTATTTTCGGAGGTTTTTTTATGTAATTAGAGTTATTTATTTTTATTTAGATTAAATAAAAATGATAATTTTGAAAGAAAAATATGCATAGACATTATTTAAGCTTTAGAATAGTTTTAATTATAATTTGTTTTGCTTTTTATGGATGTAAAAAGGATGAAAATTATAAAGAAGAAATTATCAGAAATTCAAAAGCAAAATTTTTAAAGGAATTTAAAAATTTGCATCACAGAAAAGATTATTTAGCAATTGTAGACTGGAACAATTACCGGTTAGTAGAAAATGCTTACAGCAAAATTTATATATTTTCATTTAATAATGAAAGTATTGGAGTAAATTCATATTATTATTACAGTGTTGATTCAGATAATAATATAAGTGCTTTTGTTCGTATTGCTACGGCTATACTCAATTATGATAATATTGTTGGAATAATAAAAACTAGGCCAGATAGTTTAGTCCAGATTTACTCGACAGGCAAGTTTGGAATCTCTACATTTAATGTTTCGGGTAAAAATGGTAGACTAATGTCATTGAACGGAGGTATTCGTGATAATAAGATTAGTTTAGGCGGTTGGAAAGGAATTTCTTACTGTAATAACTGTCATAATGGAATTCCTTTAAATGATGTAATTATAACTGCCCCTGGAAATCCTGATCCCACTTGGAATCCATTTCCCGTAGTACCTCCTGGGCCAGGAGGAGGTACTGGTAATACAAGTAGTGTAGGTAATTTTATTATAGATAAATCAACACAGGATAAATATCCTAAATTTACTGATTTAATAAAGAGACTAGAAAGTTTTGTAGCTAATGATAAAAAAGTTATGGATGCTTTAATAAAGTGGTCAGGCTATAATCGGGAACAAATATTAGAAAAAGTAAAATTTGGTCAAGGCCCAACAATTACTGTTAAAGAATTGACAGGGAAATATGGTTATTTTGATAGAGCAGAAAATCCTGATGTGATAAATATTGATGCAAGTTGGGTAAGAGGTTTAGAAACTGCTAATTTACTTGAAACACAGGAAGCGACAGGTTTTTTACTTGCAGTTACTGCTTTGCATGAATTTGTGCATCAGTCGCGTGCTGCGAATGGATTAGATCGTAATTATGAATATGGTTATGGCTTTGAACAGTCTGCTTTTGGTTTAATAATTGAAAACGATGGAGCGGCTCCTTATAATTATAGATTTAGACTTTATAAAAAATGAGAAAAATAATCATATTAGATATTTGTTTTTGCCTAATAACCATAATTCTTTACTGTTCATGTAAGAGGTATGAAACGAAAAGCATAAATAATAGAGATTCAGTTTTAATACTAAATGTAGCACTAAATCACATTTTAAAACAGAATGTCTTACCAAAAGAATATTATAGTCAGCCTTTACAACTTATTCAACCTAAAGGATTTAATAAAGATGTTAAAATAGTAGTCAATGGAAAAGGGTGTGTCATGCTGCCTGAGGGTACTAAAATCATGGATATTTTAAGTAGAAAAAATATTTATAACCCTATTCCATTTACAGAGGTGATACAATTAGAACTTAAGAATGGGTTAATATACATAGAGATTATTTTCAGATCAACAGGACACGATTTTCAATTGAGAATAAAAAAGAAGGAAGACAGTGGTTTTGAGGTTATTGGAATAAATGAAAGAACTATCTAAGAATTAAAATATTATTTTACTTAATCTATTGTATGACTGCAAGATTATCCATATCTTTGCAGTCCTTTAAGCTTTATAGGAGCTTGAAGGAATTAAATGTTACATGCTTCCAATATTTAACATTGAGTTTTAAATAAACAAAAAACACAAAATGGCAAAAGAAGTCAGTGCAATGATCAAATTACAGATCAAAGGCGGAGCGGCAAATCCATCGCCACCAGTAGGACCTGCATTAGGTGCTAAAGGGGTGAACATTATGGAGTTTTGCAAACAGTACAACGCTCGTACCCAAGATAAAGCAGGTAAAGTATTGCCAGTTGTAATTACTGTTTATGCTGATAAGTCATTCGATTTCATCATCAAAACCCCTCCGGTAGCTATCCAGTTAAAAGATGCTACTAAATTACAGAGTGGTTCTGCTGAGCCTAACCGTAAGAAAGTTGGGTCGGTGACCTGGGACCAGATTAAAGTTATTGCTGAAGATAAAATGCCTGATTTAAATGCATTTACAATCGAATCTGCAATGAGTATGGTTGCTGGAACAGCACGCAGTATGGGAATCACCGTTTCTGGTGACGCACCCTGGAACAATTAATTAAAAAACAGTTTACAACAGTGGCGAAATTAACTAAAAATCAAAAAAAGGCACATGCTAAGATAGAAGCTGGTAAAGCTTATACTTTACAGGCTGCTGCTGCTTTGGTAAAAGAAATCACTACCACTAAGTTCGATGCATCAGTAGATATTGATGTATCTTTAGGTGTAGATCCGCGTAAAGCCAATCAAATGGTACGTGGGATTGCTACTTTACCACACGGAACAGGTAAAACTGTACGTGTTTTAGCTTTGGTAACTCCTGATAAGGAAGAAGAAGCAAAAGCAGCTGGCGCAGACTTCGTAGGTTTAGACGAGTATGTAGCTAAAATTGAAGGTGGTTGGACCGATGTAGACATTATTATCACGACACCAGCTTGTATGGCTAAGGTAGGTAAATTGGGCCGTGTTTTAGGTCCAAGGAACTTAATGCCTAATCCAAAATCAGGTACAGTAACTAACGATGTTGGTAAAGCTGTAACTGAAGTTAAAGCAGGTAAGATTGATTTTAAAGTAGACAAAACGGGTATCATACACGCCTCGATAGGAAAAGTATCATTCCCAGCAGACAAAATTTATGAGAATGCACTTGAAATTATTCAGGTGATCTCTAAATTAAAACCATCTGCTGCAAAAGGAACTTATTTTAAAAGCATTCACGTGTCTTCTACAATGAGTCCTGGAATTGCAATTGAAACTAAATCAGTAGCGGGGATTTAATCATGAACAGAGAAGAAAAAAACGAAGTAGTTTTAGAACTACAAGGACAAATGCAAGAGTATGGCAATTTCTATATTGCTGATACCTCTAGCCTTTCTGTTGAGCAGATTAATAACATCCGCCGCAAATGTTTCGAAGATGATATCATCATGAAAGTTGCCAAGAACTCTTTAATCCGCAAAGCGATTGAAGGTTTAGATGGCGATGCTTCTGAGATATACGAAGCCCTTAAAGGTTCATCATCATTATTATTCTCAAAAACAGCAAACGCTCCGGCTAAGTTGATTAAAGCTTTGAGAAGAACATCTGATAAACCATTGCTTAAAGCAGCATTTATAGATTCATCAGTATACGTTGGCGATGACCAGTTGAATAACTTAGTAAGCTTAAAATCGAGAGAAGAGCTTATTGGCGATATCATTGGATTATTACAATCACCAGCGAAAAATGTTGTATCTGCGCTTAAATCAAGTGGAGGCAAAATTGCAGGAATTGTTAAAACTCTTCAGGAAAGAGAAGGTTAACGAACACCTTAAGTTCGCAAATAAAACAAAATTATTTTACGTAAAAATTTAAAATCTTAATAAAATGGCAGATTTAAAATCGTTTGCTGAGCAATTAGTAAACTTAACCGTTAAAGAAGTTAACGAATTAGCTCAAATCTTAAAAGACGAGTATGGTATCGAGCCTGCAGCTGCTGCTGTAGTTGCTGGTCCTGCTGCTGGTGGTGATGCACCTGCTGCTGCTGCAGAAAAAACATCTTTTGATGTTATCTTAAAAGAAGCTGGTGGCGCTAAATTAGCAGTTGTTAAACTTGTAAAAGACTTAACTGGCCTTGGTTTGAAAGAAGCAAAAGACTTAGTTGATGGCGCACCAAAAGAATTAAAAGCTGGTGTTACTAAAGACGAAGCAGAAGCGCTTAAAAAACAATTAGAAGAAGCTGGAGCAGTAGTTGAAATTAAGTAATCACTTAATTTAGCTTAGCTAAAAATGTATTAGACACCGACTGAAAATGTCGGTGTCTTTACCTGTTTATAAACACCTCATTTTGTTTGGTTAATGAGAATGTTTCAAACCCGAACCAAGCAAATAGTTTATTCTTAAACTAAAATCTTTTAGTCCATTGGCAAAGACAGTCGAACAAAGAGTAAATTTTGCAACTAGTAAGCACATTATAGACTATCCGGATTTTCTGGATGTGCAATTGCAATCATTCAGAGAATTTTTCCAGATAGATACCACATCAGACGATCGCTCTAGCGAAGGTTTGTTTAAAGTGTTTGCTGAGAACTTTCCAATAACAGATTCAAGAAATATCTTCGTATTAGAATTTCTTGATTATTTTGTTGATCCGCCACGTTACGATATACACGAGTGTATTGAGCGTGGATTAACCTACAATGTTCCATTAAAAGCAAAGCTAAAGCTTTCTTGTAACGATGTTGAACATGAAGACTTTGAAACCATTATCCAGGATGTGTATTTAGGTACCATCCCGTATATGACACCAAAAGGTACATTTGTGATTAACGGTGCTGAACGTGTAATCGTTTCGCAATTACACCGTTCTCCTGGTGTGTTTTTCGGCCAAAGCCGTCACACTAACGGAACCAAATTGTATTCTGCACGTGTAATTCCTTTTAAAGGTTCATGGATCGAGTTTGCTACAGACGTAAATAACGTGATGTATGCTTATATCGATCGTAAGAAAAAATTCCCGGTTACCACTTTATTACGTGCCATCGGTTACGATTCTGATAAAGACATCTTAGAACTTTTTGATCTTGCTGACGAAGTAAAAGTTAGTAAATCAGGTTTAAAGAAATATATTGGTCGTAAACTGGCTGCTAGAGTTTTAAAGAAATGGGTCGAAGATTTTGTAGATGAAGATACAGGTGAGGTAGTTTCTATCGACCGTAATGAAGTGATTCTCGAAAGAGAAACCGTTCTTGAAGACGAACACATTGATATGGTAATTGAAGCGGGTGTAAAAACCATTATCCTTTCTAAGGAAGATGGTGCCAGCCAGGCCGATTATACCATTATTTATAATACATTACAAAAGGATACATCAAACTCAGAAAAAGAGGCTGTAGAAAACATCTATCGTGCTTTGCGTAACGCAGAACCACCTGATGAGGAAACTGCACGTGGTATCATTGACCGTTTATTCTTCTCGGATAAACGTTACGATTTAGGAGATGTTGGTCGTTACCGCATCAACCGTAAATTGAAAATGAATACTCCTGATGATGTAAAAGTATTAACAAAAGCGGATATTATCGCAATTGTTAAATACCTGATCAAACTGATCAACTCTAAAGAAGAAGTGGATGATATTGACCACTTATCTAACCGTCGTGTACGTACGGTAGGTGAGCAGTTGTACGCACAGTTCGGTGTTGGTTTAGCTCGTATGGCCAGAACCATCCGTGAGCGGATGAACATTCGCGATAACGAGGTTTTTACACCAACTGATTTGATTAACGCCCGTACGTTATCATCAGTAATCAACTCTTTCTTTGGTACCAATCAGTTATCTCAGTTCATGGATCAAACGAATCCATTGGCAGAGATTACACACAAACGTCGTTTATCAGCTTTAGGCCCAGGTGGTTTATCACGTGAAAGAGCTGGTTTCGAGGTACGTGACGTTCACTACACGCACTACGGTCGTTTATGTACAATTGAAACACCGGAGGGACCAAACATTGGTTTGATTTCATCACTTTGTGTGCATGCAAAAATCAATAACCTAGGTTTCATTGAAACACCATACAAACGTGTTGAAGATGGTAAAGTAGTTGTAGATTCAGACGTGATTTATTTATCTGCAGAAGATGAAGATGGTAAAACCATTGCTCAGGCGAATGCAGAATATGATGATAAAGGTAACTTCATTACACCACGCGTTAAAGCACGTTATGAGGGTGACTTCCCGATTATTGAGCCTGAGAAATTAGACTTGATGGATGTTGCGCCTAACCAGATTACTTCAATTGCTGCATCGTTGATTCCGTTCTTAGAACATGATGATGCGAACAGGGCTTTGATGGGATCGAACATGCAACGTCAGGCCGTGCCATTGTTACGTCCTGAAGCGCCAATTGTTGGTACAGGTTTGGAAGGTCGCGTTGCCCGTGACTCTAGAACGCTGATCAATGCAGAAGGCGACGGTGTGGTAGAATATGTAGATGCAAATGAAATCACCATTAAATATGAGCGTAACGAAGATGATCGTTTGGTTTCATTTGAAGGCGATAGCAAAACTTACCGTTTAATTAAGTTCAAAAAAACCAATCAGAATACTTGTATCAACTTAAAACCAATCGTTAAGAAAGGTCAGAAAGTTACTAAAGGACAGGTTCTTTGCGAAGGATATGCTACTGAAAATGGTGAATTGGCATTGGGTAGAAACCTGAAAGTGGCTTTCATGCCTTGGCAAGGTTTCAACTTTGAGGATGCGATTGTAATCAATGAGCGTATTGTTCGTGATGACGTTTTCACTTCATTGCATATTGAAGAATTTGAATTAGAAGTACGTGATACTAAACGTGGAGAAGAGGAATTAACACCAGATATCCCGAACGTTTCTGAAGAGGCTACAAAAGACCTTGATGAAAACGGTATTATCCGTGTTGGTGCTGATGTAAAAGAAGGTGATATTTTAATTGGTAAGATTACGCCAAAAGGTGAATCTGATCCTTCACCGGAAGAGAAATTACTACGTGCAATCTTTGGTGATAAAGCAGGTGATGTGAAAGATGCATCTTTAAAAACGCCTCCTTCCATTCAGGGTGTAGTAATTGATACCAAATTATTCAGCCGTGCTAAGAAAACAACAAAAGCGGAAGAGAAATCAGCGATTGAAAAATTAGACAAAGATTATAATCAGATCACTGAGAAGTTAAAAGCAGAATTAGTTGACAAGTTATTCACCATTGTAAATGGAAAAACCTCACAGGGTGTATTCAACATTTACAAAGAATTATTGGTGGCTAAAGGCGCGAAATTTACACAGAAAATTTTAGCTGATCTTGAATTTGCACACATTAGCCCTAACAAATGGACTACTGATGATGACAAAAACGAGATGATTAAAATGTTGCTCCACAACTACGGTATCCGTGTGAATGAAGAACTTGGCGCTTACAAACGCGATAAATTTGCGATCAGTGTAGGTGATGAGCTTCCTTCAGGAATCGTACAGATGGCAAAAGTTTATGTGGCTAAGAAACGTAAATTAAAAGTAGGTGATAAGATGGCAGGTCGCCACGGTAACAAAGGTATTGTTGCACGTATTGTACGTGATGAGGATATGCCTTTCTTGGCCGATGGTACACCGGTTGATATTGTGTTGAACCCACTGGGTGTACCTTCACGTATGAACTTGGGTCAGATTTATGAAACTATTCTGGCATGGGCTGGTCAGGAATTGGGTGTGAAATTTGCTACGCCGATTTTTGATGGTGCAACCCATGATGAAGTAGAAGAGTGGATCGCTAAAGCAGGTGTTCCGGCTTCCGGAAAAACCTACTTATACAATGGTTTAACAGGTGAGCGCTTCGATCAGACGACCACAGTAGGTATTATTTATATGCTGAAACTTGGTCACATGGTTGATGATAAGATGCACGCCCGTTCAATCGGACCATATTCATTAATTACACAACAGCCATTGGGTGGTAAAGCTCAGTTTGGTGGTCAGCGTTTTGGTGAGATGGAGGTTTGGGCATTAGAGGCATTCGGTGCTGCTAATATTCTTCAGGAGATCTTAACCGTTAAATCGGATGATGTGATCGGAAGGGCCAAAACTTACGAAGCCATTGTTAAAGGTGAAAACCTGCCAACTCCAGGTGTACCGGAATCGTTTAACGTATTGGTACATGAGTTACGCGGTTTAGGTTTAGATATTACGTTAGACTAATTGAATGAAAGAATGAGTGAATGAGCGAATGATGGGTAACTGTCATTCAATCATTCAATCACTCAATCCTTCAATCATTAAAGAAAGAGATATGTCTTACAAAAAGGATAATAAATTAAAAAGCAATTTCACATCAATCACGATTAGCTTATCGTCTCCGGAAATTATTCTGGAACGTTCAAGCGGTGAGGTGTTGAAACCTGAAACCATTAACTACCGTACTTACAAACCTGAACGTGATGGTTTGTTTTGTGAGCGTATTTTTGGTCCGGTAAAAGATTACGAATGTCATTGCGGTAAATACAAACGTATCCGTTATAAAGGTATTGTTTGTGATCGTTGTGGTGTTGAAGTAACAGAGAAGAAAGTACGTCGTGAGCGTATGGGACACATCGCATTGGTGGTGCCTGTTGCGCACATCTGGTATTTCCGTTCGTTACCAAACAAAATCGGTTATTTATTAGGTTTACCTACTAAAAAATTAGATTTAATTATCTATTACGAGCGTTACGTAGTGATCCAATCAGGCTTAATGGCTGAAGAAGGGATCAACTATATGGACTTCTTAACAGAGGAAGAATATTTAGATATCTTAGATAAATTACCTAAAGAAAACCAATACTTAGACGATAAAGATCCTAATAAATTCATCGCCAAAATGGGTGCTGAAGCATTAGAAGACTTATTGAAGCGTATTAACTTAGATACCTTATCTTACGATTTACGTCACCAGGCTGCTAATGAAACTTCTCAACAACGTAAAAATGAGGCTTTAAAACGTCTGCAGGTTGTTGAAGCTTTCCGTGGTGCCAATACCCGTATCGAAAATCGCCCTGAGTGGATGATTGTTAAAATCGTTCCGGTTATTCCACCAGAATTGCGTCCATTAGTTCCATTAGAAGGTGGTCGTTTCGCTACTTCAGATTTAAATGATTTATACCGTCGTGTAATTATCCGTAACAACCGTTTAAAACGTTTGATCGAGATTAAAGCACCAGAGGTAATTTTACGTAATGAAAAACGGATGTTGCAGGAAGCTGTAGATTCGTTATTTGATAACTCACGTAAAGTTAATGCGGTTAAAACTGAAGGTAACCGTGCTTTGAAATCACTTTCAGATATCCTGAAAGGTAAACAAGGTCGTTTCCGTCAGAACTTATTAGGTAAACGTGTGGATTATTCAGCCCGTTCTGTAATTGTTGTAGGGCCCAGCCTAAAATTACATGAGTGCGGTATCCCTAAAGATATGGCTGCCGAGCTTTACAAACCGTTCATTATTCGCAAGATGATTGAGCGTGGTGTGGTAAAAACAGTTAAATCTGCCAAGAAAATCGTTGATCGAAAAGATCCGTTGGTTTGGGATATTTTAGAAAATGTATTAAAAGGTCACCCGGTATTATTAAACCGTGCACCTACACTACACAGGCTGGGTATCCAGGCTTTCCAGCCAAAATTAATTGAAGGAAAAGCCATCCAGTTACACCCGTTAGTGTGTACCGCATTCAACGCCGATTTTGATGGTGACCAGATGGCTGTCCACTTACCGTTAGGTAATGCAGCAATTTTGGAAGCCCAGGTATTAATGTTGGCCGCACATAACATCTTGAATCCTGCAAACGGTACGCCAATTACAGTACCATCTCAGGATATGGTTTTGGGTCTTTATTATATTACTAAAGGCCGCAGAACAGATGAAACGAGGGTTGTAAAAGGTCAGGATTCAAATTTCTATTCTCCGGAAGAAGTGATTATCGCTTATAATGAGAAAGAATTAGACCTGCATGCTTTCATTAAAGTAAGAGTAAATGTGAAGCAAAACGATGGTTCCATCATTAATAAATTAACTGAAACTACTGTTGGTAGGGTATTATTTAACCAATTGGTTCCTGAAGAAGTAGGTTATATCAATGAGTTATTAACTAAAAAATCGTTAAGAGATATTATCGGTGAAGTAGTTAAAATGACTGGTATGGCCCGTGCTTCTCAATTCCTGGATGACATCAAAGAATTAGGTTTCAAAATGGCTTTCCAGGGAGGTTTATCGTTCAACTTACAAGACGTAAACATTCCGGTAGAGAAACATACTTTGTTAGAACAGGCAGCTGCTGAAGTTGAAGAGGTAAGAAACAACTATAATATGGGTTTCATTACTAACAACGAACGTTACAACCAGATTATCGATATCTGGACCCGTATCAACAACAGGTTAACTACTTTCGTTATGACTCAGTTATCGTCAGATAACCAAGGTTTTAACTCAGTTTACATGATGCTTGATTCAGGTGCACGTGGTTCGAAAGAGCAGATTCGTCAGCTTTGCGGCATGCGTGGTTTGATGGCGAAACCTCAGAAATCAGGATCAGGTGGTGATATCATTGAAAACCCTATCTTATCAAACTTTAAAGAAGGCTTATCGGTATTAGAGTATTTTATCTCTACTCACGGTGCGCGTAAAGGTTTGGCAGATACGGCGTTAAAAACGGCAGATGCGGGTTACTTAACCCGTCGTTTACATGACGTTGCACAGGATATGATTGTGAATGATAACGATTGTGGTACTTTAAGAGGTATGTATACTACTGCTTTAAAAGATCAGGAAGATATCGTTGAGCCATTATACGACAGGATTTTAGGCCGTACTTCATTACATGATGTGTATAATCCTCTGGATAATACATTATTAGTAGGTGCGGGCGAAGATATAAACGAGGAAGTTGCTAAATTGATCGAAGAATCGCCTTTAGAAGGTATTGAGATTCGTTCAGTATTAACTTGCGAGGCAAAACGTGGTGTTTGTGCATTATGTTATGGTCGTAACCTGGCATCTGGTAAACGCGTTCAAAGAGGTGAGGCAGTTGGTGTAATTGCAGCACAATCAATCGGTGAGCCGGGTACACAGTTAACACTTCGTACTTTCCACGTGGGTGGTACTGCATCTAACATTGCGGCAGAATCAAACATCGTAGCTAAGTTTGATGGTGTGATCGAATTCGAAAATATCCGTACTGTTGATACACAAACAGAAGATGGTACAGTTCAGGTGGTATTGGGTCGTTCAGGTGAGTTCAAAATTGTTGAACCAGGAACAGGGCGTATCATTGTAACCAATAATATTCCTTATGGTGCATTCTTATTCGTTAAAGAAGGAGATAAGTTATCAAAAGGCGACAAAATCTGTTCTTGGGATCCGTACAACGCGGTTATTCTTTCAGAATTTGCCGGTAAAGCACAATTTGATGCCATTATTGAAGGTGTTACCTTCCGTGAAGAATCAGATGAGCAAACTGGTCACCGTGAAAAAGTGATTATTGATACCCGTGATAAAACTAAAAACCCTTCTGTTCAGATTGTGGATAAGAAAGGTGAATTTATCAAAGGTTATAACATTCCGGTAGGTGCTCACGTTTCGGTTGATGAAGGTGAAAGCATCCAAACTGGTCAGATTATCGCTAAGATTCCTCGTGCTACTGGTAAAACCAGGGATATTACGGGTGGTTTGCCTCGTGTAACAGAGTTATTTGAAGCACGTAATCCTTCAAACCCAGCTGTAGTAACTGAGATTGATGGTGTGGTAACTTTAGGTGGCGTGAAACGTGGTAACCGTGAGATTACCATCGAATCTAAAGATGGTGAAGTTAAAAAATACCTGGTTCCATTATCTAAACACATCCTTGTACAGGATAATGACTTTGTAAAAGCGGGTATGCCTTTATCTGATGGTTCAATTTCTCCAGCGGATATCTTATCTATTAAAGGTCCGGCAGCGGTTCAGGAATACTTAGTAAATGGTATTCAAGAGGTTTACCGTTTACAAGGGGTAAAAATTAATGATAAGCACTTCGAGGTAATTGTTCACCAGATGATGCAAAAAGTTCACATTGAAGATCCGGGTGATACGATTTTCTTAGAAAACAATGCCGTTGACCGTTGGGATTTTGCTGACGAAAACGATGCGATGTATGACAAGAAAGTTGTGGAAGATGCAGGTGATTCTAACGATTTCAAACCAGGTCAGATTGTTTCATTACGTAGATTAAGAGATGAAAATTCTCAATTGAAACGTAAGGATTTAAAACAGATCACGGTTAGAGATGCAAGACCAGCGACAGCAAGTTCTATCTTACAGGGTATTACAAGAGCTTCATTGGGTACTAAATCGTTCATTTCTGCGGCTTCGTTCCAGGAAACTACGAAAGTATTAAATGAGGCGGCGATTGCAGGTAAACGCGATAATATGTTAGGCTTGAAAGAAAATGTGATCGTTGGTCACTTAATCCCTTCAGGTACTGGTGTACGTGGTTACGAAAGAATCATCGTGGGTTCTCAGGAAGAATACGATAAATTATTGGCTTCGAAACAAGAAGAAGTAGAAGCTTAAAATTTAAATACTTTAAATCAAGTCCTCCACCAAAAGTGGGGGACTTTTTTGTTTGGAATAGATTTTTTGTTTTCTATAAAAATAAAATAATGAGCGTAACAGAAATTCAACTCTTTCAGCTTTTAAAAGCTAAGCTTGGAGAACAGGAAGCTGAACAGTTGGTTTCTTTTGTGAAGGAAGAAGTTAGATCTGAATTTGATAATAAGAGAGAAACCTTAGCTACTAAGGAAGATATCGCAAATACAAAAGAATATATTTTACAGGTAAAATCTGAGCTTTCAAAATTTATTTACTTGGTTGGACTTATTCAATTTTTAGCTATTGTTGGTGCTGTAATAGGTTTCATTAATTTTATGATGAAATAAATTATAAAAGAACTTATTTTTAATATTACATTTAATTCCGCTATCAAGTAGCGGAATTTTTTATTTTTGATCTATTATGGAAGAACAACAAAACGAAAACCAACTAAATATAGAGCTATCAGAAGAAATTGCAGAAGGTATTTTCTCTAATCTGGCTATCATCACACATTCTAATACCGAATTTGTACTGGATTTTATCCGGGTAATGCCGGGCATTCCTAAAGCGAAGGTGAAATCACGTATTATTTTAACACCTGAACATGCTAAACGATTATTAAGTGCACTTGATGATAACATTCAAAAATTTGAAGCCATAAATGGCCGGATTAAAACACAGGAAGAGCCGCCATTTCCAATGGGCTTTGGCGGACCAACTGCGCAGGCTTAATATAATTTCTTATTCTAAATATTTGCTTGCTATGCCAGCATAATATATATTTGTGTATAACCATATATAAAAATGAAAAAAATTTTATTGAGCGTAGTACTTTCTGTCCCGCTGTGGGTGTTTGGACAGGGTTTCCAGGTTAACTTACAAGGGCAAAAGCAGATTGGTATGGCTGGTGCAGGATCTGCATTGGCTTTAGATGAAGCTTCAGTCTTTTATAATCCGGGGGCTGTTTCTTTTCTGGAAAAGAACTCTATTTCTGCCGGCGTAAATCCTTTGTTATTTAAATCGGCATTTAAACAAACGGGATCAAATATCACGGAGAACGTTAAAAATAAAATTGCCCCTCCTTTCGAAGCTTACGCTGTATGGGGTCCCAAGTCCAATAAATGGAAATTAGGATTGGGCGTTTATACACCTTTTGGTGGTTTGGTCGATTGGGGTAACGATTGGTCCGGAAGATATGCATTAACCTCTTTGAATTTAAAGGCCATATATTTCCAGCCGACCTTAAGTGTAAAAATTACAGAAAACATTGGTATTGGAGCAGGGTTTGTTTATAACCATGGAGAGGTAAATCTTCAAAGGGCATTACCCGTAAATTATCCTGACGGAAGATCTGGCCATGCAACATTAGAAGGCACGGGTAGTGGTTATGGATGGAATGCAGGTTTATATATTAAAACGCAAAGTAACATTACCTTCGCTGTCGTTCATAAATCAAAGGTAATTACAAAGTTAGAAGGAGGATCTGCAACATTTGATGTGCCTGAATCATTAAGGGGCGCATTTCCTGCAGGGAATACTTTTAATGCTGAATTGCCATTACCTTCTACTACGTCTTTAGGTATAGGTGTGCCTTTATCAAAAAATACTGTTCTGGCCTTCGATGCCAGTTGGGTACAATGGCATATTTATCAGGATTTAACATTTGATTATGCAATCAATACACCTCAGTTAACAGATAGACCTTCAGAAAGAAATTACCGTGACGGATCATCATTTAAATTGGGTATTAATCACCAGGCTTCAGAAAAACTGGCATTACGTGCAGGAGTGGGGTATGCATTTTCTCCCGTTCAGGATGGTTATGTTACACCGGAAGCACCGGATGCTGACCGTTATATCTTAAGTGCAGGTGTGGGTTATGCACCAACAAGACATTTTGAACTGAATGCATCATTCTTTTTTGAAGACGTTAAATCACGTCAGCAAAAGAACAAAGAAACCGGATTAGATGGTACGTTCAAAACATTGGTTTATGCACCAGGTCTTTCATTAACTTATAAATGGTAGGAGATATCAACATGAAAAAAATTATATTCAATAGTCTTGTTGCTGCTACCATATTGTTCGCAGCATCTTGTAAGCCTGAAATTGAAACACCAGCTGCAACAACAGCAGGTACAGCTAATTTTAGCAAGTATATTGCCATAGGTAATTCCTTAACCTCTGGCTATGCTGATGGTGGTTTGTATTTAGAAGGCCAGAAAGTGGCTTACCCAAATTTATTGGCAGCCCAAATGGCTACCGTTGGGGGTGGAAGCTTTACTTCTCCATTTTTTAGTGATAGTCAACCTAATGGCTCTGGTTATGCAAGTTTAACGGCACTAACCAATGGTAGTCCGACCATTAGCCAGGTTACTACTGGTACAGCTTATGTAGGGGCTGGCAAACTGGCTAAATACTCAGGAGAAATTCAAAATTTAGGTATTCCAGGAATGCGTTTGGATTTAGCTTTTGACCCGACATTTACCTTTAGTGCGGCAAATATGTTTTTTGAGCGTTTGCTTACGGATGCCCAGGTGGGTAAAGTAAATTATGCAGCTTATATTCAGGGCAGAAATCATACTTTTTTCTCTTTATGGTTAGGTAATAATGATGTGTTGGGTTATGCGCTGAATGGTGGTGTTACTACAGACGCGACAACTGTGCTTACTGAAAAAGCAACTTTCTCTTTCTTGTATACCAATATGCTTAATATTTTAACTGCTGGCGGACAAAAAGGTGTAGTGGCAACCATTCCGGATGTTACGGCTGTACCTTATTTTAATACGGTAACGCCTGCGGCTTTATTAGCTGCTGCCAAAGCCATTAACCCTGCCGCTGCAGCAATATATATTCGAACAGGTGCTGGTGCGGTAAGGGTTGCAACCAGTGAAGATTTAATCAGATTGCCTTTTCAAACTGCCGGATTGTTGGGTACCGGAAGTATACCCTATGGCTTACATCCATTAAATCCTATAGCTAATAATTGGGTGTTAGACAAAGATGAAGTGGCAAAGGTTAAAGATTATGTAAACAGCTATAACAGTACTATTAAATCACTGGCCAATAACAAAGGCTTAGCCATTGCCGATACCTATACTTATTTCAATACGGTGAAAGCAGGGATTAATGTTCAAGGGGTTAATATCAATGCTGCATTTATTACCGGAGGTGCTTTTTCTTTAGACGGTATCCATTTAACACCACGTGGAAATGCTGTCATTGCCAATGTATTTGTTGATGCCATTAATACGAAATATGGTTCAACCATTCCAAACATTGATATTACTAAATACAGAGGTGTGAAATTTCCGGATTCAAAATAAGATTACATCTAGATATTTTAAAGGGGTTTGCCATTTAGCAAATCCCTTTTTTATTTCATCACACTTTCAATATATTTAATGACCACTTGCTGTTGGTTTGGCTCAAACCACCTGATTTCCTCATCCCGCCTGAACCAGGTAAGCTGTCGTTTGGCAAACCTGCGTGTATTTTGTTTAATATTTGAAACCGCTTCTTCAATTGGCAGCTTTTGATCTAAATAATCAAATATTTCACTATAACCCACTGTATTTAGTGCATTATAAGATCTAAATTCAGTTAATGATTTCACTTCTTCTACCAGTCCATCATGTATCATCTTATCCACTCTGCTATTAATTCGATTGTATAAGGTTGCCCGCTCTGTATTTAAACCTATTTTGATGATGTTAAAAGGCCGTTCTTTCTTTGTGGCAGATAACATGGATGAAAGTTTTTGTCCGGTTGATAAAAAGACTTCCAGTCCGCGGATCATTCTTTGGGGGTTTTGCTGATCTACTTTGGCATAATATTCAGGATCATGTTTTGCAAGTTGTTCCCGGATAGGGGAAATCCCCTCTGTTTTGAAAAGATTATTGAGTTGATCTCTGACAGCCAGATCTATTTCCGGCATTTCATCCAGACCATTAATTAGCGCATTTACATATAATCCCGATCCACCCACCATAATGGCTAAATCATGCGTTTTAAAAATTTCATCCAGCACTTTTAAACCCTCGATTTCAAAATCTCCTGTACTAAATAATTGATTAACAGAATGGGAATTTATGAAGTGATGTTTTGCAGCTGCCAGTTCAGTTTGAGTAGGCTTAGCGGTACCTATTTCCATTTCTTTATAAAACTGTCGCGAATCTGCAGAAATAATTTCTGTTTGAAAATGATTAGCCAGTTCAATAGCCAGTGCAGTTTTGCCAATAGCAGTTGGCCCTACAATGGAAATTAATGTTTTTAAATTAGACATGAGGAGCTGTATAAAATAAAAGCTGCCAATTTTAATGTTTGACAGCTTTTATAATTGCATATAAGTTGGTATTAATTAATAATCATCTTTGGTATCGTCTTCAAAATGATCATTATCTGAAAATTCATCTCCAAATTCATCATCTTCAGATTCTTCATCATCGTCTCGTTCTTTCTCATTGATACCCATTTCACCCATCGCTTCGAGTTCATCTGTATCTTCAGGAACAAAGTTTAATTCGTTTAAAAAATCGAACTCACCTACAGCTGTAGCCGAATTTTCGGCATCATCAACACTCACTGCATTTTTTTCAAATATTTTGGGTGCCTCGCCTGAACTCTTGGCTAAAAATGGATATTCTATATTTGGATCAGCATCCAGAACGATTTTAACCAGTTCCACATGAAAATCAAAGGGGCGTTCAAAATTATAAATGTAATAGAATTTCTGATGCGGATCTTCTATAAAGCCACTTAGTTTAGAGTTTTCCATCAACACTACACGATCCTTTTTTCTCTCATTGGGTAAGTAGGCAATTTCGTCACCTTTTAACCAGTTATCTGTACTGACATAAAATGAAGAAGGTTTTTCAGCATTGTATCCTGTAGATTTATGGATAGCCTTGTGCAGGTCTTCAAATGTTTGGTTTGATTTAATGTCGATCTCTCTCACCACATCATCAAAATCTTCGAAAGTAATTCTAAACTTATAAATAGCCATTATTGTATTTTGGAAACCGTAAAAATAAAATTAATTATATTAACGACAAACATCATCTCTTCTCAGCAGCACCTCAAAGATGGTATTTGGTCAATTAAATTATTTAAGAACAGGATTTAATCCCATTTGTTTTGCCTGATTCAGCATAAAATCAAATGCTTCCTGGTAGTCATTTTTAATCTCTCCTTCCAGAATAGCTTCGCGAATGGCATTTTTAATCAAGCCCACTTCCTTGCCGGCATCAAGTCCAAAAGTAACCATAATATCGTTTCCGGTGATAGGAGGCTGCCAATTCCGGATTTTATCGCGCTCTTCTACATCTTTAAGCTTTTGTTTAACTAACTCAAAGTTGTTCCTGTATTTGGTTTTTTTGTATTCATTTTTGGTTGTAACATCGGCATTACAGAGCAGCATTAAGCTTTCTATTTCTTCGCCGGCATCAAACAAGAGCCTTCTTACCGCAGAATCTGTAACCGTTTCCTGTGCCAGCACAATTGGCCTTAGGTGTAACTGAACGAGTTTCTGAACGAATTTCATTTTTTCATTCAGCGGAAGTTTTAGTTGCGCAAAGATTTTCGGAACCATTCTGGCACCTTTATCTTCGTGCCCGTGAAAGGTCCAGCCATGGCCTTCCTCAAAACGTTTGGTTGCCGGCTTGGCAATGTCGTGAAGAATAGCTGCCCAGCGTAACCATAAATCATCGGTATACATACAGATATTATCCAATACTTCTAAGGTATGGTAAAAATTATCCTTATGACCTTTGCCTTTGATGATTTCGACGCCGTACAGCTGTGCCATTTGCGGAAAAATGATTTGTAACAGGCCGGTATCAAAAAGATGTTTAAACCCGATGGATGGTTTGGCGGATAAAATAATTTTATTCAGCTCATCGGTGATCCGTTCTTTGGATACGATGGCAATCCGTTCTTTTTGTGTTTTGATGGCATTTAATGCCGCCGGATCTATTTTGAAATCAAGCTGTGAAGCGAAACGAATTGCCCTCATCATCCTCAAGGGATCGTCAGAAAAAGTAATTTCAGGATCAAGCGGTGTGCGGATGAATTTACTTCTTAAATCTGTTAAGCCGTCAAAGGGATCCAGTAATTGGCCAAAATGAGCAGCATTGAGGTTAATGGCCAATGCGTTAATGGTGAAGTCACGACGCAGCTGGTCATCTTCCAGCGTTCCATCTTCCACTATTGGTTTCCGTGATTCTGACCTGTAAGATTCTTTCCGCGCACCCACAAATTCAACCTCTAAATCCTGGAACTTAATATTGGCTGTACCAAAATTTTTAAAAACAGCTACTTTGGTGTTCAATTTTTTAGCTACAGCCTCTGCATAGGTTATTCCGCTCCCTACCACTACAACATCAATATCTTTAGAAGGGCGGTTCAGAAAAAGATCACGAACAAAACCTCCAATGACATAAGCTTCAATATGGTATTGATCGGCTATAGCGGAAAGGGTTTTAAATATTGGATTTTGTAAGTGTTGTTGCATGGATATTTATAGTAGCTGTTAAAAGCATTTGTTTGTTATGAAACAAATCTTTAAAACCAGGATAAAAAAACAAAAGTAATAAAATTACTTACGAATAAATTCAAATTGCCCGCCAGCTGAAAGTTTCATGATGGTAGATGGCTTCTTGTGACTTCTGTTTTCCTGTTCGAAATCGACGACGTAATCTACTGCTGCTAAAATTTCAGGATCAATGTCGTCGAAATATTTTGGTGAGGGTTTTCCGCTTAAATTGGCAGAGGTGGAGACAATGGGTTTACGAAAACGCTGGAGCAATGGGGTACAGAAATCGTGTTTCACTATACGGATACCCACACTGCCATCGGCATTGATGACATTGGCTGCTAAATTCTTGGCGTCGGAGAAAATAATGGTAAGCGGATTTTCAGCGTATTCCATCAAATCATACGCCACATCCGGAATTTCCTTCACATAACTTTGAATTTTACTGTCCACATCGAGCAATACAATCAGGCTTTTTTCTGCCGGGCGGTTTTTAATTTTAAGTAATTTATCTACAGCTTCCTGATTAGTTGCATCGCAGCCTAAACCCCAGATGGTATCTGTAGGATAAAGAATTACCCCACCATTTTTCAGCACTTCCAACGCTTTATTAATTTCCTCTCTTAGCATATACAAAGGTAATTTTTTAGTTGAAATGTTAAATATTGATCAATCGTTAATTATTTAACATTTGCCTTAAAACTTTCTGTTTTATCACACGTTCTATCCAAACAATCTGATTGTAAAATTATACCTGTTTTAAAGAAATTAACATTAAATTTTATTATTTTTAATATCGGTTATTTAAATGAAACAACACAAATGAAAACAATTAAAAATGTATTAATGCTGTTTACTGTCGTAATCGCATTAGCCGGATGTTCGAGTCTCCGTACTGCATCTGATTATGATAAAAATGCTGACTTCAATCGTTATAAAACGTATAACTTTTATGATAAGGGAATCGCAAGAGTGAAATTAAATAATCTGGATAAAAGGCGCCTGATGGCTGCTGTAGAAACCGAGATGAATGCCAAAGGGTTTACAAAATCTGACCGCCCTGATATGCTGGTGAATTTAGTGGTTGTTGCCAGAGAAAAAACCGACGTTTACGGTCCTGCCTATTACGGTGGCTGGGGTTGGGGCGGCGGCTGGGGCTGGCGTGGTGGTTGGGGTTCTCCTTTCTGGGGTGGTGGCAACTATGTTAACCAATACATTGAAGGTACCATTATCATCGATTTCTTAGATCCGGCTAAAAAAGAGTTATTCTGGCATGGAAGAGGAAGCGGGTTTAATTTAGATAACTTAAAGAAAAGAGAAGAACGCCTGTATACAGGGGTTAAAGAAATTTTAGCGCAATATCCACCAAATGCATTGGCGGCTAAGTAGTGGAAGGGCTTAACAAATTGATATAGCAATCCATTAATTGCTGCGTAACATTAGGGCTGTTGAATTTTTGAACAAATTCCAGCCCTTTTTCTTTCATCTCTTTTTGTAGTGCAGGATTACCCAATACACAGTTAATTGCAGTGCTTAAGTCATTCACATTTGTTGGATCGACATAAATGCTGTCAGGGCCACCGGCTTCTTCCAAACAGGAACCTGTAGCAGCAATAACCGGCACACCTGAATATAAGGCTTCGATAATCGGAATGCCGAAACCTTCATAAAAGGACGGATAAACAAATAAATCTGCCAGTTGGTAAATGCCCGGTAAATCTGCAAAAGGAATGTTCTGTAGAAAAATGACCCTTTTGTTCAGGCCGAGTTTTTCAATTTCCTTTTTAACGGTTTTGAAATAGCCTGTCTTTTTTCCAATTACAACCAGCTTATAATCTTCATCCACATTTTTTAATGCCTGAACGATTAGGTTAAGGTTTTTACGTTCCTCAATTGTTCCTACATTTAAAATGAATTTTTCAGGAAGTTTATACTTTAAACTAATTCTTTTCAGTGTTGAATCATCAAATGGGTTTTTGAATATATCATCGCAGCTCTGATAAATTACCTCAATTTTATCTGGGTTGATGTTGTAAAATTCAATGATGTCGGCCTTTGTTTTCTCACTGATGGCGATGATCTGATCTGCCCTTTTGCAAGCAGATTTACTTTTCCATTTGTAGAGTTTACTGTCGATAAACTGATAGTATTGCGGGAAACGGAGGAAAATTAAATCATGAATGGTAACGACGGATTTAATCCGGGTATGCTGAATGGCGAAAGGTATTTCGTGACTTAAACCATGAAACAATTGTACCTGATCGCGGGCAAGGTCTTTAACAATATTCAGACTTCTCCACAGAAAACCACCATCTTGAGGTAGTTTTAGCCTAATGTTTTCTTTTTCGAGGAAGGTATCAATTTGACCGGCACTTTTTACTTTAGGGGAATAAACCAAATATTGATGCTCAGGATACTGGCGGGCAAGAGATTCAATTAAAGAACGGCTATAATTACCCAGTCCGGTTAAATTATTTGCGGCACGTTTACCATCGAAACCGATTTTCATAAGGGTGAAAGGTTTAAGGTAGAAGGCTTAAGGCTTTGGGTGTTGCCTTACACCCTAAACCCCATACCTTAAACCATTTTATACTGCTACATTATTTTCTCTCAACGCATCGTTAAGTGAGGTTTTCTTATCTGTACTTTCTTTACGTTTACCAATGATTAAAGCACAAGGAACCTGGTATTCGCCTGAAGGGAATTTCTTCGTATAACTACCTGGAATCACGACAGAACGTGCTGGTACCACACCTTTATATTCCACCGGCGTTGGACCAGTTACATCTATAATTTTAGTAGATGCGGTTAATACTACGTTAGCACCCAATACCGCCTCGCGCTCTACTTTAACACCTTCAACAACAATTGCTCTTGAACCTAAAAATGCATCATCTTCGATAATCACTGGCGCAGCCTGAACAGGTTCTAAAACACCGCCAATACCTACACCACCACTTAAGTGAACACGTTTGCCAATTTGTGCACATGAGCCTACCGTAGCCCAGGTATCAACCATTGTACCCTCGTCTACATAAGCGCCAATATTAATGTAAGATGGCATCATAATCACACCTTTTGCTAAATACGAACCGTAACGGGCACTGGCCATTGGCACCACACGTACACCGGTTGCTTTATAATCGGTTTTTAAATCCATTTTATCATGGTATACAAAAGGACCGCTCTTAATTTCCTTCATCTCACGAATCGGGAAGTATAGGATTACAGCTTTCTTTACCCACTCATTAATGCCCCATGAATTTAGAACTGGTTCAGCGACACGAATTTCACCTTTATCCAAACCCTGAATAATGGTTTCGATCGCTTCGCAATAATTGCTATATTTTAAAAGGGTTCTATCTTCCCAGGCGGCTTCAATTAATTTCTTTAAATCTGAATACATGATGTTTTTAAATTTTACGCAAAATAAATCAATTTTTGCTTATTAAAGGGCTAATTGTTTAAATTGTTTGTTCCTTGTTAAGGTGAAAGATTGCTAAATTGTCAGATTGTTGGAATTGCTGCCCAGGGAAAAAGATTTTAGAGGTTGTTAGCGTTAAGGATTTAACAATAAATCAATTTAACAATTTTACCGTATTTTTGAATTTTATGGGAGAGACAGAGAAACTTAGAATTGATAAATATTTATGGGCGATCAGGTTGTTCAAAACCCGAAGTCTGGCTACAGATGCCTGTAAGGCAGGGCGCGTAAAACTGAAAGGGCAAAATATCAAGCCATCAGCGATTGTTAAAATCGGCGATGTTTATCAGGTATCAAAAGGAATAGAAAAAAAAGTAATTGAGGTGGTAGACTTTTCTTATAACAGAACAGATTCTCCGACAGCTTTAACCAAGTACAAAGATTTAACTCCGGTTGAAGAAACCCATGCTTTTAAATCTGCCTTTCATGCGCCTAGCTTAAAGCGTGATCGTGGTGCGGGCCGTCCGACAAAAAAGGATAGGCGTGAGACCGATGATCTGATCAGTGGAATGTTTGAAGAAGAAGATTAGTTAGCCATCAGTCTGGAGTCCGAAATTCATAGGCATGAGACTAGGAAAATCAATTCCCTTTTGTGATTTTGAAATTGCTGGTTGGCTCATGACTTAAAGTTATAGACTGAAGATTAAAATAACGCATGCGATAACTCATCATGGCAGTTTTGCCCAGTTTCTCGATCAGTTTATAATTTGCAACTGCTCCAACTGCGGCACCAATAAAGGGTAACATCTGCGCCAGTTTCGCCAGATCAATATAGTCACGATATTGCTGTTGGAAGGTAAGCCAGTCAAATTCATCGATATTTGTGGGTAATTGATGCGCTTTATCGTCCCAGTCCTGCATTTTCAAAAATATGTTCATACTTTCTTCCTTACTGGAAAAAGCCAGTTGAAAGACGTGTAGAATGTACAGTCGTTCACGGTAATCTTTCACATCGTAGCCATACAAGGCAGCAATATCAAAAAGCATTTTCATTTTAATGCCCAATAGCAAAGGGAAATCAGCCAGACTCATTAAAAAGCCACCTGCACCGGTAATGCCACCTTCGGCAGCACCGGTTTTTTTGTAGGTGTCTATTTTCTGATTAATTAAGGCCTCACGGTGCATCAGTGTTAAATCGGTAACAGGCTTTGCGGTTGTAAAAGTTGATCCAAAAAGCACCGCCTTCACCATTTGTTTTATAGCCGTGGTAATGGCACTATGAATTTTATCCGGAATATAACTGTTGATCCTCTTCTGAACGGTATCCGTAACTTTATTCAAAAATGAAGATTTCTGTAAAGTTTTAAATTTCCAAAAATCCAGTTCACTGGTTATCTTTTGTTCGTAAGTCATGGGTCATATTTAATATTCAGACATTAACTGGCGCGAATTGTTTCTGTATCAGGTTAATATTTGATGCTTAGCGGTGAAGTTTCCCAAAGCTTAAATGCCTGTAAAGCTTCGTTGCGCATCATTTGAACCAATGGTAATGATCTTTTTTCCATTGGCTTATCCAGTTCTTCATAGATAAATTTATCGCTAAAACCGATATTTTCTGCGTCAGTTTTGGTATTGGCATAATAAATAGTGTCAATTTTTGCCCAGTAAATGGCACCTAGACACATGGGGCAAGGTTCGCAACTGGTATAAATGACACAGCCATCCAAATCAAAAGTATTGAGTTGAGCACAAGCCAAACGAATGGCAGAAACCTCGGCATGTGCAGTTGGATCATTGGTTGACGTCACTTTATTGGCTGAGCCTGCAATAAATTTTCCGTCTTTTACAATAACAGCACCAAACGGCCCGCCAATATTTTCTGTTACATTTTCAACAGATAACGCAATGGCCATCTTCATAAATTCTTCGTGTTTTTGATTCTCCATATTAAATGATGACACAAAAAAAATGCCCCGATTACCCGGAGCATTTTTTATTAGATATATTAGTAATTATTTTTTAGTGTATTCGGCATTCAATCCTTTAATTACATCAGAAGTAATATCAAGAGATTCATCTGCAAAAAGAATTGCACTGTTACCTTTAGAGTAAGTTAACACCATTTTATAACCTTTTTCTTTCGAGTAGGTTTTTAAGTAACCTGCTACTTTATCATAAAGTTTTTCAGTTTCTACAGCCTGCTCATTTTGTAAAGCACCGCCAGCATTTTGCTGATAAGCCTGTAATTCCTGACCTTTTCTGCCTAAACGCTCCTCAGTAGTTTTGCGCTGATCAGCTGAAAGTGTGCCTGCAGACTGTTGGTATTGCGTTACTTCACGTTGGTATGCTTGTTGTTTTGATTGCAGATCTGACTGCGCATCTTTGGTTTTTTTCTCAAATTTATTTTTAAGGTCTTTATAATATTCGTACTTGGTTAATAAAGAATCCTGGTTAACAAATACTATTTTTTCGTTAACAGAAACTGCTGCAGTAGTGCTATCTGTCTTTTTAGTTTCAGTGGTTTTAGTGTCTTTGTTTTGGCATGCAGAAAATGCTGTGATTAAAGCAGCTGTAGCAAATAAACCAAAGGTTTTAAAGGTTTTTCTTTCCATTATTGTTTAATAAATTTTAACAAACTTATAGAAATTAGTTTTTAAATGCAATTAAGAGTTATGTATAGGGCCAGCCGAATTAAATTAATGGCTAAAGATGATTTGGAAAGCAGGTATGTTTTTCCTGTTTCCGCTAATTGCTTTATGTTGCTCGTCAACTTTAAAAGGCAGGAGTGCGAGTTCGTTTTTACTGCATTTAGGTGCTTGGTTGAAGCTAATTGCCGGGCGTATCGCGGCTAAAATTATTTTTTAATGAGAGCTGAAATTTGAGGCGGAATTAAAGCATAGGTTAGTGCTTAAAAATCTGTTAACGGCTAGTGATAAGTAGGTTAAAGAAAATATTTATGATGTTGCACATTTGGATTTATGGATATATTCTTAGCTTTACTTTAAATAAAAAACAATGAAAACATTCTTCACCTTTTTGATTGCGCTGGGAGTGGGCATCTCTGTGCAGGCACAAACCTATAAGCCTGTAACCAGTAAAAACAAAACCTATTTGGCTACCGTAAAAGGATTAACTTATACTTATAAGAATGGGGTAGTCACTTTAAAAAATAACGGTCAGTATGATTTAGGTACGGTTAGTATTACTGCTACGTCTAAGACAGATCCAAACCTGTTTGGAATTGCCCTATTTGAAGATGGCCTTGATAAGGGGGTGGAAGTAAAGTCAGAAGTTTATTTCACCACAGTTAAAGGCGTCAAAACCATCGAAATTCCGTTAAATAAAATTGATCAGAAAAATTTGGTTTTCACCTTTGACAAAGCAACAAGGGCGCAACGCTAATTTGGTTAACACGCAATTTATAAATCTTTCCATATTACAAAGCTGAGTATACCGTATGAAAACAACATTTAACCTGGATACCATCATATTTTATGTACAGGATGTAGAAAATTTAAAGACCTTTTATTCTGCTATTTTTGGTTTTGAAGTGGTAGAAGCATTCGAATCTACCTGGGCACTGCTTTCTGCTGGAGATGGTAAAATAGGTCTTCATCAAATCGGAGCAGATTACCTGGATAAAAGTAAAGGCGCATTTAAGTTTGACAGCAATACAAAAATTGTTTTTAACATTGATCAGGATATTCATGCACTCCGAACTCATTTGATGGATCAGGGTGTGGAGATGAGGGAGGTTAAAACTTTTGATGCTTATGATTATTGGTTATGTGACGGGGTAGATCCGGAAGGAAATGTTTTCCAGTTGAAACAGCAGAAATAATCTGCCACGATGCTCATCTTCATCATCTGTGGGGGATATATGGGTTCATAAAACCTTTTTTAACTGAGGGTACATTTATCCACATATTAGTTTAAATGCCAAATATTCCGTATTTTTGATACTTATAGTTTTTAAATAAAATATGAGCGAAGAACAGGATTTAAAGTCAAATTATTCGGCAGATAATATACAGGTTTTAGAAGGTTTGGAAGCAGTGCGGAAGCGCCCTTCGATGTATATAGGTGATACGGGTGTGAAGGGTTTACACCACTTGGTTTACGAGGTTGTGGATAACTCTATTGATGAGGCTTTAGCCGGTCATGCAGATACAATCGACGTTAGAATTTTAGAAGGAAATGCCATCCGGGTTGAAGATAACGGTCGTGGTATTCCTACAGGAATTAATACAAAAGAAAATAAATCGGCGTTGGAAATCGTAATGACGGTTTTGCATGCGGGTGGTAAATTTGATAAAGATACCTACAAAGTTTCCGGTGGTTTACACGGTGTGGGGGTAAGTTGTGTGAATGCATTATCTACCGACTTAAAAGCCGAAGTACACCGTGAAGGTAAAATCTGGATGCAGGAATATAAAATTGGTGTTCCGCAGTATGACGTTAAAGAAGTTGGAACAACTGATAAACGGGGTACGATTGTAACTTTTAGTCCGGATCCAACTATTTTTACCCAGACAACTGAATACAAATACGATACTTTAGCCAGTCGTTTACGCGAACTGGCATTTTTAAATAAAGGAATAAAATTAACCTTAACGGATGAGCGTGAAGCTTTGGAAGACGGCACATTCTTATCAGAAGTTTTTCAATCTGAAGGTGGTTTAAAAGAATTTGTTTCCTTTTTAGATGGAACAAGAGCTTCATTCTTACCGGAACCGATTTATATCGATGGCATTAAAAACGGGGTTCCGGTTGAACTGGCTTTCCAGTATAATGACAGTTATTCAGAAAATGTGCACTCTTATGTAAACAACATTAATACACATGAGGGCGGAACACATATTGCTGGTTTCCGGAGGGGTTTAACCCGTACTTTAAAAAGTTATGCAGATAAGTCAGGTTTGTTAAAGAACCTGAAAATGGAAATTACCGGCGATGACTTTAGAGAAGGGTTAACAGCTGTCGTTTCTGTAAAAGTGCAGGAGCCGCAGTTTGAAGGGCAAACTAAAACCAAACTGGGTAACAGTGAGGTGATGGGTGCTGTAGATATTGCTGTTGGTGAGGCATTGGGTGCTTATCTGGAAGAAAATCCGAAGGAAGCTAAAATGATTGTTAACAAGGTGATTTTAGCGGCAACGGCTCGTGCTGCGGCACGTAAAGCCCGCGAGATGGTTCAGCGTAAGAGCGTAATGGGTGGTTCTGGCTTGCCAGGTAAACTTGCCGATTGCTCTGACAGTGATCCTGTAAAATGTGAAATTTACCTGGTAGAGGGTGACTCGGCGGGTGGTACTGCTAAACAAGGCAGAGATAGAAACATTCAGGCCATTTTACCGCTAAAGGGTAAAATTTTGAACGTAGAGAAGGCTATGGAGCACAAAATCTACGAAAACGATGAGATTAAGAATATGTTCACGGCCATTGGTGTGAGCATTGGTACGCCAGAAGATGATAAGGCTTTGAACTTAACGAAACTGCGTTACCATAAAATCGTGATCATGACGGATGCGGATATCGACGGATCACACATCACCACCCTGATTTTAACATTCTTCTACCGTTATATGAGGGCTTTGATTGAAGCCGGTTATGTTTATATTGCATCACCACCGCTTTATCAGGTTAAAAAAGGTAAAGAATTTGAATATTGCTGGAATGACATACAACGTGATGCGGCTGTACAGCGTTTAAAAGGTGCAGGTAAAGAAGATAGTGTGCACATTCAACGCTATAAAGGTTTGGGTGAAATGAATGCCGAACAACTTTGGGATACCACTTTGAATCCGGCTACGCGTACCTTGTTGCAGGCCACCATTGAAAGTGCTGCAGAGTGTGATCATACTTTCTCTATGTTGATGGGCGATGAAGTGGCCCCACGCAGAGAATTTATTGAGCGCAATGCAAAATATGCAAAGATTGACGCTTAACAAGAGCTGAAAGCTTAGACATAAAACTGATAAAACCCTCTTCAAGTTAAAACTTGGAGAGGGTTTTTTATTTATCAGGCGCTATTAAAATAAATTGGCAACGATAAATGCAAGAACTAAATTGATTTCCAATCTGTTCCCTGCATAGCGGTAAGAAACGTTGTTCTCGGCTCTAAATTTAAATAGGGATAAGTAACCTTCGAGAGGTATAAGCCGGTGGGATGTGCCGGATTTAATGTTTTAGGTGTTTCCAGGTTGATTAAAAGACTTTCGAATTCATCCAGACTCAATTCACCTTTGCCAATTCGGAGTAATTTACCCATCAAGATTCTAATCATTTTGCTCAGGAAACGGTTGCTTGCAATATGAAACCGAATGCGATCGCCCTTTGCGTTCATGAATAAATCTGCCTCCATCACGTTGCAAATGGTATGTTCGTATTTATTCGGCTGGGTACAAAAAGCCCGGTAATCCTTATAAATTGGTAATAAACTAACCGCCTTTTTCATGCTGAGCAAGTCAAGGTTTGATTCTAAATAAAGAGAACTCTGATTAGCCAGGAAAGGATCTTTGTACGTGTGGATAAAATAATCATATCTACGCTGAACGGCATCAAAACGGGCATGCGGCAAACCTTCCATTTTAAAAATATCAAAAATGGCAATGTTTTGTGGTAAGGCTTTATTCAGACGATAGGCCAGATCAAATTCAAATTCCTGTTGAATATCTGCATGAAAGAAAAACTGACTGGCATGTACATGGGCATCCGTTCTTCCACAACCAATTATGGCGATAGGGGTTTTGAAAATTTTCAGCAGTGCCTTTTCAATTACCTCTTGTACACTAATGGCACCCGGCTGTTTTTGCCATCCATTATAGTGTTGTCCCTGGTAGGCAATATGGAAGAAATATCTCATTTTTACATTGCAATTTTAATCAAATTTTATCAGAGCAGGTATTAAAATCCTAATTTTGCAATTCACATTAAGTTATGAATGTTATAAAATGCCCTTGCAGTAGTGGCCTGGATTACAAAAACTGTTGTCAGCCTTATCATCTCAGGGCTGTTGCGGCACCCACCGTAACGGCTTTAATGCGTTCGAGATATGCTGCTTTTGTATTGGCTGATGCAGATTATCTTTTTGAAACGACACACTTCAGTAAACGTAAAGGGAATTCAAGAGATTCCTATCTGAAAAGTGCAAAAAATACCAAATGGGTGAAACTGGAAATTATTGCAGCTGATTCTACTACTGTAGAATTTAAAGCTTTCTATCTCAATAAAAGGTTTCAAACAGCCGTGCTTCATGAAAAATCAAGCTTCAAATTAGAAGATGGGAAATGGTATTATGTTGATGGAATTTTCTATTAATACATCTTTCAGTTATTTTTCTCCTAATGTCCATTGAATAGCCTGCGCTTTGGTTGCTTTAAAAATGCTATCATGCTGTTCATCGGGTTCATCAGCATAATGCCATTTCAGGTGCCTGTAATTTTCAGCCTTTAACAAAGCCGCCAACTTTCGCGTATTTTCAGCAATGCCTTTCGTGCCTGAGCCTGCAAACCATAACCTTTTTTCAGGCCGTGTTAATTTGCTTAAACGATTGTCTGCCATCCTGATCAGGTATTGGTTATTCCACCAGAATGAAGGATCAAAGGCAATATAATTATCAAACATTTCAGGTTTAAGCATTAATGTTTCCATCACAAATAAGCCGGCAAGCGATTCGCCCATTATTCCTCTTTTGCGGGATATGCGATATCGTTTAGCGATTTCAGGAAAAAGCTCATCCTGAATAAAGGCCCTGAATTTTTCAGCACCACCTACAACAGTTGCAATTGTTTTATCTTCTGCAACCTCTGTAAAACCGGTCAGGTCTCTTCTTCTCTGTGTGTTTTCAATCCCAACAAGAATAGTTGGGGGTATACTTTTGGCTTTGATCAGTTTGGCAAATGTTTCCGCTATATGCAGAAAATCTTCCTTTATACCACCGTCTGCCATGTACATCACCGGGAGGTAATCCTTTTTTTTAGTATAGCTTTCAGGAACCCAAACATTAATGGTTCTGGTTTCTCCCATCTTCTCTGTTGTTATGGTGAAAGTATCATGGATGGGAACGGAGTCTCGGAGCAACGAAGCTTTTACATGGCTGATCGGTAAAATGATGATCAGAAAGGTGTAGTAGAAAAATTTCATCTTTATTGATAAGCGTAATGCTGAATATTTAAGCGTCTATATCTAAAGTAATTTCAATTTTTCCGGTAGCTGTTTTGTAAATGTCTAAAGCCACCAGATCTACATTATGGCCCTTGAAAGATTCATTTTCCTGATCTGAAAGTTCCAGAAACTTCTCACGGATTTCGATTAACAATAATTTTCTGGAAAAACCGATGGATGAGTACAAATGAAAAGTCTCAGGATGTTGAAGCGGATAATCTATAGAAATTGCAATATCATGTTCAGGAATTACAATTTCATCCGCATCTGCCAGGTTCAGAATCTCCTCATTTGCACGCAATATATTCACCCATGGAACAATGCCACCAGCTAGGCTTTTCGTATCTGTAACATTGAAAGTGATAATATTCACCAGGTTTCCAGGTGTTGGATGATCATTAAATTCAGGATTCATATCTATAATTTCTTTGCTTCATTCCAATAAATGTCCATCTCAGCAAGTGTCATTTCGGCCAAAGCTTTACCATTTTCTTTGGCTTTATTTTCCAGATACTGAAAGCGTTTAATGAATTTTTTATTGGTTTTCTCCAGGGCATTTTCCGGATTGATGTTTATAAACCGGGCATAATTAATGAGGGAAAAAAGTACATCACCAAATTCTGATTCAGCCTTTTCAATATCTATTGCCGTGTGATCGGTTACATTAAATTCTGCCTTAAATTCCTGAAGTTCTTCTTCTATTTTTTCCCATACCTGGTTTTTATCTTCCCAGTCAAAACCTACTCCGCGTGCTTTTTCCTGAATACGGGAAGCTTTTACCAAAGCAGGAAGTGAAGCCGGAACACCCGCGAGGACAGATTTATTTCCCTCTTTCAGCTTAATTTGCTCCCAATTGCGTTTTACATCTTCTTCATTCTGTACTTCAACATCACCATAAATATGCGGATGGCGATTCACCAATTTATCACAAACCCCATTTAAAACGTCAGTAATGTTAAAGGCACCGGTTTCTGATGCAATACGTGAATAGAAAACCAGGTGCATCATCACATCACCCAGCTCTTTTTTAATTTCATCCAGGTCACCTTCTAAAATGGCATCACTTAATTCATAGGTTTCTTCTATTGTTAAATGACGTAAGGTTTCCATGGTCTGTTTCTTATCCCAGGGGCATTGTGTACGCAGTGTATCCAGTACGGTAAGTAATCTGTCGAAGGCATCGGCCGGTGTATTAGCCGTTGCAGGAATGGGATGATTTGGCATATTGGTTTTTATCTGATGCTAAAGTACCAAACCCAGGCGATTAAGAAAAATTGAAATGGAATTCTAAACCATAAATATTTAATCCCTGGGCCAGACTTAAATAAATTTTCGTAATTAATCCGGTTTTTAGCTGCATAAATATTGGCTGGCAGAATGGTGAACAAAAATATAACTAGTACGATGCCTGTGTACTGGCGGGTACTTTCTACACTTAAACCAATGGCAAATAAAATTTCCAGCACGCCTGTAAATATCACGATTTCTACTTTTTTCGGGATAAATAGCGGAATCATGGCGGCCATAGCCGTTTTAAATTTAAAATGCCCGATAGCCGTAAAGAACAGCATGACCGACATAGCGATATTTCCTGCAAAAATATTTCCTTTATCGAAGGTGGCATGGCCATTAAATGCTAATATGGCCACGTATACCACTATTAAAACAAATAAGGGTTTCATTCAGTAAGTTTTACAATTAATCTTTTTCCTCTAGCTTAATCTTTTTTGTGATCTGATACACGCGCTTTTTCTTTTCAGGCTTATGCTCTTCACCCATTAAAATTCCCCAGGCCTTGAGGTTGTCTACCCGGTCAAATATAATCTTTAACATGGCCAGGTATGGAATACATAAAAACATGCCGGAGATACCCCAGATCATCTCGCCCACAATAATACCAAGAAAAGCAAAAAGGGCATTGATTTTTACTTTGGAGCCTACAACCAATGGCATCAGGATGTTACCATCGATGGCATGGACGCCGATAAATGCAATTAAAACCAGTAAAACTTTACCTGCACCTGCCGTGGCGAAGGTGATTAAACAGCTGACCAGCAAGGCAAAAAAGATGCCCAAATAGGGAACAACATTGAATATGCCTGCCACTAAGCCCAATAGAACTGCATATTTAACGCCCAATAAACTTAAAATGGCAATCATCAAAACGGTTACAATAAGCATTTGCAAAAACAAACCAATGATGTATTTTTTGATGATGTATTGAATCTGACTTACAATTTCAGTTACTTTTTCCTTGTGTTCTTCTTTAAAAACCGAGGTTAAAAAAGTAAACAATACCCTGCGGTAATTTAAAATGAAAAAGGTAAATAATAAGGTAAAGCCTAAAAAGAGCAGGGTAGAAGATAAAGTAGCCAGTGTAGTGGCTACAATCGTTGCGCTGGTGGCCAGTGCTTTTTCTGTACTGTCATTCAGATAAGCCAGTTGCTTTTCTGTATTCACGTGAAAAGTGGTGGAAATCCAATGCTGCAATTCATGAAAAGAAACATTAGCCTTTTGTTTAAGTAAAGGCCAATCTGCCCACAAATCACTTAATTGATTTCCAAAGAAATAAATAATCCCGCTAATAACGGCAATCATCAGAATTACGGCCACTACAGTAGCCAAACCTCTTTTAAGCCTGAACTTATGTTCTAAAAAATGACCAACCGGAAGCAGGAGGATTGCCATCAGGAAAGAAAAAAGTAGAGGTGCCAGAAGCGATTGTCCCAAAATCGCAATATAGGTTAGGCTGATCAGGCAAAAGAGTACCAGGGCCAGCTTAGGCAGAAAGGTAAGTTTTTCTTTCATCGTGTTTTAAATTCAGTTTAATACAAAATGCCCGATTAATTGTTTTGATTAATCGGGCATTTAAATATAAAGGATTATTTATTAATAAACACTTGCCTTGTTCAGCAGGGAAATATCCTCAGGCATCAACTTCAGATTGGCTGCTGAGGTAAAAGATTTTAACTGATTCAGATCCGTTACACTGGCAATAGGTGCAGTGATGGAAGGATGATGGATAAGCCAGGCCAAAGCCACGGATGCCTGCTCTGTGTGGTATTTATCTGCTACCTGATCCAATGCATCCAGAATTTTAAAGCCTCTTTCATTTAAGAATTTCCTGACGCCGCCACCACGCTGGCTTTTCTTCAAGTCTTCTTCATTGCGGTACTTTCCGGTGAGGAAACCACTGGCCAGAGAATAGTAAGTGATAACACCTAAGTCGTTTTCCAGGCAGATCTTTTCATGATCGCGTTCAAATTCTGCCCGGTCAAATAAATTATATCCGGGCTGGTAAACTTCGTAACGTGGAAGATGATGTTGCGCAGAGAAAAGCAGGGATTCTTTCAACCTTTCTGCAGAAAAGTTAGATGCGCCAATCCAACGTACTTTTCCGTCCCTGATTAAGGTTTCGTAAGCACTCAGCGTTTCTTCAACAGGTGTGCTTTCATCATCAAAATGTGAAAAGTATAAATCAATATAATCCGTTTGCAATCGGGAAAGCGAATGTTCAACTTCATTGATAATATAATCTTTTTTTAAAGACTTGCCTTGCCCCATGTCTGAACCTACTTTTGTGGCAATAACTACATCATGGCGTTGATTGCGTTTTTTCAGCCAGTTGCCTATAATTGTCTCTGATTCTCCTCCTTTATTTTCAGGTACCCAGCGTGAATATACATCAGCCGTGTCGATAAAGTTGAAGCCGTTATCTACAAAATGATCCAGTATCTCAAATGATTGCTGTTCGTTGATGGTCCAGCCAAAAACGTTTCCTCCAAATACAATGGGCGCAATATTTAAATCTGTTTTACCTAATATTCTTTTTTCCATGATATTTGTTTTTATAAATTAACAAACGAATAGAAAGGTGGTTTTGGCATGCCGTCTCCTTTTTGTCAGATTTTTATTGCCCGAAGCATTTCACGTTTACCGGGTGCACCAGGAAGTTTTTCGATATTGAAACCAGCTGCTTTAACCGCACGTTTCAGGTTTCCTGTGATGGCATAGGTAACGAAAACACCGCCAGGCTTTAAGAAATTACAGGCATGGGCAATGATTTCATTTGTCCACATTTCAGGCTGGTGCTGTACGGAGAAGGCATCATAATAAATCAGGTCAAATCTTTTTTCTGTGGTAAAGTTATCCAGTGTTGTATGTGGAATTTCAAGCATACAGTATTCAGATAGAATTTTTGGTGTTTCTAATGCCTCATCATAATTTTTAATAAAGCTATCCCAGATTTCTGATGGAACAAATGCCGAATAACCCGTCTGATTAATGACGTCACTGGTAAGTGGAAAAGCTTCAATACTCGTGTAACCTAAATCAATATTATGCTGCGTGCAATAATCATAACTCAGGATAAAGTTTAAACCTGTTCCAAAACCAACTTCCAGAATGGAAATATCTGATTTTCTTGCTGAAGCAAATTTTAATCCGGCATCAATAAAAACATGTTTACTTTCTTGCAAAGCGCCATGTTTGCTATGGTAATGTTCGCCGATGGTTTCATTGTAGAGGGTGTTTGAACCGTCGGCAGTTGGGGTGATAATATTCATGGTTTGGATGATGTGGATTAACGAGTTTAAGATAATAGTTCAAAATTTATTATTTTCGTAAATCAAAAATTTATGATCATGCAAACATAGTACTTCTATTCTAGTTTCACCTAACCACCTAACCACCTAACCACCCCATGAACATTGAATCTTTTAGAGAATACTGCTTAAGTTTGCCTGGTACAACTGAGGGAATGAAATGGGATCATTTGTGTTTTATGATCGAAGAAAAAATCTACATCATCATTGCCATTGATGAGGGATGCCGGTTTTCGATTAAATGCAACCCTGAAGATTTTGATGAATTAACGGCAAGAGATGGAATTGCACAAGCTTATCATCTGGCAAAAAGACAGTGGATTATGGTTGAAAATCTGGAGGTTTTTAATGATCAGGAACTAAAAGCGAGGGTTGCCGATTCACGTGCGATGGTTTTGGCTAAGCTGCCCAAGAAAACGCAGGCAAAATATAGTTAACTTAAACCCGTTTTTTAAGTGCCCTGATGTAACCAGTGTGCATGCCTTCGTGAAAAGGATACAGTTGATGGCATGTTCAATGGTTTTTAATTTTATTTCATCGCAATAGAGATCAAGTTTATTGCTTCGCTGCGTCTTTCTTCGTTTCGTCTTTCTTTATTCCTTTATCTGCATTCAACTCTTTAGATTTCATAATATTGAAATTGTACATTTCTTCAATTCCTACAAGTTTTCTGGTGCACTTTTCAATATCCGTGCCTTGTTCCCACAGATAAGGCCTGAAACTGTAAGTTTTGGTATCGGCTAAGTTGCCAATAAACTGATCCCAAGAGCTCCAGCGTAAACCTTTATAAAATTTAGAAAGGTCACTATCGAAGCAAAAAATCAGAAATTCACCGTAGCCGGCACCAAGTGGCTGCCAGGTTAGCGTATTGGGTTCCAGGTAATATACGTTTTTAACATCAGGGCCTAAGCCACCATAATTAATAGCGAAGAAACCACCTACGGCATCATCTGCAATTAACAGATAGGGAACGTTGTCTCCGTATTCTTTAATGGTTTTCCCTTTATTCCATTCGGCAATGTTGCGTGTTAACCTTTCGCTGCCTGAACCCAGGATCCTGATCCAGCCATTATCTACCATAATACCGCCAGTGTTGTAAATGACTGATCCGAGTGTAGCATATGTCGTCATCTGTGCATTATACAATACTTCTTTCGCTTTGGATGAATCAACAGGCAAAACTTCCACTTTATTTTTAGCAGAATCAATCCACTTTTGAACCAATGGCCAGGCAGGGTCAGTTTTATTAATGAGTTTGTCTAAACTGATCAATTTATTCTGCGCGGAAAGATTAAATGAGAACAGGCTTAAAGCGATTAATGAAACTAATTTGATTTTACCTTTCATGGTTGAAGATGGATGCATTTATTTTATCAAAGATATAATGATTCTCATGGATTTTAGTTTTACCTAAATTAAATCTCCATGAATAATAAAGCGAAACGCTCCCATGATTATAGGAGCGTTCGCAATAATATATGAATGAATAGCGTGGATAGTCTTAGTTCAAATGAGGGATAGCCTTAGGTTTTCTACCTTTCAGTTCTTCACCTGAATTTACCACATTCTGATTCTGTCTTCTGGTTTTTTATATAATTTATCACCAGGTTTTACGTCAAACGCCGTGTACCAGGCATCCATGTTAACTGGTGCACCAATGGTACGGTAAGGACCGGGTGAATGCGGATCTGTTTTGATCAGCTGTGCTGCAGTTTCAGGTAAGATGTTACCTCTCCAAACCTGCGCCCATGAAAGGAAGAAACGCTGATCTGGCGTAAAACCATCAATTTTCTCATTGCCCTGACCTTGTTTGGTCATTTTGAAGGCTGTATAAGCAGCGTTTAAGCCGCCTAAATCGCCAATGTTTTCACCCATGGTTAATTTACCGATTACATGAACAGTGTCTAAAACCGTATAAGCATCAAACTGCTCGCCCAATGCTTTGGTTTTTGCATCAAATTTAGCCTTGTCTTCAGCAGTCCACCAGTTTTTCAGGTTACCCTGAGCATCATACTGGCTTCCGCTATCATCAAAACCGTGGCTCATCTCGTGTCCGATTACGGCACCAATTCCACCATAATTTACAGCATCGTCAGCATTAGGATCGAAAAATGGAAACTGTAAAATTCCTGCCGGGAAAGTAATATCATTCATGGTAGGGCTATAGGAAGCATTAACTGTAGGAGGTGTCATCCCGAAACGGTTACGGTCAACTGGCTTCCCTAATCTGTTTATATTTTCATTATAACTCCAGATGCTTGCATTGCGTAAATTCTGGAAATAAGTATCTCTTTTAATATCTAAGCCGGTATAAGTTTCCCACTTGGTGGTATAACCTACTTTTGGTTTAAATGCCGCAAGTTTTTCCAAAGCTTTTTGCTTGGTTTCTGCGCTCATCCATTCCAGTCCGTTAATTCTGATTTCGAAGGCCTTGCGCAGGTTCACAATCATGGCATCCATGCGGGCCTTTGCCTCAGGCTTAAAATATTTCGCTACATAAAGCTGACCTAAAAGCTCACCAATGGTACCATCTGTTAGAGATGACATGCGCTGCCAGCGTGGGGTCTGTACTTTCTGGCCAGTTTGTGCCTGTGTAAATGCGAAACTGGCTTTTACAAATGAAGAACTTAAGCTGCCTGCAGAATTTTTCAATACATTCCACTGTAAATAAGTTTTCCAATCTGCCAATGGAACCGATTTAAGCATTCCATCTAAACTGGTTAAAAATTTAGGTGAGGAGACTAAAACGGTATCCTGTGCTTTAATTTGAAATTTTGGTAAAAAGGCAGCCCAGTTAATATCAGGTGTTTTTTTATTAAGGTCGCTTACGGTAAGTTTATTATAAGTAGCATATGGATCACGCATTTCCATCCGGCTCATTTGTGCTTCTGCCAGTTGTTTTTCAATTTTGAAAACGGTAGCAGCCTTTTGTTTTGCCGCTTCTGCATCACTTCCGGTTAAGCTAAACAGGGTAGTCATATAAGTGTTGTAAGCCTCACGGATTTTAACACTTCTGGTGTCATCTTTCAGATAATAATCACGATCTGGCAAAGTGGTACCGCCCTGACCGATGTTTACCATATATTTGCTCACATTTTTGCGATCCTGGCCTACGCCTACACCAAACATCGGACTAGCAATGCCACTTACTCGCATGTAAGCCACTTGGTCAAGAACGCCCTGAATATCTTTGATCTGGTTGATTTTCTCCAGATCTGCCTTTATAGGCGTATAGCCCAGCTTTTCAATGGCTACAGTATCCATAGCAGCGGCAAAAAAATCGCCCACGCGGCGTTTAACTGAACCCGCAGGTGCAGATTTATCAGCGGCTGCATCTTCTACTAAAGTTTTTACGGCATTGATATTGAAATCGCGAAGTTCATTAAAAGAACCCCATCTTGTTTCTTTGGCCGGAACAGGGTTGTTTTTAATCCAGTTGCCACTCGCATAGGTATAAAAATCATCGCCTGGTTTTACAGATAAATCCATATTTGCCGGATCAATAAATTTTCTGGTGGTTTGTGCGTTGGCAGAAAGGCCGGCAGCAACTATACCCAGGGCGGCAAAATATGTTTTCAGATTTTGGTATTTCATTCGCTTTAATCAGTTAGTTATTACTGCGAAATTTATGAAATACTAATTAATCCTGAAACAATATACCAAGAATATTACTTGTTAAACCAATAATAAATTTTTGCGAGACCCAGACGTCGGATAATTTCGGATGCTGAAAATGTGATTTTAATAGATTTCATGATTTTCAATCTTTTATACAGTATTAACATTTTTTAACATTATTTATTGTGTGCTTGTCAAAAAAAAACACTATCTAGAATGATTCAGCATAAAGCATTTAATTTTCTCTAAATTTGGTTGCCGGTTGTTGAAAGATATGAAATGGAGGTTTACGAGACATTATCGTTTGTTGTTACCCATATCTTTTTTGCAGGCATTAACATCAAGATAAAATAATAATGAGTCATATCCACGATCATGAAGATAGTTGCTGTAGTAGTAAAGCCAAGTCTAAACCCCGCCACGATCATGATCACTTGCCTGAAGATGGTGATGATCATAATCATGATGGCGATGCCTCTGCATTTAAGACTTATCTGCCAGCTATTGTTACGCTGGTGATGTTGCTTAGCGGCATTGCTTTCGATAATCTTTTTAAAGTAGAGGCTTCTCAGATCATTCGTCCTTACTGGTACATCGTGGCTTATTTGCCCGTAGGCATTCCTGTGTTACGAGAGGTTTGGGAAACATTTAAAGCCGGGGATTTTTTTACAGAGTTTTCACTCATGTCTATCGCCACCATCGGTGCCTTTGCCATTGGTGAATATCCCGAGGGTGTTACCGTTATGCTTTTCTACACCATAGGTGAGTTGTTTCAAATGGCTGCGGTAAATCGTGCAAAAAGAAATATTTCTGCTCTGCTGGATGTTCGTGCTGATATTGCACATGTGTTTCGGAATGGAAAATATGAAAACATTGATCCTGAGAAGGTGTTGGTTGGCGAAACCATTCAGATTAAAGCAGGTGAAAAGATTCCTTTGGATGGAAAAATGCTGACCGAAAAAAGCAGCTTTAATACGGCGGCATTAACCGGGGAGAGCAAACCAAAAACCATTTATAAAGGGGAAAGCGTTTTGGCCGGCATGCTGAATCTGGACATGGTAATTGAGATCACCGTTACCAAAATTTTTGCTGACAGTGCACTTTCACGGATTTTAGAGATGGTGCAGAATGCCACCGCCCGCAAAGCAAAAACCGAATTATTCATCAGAAAATTTGCGAAAGTTTATACCCCAATTGTTTTCTTTTTAGCCCTTGCTTTGGTGCTTATTCCTATTTTAATTTTAGGGAATGCCTATCATTTTCAGACCTGGCTATATCGTGCATTGGTTTTTCTGGTTATTTCCTGTCCCTGTGCATTGGTTATTTCTATTCCGCTTGGTTATTTCGGTGGTATTGGTGCCGCCTCATCTCATGGGATTTTGTTTAAAGGCTCTAATTTTCTGGACCTGATTACAAAATTAAACACGGTGGTGATGGATAAAACCGGAACCCTCACTAAGGGGATTTTTCAGGTTCAGAAAATAAAATCAAGCCTTGCTGAGGAAGACTTTTTGAGTTATTTAGTGGCGCTGGAAGCAAAATCTACGCATCCCATTGCTAAAGCAATAGTAGCTTATGCCGGTGCAAAAGAAATTCGCCCTGCAGAAAGCATTGAGGAAATTGCCGGAATGGGATTAAAAGGACGGGTAAACGGAAGTGAAGTTTTGGCCGGGAATGTTAGGTTGTTAGAGAAGTATCACATCGCTTTTGATTTGGAAATAAAAGCCATTGAAGAAAGTATTGTACTGATGGCCGTAGATGGAAAATATGCCGGCTATGTTGTGATTGCAGATGAAATTAAGGAAGATGCCGCCGAAGCGATCAAACAACTTTACGCCAATGGCGTAAACCAGGTGGTGATGCTGAGTGGTGATAAAATTTCAATTGTAAAAAATGTAGCAGGCCTTTTAGGTATAAAATCTTTTTATGGTGATCTGCTTCCTGAAGATAAGGTCGCCAGGCTGGAAGAAATTAAAAAAGATAAAACCAGAACAGTGGCGTTTGTAGGCGATGGAATCAATGATACACCTGTTTTGGCCATTAGTGATATTGGTATTGCTATGGGGGCAATGGGTAGTGATGCGGCTATTGAAACGGCTGATGTAGTGATTCAGACTGATCAGCCTTCAAAAATTGTAACTGCTATAAAAATTGGTAAGGCAACCAAAAATGTAGTTGTTCAGAATATTACATTGGCATTTGCAGTTAAGGCATTGGTGTTAATTTTAGGTGCAGGCGGTATTGCAACCATGTGGGAAGCTGTTTTTGCGGATGTTGGAGTAGCTTTGCTGGCCATTTTAAATGCCGTCAGGATTCAGAAAATGAAGTTTTAATTTACTATAAAAATTAGTATATTTGGTTATGAATAAGCCAGTTCCATATCCGGATTTACATGATAAGCCTGTCCATGAACTCAATGATATTGATGCATCATTAACGTATAGCTACGCGAATTATTTAAACTGGCTTTTTCATGATCGGGTAGAGCTCATTAAAGGTAAAATCTTTAAGATGAGTCCTGCGCCATCACGCATACATCAAAAAATATCAATCAGGATTTCTAATCCATTGGTGAATTTTTTAAAAAATAAATCTTGTGAGGTTTATGCTGCACCTTTCGACGTCCGATTTCCAAAGGAAAGTAAAGAAGATAAAGATGTGTTTACCGTATTGCAGCCAGATATTTGCGTGGTCTGCGATAAAAGTAAACTGGACGATCGGGGTTGTATCGGTGCACCTGATTTGATTGTAGAAATCCTTTCTCCCGGAAATACCAAGGTAGAGTTATTGCATAAATATCAGGTTTACCAGGAGTTTGGTGTAAAAGAATATTGGGTGGTGAGCCAAAGCGATCAAAGTATTTTGATCTATACCCTAAATGATTTAGGTAAATTTCAACCTTCTAAGCTATTTACTTTAAGCGAAAGAGTCACTTCAACAGTTTTACCAGGCTTTGAACTCGAATTGGATGATGTGTTCCACGACCTGGATTAACCCATTAAAAAACAACAGGAGAAAACTGAAAAGCACTTTCATTATTTTTTTGCATACTACAAATTTTAGTATATTTGGTTATGAATAAGCCTGTTCCATATCCAGATTTACATGAAGAGCCTGTTCATGAACTCAATGATATTGATGCATCATTAACATACAGCTACGCGAATTATTTAAACTGGCTTTTTCATGATCGGGTAGAGCTCATTAGAGGTAAGATCTTTAAGATGAGTCCTGCGCCTTCAAGGGTTCATCAGGAAATTTCCGGAAATATTTTCAATCCGATTGCTAATTTTTTAAAAAGTAAATCGTGTAAAGTTTATGCTGCACCTTTCGACGTCCGATTTCCAAAGGAAAGTAAAGAAGATAAAGACGTGTTTACCGTATTGCAGCCTGATATTTGTGTGGTTTGTGATAGAAGTAAATTAGATGATCGGGGTTGTATCGGTGCACCTGATTTGGTTGTAGAAATTCTCTCTCCCGGAAATACCAAGGTAGAGTTATTGCATAAATATCAGGTTTACCAGGAGTTTGGTGTAAAAGAATATTGGGTAGTGAGCCAAAGTGATCAAAGTATTTTGATCTATACCTTAAATGAGTTTGGCAAATTTCAACCCTCAAAAATATATTCTCTGAGCGAAAAAGTATTTTCATCGGTTTTGCCAGGCTTTGAACTGGCATTGGATGATGTTTTTGGTGATTTGGATTAATCCGAAGTCTAAAGATTTAATCGTAATATTGTATTGCAATCACTTAATTTTCCTTTTCTCTGATAAGAATTAATTATTTCGCTTTCTAAACTCATCAACTGCTTCTTTTAATGTCTTTCCTTCGTTCTCTTTGAACCAATTCATAAAGATTCGATTGTTTTTCCAGTTTTCTCCAAAATGTGACTGGAAATAACGCCTTACGTTTTGTGTATTTTTAAAATCTTTCGTAATTATCGTTTGATCAGTTAAGGTTTCGGAATGCCAGTTGAATTTACTCATTCACAAAATTTCTAAAATTTATTGAGATTTTAAGCAGGTTATAATGATTTGAACTAGTAGAAAATGAATTTAAATATGAAGTTTTCAGTTCTTGTTTTACACGATTTCACTTATAAAGAAATATTTTTTAATGAAGATCATGCGCTGTAACTCAGTTTCTGCATTTATCTTTCCGCTTTAATCTTTTAGCTTTGCGCTTAATTAGCTATTTTTGGGCTTTTATATTAATTTTTCATGAGCATTTCCACTAAGTATAATCCTGCAGAAACAGAAGATAAATGGTATAGCTACTGGTTATCGAAAAAATTTTTTCATTCAGAGCCTGATGAACGCGAGCCTTATACCATTGTCATTCCGCCACCAAATGTGACTGGAGTATTGCACATGGGGCATATGCTGAACAATACGATTCAGGATGTGCTGATTCGTAAAGCACGTATGCAGGGCAAAAATGCCTGCTGGGTTCCTGGAACAGATCATGCATCTATTGCTACCGAGGCGAAAGTTGCAGCCATGTTAAGGGAACAGGGTATTGATAAAAAAGACCTTTCACGCGAGGAATTTTTAAAATATGCCTGGGAATGGAAAGAAAAATACGGAGGCATTATCCTGGAGCAACTGAAAAAACTTGGTGCAAGCTGCGACTGGGACCGTACACGCTTTACCATGGAAGAAGATCTTTCTGAGGCTGTAATTGATTCGTTTATCCATCTGTACAAAAAAGGCTGGATTTATCGTGGCATCCGTATGGTTAACTGGGATCCTGCTGGTAAAACTGCCGTATCTGATGAGGAAGTGATCCGTAAGGAGGTTAATCAAAAGCTGTATTACATTCGCTATACTATTGTTGATGACAAGACTTCAGACTCAGGACTGTCGACTCCCGACTATCTGGTTGTTGCCACTACTCGTCCGGAGACGATTATGGCTGATGCGGCCATTTGTATTAATCCTAACGATGAGCGTTTTACACATTTAAAAGGGAAAAAAGTTTTTGTTCCACTGGTTAATCATGAAATTCCAGTAATTGAAGATGATTATGTAGATATTGAATTTGGTACCGGTTGCTTAAAAGTTACTCCGGCACATGATTTAAACGATTACGAACTGGGTGTAAAACACCATTTGCCGGTTACCGATATTTTAAATGATGATGGTACCTTAAATGAACTGGCCGTGATCCTGGTAGGTGAAGACCGGTTTGTAGCCCGTAAAAAGATTGCCAAAATGCTGGAAGAGGCGGGGCATCTGGATAAGGTTGAAGATTATAAATCGCAGGTAGGCTTTTCTGAGCGTACTGATGCCGCCATTGAGCCTAAACTTTCCATGCAGTGGTTTGTAAAGATGAAAGAAATGGCGCAGCCGGCATTGGATGATGTTTTAAATGGCGAAGTTAACCTGATTCCGAATAAATTTGAAAACACGTACCGCCACTGGATGGAAAATGTTCGCGACTGGAATATTTCCCGTCAGCTTTGGTGGGGACAACAAATTCCGGCCTGGTATGATGACAAAGGAAACTGGGTGGTTGCCAAAACCAAAGACGAAGCTTTAGAAGAGTTCTGGAAGAAAAAGCATTTAGATGATGGGGGTGTGGAAGCAGATAAGGCTGGTTTTAAACATCAGCTGGAGCCGTTTATTAAACAGGATGAAGATGTCATGGATACCTGGTTTTCTTCCTGGTTATGGCCGATTTCTGTATTTGACGGGTTTAAAAATCCTGAAAATAAAGATATCAATTACTATTATCCTACCAATGACCTGGTTACCGCCCCGGAAATTTTGTTCTTTTGGGTGGCCCGGATGATCATGGCCGGACATGAGTTTATGGGTAAAAAACCCTTTACCAATGTGTACTTAACGGGGATCGTTCGCGATAAGTTAGGTCGTAAAATGTCTAAATCATTAGGTAACTCTCCTGATCCGATTGGGCTGATTGAAAAATATGGTGCCGATGCCGTTCGTGTAGGGATGTTGATGTCATCACCGGCAGGTAACGATTTAATGTTTGATGAAAGCTACTGCGAACAGGGGCGTAATTTTGCCTCTAAAATATGGAATGCCTTCCGCCTGGTGAAAGGCTGGGAAGTGGATGAAAATTTAGAAAATCCCAATACACAGGCGATTTCCTGGTTCGAAAATCGTTTCAACGAAGCTTTGGTAGAGATAGAAGCCAACTTTAAGCAATACCGTTTATCGGAAGCTTTAATGATCACCTATAAACTGGTTTGGGATGATTTCTGTGCCTGGTATTTAGAAATGGTTAAGCCGGCTTATCAGCAACCCATAGACGCGGAGAGTTATCAGGCTACTGTTGCCTTCTTTGAACAGATTATCAAATTACTGCACCCAAATATGCCTTTCATTACCGAAGAACTGTGGCATGATGATTTATTTGCTGAACGCGGTGAACTGGATTGCTGCATCGTGGCTGAATATCCAAAAGGTGGCCATATTGATGAGAAATTGCTGAAAGATGCGGAAGTGATTAAAACGGTGGTTGCCGAAATCAGAAATGTACGCAACCAGAAACAAATCTCTCCGAAAGAAGCATTGCCATTGTGTTTAAAAGTGAATTCGGATATCGACTATGAGAAATGGCTAAATATTGTTTTCAAACTTGCCAATGTTGCTGAAGCTGAAATTGTAAATGATAAAATTGCCGGCGCAACAGCATTTATGGCGGGTAAGGATGAGTTTTTTATTCCGCTTTCGGAAAATATTGATGTAGCGGCAGAATGCATCCGGCTAAATGCTGATTTGATTTATCTGCAGGGTTTCCTAAAATCAGTTGATGCGAAGTTAAGCAACGAACGCTTCGTACAAAATGCAAAACCAGAAATTATTGCGAATGAACGTAATAAAAAAGCTGATGCGGAAGCAAAAATTAAAATCATTGAAGAAAGCCTGGCCATGCTGGGATAGATAAAATAAACCGCTCAGGTTTAGATATGCCCTTTAGAAAATCATTTCTAAAGGGCTTTTTGTTTTACTAAAATGCCCAAGTAAAATCAGCAGCCGGAGCAGAGCAGATGCTTACTTTAATGCCCGTTTCTAAAATGTTACCAAAAGCTTTCCCAATCTCTGCTATAAAAGTCTTAAATTGGGGTCATTAAAAGGCTTTAGCTTTCTAACCAAATTTAAATCAGTACCTGCAATTTTATATTATTTTGTTAGCAGAATGATCAATTTAATAAAAATGAGATTGAAAAACTTAATCCTGTTGTTTTTTCTTGCGCCTGTCATATTCAGTTTTCAATCGGCTAACCAAACATTCATTCCACTAGGTCTTGTGGCCCCCATAGAAAAGGATAGTGTAACATCGGCCTCCGGTTTTAAATTGTTTGGTGAATCGGTGGGCAGAATGATCTCTCCGTCCTTATCCGAAGAAAAATTTAAGCAAAATCTCGAACTCATCAAAAAAGCCAAATGTAAGCTCTATATGTGTAATGTCATGTTTCCAGGAAAAATGAAAATAGCTGGTCCGGATGTTCAGGAGCAGGCGGTATTGGGCTATGTAGATAGTTTATTTTTTAGGGCACAGCAGGCAAAAGTGAGCGTAATTGTTTTAGGGAGTGGTGCCGCACGCAGGCTGCCCGATGATTATGATATTGATAAAGCAAAGAAAGAATTTGTTTTATTAGGAAAAAAAATTGCAGCAACCGCTAAAAAACATAACATTAAAATCGCGCTTGAAAACTTGCAAAGCAAAGAAACCAATTTTCTGACCAGCGTAAAATCTGCTGCGGAAATAGTCAGACGGGTTAATCATCCAAATTTTAGACTCAATGCAGATATTTTCCATATGAAGCGGGAAGGTGAATCACCGCAAAGCATTGTTGACGCCAAAGACTTACTGGTTCATTGTGAAATAGCAGAAGTGGCGGAGCGTACCTTACCCGGCATCAAGGGCGATGATTTCAGGCCTTATTTGCGGGCCTTAAAAACTGCAAATTACAAAGGCCCCATATTCGTTGAAGCAGGGAGTAATTATTCTGCAGCGCAAATGGCATTTTGCTTTCAGTATTTAACCAAACAAATTGAAGACGTTTATACCCATTAATCACACACACACTTGCAAAATATTTAACATTGTATGGAAAACTCCAGAAGAAAATTTATCAGGCAATCGGCCATTTTTGCTGCGGCTACCTATGCCGGCACAATGGGGATGAGCGCTAAAAGTTACGGACGAATTATTGGTGCCAATGACCGTGTTCGTGTGGGTGTGGTTGGTTTCTCTGACCGTTTTAAAGATACTTTACTGCCTTGTTTCCTAAATCATCACCAAGAATTAAACTTCGATATGGTCGGGCTTTCCGATCTCTGGAATTACCGCAGGGATTTAGGAATTGCGCATTTAAAAGAAAAATTCGGGCATGATATTAAAGCTTGCCGCAATAATGATGAGCTTTATGCGATGAAGGATTTGGATGCGGTGATCATCAGTACAGCAGATTTTCAACATGCCTTGCATACCATAGAGGCAGTGAAAGCCAATTGCGATGCCTATGTTGAAAAGCCCTTTGCTGAAACCATGGATGACGCGAAAGCTGCACTTAAAGCGGTAAAGGCAACAGACAGGATCGTTCAGATGGGCTCTCAGCGCAGGAGCGGAGAAAATTATGCCAATGCAGCCAAGTATATCCAGGATGGAAAATTCGGGCCTATCACTGCGGTGGATTTGGTGTGGAATGTGAATCAGCCCGGCAGGTGGAGAAGGCCTGATCTGGTATCGAAGCTTAAACAGGAAGATACCGACTGGAAACGCTTTTTATTGAATCGTCCTGCTGAAGCTTTTGACCCTAGGAAATACCTGGAGTATCGGTTATTCTGGCCTTATTCATCCGGAATGCCGGGGCAATGGATGTCGCACCAGATTGATACCGTGCACTGGTTTACCAATTTAAAACATCCACGCAGCGTGGTGGCAAATGGTGGCATTTACACCTGGAAAGACGGCCGCAGAAACTGGGATTCAATGGTGGCGGTGTTTGATTATGGCCAACCCGATTCAGAAGATGGTTTTCAGGTTACGTTTACTTCACGAATGCAAAATAGCGTGGGCGATGTGGGTGAAGTCTACTATTCAAATGGAGGCGAGTTAAACCTGATGACCAATAAAGTATCACCAAAGGGTGGGCTAAGAAAACAGGAAGCCGCAGCAATGGGAATGAAAGCCAATCTTTTACCTGAATTCGACTTGTCTAAAACTGAAATTAAAGCCGCAACCGGTGCCAATATGGGTGGTGATGGTTTAACATCAGGACATATGCGGAATTGGATGGAGTGTGTACGAAGCCGTAAAACACCAAATGCGCCTGTAGAAGCCGGTTATTCACACTCCATTGCCAACATCATGACCAATGCGGCGGTCAGAACCGGGGCAAAAGCAGTTTTTGATGAGGGCAGACAAGAGGTAATGGCAAACGGAAAAGTATTTAAATATTAAAATATAGTCGTGGCGAATAACAAAGTCATCTCTTCAGCAAGAAAGATCACTTCATTATTATTCTTCGCAATGACACTAAGATAAAACCCCTGAATCAACCATGTTAACACTTAAAAAATACAGCATTTTAGCCCTTTCCTTTATCAGTTTATCAGCCGCTGCGCAAAAAACCAAACCTTTGTTTGATGGAAAAACTTTAACCGGCTGGAAGGCCGTTGCCGGTGCAGCGTCTTATAAGGCAGAGAACGGGATGATTGTAGGCACCATGACCAAAGATACCCCCAATTCTTTCCTGATCACCGAAAAGGAATTTGGTGACTTTATTCTGGAACTTGATGTCAAGCTGGAAGGCGATAATACCAATTCGGGCATCCAGACCAGAAGTCATATCAAACCAGAAGGAAACAGGGGCAAAGGATTGGTTTATGGCAGGCAGGTGGAAATAGACCCTACAGCACGTGCCTGGACCGGCGGTATTTATGATGAGGCCAGAAGACTATGGCTTTATCCGCTGGGGCTGAACCCGGCAGCCAGATCGCTGTATAAAAAGAATGAATTTAACCATTACCGGATCGAATGCATGGGTAATGAAACGAAAACCTGGGTTAACGGCAAACCGGTTGCTTATGTAATTGATACATTGGATCAGTCGGGTTTTATTGGTCTGCAGGTGCACAGTATTGGCAATAATCTGGAAAATGATGGAAAAAAGGTTTATTTCAAAAATATTAACATTCAAACAGAGAACTTAAAACCGAAAGCTTTTCCAAAAGGAATTTATACCGTTAATTTAAATCCCAACAGTTTATCGGCCTATGAAAAATCAGAAGGGTATCAGTTACTTTTTGACGGAAAAAGCAGTAATGGCTGGGTGGGTGCACATCAAACTACTTTTCCTGAAAAGGGATGGAAAATCGAAAACGGCATAATCAGTGTGGAGCCATCAGGTGGGGCAGAGTCTACCAATGGTGGTGATATCGTCACCAAAGCAGAATATGCGGCGTTTGATCTGTCTTTTGAATTCAGGCTTACACCTGGTGCAAATAGTGGCCTGAAGTATTTTGTGACTTTAAATGAAAAAAGTAAAGGCTCTGCTATTGGTCTGGAATATCAGGTTTTGGATGATGAACTCCATCCTGACGCAAAATTAGGAAGAGATGGAAACAGAACTTTAGCATCTTTATATGATTTGATTACTGCTAAAAAAGAAGCCCGGTATTTACGTCCGATTGGCAGCTGGAACAATGCCAGGTTAGTGGTTTATCCGGATAAAAAGGTAGAACATTATTTAAATGGCGTAAAGGTTTTAGAATATGTGCGTGGCTCAGAAGAATTTAGGAAACTGGTTGCCATCAGTAAATATAAGGACTGGGAAAATTTCGGGGAGGCACCTAAAGGGCATATCCTGCTTCAGGATCATGGAAATAAAGTGGATTTCAGGACCATTAAAATCAAAACGTTGTAATGCATCGCAGGTCATTCTTAAAAAAGTCGGTATTGGTAGGGTCAGGTGTGCTGGGATCGGAAAAAGTATTGGCCGGCCTGACACTGAACCGCGATAAAATTATTAATGTGGCCATGATTGGTTGTGGCGACCGGGGCAAAGGTGTACTGTCTGTTATTAAATCGATGCCTTTAAAATTTAACATTGCAGCTTATTGTGATGTACTTGATTTTCGTTTGGAAGAAACAAAAAAATATGTGCCTTCCTCTGCAAAGGCTGTTAAGGATTACAGACAGATTCTGGATAATCAAAAGATTGAAGCCGTTTTTATTGCTACGCCATTGAGTGAGCATTTCAAAATTGCCAAAGATGCGGTACTGGCCGGAAAGCATGTATATGTTGAAAAAACCATGACCTACAACATTGCCCAGGCATTGGAATTGCGGAACCTGGTGTTAAAATATCCTAAACAGGTTTATCAGGTAGGTTATCAATACCGGTATTCGCCCTTGTATTTCAGGGTAAAGGATATGATCCGGAGCGGTTATCTGGGTAAGGTATCACAGGTCGATTGCCGTTGGGACAGAAACGGGAACTGGCGTAGAAAAGTAAATGATCCTAAGCTGGAGAGACAGATTAACTGGCGTATGTATAAGGAATATTCAGGCGGGCTGGCGGCTGAACTGCTTTCACACCAGATTGATTTTATCAACTGGGCTTTCGAAACCCAGCCTGATGAAATTACCGGAACCGGTGGAATTGATGTTTTTAAAGACGGGCGGGAAACTTATGATAATATCCAAGCAACGCTTCGTTATCAGCAAGCCGGCATGATCGGAAATTTCGGGGCAACCTGCGGGAATGCACATGATGGTTATCTTTTTAAAATCAAAGGTACCAAGGGTTCGGTTTCTTTACTCACCAATACGGGTATTTTTTATCCGGAACCGGAAACAAAAAAAGAATTGGGCATTGTAGACGGAGTTACCGGCGCATCAAAAATTGTGGTGAATACTGATGGCGGAATCCCGATTTTAGATCAGCCAACAATAGATGGTACCAATTATGCTTTGGAAGAATTTTATGAGTCGGTTATTACCGGTAAACTGCCGGCATCTAATGTAAAAACTGGTACGCAGGCATCTATTTGTGTTGCCATGTGTAATGAGGCTATTTATTCCGGGAACAAACAAAATTGGAAAAAGGAATATGCTGTTTAACGGTTTTTTTGTTAAATCGTCTTCCTGAATTTGATTAGCGTAATCCCATTAAAAAATCCGCCATGGAGAAACTGATTCTTCATCTGCTGAAGCAATCTTCTTCTAAGCATCTACAAAAAGGAGGTTGCTTCCCTAATAGTGGGGGCAGGCTGTCGTTCCGCCCCGCCATGACAATCATGCTAAAGGAAAGCTTTAAATTATCTTACAAATCCTGGTAATCCGGCATCTCTGGCGTGAAGGCAAAGCTGCCCTTCTTCAGATCCATTTTAGCATGAACATGCTGTAAACCATTTGTCAGAACTATCCATTTTGCCTGATGAATAGAATTATAACGCGATGCTTGTTCAAAAACTGCTTGCGTAATTTTTACTTTCGGGGCTTTGCATTCAATCAGCATCAGTTTTTCACCGGCCGTGTTATACACTAAAATATCACTCCGTTTTTGCAAATGATTTAACACCAAACCACCTTCAATCTGGATCAGTGTCTTCGGAAATTTTTTCTCCGCGATCAGCTGTTGTATAAAATGCTGGCGAACCCATTCTTCCGGGGTTAATACCAGGTGTTTCTTTCTCAGCTCATCAAAAATATACACTACATCATCTTTCCTGGTAATTTTAAAAGGATAAGACGGGAGGTTAAGCGGGGTAGGCGTGAACATTTTCGGTTGGCAATTTTTGGTCTGCAGTTAACAGTTGTATGTTTCTTAACAATGCAACAATAAAACAATTCAATTATTGCAGCTTCAAAGTTAGTTAATTTTAGGCTATGGTATAATGTCTCAAATCTCACATCTTTAATTTATAAACATTTATCTGTTTCCTAAATCCTAAGTTGTAATTTTACGGCTCATGACTGCTGCCGAAATTATCAAGGATTTAAAAGCCCGAAAATTTAAACCTGTGTATTTATTGCATGGTGAGGAATCCTATTATATTGATCAGATTACGGATTATATTGAGGACAAGCTTTTAAATGATGCTGAAAAAGGATTTAACCAGACGGTTTTGTATGGGAAAGATACCGATATGGCTACTGTTTTAGGTGCGGCAAAGCGTTACCCGATGATGTCAGACTTTCAGGTGGTGATTGTAAAGGAAGCACAGGACTTAAAATGGGGTAAAGAAGATGCAAACAGCAAGGAGGCAGAATTTGTACTCAACTATTTTGAAAAACCACTGCCTAGTACTATACTCGTACTGGCATTTAAATATGCTAATTTTGATAAGCGGAAAAAGATTTACAAGGCCGTACATAAATCGGGTTTAATTTTTCAGTCAGATCTTGTTCGTGACTATAAACTGGTACCCTGGATTGAGGAATTTATTAAGGATAAAGGCTATAAGATAGACCAGCAGGCGTCAGTTTTAATGGCAGAATATTTGGGTACAGATCTCTCCAAGATTGCCAATGAGATTGAAAAGCTGATGCTGAATGTTCCTAAAGAGGTGACCATTAATACGGATCTGGTTCAGAAAAATATAGGCATCAGCAAAGAATACAACGTTTTCGAATTGCAAAAAGCACTGGCCATACGTGATGTGCTGAAATGCAATAAGATCATCAGCTATTTCGCCAGTAATCCAAAAGCCAATCCAACGGTAATGGTGTTGGCCAACCTGGGTGGTTATTTTACCAAACTGCTCAAATACCATTACATCCCCAATAAAGCTGAGGCTGCATCAGCACTGGGAGTTCCGCCATTTTTTGTAAAGGATTATGAAGTGGCTGCCAGAAATTATAATACCGGAAAAGTTTTTCAGGTGATTGGTCTGTTGCGGGCTTACGATTTAAAAAGTAAGGGTTTAGACAGTTCGGGAAACGTAAGTGACGGAGAATTATTAAAAGAACTGGTTTTTAAGATTATTCATTAGCATGAAGCTAAAAAATCATCCGATAAATAGCGGTAAACCCGGTATTCATCGGATGACTTTACATTCACCGAATGGCTTCCAATAGCAGCCTCGCCCTACTTTATTTTTTACAGCGATGAACACACATTGCCTGTAAGTGTTGCCCCTGCGCCGTTTGATGCCGTTACGTTAGATTTTACGCTGGAGGCATTTAGTATAGTCAGGCTGTAAGGTGGCGTAAATGCATTTACACCATTACCTGAAGTATTTCCGGTGACAGCTGTAAAAAGGTTGTTTTTTGCCTGAACCGCTGTTGAGGTATTGTCCATCAGATCAATTGGGTTTTTCACATTCTCAAAAGCGTTTGATTCCACTAAAATGTTGGCTTCAAAGCCGGCCTGAATACAGCTTTTACTTACCGTACTGTTAAATAAATTATTTACAATATGCACTTTGCCAAATCTTACACGAGGCATCCTGGCTACAGCGCCCTGTGCCCACCAGCAACGTACAAATGTGATCCGAAAGCGGCCTCTATCTGCAGTGGCACCATCACTTGATCCGATCAGATTTGAGAAGCGGTGATCATCTGATCCGCCCGAACCGCCTGATTTTGGTGGTTTGAGATAAGAAAATTTGCAATAAGATACCGTGATATAATCTGAAATATTTTTGATGTCAAAATTGCCATCCACGCCATCCCTGAACTCGCAGTGATCAACCCAGATGTTATTGCAGGCATCAACGGTTATATTGTCTTGTCCGTCAACATCATAAGCACCAGGACCCTCAAAAATGATATTTCTGATGATGATGTTATTGCATCTTTTAACATACATAATCCCTGAATTATCCTTGGTTTGGTCAGCCGAAACTAATTTAGCTCCTGATGAACCGAAAATTGTTTTTCCATTCTGGTCCTGAAAGGAAATCCGTCCGCCGGATGGAATGGTGATGGTTCCGTTAACCTGGATCACCTTGACGCTGGTATTCTGAATGGCTGACTTCAATGCCGCATAGGTGGTTACTACAGTGGCCGTTACTTCGCCGCCACCGGTTGTTCCCCCGTTTTGTGACGCCCAGCCTTTTGATGGGCAAACCGCTTCGGTAACAGCCATTGGTGAAGTAACGTTTTTGTTCGTGATCTCGCTGCTTTCAGATTGATTGTTTTTTTTGCACGCGGGCAAAGAAAATGCCATGGCCACAGCCATCAGGCAGGTTAATAAATACTTGTTTCTCATGTTGAATTTAAATTTGGTTAGATAAATTGTATTGAAATCAGGCGTGCTTTCTCAGTGTATCGGAATATGTCAATCGGTATGTATTTGTTAAATTACATCTAATGAGGATATAATTGTCTTTTTGTGTTGAGTATATTTGTGCAATCGTTCACGGGATCGATTGCGGACACCATGATAAAATCAGGTAGCTATTTTTAAACCTCCTTATCGGAGGTGTCTTTTAAGAAGTATAGAAAATTTATTAAAGATTCAAGTGAACCTAGGCGGAAGGTTTTCCTTATGGTAGCTTATTTCAGGCAATCTTTAAATTTTCGCCCGATTGGCAACTGTTTGTCATCTGCCAAAAAAACAAATTGAGAATTGTGCGACTTCACCTGTTTAACGTGTACGATATAAGATTTATGAATTCTGACAAATCCCAGTTTTTCATTTTTATCGATAAAATCTGACAGGCGCTGTAAAACCATGTATTGTTTAAATCTGGTGATGATTTTCAGGTATTCTCCAAATCCCTCAATCCATAAAATATCTTTTAAAGGCAATTTATTCACCATATAATCAGATTTAAACACCAGGAAATTATTTTCCTGCTCTATTCCGGTAAATTTCAGGTAGTCTGCAGCCTTTTGCACAGCTTTTACAAAACGTTCCGGAAATACGGGTTTTACCAGATAATCAATTACATCCAGTTCGTAAGCCTGAGCAGCATGGGTGGGATCAGCAGTAATAAAAATGCACAGTTTGCCACTGGGCACCATTTCTACCATTTCCGTACCTGATATTCCGGGCATTTCAATATCCAGAATCAGCAATTCCACTTCATCCATCTGCTCATAAATAACCGCTTCCGCGGGATCCTGGAAACAGGCTAAAAGATCAATTTCATCAATGGTTTCACAATACTTGCGAATCAAATCCAGCGCCGGAGCCTCATCATCAACATAAATTGCCTTTATTGGTTTCATATGCGTATGATCAGTTTAGATAAATAAGAGGTGCCATTTTGGTCTGTCTTCATTTCATATTTTTCTCCATACTCACGGTCTAACATCATTTTCAATACCTTAAGTCCTGCGCCACGATAGCTTGAGGCATTATCTGTTATCTTCTTTTCGGATATGGTGTTGAAGAGATTAAACTCAACTTCAGCTTCTTTAAACAATAATGAAGCCGTAATCTGTGCATTTTCATCTCTGCCCATAGCTGAATATTTAACTGCATTTTCAAAAAGGGTCAGGTAAATGGTAGGGGGTATCTCAACAATAGCAGTGAGTTCGCTGGATTCAAAATTCATGACCAGATTTAATTTCCGGTTACTTTTCAGTTGATAAAGTTTACTTAAGGCGGCAATCATTTGCAGTTCGCGTTCAATAGGAATGGTTTTCTTTTCCATTTCGTAGGTAGTATACTGCATCAGAAGGCTAAGTTGTTTAATCAAATCGGCTGAACTTCCATCTGTAGCGTAACTATGAGAATAGATATTATTGAGGGTATTGAAAAGGAAATGCGGGTTGATTTTAGATTTCACCAGTTCCATATCGGCCTCTTTCTTTCGCAGGCTTAATGCCGATAATTCGCGCTCAGCAATGAGTTTGTATTTGGAAATACCCTGTACAGATGGAACCAGAATAATGATGGCCTGCATGAGATAGATCATAAACAGGTATTTACTGTCAGCAGACTTAAATGCCCTGAAAAGCTCAGGTTCAACCAGTATTCTCATCAGGCTGGAGATGACAAATAATGCCGCAGTATAACGAACATATTCACCATATCTGGCCTTTTGATAAAATTCAGGAATGAGTTTTTTAAAGCACAGGAGGTATACCGGAATGTTAATGGCCAGCATGAACAACATGGCTAATGCCGCCTCGGCAAGATTAAAGAAACTTACGTAAATGTAACTGCTGATCCCAATAAATGCCATCCAGAAGAGCAAATGCTGCACGGTAATGACGCCGGGCCATTTGCCATTTAATAAGAAATCCATCACTTTTTTATCAAACGAAAGACGAAGAATCAGCATCAGGAAAACAAGATTGATCAAAAGGATCATGGTATTTGGTTTTGTTTCTGTAGTTCGTTTATAATTTACGTCGTTTATTGATATAAATGTTTTTCAGCACTACTTATACCCATCTTTAATTTTCAGATATGTCTTTTTCATAGCTGAATTAACCAAATATAAACATAGGATTTACTATTTCAATGAATAGGCAACAATCAATGATGGCTGATCAATCTATTTTCTTCAATAAAAAAATTGTGCTAATCCATATTTTGCCCTTTATGGTTATTCTTGGCCTATGCAATGCTTTTTTCCATCCTGCATCTGCTCAGGAAAAAAAGCCAAATAAACCACTTGTGGCTTATTTGAATGATGATAAGACCCATTTTGTAAAATTTTCCGGCTATGCACAATTATGGGCGAGGTACACGGCGCTAAATCCGGGAAGTAAAGTAAATGAGAGTCTCCGCAAAAGTACTGCAGACTTGTCTTTAAGAAGGTTAAGGATGAAAATGACGGTTAACCTGATTGATCATCTAACTTTAATTTTTCAGGGTGGTACCACCAACCTCACTTATCTGGATGATAGCGAAAGTGCTTTTGATCTGCTCGATGCTTTCGGGGAATATAAATTTAGCAATAAACTGAGCATTGGTGCCGGCCGTTCCAATTGGAAAGGGCTTACTCGTTTTGCTTCAGGCCCTACATCGACCCTGCTTTACGATGTCCCGTTTCTGGATTTGGGCAATGTAAACCGAACGGATTTAACCTTGCGAAACCTGAATATTTTTGCAAAAGGTCAGTTAGGTAAACTGGATTACCGCATCATTCTGGCAAAGCCTTATATATCGGCCCCGACAAAACCTATCCAGCATATTTCCGGTTTTAATAATTTAAGCGTTAAACCCAATCTATCTGCTTATGTGAAATGGCAATTTTTTGAGTCGGAAAGTAATGCAGGTGCAACTGCTGTGGGGAGTTATCTGGGGAAGAAAAAGGTGCTTGCCGTAGGAATCGGGGCAGAAGTTCAAAAAGATTTAATGTGGCACCTGGCCGGAGCGGATACGGTACTGAATGATATGAAGCTGTATAGTGCAGATGTATTTTATGATACGCCGGTAAACGTAGAAAAAGGTACTTCCTTCAATGTTTATGCTGCCGTTTTTCACCATGATTATGGTCCTGGTTACGTTCGGAATTTAGGGATCAATACTATCGCCAACGGGCTTGATGCCAGTACAGCTTCCTTTAACGGTGCCGGCAACGCCTATCCCGTAGTAGGAACGGGAAACAGTTTTATTTTTCAGACTGGTTTTTCCCTTCCTTATTTTAATCAGCAGAAAAAGAAAGCCAGGTTAATGCCTGCTATCGGTATTCAGTATTCCCGGTTTGAGCGGTTAGCCGATCCCATGTTTACCTATGACCTCGGTTTGAATCTTTTACTCCGGGATCACGCCTCAAAATTTGTATTTAATGCCCAAAGCCGGCCAATTTATACCCTTCAGGGAAGTGAACTCAAGGTTTCTGAGCGGAAAATGATGTTCGTTCTGATGTACCATATCAATATAGATTAATAAAACAGCGTAATATGTTAGTGAACAAAAATCCTCAACCCGCAGCTCAGCAAACCAGGCTTGCCGGAAGCATTTGGATGCGAATTTTCTCCAACCTTACCTTTTGGGTGCTCATCGCCATTATTGCCGGTGCCATACTGGGTAGTTATGCCCCCGCAACAGCCGTCAGGATGGAAATTATAGGTAAAACTTTTATCGACATCATCAAGCTTTTTATTGCACCCATTATCTTTTTAACCATTGTGCTGGGCATCAGTGGTATGGGCGATTTAAAAAAGGTAGGTAGGATCGGACTTAAATCACTGATTTATTTTGAAGTGGTATCAACCATTTCCCTGGCGATCGGTATCCTGATGGCCGTCTTAATTAAGCCTGGAAATATTGATAAATCTCATCTGCAAATCCAGAATGCTTCCAGGTATACTTCAGCACCAGCCGGGGGCTTTGACTGGATCAATTTTTTCATGAGTAACCTTACCATTCAGGTTTTAGTGGTTGCCATTATAGCTGGCATCATTTTAAACTATTCCAGATACCGTGAAAAAGCAGTAAGGGGTTTAAGTTATGCTTCTAAAATTGTTTTTAAAGGCTTGAAGTACGTGATGTACCTGGCACCACTTGGCGCATTTGGCGGAATGGCTTACACCATCGGAAAATTTGGCTTGCATACATTAGTCCCTTTGGCTAAGTTAATGGGTACGGTATATCTGACGATGGGCCTTTTTATTTTCCTGATTCTTGGCAGTATTATGAAATACTATAAGATGAGCATCTGGAATTTTATCAAATACATTAAGGAAGAGCTTTTACTGGTGCTTGGAACCTCATCTTCAGAATCTGCATTGCCATCCATCATGCTCAAGCTGGAAAAAATGGGCTGTAGTAAATCTGTTGTGGGTTTGGTTATTCCAACCGGTTATTCATTTAACCTGGACGGAACGTCCATCTATCTTTCTATGTCCGTTATCTTTCTGGCCCAGTTATATGGCGTTCAACTTTCAGTGTGGGAAATGCTGAGCATCATCGGCATCTTAATGGTGACTTCCAAAGGCGCGGCGGGCGTTACAGGAAGTGGCTTTATTGTGCTGGCCTCCACACTGGCCGCTATTCATAAAATTCCGATTGAGGGGCTTGCCTTTTTACTTGGTGTAGATAAGTTTATGAGTGAAGCACGTGCTTTAACCAATATTATCGGTAACGGTGTAGCTACGATCGTGATTTCAAAGAGCGAAAATGAGTTTCATCCTGTTGTAGCAGAAGCCGCGATTCAACCGGAGGATAAACTGGCAAAACAAGAATTTGTATACTAAATCCAATCAAATGAATACTTCAGAAACATTCAATGAATTAAGGTTCAGCATGTATGGCAAGCAGGTGCATTACCAGTTAAGTGCAGAAGAACTGATCAGCCAAACGCTGGAACGCGGGCAAGGTTGTTTGAGTAACCGTGGTGCACTTTGTGTGGATACAGGCACTTTTACAGGCCGTTCTCCTAAGGATAAATTTACGGTAATTGACGATACGACAAGAGAAACCATCGATTGGGGAGACGTGAACAGGCCTATTGCTCAGGCTCACTTTTATGGCTTGTATAGCAAAATGCGGGCCTACCTGGCTGAAAGGGAAGTTTGGGTGAGAGATGCTTATGCCTGCGCCGACCCGAGATATGCCTTAAGCATTAGGGTGGTCAATGAAACACCCTGGGCAAATCTGTTTTGCCATAACTTGTTCTTAAGGCCAGAAATACAGCAGAAGACAGCTGGTGAAACGGACTGGCTGATTTTGCAGGCCCCCGGTTTTGAAGCCGATCCTGAACAAGATGGTACACGTTCTAAAAACTTTACGGTAGTGAACTTTACCCGTAAAATTATTCTGATAGGTGGAACGGCTTATACGGGAGAGATGAAAAAAGCGATTTTCAGCGTGCTGAATTATATTTTGCCGGAAGAAAAAGGCGTACTCAGCATGCATTGTTCTGCAAATGAAGGGATGGATGGCGATGTATCATTGTTTTTTGGTTTATCAGGAACAGGCAAAACAACATTAAGTGCAGATGCTGGTCGTGCATTAATCGGCGATGATGAACATGGTTGGTCTGACGAAGGAATTTTTAATTTTGAAGGGGGCTGTTATGCCAAGGCAATAGATCTTAATCCTGAAAAAGAACCTGAAATTTTTGGAGCCATTAAACCCGGCGCACTTTTAGAAAACCTGGTGATAAACCCATCCAACGGGGTGATTGATTTTTCTGATACCACTAAAACCGAAAATACCAGAGTGGCCTATCCCATTGATTTTATTCACAATGCCAAAAAGGGATCATCAGGCGGAACACCCAGGAACATTTTCTTCCTGACCTGCGATGCCTTTGGTATTTTACCTCCCATCAGCCGGCTGGATAAGGGGCAGGCCATGTATCATTTTATATCAGGATACACCTCAAAGGTAGCCGGTACAGAAATGGGCGTTTCCACACCGCAATCTACTTTTTCAGCTTGTTTTGGGAGAGTTTTTCTTCCCCTTCATCCGCTTAAATATGCTGAATTGTTAGGTCGCAAACTGGATGCTAATCCTGATATTAAGGTGTGGCTGGTCAACACCGGATGGATTGGAGGCGCTTACGGAACCGGAAACAGAATCAGTCTGAAATATACCAGGGCACTTATTGCCGCCGCCATGAAGGGAGATCTGCAACATGTTCCATACGAAAATCATCCGGTCTTCAAATTTGCTGTACCTCAGGATTGTCCGGCAGTTCCGGCAGATATCCTTAACCCCAGAAACCTTTGGGAAGATGTGCATGAATATGACCGGAAAGCAATGGATCTGGCGCTATTGTTTGAACATCATTTCTCTGGCTATGCCGAATTGGCCAGTAAGGTAATGAAAGATGCGGCCCCATCATTTGTATAGAAATATTGCTATATTGAAGATCAATCGAAATCATTTGAGGCTAATAGACAAAACAGACCTGGTTATTGATAAGCTAAACAAAACCCTTAGCTTACAAATATTTATAGCCATTATATTGGGTGCCCTGGCTGGTGTCTGCTTTCCGCATTTTGCGATCAGGTTGCAGTGGGTGGGAAGTTTATTTGTGCTGGTGATTGAGCCTTTTGTACCGCCTGTTATATTTCTAAGCATTGTAAGCGTGTTCGGAAGTTTGGAAAACCTTAAGCTGGCCGGAAGGATTACTGCAAAAGCGATTCTTTATTTTGCAGTGGTGAGTACACTGGCCATTATTTTTGGAATGTGCAGTGCATTGATAATTCACCCGGGAAAGATAGACCGTAGTTTAGTGGAATCTATTGAACCTGCAAAGGTAATGACCACTTATTATGAAGGCTGGCTTAAATTTGTGATGCAAAATGGTATGCTGCTGTTATTTGTTTTGGCCGTTGCCATTGGTATTCTAATCAACCGTTTAGCAAATCGTGACGCGGTGGTCAACATTTTTGAACACCTTAAATCCACGGTACTTCGGGTATTACGATACCTTTTTCTATTGGCGCCTGTCATTACCTTTAGTGGTATTGCCTATACCGTAGGGCGTTTTGGACTGGATACCCTGGTGCCTATCGGTAAGCTGCTGGCCGGAACCTACATTACGATGTTCTTGTTCATCGCACTGATTTTAGGATCTTTACTGGCAGGTTTGAAGGTAAATCTTTATACCTTTTTAGGGTTGATCAAAAATGAATTGCTATATGCCCTGGGGACATCATCTTCCAGTTCCGTTATTCCGTTGCTTCTCGAAAAACTGGAGAAAATAGGCTTGAAAACGCCAGTGGTGAGGTTGGTTACCGTTACCGGAAATTCGCTCAATCTGAATGGAACCTGTATTTACCTGGGGATGTCGGTCATCTTTCTCGCACAGCTTTACAATGTAAGTTTTTCCTTAACGGAGCTCGCGGGTATTGTGGTCATTATTTTACTCACCTCCAAAGGTGCATCGGGTATTCCCGGAACAGGATTTTTAGCCTTGGTAACTACGGTAGGCAGCATACATCAAATTCCGGTAGAAGGTTTAGCTATTTTATTGAGCATTGATCGGTTTATGAGTGAAGCAAGGGCCATTACCAATACAGTTGGACATGCCATTGCCGCGCTAATTATTTCAAAAAGTGAATCTTAACGTACGCGTTTAAAAATAAAAATGAATAAAAAGATGAAAAAATTAATCACATACCTGCTGATCCTGTTAACAGGTTTTAGTGTAGGTTGCAAAAATAAAAGTGCTGATGAAGAAACCGATGTGGTATTGGTTGGTGCCGGTGTAATGAGTGCAACACTTGGCGCAATGATGAAAACATTGAATCCTAAATTGAAAATCAATATTTACGAGCGGTTGGACCTGGTGGCTGCAGAAAGCTCAGATGCCTGGAATAATGCCGGAACAGGCCATTCTGCCTTTTGTGAACTGAACTATACACCACAACGTCCGGATGGAACCATAGAATTTAACAAAGCCATTTCCATCAATGAACAATTTGAAATTTCAAAACAGTTCTGGGCGTATATGGTCACTAAGGGTAAGCTGCCTGAACCCAAATCTTTCATCAATAATGTGCCGCACATGAGTTTTGTCTGGGGAAATAAAAATGTAGCATACCTGAAGAAAAGATATGATGTGTTGAGCAGGCAACTGCTGTTTAAAGGCATGCAATATTCTGAAAATTTTGATACCCTTGCCAAGTGGATGCCCTTGGTTATGACGGGAAGAAACAGAAAACAAAAGGTTGCTGCAACCTATATGGCTATTGGTACCGATGTTAATTTCGGAAGCTTAACAAGGGGCCTGGTGGCCTCATTGAAAAAGGAAAACGGGGTAAAGGTAGCGCTGAATCATGAGGTGAAAAATCTTAAACGCCTGGACGATGGTACCTGGCTGGTTACCGTATTGGATAATAAAACAGAGAAGGAGCGCAATATCAAGGCAAAATTTGTATTTATTGGTGCCGGTGGTGGTGCTTTAAGGCTGCTGCAGAAATCTAAAATTCCGGAAGGGAAGGGCTTTGGTGGCTTTCCGGTAAGTGGTGAATGGATGGTTTGCAACAATCAGGAGGTTATAGCGAAACACATTTCAAAGGTTTATGGCAAAGCAGGAGTAGGGGCACCACCTATGTCGGTGCCACATCTGGATACACGAATTATTAATGGTAAAAAAGCATTACTTTTTGGCCCTTATGCAGGCTTTTCTTCCAAATTTTTAAAACAAGGATCTTATTTAGATTTAACCCGCTCCATTACCTTAAAAAACATCTGGCCAATGATGTCGGCCGGAGCAGATAACATCCCGCTGACTAAATATTTAATTGGTCAGGTTACACAATCTGATGAGGAGCGTTTAAACGCCCTGAAGGAATATTTTCCAGCAGCAAAGGCTTCCGATTGGAAACTTGAAACTGCCGGACAACGGGTTCAGATTATTAAAAAGGATGAAAAGAAAGGCGGTTTACTACAATTTGGAACAGAAGTGGTCAGTGCAGAAGATGGTAGTTTGGCGGCCTTATTAGGTGCTTCTCCAGGTGCATCAACCTCTGTTGACATCATGATTACGCTGTTGAAAAAATGCTTCCCCCAGCAAATGGCTACGCCAGAGTGGCAATCAAGAATGAAAGAGATGATTCCATCCTATGAAAAGAAACTTTCAGAAGATAAAGACCTGGCAAATAAAGTTAGAAAGGCAAACAGCACTACGCTTGGGCTGCGGTATTTTACGATAGATTAGTGATTTTCTTTGCAGATAAATTTTTAAAGTTACTAACTCTTATTATTTTATTTTTAAATAGCATTAGTAACTTTTGAGGAGATTCTCCAATTGATTTGTCATGCTGAATTAGGTTCAGTACCTTTTAGCCTAACAGCTTACAAGAGCGTTGCTTATTGCTATATTTTCCCGATAATGACAGCAGTTTCTGCAGAAGCGGGACAGTAACATCTGCGTCATGTATCTGTACTTTTTAACTTTGGTTCTGTAGAAATACATTCAGGTCATCATCTTTTCCAAGCCCGAGCTTTTGTTTAATCCGGTAGCGGCTCATGCGTACACTTTTAGGTTCAATGCCCAAACGTGCAGATACCTCCTTATTTGATAATCCCATCAGCATGTAGGCGCAATATTTTAAATCAAGCCTGGTGAGGCTTTGGTTGGCCTGTTGTTGCAGGCGTTCAAAAAAAGCAGGATTGGTTTCAAAAAAATCTGTTTTCTGGGCTTCGAAATCCTTATCCATTTTCTTTTGCTGGTTCAGAATCCGTTTCATTTGCGCATCAAAAGAAAGGTGATTCGCTGCATCAACCTTTCCGGAGAGCTGTTCCAGCAATTCATTCTTCTCTTCAATCTGCAAGGTTCCTGCCAGCACTTCCTTTTGTAACCTATCCTGGCGCTCTTTCAGCAAAACCTGTTCGGTTTGCAATTGCATGGCCTCTGCCTCTTTGAGCTGTGCCCTTAATTCGGCGGCCGTTTTCTCCTTATCTATCAACTCCTGCTTTCTGATGGATGCCTTTAACTTAAAATTGTATGCGCGCAGCAGAAACAGCAGAACGGCTATCCCCATAATACCCAGCAGCACATAAAAGGTGGTCCGTTTTTTAGCAAATAAGGCCTCCTGATGCAAATAAGCGATTTCCTGTTCATTTTTTGCCGTCTGATATTGTGCCTCTACCCGGGTAATGCTGTTGATTTTCTCTTCATTAAAGGCCTTTTTATAAAATTCGAAATACTGTTTCAGGTAATTTAGCGCAAGTTTGGCATCTCCCTTTTTTTCGGCAATGCCTGAGAGGCCCTGGAAGATCCGGGCTTTAGTAAGAGGCATGCTCACTACTTCATTTGCCGTGGCATTTAGTCCGCTCAATAAAATCTTTTCAGCCTCGTCATAATGCCCGTCGCGCATGGCATATTCGCTTTTTAAGCCATAGCAATTAAGTAATACCTCCTGCAAATTGGTTTTGGTGGCAATTTCAATGGCCAGGTTCACATATTGCTCTGCGCTGTCGCGATACCGGTCGGGAAAATATTGAAAATAAATGTTGGCCGTATTCAGGGCAATGGCTGCTGTGTTGCTTCTTAAAACCAGGCGTCCTTCCTGCTTTTGGGCAAGCAGCAATGATTTTTTATAAATGGTTAAGGCAGAATCGAGCAGGTTGCGTTGAGCAGGCTGCTGTTTAAACCGGTCAAAATAAGTCTGCCCGATGGTAAAATAAGCATTGTTCAATTGGTCTACCTGTTGGCTCGCCAGTGCGGCCTGGTAGCATAAACCGGCATATTTTTGTTGCCTGGCCGGGTTGTTACCATAGCTATATATGCTGGCCAGGTAGTGGTAAGCCGTGCTTTCATATTCAGCAGCATCTTGTCCTTTAAAATAATCAATGGCTTTCAGTAGTTTACTGGCGGCCTGGTCATTCTGATCATTAACGAGGTCTAACCAGCCGTTTCTGAACCATACAAAACCCAGTGTTACCCGATCTTTTGTTTTGCGGGCATAATACATGGCACTATCACGACTGGCATAGGCATTTTTCAGCTCCTTTTTCCACACATATAAATGCACCAGTGTAGCGAAGGCCATGGCTTTTCCTTGCCCGTCAGGCAAAGTCCGGCTAATCTTCAGGGCTTCATTGGCCTGCTTAAAAGAAAGGGGCAGGTGCTGTTCAAAATTGGCTTTCGCCAGCTTACATAAAATATTTACACGCCTGGCCGGGGCGAGATCTTCCTGGTTCAGTAAATGGTTTAGTGAATCCAGATATATTTTCTGTCCTGATGCATGGGTAATGACAATAAAGAAAAAGGATATCATTAAGCATAATGATTTTACGGGAATCTGCATGCCTCAAAAATAGAAAAAAGAAATAATTCCGGAAAAAATCATATTCCGGCAAACGCTTGAATTCAAGTGATTTAAAGAAAGTTGTAGACGAATTGTAGACGCTAATTTTTTTGGCCGTAGTCGGGGAGTAGACACTGTTTTCTTGGTACAGGAAGCACTCCGGCCTAATTTTGTCCTATTCATTTACTTAAAAACACCATATCATGAAAAACAAGACCATGGCCATAGTAGCCTACATTACCCTTATCGGGTGGATCATTTCTTATCTGGAGTTTAAAAAATCTCCTGAAAAAAGCAGACTGGTGAATTATCATCTGGGCCAATCGCTGGGCATTATTATTACTTCCTTTGTGCTCAGTATTGCCAGCAGCATCATTCTGGCGATTATTCCTTCACTGGGTTTTATCTTTTATATTGTTTTATTGATTCCATTCCTGTTGTTATTACTGGGTGTTATTGCCGCAAACAATGAGGTGGAGAAACCTGTTCCGATTATTGGAAAAATATTTGAAGGAAGATTCAATTTTGCTTCAGAGAAACCAGGAAACATTTAAAAGAAAACAGCGATGAACCGGATATTCAGAACAGTACATGTTTGTACGGCGCTCAAATACTATGGCCATGCCATAGTATTTTTATTGCTGTTTCTGGGATCTGGCGCACAGGCACAAAGCCCTGAAGATGGCCAGACACCAGGTGTAAAAATAGATTTGAAAATTACTGATCAGGCTTCCAACACCACCCATCATTATAAGCTTTTGGGAAGCAGCTATTCTGTCAGCAAATCCTTCGCCCTGCAAAAAGAAGGAAAATTTGCAAACGATGGCAATTGTACCCTGATTTTGGAACTGGCACAAAATGCAGATGAATTTCTGCTGAAATGGGTGGCCGGAACAGTAAAGGGTGTAAAGGGAGAAATCAGCATTGTAGCCGTGAAAGCCGCAGATAAGCCGCGCATCATCACCTTTACCGACTGGGAGGTGACCTCGGCATCTGAAAGTTTTTACAGCACCAATGAAGCCATCTGGTGGCCTCACCTCAGTGTATATGTCAAAACCTTGTCGGTAGATGGCGTTCCGGTATTTCCTGGCCCAGCAAATGCTAAAAGGTAAATTTTAAAAACCTGATTAATAAATTATTCACTTAAAACACATGGACATGACAGGTTGGGAAATAGAAAATCCAGGAGAATATCTTTTATACGGTAATGATAAAAATCTGAGGGCGTTTTTGAAGAACTATCCCTTATCGGCACTCAGCCCTGACGGGCAAACGCTGTTCATCATCCGCCAATACCACCCCACATTAAACTGTTCGCCGGATGATCCTGTAAACCCTTCTGAAGCTTACAGGATGTGCCTGGCTTACTATACCTATAGCTCATACTTCTTTTTTGAGCTGCCTACCCATTTGCACTATAACATGTTATCGGTGAGGTATGATCAGCATATCCAGGATATAGCCATTACCATTTCCAGCAGGGAAATGACCCGGGTAACCAACGTGAAGGAATTGTTCGCCAGGCTGGAAAGTTATGCCCCTAAAACGGATGCAGAAAAAGAAGCCGCTTTTGCGGGCCTCAGCAATGAAATTCCACCGCAAAAGAAAAAAGTACCCATTACCCAGACTGAAGTGAAATCTACCGTGATTGGCGTATTGAAAAATGCCGACTTTGATGACTGGTGGGTATCAGCGCCGCAGAAAATAGCCTTTCTGGATCAGGAGGAAATGACCTTTACCATTACCGATTACAATCCAAATGAAGATGAAAAGCTGATGGAAGCAGCCGACGAAACCATCCGTAATTTTTTAGCCAAAACACCACAGGACCGGGAAGCCATGAGCACCTATGTTTATCAAAACTGTATGGATTTCTTAGATGCCGTAGGTTATGATGAAGCAGACCAGGCGCTGTGGGATATTAAAGACCCCCGCGACATATGGAATTATGTAACGCCATTGGAAATTTATGTGACCCGTGAGCCTTATGAAGATCAGGGCGTATACCTTCGTTTAATTTTCAGGTGTGAGTGGGAACAGGAACATGGCCTGCAACTGGTATTTAATCAAAAAGGTAAGCTGGTAAGGGTAAGTGACGACGATGGACATATCATGGGCTGGCAGGGCCACGGCATGATTACCGACTAATAACAGGATCGGACGGGCTACCCATGTGGCTACCGATCCGTTTCATAAGCAATTCATTCAAAACATGCTTCCCTTTTGCGGAAGATAAAAGCAAATGCCATGAATAAAGCAACATATCAACAACAATTTACAACAGAAGATAGCCCCGGCTGGCTGGCCATTGATGATCAACTTGATCAGATTTACGGCGATACAGAACCCCGCCATTATCCACCTTTGTGCGGGCTGCATTATGCGGCAGGTGGCAGCGATCCGATAGATGGTGCCAGTATTTACGACAGCAACCACCAGGAGTTTCACCGCCATATTGTAAGTTATGGCCTGAGTGAGCTGTATTATGACGAAGAAAAGGCCGGTGGCGAATTTAGCAAATGGGGTTTTGAGTTGACCTTCCGGTTGCTGCCTTTTCAGGATGATCAGCATGATCCCATCTGGGCCATACAGATAATGAATAACCTGGCACGTTACGTATTTACAAGTGGGAAGTGGTTTGAAGAAAACCATTTTGTGCCGGCCAACGGCCCCATCCGCCTGGATACAGAAACTGAAATCACCGGCTTTGTTTTTGCGCTTGATCCTGAACTGGGCAAAATCCAGACCCCACATGGGGAAGTGAGCTTTCTGCAAATGGTGGGCATTACCAATACAGAAGTAGAAAAACTCAAACAAAATCCAACTACAGATGCCGTAAAAGAACTGATTGACCATTTAAAAAAGGACAATCCATTATTGATTACTGACCTAAATCGAAAGTAGCCATGTCCATGCACGAAATTGAAGATCTGGTGGAAGAAACCACTTATCTGGCAGACCAGTCTTCCGATCATGATTTAATGGCCAAAAGGGATATTTTATTTAACCTGTACCAATTCGAAGCATTTTTCGATACCAGCTATACTCACTTCAGGGTAATGGATATCCTGTTAAAAAACCATTTCGTTTACCGGATCCCGGTGGCAGAATATCCCCAGCTGGGCATAACCGAAGCACAGCTGCCGGCGGATGAGGATGGCGATTGGGTATGTGATGAGGATCAAAATGCGTTAGCCTATGCACAAAGCGAAAATGGGGCCATGTACCTGTATGTTGATGCCGGCGAGATATTCTGGAAACGTTTATGTGAACTTGATATCCTGCCCAAAGCAGATCAACAGCCTCCGCAACAGTTTTCGATTCCTCAACTCGTGAAAATCGTTATGCTGGAAGCTGAAAAGCAACAGCAAACGGATGTGTTAAAGGAGTGGTATAATTTATTTGCCAATGCTGTTTTAGCGGGCGATTTCGGCGCAAGTGAAGGTATCTCCGATTCTTTTGAGGGTATTTTGAACGATCCCCATTTATCCGAACTTCGGGCTATCGCGGTACGCAACCAGCTGGACCGGCAGAAAGTGAGCCAGGCCAGTGGAGATTATTTATCGTTCCCCGGGGTGAAAACTAACCTGACGGGCACTGAAAGCCTGGAGGAAAGCTACAAGATCCGTTACCTGCTTGATTTTTCAAAAGATACCCTTCAGCTGGAAGCTGCATACCGTAAAGACCTGCGGGCAATGGAAGCAGGACCAGCGAAAACAGCCATGATACTACCCACCATTGATGGATATCTGGCTCCTTTGAACTGGACATACGTGGAGATCGCCCCTGAAAAAACCTGGCGCTGGTACCAGGACCTGGAAGATGATCAGTTTGGTGGCCCGGGACACCGCTGCTTTATTCAGCTTCAGCTGGACACGGAAGAAAATACCTTGTTCTGCCAACTTGCGCTGCAGCACAGCCTGATTTTAAAATGGCAGGAAAAGCAACCTTCACTTTTGCCGGAGAACTGGCATTTTTATCATGAGTTGTCTGGCTGGCTTAACGACGATTTTACTGAAAAAAACAGACATTTAAGCAGCTGGGGAAGCTGGAAATTCGATCTGAAACAATCGGAAAAAGTACTGAAAAGCCATCTGGAAAACCTGATTGCAGGACTAAAACAGAACAGCTATTTTGATTTCGTAATGGCAGAGTTTCCTGAAAAATTTTTAGCGCAGGACCCGCAAAGAATTGTACACCTGTTGGATGAGGGGGAAGATGGCACGGGCATTATTCCCAAATATGTATTGTTTGATAGCAAAATCACGTCTTTAATTGCTTTTGCCAAATGGGCGGCAGAAAAAAAAGATGAACGACAGGCCGCAAAAATAATGGATCAGATCATGGAGATGGCCACAACAAGTGAGGTGTCGGCACTTCAGCAAGAAGTGGTGATTGATTCTTTAGTGCGCGTTTGGCAGGAAAATAAGGTAATTATATTTCCGCCCGTCTGGCAGCTTTACCTGGTGAAATCACTTAGAGAAAAAAAGTAATCTCCGGCGGTATCGTTATTTGCTGGCGCATGCGTGTCGCGTGTGCATTTGTCTCGTCCTGAAATAGGTTTACAGTTTAGGTTGTTTAGTTTCGTTAAACCTATCTACAACTTTACGGTTTTTATTGTAATAATTCTTCCAAAGCCTTTTAGTCTTCAGATTTTTTTCGTGCACTTGGTTTGGAGTGTGCATGCCAAGGCTCAAATGGGGTCTTTCCCCGTTGTAAAGCTTAACCGCCTTTCTGAGGTTTCCCTTTGCCTGTCGGATATCATCGGTTTTTAGATGCCGTAGGTATTCACCCTTGATTATCCCATTTACACGTTCTGCAACAGCATTTTCCAATGGATCTCCATTTTCAGTCATGCTTATCCCTATACCATTTTTTTGGAGAAGTGCCACATAGTCGCCGGAACAGTACTGCACACCCCTGTCGGAGTGGTGGATAAGCTGATGGCTGTCACCCTTAAGTTTTTTGAGTGCCATTTCAAGCGCCTTCAAGGTCTCCACCGTTTCCAGTGTTCCGGCAACATGGTAACCGACTATCTTTCGTGAATGGGCATCGGTGACGAAGCTTATGTACAGGTGTTCTCCACAGACCTTCCAGTAGGTTATATCACTTACCCAGAGTTGGTTTATGCGAACCACATTGATGTTCCTGATGATATTGGGCCATTTTCTTAACCAATGGGCGGAATAGGTCGTAATGTACTTCCTCGATCTCCTGCGCACCTGTAGCCCGTTTGCCGCCAGCAGTCCAAACAAGGAATCCCTTCCCATCTTGATGCTGTGTTCCAGGAAGAATGGCTGTAACATCTCATAAAGCTTCCTTCCACCTATTTCAGGATGTTTAGAACGGAGTACTGATATTTTCTTCAGCACCAGTCTTTCCATGGAATGTGTGGAGCTCTGTCTGTGGAAATGTTTATAATAGGACTGACGGGACACACCAAGCAAGCAGCAGCAATGCCCGACGCTTATCTCGGGCAGGCTGTTCTTTATTTCAAGGATTACTTGGTACCTGACTTTTTTCTAATGTCTATGTTAAGTTCCCTTTCTGCAACCTCAACCATCCTCTTATAAAGTTCCTTTTCCAAAAGTGCATCTTCCAACTGTTTACGCAAGAGCTTCAGGGAAAGGTCTTCACCGGGGATGCCAACCTGTTTTTTCTTTGCGGACATGATGTCTAAAGGTAGGTAAATGCTTTTTCTAATCACCATACCATATTGTTTCAGCCAGGTAGTTAGCCTTGAGTTGCCGAGCCTGTGTTTTTTCTCCAGGGAACGTATGCCATCATTCCCGTTCATATATTCATTACAGATCTTCATCTTGAATTCCGTACTGTACTGGCTCTGCCATTTACTCTTGCATATTTTTGAATATCTCTCCATTTTGTTTACAATTGTGTAAACCTATTTCAGGACGAGACAAAATGTGGTAGCTTTTGTTTTCACACGCGGCACGCGTGCGCTAGCGAGGGCTAGTGAGGCTACTCAAATTAATTGATTTGAATTCTTTGTTTAAAAGCAGTATACCATTCATTACAGTCTGCCAACCAATCATAAATTATTTTATATGCAGCAGTAATTTCTGCAGAAAACTTTAAGGTTGCGCCTTCAAAATCATCTTCCTGAAAGATGTAAGCATTTAATCCATGATATAAGAGATCAGTATGTTGCTCCACCTCAAATTGGCCTACCGCCTGCAAGTGATAACCCAGGTTTTTGGAGTAATGCTGAAAAGCTTCTTCATTGGCCAAAGGTTTTGTTTTGGTGATCAGATGGATGATATTGTTTACATCATAAAGGGCGTTGGCAATGCTGATGGGCATATGTTTACCTGATCGCGGATCGGGCCCGATAGACGAACTGAGCATTTCGCTAAGGAGTTGATTGACATCTGATAAACTATTCATCTCGAAATAAGTGCCAATCAGTTTCCGGAACTCGTTTACAGCTGCTACCTGATCTGGGAGCTGTGTGTTTGGATTTTTACAATTGTTGTTCTGCATAACATTTGATAAAAAGTTCCTGAGTGCTGCAGAACAACAATTAACTCTTTTCAGAGATATTGAAAGATGCGGGTCTAAGCCGCTCACTCAGGAATATTGTGAAATTTTTAATTTATTTTATGTTTCTCTGATTAAGTTAAAAGATATTGTTAATTATTGTTCTGCATCGCTAAGATAAATACAATAAAATCATTCACGAAATATTTTTGAAGAATGGGGCATAAATGAGGGCGGTTTTATACTTGCAATCGACAGTTCAACCGTTACAATCGACAGTTCAGCCGTTGCAGTCGATAGTTCAGACTTTGCAGTCGATAGTTCAGACTTTGCAGTCGATAGTTCAGACTTTGCAGTCGGTAGTTCAGACGTTGCGGTCGACAGTTCAGCCGTTGCAGTCGGTAGTTCAGACGTTACAGTCGTTAGTTCAGACGTTGGGTCGGCAGTTCAGACGTTGCGGTTGATAGTTCAGACGTTGCAGTCGATAGTTCAGGCGTTGCAGTCGATAGTTCAGGCGTTGCAGTCGATAGTTCAGACGTTGCAGTCGATAGTTCAGACGTTGCAGTCGTTAGTTCAGACGTTGCAGTCGATAGTTCAGACGTTGCAGTCGGTAGTTCAGGCGTTGCGGTCGATAGTTCAGACGTTGCAGTCGGCAGTTCAGACGTTACAGTCGTTAGTTCAGAGGTTGCTGAAATAAATGTTAAGATGCACTTGCAGATACTGCTTATCTGATTCTCAAATATCCCATTTTCAATCAAGTTCTTTTTCTAAGGTGATAATTTTAGATATCTGCCTTTTGGTTTTTAAATGTGATTGGCCAAGCTCACCTTTTATAAGCAGACACTTTTTATCAAGAGCCACTAAACTGATATTTGTCATTTCCGAACTTTGTAATTGTAGCTTAGCAAGCTCTGCCAAGGCGTTGGAAGAAGGGATGCCTTTGAAATGCTGCTCAAAATATAGTGAGTTTGTATGAGCTTGAGCAACTTCGGAAATGAGGCTGTCAAGATGGGCCTTTATTGATTGATCGATTTCAACTTTTGAAACTCTCTTAACAAGAGTAGAGGTTGCAGACATTAAAGCACCTTTAATAAAATCTGGAGTAGCAAGAACCTCATATGCAATATCTTCATTAGATCCAATTAAATCAAGGTTTTCAATTTCTTTCTTGTATTCGTCAATCAAATCGTTGAGATCTTGATTAGCAAACTGTATAGAATCAGCTTTGTTCGAAATAGCGTTAATGTCCTTTGCTTTAATTTCTTTTAGTATCTTTCGGTTTGAGACTTGTAAGATGGCATTTGACTTTTCTATCGATGAACGAATCTGTTTAAATGAATCTAAGAATGGTGATCTGCATCCTACCATTAAAAAGATCAGTACAATTAACTTCTTGTCATCCATTTGTATTTGATTTTAGCTTTAATCATTCGTGAAAGCAGCTTAGTATAAATAATCAATAATATTCCATGCTCTGTCGCATGCATGCTGCGGGTAAAAAAAATATAAAGATGCACCAGTATCAAATGCTCAGGTGGCACGCCCATCGTCTGAAGGAAACTTCGTAAGCATTTCGGTCATCCGTACGGTCGAACGAATCGGATACTAAAATACTAAATCCAATGCTTTTCTTCTCTTGATTCATTTTGATTTTTTTTAAGCCAAAATGTGTCAAGTTTTTTCAGGAGAGGACATCCTTAACTTTTTACAGTTTTTTGTTCGTACTGTTATGATGTATTTCCTTTTTCAAACTATTGGTCTATTTGATTTGTTGGTTTTTTGTTTATTTTATTTATTTCGTTTATTTCGTTTGTGTTTTTTGTTTAACTTCGTAGAAAATTGCAGCATGATTTCAACTGATCAAACACGCCGTCCTTCCAAAACAGAGCAGAAGATGGCCATAGAATCTTTACCAGCTTTATCATCGATACTCTCCAACATCCATTCTGAACATACGGAGATTGAGATCGAGGAGACGGGCGAACGCATTAAGATACCCGCCAGGGCTTTGGTATTTCTTGGCGATATTTTAAAGGCTATGGGTGAAGGTAAGCCTGTTTCTATAGTTCCGGTGGCAACAGAGGTAACTACCCAGAAAGCAGCCGAGATATTGGGGTGTTCAAGGCCATATTTAGTAAAATTACTGGAAGAGGGAGCTATTGAGTTTATAAGGGTGGGTAAGCACCGCAGGATAAAATTCGAGGATGTTGTGGCTTACAGAGAAAAGATGAAGGCGCAGCAGAAGAACGATATTATCGACATCATGGGCGCTGACGAGGAACTCGGATTGTATGATTCATAGTGTAAGGTTTAAAGCAGTACTGGATACCAATGTCATTTATCCAGTTGTGATCAGGGACCTGCTTTTTTGGTTTGCTCATTATGATCTTTATACGCCCAAGTGGGGTACTAATATTTTCTGTGAGTGGAAAGAAGTGATGCTCAGGCATGGCGTGGAAGAAGGCGAAGCTGAAAAGCGGGTGCAAAAGGCAAACCAGGCTTTCCCAGATGCTTTGGTGGGTAATTATGAAGGTCTTATTTCGCAGCTTCAGCTACCGGATGAGGATGACCGTCATGTGCTTGCGGCTGCAATTAAAACGAACGCAAATGTGATTGTTACCAATAACCTCAAGGATTTTCCAGAGGAATATCTGGACACTTTCGGTCTAAAGGCCAAAAGTGCCGATGATTTTCTTACCGATATTATCGATCTGAATCAGGAGCAGGCGATTAAGGCTTTCCGCGAGATGGTGCTGAACCGGAAGAATCCCGCAATGGATGAATATCAAGTATTGGAAAGCCTGCGTAGGAATGGGCTTATCGATACTGCAAATTATTTGCATGCGCTATTGTAAAATCCCCGTACCATACTTATTAATTGAAGCGCAAGTCATCCTGCCTGCTTGCCAGGACACTAAGACTTGCGCTAGTATTGTCTTATAAGACAGCCTCTTGCAATGATCGCTATAATTAATTATTTAGCATAAGCATTTTCTTTAGTTCTGAAATCAAATTTGTTAACTGGTCCGAGACTCATGTTTAATACACTTGCAATTTGTTGCTTTGTATCATATTCAACTTTTCTATTATAGACATAAGATTTTACCCGTGCTTTTAATAAGTTTGTAGCAACTATATTTCCTTTTAATTCTGCTGAAATTTCTTTTAGCTCATTAATAGAAATCTTGCCGTAATATGAATTTATACCAAAGGAGACAAGTCTAGCAGCAGGTGTATTAATATCTTCAGCAACATTTTGATAGAGGTCTTTCATGTCCTTGTTGCCCACAGAAAACATTAGCTTGTTAAAGACTCCTAAGCATGTTTGAAGGCACATCATCTGAATTAACATATTAATTCTATTTGTAATTTCAGATTTAGATTCATTCTCTTCCGAATCATCAACAATGGTTGCTATAATGTCATTTTTGTCATTATTTAGTAGCTCGCTCACAAAACTTATAGTTCTAAAACCTGTGGTATAAATTTCTTTAGTCATTTCATGGAGCTGCTTCTTTGTTAAGGATCCTTTTCTATTTCTGATTATCTGACCAATTATTTCGATAGATCTAAAGGATTGCTGAAAAGGCACAAATTTGGATTTCACATCTTCTAAGTCTTCATTTGAATCATCAATCTTTCTTTCAGCTGCATCAACTTCCCTTTGATTTTCATCTCTTATATGCAGTAATTTTCGTCTTTCTTCTCGAGGATTTCGATTTATCTCTAAAACATCATGCTTAACTTCTTCAGCCAACTCCTGAATTACATTATAAAATGGATCATCTTTAAATAAAGTAATTGGAGCTATATTGTCTAAAACAATCATCGAATTCAACCTTGATTCTTCAATGAATGAAATATCTTTAGAGTGGTGAGTGACAAAAACTAAAATATTAGCATTTCTTTCTAAATGAACTTCTTGGAATAGCTTTTTGATGATATTTTGTCCTTCCGTTTTATGCAGTACATCAGAAATTTTCTTAGCTGATAGATAGTAAAGAATATATTTATAACCGAAAGCGACACAGTTATCCTTCTCCAAGATGACCTTTGATTTTAATAAAGTTCTGTGAATTACTTCGAAATTAGGGACTATAAAGTCTTTTTGATAATTGAAGTAAAATTCATCGTAATCTTTTCTAGTAATATGCTCAACATCTTTTTCAATGTTGAAATATGCAAGTTCTGTTAAGAAATTGAAATATGTATCAATGAGTTCATTTGAGACCCCTGCGTTATTCAAAGAGTAATGTATTAACGTTTGATAGCAGTAACCAAATGAAGTTTCTTGGTGTTGCATCGGTTTATATTCAAGTGCCTGTAAAATTGAAAGAATAAAAATAGGATATGACGGCATAAGTTTATTTCCCAATATATTTGAAACGTTATCATAAGAAAACTTAGTATATTCTAGAAATGATGTTTCGTTAAATGTTATTGGATCTTCTTTTAGGTAATGAAAGGTTTCAATTAAGTCATTGCGTTTCTTATAACCCAAAGGTTTAATGCTATAAAACTTCCAACTATCGAATTCAGACTGCATTGTTGGTAGCAAACTGTATGTCGATTCTATTGTAATGAGAACCTTGCCGAATTTCTTTCCTGCCTCATCTAACACACTTTTTGTCGATTGAGAGTTTAAAATTGTCTTATGATAATCATCAATTAGCAAAATGCGTTTACTACTGTCGATTTGCATAAATTTATCAAATTCGTTATGAGCATTTGCATATTGTTTCTGAAAAGCTCTTTTAACGATTTTATCTAAGTCAATCGATTTAAAATCTTTACCATCAACCAATATTGGGAAGAAGCCATCTCGGTATGACTTTAGAAATATTGCGGCTAGTAATGCGGATTTCCCAATTTGACTGTCCCCGTCTAAAATACAATTTACGAAATCAGTTTCAAGAAGTTTTTCTGAATCTATGTAACTTTCGAGTTTATCTATGTTTTTGCTTGCTGATGGTTCGATATCTGGGAAAATAAAAATATCCAACAACCGGATGTCTTTTCTGTTAAATAAGAGTGGGATTTTAGTATCATTAATTTCCTTATCAAATTCTTTTTTAATTTGAAATAACTTTCGTGTTTCATGAGCTAATGAAAACTCATTCATGTGGGTTGTTTTATAATGTTCTTCTTCCCAAGAATATTGTTTCAATATTGTATTGTGATCTTTTAATTCAATAACTGCTGTCTGAAATCCCGATTCATTTGGTTTCTTATCATCATGAAATAGCTTTCCTGACAATAAATGCGTGTTAAGATCTTTCTGCTTGTTTATAGATAAATGATGATCGTGCTCATGCTCATGACCAACAAAATGAATAGGAGCTATGGATTCTATGAAATTCTGAAACTCTTGCTTATTGTTTTCCTGTGTACTAGGAGTAAACCAATTAATTGGATGGTGCCAAGTAGCAATTTTTAAAGTTGATTTGTCATCTTTTTCTATTGAATTTCGATATCGATTAACAGGGTAAAAAAGCGTGCCAGAATCTTCTTTGAGTTGAGACATCCAAGCTGTGTTAAGACAGATAAAAGATATCTTTTTGCCACAAACGATATCTTTTAAAATATAAAACATTTTGTCTTCTGGAATTTTATGATAAAAACCATAAAACCCCCAAAAATAATTTTGCACACTTATAGACAAGTCTATGAAACTATTATCCTTTCCTATAGATTCATAATTTACGTTTTTAAGGATAGTATCTCTTAATCCTGGGCTTTGGGAAAAATTACAGTCATGATTTCCTGGAACTATAATAGGCATGACATCGATGCTTGGATGCATTTCTGCATAACCTTTTTTTAGATTGTCTACAAATGCTTTTGCTTTACCGTATTCCTCCTTTTGACCAGAAAATGCAATATCACCGCTTAAAATTATGTAGAGTTTATCGATATTGTGAAAGTCCAATAGCATTACTTTGTTTAAATGCGTAACTTTTGTATTGAAGTTAGTTGTCCTGGTTAAATGAATGTCCGTTAGATGTAGAATACCTATTTTCATATCTTTAAATTTAATTAAAAGCTGATGCTCTAGCAGTCTAGAAGATAGGATATTACGCCTGTATTATTTAGAAGTTTAATTTATCTTTAAACAAATCATACTTTGGATAATAGAATTCTAAGAATGAGAGATTATCTAGCTTAACAAATATAATGTAAAAGTTAGCAATTGCAAACCATTCTAGCGCGAGTCTTAGCGCTCGTAGTCTTAAGCCTTGGCTTGTGCTTTGGGTAGCATTGTTAAAATAAATTAAGGAGGCACAGTCAGCTTTAACATTATCCACCCATATTTAGCGCAAGTCTTAGTGCGCCTGGCCAGAGCATAGGCATAACTTGTACTTTGACAGGATTATCAAGATCAATAATGAAAGCACAAGTCATTTATCCCGTTAGCCTAGGCAATCAGACTTGTGCTAGTAATGGGCTTGTTTAATTACTTTTAGGTATTTTTTCAATTAATTTATCAATTCTATCTTCTACTTTTGAATAGGACTTTTCAAGTATAGATAGTGCTGGACTATTATAATCTTTAGAAGTCAAAGGTGATTTAAATAAGGTCTCTAAAGATTTTGTAATAAACTCTTGAGACTTATCGGTTTCATAGCTTTTAATCAATTCGTTAAATGCAAAAAGTGATGTGGCAGTGGAACTTTTAAATCTGTAATCTTCTACAATTTTATTTTTAAGATTGTATTGGGAAATAAAAAAAATATCAAGTAAAAGAATAGGAAGGATAATTAAAAACCTTTCTAGTAATAATTCTGTTGTTAAGGGTTTATCTAATAATTTATAATATGAAATGAAGATGATTACTATACTCGAAATGATAATTCCACAAAGCCATAGCCATAATTGCCATTCAATTTCCTTTCTTTTGTTTTCGTAAATGTGCGCTAATTTACTTGCGTTTGCTCCCTGCAAAAGCGTATTAATTTCAGCCTGTATAGTTTTATTTTTGTTTTCTATTTTTGATGATTCTAGATAGAATTTTTCTATAGCCTTATTATAATTCTCTTGATTTGATTTAATATTTCCTTCAGTTTTATTAGTAGAATTTTCGATTATCTTCTTTACTTTTTGTTCCGATTCAGTAACAGTCTTAGTATAATTTTCAACATTACTGAAGAAGCCTTTTATGCTAAAACGGAGTTCTTCAATTTCCAACTTTGCAGTCTGATAATAGCTATTATATTCTTCGAATTTAATTTGATTATATGTTGATTTTTCATGAGTGCTTTTAATCGAATTATAATATGAATTGATTTCTATTGATTTGTTTTCAATTTCTTTTAATGTTTCTTGGATTTGTGTATAACGCTTTTCAATTTTTCGATTATTATTTGCTTGATCTTTTATTGAAAGATTATTCTGATACAACTTGCTTTCTAAACCAGAAGATTCAATTATCATAATAAAATTATCTATTAAATCTAATATCTTTTCTCGTTTAATTTTATCTTTTAACCTATTTTCTTCAATTAATTGCTTGAGATGCTGCAAAATTTTTTCAATCTTGTCCTGTCTATATAATGTTATTTCTGATATCTGGTTTTTTGTTTCGAGATCAATTAAAAAAAGAATCCTCTCTTCAAAAGCTAGTATACTATCTTTAATGACATTGTCTAATTCATTCTCCGGATTTAATACTCTTTTAATAATATTATTTTCAAAATCATTTGCTAAATCAATAAGTTTATCCATAAATCTGACCTTAATTGCATAAACATCAATATATACACAATCTTTAATTTATGCAATAATTGACTTAAATATAAACCCTATATAATGATGTAAGTATAAATGGTTTAACATATTAAAATGTTAAAGTTATATTGTTGAAATTGAAAGTTATATTAGTTCGTTCTACAATATATTAATATTCATTCAAAATGATTTATGAAAAAAACTATCAATATTATATTTAAAGGAAGATTTCAATTTAGAAATTTGTTCCTTTCGCTGTCGTACGAGTATTGAATAACAATGAAAAGTGGGGCGGGAAGAAAGTTATTTTACCGCCCCGGTAAATCTAGATGGCTTAGTTAATACTGTACTAAGCGATTACTTCAAAAGCTTTCTTACTTGCTTAAGCACTTCAGCAACCGAGGTTAGAAAAAGACTTGAAACAAACAAAAAAACAACAGTTTTTAGAAAAAACATTCTTGTTAATGAGTTTTAGTACTTAAAATACTTATCTCTTTTTTTTGAATTATCTAGCACTAATCTGGATTTGACCAGTAGGACTGTAAAGGTAAAACTAATTAATATTTTAACCATAAATAAGACGAGAAATATTAATGTTTACATGTCTCTTTATTGAATTCAACTTAATTGTTCAATATAATATGTAAACTGGAATGTTCAATAAACCAGTGAGCCGATTTCGGCCATCTGCCGTTATCTGATACTCCTTTACATTGATGGAAGGCGCGGCAATTTCACTGATGGAGAGTTTACCACCTTGTTAAATATTCCGTGAATATTTCCACGCTAATTGCAATATGCAATATTAAACCAAGTGTCGCCACCCTTACTTTGCTCGGTACTATCTTTAGATGAAATATATTCTATTCCTTCTATTCCACATCTTGAACATTTTGGTCCTGATTTAAATTCTATATCTGCCATTTTCTTTGAATATTTTTGTCTTTTAAATTTATTCGGTTTTCTATTAGTGACATCTCACTAATCGCAATTTAACAACGAATAGCCACATTGTGATCATATTTAACTATAACTTCCGTCGATAGCTATTTCCTAATCCATTCCCTTTTCTTAGTTTTGAGGGGAAAATAATCGAAATAAATACAAATTAGCATGAACCATTGGTTAGTAAAATCAGAGCCTTTTAAATACAGTTGGGAAAAATTTAATGAAGATGGCCGTACCTTTTGGGGTGGCGTTCGCTGTTTTTGAACCGTTTCTGCATTTGGTTCAAGCTGATTTCTTCTTGCAATTCCCACTGATTTTGTCCTAAAATCGCTAATTTTTTCTCGTTTTGTCGGCTGTTTTGTCGCCAATTTGAACTCAATTTAATTCAGTATTTTCTTTGTTTAAAGAATTTAAAGTTATATTATTGACAAGCATAGCGGAGTTAATAATATGTTATTTGTCGCTAAGTTAATCAAATCATTCCATCATCCGCAAAACTGTAATAGTGATAATTGGTAACTATCAAATGGTCATAAACCTCAATATCTAATAGCTTTCCGCCCTCCAATAACTTTTGGGTTAGTTTCTTGTCAGCCTCACTTGGGATTGTGTTAGAGCTTGGGTGGTTATGTGCTAATATTATTTTACTGCTATTTGTCTTCAAAGCGACAGAAAATATGATCTTCGGATCTGCAAATGTTCCCTGTACTCCACCCGTGGATATATCGACGATTCCCAGTACTCGGTTACTGGTATTAAGCAGTATCACTTTGAACTCCTCTAATAGCTCAATCTTGCCCAATTGCCAATGTTGCATTAATAGTTGGTAAGCATCCTTAGAACTGTTAATTTTTGGTCGTTCTGTAATGTTGTAGTTTGATCTGTAGCTTACTTCAACTTCAGCCACTTTGAATGGGTTTTGTTCTTGTACCATAAGATTTGAATTAATTATGGTACTTATGGAAGCTTTAAGCTCAACTAAGCAAAGGAGGAACGGATATAAATAGACTGTGCGGATGCCATGTGAGCGTTTATGCCGTAGATCCTTTAACCGTGTTGAGATTACAAGCTTAAATTTGTGTAATGATTAATTATATATAATGGTAATTCAAATATTTTAGGACAAAAATTAATCATATTGTAACCCTTAAAGTAAATTGTCTTTTTTAGTGGGATCTATATTCAATCATTATATTATTCGTAAGTGTTTCAAATTGTTCTTTAGCGTAGTAATAATTTCTTTTCTATATACCGGAGGTTGCATTCCATCAAAACAATTTATTATAGCGTAAATAGTAGCCTTTTCAAAAGGAGAAAAACAACTCGAACTAAAGTCAAACGTTGCATCATTAATCTCGAAAGTTAATACTATACTTTCTCCTCTAAGAGCAGAAATATACTTTAGAAAAAATATCAACGCCGTCTCAACATCCCTTTTGTAATTCTCATGATATTTTATTATTTCTGCATCACTAGCATTCCATATTATTTTACTTCTTCCAGATTCGTCAGATATAGCCATATACATTTTTAAAGCAATGAATGCTTTACTGCGAGGCTTGTTATAAAACCCTTCTCCAACGACAGGTTGGAAATCCCATCGCAATATTTGGCTATTTACCCTATTTAGTAAACTTGAGGTAAATACTTCAACATTTATACCTTGGGTTTTCATGTGGATACTTTATCAAAACAAGTTAATATTCAAAGTTATGCATTTAGGTTATTAAATATTTATAATCTAATCCTAATAAAAAAGTGCCTTACTATTAAAAGATGAAACAATATCCTCAGAGAATTTCACTAATTGCTAATTAATACTTCAATTCTTTGTAGTAATGCCTGATATTTGACGTTCAAATCCCTTTCTGCACTTAATTCTTTTTCATACTGTTCTATGCTGAAATTGGCCTGTTCTAATTCTAGCTTCTTCAAATAATATTTATAGAACACTTCAGCTTCCTTTACCGTTTGGCAATTTTCATCTAATTCTAGGGCAAAATCCCAAAGCATTTGCATTGAGCGAAATTTGGTTGCACTATCAAAATAGAATGTAAATACCTGCCTATAATCATTTATCATTTCAAAAGTTGCACCGGAGATCAACTCACAAGCAAATATTTTAATGTCACTTAATTTCCAATTAGAAAGAGGAATAAACGAAAAATACGATTCATTATTAGTGTTTTGATAATCAATAATGTAAGCATCCTTTCTTAAGCCATAATGCATATACTGATGCACATAGGCGCTCAAAATGTAAATTGGGTTATCCGCTGTTGCCTGACTTGGAACTCCACTCGTCTTAACCTGACCATTTTGGTAAATTGACCAATAATAAGATGTTACTGAAATATTTTCCCTGTTAGCAATAAAGTTGGCTCTTGCAAGTTCGTATTTGCTTTGTAAGCATTCGATTCGTATCATTTATCGTTTTTCGATTTCTTTTTAATTTATTCGAATGACCATTTTACTCTTTTCTTGTATTGACCATTGGACTTGCCACACCCTTCCATCAATTTGGTCAAGTAAAATGAAGTTATACATATTTTGAGTTGGATAGAGGAAAAATCGGCCATTTTTCTCTTCTTCTTTTGTAACACGCGTTATTAGGCTCAAGGGGTCTTCTCTATTGTATTCCTCTAAACTATATTGAACTTGCCACATTTGTCCATTTCTAGTATTCAATTTGATAAAGGTCCACTTATTTCGAGTAGAAAATAGCCTATACACAACAGCGCTATCAGTTGAGATATTCTGAATAGGAGTTTCTGAGGTAGTTTGAGCAAAAGCTGTAATTGATGTTAGATTAATAATTAAAGAAATCAATATTCTTTTCATATCTGTTAGGTTTATGTTGTTAACAACAATACTATAGCCCAAACTCCATTATCAATTTAACTCTTTCTTTTTCTTTATCTGTCAAATCTCTTAAGACGTGAGGAAAAGCATTTAAGTATATGTGCTTCATTTTTTCATGAACATCATGAGAAACTGTTTCTTTTGATAATTGATTTAAATATGCCATAATGCTCTTAATAAAAAGAGTTGGGATCAAAAGGTCATCAATATCGTTCCATCCTGCATTTTCAAGCCCTTTTTTCCTGTATGCATAATCTAGCCTATTATCGCAGTTCCCCTTACAGCTGTAATAGACATCTTGTTCCTCAACAAAGCTGTCTCCATTTTTACCAATTCTTTCTTTCCCATCTGACCACACAACAAAAAGTCCATTTTTAGTTTTTAAAAGATCTTTACCGCAAAACTGACAATTCAGTTTTGGTTCTTCTTGAAATATCTTTGCAGGCTTTGGATTTTGCAGTAAATGTTTTGCAATTGAAGTAGGGAAAAATCTGTTTGCAAGCTTTATCCTATCAGCGCTTTTCAAAAGTTCCCTTTCAATTCTTTCTTTATCGAAAACGATATATTCTAATCTATCTTTGTATCCTCTTAGTTTATTGCTTAGCGACGTTGCGGGTAAAGTAGAATAAAAACCAATGAAGCCGACGCATTTATGTGCTGCAACGCGATCTATAATATCAGGTTCATCAGTATCACTGACAGATTTACCAGAATGAATATAATGCTTACAACTAACAAGCCATTTTATAACAGTTTCGCCTCCTATACCACTTCGAGTTTCACTTACTATCAAATCTTTTTTTCCGTCTGCTCCTCGGTCGGGATGTTCAATTGTTGTGAACCCCATTGCTTCTAAAAATTCACGTGAGAATAATTCGAAAGTGTCTTGTAGTCCGCTTCCTAAATTTGCTTGGGGTATTTCTTTAAAATTAATTATCATTACTTAGGTATTTTTATCGCTTAATATTTCAAAATTAAATTAACTTGTAGCAATATTGCATTTTTGAAAGCATTGACCTTAACATGTTTTCTTATTAAAGAAATGCTGGATTCGTCAGTAAATAACTTCCCCAGTTTTCTAAAACTTCATCAATTGATTTTGCAATATCCGATAATAATAAATTTAACACATCGGAATCATTCACTTTTGATTTCTCCATTTGGATACTCCTCTCATAGAATCGACCACTGAAGATATTGTCTCTTAATAACTGCAATGACTCAACGAGTTTCATTACAGAGGTAATTTGACTAATTTTTTTGTTTAAAATTAATAGTGGATGCTTTGTTATCTCAGTTAATTCTTGGGTCTTCTCCGTTAAGAACATCTCTGTTTCTAATATTTTAATTTCAATATCTTCATCAATGCCAGTGTGCAATTTTTCAATTACATCGTAAAACACATCAACACCCAGTAGACTCTCTCTGATATTAAAAACTGAATTGAAATGATTAACTATGGAAAGTAATATATGATCAATTCTAAGCTTAAAGATTTGCGTTATGTCATCGTATTCTGCTTGATTTTCCTGAATTAAGGGGATTGCAAATCCAAGAATACCAGTAAGTAAATCCGCACGTTTTGTTAAGTTATCACTTTTATCTAAGTTATAATCCTTCTCTGCTTAATATCAAATGGAAGTTGTTCAATCTTTCCAAACGCTTTATTGTGAATACAAATTACATTATCCCAACCAAGAGTGTTTACGGCATATCCCAATTCAATAAGCACGTTGGGATTTGGAATCCCCTTTTCTCTGAGCTTAGTAATTGGTGTTATATCTGCAATAAATATGCTAGATTTTGCAATTTTATTAAATATGGAATCAACAATATCGGGACTTCCAGGTAATGCTCTAGTTGCTTGATCTAGTGTAAATTTAATATACTTATCTTTTTCATTGATTTCTTTTATGGAATCTTGAATACATTTTTCTATAAACTTCCAATTATATTCATGCTTCAAATCACTCTGCCAAGAGTAAAATATTGTTTTTTCAATCATTTTGTGCAGTTATGTCTCTTTAATTGCTGATTAGCTTGGACTTTGTATATTCTGAATAGTCAAAACTTACTTTCTCAAATTCAACTTAAAAATCATTAATTATTCTTTCACAAGAAAGTATTCTAGTGGTTAATCGATCAATTTCGTGCATAGTGTAAGTCTTTCCTTTGACGTGTCGAATGTGAGCTATTATCTCTTCAATTTCACTCTCTTCTTTGACGATAATATAAAGTATTTGATTAGCATTGAAATACAACCTTTCATCAATTAATCTTGCATTGATAGTTCTTTTTTTCGAAGGAGTATCGTATTGGTTTTTGCCAATCCATGCAAGAAAAGCATCATTAAAGGGAGGAACATATCTCCATTCCCTCTCGTCAGAAAATCTATATTTTTCAATTGTTTTGCCTTTTCGGATCAAAGGCCCCTCATAAACCTTTGAGTATCTAATTACATCAGCATTATTAACTCTCTCACTTCTTGGAAGATTCAAGTCTTGCGATGTTATTCTAAGACTATCTATAAGATTAGTAGCGAAATCAGAAGAGCTATTAAGATATATAACCGGATTTAATCCCTTTTCAACAGCCCATTCCTTGCTAAGTCCGATTCCGTATTGCCCATATTTTTCAATGTGCTCAGTAATCTCTGAAATCCTAATGTCACAAAATGATACCATTGGTATAGCAATCTCTACTGGTTTAGTTTTATGATTTAATTTTTCTAAACAATATTTAATTTTAAAGTTGTTAGCTAAGATTCCTTTTAATCCATCCTTTGATGTAAAGTGAAATAGTGTCGATGGTGATAGTCCCATATCTGAGTGATGTTATGATCAAAAATGATAATTGTATATTGGTATAATTATGCTTATGTATCTGTATTAAATTAGGAATACCACTCATTTTTAATTTCATCAATGCTCATGTTTTTCCACTCTTCTTTCCAGAGTTCCCAATATGGTATATCATTAGATGATGGTTCATTAATACACCTATCTATTTGAACAATAGAAGGCAAAATAATTGATTCACCAACTAGTAGTGCTTCTCCTTGTTTTAGAGATGGCATTGTGTCAATAAGTGTTCCCAATGTGTCTGGAAGAAGTTTTTTTACGTAACCTTGGTCGACAGGATTGGTCAAACGCATGGCTATAAAATTATTACATTGAGAAAAAATTGTTTCCGAAATTTCCGATGGTCTTTGACTTGCAAGAAGTAAGGTAATGCCATACTTTCGACCTTCTTTAGCTATTCGTTCAATTGATTTTTTAGAAGACCGATACTTAACTAGATCGCTATTTGGAACATATTTATGAGCTTCTTCATAAACAAGTAAAATTGGAATGTCGTTATTTATTTTTTCATTTGGGTCTTTGGCACTTCTGAGCCTTTTATAGAAATAACCATACTCAAAAACCATTCTCGAAATTAATGAAACCGTAATACTCAAAACTTCGAAAGGAACACCACTTAAGTCAATAACCGTTACATTAGATTGTTTTTCAGTTTGATAACCTATGAGTTGATTCAATGTTTCTTCAAAAGTTATTTCTTTGGATTTTTGTGCAAGTAAAAAGTCAAGTCGATTGTCATTTATTTTATTTTCTAGCCTATTTACAAAGTTGGTAAGCTTTCCGTTTAAACTTCCATTTGTAAGCTTTGGTTGTCCCGCTTTTTCTTTATTGCTAGCGGCATAAACTTCACCTGAATCAACTAGTTCGGTATTTTTTGCTTTTGCATATTCTAAAACATAATCAATATCAAAGTACAAAGGTGAATCATAATGGATTTTCTTTTTGCTTGCATCGTTTCCTTTGAAATGCTTTTTCCTGTCTGAAACTATGGCTTCCTTAAATATAAATTTTTGATTATGATCATTAGCTTCTGTATCTAAAAAGAATTCCTCAAGTTCTTCACTGTTTAAAAGCCAGTAGGGTAGCACCAAGTTTTTAATGTCAATAAAATTAGCTGCTGGAAATGCCGATTTATATTCGGAATGAATATCAAAGATAATAACGTGAGAATTGTTAATTGAAAAATCTCCATTTTTTTCCGAGACTGCTTTCTGGATTATAGTAGATAAGGTATGCGATTTTCCTGAACCTGTTGAACCAACTATTGCAACATGTTTGTTGAAAAACTTATTTCCATTTACCGATATCCTTATGTTCGGATTAGAGGATAACGAAGCAAAAGTAAATTTCTCTTTAGCTTCAATCGATTGCTCATATATTTTCTTAATCTCCTCCTCGGTTGCTGGCTCAACTTTCTTCGGTGGAATTGCTAATGAATCACCGCCTCTAATAAATTTGCCGTTTTTTATCATCCCTAAAGGAAGCGCTTCTATTGCATAATCTCGTTTTCCTTTGTCGTTCACAATAATCGAAAAGTTTTCAATTATTGCCATTAGAATAGCATTTTCATTATCTGAAATTTTAAGATAGGAACCAACCTGTAGGGCTTCTCCGGCTAATCTAAAGTCTTCTAGGTTGTCAACAATTACTTTTATTTTGTCAGGATAAACTGCAATTACTTCCGCATTTATTTTTTCTAATTCATCTGCCATATTATATGATTTTTTTGATGTCAGTTAGTAATGAAAATTGAATTTCAACTTGTTTTACATTTTGGTATTTAATGTCAAAAAAGGGGGTGGTGTTATAGAATTGATAAATTTCTTTGGTTTTGGTGATTTCTTTAACGGTTAAATCTATATGTTCAAATTTGTTGAGTATTTTAATTTTAATAGAATTGTTACTATTAGCCGGTTTTAATATAGATTTTGGATTAAAATCCGAACCGTCAAAGTCAAATCCATCTATGAATTGGAAGCCCTCTGAAAAAAGCTCCTTTTTCAGTTCGAGCAATTCTTGCGGAAGAATGTTATGCAGATAAATATACGGGCAGAACGGCTGTGGTTCTCGTGTAGAAAGTTTCGACCATTTTTTGGAAATTGTTAAGATCAAATCCTTTATTTCTGCCCTTAGATAATTAGTATTTGGAATTTCTATTATAAAAAGGCGTTCATAAGGTGAGATGTTCAAGCCTGTAAAGTATTGGCTTCGCAATTCTGCAAATAATTTTGACTCTCCTTTATAGGTAATAAACCACTCATTGAATAGAACTCTTTTGAAATTAATCTTACTTAGAAACTCCAGCTTACTTATTTTCCTTTTCGCTATATCGCCTTCAACAGCAATATCTTTTATTACTTTTAGAGCATTATTATAAAAAAAGTGTTCGGCTTCAAATGCCTGACAATTAAACTGCTTCATCAATAGGGTTATGATTTTTGAAACTTGTAATTGGTACTCTAAAGCCGAAATATCTATGGTAAGTAATGAAAGGAAATCATTTAATTCTGCATCTGATAAATTATGCTTTGTATGGTGGCAATGTTTTACTTTGTTTTCAATGTAGGTTAGGAAATAGTCTTTAAGAAAAATTGTATCAATAGGCAAGGTTAGCTTAGCCTGTCCTGATTGAAAATACCCATAGAGTTTATAATTTATTCTTTTCTTATTACCATTCGTTACTTCTTTATAATGGTCGAGCATTAGTCTGATAGGCTTCGCAATAACTGAATGATTATATTCTGTTTTTGCGTAATACTTACATTGAATTGCCAATTCATCTGTTGCCGTACTTACATCGACATCTTCAATGCCTTCAATAATAATCGTATCTGTATCTAGGTCTAATTCTAATAATTCAGAAATGGCATAGTCGAACTGATAGAAATAACCCTTTATTGTGTCTATAGCAGTTCTATCTGTCATTTTATTATGAGTTTGAATTTTTACTAACTATTCGGCGATCAATTGTGAACAGAATGAGAGGTTATTATTATGAATTAGGCGGAGTAAATTAAAATGGAGCATAACGGTTTATTTAGTTTACTAATGTATGAAGAAAAAAGAAAGGTGGATACGGGAAACCATAAATACACAAATCTAAGTATGCATATCCTATACCTATTGAGAAAGAGGTTGCGGTAAGGTAGAACGATATAATAAAAATTTAGGGAGAATCGAGTGAAATTAATACTCGTTAAGTGTTATTATTCTGCGAATCATTTCAATGTCGATGTTCTCTACTGCAATTGGAATCTTCTTGAATCCAAGCAAATAGGAAACCTTTGCTCGATGTCTTCCATCTATGAATGAAAGTTCTTTATTATTATCTCTTAAACTTATTGTTGGAGGATCCAAATGGGTGGTGTTTTCCCAGTTATATAATATGCGAGCAATCCTGTAATTGTTGGTTATATCTGTGGTGAATAATGTATCCAAATTAACTTCGTAGAAGAGGGCATTTTCAATAAGTTCATTGGTATATACTTCGAATATCTTATATGTTTTATGTATTGGTAGTTGAATCTTATTGAGTACTTTATCTGCGTCATCACCAAATGCCCAATATGGTTTTATATGAGACAGCTCTGCAATTGATTTGTCTATGTAAAGTTTAATTACTGATTCGTGACTTTGTGTTGATGCTTTTTGAAGTTTCATATTGAGTAGTCCTGTATAAATATAGGATAAGTTTTAATGTGCTCACTGGCTGCGAACTGAGAAAATGTGTGAGAACTGGTAATTGCGTAGCAATGAGGTTCGATCTATGTTTTAACACAAGCGACTGGCAAGATATTTGCACCAAATATCGTGACAGTTGTGCAGCATTTTTGATTGCGCAGGTGAGCTGAAAAGTAGAGCCTGACTAGATTTATCCAGGATGAAGCGAAGCAAATCCTAGATAAAGATAGAGAGAAGGCTCACGAAGCCATCCGCTTTGCCAAAATTAAAACCATGACAGAACGAATGTGATGGCGTGTGTTTTAAATGGCATTAGACATGGCGTAGTACCGATCTTCCTAATCGGGTTTGCAGTGCCTTAACCGATGCACCACTGGCTAAAGCTTTAAATGACACGGGAGATTGTGTTTGCTTTTAAAGAACCTCCAGTTTTGCCCAAAATAGTCGGAACAGACCTGTAAATATGCTGGTTTATTTCTTCCACCGAAAACAAACCATTCTTTTGGAAAACCACCTATTAACTGATTTAAAAGGTTTAAAGTGTCTCTATCCAGTTTAAATCGGGCTTCATTACCATTTTTTGTTTTTGATGGCGGTATTATTAGTACTTCGTCTTTCAAGTTTAAATCAGCAATTTGAAGCCTTGTTAATTCCAACGGTCTGATGTTATATTTGAAAAGTAGCTTAGTCGCTACATATAAGCCGAAATGACGCTTGTCGTTTGATAATAGTGATGAAACCAGTAGTAATTCTTCTTTCTCGAAAACTTTAAAACGTGTAGAATCATAACGAGTGACTTTCTTACTTACCTTATCACATGGGTTTTCTTTGATGATCTTCAGGTCTTTTAAATAATTGAAGAATGTACCAAGGTCAATAAGGTAAGTATTGTAGCTTACTTTACCCCAGTTTCTTTCAAATGCTTTAGTATCGACAAATTCCTTTACATGTACGTTAGTTATGTTTTTTGCTTTAATGTGGGTAAGATTATTATTGTCGAGAAACGACCTAAAATGCATCATCAAAATTTTGTTATTCTTTAGCGTTTTCTTAGCTATCGATTGATTTTTAAGGGCATCTTCACGTTTATTTATCCAATATGAAATGCATTCTTCAATCGATGTAGTTGAGTTTATAACCTCTTCGTTTTGTAAATTGGTCAAAGGGTTCCAATTGTCGTCGAGTAATGTGACCAATTCTAATATGAGTTTCTTAGCTTCATCCCTAATCAATTTTATATTCCCATCATTCTTTCCAATGTATTTCCTAATCCGTGCAGATTTATTAGTTTTGGGGTCTAAATAGTAGAAATAAACATAGGGCTTATTAGAACCTGTAAAGGTTTTCGGGATGCTTAAATAGAATTCATAATCTTCCCAAATGTGGATAAGTTGGGATTGCTTTGACTGTTTCATAAAGTTGCTTTTGTCGCCACTTTTGTAGCCAATTCGAAAATTGAACCAATAATATGCCTTTAAAGCCCTTTAAATAAAGAATAAGATGAACCATTGGTTAGTGAAATCAGAGCCTTTTAAATATAGCTGGGAAAAATTTAATGAAGATGGCCGTACCTTTTGGGATGGCGTTCGGAATTACCAGGCCAGAAACAACCTCAGGGACATGAAAGAAGGTGATTTGGTGCTGTATTACCACAGCAATGAAGGTAAAAATGTAGTGGGGGTGGCGAAGGTGGTGAAAGAAGCTTACCAGGACCCTACCACGGATGATAAAAACTGGGTGGTGGTCGATTTGGTACCCGTAGAATCATTAAAAAACCCGGTAACATTGGAGCAGATTAAAGCAGAGCCCAGCCTTTCTGATATCTCATTGGTGCGCCAGGGGCGTTTATCGGTCATGCCGTTAAAAGCTACTGAATTTGATAAAATTTTAGAAATGGGCAGTTAAGCCGTAGGGATCTCTTCCGTTCTGGTTTTACTTAAGGTAATGCCCAGCGTCATGACAATACTGGTGCCCAATACCACCAGGAATAAAAAGGACGTACCCACCTCCGGAATCTTCAGCGAAGCAGGCAGGTTAAAGTAGAGCAAAATACTGATCAGTCCGCGGGGCGCAATATAGGCGATGGGGGTTAGCGCACCCTTTTTGAAAACCTTCAGGAAGAAAAAACGGACGGCATAAATGGTGATCAGGATAAAAAGTCCGTTGGCCAGTACGGGTTTATCGTTCAGCTCACTAATGTTCATGGTGAAGCCAAAAATCACGAAGAAAAACGTGCGTAAAATAAAGGCACTTTCTGCTGAAAGCTGATAAAGTTGGGATAAATCGGCGGTAAGATTCTTATACAAAAACACCCCCCTGAACCAGGCATTCTGAATGGTATCAGCATTGTTCAGAAACAATCCGGTACTCAGAATTAACACCAATGACGATAAATGGTACGATTGCCCGATGGCGTAAACCAGGATCAGAATGGAAATGATCAGGAAAAATTTAATATGGTGCATCAGTTTGCCCATAATATAAAGCAGCACTACGCAGGCAATTGCCGATAAGAGAATAATCAAAAAGGTACTCAGGCCCAGGCCAATAAAGGCCGATGTGGTAATGGAATGGTTGGTGATGGCGAAATTAAACAGGATGATGCCGAGAATATCAGAAAAGGAAGATTCATAAATCACAAATTCCCGCTCCTGTTTCCCCAGGGCCGCCGCAGAGGGGATGGCAATGGCCGAACTGATTACGCTGAACGGAATGGCATTGGCAATACAGGTATATAAATCTTTATGGGTAATCTGGTAAATAATCAGCGTAATGATGGTAACGGTGCCCAGCAAAATGGTTAAGGCAGAGAAGAAAGCACTTTTGATGATTTTATTTTTTTCGCGGTCATATTTCAGCTCCAGTGAACCCTCAAAAACAATGAGGATTAAGCCTACGGTGCCGAGTGTAGGTAAAATGGAGAGGAAATTAAAGGTATGGATGTTCAGGTAATCAACCAGGAAGCGGAGGCCAATACCCAGTAAAAGCAACAGTAAAACCGACGGTACTTTGGTTTTACTGGCCACTAAGTCAAACAGATAGGAGAAGATGACCAATCCGCTTAAAATAATCAGTATGGTATAGGTTGTCATATTTTTTGCGAATGATAAGCTGCTAAAATAAGACAAACAGATGAAGCAGAAAGAAGTTTGATGTAAAATTTAGGCTTTAAAGAAGAGGGCTTTCAGTTCGCTGGCATCATCAGGGTTCATTTTTCCACCCAAAACCAGTCGCAATTGCCTGCGGCGTAAGGCACCGTTAAAAAGTTCCAGCTCTTCGGGCGTTTCCGGAATCAGCTCGGGTACAGGAATGGTCCGGGCACTCTGATCAAGCGCTACAAAAGTATAATAAGCTTCATTGCTTTTCTGGCGTGCACCGCTTGGGATATTTTCTGCCCATACATCTAAACGCACTTCTACAGAAGTATTAAAAGCCCGGGTAACTTTCGCCTCAATGGTAATGACATCACCCAGTTTAATGGGGTGTTTGAAAGATACATTATCAACAGAGGCGGTTACCACAATCCGGTTGCAGTGTTTCTGCGCAGAAATGGCTGCCGCAATATCCATCCAATGCAGTAACCGGCCGCCCATTAGGTTATTCAGCGTATTGGTATCATTGGGTAATACCAGTTCATTCATGATGGTAAAACTCTCTCTGGCAAATTTATTTTTCAGACTCATAATCCAGCAAAAGTAATCAAAAAGACGGTTAGTTGTTTGGTTGGGTGAGCATTGGTTAGTGGTTTAGTATGGGCTAGGGGAACATATTGCTGATGAGTGCATTTTTTTCGTGCTAAGCTACCAGCCTGCCACCTGCTTAACTGCTAAACTTCTAACCCAAAATACCCGGCACTAATCCTGCATCACGTTCTCTCTGACTATCGCCAAACAAACGTATATTTACCCTGAAAATAACAGTCGTACATGCAGAATCAAACGCTCATTCAATATTTCCATTGGTATTACAATGAATCAGAAAACTTATGGATCAAAGTGGCGAAGGAGGCTGCTTACCTGAAAGGAATCGGCGTAACGGGTGTTTGGTTGCCTCCGGCCTATAAGGCCAGTACCGGTGGGTATTCTGTTGGTTATGACATTTATGACCTGTTCGATTTAGGGGAGTTTGACCAAAAGGGAAGCATCAATACCAAATATGGATCAAAGGACGAATACCTGGCGGCCATCCGGGCTTTGCAGCAGCAGGGCATCACTGCCATTGCTGACATTGTTTTTAACCACAAAGCAGGGGCAGATGAGGTGGAGAAAGTAAAGGTAAGAACGGTAAACCCTGAAAACCGGAACGAATTTACCAGTGATGTTTTTGAAATTGAAGCCTGGACGAAGTTTACCTTTCCCAGTAGGAAGGGCAGGTATTCTGCTTTTATCTGGGATCATCAATGTTTCAGTGGGGTAGACTGGGCGGAAGACCGTAAAGAAACTGCCATTTATTCCATCCAGAATTTTGTGGGTGAGGGCTTTGAAGAGGTGCCTTCTACAGAGCTTGGAAATTATGATTACCTGATGTTCAGTGATATTGATTTCCGTAACCGGGCAGTGGTAGAAGAATTGAAATATTGGGGGGAATGGGTAGTTAACACCACCAACATTGATGGTTTCAGGCTGGATGCCGTGAAACACATCAACCCTGATTTTATTAAAGAATGGATTGCACACCTGGATACAACCTTTAATAAGCAGTTTTTTATTGTGGCAGAAGACTGGAATGTCGATAATTATGAATCGCAGCTGGAATATATCAAACTGATGGAAGGGCGGACGCAGATTTTTGATTCTTTACTGCACCATAACTTTTTCATGGCGAGCAAAGAAGGGAATACCTTTGACATGCGGACTATTTTTGACAATACCCTGGTGCAGGTGGCACCGGAATCGGCAGTTACTTTTGTGGATAACCACGATTCTCAACCGCTGCAGGCCCTGGAAAGTTATATTGATTTTTGGTTCAGGCCTATGGCCTATGCGATTATCCTGCTGCGTTTACAGGGTATTCCATGTTTATTCTTTCCGGATATATATGGCGGAATTTATGATGATGAAGACAAGGAAGGGGATGAGGTCCATATTGAACTGGCCATTTTGCCTGAGGTGGAGGTGATGAGTAAAATCAGGGCTGCGCTTGCCTATGGTGAACAACATGATTATTTCGACCATGGAAACTGTGTGGGCTGGACCCGGGGTGGAGATGATGATCACGAAAATAGTGGCCTTGCAGTGGTGTTGAGCAACAGTGAGGAAGGATACAAAACCATGGAGATAGGAACGCGTTTCGCCGGTAAAACCTTTGTCGATGCCTTAGGTCACCGGTCGCAGGAAGTGGTTATTGATGAAAAAGGCTGTGCCGAATTTCATTGCAATGCCGGAAGTGTATCGGTATGGGTATTGAAAATGGGGTAAGTTGCTCCCAAACTCGTCGTGGCGTGGAGGTATAGCAGCCTGCCCCGATCCTTCGGGGAAGCCATCTGTCTGGTACGGCTCACTATAAAGATTGCTTCATACCATCGCTCAGCCCGTACTTCGGTTCGCAATGACGGTTTTTTGTGGGGATTCGTCATGGCGAGGCGGCTTTTTCAGCCGGCGAAGCCATCTGTCTGGTACGGCTCACTATAAAGATTGCTTCATACCATCGCTCAGCCCGTACTTCGGTTCGCAATGACGGTTTTTTGTGGGGATTCGTCATGGCGAGGCGGCTTTTTCAGCGGGCGAAGCCATCTGTTTGATATGGCTCACTATAAAGATTGCTTCACGCCATCGCTCAGCCCATACTTCGGTTTGCCATGACGACCTACGTTAAATTCGTCATGGCAACGACGCTTTGAGTTGACCATGCCGGACCCTACAGGAAATTATCTTCCGCCCGGTATGCGGCTATAACGGCTAATTCGCCTTCCTTCCCACCTTTTGAATTGCCATGCTCCATGCCCATTACCCCTTTATAGCCTTTGGCATGCAGGTGCTTAAACAGGTTTTTATAATTAATCTCTCCGGTGGTTGGTTCTTTCCTGCCCGGATTATCGCCAATCTGGATATAGGCAATCTCATCCCAGCAACGATCGATGGTTTTAATTAAATCACCCTCGGTGCGCTGCATATGGTAAATGTCGTACAGAATTTTACACGACGGACTTTGCACGGCCTTGCAAACGGCATAGGTTTCATTGGTTTTCTGCAGGAACAACTCAGGCGTATCACTTAAGGTTTCAAGCACCATGACTAAGCCATGCGGTTCAAAAATTTCTGCTCCGGCACGCATGGCATCAATCACATTGGCGAACTGATTGCCGTAGGGTAAATTGCGCTCGTAAAATCCCGGAACCACCGTAAGCCATTTGGCATTGCAGCGTTTGGCCGCTTCAACCGATTTTTTGCAGGTGGCGATAAATTTATCTTTAAACTCTTTTTTACCGGTGGTGAGCGATGTTTTCCAGTTGTCGCCGCCATCTACCACAAAAACCCCCATTCGCATACCGAGTTTAGTCAGCAGTTTTCCGATTTTTTCCTGTTCTTCTACCGGTCGGTTAAGGTAACCGTTATCTTCAATGGAACGGAAGCCTTTATCATACATAAACTGGATCTGATCCAGGAAACTTTTGCCGGCATGGTTTTCAAACATGCCCTGGTGCGGGGCATAATCCATATTGAACACTTTATCTGCTGCGGATGGATCGGATTTCCCGGCGGCAAAGGTATTGGTAATGCCTGCGCCGGCAGTAAGTGCGCCCGCTGTAAGCAGGCTGCTTTTTATAAATTCACTTCTTTTCATTTAGGGGTGGTTAAAATGTAAAAGCCGGTTTTAATGTTTTAATATTTTTTTAAATCCTGTACTTAAGGTATCGGCAATCGCACCATCTGGCTGGTGGTACACAAAGTAAGCTTCCAGATCTGGACGTTCTTCCACAAATTTCAGGGCTTCCTGAAGGTGCATGCCCATTAAGGCATTGTCATAGCCATCAGCGGTTATGGCATCTGTCGCATAAACCGTTACACTGATCATTTCATTTTCCAAAGGATAGCCGGTTTGGGCATTGATCAGGTGCGAAATCTTTTTCTTCCCGCTCTGGTGAAATTTCCTATAGTTGCCCGAAGTGGTAATGGCGCCCTGATTTAAAACCGCAATATGCCTGATGGATGGTGCATCGTTCTGATCGGGACCTTCAATCCCGATTCTCATAGGCGAACCATCTGGCTTTGGGCCTGCAACCCTGATTTCTCCGCCCAGTTCAGCGACATAACTTTTAATTCCTTTCTGATCCAGGTAAGCGGCAATTAAATCAACACTGTAACCCTGGGCAATGCCGTTTAAGTCAATCTGGATGCAGGGCTTTGTTTTTGTGAGTATACCCTTTTCCAGTTTAAGATTTTGCATGCCCACACATTGGAGGATGGATTTGATCTCTGCGGTATCCGGCACCGTGCTGACCTGCTTGGGTCCGAAACCCCAGGCCTGCACCAGCGGCGCAACAGTAATGTCAAATATCCCTTTCGTATCGGCATTGATTTCAAAACTTCTTTGCAACACCGCATTTAAAAAACGATCTGTTCGGATTTGTTTCTCTGCAGCATTAAACTGATTGATCAGCGAACCTTTCTGGTATAAAGACATCGACTGATCAATCACTTTTAATAAACTATCAATACCACTTTTGGTTGCCACACTATCCTTTGCATAATATAAGATGGTATAATCTGTTCCCTGTGCCAGTCCGCTGATTTTGTATGCTTTCATTTCATCTACAGAAAATAAAGCAAAAAGTACAGGTAAACACAGGAACAGGATTTTATACATAGGACCTTACAAAACTTTGGTTTTACCCGGCATAGGAATAGGATAGAGGCCATTCTCATCAGGCATTAATTTCGGGTTGGCATCCCAGGCGAAACGCTCGGGCATTAAGCTGTTATTTGCCGCCAGGGCTTCATCCCATTTAATGGTTTGGCCCGAATAGGTGGCATAACGCCCCATAATGCCTGAAAAGGTGGTTGTGGCACCATAGTCGGCATTGGTAAATTTATATTCTCCTTTTGATATGGCATCAAAAAGTTCATCATGTTCGGTTTGATAGGGGTTGGCGTTCCCTTTGGTATTATGGTTATAAATTTCCTTTCCGCTGGCATCCCAGATAATGGCCTGGTTACCCGCCGATAGGTAAACTTTTCCTTTTGTCCCCTGGAAGCTTTCATCAACCCGGTTTCGGGTGCCTTCAAAATGCCTGCACTGGCTATAAATCTTTGCGCCATTGGCATAGGTAAATTCATTGGCATGGTTATCATAAATTTCACCATAGTCTTTTCCGGTGCGCCAGGCCCTGCTTCCTGTACCTTCTACTGAAATGGGGTGCTGCCCGGTGATCCAGTTGGCGATATCAATGTTATGTACATGTTGTTCTACGATGTGATCGCCACATAACCAGTTAAAATAATACCAGTTGCGCATCTGATACTCCATCTCTGTCTGGTTCGCCGTACGCGGACGAACCCAAACCCCGCCACTGTTCCAGTATACCTGGCCGGAAACGATGTCTCCGATGGCACCATCCTGAATGCGTTTCATGGCTTCACGGTAATTACTCTGGTATCTTCTCTGTAAACCCACCACCACGTTAAGCTTTTTCTTTTTGGCTTCTTCTGCTGCGGCCAATACTTTTCTGATGCCTGGTGCATCTACGGCAACCGGTTTTTCCATGAATACATGTTTACCTTGTTTTACCGCTTCTTCAAAGTGAATGGGCCTGAAACCCGGAGGCGTGACCAGCAAAACGACATCTGCCAGGGGGATGGCTTTCTGATAAGCATCAAAACCGACAAACTGGCGTTCTTTCGGGACATCCATTTTGGCGGCAAACTTGCTGCTTAACGATTGGTAACTGCTATCCAGCCGATCCTGAAAAGCGTCGGCCATGGCCACTAATTTTAAATTGAATTTGGTGCTTAACGCCTGGAATGCGGCACCTGTTCCGCGGTCGCCACAACCGATCAGTGCAATTTTGATGGTATCGCTACCCGCTGCATAAGCACCTGCAAGGGGGATGCTGCTTAAAATGGCGCCACCGGCCAGCAGGGCAGAGGCTTTTAAAAAATCGCGTCTTTCGTGTACGTTTGGTTCTTTTTTCATGCTTGGTTTATATTGGTTTGGTCAATTGGTATTATAAATCTTTAATCGGTTGTTTATTGTAATAGGCATCAATTTCAGCTTTTGACGGTGTTTTGGCCGGGCAAACTAAACGGATGCCAACAAAGGGTGCTTCAGGAAACCACCAGTTGCTTTTAGGGATTTGCGGGTCCAGTTGTTTCCAGGAGGGGTCTGAAGCCAGCCGTACAGCAGAGGTGAGGTTTTCCGGTGTTTCATCATACGAACCACCGCGAACAGCATTCGGGTAAAGCTGATTGGGGATGGCCACGGGATTAACCGCCACTTTTGCTTGATCTCTGGCATAAAAATCAGCAATATACTGGTCGTATGTCCATTCGCTAACGTTGCCGTGCATATCAAACAGCCCCCAGGCATTGGCTTTTTTTTGTCCCACGGGATGCGTTTTATTGTTGCTGTTGGCTTTATACCAGGCATAATCTTTCAGGTTGGCCTGGTCGTTACCAAAAGAATAATCAGTGGTGGTACCGGCCCGGCAGGCATATTCCCACTCTGCCTCGGTGGGCAGGCGGTAAAACACACCGGTACGTACATAAAGCCATTTGCAGAATTGAATGGCGTTGTACTGGGTCATGGCTACAGCAGGCTGATGTTCCTTGCCCATGCCAAAAGTCATGTCTAAATAGGGTTTAGTAGGGCGGGTAACGGCGTCTACTTCTGCAGGAATGGCACCGATACTGGCTTGTTTCTCGTAATCCCGGTAAAGGAAGGGTTCAAAAATATCCCAGGTTACTTCATGTTTACCCATCCAGAAAGCATCCAGCTTAACCTCATGAATGGGTTGTTCATCTGGCTTGCCGTTTTTACTGCCCATTTTAAAAGTGCCGGCCGGGATGGCCTGCATATCAAAGCTTAATTTGGTTCCGTTGATGGATTGGGTGTATGACTTTGAATCCTGGGCAAAGTTTTGCCCGTGTACAGTGATGATTAATGCCAGTGCAAAAATTCTCTTCAACATATAGATTGGTTAGACACACCTTTTAACAGGTGTTTTTAAATTACTCAATAATCTGATGACTAAAGTAATTATCCCATTTTAAAATGAAGAAAATTTATGTAACAATAAAGGTGTAAATGACAATTATTATTTATGCTAAAAGGTTTTATCTGCCTTCCGGAATCTTATTGCTTAAACTGGTGTAGCCCACCAGGGTATCCCAGCGTGCACCCGGGCGGCGATAATAAACAAAGATCTGGTAACTGTTTTCTGTTTGAAAGAATGATCCTTCAAATGGCTGGGTTTCTACTGTTTTGGTATCTTTATTCAGCCAGGTGTATTCATAATCATATAAGCCCTGTTTCATTAAGATGGTTGTATAAAACTGCTTTCGGTCAGCATCATAAATCAGCTGATTTTCTTTGTTCAGTGCATAATTGTTAAAACGGCCGATCACGTAAGCCTCGCCATTGGCACCTGGTGCGGCAGCATTCAGGGTAAAAAGTACATCGATGTATTCTGATTCTGTTTTATCATCCCTGCCATCGGTGTTGCGGATAAAGAAGTTGCCGTTTTCATCAAACTGATTACCGAAAGCACCTGTGTTTCGGGGTGCATCTCTGAAAAGCATTACATTTACCGTCTGGTTGTCGCGGTAAATGTCTTTTACATTTTCTGCTTTGTACCGCAGGCTTCTGGTATCAAATTTTCTGAATTCGTTATTTCCCGGAAAATCATTGGTGTTGATATCGTTGTAAACCAGCTGATTCGGACGGATAAAAGCCGGACGGGTATTAACCACTGCCGTATTCGGATCAAAATTTTGCATCACCACTGCTTTGATGTCCTGGTAAGGATTTGCAATCTGCATGGTATAATTGATGCTGAAATTAATTTTCTGCCATGCGTTCCGGTCTGCCACCTGTACGGGATTGGTGATCTCGCCCGCAACGGCTACTTGGCTATCCAGAATATAAAAACGCTGTGAAATAACAGGCTTACTTTTATCGTTGTCCAGGTAAACTTTAAGCATATAATTGCCGCTGATTTTCGGTTGGATTTGTGTATTCGGCAGGCTGATTTCGTAATGGGTATATTTTCTGACGGTGTTTGAGGAATAGCGGTAATCAATGACGCGGTCATCATTGAAACCATCCAGATAATCTGTGGTGGAGATTCTGGAAGATTGCCAGTCGGAAGTACAATGCTCAATCGTGTACCAATAATTTTTGGTTCCACCCAGCAGGTCATCAAAAGTCAGCATGATTTTTTCTGCCGAATTCAACGTAATTACCGGGATGCTTTGCTCTTTTAAATGGTTATAGCAAATTACCGTTTTGATGTTGGGCAGGTATATTTTGTTCTCGTTGCTGAAAGTTTGCTTGTTTTGCGCAAAGGCCAGGGAAGAGATAAAAAATAAAAGGATGACGATCAGTTTTTGCATAAGTAAATGTAGTGAGATTCATCGTAAAGTCGTCTTTGAGAAGCAGATCTTTCATCTGCTGAAGCGATTTCCCTTTGATGGGCCTGCAAAAGAGATGGCTTCGTCGGCTGAAGAACCTCTTCTCAAGGATGATTTGGCTGGTAGAATTGACTTACTGAACTTGATAAAAAAAAGCCACAGAAATAGTCCTGTGGCTTCCGTCAATATTAAAAATTATTTAACCTTCCAGCTCCATAATTTCAGCGGCTAAGGTTTCCCATTTAGCCTGATGCTGATCCAGATCTTTTTTGGTTGCTAAATAGCGCTTATTTGCTTCTGCCAGTTTATCCGCTTTGCCATAAACATTTTCATCAGCCAGTTCTGCCTCAATATTTTTTACGGATGTTTCCAGTTCAGCAATGGAAGTTTCTGTTTTCTTCAATTCATCATTCAGTTTTTTTAGCTGACTGGCGGTATTTGGCGTAGCAGGTTTAGGTTCTTCCTTTTGCTTTTCAGGCATCTTTACCGGTATCGGTTTTGAAACCGGAATTTCACGTTTGCTGTTCCATTCTTCATATTCCTCATACGTGCCCGGATATTGCTTAATTTTTTCGCCTTCAATAAACCAGATTTTATTGGCCACATTATCCAGGAAATACCTGTCGTGAGATACCGCAATGAAAGTACCCTCAAACTGTTCCAATGCCTGAATCAGGATGTTCACCGACTGAATGTCCAGGTGGTTGGTCGGCTCATCCAGAATCAGGAAGTTCGAATCTGTGGTTAAGGATTTCGCCAAGGCCACACGTGATTTCTCTCCACCCGACAGTACTTTAATTTTTTTGAACACATCATCACCGGTAAACAGGAAACAACCTAAAATACTGCGCAATTCGGTATCACTGTGTTTTGGCGCAAATGCCTGTAATTCTTCCAGGATGGAATTTTCAAGGTGTAAGGATTCCAGCTGGTGCTGTGCAAAGAAAGTGGTAGTTACATTATGCCCGGTTTCGCAGAAACCTTCAAATTTCTCCGTGCCTGCAATCATCCTCAGTAAAGTGGATTTACCCTTTCCGTTGGCACCGATTAAGGCAATTTTATCGCCTTTTTCAATCACAGCCTCTGCATCTTCCAGGATGTGCACATTCGGGTAATGCTTGGTAGCATGTTCAATGCGGACCACATGGCGACCGGATGGTTTGGTAAATTTAAAGCTGAAATTTACCGTTGGGTTATCATCATCTACATCATCCACACGCTCCATTTTATCCAGGGCTTTCATGCGTGATTGAGCCATTTTAGCCTTTGAAGCTTTGGCCTTAAAACGCTCAATTAAACGCTCTTCCTGTTTAATCTTCGCCTGCTGGTTTTTAAATTCGCCTTTCTGGATCTCCCCGCGTAATGCTTTTTCTTCTACATAAAAGCTGTAATTACCGGCATATACCGTTAACTTACCTTTACGCGATTCAACGGTGCGATTTACAATTTTATCTAAGAAGTACCTATCGTGTGATACAATGACGATGGCACCTTCAAAACCCATTAAATAGTTTTCCAGCCATTTAATGGATGGTAAATCCATGTGGTTGGTCGGCTCATCCAGCAGGAGGATATCAGGGTTTTGCAAAAGAATTTTAGCCAGCATTACCCGCATGCGCCAACCTCCTGAAAAGGTATTTAGCGGACGTAACTGATCGGCTGTACTGAAACCCAGACCAGCCAGAATTTCATTGGCCCTGTATTCGATGTTGTAACCATCAAGTGCCTCAAATTCCTGCTGTTTATCACTCAGTTTATATAAAACTTCCTCACTGTAATCTGTCTCTATTTTTTTAAGCAGCTCTTCAATTTCATCATGCAGCTTGTTCTGGCGCTCAAAAGCTTCCATGGCCACGTGCAGAATGCTATGGTGTGAATCGTAAGAGAGTAAATCCTGGTTGAGGTAACCGATTTTCAGGTCTTTAGACATGGAAACTGTACCCGAACTCGGTGCGTATTCGCCCACAATTATTTTTAGAAGTGTGGATTTTCCCGTTCCGTTTGCACCAATTAAGCCAGCCCTGTCTCCTGGTTTAATGTGCCAGTTGGCCTCATCATATAAGGCTCTGGAGCCAATCAGGAATGTTAAATTATTTATTGAAATCATTTCGGCTGCAAAAGTACAAATTTTAAAGGCTTTTTTTAGTTTCAAAATGAAATTGGAAATGAAAAGAATTTTAGTCCATTTTATAAGTAAATGGAATAAGATCAGGCTGTGTCTTGCCTGCAATTAACTGCATCTGGTTTACGATTGTACCCTAACTTCTTGCCATTGCCCTTCTTTTTAAATAGTGACGCGATCGCTGATGGAAATGAATGATCAGTTAAATTATGTACTATTTGAGTGAAGTGAACTCAAGATTAGTAATATATTTGGGCGCAAAGCAATTGATATGAACAACGAAAACATTAAGATCATTGACACTGAACTGTTGTCAGATAACTGGTATACCTTAAATAAAGTTACTTTCGAATACCATAAAAAGGATGGATCAGTGGAGACCCAGAGTCGCGAAACCTACGACAGGGGCAACGGTGCAACCATTTTACTTTATAATAAACAGGCAAAAACCGTTGTTTTGACCCGTCAGTTTCGCCTTCCCACCTATGTAAACGGGAATGAAAACGGCATGCTGATTGAAACCTGTGCCGGCTTGCTGGACCAGGACAATGCTGAAACTGCCATTAAACGCGAAACAGAAGAAGAAACAGGTTACAAAATTACAGATGTAAAAAAGGTGTTCGAAGCCTACATGTCGCCGGGTTCTGTGACGGAAATCCTGTATTTTTTTGTGGCTGAATATTCAAAAGAAATGAAAGTGGGTGATGGCGGCGGACACCATGAAGAACAGGAGAATATTGAGGTGTTGGAAATGTCTTTTGATGATGCAGTTAGCATGATTGCAACAGGCGAAATTAAAGATGGAAAAACCATAATGCTTTTACAATATGCGCAGCTTCATCATTTATTGGATTAAGGATGCCAGATAACAAAGGCTATGATTCTTTTCAGCAAAAGAATAAATAAATTTTGAAAAGCAGGGAAACTGCTTATCTTTGTACTGTAACAAAAAATATTACAGATGAACAGCCGGTTTCCAGTTTCCCTGCATATCCTCACTTTGCTCCATGATGCGAAAGGGCAGGTGATGAGTTCGGAATACCTGGCCGGAAGCATTAACATTAATCCGGTGCTGGTGCGCAAAGAAATTATGAACCTGCGCAAGCATGGCTTTGTCGATAGCAAAGAGGGGAAAGGCGGCGGTTCTTTTTTAGCGAAGAATGCGACAGATATTAATCTAGGGGAAGTGTATACTGCTGTAAAATCAGATCACATTTTGGGGCAGCATAAAAAGGATCCCAATCCGAAATGCCCGATAGGAAGACAGATCAATCAGCATTTAACAGATTTGTATACGCAGGCTGAACAGGCTCTGATTGAAAACCTGTCTAAACAAACACTGGCAGATTTTGCCTTGAATTTCAATTAAAATTTTTTAACCGTAACTGTAATAAAAATTATTACAATATTAAATCACAATTAAATTTTAAAAACATGAAAGTAGCATTGATTGGCGCATCGGGTTTTGTAGGTAAAGCCCTTTTGAATGAACTGGTAAGTCGCGGAAACGAGGTAATCGCCATTGCCCGTGACACCGATAAAATTGAAAGTACAGATGAAAAAGTAACAAAAGTTGCCGCTGATGTATTAAATACTGATGCATTAGCTGCGGCTTTAAAGGGTGCAGATGCAGTGGTAAGTGCATTTAATCCGGGCTGGACCAATCCAAACCTTTATCAAGATACGGTTGCAGGAGCTGAGGCTATTCAGGCAGGTGTTAAAGCTTCAGGTGTTAAACGTTATATTTTTATTGGGGGTGCCGGTACTTTACAAATCGATGGTCACCAGTTGGTAGATGGACCTGATTTTCCTGCAGATATTAAACCTGGTGCCACTGCGGTTAGGGATTACTTTAACACATTAAAAAAAGAAACAGATCTGGACTGGGTATTTTTTAGTCCAGCCATTGAAATGCATCCTGGGATTACCATTGGCCGCACGGGTAAGTACCGTTTGGGCAAAACTTCTCCGGTTTTTAATGAAGAAGGTCGTTCGATATTATCTGTTGAGGATTTATCCATTGTAATTGCCGATGAGCTGGAAAAAAATGCACATCATCAAGAACAGTTTACAGCAGCATACTAAAAAATACAGGATGCCTGAAAAGTGGTGATGTGGTGTCGGGATTAGGGTAAGCGATTGTCCGATTTCCGTATTACATCATCCCTTTTTTTCCATATTTTATTTATCTTCGTGGCATGTATCGCCTGATTAAACCAATCTTCTTCAAATTTGACCCTGAGAATGTGCATTACTTTGTGGTTAAGCGGCTCAAATGGTTTAATGATAAGTTTCCTTTAGGCAAAACCATCATCCGGAGCAGTTTTGATATTAACATCAAAGGTCTGGAAAAAGAGGTTTTCGGCATTAAATTCAGAAATCCGGTTGGATTGGCCGCTGGTTTTGATAAGAATGGTGAATATGTAGAAGCATTGAGTAACCTTGGATTTGGTTTCGTGGAAGTCGGTACCGTTACCCCAATGCCACAGCCGGGCAATGATAAACCCAGGATGTTCCGCTTACCCAATGATGAGGCACTGATCAACCGTATGGGGTTTAACAATAAAGGTGTGGATGTGATGGCTGAGCGTTTGCGCTTGCTTAAAGACAGGCATCCTGATATTGTAGTTGGCGGAAACATTGGTAAAAACAAGGCTACGCCAAATGAAGATGCGGTAAGTGACTATATTAAATGCTTTGATCGGCTTTTTGATGTAGTAGACTATTTTGTCGTGAATGTGAGTTCTCCCAATACACCAGGTCTTCGCGAATTGCAGGAAAAGGAGCCACTAAAAAACATTCTGAATACCCTCCAGCAACGTAACCGCAAAAATGATATTTCACGTCCGATTTTATTAAAGATAGCACCTGATTTGACGGATGCCCAATTGGATGATATTATTGAGATTGTTGCAGAAACCAATATTGCCGGTATTATCGCCACCAACACCACCATCAGCAGAGCGAATTTAGCTACTGAAAAAGTTTTAGCAGGGGAAACGGGTGGTTTAAGTGGTAAACCGGTAAAAGAGCGGTCTACAGAAGTGATCAGATACCTCTCCGAAAAATCAAATAAAGCTTTCCCGATTATTGGCGTGGGTGGCATTCACTCTCCTGAAGATGCAAAAGAAAAACTGGATGCTGGCGCTTGTCTGATTCAACTGTATACTGGCTTTATTTATGAAGGCCCGGGGTTAATTAAATCCATCTGCAAGTCGCTGATAAAATAAAGTTTTCTGTTTATTCTTTAGATTGCCTTCAGTAAACATCTTTTACTGACGCATCTAGAATTTTAAGTCAGCAGATCAATTTAAATGTAAAATCTCTAAGGTTGTTTGTTCATCTTAAAACAGTTTCTCCTGTTAATGATTTCTTTTCCAATGAATGATTTTGAACTTTAGCGTATCGTAAAATAAGCCTAATATTAAAATTATGGTTGGTATGAATAAATTGTGCAGGCCAAGAGCAGGGTAAGTGAGGCCACCAATAACACCACCAATAAAAAAGAAGCAGATTATTCTTAATCGTAATTGCGTGTTTGTGATTAATTTTCTTCTTTGCTCTTCAGTTTTGCGAAAAAATAATTGTGAAAGTTCAATGCCGAGATCTGTAAATAAGCCAGTTAAGTGGGTAGTGCGAATAAGTGCGCCAGAAATTCTTGTGACTAATGAATTTTGTAACCCCATGGCAAATAATAAACTGCACGCAATTAAATTCGGGTTTTCTGTAATTAACGTTTTGCCGAATAAGGCAACAAGAAATAAGATAATACATTCTATGATGGTAGGTATAACAAAAACATAGCGCATGTTCTTTCTGGATATGATTTCTATCAAAAAACTGGATGTAAATGAACCTAAAAAGAAAAAGAAGATATAAAGAAAATACGCCATGCTCGCGCCAAAATGAAGTTTAAAAACCTCATCTACAAAAAATGCAAAATGACCAGTAACATTTGTGGTTAATTTTTGGACGGCTAAAAAACCGGCAACATTTACCACACCGGCAACGAAAGACAAGAGAGAAGCAATTTTTAGGTTATGACTTAATGTTCTTGATTTTCCGTGATGCGTAAACATTTAATTTTATTGATACTATAAATTTACATCAAATTTTAACCAATAAAAAAGCATCCTTTGATCAGAAGGATGCTTTAAATCTTTAAGAAGAATTTCTTTCTAAAAACTATTTTGCTAAACCAGCTAAAACAGCATTGTTTTTAGCCAATTGATCGTTTTTAGGTTGAGCAGAACGGCTTCCTAACTCGATATTAGTTGCTCTTTTTAAAAATGCTACCTCTTGGTGAGCTGTATTTTTATTTCTTCTGTCTTTTCTTTTTAATCTGGTAACTGCCATGGTAATAACCTTTTAATTATTTTATTTGTACAAATGGAGGTCGAGAGCGGATTCGAACCGCTGTAGAAGGTTTTGCAGACCTCTGCCTAGCCACTCGGCCACTCGACCTTTAAATTCAAGGTTGCAAAAATAGCAATTATTACTAAGTCCGCAAATAATATCGCAATAAATATATATTTAATTTTTAACCCTCACGATTTCAGTGCAAAAAATAGCCGCGCTTACGGCAACATTCAATGATTCTGCCGCCCCAATCCGGGGGATAGTTACAGGATAGTTGATTTTTTTGATCACATCAGCTGAAATTCCTTTCCCTTCATTGCCGAGTACCACCAATCCTTCCTGGCCCCAATTGATTTTGTAAATGGAATTTCCCTCCAGCAGGGCACCAAAAACCGGAATATCAGTATTCGCCAGTAAAACGGGCAGGTCTTCATAAAATAAGTTAACGCGAGCCAGGGAGCCCATGGTGGCTTGTACCGTTTTAGGATTATAAGCCTCAACTGTATCTATTGAGCAAATGATATTTTCAAAACCAAACCAATCTGCCGTTCGGATAATGGTACCCATATTTCCAGGGTCCTGAATGCCATCCAGTACCAGTGTGAATTTATTTTTAAGGTCTTTTTGAGTGGCTGTTTTAGTTTCGGGTATTTTAACTAAGGCTAAAAAACCTTGCGGGGTTTGTAAAGTACTAATCTTGCTTAATTCAGCGTTGTTTACTTCAAATAAGTTTATATTTGCAGGTAATTTGGGTAAATGTTGATATTGCTCACCAATGTAGTAAATGGTGTCAATCCGGTAATCTGATGATATAAATTCTTTGATCGATTTTATGCCCTCAACCAGGAACAGCCCATTTTCTTTACGATACTTTTTTTGATGTAATGATTTAATAAAACTAATCTGTGATTTTGAAAGCATATCAATCCTCTATATATTCTAAACTGAAAAGTCCTGCAATATTACTATTATTTATTGTTTTAATACAGGCCTGTTCCTCCACAAAATACATTGCCGATGATCAGTCAATTGTTAAAAAGGTAACCATTGATAGTGTGGATAAAAGATTTGAAGAGCAGGCATACAATTATGTACAGAAGGATATCAGGCCGCTTTCTGCCTTTAGCATCAATGTACCGCTGTATAATCTTTTTAACACGAAGGACGGACGTTATAAAACCAATAATATAAAACCATTTGGTACACCGCCAGCCATTTTAGATAGCACGCTGGTTGAAATTTCCAGAAATCAGATTGAAAAGTTTTTAGCAGGTAAAGGTTATTTTTCAGCAAAGGTTACCGCAGATGTAGCGGTGAAAAATAAAAAGGCTGAAATCAGATTTAAGGCCAGCCAGGGGAAACCCTCCTATATTGATAAAATATCAGACTCAATATTTACTCCGAGTGTAAAAAGTGTTTACCATAGCACCAAGCCTACTTTTTCACGTTTGCACGAAGGCATGCAATATGATGTTGATTCACTTACCTATGAGCGTGAGCAGATTTATCGGGTAATGAAAGAAAACGGCTATTTTTATTTCCTTCGTCCATATGTAAATTTTGATGTGATCGAAACAGAAAAACCTGAAAAAGTTGATTTAAGATTAAACATTACCGATCCGCCTAAAGGACCTCATAAACAGTATAACATCGATTATACGCATATGATTATTGCACCCAGTCCGGATGGCTTTCCCGATTCTGTAAGAAGTAAATTGAGTAAAGATACTGTTGGGGGTATTATTTTTACTGATTTTTCTAAAAGATACAGAAGAAATCCAATTGTAAGATATGATTTTCTGAAAAAGGGTGATATGTTTGATATCCGGAATGAAAACTTAACTTATGATCGTCTTTATGAATTGAACATTTTTAAAAATGTAAAAATCGATTATTATAACCGCGACAGCACATCCAATAAAATTATTCCGATTATATTACTCACACCACAAAAGGTAATGAGTAATCGGGTAGAAGGGGAGGTGCCCTTTAATGGCGGTACAGTGGGCTTTAACCTCAGTAATACCTACACTAATAATAACCTGTTCAGGGGGGCTGAACGTTTCGAACTACAGGTTAAAGGTGGCTTGCAATCACGTATAGGAAATGGCTCGAAGCCTTTTAAAGATATTTATCAGCGCGATTTTTCAGTAAGTGCCAGTATTTCTGTACCCAGGTTAATCATTCCTTTCTATAATCCTGAACTGGGCGGGAACGGAATGCCACATACGACTTTTTCGTCAAGTTATATCTATGCCCTGCAAAAGGACATTTCTGTCAGAAATATATTTATTAATTCCGTAACTTATGACTGGTTCGAAACCAAATCAAAGCTTCATTCTTTTACGCCATTGAATTTTGAATACCGGTTTGGAAATATTGAGCCGGGTGTAGATTCTGTTACTTTAAATAACAATATTTATTACGCTGCATTACTGAACCGGAAAGATTTTACGCTGGGAATGAAATACGTTTACACTTTAAACAACGACAAGCTAAATCAATACCGCACGTTTGTTTATTTAAGAGGGGGAATTGATATTGCAGGTAATTTACTACAGGCCATAACCAGTATTACAGGCGCAGAACGTGACCCCAACAGGAGCAATACAGCCAAAATTTTTGGTTTGCCCTTTAATCAATATGTCAGACCTGAAGTTGATTTGAGATGGTACAAGCACCTGGGCGGAGAAAAACAATTTATTGCCAGGTTAAATGCAGGGGTCGGATATGCTTACGGTAATGCCATCAATTATGGAATTCCGTTTGAAAAGCTGTTTTTTGCCGGAGGATCAAGCGGGATCAGGGCATGGCAGGCCAGAACTTTAGGGCCCGGTAATTACAATCGTGAAGTCATTTCCACTCCGGAAGCACGTAAAGCTTTTTTTGGTCTGGATCAATTGGGAGAGATGAAAATTGAAACCAATTTTGAGTATCGCTGTACCCTGGTGAGGAATTTTTTGGGAGCCAAACTAAAAGGAGCCGCTTTTGTTGATGCAGGTAACGTTTGGAACCTGAATAATTCAAGCTTTATATTTAATGTTGATGAGGCAGAGCGGGAAAAGACCTTGTTTAAATTAAGCAAATTAGCTCAACAGGTAGCCATTGGAACAGGTATTGGTTTCAGGTACGATGTGCAGTATTTTGTTTTTCGTTTTGATGTTGGCATAAAGCTAAAAGATCCTCAGTTTTCAGGTAACGATCAATGGGTAATTGGTAAGTTATTTTCAGGAACAAAAGAATTTAAGGATAGTTATAATGCTACCCACTCGCCAGATACTTATCGTTTTGTTCAATATAATTTTGGAATCGGAATGCCGTTCTAATTAACTGAAAAGATCAAAGTTGTTTGGATTATCTTTGGGGTTTTTAAACAGAAATTCTCTGTATGGCTGCCATCTTTTATTTATATGCTTATAAACGGAAAATCCGGTTACTAAAAATTCTCTTTTAAACTTCCGGTCTTTAAATGTTTTAACGATCTCTTCAAAAACAGCAGGCTTTACATCTTTGAAGGCCAATGTTAAATGTGGCGTAAATTTAAAGTTATCCTTTTCCATCAATAACTTTAAAGGTTTTAAAGCAGCTTTAATCTGCGCCTGAAGAAACATAATGCCTTCATTTTGTGCTACATCCAGATAGAAGGTGTGTGTTGGGAATGAACTGAAATTATAGAGCACCTGAATAAAAGCATCCTGAAAGATCGTAGAAGACAGCGCATTGAAAAAACGGTCTTCCATCTGCGAAGACGTAATTTTCACCGGGTTATAAAGTGTAATGTGTGCAGGGCGCTTCAGGGATTCATAAACCTTAAATGCTGAAGAAATATAAGTTCTGATTTCATCGATATCTTCCACAATTGAAGGAGGCGGAACCAGACAAACTAAGTATAAATTTTCCATATATTAAGGATCAGTCTTTAAATCAAACGATTCATTTTCTACTGGTAGAACAGTGGTTAATTGTTTAAAGTTTTTAATGCCGGCCGGAGTTTAATTTCATATTCAGAAATCATCTATCTTCCGGTCAAACAACTTAAGGTTGTAATTGTTTAAGCTTTCACCTGAGGGCAAGCTTTCAATTCATATCAGATAAATTAATAACTAAAAAAATGAAATTAACAATTAAACTATTAGTGGTGGCAGTTGCCATTTCATTTGCAGCCTGCAAAAGTGGAGATAAAAAGAAGGAAGATGGAACAAAAACGGAATATGCTGATGCCGACAATGATGATGCCAATCAAATTGTAGAGTATAATAATGTTTTGGTTGGTTTAACCGATAAAAACAATGAATACTTAAAAAGACTTGATGAGAATTTGCAGAAGATAGCAAAAGGGCTAAACAATCCCAATGATCGGTTTGCCTTTATCGGTATTGTTTCACCTTATTCTTCATCTGCTTTTAGCCATTCAAAACTTAAACCAGAAACACCACCATCTGCTTTAAGCAGTGACGACCAGAAATACTTTAAAGAAAATGTGGCTGGTTTGAATGAAACATTTACAAAAATAAAGGATACTTATAAATCTTTAGATGATTATCTAAAGGCTGAAGATTGGAAGGACGACAAAAGTGTTAAAGGTAAAAAGCTGATTGATTCTATTTATTCGATGAGTAAAGCTTACTATCAATATGACGAGAATGTTTTGGCCAAACTTGAAGCAATTGGAGATGATGCAGAAAGGACTATTTTAAAAACACATCCTTTAAAAGAATATATTTTTGCGATGAAAGATGATAGAAAGGCTGTAGGGGAGTTTAATAAGCTGCTAATTGGTTCTAAGAATTTTAAGGCGGATGAGTCTAAAATAAAATCAGCTTATGAGGCGCTGGATGCACAAAATAAAAAACATACCGAAATGGATGCCCCTGATGCTACAAAATTCCCAAGTAAAGACGGATCTTTTAAGCGCTTTAATGAAAGTTTCAAAGATTACCTGATCGAGGCAAAAAAAACAATCAGAGATGCTTCTGCTTCAGGAAAATTAACTGAAAGCGATATGGAAGATTTAGTGCGGAAGCATGAATATATGCGTACTACTTATAACTACTTTGTAGGTTAGTTGGTAGAATAAAGTTGTATTGCCAGCTGAAAAGCTGCGTTGCAATGAAGATTTTTTTAATTTCAGTGCTAGAATTTTAACACAACAAAAAACCCGGTAGCTTTGCCATCGGGTTTTTTGTTATATTCTTTTAGAAAAGGAATTACTCAAAATATTCTTTCATTCTTTCGAAGAAGCTTTTATCATTTTTACCTGGCTGAGGCTTAAAGTTGGGTGATTCACGTAGTTTTTCTAAAACATTGCGCTCTTCGCTGCTTAGTGCTTTTGGTGTCCAGATATTAATGTGAATGATTTCATCGCCTCTGTGGTATGAATTCACTTCAGGTAAGCCTTTACCTTTAAGGCGCAATAACTTGCCACTTTGCGTGCCCGGCTCGATTTTTATTTTAGCCTTTCCGTCAATCGTTGGCACTTCTATGCTTAAACCTAATGCCGCATCAACAAAACTTAAATGAAGGTCATAAACAATGTTATTTCCTTCACGCTTTAGGGTTTCATGTGGGGTTTCTTCAATTAAAATAATTAAATCCCCAGGGATACCACCATTTGGAGCCGCATTTCCTTTTCCACTCATGCTTAACTGCATGCCTTCGCTTACACCGGCAGGAATGTTTATGGTAATGGTTTCTTCTCCGCGCACTACACCGTCGCCGTGGCAAACATTACATTTAGCGGTTATCTGCTGTCCGCTACCATTACAGGTAGGGCAGGTAGATGCTGTTTGCATCTGACCTAGAATGGTATTTGTTACACGTCTCACCTGTCCGCTACCACCACAGGTACCACAAGTACTTACAGAAGATTGGTCTTTAGCACCAGTGCCATCGCAGGTTTTACAAACAACCAGTTTGTTTACCTTTATCTTCTTTTCTGCGCCATGCGCAATTTCTTCCAGCGTTAATTTAACTTTAATGCGAAGATTAGAACCTTTGGCTACTCTGCGGCCACCACGTTGCTGACCACCGCCTCCTCCACCGCCAAAAAAGCTTTCAAAAGGATTATGTCCGCCAAAAATATCTCCAAAATTACTGAAGATATCATCCATGTTCATATTACCACCGCCATAGCCGCCTGATGCACTGCTGCCTACTCCGGCATGACCGAACTGATCATAACGTTGTTTTTTTTCAGGACTGCTTAAAACTTCGTAAGCTTCTGCTGCCTCCTTAAATTTATCTTCTGCGGCTTTATCACCAGGGTTTTTATCCGGGTGATATTTAATGGCCATTTTCCGATAGGCTTTCTTTATCTCATCAGCTGCGGCACTTTTGCTAACGCCTAATACATCGTAATAATCTCTTTTACTCATCTTCTTTTTAAAATGATTGAATTATTGAAGGATTGAATTAGAGAATGTATAAACCATTCAATCACTCGATCATTCTGGCATTCAATAATTAATTTATGCTCCTACCACCACTTTAGCAAAGCGGATCACATTATCATTTAAGGTATAGCCTTTTTCCACTTCATCAATTACTTTTCCTTTCAAATCCTCGCTAGGAGCAGGGATATTTGTAATGGCCTCATGAAAATCGGTATTAAAAGGCTCATTGATGCTTGATACATCTTTTAAGCCTTTTTGTGCAAGTGTATTTTTTAATTTGGTGCTAACCAATAAAATGCCCTCTTTAACGGGGGCTACGTCAGCTGCAGTTTCCATCGCTTTTAAGGCGCGGTCGAAATCATCCAGAACGGGTAATAGCGATACGATTACATCTTTTCCTGCCGTTTGCAATAACTCTACACGCTCTTTTTGGGTACGGCGTTTATAGTTATCAAATTCGGCATATAATCTTAAATATTTATCATTAAGCTGTTGAACTTCAGCTTGTAATTTTTCTTCTGCCGATAATTCAGGAGCTTGTTCGGTATCATTTACCGTTGCATCAGTTGGTTCTGCATTTTCTACAGGGTTTTCTGATGTATTTTCAGGATTTACTATATTTTCGTCTTTATCGTTATTTTTCTTCTTATTAAACATAATATACAGGCTGAATTTTTTGTGTTAGTGTCAACTATTTTGCCATTAACGTAAATCAGCCAAGCTGGCAGATTTATTTGGAATAATCTGAACAGATTGACAGCAGACATAAGTTTCCAGACTTCTGATTTACGATTTTGGCAGAATGAATTAGGGTTACTGATTTACGGTTTTGATAAGATTCCTATCTAAAATCTAGTTCTACAAATCTAAAATTCCCTGCGCACCTTCCAATACTACGCCATTTTCGCATTTAATAATGCGGGAAGGAAAGGTACGAATGATGTGATAATCGTGTGTTGCCATTAAAACAGCTGTTCCGGCCTGACTGATTTGTTTTAAAAGGGTTACAATTTCTGCTGATGTTTCAGGATCTAGATTTCCTGTTGGCTCATCAGCGAGGATAATTTCAGGATCATTTAACAGCGCCCTGGCAATTACAATCCGCTGTTGCTCACCACCTGAAATTTCGTGTGGCATTTTCCTGATTTTTGAACGTAAGCCCACTTTATCCAGCACATCTTTAATCCGTTCACTAATTAGTTTGGCATCATTCCATCCGGTAGCTTTTAGAACAAACTCGAGGTTTTTTTCAATTGTCCTATCTGTAAGCAGTTGAAAATCCTGAAAAACTACACCCAGTTTGCGGCGTAAAAACGGCACCTGGCTTTCCTTTAAATTTTTCAGATCAAAACCTGCAATATTTCCTTCACCATTACCAATGTGTAAATCGCCATATAATATTTTCAGTAAGCTACTTTTGCCTGAACCGGTCTGGCCGATTAAAAAAATGAATTCATCTTTTTCGATATGTAAATTTACGTTAGAAAGTACTAAGTGTTTCTGTTGAAAAACATCAACATTGCTCAAGTGAATTACTGCGTTTCCTGCCATTTTATATTTCTAATTTAGCAATCTGCCCGAAAGGCAAATCTTTGATCATTTCCATAATGTAATCTTGTTTCTCAGCCAAACCGAGTTTTTCCAGCGATTTATCTGGCCGGTCTACCCTGAAATAAGCCAAAAGTGTAAACTTATCATCCCTTAACTGTACGTAATCCGGGATTTTGGCGATGCCTTTTACTTTAACGATATACATGGTGTCCAAAAATAGCTAATTAAGCTGAAAGCTGAAAGGCAAAAGACGAAGCTGCCCTGGTTCAAAGCAAACCTGTTTAAAATATTTAAGCCAGGCGATTTAAAAATTCAACTGTGTTAACATTATCAGCATAATCCCAGAGCTTAGGGTGCTGGCTTTCTCCGAAGTTAAATTTAGGGCATTTTAAATCAGCCTTTGAAATGATGCATTGAATGTTGTCAGATTGCACACTCAATTCAGCTTCAACCTCGGTAAGACTTTTATATTCCTGGTAAAATAAAACCGCCAGCGGAGAGGTTAGCTGCTCATCTTCTTTTAGTAATAAAAAGCCGTTATCAAAATGTTTGGCCATATTCACCAGGTAAATCGACTTATTGTAATCGTAGTTATTCTGATATTTGAAGTGATTGATGATGTTTTGATAACGCTCAATGCCTTCATAAAAACGCGCAATATCATAACCTTTGGGATAGTAAAGTTTAGAAACGTTTCTGCAACCCAAACCAAAATAATCAAAAATATCGGCACCCAGATTATCAATGTCTTCAGGGCTTTCAGTTCCATCAAGCACAGCTACACTATTTCTGTTTTTTCTGATGATGTTGGGCACTTTACTGAAATAGTAATCGAAGTATCGGGATGAATTGTTACTACCGGTCGCAATTACGGCATCAAAATCCTTCAGCCTTTCCACATACTCAATTTTGTCATTAAATGCAGGTTCAATCCTGATCAGCGCTGTAATCACCATTTTGATCAGTTTGTCATCTGATGAAGATAATTTGATTAAGGCTATATTTCCCGTGGCCAGTACACATAACACATCATGAAAACCAACCATAGGAATATTCCCGGCGAGGATTAAACCTATTTTTTTTGATGATGAAGTAAACTGAACAGATTTAAACCATTGATTTATATCCGCATCATTTAACATTTCAGAAAATGATAGAATTGCTTTTTCTATATTCTCTCCAGTAAACCAGGCATTGCTGTTTTGGACCTGAGAAATGGCATCTCCTAAAAAGTCAGTAGGATGTGCAAGTTTTTTGCCTAGTGTTTTAAATGCAATAATTGCTTTTTCCTGAGTTAATGCTGACATATTTAGAATTATTATTAATTGATTATATCTTATATTTGCAGCGCAAAGGTAACCTAAGCAAAAGAATTAGACGAAGACATGGCAATTAAAATAACAGATGAGTGTATAAATTGTGGGGCTTGTGAACCGGAATGCCCTAATAACGCAATTTACGATGCCGGTACTGCATGGCGATTTTCAGACGGTACAAATTTGGAAGGAATCATTGATTTTGGTAATCAGCAGATCGAGGCTGATTCTGCTCAGGAAGCAGTTTCTGATGAAGTTTATTACATTGTATCGGATAAATGTACAGAATGTAAAGGATTTCATGATGAACCTCAATGCGCAGCGGTTTGTCCGGTAGATTGTTGCGTGGATGATGAAGATATCCGCGAAACAGAAGATGAATTATTAGCGAAAAAAGCCTGGTTACATCAGGAAGGATAAGCTCTGAAAGATATCACAATTGAAGGCGCTAATTTTTAGCGCCTTTTTATTTTAAAGATATTTCATAATTCGCTCCAATCTTTCTTCTACACTAAAATCACCCCTGATTTCCAGTACTTCCCTGTTTAAGGATTTTATCCAGTCTTCGTGTACTTTTAAAGACCGGCCGGTAAAGCCTGATTCATTCGGGTCAATATCATATTGAGCTGCCCATTCTATAAATTCCCGGTATCTTATGTTTCGATCTGGATCATCGTAAATGGCCGTTCCATACCGCTCCAGCTCTCTTTCTTTGAGTCTTTTTAATCTTATTTCAGGCGGAATCCAGAGGAATACAATCAAATCAAATTCAGGAAATACATCATCACCCCAGCTTACACTTGATCCACCAAAAATCCAGTGTTCATGTGTTGTTAAAGCTGTTCTGATCAATTGGTTTCTTTCCTCAGGATTGCGTTTTAAGGCGAATGGTATTTCAGATGGAAGCCAGAAATACTGGTCACTATCAAAGTAGGGAATGTGTAATTTCTTTGCGAGTGCATGGCCAAGCGTGGTAACACCCGAAGCAGAAGCCCCGAATAAATGAATTTTCATTTTGTTTGATTGAAGAACTCATCTCAAACATCGCATTTATTCGGGACATTTCAAATTGGTAAAACTAATTTTCACGCAAAGGAATAAGACATTGCTAAAGATTCGATACGATCACTTTTGGTTTAAGGATTATACCATTTATTTAGCATCCTGATAAATTATTGCTTTAAATTGGTTAGGCAGTTGCCCGTGAGATAATGGTGATTGCTGAACATAGATCTGTGCCGTCATTTTCTTTTGAGGGTCTACCCAGTAGGTTGAACCAAAAAATCCTCCCCAGCCATAAGAACCTGCTGTTTGACCTAATTTTTTACTTCCTTTATCTGAGACAACTTCAAAGCCTAAGCCAAAATAATTGGCTCCAAACGGAATCTTACCCATTTGATTTTGGGTCATTAAGGCTACGCTGTTTTTTGATAGCATTCTTTTGCCTTTGTATTCACCACCATTTAAAAGCATTTGTAAAAAGATTCCATAATCTTTAGCGGTAGATACTAAGCCCGCACCACCTGCAAAATAGCCATTTTCATTAATGGGGTAATTGATCGTTGATCCGTTAACTGCACCATCCTTCCAGGGTATAACGGCTTTAGTTTTTGGATCTTCGGTATAAACGGATGATAATCTTGACTGTTTATTTTTAGGTAAAGCGAAATAGGTGTCGTTCATGCCTAGCGGAATGAAAATTCTTTCTCTGAAAAATTGATCAAGGTTTAATCCTGATGTTACTTCAACCAACCTACCCAAAACATCCATGCCCAAACTATATTGCCATTTTTGGCCTGGCTCAAAAGAAAGGGGAAGTTTACCTAATTTATCAATATCGGTTTCCAACAGTTTTTTATGGTTTACAAATCCTGCTGATATATCTGCCTTAGCATAAATGGCCTGCATTTCTGGTGAGCCGATTTGTGCATAGCCAAGTCCGGAGGTGTGGGTAAGCAATTCGCGGATGGTGATTTCTCCTTTTGCAGGTTTGGTGGTGTAAGTGGTATCCTTTGGATTGAATTTATCTAAAATCTGCGGATTTTTAAAAGTTGGAAGATATTTAGAAATGGGATCATCCAGTGAAAATTTGCCTTCTTCCAGCAGCATCATTACCGCAACGCTGGTAATTGCTTTTGTTTGTGAAGCAATTCTTAAAATATCATCGGTTTTAAATGGCCTGCCTATCTGATTGCCAAAAGCTTTGCTGTAAACTGTTTTTCCATCTACGGAGATGTTAGCAGTAATGCCTTTTATCCAGCCGCTATCCAGGTATTGTTTAAAGAGCTGGTCGATCTGATGGATTTTTTTTTCAGAAACAGAAAAGGATGTGTTATTGGTTTGCGCCTGTGTAAACTGGCAGGTGAATAATACAAAAAGAAGCGGAAGATAAAGGAGCTTTTTCATTGATTCTTAATTATTCAGCAGTTAAATCCCATTTATTCGGAATAATCAACACCGGACAGGCAGATTTTCTGGCCACATGCTCTGCCACACTGCCCATTAAAAAGTGATATAAACCTGTTCTGCCATAAGTTCCGATAACGATCAGGTCTGATCCCCATTCATCCGATTGTTGAATAATGCCATGGGCAGCAGTATCTATCACACTTAGATAGGTTGTTTGGATACCATTGCCATATTTATTTTCAATCTCCTTAAGTAGGATGTGGCTATTCTCTTCACTGTTGTCGTAAGTTTCCAAAAATACCGGCGCCAGCGTTAAGTCGGGATTTACATTTGCAGGAACGGGTTCTATAATATTAACCAACGCCACTTCAGCCTGAAATTTTTCAGCCATATCATAACCAGTTTTAGCCGCTTTTTCTGAACAGGTGCTGTTGTCCACAGCAATTAATATTTTTTTAAAATTCATATCGGAAAGATTAAATATCATCATAAAAATAACAAATTTAGAGGCGAAATGTTAGACAATTGATTAATTTATTAGTTTTACAGATATCTTTTACCGATCAGAATCAGATGGAAAATCAATATGGAATTTGCAGGGTTGCCGTAGCACCTTTAAGAGCTGAACCTTCAGATCGAGCAGAAATTGTTTCGCAGCTTTTGTTTGGTGATCATGTAGAAATTCTTCAAAAAGATGAGCGCTGGTGGCTGATTCAAAATGGTTTTGACGGTTATCAGGGCTGGCTGGATTTCAGGCAGTTAACGTCCATTACTCAGGATCAGTTTGTCGAAATGCAGCAATGCAAATGGCTGGCTCCATTAAGTTTTGATAATGTATTAACAGCCATGGACGGAAGTTTGTATCACCTAAGCCCTGCGAGTAATCTGCCTTATCTGCAAGATGGCTTTTGCTTTGCCGGAAAGGAAAAATACCAGTTGAAATTTGAAGCACATAATGTCCATAATGTAGATTTTAAGAAAGATGTTGAATCAACTGCGAAGTTTTTCCAAAACATTCCATACTTATGGGGCGGGCGGCATTTATTTGGCATGGATTGCTCTGGCTTTGTGCAAACGGTTTTTAAAATGTTGAATATCAAATTAAACAGAGATGCTGCCCAGCAGGCAGAGCAAGGTGAACTGGTTGGTTTTTTAGCAGAATGCAGGGCCGGCGATGTGGCTTTTTTTGATAATGCAGAAGGAAAGATTACACACGTTGGGATTATGTTGAGCCCGAATGAAATCATCCATTCCTCTGCCAAAGTAAAAATTGATCCGATAGATGACCAGGGAATTTTTAATCGGGAATTAGGTATATACAGCCACAAATTAAGGATTATTAAACGATTTGTGGAATAGCTTTCTGCGTCTGAAATTTAAATTATGGAGCCTAAGGTTAGAAAAATGGCAATGGTTATGCATAAATTTAACATGTATGAGCATGATCAGGCCGCTGATGATTTAATTATTGGCATTCTAAATCTCCTTTAGAAAGGATTTCGGCCATGACTTATTTTTAATCAAACTTTAAACCCAGGGCAAAAAATGGATAAAACAAAATTCAGAAAGATACATTGGATAATCTTAATCCTCCATCTCCCAAACCATTACCTGCCTGTCATCACCAGTTGAAATCAAAAACTTTCCATCATTGCTCCAGATGATTTTATTGATGGAATGCGTATGACCAACCCCGGCTTTTTCTTGACTTAAAATTTTGTATAGTTTAAAGTTTTTAGCATCCCAAAGCTTAATGCTTTTATCCTGACTACTGGTCGCGAAATAGGGTAGGGTAGGATGAAAAGCAATATCATATACGGTAAACATATGCGCCGGAATGGTGTTAATCAATTCATAGCCAGGTAAGGTCCAAATTTTCAATTGTGCATCTCTGCTGCCAGAAATTAAATATTTTTTGTCTGGATGATAGGCCAAGGACGTTACCGGTAAAGCATGACCTTCCAGATTCTGTTTTAAACTATAATCAGCAAGATTGTAGATTTTAATTAAATGGTCTTTGCAACCAAAAGCAATTTCAGTTTCATCAGGCGAGATGGCAATTGCCCTGACAGTATCGTATGCGGCCTGAAAACGGTAAACTTCTTTAAAATCATTAAGCGACCAAACGGCTACTGATCCATCTTCCCCTGTAGTGAGCAGTTCGTTTTTACTTTTAACCGTTTGAATATTGAAGATGGGCTTGGTGTGGCCATTAATTCTGGCGATCACTTTTTCTTCCATTAAATCGTAAACACTGAAGGCGCCACTGCGTTCGCCAACAAAAAGCTGGTTGTTGTAATAATGGAGATAATAAACAGAGCTTTGGACAGGCATTTTCACCTTTACAAACGCCATTTCCGCTAACGACCATTCTACAACACCTTTATCATTACCTGCGCTAAAGAATGTTTCATTCTGATCTGAATTTGCCAGCGCATAAACAGGATTTTGATGGCCGGAAAGGTTTTTTATTTGTTTAAGCACTGTGTTATAGGTTACAGGTTAAAAGTTTTAGGTCAAAATGTAGATAGGTTACTAAATTTAGTATGCTTATTTCTTAAGCTAGTTACTTTTAACTTATAACCCGCAACATGTAACTATTGATGTCTCTTTTCTAAATTCTTTGCAATATCCTGAATAGACAAACCTTTTTCTTTCAATAAAAATAACAGGTGAAAAACTAAATCAGATGCTTCGCCAATCAATTCTTCTTCGCTTTCTGCCAATGCGGCAATAACGGTTTCTACCCCTTCTTCACCAACTTTCTGTGCAATTTTGTTTAAACCTTTGCTGCGCATCTTATTAATATAAGAGCCCTCAACAGGATTTTCGTATCGATCAGTAATGATATTTTCAAGTTCAAAAATGAAATTCTGATTAAAATCTGTTTTAAAACAGCTGCGGCTGCCAGTGTGGCAAGTGGGGCCAACGGCATCGGCCTTAATAAGGATGGTATCGTTATCGCAATCAACGTAAAGTTCCTTTACATAAAGAAAATTATTACTGGTTTCACCTTTAGTCCAAAGGCGGTTTTTAGCGCGCGAGAAGAAAGTGACCTTGCCTTCGGTTTGTGTTTTTTCCAAAGCTTCAGCATTCATATAGCCTAGCATTAAAACTTCAAGCGTTTTATAATCCTGAATAATGACAGGAAGTAAGCCAGCTGTTTTATCCCAATCAAGAGATTGTATATCGATGTTCATTTTTATGATGTTGCCTCGCAATGACGAGTGTATTTTATAATTTATAATCTTACGGGGATTCCATGTCCTCGCAACTCTTTCTTTAAATCAGGTATTAAAATTTCGCCGTAGTGAAATACGGATGCTGCTAACGCTGCATCTACATTGGCTTTTTGGAAAACTTCTGTAAAGTGTTCCATACTGCCTGCGCCACCTGAGGCAATGATCGGGATGTTAATCATTTGGTTAATTTTACCAAGTAATCCACAATCAAATCCAGCTTTTGTGCCATCATGATCCATGGATGTAAGCAAGATTTCTCCTGCACCCAAATCTTCCGCCTGCTTAATCCAGTTTTCAGTTTCCAGTTCTGTGATTAATCTTCCGCCATTGAGGTGAACCATATTTCTGCCCTCCACATATTTGGTGTCTACTGCCAAAACCACAAACTGAACACCAAAAGCTTTGGCCAGTTCTTCAATAAGTTTTGGATTTCTCACTGCTGCAGAATTGATGCTGATCTTATCAGCACCAGCATTTAGTAAAGCCTCTGCATCTGCAATTTCAGTAATACCGCCACCAATAGTGAAAGGAATATTGAGCTGGCGTGCAACAGATTTTACCATTTCAATCATCGTTTTCCTACGTTCGTGAGTGGCGGTAATGTCTAAGAAAACCAACTCATCAGCACCTTGTTGTGCATATTGAGCCGCTAATTCTACAGGGTCGCCTGCATCGCGTAAATCAACAAAGTTGACACCTTTTACTGTGCGGCCATCTTTAACATCTAAACAAGGAATTATTCTTTTACTTAAACCCCCTCCGCCCCCTAAAGGGGGAACTGTAAATTGCTCAGCCTGCATGGCTTTATTTATTTTGTTCAAAACAATGTCTATGTTTTATAAATTTCTTGGTTTTTAAATCTGATAACCTTTATTCCAAAAGCTTCAATTGCTGCCTGTCTTTCTAAATCATTCTCAAAAATTTCTTTTATATTGTGGATGCTGCCATCTAATTCAATGATTAATTTTTTCTCATGACAATAGAAATCAGCAATAAAGGAAGAAATTGGATGCTGACGTCTAAATTTTACACCTAGTTTCTTTTCTTTGAGATGTTCCCATAATATTTTTTCAGCATCTGTAACCGTATTTCTTAACTTCTTGGCGTTTTCAAAAATGATGCTCGAAGCACCATAAAACATTTTTGGTTCATTGACTTGCAAAAAATCAAGATCATCATCAATTAAACCCCAATTTTTTACATTAGGCTTTGTCTTTTCGTTGCTCATCCTTTATTAAATATAACTATTATGCGAACAGACATTTTAACCTTACATTCCAACTCGTTTGTAACTCTTAATTTCCTTAAGTTCTATCGCACCAAATGTTATGGTACTATCTACTCGCCTTTCCACCATGCTATTAGCTCCTCCTTTAGGGGGCTGGGGGGTTATATACTACTCAATGCTTTCAAATTCCATTCTTTAATTTCTTCAATAGTAATCCGATCCTCATAAATGGCTTTTCCAACCACCACACTTCTAATCGGATATTTAGCCAATTCATAAATATCTTCCATAGCACTTACACCACCTGAAGCAATTAATTTAATCATTGGAGAATGTTCCAGCAGTTTTTTATACAATTCAACAGCGGCACCACCTAATTTCCCGTCTTTGCTGATATCCGTACAAAGAAAACGGAAGAAACCCAATGCCAGGCATTTATCTACATAATCCATTAGCTTGATTGGCGAACTTTCCATCCAGCCCGAATACTTAATCACTTCGTCCAGCACATCGATAGCGATTACAATGCGGTTGGCATAATCATCTTTCTTGGCGAAAGCTTCACTTAATTGCTGTAAAAAATCGGGATTGGTAATGGCCTGTGTACCTACGATTACCCGGTGAATTCCGGCGTCGAGCAAATTGGTAACCTGCTCAATGGTACGGATACCACCACCATACTGTACCTTCATTTCGGTTTTCTTAATGATTTCAAATAGTGATTTCTGATTGCTAAAATCACCCTTAGCACCATTTAAATCAATAATATGAATGAAATCTGTTCCGTTTGAACGGTATTTTTCTATCATGTCGGCAATAGAAACATCATACTCAGTTTTCTGATTGTAATCACCTTCACGAAGGCGGACAACTTTTCCATCCAGAATATCAATAGCAGGAATTATGTACATTTTCTTAAGTTAAAAGTTAAAGGTTGAAAGTAAAAAACTAATATTCAGGTTTTACAAACTCAAATCTAAATATAAAAGTCTCCTCCACTCAAGTTTGAAAAATTTTTTAATATCTGTTCGCCAGCTTTACCCGACTTTTCGGGATGAAACTGAACGCCATAAAAGTTATTTTTTTGTACTGCTGCCGAAAATTTTAATCCATAATTTGCGGAGGCGATGTCAAAAATAGGGTTATATTCAATAAAGTACGAATGAACGAAGTAAAATTGTGCATTATCTTCAATCCCCTCAAACAGGGAATTGTTTTTATGCTGCACAGCATTCCAACCCATATGTGGAATTTTGATATTCAGCGACTTATCAAACTTTCTGGTTTTTACCGGGACAATGTCCAACAAGGCAACGTCACCTTCTTCTGAATGTTCGGTAATCAGCTGCATGCCTACGCAAATCCCTAAAACAGGTTTAGCCAATGCTTTTATCGCTTTGATTAATCCGGTATGCTTTAATTTTTCCATCGCCGCACCAGCGTGACCAACGCCAGGGATAATAATGTGGCTATATTTTTCAAGGTCGGTTTCTGTATTTACCATGCCGTAGTTCACATTTAAGCGGTCTAATGCAGCAGTAAGAGAGAAAATATTCCCGGCACCGTAGTTTACTATTCCAATCATATTCTTAGGATTAAAGAATAAAGAACAAAGAATAAAGACAATCAGTCATTGTTCCTTGTTCATTTCTCCTTGTTCGTTTACAAAAGCCCCTTTGTACTTGGTAATACCATTTTTTCTGCATCACGTTTAATGGCCATTTTAATCGCCTTAGCAAAGGCTTTAAAGATAGCTTCAATTTTATGATGTTCGTTATCTCCTTCAGCTTTAATATTTAAATTACATTTTGCCGCATCGCTGAACGACTTAAAGAAGTGATAAAACATTTCTGTAGGCATATCGCCCACTTTTTCTCTTTTAAACGCGGCATCCCAAACGATCCAGTTACGGCCACCAAAATCAATGGCTACCTGCGCCAGGCAATCATCCATTGGCAGGCAGAAGCCGTAGCGTTCAATGCCAAGCTTATTGCCCAAGCCTTTGGCGAAAGCTTCACCAAGTGCTATTCCGGTATCTTCAATGGTATGATGTTCGTCAATGTGCAGGTCGCCTTTGGCAATCACTTCCATATCCACACTTCCATGTCTGGCAATCTGATCCAGCATGTGGTCGAAAAAGTTCAGGCCAGTTTCAATTTTGGCTTTTCCAGTCCCATCTAAATCCAAATTAATTACGATATCCGTTTCATTTGTTTTACGTATGTGGTTAATTTTTCTGCTTCCTGCCTTCAACAGGTTATAGATATCTTCCCATTTTTTGGTTTCCAGTACGATAATATCAAGCAAAGTTTCATGTTTGTCCAAGGCCTCGGTAGATCCTAACGCATCATTTTGACGGAGAAAAATTGCTTTTGCGCCAAGATTCTTCGCCAGCACCACATCATTTAAACGATCTCCGATAACATAAGAATTTTTTAAGTCGTAATCTTCACTAAAATATTTTGTTAACAAAGCGGTACCTGGCTTCCGGGTAGGTGCATTGTCTTTGGCAAATGTTCTGTCGATCACAATCTCACTAAAGTTCACACCTTCGCCGGCGAAAGTGTCCAACATGAAATGATGGATCGGCCAGAAATTCTCTTCCGGATTTGATGGTGTTCCCAGTCCATCCTGGTTCGTTACCATCACCAGTTCATAATCCATTTCACTGGCTATTTTCGACAAGTAATAAAGCGAGCGCGGATAAAATTTTAACTTTGCAAAACTATCTACCTGCTCATCATCCGGTTCAATGTTTAACGTCCCATCCCGGTCAATAAATAATACCTTTTTCATTATAGATTTTTTAGCACATTTAACAATTTATCATTCTCCTCTTTTGTGCCCACCGTAATCCTTAAACACCCTTCGCATAAGGTTACTTTTGATCGGTCGCGAACGATGATTCCCTGGTCAACTAAAGTGTCGTAAATTTTCTTTGCTTCAGTAACTTCTGCCAAGACAAAATTAGCATCGGATGGGTAAACTTTTGTGACAATTTTTAGTGCATTCAGATCAGCAGAAAGTCGCTCTCTTTCGGCAACAGAAATTTTGATCCAATCGTTCACCTGACTGATGTTTTTTAGTGCTTCAAAAGCTAAATCTTGAGTAGCCTGATTGATGTTGTAAGGTGGTTTGATTTTGTTCAAAACATCGATCACTTTTCTGGAAGAAAATGCCATGCCCAAACGCAAAGCTGCGAGTCCCCATGCCTTTGAAAAAGTTTGTAAAATGACCAGGTTTGCGTACTCCGTTAATTCCTGAATAAAGGTCTTTTGACGGGCGTAATTAATGTATGCTTCATCCACTACAACCAAGCCCTTAAAGTTGGTTAAAATGGTTTCAATATCTTCGCGATTGATTGAATTTCCTGTTGGATTATTGGGCGAACAAATGAAGATTAATTTTGTGTTTTGATCAATCGTTTCTGCAATTTTTTCCATGTCCAACTGAAAGTTCGGAAGCAGGCTTACTTTACGGATTTCCACATCATTTATATTTGCAGAAACTTCATACATCCCATAGGTTGGTGGAAGTATAATCACATTGTCTTTTCCCGGGTTACAAAAGGCACGAAACAATAAATCAATGGCCTCATCACTACCATTTCCTAAAAAGGTGTTTTCTATCGGTACACCTTTAATTTTACTGATGGCATCCTTTAGATCCAGCTGCAAAGGATCTGGGTAGCGGTTGTAATTGGCGGGTAGGGGAGAACCGTAACTGTTCTCGTTGGCATCTAAAAATACGGATGCCTGTCCTTTAAACTCATCTCTGGCTGTAGCGTATGGCTTAAGGTTTTTTATATTTTCTCTTACTAATTCGTTAATGTCCATGTTAGTGGTTTACTTCGGTTTGATTACACTGATGATGTGATTACACAGATTTTTTATTATGCTTTGTTGGCTTCAGACTTTTTACTTCCGACTCCGGACTCAAAATTCAATCTAATACTTACGGCATTCTTATGCGCATCCAGGCCTTCTGCAGCTGCCAGTGTTTCAACAGTAGTGCCAATGCTGTTTAAGCCCTGGTTTGATAAATGCTGAAAGGTTATTTTTTTAACAAAGGCATCGAGTGAAACACCAGAATAAGCCTTTGCAAAGCCGCTGGTAGGTAGAGTATGGTTGGTTCCGGAAGCATAATCACCTGCGCTTTCTGGTGTAAGGTTTCCTAAGAATACTGATCCGGCATTGATAATAGATGGAATAAGGCTTTCGAATTGATCAGTAGCCAGAATTAAATGTTCCGGGGCATATTGATTGGAAAAATCCATAGCTGTCTGTAAATCAGCGGTAAGTATAGCATAAGAGTTGGCTATTGCTTTCATTGCAATTGCTTTTCTAGGTAATGCAGCTAGCTGATTTTCAATTTCTTTTAACGTATCAGTTATGATTTCATTTGAGGTAGAAACTAAAATTGCCTGACTATCAATACCATGTTCAGCTTGTGCAAGTAGGTCTGCGGCAACAAATGACGGATTGGCAGTCTCGTCAGCAAGTACTAAAACCTCAGAAGGGCCGGCTGGCATATCAATAGCTACCCTATTTTGAACCATGGTTTTAGCAGTAGTTACATAGCGGTTACCTGGTCCGAAAATCTTATATACCTGCGGAATGCTTTCGGTTCCAAATGCCATTGCAGCTACTGCCTGAGCACCTCCAACAAGGTATATTTTGTTAATACCCAAAAGTACCGCACAGTAGGCCAGATAGCAATTGGTTTTGCCGTCGCTTTGGGGTGGTGAGCAAACAATAATCTCCTTACATCCTGCAATAATTGCTGGTGTGGCAAGCATTAAAAAAGTACTGGGTAAAACAGCAGTTCCTCCTGGTATATAAAGGCCAACCTTTTCAATGGCCCTGGCTTCACGCCAGCAAACCACGCCAGGCATGGTTGCCACCTTATCTTCAGTTTTCAATTGCGACTCATGAAACACCTTAATATTTTGATAGGCAATATTAATTGCTTTTTTAGCTTCATCCGGAATAGTAGAAGCAATCAATTCCAATTCTTCAGCGCCTAAAAAAAGTTTTTTAAGCACAACCCGGTCAAAGGTTTCTGCAAAATTAATCAGTGCTTGATCACCATCTTTTTTTACCGTTTCAATGATGTTTGCAACGCGCTCTTCAATCAATTTATCGTCCTCAATTTGTCTGGAACACAATTCCTCAATTTTTGATTTAGATAAATCTGTATAATTATAGATTTTCAATTAATTATGTTTTTAAATTAACTATTAGTTAATGTTTTTTGGTGTGATTTTGACCTGTTTTAAGTGATGATTTTCTCAATTGGCATCACTAAAATTCCTTCTGCGCCTGCAGCTTTCAGGCTGTTAATTTTATCCCAGAAATCTTCTTCGGCAATTACAGAATGAACAGCAACCCAATCCGGTTCAAAGAGCGGAACAACCGTTGGACTTTTAACACCTGGTAATAAATCGACCACTTTTTGAAGGTTATCTTTTGATACATTAAGTACAACATATTTATTTGATTTTGCACTTAATACCGAGCGGATTCTCTGAAGCAATTCTGCTACTTCGGGGTTGTCGGCAATTGATTTATTTCCGATTAAAACGGCCTCCGATTGCATCACATCGGCGAAGGGTTTTAGACCGTTGCTTTTCAATGTTCCGCCTGTAGAAACGATATCAAAAATGGCATCGCTTAATCCTAAACCCGGACCAATTTCTACCGAACCGGAAATGGTTCTGATATCAGATTTTATTCCTTTTTCCTGTAAGAATTTTTCGAGAATCACCGGGTAAGAAGTAGCGATTGCTTTGCCATTTAATTCTTCCAGATTTTGAATGTTACTGGTGGCTTGAACTGCAATTTTTAAAGTACATTTTCCAAAGCCTAATTTTTGTAAATAACTTACTTCAGCTTTGGTTTCTACGATAACATTTTCCCCAACAATACCCAGATCGGCAATGCCATCCTGTACGTATTCCGGAATATCATCATCACGAAGAAAAAGTATTTCTAAAGGGAAGTTGGTAACAGTAGATATCAGGGAGCTTTTGTAGTTTTCGAATGAAAGGCCACAATTTTTTAATATTTCTACGGATTTTTCGTTTAGTCTACCCGATTTCTGGATAGCAATTTTAAGTGTTTTCAAAGTATTGAATATAGAGTGAGCAAGAAATAATTTTACGGAAAAAAAGTTTTGAAGTACAAAACAAACATATCATATCGCCTAACGGCGATGGTGCAAATGTAAGTGATGGTTCAAAGTTAAGTTCATAAATATATTTCTGCCAATATCAATGCTTTAGCTGACTAGCGCTGGCAAATATAACGTTTGCATCTGTAAATCAAAAAATAATGGCACTTAATTTGCCATTTAGCCTTTAGATAATTAAATCTGTTGAACTAACTTATTACGTGTTGAAAAACTTTCGCTTTCTAATCATTCCCTTTATCATATCTGTTTCGGCCTGTAACTGGTTTAAATCGCCACCTGAAATTGGAAAAGTGTTATCTGAACACTTTAAAAACAAGATTTACAAAGATTTTGATACCATAGCATATGATAGCGTTTTTGTTAAAACGATGGATAGTCTTGATCAGGGTTTCATCAATCCAAAGACTATTAGAGCTTTTTACCTGGAAAACCATGGGTCGCCGGAATTGGTTACAAAATTCTACACTAACGGGGAACTGGATTCGCTGACCGCTTATTTGGACAACAGCAAAGTACATGGTTTTAATCCAGAACTTTTTAAAGTTAGCCAGATTAAGGCGCTGCTGAAGCAGCTTTCTGACAACAAGTTTAAGAAAGTAGACGAAAGTTACCCTGTGATTGCCCGTTTGGAGTTACTTTCTGCAAATGCATATTTAAACTACAACAATTTCCTGAAGTATGGTGTAGTGAATCCAAGGAGTATCTTTTCCAGGTACTATATTAAAGTGAAGCGACCAGATAGCGCAGGCATGATCAGGCTGCTTTCTTCTAAGAACATGCTCGATACCTTAAGGGAAGTGCAACCTTCATCTATACAATATAAGGGGCTTCAAAAGGCTTATCTAAATACAATTGATGAGGCTGAAAAGCGGATATTGCTGGTGAATATGGAGCGTTTTCGCTGGAAAATGCCTGAAACCGGATCCAATTATGTACAGGTTAATATTCCTGATTTCAGGCTTACCTGGTTTGATAAAACAGATACAGTTATTAGTATGAAAGTTTGTGTGGGCGGCAAGCGCGAAAATGGGTATGAAGATAAGCAGAAAGCCTTCGCTAAATCGGGCAATTTAGATGATAAACCGAAGAATCATGAGACCCCATTATTGTTCAGTAAAATTAACTCTATTCAAGCTAATCCGGTATGGAATATTCCGGTAAGTATTGCGCAGAGCGAGATCTATTGGATGGCTAGAAAAGACCCTTATTATTTGTCGAATAGTAACATCAAAGTTTACTATAAAGATAAGCTGATTGGTGAGCCTGATACGATCAACTGGAGCCGGTATTCAAGGGATAAATTACCCTTTAAATTTAAGCAGGGATCAGGTGGTGGAAATGCCCTGGGAAAGTTTAAATTTATCTTTGATAACAGTTCCAGTATTTACCTTCATGATACGAATAATAAAAATGGTTTTAACCTTAGTAACCGGGCCATTAGCCACGGTTGTGTGCGGGTAGAAAAACCGTTAGAATTTGCTGAAAAATTAGTAGGTGATACTTATACTTATGATAAATTAAGGGCAGAAGTAGATTTGCCACCCGTAGACAGTAGTCACATCAAATGGTATAAAAAGAGGATGGCCGCAAAAGCTGATACTTCAAAGGCATTTCAATTAAAACCAGCATGGTTCGGGCCCAAAAAACAAGTTCCAATTTTGATTACTTATATCACTGCCTGGCCGCAAAATAATAAAATTGAATATCGTCCGGATGTTTATCAGATGGATATGAAACTTTGGGGAGCGATGAAAAAGTTTAGGTTATAAGCTAATCGACGTATTTGCAGTTATTTTAATTTTATTAATCTGTTTTATGAGTACACTTAGTTTGGCTGATTTATATTAATGACCAGGGCAGTTCTCTGAATTATGAAATTTCTTAACTTTGTGTTGTTTTTACACAAATAAGGGATGATCGATCAAAATATTAAAATCGCTGTTGATGCCATTGTTTTTGGCTATGAGAAGGGGACGCTTTACGTACTGACGGTACAGCAGCGTTTTGGTGAACTGGCAGATAAATGGGTATTGCCCGGCGGTTTTGTTAAAGATGAGGAGCCTTTACTGGCAGCTGTGGAGCGAGAGCTTAAAGAAGAAGCAGGGATAAATGTAAATTACCTTGAACAGTTGGGTACCTTTGGAGATGACATCAATCGCGATGATCGGTTCAGGGTGGTTTCTGTCGCTTATTTTGCTTTGGTAAATCCTCAGAACTTTGTTTTAAAAGCAGATACAGATGCAAAAGATGCGAAATGGTTTCCCTTAAACCAGCTACCGCAATTGGGATACGACCATGATGAAATGGTTAGACTGGCGCATCAGCGCTTAAAAAGTAAATTAACTTATCAGCCTATCGGGTTCGACCTCCTGGATCAGGAATTTTTATTCTCAGACCTTGAAAATTTATATTGTTCCATCCTGGAAAGAGATATCGACAGAAGAAATTTCAGAAAAAAAATTCTCAGTTTTGAAATTGTTAAAGAAACAGGAAAGGTAGTGAAAATAGGAGCTAGTGGCCGTCCAGGCAAGCTTTTTACATTTGATAAGCCAAAATATAATCAACTTTCAAAGGATAATTTCCAGTTTGACATTAGGTTTGCGTAAAATAAACACAAATTATTTTTTGGATTTAAAAATCATTTCTATATTTGTGTAAATAATACGCAAATATATGATAAATTTAGATCCGGATTTTACTCCGCTAGGCGAAAACAACGCCATAAGCTACAAATCTTTCCTGTTTGCAGGTGGCGAACCACACATTAAAATTGCTGACGATTTCGATAAAGATGCGCCGGTAACCATTACGCAAAGAATTAATTCTTTCCATGATTTAGGTCTGATCTGTATTACAGTTGATGCCCTGAAGCGAATGGGCGTGAAGGAAATTCACCTTTATATTCCATACTTCCCGGCAGCGAGACAGGATCGGGTGATGATTCCTGGTGAGCCATTATCCGTAAAAGTATATGCAGACATCATCAATGCATTGGCATTGGCCAGCGTTACCGTCTTCGATCCGCATAGCGAAGTTACACCAGCATTGCTTAACAACTGCATTACCATTTCCAATCATGAATTTATTAGGCAAGTGATTGCTAAAATCGGATCAGAGGTGAAACTTATCTCACCTGATGGTGGCGCACTGAAGAAAATTTATAAAGTTTCTGAGTTTTTAGGTGGTGCTGAGGTAGTAGAGTGCTCTAAAAGTAGGGATGTGAAAACAGGGAAACTTTCCGGCTTTAAAGTATATGCTGAAGATCTTAGTGGTGCCGATTGTCTGATTGTAGATGATATCTGCGATGGTGGTGGAACATTCAATGGCTTGGCTGAAGCACTTCAGGCAAAAAACGCAGGCAAGCTTTACCTGGCCATAAGTCATGGTATTTTTAGCAAAGGCTTTGATGACCTGAGCAAATACTTTGAACAAATTTTTACAACGGATTCAATCAAAAGCGTGGAACATGCTGGCGTAACACAAATCAAGTTGCAAGATCTTAGTCAAAATCAGTAAACATTAAATCCTATCACATGAAAAGCAAGGTTATTCACGGCGCACTATTTGGTTTAGCGGTTGGCGATGCACTCGGTGTACCCGCAGAGTTTAAATCAAGAACCTATTTAGCAGAACATCCGGTAAACGGAATGGAAGGCTTTGGAACCCATAACCAACCTGCTGGAACCTGGAGTGATGACAGTTCGCTAACCTTTTGCCTGGCAGAGAGCCTTTGCTCTGGTTACAACTTGCAGGATATGGCCCGGAAATTCCTTCAGTGGTATCGTGCGGAGATCTGGACACCACATGGTGAAGTATTTGATATTGGCATTGCAACCAGTAAGGCCATCAATGAAATTGCCAAAGGCACCGATCCGGTTTTGTGTGGCGGTAATCGCGAAGCAGATAATGGAAATGGTGCTTTAATGCGGATTTTACCCATGGTATTTTATTTCCGCCATGAAGCTGATCTTCAAACGATCTATGAACGGGTTAAAGAAGTGTCTGCTATTACTCATGCACATTTCCGCTCTGTTTTTGCCTGCTTTATTTATGTGGTTTATGGTTTGGAATTATTAAAAGGCTGTGATAAAAAAGTGGCTTACCAGAATATGCAGGCGGCAGTTAAGCGGTTTGTTGAAAAAAATGCTTTTGAACCCAAAGAAATTGATCTTTTTAAACGGGTTTTAGATGGTGATATTTCAACAATTGCTATGGCCGAAATTTCTTCAACTGGTTATGTTTTGCACAGTTTGGAAGCCAGTTTATGGTGTATTCTTACCACACAATCTTACGAAGACGCGGTGCTGAAAGCAGTTAACTTGGGTGAAGATAGCGATACCACGGCTGCAATTGCCGGCGGACTTGCAGGTTTAATCTATGGTTTTGACGGTATTCCGGAGGAGTGGATAAATGTTTTGGTAAAGCGATCAGGTATTGAGAACCTTTGCAAGGAACTGGAAATGAAGCTGATGAAAAGTCAGAAGTATACCGTTTCTGCCATTAAAGAGACTGATGAATTCTTTTTCTTTTGGGAACATCATGTGTCGAATGATGGAATGCTCACCAAATCCTGTTTAACCCAATGGTGGGATGCTCCTTTTCTAGTGGATCAAGTTGAATATAAAACCGCTGAACATTGGATGATGAGCAAGAAAGCAGCATTGTTTAATGATCAAATTACATTAGCCAAAATTTTATCGGCGAACTCGCCGGAAGAAGTTAAAAACCTGGGCAGGCAAGTAAGTAATTATGACGATGCCATCTGGTCTGAAAACAGATATGAAATCGTAAGAGAAGGCAATTTTCATAAATTTAGCCAGCACAAAGTGTTAGGTGATTATTTGATCAATACGGGGAAGAAGATCTTGGCAGAAGCAAGTCTGGTGGATTTCATTTGGGGAATTGGATTACCAGAAGAACATCCCAATGCGAAGAATCCGGTTAGGTGGAAGGGATTAAATCTTTTAGGTTTCGCATTGATGGAAGTGCGGGATAAAATGAAACTTAGTTTATAATTAATGCTATGAACGATAAAATAATAAAAGAAACCAGTAAGCTATTAAGCTTTGTTTTGAGGCATTCGCCGGAAGCAATAGCGCTAAAACTTGATGATAATGGTTGGGCAAAAGTAGATGAATTAATCGCTCAATGTAATCTGAATAATAATAAAATAGATTTTGGATTACTCGATTATATTGTTGTAAATAACGACAAAAAGAGATTTGCATTTAATGATGATAAAACTAAAATAAGGGCAAATCAAGGACATTCTATTTCTGTAGAATTAAATTTGAATGAAACAAAACCATTGGAATATCTCTATCATGGTACTGTTGCAAAATTTATATCTAATATAAAAATGCAAGGTTTGCAAAAATGAGTCGTCAACATGTTCACTTAAGTGCCGATAAAAATACAGCAAATAAAGTAGGAAGCAGGAGAGGTGTCCCTGTAATTCTAACTATTCAAAGCGGTGCAATGTACAACGCTGGATATAAATTTTATTTATCAGACAACAACGTTTGGCTTACAGATGTTGTGCCTGCTGAATATATAGAATTCTAGATATGAACAGAACATTGGTAATAGGAGATATTCATGGCGGCCTGAAAGCCCTAACCCAGTTATTTGAACGTGCTGAAGTATCAACAAATGACCGGTTAATTTTTTTAGGGGACTATGTAGATGGATGGAGTGAATCCGCTCAGGTAATTGACTATCTCATCCAGTTAGCGCAAACACATTCCTGCATTTTTATCAAAGGCAATCACGATGCCTGGTGTATCGATTGGCTTTCGGAGGGGATTATTGATGAAGTTTGGTTTGCACATGGCGGAAAATCAACCATGGAAAGCTATCAACAGCTGCCAGATTCAGTAAAGCAAGCGCATCTTAAGTTTTTGAGAAAGATGAAAGATTACCATGTTGATGAACAAAATAATCTTTTCATTCATGCCGGATTTTCCTCTATGCATGGTCCTGAGAAAGAACGTTATTCTTCCAATTATTCCTGGGACAGAACACTTTGGGAAATGGCATTGACGGTAGACAGCAAAATTCATCAGGACTCGCCACGCTATCCGAAAAGATTACTGCTTTATCATGAAATCTATATCGGCCATACGCCAACCCTATACTACGGAGTAAATGTACCGATGCAAGGCTGCAATGTCTGGAATATCGATACCGGCGCCGCTTTTACAGGTAAACTCAGCTGCCTCGATCTTCAAACGAAAAAGGTCTGGCAAAGTGATGTATTGCCAAGTCTTTATCCGAATGAAACAGGACGAAATAAAAATTAACCAATTTAACAGAAACCATAAATATCAAATATCATGAACCCATTATTATTAACAGACGGATACAAAGTAGATCACCGCAGGCAATACCCTGAAAATACAACCTTGGTTTATTCAAACTGGACACCAAGAAAAAGCAGGTTGGATAAGGTAAGCCATGTTGTTCTTTTTGGTTTGCAGTATTTTATTAAAAAATATATTATCGAAGATTTTAATCAGAATTTCTTCGCAAAACCTAAAGAAGAAATTTTGAAAAAGTATGCCCGAAGGATCAATAATTATCTTGGCGAAAATTTAGTAGGTACGCAGCATATTACAGATTTGCACGATCTGGGTTATATTCCAATGGTTTTCAAATCATTGCCCGAAGGTGCTGAGGTGCCACTTCGGGTGCCGATGTTTACCATGTACAACACCTTGCCCGAATTCTTTTGGTTGACCAATTATTTTGAAACATTGCTATCTGCCGTGGTTTGGTTGCCTTGCAACTCTGCGACTATTGCCAAACAATACCGGGCAATTATGGATCAATATGCTGCGGAAACCTCATCAGTACCGGAATTTGTAGATTGGCAGGGACACGATTTCTCCATGCGTGGAATGGGCGGAATCGAAGCAGCAGTGACCTCGGCCGCTGGTCACTTACTAAGTTTTACCGGAACGGATACCATTCCGGCTATCGATTTCCTGGAAGAATATTACCGTGCAAATTCAGATGAGGAGTTAATCGGCGGTTCTGTGGCAGCTACCGAACACTCTGTAATGTGTATGGGCACCAATACAGGGGAATTGGAGACCTTTAAAAGGTTGATTTTAGAAGTTTATCCAAAGGGCATTGTATCCATTGTATCAGATACCTGGGATTTGTGGAAAGTGCTTACTGAATATTTACCTGCCTTAAAGAACGATATTATCAATAGAGAAGGTAAGGTAGTCATTCGGCCAGATTCGGGAGATCCTGTTGATATTATCTGCGGGAATCCGAATGGTAAAGATGAAAACGAGCTAAAAGGCGTAATAGAATTGCTTTGGGATGTTTTCGGAGGGAAAACCAACGACAAAGGTTATAAGGAATTGGTTCCGCAAATTGGTGCTATTTATGGTGATAGCATTACAACCGAGCGTGCCACCCAAATTTGTGAACGGTTAAAAGCAAAAGGTTTTGCTTCTACCAATGTCGTTTTCGGCATCGGTTCGTTCACTTACCAATACAATACCCGCGATACTTTTGGTTTTGCCATGAAAGCCACCTATGGAGAAGTAGCAGGCATTGGACGTGAAATTTTTAAAGATCCGATTACCGATGATGGTACTAAAAAATCAGCAAAAGGTTTACTCCAGATTTTTAAAAATGCAGCAGGCGAATATGAGTTAAAAGATCAATGTACCTGGGAAGAAGAAGCACAGGGCGAATTAAAGGAAGTTTTTAGAGATGGTCATTTATTGATCGATTATTCTCTCGCTGAAATTAGAGAAAGGCTAAAGAATAGTTAACTTCGCCAAGTTTTTAACCGACCGGCAAAAATGTTGGTCGGTTATTATATGAAAGATACCTTAAAAAATGCAAGAAAAATCAACTTTCAATCATGGAGCCGATATCGTAAACAGTGCGATCAGATTTACGAACGCATGGTTTAAACAATCCAAAACGATTACGGAAGAGCTGAGTGATTTTTTTATTCTTCCGGGTAAGAAAGTGATGGATAAACAGGTGATCATAGCCCGGCTTAAAGGTATTTTTGGTCAATCTGATGAATATGTTGGCGGAAGATATGACATCATTGATACCCATTATGAATTGCTTGATGGTGGCAAAGGAATGGGTTTTGTAGAAGGGGTGGCCGGCTTCAGGGCGGTACTGAAAAAAGAATCCAAAATTATCAGCGGCCCGTTTAAGTTATATTTCGCATTGCAAAACGGCCGATGGAAAATTGTTAATATTGAATTTCCGGGGTTTTCATATTAGGCTAACTGGTTTCTTCGTTTATAATATTATTTGTAGCTTGTTCTTGATCAACCAGCTATAATTATGAGAAACCTAATCACCATTTTTATTTCATTTGCATTTTTCCTTGCGTCGTGCTCGCAAAATTCAAAATCCGACAAACCTAAAACTGAATCCGCTCGAGTTTTATCTGTAAAACAAAATACGCCTGAAGACGGAGAGCCCGAATATCCTTTAGCTTCAATAACTTCTGACTTTGCACATTATTGGAACTACCATGACCGGTATGTCAAGCTATATCGGGATTTTTCGGCTATTGATGAAGATGGTAAAACCATAAAAAAGGAAGCGTTTTTAAGAAAACTTACTTCAGGGAAGTTCTTACCACTTCTGATCTATACTGAAAATTCAGGTGGCAGTTATAAGCTGGTTAAAATTCCTGCTCATATCGCAAAAGATGGTTGCGCCGTTATTGCTGCTAATGCTAAAACTGAACTTCGTTATTTTAAAATGGAATGAAAACCCATTCCGGCATTTAATTTTAAGGACATAAATGGTGTTGAATACTCATCAGCAAATACCAAAGGAAAGATTGTCTTATTTAAGTGCTGGTTTATCGGTTGTAGCACTTGTGTAAAAGAAATGCCAGAATTAAATAAGATGGTCGAAAAATATAACAATCGAAAAGATATATTATTTGTGAGTCTGGCAATTGATGATAAAAAGCCACTTCAGGAATTTTTAACCAAAACAAAGTTCGAATATGCAACTGTTCCTAGCCAGGATAAATACATGACAGAGAAATTAAAGGTTGCTGCTTATCCAACTCACTTTTTGATGGATAAAAATGGTATTCTGGTTAAGACAGTCAACACCGAAACCGCAATTTCAGAAGTACTGGAACAGCTGGCAGTTCAATGAGTTTATTACAATTGAAATTCGCCACTTAACATAATTTTTCTATCTTTGGTTTTTAATGAATTTCCTGTATCCGGGCTTTCTTTTCGCACTATTATCGGTTGCCATTCCGGTTATCATTCATTTATTCAATTTCAGGAAATTTAAAAAAGTTTATTTCTCCAATGTCCAATTCCTGAAAACGGTAGAGCAGCAACGTTCATCTAAAGAAAAGCTAAAAAATGTATTAATCCTTTTATCCCGGATTTTAGCCATAATCTTTTTGGTATTGGCCTTTGCACAGCCTTTTATCCCGGTAAATCAGCAAAAAAGGGGGATGCACAATAATATTGTCAGCATTTATATTGATAATTCTTACAGCATGGAAGCCATTAATAAAGATGGTAACCTGTTTGATGAAGCGAGGCGAAGGGCAAAAGAAATCGTAAAAGGCTTTGGTATAAATGATCGTTTTCAGTTACTAACCAATGATTTTGAAGGTAAGCATCAGCGGTTGTTAAATCAGGAAGAATTTCTTAAGGCTCTTGATGAAGTGAAAATTTCGGCCACTACCCGTAATCTTCAACAAATTTTAAACAGGCAGGAAAATGTATTTAGCGGTGCGGCCAATCCGTATATTTTTGTGCTATCCGATTTTCAGAAAAGCATTACAGCAACTAAAAGACTCAACACAAATCCTGATATCCAATATGCATTTGTTAAGTTAAATGCCAGCACATTGCCTAATGTTGCTGTGGATAGCGTGTGGATGTTGTCGCCCAATCATCAGCCTGGTGCAAATGAAAGATTGGTGGTTCAATTAAAAAACTATTCGCCGGAAACAGCTAAAAATATCCCGCTCAAATTAAGCATTAACAATCAGCAAAAAGGTTTAGGCTCAGTCACTATTCCGGCAGAACAAACCATGCGAGATACCCTAAACTTTTCGGGGTTAAGTGCCGGCTGGCAAAAGGGGATAGTGAGTATTAAAGATTTTCCGGTCACTTTTGATGATGCACTGTCTTTTAGTTTTAAAGTGGATAAAAGCTTGCCGGTGTTAAGCATTAACGGTGCCCGCGCCGGAAACTATATTAAGGCACTTTTTGGTGCCGATGATTATTATAAGCTTACAGAAAATGATGAGCGGAACGTCAATTATAATGGCTTTACCAATTATAGTCTAATTGTACTGAATGGGTTGCAAAATCCATCTACAGGCTTAGCCCAGCAGTTAAAAACTTATTTAAATGCCGGAGGTCTGGTGGTTATCTTTCCGGATCTTGATGCAGATATTCAAACGTACAATACTTTTCTAACAGCCCTATCCTTACCGGTCATTCAAAAACTGGAGAAAACTGAAACCAGGGTAGATCAGATTGATCTTCAGCATCCCATTTTCAAAACTGTTTTTGAAGAGATACCAAAAAATCTTGATTTACCAGTATCAAACCGATATTTTTCCTTTGCAGAAAGGAATGCCGTCAATAAGGAAAATATTTTATCCCTACCCGGCAAGAAGCTGTTCTTTGCCAAATATGGGATGGGGAATGGATCTGTATACCTTTCGGCGGCAGGTTTAAATGTTGCAGACGGTAATTTAGCCCGTCATCCGGTTTTTGTGCCGTTAATGTATCGTGTCGCCTTAAGTGGTGGTGCAGAAGGTGCGCTTTATCATTATCTTGGGATTGATCATGTGCTGTCAGGAAAGAAGATCGTTATGGGGAAAAATCAAACCCTCAAGCTAAAGGCAAATGACTTTGAAACCATTCCTGAAATCCGGCAGGTAGATGGTAAAACATTAATTTATACAGCTGATCAGGTTCGGGATGCTGGTTTTTACAACCTTAGTCTGGCCGATTCCATTCTTGCTGTATATGCTTTCAACAGCGATAGGAAAGAATCTGATCTGCACTACCTGAGTAAAGCGGAACTGAAGAACCTGACGGCAGATAGTCGCTTAAAAATATTTGATACCGATCAGGATGCCATAAAGCTAACTGCCGGAGCCAATAAAATCGGGCAAACTTTATGGAAACTTTGTTTAATTTTGTCACTGATTTTTATTGCAGCAGAAATACTCCTTATCCGATTTTTTAACAACACAAAAAGAACAATATGAATCTCCTGGTTAAGAATGTAATCATTGCCGACCCGCAAAGTCAATTCAACAAACAAGAATGTGATGTCAGGGTAGTTGATGGTCAAATTAAAAACATAGGTAAATTAACAGCCCATCCGGACGAAACTATTTTTGATGCGTCGGGTGCATTCCTCACACCAGGTTTCTTTGACCTGAATTGCGTAGCCGGAGATCCCGGTTTCGAAACTAAAGAAGACATTCAAACCCTTACCGCCGCTGCTACAGCAGGTGGATTTACTGGCCTTGCTTTATTGCCACAGGCAAACCCGGTGGTGCAATCTAAATCGCAGGTAGAATATATTATTAATAAAGCCAAAAACAACCTGGTTGATGTGTTACCTGTTGGGGCCATCAGTCAGAACAGGGAGGCAAAGGAACTTGCTGAACTGTTTGATATGCAGCAGGCGGGAGCCGTGGCTTTCTCCGACGGCGATAAAGCCTTACAGGATGATGGCTTTATGAGTCGTGCGCTTCAATATGCGAAAGGGTTTGATGCCTTATTAATGGTTTATCCGGAAAACAAATCCATTGCCGGGAAATCACAGATTAACGAAAGTAAGAACTCAGTGCTGTTGGGCATGAAGGGGTTACCTGCATTAGCCGAAGAAATGCACATTGCCCGCGATATTTTTCTCGCTACCTATAATGAAACGAAAATTCACATGAGTAATATTTCTACCGCTGGTGCCGTAGCTTTGATTAGAAAAGCTAAAAAAGAGGGGGTTCAGATTTCCTGTGATGTGACGGCACACCATCTGGTGTTTACCGAAGAACTTTTAGCCGACTTTGACAGCAATTACAAAGTGAAGCCACCTTTGCGTGGTAAAGCTGATGTGAAAGCACTTATTGCAGGTTTGAAAGATGGAACCATTGATGCCATTACCTCACAACACCGTCCGGAAGAGATTGAGTTTAAAAATGTCGAATTCGAAATTGCTCATTATGGCATTATTGCTTTGCAAACCGTGCTTCCCTTATTATTAAAGGCTGGTTTAGACGTTGGGCTAATTGCAGAGAAATTAGCCATTAATCCACGTAAATTATTAAATTTAGCCGTTCCGGTGATTGCAGAAGGAGAGAAGGCAAACTTTACGATTTTTAACACGAATGAAAAATGGTTGTACAATTCATCAAGTAATTTTTCTAAATCGGCAAATAGTCCTTTATTAGGTACCGAGCTTAGAGGAAAAGTGACTTTAGTGTATAATAATAAGCAGTTCCTTAAGTATTAAGGAGGTCAGAACAAGGAGCAAAGAACAAAGATTAAGCAGCAATAACAAGGATTAGAAACTAATAAAAAAATTAGGGATTAAAGTTGATAGGGATAAGATTTGTTTAGGCTCATGGGCTTTCATCTTTGCTCTTTTATCTTTACTCCTTTAAATTTAAAAAAGATGGATAACAGGGTAAAAAAAGCGCTGGTCGCTTCACTAAATAAATATGCTGAAGTTGCAGCAATCAATGTTGAAGGTTTTGAAACGGAGTTACTCGCTGCGTTTGAACTTGATGCTAAATTTTTGGATAAAGTAACTGCATTTGATGCCGTTTTCGATACTCACCCAAAATTTGAAGAATTAAGGGAAGTATTTTTCGATTTATTAATGGTGAATTTCTTCAGCAGTGATGTACAGAAACTCGAAGATGATTACCTGGAAAGCGATGAATGGGCAAAAATTGAGGAAGAAACCATTGACAGGGGAACAGAATTATTGAATCTTTTACTTTACATTAAAGAATGTAAGGATGAAGATATTGAACCTGAATTAGGTGATTTCCTGAAAGAGTTTTTATTAGTGGAAGATGATGAGTTTCAGGATGAATTTGAAATTTACGAAGAAATGATCAGTAACCAGCAATTGGCTGAAGGGAGCGTGGAGGAAATTTGCAAAACAGCACCAACCTTAAGTATTAGCGAAGAAATGCAGGAATTGTTTGTTCCCTTTATGGTATTTTTCCTTGATGTAGAAGGAAGCGCAACCACCACCAAAGAAATAATTCAATTTAGCAGTAACAAATCGTTCGATTCTGCTACTTATATATTAATTACAACAATTAATAACTAAATTAAACTTCATTACAATGGACAAAAGTGCTCAAATTTCCCAATTATCCCTTAAGTATGGTTTCATGCTGGCTGCTGTTTCTATAGCATTATCACTGACCATGCATTTCATTAACCCGGTTTTGGTATATACCAATGTCATGGTATCAATTGGTATTTTTATTTTATTTATTACCTTATTGGTTGTTTCCGGAATTAATATCCGTAAAGAAATTGGTGGCTTCTGGACTTTTGGAGAAGCATTTAAAGCCTTTTTAGTCATTTCTTTAATATTAGCCATTACCGCAACCTTATATAATTTTGTATTAATGAAGCTTATTGATCCTGATCTTCCGGCGAAAGCTGCTGCTGCCATTGAAGACGCGCAAAGGGCAATGATGGAAAAATTTGGTTTAGGTAATGATGAAATTGATGAAGCAATGGCGAAAGCGGGTAACATGCAGGAAAAACTAGAGCCTAGTTTCAAAAATACTTTTACCAGTTTCGGCGTTTCAATCGCATCATATGGCGTAATCTCATTAATTTTAGCTGCGATTTTAAAGAAAAAACCACCAGTTACTTTTAATACCTTCCCAACAGAAGGTTAAGTTTTATAAAATTTTGAACGTGCAGGTTTTATCATTTAATTTGATGAGATTTGCACGTTTTTCAATAATGCATCATTGCGAACGAAGCGTAGGGATGAGCAACGCGTGTGGCAATCTTATTTTAGCAGATTGCTTCGTTGTACCTCCTCGCAATGACGAAAAGACCCAATAAATGGATATATCAGTTGTAGTACCCTTATTCAATGAAGATGAATCCCTGCCAGAATTAACGGCATGGATTGATAAAGTGATGGTGGAAAATAATTTCAGTTATGAAATTGTTTTAATTGATGATGGCAGTACCGATAAATCATGGGAAGTTATTGAAACATTAAGGGGACAAAATCCAGCCATTAAAGGAATAAAGTTCAGGCGGAATTACGGTAAATCAGCAGCACTTAATGTTGGTTTTGAAGCTACACAAGGTGATGTGGTGATTACCATGGACGCCGATTTACAAGACAGCCCGGATGAAATTCCCGAATTATACCGTCGCATAAAAGAAGAAAAGTTAGATCTGATTTCCGGTTGGAAAAAGAAACGTTACGATCCCATTACCAAAACCGTGCCTACTAAATTATTTAATGCCGCCACCCGGAAAATGAGTGGCATTGAGTTAAATGACTTTAACTGTGGTTTAAAAGCCTATCGCAGCGATGTTATCAAAACCATCGAGGTTTATGGTGAAATGCACCGTTATATTCCTGTCATTGCTAAGTGGGCAGGATTCAGCAAAATTGCTGAACAAGTGGTAGAACACAGGGCCCGTAAGTATGGCACGACAAAATTTGGTTTCAGCCGGTTTATTAACGGCTTTTTAGATTTGCTGTCTATTTTCTTTGTTGGCAAATTTGGCAAACGGCCGATGCACTTTTTTGGCTCTCTGGGTGTATTGAGTTTCTTAGTCGGCATAGTAATGTCACTTTACACCTTAATCGAAAAACAATACCTCATCTGGAATGGTTTGGCCTATCGTGATGTAACCCAACAACCGCTATTTTATTTGTCGCTAGTGGCTATAGTAGTGGGTTCTCAAATGTTTCTGGCTGGTTTTATTGCCGAACTTTTGTCGCGAAACGCACCAGAAAGAAACCAGTACCTGATTGAAAAGGAATTAAGGTAGAAGGATTGAAGGCGGAAGTTTAATCCGCCTACACGTTCAACCTTTATACCCTCAACCTTCAACCTCTGCAAAATGTTTTTCTCTATCATTATTCCGCTCTACAATCGTCCGCAAGAAATTGATGAACTTTTGTATACTTTAACCAAACAGACGTATTTACAGTTTGAGGTACTGGTTATTGAAGATGGTTCTGTTCACGATGCAAAAGCAATTGTAAACAGTTATGCCCACCAGCTTGATATTAAATATTATTTTAAAGAAAACGGTGGACAAGGTTTTGCCCGCAATTATGCTTTTGAAAGGGCTGAAGGAGATTATTTCATTATCTTTGATTCAGATATCCTGGTTCCGCCGGATTACCTGGAAATCGTAAAAAATTATCTTTACGAACACCAGCTGGATGCCTACGGCGGTCCGGATGCAGCACATGAAAGTTTTACGCCGGTACAAAAGGCCATCAGTTACGCCATGACCTCTCCATTTACCACAGGAGGAATCAGGGGAAATAAAAAGCATGTAGGGCAGTTTCATCCAAGGAGTTTCAATATGGGCGTTTCCCGTGAGGCATGGGAAAAGGTTGGCGGATTTATTTTAACCAGATTAGGCGAAGATATTGAATACAGTATCCGCATTCATGAAAATGGTTTTAAAATTGGCTTAATTCCGGAGGCTAAAGTATACCACAAGCGGCGGACCAGCTTCAGGCAGTTTTATAAACAATTGCACTTTTTTGGCAGAGCAAGAATTAATATTTATAAACACTTTCCAAGGGAGTTAAAGCTGATTCATTTTTTTCCGGCAGTGGCTACAATCGGTATGATTATAACATTGCTCATGAATGTAATCTATTCGCCTTTAGCGTATATTTTGGATTTTATGGTGTTATTGTATTTTATGTTGATATTTTTTCACTCCTGGTCTGTAAATAAATCTATAAAAGTTGCATTTTTGAGCATAATATCTTCATTCATCCAGTTAACGGCCTATGGTTTAGGATTTATACAGGATTTATTTAAAAGAGTGATTTTTTCAGGGAAATAAAGACAGAGGAATAGGAAGTAGAGAATAGAGGAAAGGAGACGTTTAGTGGGAAATGAATGAATGATACCGAATTCGAACACCTTGCAACAAAAAATAAGAATCAGAAATTAACATGATCAACTATCTAAAAGAAAGTACATTTGCAGTAAATGATGTCATCCGTAAGGCCTGGAGCATTATGACAAAGCATTATTTTTCTATTGCCACGCTATGTTTTCTGATGTTTATTACGGCGAGCGCATCCAGCCTGATGGCTTTTTTTATTAAGGATGTGAGTAAGGTGCTTAGTTTTTTTATGGTGGTTATTTTCATCATGTTATACTTTACCATCAATCTTTCGCTTTTTAAGTATATTTTTCACCTTATTGATAATGAAGATGAAGATGTTACGATTGTTGGTACACTCCCAACCAGGCAACAGATTATCAGGTTTTTAATTGCTACGCTTTATTTTATTGGCTGTATTTTATTTATCGGACTGATCCTTTTCCCGGTTTTATATGTGCTTGATCCGGTATTACGTTATCTGGTGAAGATTGGCTGGGTAGAAAGTTTCCAAACCACCGGTGTTATCATCACACAAATTGCTGTAGGTATTGCCATCCTGGCTTTGTTTATCACCTGGCTGAGGATTTCCTTTTTCCCCTTTTTTATTATTGATAAAAATGCCCCGCCATTTGAGTCCATCAAACTTAGTCTGGCCATTACCAAAGGTAATTTTACAAAGATTTTATTACTGCTGTTGGTTTTGGGTGGGGGCTACCTGATTTATTTATTATTTAATCTGTTACACTGGCCATTCGTTGCTTTTGTTGTTAATATTTTAAGTTCATTTATTATTGTTCCTTTATCCAGTGTTGCCTTAACGGTAGCCTATCGCAAAATTGCAGGAGAGTATGAAGGAGATGAGCATCCTGATATCTTACATAACATCGTTTAACGGAAAAGCATTCAATTGTTTAATCATCCAAAAATCAATCATTAATTATGGGATTAAAAGCAGCATTAAGTAAACCATTTGCGGCATTTGCAGTATGGCAGATCAACAAGTGGAAGAAGAATGCCGTTGTTGCCCAGGATAAAATTCTTAAAGAGCTCGTCTTTGAAGCCAGGGGCACAGCTTTTGGCAAGGACCATCATTTTGCTGAAATTAAAGACTATAGTGATTTTAAACAACGTGTACCCGTACAGGATTATGAAGGGCTCAAACCTTATGTAGATCGTGTGGTAAACGGCGAGGCAGATGTGCTTTGGAAAGGCAAGCCACTTTATTTCGCTAAAACATCCGGTACCACATCTGGTGTGAAATACATTCCGCTTTCTAAAGAATCGATGCCAGAGCACATTAAGGCTGCCCGGAATGCCATCCTTACCTATATTCATGAAACAGGAAAGACCGATTTTGTGAACGGAAAAATGATTTTTTTGCAAGGAAGCCCTGTATTGAATGTAAAAAATGGAATTAATGTAGGGCGTTTATCAGGAATTGTAGCCCATCATGTTCCTGCCTATTTGCAAAAGAATCGATTGCCTTCTTATGGTACTAATATTATTGAAGATTGGGAAGAGAAGGTGGATGCGATTGTGGAGGAAACCCTTCACGAAGACATGACACTGATTTCCGGGATTCCACCCTGGGTGCAAATGTATTTCGATAAGCTCACCGAAAAAACAAATGGGAAAAAGATAAGCGAGATTTTCAAAAACTTTAGTCTGTTTATTTATGGAGGGGTAAATTTTGAACCTTATCGGGCAAAAATTGAGCAAAGTATTGGTCGTAAAATAGATGCGATAGAAACCTATCCGGCATCAGAAGGCTTTATTGCCTATCAGGATGCTCAAAACGATAAAGGCCTGTTACTTTTGGCTGATGCGGGAATTTTTTATGAATTTATTCCGGCAGATGAATATTATAATGAGCGCCCAACCAGGCTATCGCTGGGAGAAATAGAACTGGATGTGAATTATGCTTTGGTTTTGAACACTAATGCAGGTTTATGGGGCTATAGTATCGGTGATACGGTAAAATTTGTTTCTAAAAATCCTTATAAAATAGTGGTCACCGGGCGGATTAAGCACTTTATATCTGCATTTGGTGAGCATGTGATTGGCGAGGAAGTGGAGCAGGCCTTATTAAGTGTGGCCAATGACGAAAAAGTAGAAATTACAGAATTTACAGTAGCACCACAGGTAAACCCTGAAGGCGGTGCCTTACCTTATCATGAATGGTTTGTAGAGTTTTCAACTGCACCACAAAATATGCCTGCTTTTAGTAAAAAAGTGGATCAGGCTTTGCAAAAGAAAAATATTTACTATTTTGATTTAATTGAGGGTAACATCCTTCAGCCCCTAATTATACGTACGTTACAAAAAGATGCCTTTGTTAATTATATGAAAAGTGAAGGCAAACTCGGCGGACAAAATAAAGTGCCAAGATTAAGTAATGACCGGAAATTGGCGGATGGGTTGGAGAAATATATTGTTTAATTGTTAAATGGCTAAATTGCCATATGGCATTGCGCTAATGAAAATTGCCAATTGCTGAATTGTTGCTGGATTTGGCTGGTAATGAGAATAATTGCTAAATTGTTATTTACATAATGGCTAAGCGATGGAAAAGAATTATTTACAATTAAATCAAATAACAGCCTATACGAAAGCTTTTCATTTAAGCAATTTGGTATGGAATTTAGTTGCTAATTGGGATAGCTTTGCAAAATATACTGTTGGGCAACAATTTGTAGATGCCGTTGATTCCATATCTGCAAATCTAGCGGAAGGTTTTGGTCGATATCATAAAAAAGATAAAATTAAATTTTATTACTATAGTTTTGGTTCGGTTAAAGAATGTTTAGACTGGAATGAAAAAGCAAAGGTTAGAAAATTAATTAATGAGGAAACATACATAAAGATTTTTGCAACTTTGGAAACTTTGCCTAAAGAGATTCATCAACTTATAAAATTTACTAACGAAAGGCTGAAAATTTAATCCGTTGTAGTAAGGTTTTTAATATAAAAGAAAGCTAAATACTCGTTTCATATAACAACAGAAGCATTCTTTTAATAAGAGAGGAAAATAACAATTGAACAATATTACCATAAAACAATCTGTAAAATACATAACCATATTAGGCTCTACAGGAAGCATTGGTACGCAAGCCCTCGAGGTTGTCAGGGATAATCCCGGCATCTTTAAAGTTGCTGTATTATCTGCCTTAAAAAATTCGGAATTGCTGATTCAGCAGGCCATGGAATTCAGGCCGGAACTTGTCGTGATTTGCGATGAAAGTCAGTATTTACCTGTGAAAGAAGCTTTATCCGCTTTACCCATTAAGGTGCTGGCAGGTGAAGCGGCACTTTCAGAAGTAGCGGCTTATCCGAAAAGTGATATTGTACTTACCGCTTTAATGGGGTCAGTAGGTTTAAAACCCACCATAGCCGCCATTAAAGCTGGTAAAAATATCGCTTTGGCGAATAAGGAAACTTTAGTGGTTGCGGGTGAATACATCACCGCATTAGCAACTGAATATCAGGTGAAAATTCTACCGGTCGATTCGGAGCATTCAGCCATTTTTCAGTGTCTGGTAGGCGAGGAGCAAAACGAAATCGAAAAGATTTACCTAACTGCATCCGGCGGTCCTTTTCTGGGAAAGGGAAAAGATTTCTTATCTGCCATTAAAAAGGAGCAGGCTTTAAAACATCCCAATTGGGTAATGGGCGCAAAAATCACCATTGATTCTGCCACTTTAATGAATAAGGGCCTTGAAGTGATCGAAGCAAAATGGTTGTTTGATCTTGATGTGGATCAGATTGATGTGATCGTTCATCCGCAATCTGTTATTCATTCTATTGTCCAATTTACAGATGGTTCTATGAAGGCACAAATGGGCGTGCCAGACATGAAACTTCCTATACAATATGCTATTAATTATCCCGACAGGCTAAAAAACAATTTTAAACGTTTTAATTTTCTGGACTATCCAAACTTTAGCTTTCAGCAGGCAGACCGGGAAACATTCAGAAACCTGGATTTGGCTTTTAAAGCCTTAAGAAAAGGTGGAAACATGCCCTGTATCTTAAATGGGGCCAATGAAATTGTGGTGGAGGCATTTTTAAAAGATAAAATTGGTTTCCTTGAAATGAGTGAAGTAATTGAACAGTGTATGGCAGAAATCCGCTTCATAGAAAAACCACAATTGACCGATTATTTAGAAACTGACAAACATAGCCGTATCTTAGCCGGTGAATTAGTAACAAAAATTAAAATTTAACATCTAAAATAAAAATATTAGTATAGCATATGAACGGATTGATTATGGCGGGGCAGCTGCTGCTCGGATTGTCTCTATTGGTAATATTACACGAATTAGGGCATTTTCTGGCAGCCAGGGCATTTGGTATTAAGGTAGAAAAGTTTTATCTGTTTTTTGATGCCTGGGGATTTAAACTTTTCAGCTTCAAAAAGGGAGATGTAGAATACGGTGTGGGGTGGTTACCGCTGGGTGGCTATGTTAAAATCGCTGGTATGATTGATGAAAGTATGGACACCGAGCAAATGGCTCAGCCAGCTCAACCCTGGGAATTTCGTTCTAAGCCTGCCTGGCAACGTTTAATCGTGATGCTGGGAGGAATTATCGTGAACGTGATCGTGGGAATCTTTATCTTCTGGATGCTCACCTTTAACGTTGGTCAAAACTATACCGTAAATGGAAAATTAAACGATGGTATTTCGGTTGGCACACTGGGTAAAGAAATTGGTTTAAAAAACGGCGACCGCATTTTAGCGATTAATGGCAATAAACTGATCAAATTTGAAGATGCCATTTCAAGTAAAGTATTGTTTGATGGCGCACAACTAACCATTTTAAGAGGCAACCAAACTTTATATGTTTCGGTTCCGGATACGATTTTAAATAAGCTGTCTAAAAACGATAAGGAGAATTTTATTAGTCCGCGGTACCGCATGGCAAGTGTAGCCACTGTACTTGCACCTGACGAAAAAGCTGATCAGCAATCTTTTCTGGACCGGATTTTTGGCCGCAAATATGTGAAGCCGGTTTATCCGGCATATGCGGCAGGTATTAAACCCGGCGACAGCATCCTGGCCGTAAACGGAAAGCCCATTATTTTCTTTGATCAGTTTAAGGAAGAGGTATCATCCAATAAAAATAAGAATATTTCCATTCAGGCCTTGCGTAATGGCAAACCGATTGATTTCAATTTAAAAGTTGGAGCGGAAGGAACCATTGGTATTGCACCAAATTTCAAAATGCCTGAAACAGCACACGTTGATTTCGATTTTGCAGAATCCCTTCCGGTTGGAGCAGGAATGGCCTGGAGCACTTTTGTTGATAATGCAAAAGGCATTGGTAAAATGATTACCGGTAAACTCAGTGCCAGGAACATCAGCAGTCCGATAGGGATTGCAAAGGTTTACGGCAGCACTTTTGATTGGGTAAAATTCTGGACGTTAACAGGCCTGATTTCTATGGCACTGGCCTTTATGAATTTATTGCCTATTCCCGGTTTAGATGGTGGCCATGTGGTGTTCTTACTGATTGAGATGGTACAACGCAAACCCGTAAGTGAAAAAGTGCTGGAGAAAGCGCAAATTGTGGGTTTCGTGATTTTAATTTGCCTGATGGTGTTTGCTTTTGGTAATGATATTTTAAAATCCTTCGGGAAGTAAAACCAAATTGATATTATTGCCGCAGCTGGATAGATTTAACCTGAACAGCTGCGGCTTTTTATTTATTCCCCTATCATGAGCAAGACCATACAGCAACCCAACTATTTTGAATTTTACGAATTACCGGTTCAGTTTAATCCAGATCAGCAGGCAGTGAAAGCGAAGTTCTATGCTTTAAGCAAGCAGTATCATCCGGATTTTTATGCCAACGAAGAAGATGAAAAACAACAGGAGGTCCTGGACCTATCAACCTTAAACAATAAAGCCTACCAAACGCTTACTCATGCTAAAAGGCGGTTAAAATATGTGCTTGAGCTTAAGGGGATTGTAGAAACAGACGAGGGCTACCAGTTGCCGCCAGCTTTTCTGATGGAAATGATGAACATAAACGAAGCCCTGATGGATCTGGAGTTTGAGCCTAATGCTGAAAAACTGGCCCAGGTAAGTCGTGAGGTTGATCAGCTGGAAGAACAGCTGGCAGGAGAACTTGACCAGTTAACCTTAAAGTATGATGAACACCCTGAAGATTCAGCGCAACTGCTGGCGACTATAAAAGATATTTTTTACCGCCAGAAATACATTTCCAGGTTAAGGGAAAAGCTGAAAGCGTAGAAATCGTAAATAAACAGGCAGTTTATGAGATATTGGTAGGCCTGCTAAACACCTTAATGTCAAATCATTTTTTAGTTTTTGATCGTCAGGGTGTTTATATTACTTTCGGACAAAAATCAGATTCCATGAGTTCACTATCCGTTTTTAGAAAAGTTGCTGTAGCCGAGGGGATTTCCTATTTGCTTCTATTATTTGTCGCCATGCCCCTGAAATACTGGGCTCACCTGCCTTTATATGTGAAATATACGGGATGGGCACATGGATTGCTGTTTGTAATGTATGCAGCCACCTTAATTATGGCCTGGCAAGAACAAAAATGGACATTCGGCAAAGCAGTGCTTATTTTCTTTGCTTCACTATTGCCATTTGCACCATTTATCGTTGATAGAAAGTTAAAAGATGAGCGTGCTGAATCTGCAAGTGGCATTTAATAAATGGGTTACGAATTATTTTCAAATAATGTTGTAATTTAAGTTTCGGATATCTACATTTGCATCCCCGTCCAACACATGCCCGGATGGCGGAATTGGTAGACGCGCTGGTCTCAAACACCTGTGGGAAACCGTGCCGGTTCGACTCCGGCTCCGGGTACTAACCGGGCTCATGCCCGAAACCTTGAAGGGTTGCTCGTTAAAAAGCAGCCCTTTTTGTTTGATTTTCAGTATGTTATCATTGAACGTAGGATCAATAAAAGCGGTTCTAAACATATCGTCACCCCATACCAGATTATCTTTGAACACCCCTCTCATTAGCGTATGCTTCTGTGTGATGTTGCTCTTCTCATAAATTTCATAAAGATTCCCCAAACTTGGTAGAAGCCTTTCAACCAACTCATCTTCATCTCTTATTTTTGATGGTTCACTTTTATTCAAAGAATATTCGAGTACTGCTTTTTCTTCCTTAAATTTTTGAAACCAAGTTTGATATGTTGAACTTTCAATTTCGTTATTCATCAACCGTTCCTCGAGCTTATAGATCTTTTCATTCAAATCATGAAGCTTTTTTATTTTTTGAGAGTGTTGCTCTTTTTTAAGTTTCATCGGCTCAATTAAAAGTGCTTTGGCAGTTTCTTTGACGAACTTGATCTGATGAGATGAAAAACTAAGTCCACGCAGTACTGATTCTAATGCATCATGTAATCTGCCTCCTGCGAGATTATAGTTTGTATGTTCAGTACACCGGTAGTAGAGATAATAATTCGATCTTCCCTTAGTATAACCCGCAGTCATCCCCTTTCCACACCAGCATTTCAATATTCCTCTCAAAGGAAAGTCTTCTGATGGTTGTATCCTTGTTCTTCTTTTGCTCTTGTTGATCATGTTTTGTACAAGCCAGAACTCTGCATCTGCTATTATTGGAAGATGAATTGATTTTACATATTTTTCTGGTAAGTCCTGAAATGCTGGTACTTTAATTAGTCCAGCATACACACAATTGTTTAAAATTTCCTGAATGGCAGATTTACTCGTCCTGGTAAAGCCAAGTGCTTTAACATTTTTGTAAATTAAATATTGTGGAATTCCCTGAATATATTCTCTAAATATTCGTTCTACAATCAATGCTTCTCCTTGGTGTATCTCAATTAGATTTTTTCGACTTCCGTCAATAATATTCCGATAGCCATACGGTGCCCTGCCCAGATATCTCCCGCTTTCCTTCGCATTTCGTACTCCTTGTTTAGTTCTCTTCCTAATATTAAATAATTCCTTATTAGCCATCATGTAGTCAAATGCACGTTTCATGAAAACATCTGGGTCAGAAGTATCGAGATCAATTCTTTCATTTGTAGATAAAACTTTTACGCCGTACTTGGTTTCAAGTTCTCCGATTTTCATCAAGGCTTCAGGAAGATTCCGGCTAAATCTATCATGGTCCAATACAATTAGATAATTGCACTGGCTTTTGTAATTCTTTAGATAAGATTCTAAAGCCCGATAGTCTGGTCTATCAAAAGTATAACTTGACTCCCCGTTGTCTTTAAATAATCCGATTAAGTTTAGATTGTTTCGATTGCAATACTGTTTAATCGATGATTCCTGATACTCAAGTGATTTGGATTGGTCCTTTGTACTCAATCTCATGTAGCCAATAGCATTCATAATTCTTCTGTTATAATTATCTCTACAATGATGTTTGCTATTAAAGTTAGTAATATTTCTTCCTCTTTACTAATATTGTTATGTGTTTTTTTATGCTTTTTCTTTCCAAAACTTTTATCGAGATTCTCAATTAAAAGAATTGGTCTCAACGGGACGCATGATCGATAAGTCTCTTGATTATTCGTTGAAGATTGAATACTATCTGAAGAATCCATGACGTCTTTGGAAAACTTTTCTTTCATAAAGTAACTTTAAGAATCAAAAATACTCCACTATATTTCCTGTAGTTGACACTTTTTAAATGTTGTTAATGATTTTCATAACTCTTGGCCTGAGGTATTTTGCCAGTATGTGTTATAAACCAAAAATGCAAGACTTATGAGCACCTTAAAGCCAAATTAGTTCTGTTTTCTAAATATTTTCGCTCATTTATAAGGACTTATCTTTTTAGTCTTGATATTCTGGTTTATCGGTATATTTTTGCTGTATGACTGTAACCGTGGTTGCCATTTTAGAGACTGATTTTAAACCTGAAAAGGCTTTGGCCAAAGTGATGAACGACAGGTTGCAAAATGCAGCTAGAGATCTTGAGCGCGTTCATTTAAAATCGTTATTTGGTAGAGGTTTTCAGTCTGATGATCTTATAATATACCTTAGCTACAACCCAAAGTATAAGATTAGGTTTCGGATCGTAAACGATGTGCCTGCGGATATTGAATATTTTGTTGCTGAATGTTGTGGTAGGTTAGGCTATATTCTATGGCGGGCGAATGCGATAGGGGTTAGCAAAGATGGGACTAATGATTAATCAGGAAAATCAAAATGTATTGGAACTTCCTGGCTACCAATAATTTTTTTAAAATCTCTCTATTCATTGTGTTATTGATGCTGTAAAAAGAGGCAGATTGATTTGCATTTCCACACTAGCCCTTACTGGGCAAATTTCGAACTTTTTCTTGTCTGATTTGCAGGAATTGGCGAAAGTTGCCAATTATTTTAAAATTTAAAGGTACGTTACTGGACAATTTTCGAACTGAAATAAGTGGACATTTAAGGGAATCATGAAAACCTTTTAAACTGCATAATGGTTTGTCCTTTTGAAAGAGGAATCAATCATTATAGAATAAATAACAAAGTTTTGTTGAAGCGTAGGCAGCTTAATAAACGATACAATCAAAAAAAATTACAGGCACAACTTTCTTTTGTAAAATAATTGGTTATCATTGGTGATAGATTTTTGTTTAACTTTAAACTACTCATATCCTGAAACCATCATTCAAGAATAAAAGCCAATCGAATTAAGCGTGGGGGTAAATGAAATGTATAATTACGGTGAACTTGCTGACGAAGAATTGGTTCTTTTATTAAAGGAACGGGATAAACTGGCATTTACTGAGATTTATCGACGAAACTGGCACCTGCTCTATCTGCACGCTTTTAAAATTCTGGGAAATGAGGATGAGGCAAAAGATTTAGTTCAGGATACCTTCTTCTCCGTCTGGGAAAAATCAAACGATTTACAAATTAAAACAAATTTAAAAGGCTACCTTTTTATTGCTGTCCGTAATCGGATTTTTAGTTTAATACGTAAGAAAAAGGCCAATCCTGATTTTGTTGACATTCTATTGGAAGAATTAAATCAATTAGACAATACTACAGTCGAACACATCGATGAAAGGGAGTTAATCCGCTTGATTGATCTGGAAATTGAACAACTGCCAAAAAAGATGAAAGAAGTATTCAACTTGAGCCGGAAAGAATTTCTCACAAATAAAGAGATTGCCCTGAAGTTGAATATGAGTGAAGAAGCCGTTAAAAAGCAAATTCACAGGTCGATTAAGATTTTAAAGCTGAAGCTTGGAAATTACGCCGGAATCTCTATGGCATTGATTTCGTTAATCCATCAAAGGATTTAAAGTTAAGAACTACTCGTTATTAATTTGCTGTTAAATAATCTTTATTATAAATGTCCCCCTGAAGCAGATCTTTGCGTCTTGTAATTAGAACCAGACTATGGAAGATTCCAAACAAGACCTGAACCAATTAATCGATAAGTACCTTTCGGAAGAAACGAATTTCGAAGAAAGAAATTTGCTTGAGCAATCTTATATGAAAGCCTCGGCAAAAATGTCAAAGGACATTTCTTATGAACATTCTGCCCGCATCCATGGCATTGGCGCGAAGAGTTGGGAAGACCTGATGGAAAAAATCGACGGATCAGGTGCTAATCACTCAAACCTTTGGCCTCGTATTATTGCTATTGCAGCTTCTGTTGTTATTGTATTTTTAGCAGTTTATTTTTTTAAAAGAAATCACCGTACGGATGTGACCAATTCGCAATTTGTTGCGCATGATGTTGCTCCAGGATCTGTTGGCGCAACACTAACTTTGGCCAATGGCAAAAAGATTCGGCTCACCGGTGCTGCCAATGGCGAGCTTGCGCAGGAAGCGGGTGTTATCATCACAAAATCATCAAATGGTAGTTTGGTTTATGAAATCAAAGACCGAGCTTCTCGTTCTGAGAAAAACAACACCTTGACTACCGCCAATGGAGAAACCTACCAGGTTCGTTTACCAGATGGATCAATGGTTTATTTAAATGCCGCTTCAAGTTTGACTTATGCCACCTCCCTGATTGAAAATGGACATCGAATGGTTACCCTTCGTGGTGAAGGCTATTTTGAAATTTTTAAGGATAAAAAGCATCCATTTATCGTAAAGACAGAAAAACAGGAAGTAGAAGTTCTGGGAACCCATTTTAATATCAACAGCTATGGCGATGAGTCTGCAGTAGCAACAACTTTAATTCAGGGATCGGTCAAAGTGAGGACCGGAAAAAAAGTTCAAATGCTCAAGCCAGGCGAACAATCTATAAATGATGGGAAGACCATAAAAGTTAACCAGGTTGACGTTGACAGCAGCATCGACTGGAAAAATGGAGATTTCAATCTTGATGGGGTGGAATTTAAAATAGCCATGCGAAAAATTGCCAGGTGGTATGATGTGGAGGTTATTTATGAAGAAGCTATTTCAGATAACATCCGATCTGGCGGCTGGGTTTCAAGGAAGAATTCATTATCTGCGGTACTCAAATCTATTGAAGCGTCGGGTCAGGTACATTTCAGAATAAAAGGAAAGCAGATATATATCACTAAATAACGCTTTCATTTAATAATAAAAAAATCAATAAACCATTCACCAAACGGTAACGAACGAACCAAATACAGAATTAGTGTTCGACCGTTTTTAAACCCAAACAAACATGAAACTATTTTTACGACGGCAAAATTAAAGGAATAAGCAAACCAGAAGTATAGCTACTCCTGGTCTGTGTTTGGCACAATTTATTAAGAAATCAACTCCTAACAGCAGTATGCCGATAGTTTTCGACGACGAGAAGCACACTGCTAAAACCAAACTAAACGTAAATGTATCAAATTTCTACTAAAAAATTTGGTATACCTGAAAGGCTATACCATAAAATCCTGTTAACTATGCGCTTAACCACCGTTATATTAATAGCAAGCCTGATGCAGGTAAGCGCCGCAACATTTGGCCAGCGCATCACCTTAAATAAAACCAATGCGCCGCTTTCTGCTGTTCTTAAGGAAATCAGAAAACAAAGCGGATATGATTTTTATTATGATTTTAACAAGCTTTCCCAAAATCAAAAGGTTAATGTCAGGCTAACTAATGAAAATTTGGACAATGCCTTGTCAGCAGTTCTTAAAGGATTAAATGTAGAGTATTCCATCGAGGGGAAAATAATAACACTAAAAGAAAAGAGCAGAACATCAGTTATAGGTGGCATAGCTGGCTATTTTTCCAGTATCACGGTGAATGGGTCGGTAGTGGATGAAAAAGGAATTCCAATTACAGGTGTAACCATTTCCGCAGGTTTTCCAGTTAAGCAGGGCAATTTTCATGGTAATGATGACCCCATTCGTGATTTTAGAGATGTGACGGTCGCAGCTTTAACTGACCCGGACGGGGAATTTACAGTTAAACGTGTAGATGAAGATGCTTACCTCATTTTTACTTACGTAGGCTATAAGACTAAGGTTGTCAAAGCCGCAAAAGATATGGGCGTGATACGACTGGAACTCGACTCAAAAAACCTGAATGAGGTTAATGTTACCGTAAATACCGGTTATCAAACCATTTCTAAAGAGCGTAGTGCCGGGTCATTTGCGAAACCCAATATGGCTACTGTCGCCGCGCGTACCGGTAGTATGAATATTTTGCAACGCCTGGATGGATTAGTACCAGGTTTAACCGTAAATAATTCGCCTGGCGCCCGCCAAAGCCCTTTGTTAATCCGTGGTTTATCTACCATCGGTATACCAGGCAATTCCAATCAGACCAATGACGCCTATGTGGGTACCAATCGAAATCCTTTATTCGTAGTAGACGGTATTCCTTTGAATGACGTATCGACAATCAATCCGCAGGATGTAGCTGATGTTACTGTATTAAAAGATGCAACCGCTGCTTCCATTTGGGGCGCCAGGGCATCCAACGGGGTCATAGTCATTACTACTAAAAAAGGCGTTAAAGGTGATCGCATACGGATAACTTACGACGCATTTGTTAACTTTCAGGGTAAACCTGACCTGAATTATCTGCCTACATTAAATAGCAGGCAGTTTATCGACGCCGCTACTCAATATTTTGATCCTGTTTTAAATCCCTGGGAATCGGTGACCGCATATGCACCAATGGGTACAGGAGTTGCACCACACGAAGTAATTCTATACAATAAATACCGTGGACTGATCTCTGCGGGCCAAGCCTCAGCAAGTCTGGATAGCCTTGCCAATATTGATAACCGCCAGCAAATTAAAGACCTATGGTACCGCAATTCTTCGCTAATGAACCATACAGTTACCTTATCCGGAGGCAGTACTAATTATGCTTTTTATGGCTCTGCGGCTTATACCAACACCACGAGTAATCGCCCGGGCGAAAAAGATAATACTTATAAAATAAACGTTCGGCAAGAATTCTCGCTAGGTAAACGTGTTCAGCTAAGCTTGATTACCGACTTAAACAACAATATCAGCAGCGCTATGCGAAATATTGATGTCAATAACAAATTTTATCCTTATCAATTGTTTCAGGATGGCGCAGGTAAAAATATTTCCATGCCCTACATGCAATTACTTAGCGAAGATGCGAGAACTGATTTTCAAAACAGGAGCCGTATAAATCTGGATTACAATCCGCTTGATGAATTTAATTACGGTTCCACGAAAAACAATAGTTTTTTTAGCCGCAATATTTTGGGCCTGAATGTAAACCTGGTTAAAGGTTTAAAATTTGAGGGTACCTACAGCTATAATAAAGGCAGCAGCAAGTCTGAAATTTATGATGATGCCAGAAGTTACAAAGTTAGGAGCGAACTAGCCCAGTTTACAGTAGCACCAACTGTAGAAGATACGCCAATTTATTATTTGCCAAGTACAGGCGGAATTTATTCAATAGGAAACACTAATCAGCAGGATTGGACCATCAGAAACCAGTTGAATTACAGCAATAGCTGGAATCAGGATATGCATCAATTAAACGTATTAATTGGGCAGGAGGCTCAAGAACAGTTGACGATGACAAATGGCAGCAAGGTGAGGGGTTATAATGATAAATTACTGACTTCTGTTCCAATTGATTATGCTACCCTATCCAGGAGCGGTATTTCCGGAACTGTGATGCCAAACAATTATTTTGGTAGTATTTTGCCTAGTGACTATTTTACCCAGGGTGAATACCGAAGCAGGTTTTCTTCCTATTATTCAAACATTGCTTATACCTATGACCGTAAATATTCGATCAACGGAAGCTTACGTATGGATAAGAGTAATTTGTTTGGTTTGGATAAATCAGCACAGAATAAACCGGTTTGGAGTGTGGGTGGAAAATGGCTAGTGAGTGGTGAAAAATTTATGGCTCCAGCCACCTGGTTAAACTCTTTGGCGGTCAGGGCAACCTATGGATTAACTGGGAATGCGCCTTCTCCTGGTACAGCTTCTTCTTTTGATATTCTGCAGGGATATGAAAACTCCTGGTTACCAGGCGGAAACGGATTGATAATTTCGACGGCATCCAATCCCAAACTGACCTGGGAAAGTACCAGGACTATAAACTTGGGGCTGGATTTTGCGCTTTTAAACAATCGCATCAGTGGTTCGATAGACGCCTATCAAAAGAAAACCACCAATCTACTGGGCAGTCTGCCTACCAATACATTTACAGGTTATACGAATATTATCGGAAACCTGGGCGATTTGCAAAATAAGGGCATAGAGCTTAGCATTAACAGCTCGAATCTCAGGGGCCGTTTTAGCTGGTCTACTTCGTTCAATATTGCGTACAATAAAAATACCATTACCAGTTTAAACCAACAATATCCAACTACATCGGCAGCCGATAGGGTAGGTCAGAATTATGTAGCAGGCTATCCCGCTTTTGCAATTTTTGCCTATGAATTTGCTGGTTTAGATAACATGGGGGATCCTCAAATCAGGCTGGCTGATGGAACGGTGACTAAGGCACCTTACGTTGGAAAACCGGAAGATGTAAAATTTATGGGAACTTACCAACCGGTTTGGAACGGAGGTTTATCTAACGTATTCACTTATGGTGGCTTGAGTTTAAGTGCAAACATTGTATACAGTTTGGGGCATGTGATGCGAAAAGATGTATCCCAGTCCTTTTCCGGAAGAATTACGCACGTAAATGAAGCGGGAACAGGGTTTGGTTTCAGAACCGGTAACTTATTGGCTGACTTTGCTGACCGCTGGAGAAATCCGGGAGATGAAAAGGATACCAACGTCCCTTCTTACGAAGTCAATTCTTCCGCAAGTCAAAGCCGCAGAGATATTGATTACTATAGCCGTGCAGACATCAATGTGGTTAGTGCATCTTATATAAAAATGCGTGACATTACGCTTTCTTACAGCCTTCCTTCGTTGTGGATTAAAAAGTTGAAAGCTGAACAGGTCACCCTACGTGCCCAGGTTTCTAACGTAATGTTATGGAAAGCAAATAAAGACGGTATTGATCCGGAATTCCAGGAAGCCAGTTTAGCCTTCAGGAACATACGGATTAACCAGGGCTCCGTATCATTTGGTTTGAACGTAAAATTCTAATAAACATGAAAAAGTTATCTAAAAATATAAAAACCGCGGTTGTGTTTGCTTTGCTTTCGACCGTTTTTTTCTCCTGTAAAAAGTCTTTTCTGGAAGTAACGCCCAAAGGCAAGCTGATTGCACAAACGACATCAGATTATAATTTGCTGCTCAATAACGTGGATTTGGTCAACATAATCTCCGCAAACGCGCAGATTACTTTGGGGGATGAAATGGTTGCAATTGAGCCTTATTATAGTGGAATGGATTTAAGAACACAACGCTTATTCCGTTGGGATGACGTAATCTATCAACCTACTGAAGATGCAGGCGAACTTTCTGCCCCTTTAAAAAATATTTACACTTATAACAAAATCATTACCGAATTGCCTAATGCTACTGATGGTACCGAACAACAAAAATCATCTATCAAGGCCGAAGCGATGGCGGGTAGGGCATGGACCTATTTTCTATTGATAAATTATTTTGGCAAACCTTATAATACAAGCACTTCTGCAATCGATCCGGGTTTTCCGATTGTGACAGCGGCCGATGTAACACAAACCAGGTTTACAAGAGCAACGGTAAAAGAAGTTTATGATTTTATTATAAGCGACCTTGTTAACGCTATTCCAAACCTGCCGCAGAAGGTAAGCTCCCGAATCCGGATGTCGAAACCTGCTGCAGAAGCAATCTTAGGGAAAGTCTATACTTTTATGGGTAGATATAATGATGCTTTACCCCATTTAAATGCATCGATACAAGGGTTGGCAACTTCATCCATCCCGGTAGGACTTTACGACTATAACCAAACATTTGCTCCGGGTGGACAATTTACACCGATTGATGATTTTGGGGTTCCATACCCACTTCTTGATGGGAACCAGGAAAATGTATATGGCAAACAGTTTTATAATGACGCACCATTCGGAAATGCACTTGTACTCGATAAAAAGACCATTGACCTTTACCAATCTTCAGATTTAAGGCTTAATTTTTATTCATCAAACGCGGTCTTTGGACCCGACTACCCACAGGGCTTTCTTAGAAGGACAAGCCCGGGTACCATTCAATTTGGTGTGATTGTTCCCGATCTGTATCTGCTTCGTGCGGAATGTAAAGTACGTACGAATGATTTATCTGGTGCGAAAACGGATTTGGAAAGTTTGCGCATCAATAGATTGCCATCAGACAGCTATGAGGTACCGGCCTCTGTTGCTGGTCAGCAGTTGACCTTATTAAATTTTACCCTTAATGAGCGTATCAGAGAATTTGCGGCTACGGGATACCGCTGGTTTGACATGAGAAGGCTATCTGTAGACCCACTCTTCAGCTCAAATTCCTATACTCATACCTTATATTCATCATCCGGCGCGATCACGAACTCTTTCAACTTAAAGCCAAATCGTTTTACACTCCGTTTACCTCAAAAAGTAATCAATGAGAATCCGGGTATGGAAAACAATCCCTAAATTTTAAACACCATTAATTCTAAAAAACAATGTTGAAAATACTAGTTACTGGCTTAATTGGCCTGATTGCCTTTTCTGTAAACGCACAAAATGGCTTTTCCATCAAAGGAAAAATTTCAGCTAAGTATGATGGTCAGAAAGTGATGCTCGAATACCGCACCGCGAATAAGGAAGTGAACGATTCTGCAGTTGTTAAAAACGGTTCTTTCTTCTTTAATGGCAAAGTGAATGCCGTTGTAAAGGCGTACCTCAATTTAAAATCAACAGAGAAAACCAAAGAAATGGCAAATAACGATGATTTCTCTGCTAGAAATTATCAGACTTTCTTTTTAGAAAATACCAATATCAGCATTGTGGGTACGCAGATCAGTAATGCCACCATTAAGGGCGGACCTGCACAGTCTGATTACCTGATTTTAAAATCCCGGTTAAAATCCCTGGAAGCAAAACAGATGGTGTTGAATGAGCAGGTTATGCGCAGTTTCGAAAAAAAAGAGAAGGAGCATACCAATGATGATGCTCCAAATGAATTTGCGCCACAATTACAGCGTCTGTATACTGAGATGGGTAAGATACAAAATGCTTTTATACAGCAACATCCAGACTCTTATGTGAGTCTTGACCTGATTAATGAAAGAAACGAAGGCGCGGTTGAACTGGCAAAACTGAAAAGTGATTTGAAGCTTTTGAGTCCAAGAATGAAAAACACGGCCACGGGCAGAAATTTGCAGGTAAAATTGGCAATGGCTGAAAAAACTGGCATCGGTCAGCAAGCCCTGGATTTCACCCAGAATGATACCAATGGAAAGCCGGTATCCCTGTCATCCTTAAAGGGAAAATATGTCCTGGTCGATTTTTGGGCCAGCTGGTGCGCTCCTTGCCGGGAAGAAAACCCAACAGTATTAAAGGCTTACAAGAAATTTAAAGACAGGGATTTTGAGATTATCTCCGTTTCCCTGGATGATAAAAAAGAACCATGGTTAAAAGCGATTGAAACAGATGGCTTGCCCTGGATTCAGGTAAGTGATTTGAAAGGCTGGAAAAATTCAGTAGCCAGGTTATATGGGGTAACATCTGTTCCTCAAAACCTGCTTTTAGATCCTAACGGAAAAATTGTAGCCAAAAACCTTCGGGGTGAAGAATTACAACTGGAGCTGGAAAAAATCTTTAAATAATATTAATGCTGATGAGATATCGATTGGTAGTGTTCGTAATGCTGTTTCTTACGCACATGAACTTAATGGCGCAGTCCGAAAAACAATGGAATACTGGGTTTTCAGGCGGTTATACCTATAAGTATGTAAGCAATGATCCTACGAAATCCCGCTTCTATATCCTGAAAAACGGCCTTACCGTAGTCTTGTCGCAAAATACACAGCATCCGGTTATCGAGTTTCGGCTTGCGGTAAGGGCCGGCAGCAATACCGACCCGAAAACGGCGACCGGGTTAGCACATTATCTTGAACATTTACTTTTTAAGGGTACCGATAAATTCGGTACCCTTAATTATGCAAAAGAAAAACCACTCCTGGATAAAATTGATTCCTTATATGGACAATACGGGAGAACGGTAGATCCGGTAAAAAGGAAGGAAATTTACGCAGAAATTGATAAAGTCTCTGGCGAAGCCTCAAATTTTGCAATTGCCAATGAATATGACAGGATGATGAAATCAATCGGAGGCAAAACCACCAATGCGCATACGCTATATGAAGGAACAGATTATAATGAAGACTTTCCTTCCAATGCCGTAGATCAGTTCCTGGCATTACAAGCCGAGCGCTTCAGGCATCCTGTATTTCGTCTTTTTCACACTGAACTTGAGGCCGTTTATGAAGAAAAGAATAGCCTATTGGACGATGATAATGCAAAGACGGATGAAAAAGTTTTAGCCGCATTGTTTCCTACCCATAATTATGGACAGCAAACCGTAATCGGTACCATAGCGCATTTGAAAAATCCATCATTGACTGCCATCAGGGAGTATTATAACAAGTATTATGTTCCTAATAACATGGTAGTAGCTTTTGCCGGTGATTTTATTCCGGACGAAATGATCAAAAAAGTTGACCGCGCTTTCGCCTACATGAAGGCAAAGCCATTTCAGCTATATAATCCAGCCCCTGAAAAGCCATTGACCAAAGTTCAGCGGATTGATGTTTATGGTCCGAATAAGGAAAGCGTTAAGATCTCTTATAGGGGCTATGCTCAAAATACCAAGGAAAGCATGTTGCTTAAACTCATTTCAAGCATTATGTCAAACGACAAGGCTGGTATTCTCGACATTCAATTAAACCAGCAGCAAAAGGTCCAAAGCTCGGGTGCAAACTATCAGCAGATGAAAGATTATGGCGTATTTGGTATGTATGTCGTGCCTAAACAAGGACAGCGTCTGGATGAGGCTCAAAATCTATTGCTAGGGCAAATCGGACGTCTTAAACATGGTGATTTCGATGAAAGTCTTATCAAGGCTATTGTTGCCAATAACAAGCTGAATTTACTTTATGAATTTGCCGATAATGGCATGCGTGTAAATGCAATTGTTACGGAGTTTGTTCTAAACCGGGGTATAAACTGGGACAAGACCTTAAATATGCCCGAGGCGATGGCCGGAATTACCAAAAAGGAAATTGTAGAATTTTCCAACAAATTCTTCAAAAACAATTATGTAGTTGCTTATAAGCACCAGGGCGAAGATAAAGAGACCCTCAAAGTTGAAAAACCAACCATTACGCCGGTAAATACCAACCCCTCCGCAATATCAACATTTGCGAAGAATATTTACAAAATGTCCCTGAAACCAATCTCCCCCAAATTTTTAGATTATAAAAAGGATTTGAATTTGGATAAAGTAGGAATTGCCGATGTGGTGACCGTTCAAAATGTAGAGAATAGCCTGTTTAGCCTGTCTTACAAATTCGATATCGGCAGCTGGAACCTGAAGTTATTGCCTTATGCTGCGCAATACCTTAATTTTTTAAGTACCGATAAATATACCGTAGAGGAGATTAAGCGGCAGTTTTATACGATTGCCTGCGATTATAACTTTTCTGTAGAAAACGAAAGTGCCACCATTTCCATCACTGGTTTGCAGGAGAACTTTGATAAAGCCGTAAAGCTTGTCGAATACATTTTCGCAAACTGTAAAGCCAATGAACAGGCTTTGGCCGAACTTAAAAATGGGATAATTAAAGAACGGGAAAATAACAAATTGAGCAAGGAAGAAATTTTTAGGGGTATGAGCATTTATGCACAATATGGCGCAAATAATCCTTTTAACGATAAACTGAGCAATAAAGAGATTCAGAATATTTCATCAGCAGACCTGCTGTCAATTATCCACAACTTTAGTAAATACAAGCATACCATTACCTATTATGGGCCTAAAACATTAGCCGCTTTTAAAGCTGATATTGGAAAGCTTCATCCCTTGCCCGATACATTTGCTGCAGATCCAGTAGTTAAAAAGTTTAATTATACCACAATGGATAAGGCCCAGGTTTATTTTGTACCCTACAACATGGTACAGGCCGAGGTCTGCTGGGTACACAATAATGGCGGCCCTTATGATCCCACTCAAGCTGCAAAGATTAATTTGTTCAACAGTTATTTTGGCCAGGGTATGAGTTCGGTCGTTTTCCAGACCATCAGGGGCTCAAAAGCGCTTGCTTATTCTACCGGTGCCTTATATTCATCGCCTAAGAAAAAAGCTAAGGAATATACCATGTTTGCCTACCTCACCTGTCAGGCCGATAAAATGGGTTATGCCATTAATAGCATGAACGAATTGCTGAACAATTTACCAAGAGAGGATCACACGTTTGAAGTTGCTAAGGCCAATGCATTAAATGAAATAGAAACTGAGCGGATTAATAAAGAAGAGATCATCAAGGCATACTTCAGGGATAAGCAATTGGGTATCGACCACGATTCCAGGATCGAACAGTATGCAGGTTTGAAAGCATTAAACTTTTCAGATATTAAGGTATTCCATGAGCAAAAGGTTGCAAACAAGCCTTATTATTACTGCATAATGGCTTCTGAAAAAGATGTTAAAATAGAGGAAATGAAAAATACCGGCCCGGTAACCAAATTAAGCCTTGAGCAGATTTTTGGCTACTAAATTCTAGAAAAATTATTCGCATGAAATACAAATTCCTGTTGTTTGCCATACTGCAATTTGCTTGTTTCAGGCTAATAGCGCAAAAGTCTTATGAGTGGAAGGAAGCCACATCCGGCGGTTATACGTATAAGTATGTAACCAATGACCCTACCAAATCGCGATTCTACACTTTGAAGAATGGCCTCACGGTAGTATTATCTCAAAATGCCAAAGCACCGGTCGTTGAATTTAAACTGGCCGTGAGGGCAGGCAGCAATACAGATCCTAAAAATGCTACCGGTCTGGCGCATTACCTGGAGCACATGCTTTTTAAAGGAACCGACAAGTTTGGAACGTTAAATTATGCTAAAGAAAAACCATTACTCGATAGCATAGAAATATTGTATGAAAAATATCGTCAGACAGCCGATCTGCTAAAACGCAAGGAGATTTATGCTAAAATCGACCAGGTATCCGGCGAAGCGTCCAATTATTCAATTGCTGGTGAGTACGGAAAAATGATGAAATCGATTGGTGGGAAATCCAGCAATGCGCATACCTGGAATGAAGAAACCGTCTACGATGAGGATTTTTCTTCCAACGCAACCGACCAATTCCTGGCTTTGCAGGCAGAGCGTTTCCGTAATCCGGTATTCCGCCTTTTTCATACTGAACTGGAAGCCGTGTATGAAGAAAAGAATAGAGGACTGGACGATGATGACAGAAAGATTGAAGAGCAAACCTCTGCAAAATTGTTTCCGACGCATAATTACGGGCAGCAAACTACTATCGGCACCATAGCACATTTGAAAAATCCATCATTGGTAGAAATCAGGAAATATTACAATAAGTATTATGTCCCAAACAATATGCTCCTGGTTTTTGCCGGTGATTTTGTTTCCGATGAACTCATCAAGAAAATAGACCGTTCATTCGCCTACATGCAACCTAAACCATTGGAACTGTACAATCCTGCACCCGAAAAACCAATAACAAAAATCGAGCAAGTTGATGTATATGGTCCAAGTGCTGAGCGTGTTAAAATATCCTTTAGAGGAGCAGCCCAGTCGACATCCGAAAGTAAAATGTTATCCCTGATTTCGGGCATCCTGTTTAACGGGAAGGCCGGCCTGGCAGACATTAATCTAAACCAGCAGCAGAAAGTTCAGTACGCTGATGGGGGTTATCAGCAGATGAAAGATTATGGCGTTTTCAGTTTAACTGCCCAGCCTAAAAAGGGTCAGACATTGGATCAGGCCAGAGCTTTGTTGCTGGATCAGATTGCCCTGCTTAAAAATGGTGATTTTGATGAAAGCTTAATAAAAGCCACGGTAGCTAATAAAAAGCTGGATCTGTTGAAAGAATCAAGCCAGAACCGCTTCCGTGTTAATGCCATTATGCGCGAGTTCATCCTGAACCGGGGCGTTAATTGGGACAATACATTAGCTAGTTTGGATGCTATGGCAAGCATTACTAAAAATGAAGTTGTAGCTTTCGCTAAGCAATTTTTTCTTGATAATTATATCGTCACCTATAAGCATCAGGGGGCAGATAAAAGTATGGTGAAAGTTGAAAAACCACAGATAACGCCAGTTAAAACCAATGCACTGGCCACTTCTGAATTTGCTAAAGCACTGTCCCTGCTCCCTGTTAAACCCATCCTGCCTAAGTTTCTGGATTACAGAAAAGACCTTAATTTTAGCAAAGAAGGGATTGCCAATGTAATTACCGTGCAAAATACAGACAATAGTCTCTTCAGTTTAACCTATCGATTTGATATCGGCAACTGGAATTTACCCTTATTGAATTACGCAGCGCAGTACCTTCCGTTCCTGGGCACAGAAAAATTCAGTGCAGAAGAGATTAAAAGACAATTCTACAACATTGCCTGTACCTATAGCTTCAATGTTGGGACCGAAAATGCCAGCATTACCATAAGCGGTTTGCAGGAGAATTTTTATCAGGCTGTACGTTTAACCGAACAAGTCTTTGCTGGCTGTAAAGCCGATGAGCAGGCATTAACCGAGCTAAAAAATGCGATCTTTCAAGAAAGGGAGAACAGCAAGTCTGATAAAGATTATATTCAGGCTGGCCTCAAGAGCTATGCCCAATATGGACCAAAAAATCCTTTTAACACCAACTTGAGTAATGATGAAATCCGAAGCATCAGCTCAGCGCAATTGCTATCCCAGCTACACAATTTCAGTAAGTACAAACATATCGTTACTTATTTTGGCCCTGAAACGATGGACGTATTTACGGCCGGTCTAAGAAAACTCCATTACTTACCAAAAGAATTTCTCCCTGAACCTGTAGCCAGAAAATATAGCTCAGTGCTGACCGATACGAATGAGGTTTACTTTGTGAATTATGACATGGTTCAGGCTGAAGTTTCCTGGCTTCGCAACACCGAACCCTCTGATCCGAAACTGGAGGCGAAGATAGACTTGTTTAATAGTTATTTTGGTGATGGAATAGAGTCGGTCGTTGCCCAGTCTATCAGGGAATCTAAAGGACTGGCCTATTCTACTGAAGCGTTTTACCTCTCTCCCAACAAAAAAGGCAGGTTGAATGTGATGACTGCTTATGTGGGAAGTCAGGCAGATAAAATGAACGAGGCTGTAAAAAGTATGAATGAGCTGCTGGCAGATCTTCCTGAGATAGATCAGTCTTTTGAAGTTTCTAAAAATAATACATTGAACGGACTGGAAACCAACAGGATTACTGGCGAAAGAATTATTTCAGCTTATTTTGGGGATAAGAGGAGAGGTTTGGATCATGATTCCAGAATTGATTTATATGAAGGTCTAAAGCCATTAAGATTTGCAGATATTAAAACCTTCCATAAAGAACATGTAGCTGGAAAATCTTATAAGTATTGCATCATTGCTGCTGAGAAAAATGTAAAATTGGAAGATATGCAAAAGTTTGGCAGGGTGACTAAATTAAGCCTGGAGGAGATTTTTGGCTACTAGATTCAATACTTAAAGTGTGACTTTACCATCGGATGTATCGTGCTTTGTCAATATTTTAATCGCAAGCTAACGGTACGTCCGTGGTTATTTTTTAAAAAGCCGCCCAGACCTACATATTTTAACCAATGAACGAAGAAAATAATAACCATGTTCCAAATCGCCAATAGGTACTATTGTTGGCGAACCTTTTTGGAGCAACAAAGTAATGCTAATTAACGAGTGACTTAATCTTTTCGCGTCAATTCTTCTTTCATGTAGCCGATAAATTATAGCGGTTGTCACAATAACAACTCTGAATATGGGTACATCACTACGTTTCCATTAAATTTTCTTTATCTTAGTGTTAACTTAATTTATGAAATTGGTTTCCCTGGTCGACACTACTGATGATGTTCTTATTTCCTTACTTCGGAAGGGTAGCCAGGATGCCTACACTGAAATCTATAATCGGTATAAGTGGTCGTTGCATACCCATGCATATAAAAAATTAGGTGACAGGGATGCTGCTAACGATGTTGTGCAGGATTTGTTTACCAGTTTATGGTTAAAAAGGGAAGATATTTTTTTAACCACAACCTTGCCGGCTTATTTATATACATCAATACGTAACAGGGTGCTCAACATTATTGAACACCGCGTTGTGGAATCCAAATACATGGATTCATTATCAGCCTTTGCTAAAGATTTTGTGCCTCCGGCTGATCATCTGGTACGGCAGAATGAATTTAGCGCAATAATTGATAAAGAAATTGCGGCCCTCCCCGCAAAAATGCGGGAAGTTTTTGAATTGAGCCGTAAATCAAACTTAACGCATAAACAAATCGCTGAGCAACTTGGTATTTCTGAGCAAACTGTTACAAAACAAATAAAAAATGCCCTGAAAATTCTTAGAATGCGGCTCAGTTTGATTGCTTATATTATTTTAATAAGCAGAATATAGATTTTCGAATAATTTTAAACAAATATTAATTTATTTTGTTTTTGTCTACCCCTTACCCCACCAGTTTCCTGTCATGTATTTAATTAGGGATGAAAATCTGATAATTAGCTATGACAGATCAACAAATTACCTCATTAATAAAAAAATACAATGCAGGAAATGCCTCGGACAATGAAATAGCATTGGTTGAAGCCTGGTATTTACAATTTGAGCAAAAAAATGTACCACAACTCTCTATTGAGGAAAGGCAAAGCGACCTTGATAACATCTGGAAAAAACTTCCTGTTAACAGTGCGAAGGTTAGACGCTTCGGTACCTGGTACCGCATAGCCACCGCCGCTGCAATATTGCTTGCCATTATCTCTGTTGGCATTTACCTGTCAAATTACCAGGAAGTTAAACAGAATGAGGTTATTAATGAAATTTCACGGATTGCTAAGCCGGGTGGCAATAAGGCGATATTAATTTTAGGCAACGGCCAGCAGGTAGTCTTGACCGATGCGCAAAACGGTCAGGTAGCTAAGCAGGGTAGTGCTACGATTAATAAAACGGCAGACGGAAAAGTACTTTACAACATCCGTCCCGCTGCTGATAATAGCATAGAGGAACAAAATAAGATTATTACACCAGCTGGCGGTACTTACGAACTCATACTGTCTGACGGAACCAAAGTTACATTGGATGCGCATTCTTCCTTGCGTTATCCTGTTGTCTTTAAAGGTACAAACCGTAAAGTTGAACTTACTGGACAAGCTTATTTTGAAGTTGCCCATAACCAGGCAAAGCCATTTAAAGTAATCAGTAGGGGGCAAACAGTCATGGTATTGGGCACCCATTTTAATATTAACGCATATAATAATGAGGGATCGACCACTACAACCTTACTGGAAGGAAGCGTAAAGGTATCCAATGTTGGCAACAACATCAGCTTGAAGCCCGGCCAACGCTCCATTGTAAAAGGGAGTGGTGATACTTTACCAATTAGTGTAAGTAATGCTGACATAGAAACAACCATGGCCTGGAAGAATGGCATCTTCAGGTTTAAACGTGCTGACTTGCAAACCGTAATGCGACAATTTGCAAGGTGGTACGATGTTGAAGTGGCTTATGAGGGCGATGTGCCTGATGTAGCAATAACAGGTAAAGTGCAGCGCGCAGCTGACGCGTCGCAAGTGTTAACAATACTAAATAAATTAGGTATAAAATTTAAAGCCGAGGGCAGGAAGATTACGATACTGAAGAAATAAAAAATAATTAATTAAACTATCAACCACCTAAAAACCAAACCAACATGACCCACTATTTACGACAACCAATCTAGCTGCACAGGGGAGCCATAAAAAACCGCAGCTGTGTTGACGCACAGCCACGGAAGCTTTTGGACTAACCCTTCCCGTTTCCGGGAAAACAAATTTTGAACTGAGTTTAGTGTATTAATCCAAACATCACAAATGTAATGAAATTTCGTGCTATATTAATAGCTGTGCCTGTGGCATGGCCTAACCTTCAACAACTCCTTAGAATTATGAAGTTGTCAACACTATTGCTATTAATCGGTCTACTACAGGTCAGTGCAAAAAGCCTCAGCCAAGTAACCCTTAATGAGAAACACGCACCTTTAGAAAAGATTTTGCTAAAAATAGAAAAGCAAACAGGCTATAACTTTATTTATGATGAGGATAAATTAAAGGTTCCTTTTATAAGTGTAAGTATAAATAACGCGCCTATTGAAAAAGCGCTCGACGCTTGTTTTGCGGGTTTGCCAGCTACCTATTCCATCGTAGGTAACAACATCATTTTAAAGCCTGCCACGGCATCAGTTATAGAAAAAATTAGATCGTTTTTATTCTCTGCTGTCCCAGTAAGAGGTATTGTGACCGACACTTTAGGTAATCCACTAAGCGGCGCAACGATTTTTTTTATAAAAAAAGCCAACGGCCAGCGGGTGCGTAATCCCCGTAACTCAGTGGCTCTGGCTCCTGTTGTAGTCAAAGGCAAAAATGGGGAACTGGTTCCTGTTCAAGAAAAGTCACCTGTTACCTCCGGCGACATAAACTACATTACTGACACAAAAGGGAATTTTAATTTTGACGCAGAAGTGGGGGATGAGTTAGGCGTATCGTATATCGGATATCAACTAGCGACATTTAAGGTTACTGAAAATACGCCATTTCAAAATATTGTATTGCGTGTTAACACCCTGCAACTGGTTGAAGTTCAGGTTCAAACTGGTTACCAAAAATTATCAAAAGAACGTGCTACAGGCTCGTTCTCGAAGCCAGATATGAAAGTTTTCGCAAATCGTTCAAGTTCATTAGACCTGGTGAGCAGGTTAGAGGGGCAAATACCTGGAATGCTACTTACACCTTATTCGGTAAATGGCTATGATTCCGATCCGACTACAGGAGCGAAAACACAAAGGGCTGTGATAAGGGGTGACAACAGCATTCGCTTAAAGTCGCAGCCTTTGTACGTTGTAAATGGCGTAATTGTACCTGATTTTAGCGTAGTAAACCTTGATGACGTCGCAGATATTACCGTACTAAAAGATGCTGCCGCCGCCGCTATCTGGGGAGCACAAGCTGCAAACGGGGTAATAGTTGTAACAACTAAATCGGGAGGAAAGAACCAGGATTTAAAAATCTCCTATAACGGGTTCGTTAATTTTGACGGCAAGCCTGATTTTGATTATGCACGCAAAAGATATTTAAGCAGCAGCCAGTACATTGACGTTGCCAAACAACTATTTGATCCGGTAACCTATGACTATAGCTCGATAAACAGCCCTTATAACTTTTATGGTCCTATTGCACCAAGTTTGCAGGTGCTTTATAATCAAAACCAGGGACTAATATCGGCAGCAACTGCAAGTGCGCAGTTAGATAGTATGGCCAGAATAGATAATTCCAGCCAGGTTAAAGATTTGTGGTACCGCAATGGCTACACCACAAACCATACGCTTTCCGCTTCGGGAGGTACTCGTACCTATTCGGTTTACGGATCTTTAGGTTATGCCAATTCGCGATCCTCAACAATAGGTTCCGGTAGCACAGCCTATAAAATAAACCTCAGCCAATCCTTTACGCCTAATGATCGTTTTTCGTTCTCTTTGAATACACAACTGGCTAATAACCTTAATTCATCAAAAGGAGGCCTCACAATTGGAGCTGATGTTTTACCTTACCAGTTGTTCAAAGATGCAAACGGGAACAACATCAACTTGCCATACCTATCAGGCTGGACGCCCGATGTGATTAAAGATTTTTCTGCACAAAGTGGCATCGATATGGGAACCTACCAACCTTTTGACGAGTTAGGTTATACCAATAATAAAACGAATTCTTACGTTGTCAATGTGGTCGGTAACGCAACCGTAAGGTTATGGAAAGGACTGCAATATCTGGGTACCTATGGCTATTCTGTATCGCCAACGTCAATGATATTTAGCAGGGACAATAAAGCCTACAGTTACCGTAAACAATTGCTTAATAACACTTTTGCAGGCGACCCACCAACCTACCTTATCCCCGTTGATGGCGAATATTACGAAGCAGCCAATAACAACCAGCGTCGCTGGACCGTGCGTAACCAATTGTCTTATAACTATTCTGGCAGAGGCGGTAAAGACCTGTTATCGATACAAGGCGGACAGGAAGCGAATGAGTTATTGAGCACTGGAAGTATCAAATCGATTTATGGCTATGATGCACAACTGCAATCCTACCCATTACTGGATTATTATACATTAAACCAGGGTGTGTTCGGAACTATTGGTGGCTTTGGCGGTTTTGTAAATCAGCCATTTAAAGATGAACAGACGACAACCAGGTACAGTTCTTACTTTGCATTGGCCAGCTACACCTTAAACAACAAATACAGCCTTGATGGAAGCTGGAGAACAGACCATAGTAATTTATTCGGTAGCGATGTATCTGCCCAAAACAAGCCTTCTTACAGCGCTGGTGTTAAATGGAACCTTAAAAACGAGCAGTTTATGGAGGGGATTAAGTGGCTTGACGCACTGGCCCTGCGTGGTACATACGGCGTCATGGGAAATTCTCCATATTTAGGTGCCGCCGCTACTGTTTTTGACGTATTAAGGGCAGAAACAACCAATTATCAATATCCGCTTATTGGCGGTCCCGCTTACCAGCTGGCAAGTGCGCGAAACAGCAAACTAAGCTGGGAAGCTACGTATACCACTAATATCGGTATTGATTTCGCCGTTCTAAAATCACGCCTTTCTGGTTCTGTTGAATATTACCACAAAAAAACAGTTGACCTACTCGGCGACGCTCCGGTTAACTATTTTACAGGTTCAAGCACTTCAACGGCAAATCTTGGCAAGATGCTTAACAAAGGTCTCAATATAACCCTTAACAGTCTAAATGTTACATCCAGAAACTTTACCTGGCAGACCAGCCTCAATTTGGGCCGCAATACAAATAAGATAGTCGAATATGAAATACCTACAAGTTCTCAACTTGCGCCAATTAACTTAATAAGCGGAACATCTATAGTTGGCTATTCCCGTAATTCGCTTTTTGCCTATCAGTATGCCGGGTTGAATGACAAGGGTTACCCGCAGGTATATTTAAAAGACGGCTCAATTACCTCCGACCCCAATAAACCTACACGGGATGACCTGATATATATGGGTACTACCATTCCTAAACTAAATGGCGGTATAAGCAATAATTTCAGGTACAAACAATTTCGTCTTGCGATAAATATGTATTACAGCCTTGGCGGGTTAATGCGCAGAGATGTGAACCCGACTTACAATGGCTTTATCAGTACAACAGGCAATTTGGGCGGAAATTTGAATGTTGAGTTTTTGCAACGCTGGCAAAAGCCGGGAGATGAAAAAACCACCAACATCCCAGGCTATCTATCCTCAGAACCCTATGGCGTTCGCAGTACCCAGTTTTACACCGCTGCTGATATTAATGTAGTAAGTTCTTCTTACCTGAAGTTAAACGATGCATCGCTTAGTTATGACCTTTCTCCCGGCGTTTTACGCTTGTTAAAAATTGAAAGCGCGTCATTACGCGTACAGCTAAACAATGTTTTGCTCTGGAAAGCAAACAAATTTGGAATCAATCCCGAATTTCAGGACCCTAATGCTTACTACGGCGGCACACGTATAATGCCGGTTAATCAGCATACGATTACTTTGGGTGCTAACATTAATTTCTAACCAATAACAGAAAAGAAGATGAAAATATACAAATATGTCATAGCCACCACTTTCGCCCTGTTCTCCCTTATACTGGGTTCCTGCAAAAAGAGCTATCTGGAAGTAATACCAAAGGGAAACATTGTGGCTGTTACCTACGACGATTATAACAAGTTAATGAACGGCTCTAATTTTTATATGCTTGGAGGAGGAAACGTTGGTATTTATACGCCTGCAGCGATTATGGGTGATGAGGTTTCGGCCGAGGCTTACGCTTATAATATTCCTTATTCGGCTTATCCGGGCGCACGGGCAATGTTTCAATGGGAGGCAGATGTTTTTACGTTGGTAGATCAGCCAAATGACCGCAATTCAAGCAGAGCCCAGTTCATGTCATTTTTATTGGGTAATCTATATACCATCAATAAGATCATAAATGAGGCAGCAAGTTCAACAGGTGGGACCGAACAGCAAAAAGTGCAGCTTAAAGCTGAAGCGATGGCGCAGCGGGCGTTCACGAACTTTCAACTGGTAAATTATTTTACTAGACCCTATAATGCAAGTACAGCTGGTTCAGACCCAGGTTTCCCAATTATCAAAACAGCCGATATAACTGTTGCAACTTTCGACCGGGGGACTGTTCAGGGAAACTATGATTTCATGATCAGTGATCTTACGGAGGCTATTGCTAACCTGCCTGTTCAGTCTGCTGTGCAAACCCGCATTTCAAAAGGCGCTGCTGAGGCGATGCTGGGGAAAATATACCTGTTCATGGGTAAATATAACGAAGCCCTAACTATGCTAAACAAGGCATTTACAGATATGGCTGCAATGAAGACCCCACCGACTTTATATGATTATAATGTAACGATGGCTTCTGGCGGATCATTCTTACCTATCGATCCTTACTATGGTCCGAATTCACCCTTTACAAACGCAAGTGATACTAAAGAATCTCTGTGGGCAGTGTTTACCTATGCAGGTACCTATGGTGGTAACCAGTTTCCGACAGATTTTTTAACGATACCGTCAAAAACAATTGGATTGTTTTCCGCGAACGATTGGAGGTTAAAGTTCTACTCCAACCTAAGGTCGGATCAAAAAACAGAGATTCCTGGTGGCAGATTGCAGAGGACCAACCTAAAATTTATACGCATTGGAGTAGAGTTGCCTGATCTGATACTGTTGAGGGCTGAAGCAGAGGCCCGTACCGGAAATCTATCCGGCGCAGTGGCCGACGTTACGACTTTACGCACACACCGGATTCCAGCTGCTGAGGCTGCCGTTCCGGCTAGCGTAACGACAGATAATGTTGCGCTGGTTAAATTTATTATTGAGGAAAGGATCAGGGAATTTGCTGTGGAGGGGCATCACTGGTTTGATATGCGACGCCTGTCAACCGATCCGATATTTTCCGGACAGCCGGCGGCGCAGCACTTTCTTTATACTGATGCTACGCAAGCCACCACTTACACGCTGACGCCAAACAGGCTCACGTTGCGCCTGCCCCCAAGTTATGTTGTCCAAAATCCGGGCATGGTGAACAATCCATAACGGTAAAATAATTCAAGAAAATGCCAATCCGAAATGGTCTAAAAACCATTCCGGATTGGATTATTATATATTAAAGAAAAATAAATTGAAGCAAAGCATTGTAAAAATAGAAAACCTTTCGCACCGTTACAGCCGTGACTGGGCCATTCGCGATATTAATTTTGAGATAGACAAAACCGGTATTCTGGGTTTGTTGGGTTCAAACGGTGCAGGCAAATCAACGACGATGAACATTTTATGCGGCGTGCTTAACCAAACTGAAGGCAATGTTTATATTGATGGTATAGACATTAGACAGCAACCCGAAGAAGCCAAAAAACTATTAGGTTTTCTGCCGCAAAATGCACCGCTTTACCTGGAACTTACGGTAGGCGAATACCTTACTTATTGCGGCGAAATCCGAAATATTGACAAGCGTAATATCGCAGGTTCCGTAGCCGAAGTGATGGAGAAATGTGGGCTTACTCATTTTAAAGACCGTTTGCTACGTAACCTTTCCGGAGGGTACCGTCAGCGTGTGGGCATAGCCCAGGCCATTATACATAAACCCAAACTGGTGGTGCTGGACGAGCCAACGAACGGACTAGACCCGAACCAGATACTGGAAGTGCGCAAATTGATTAAGGAAATAGCCGAAGAACGTGCAGTGATATTTTCCTCACACATTCTTTCGGAAGTTCAAGCCATATGCCGCGACATCAGAATGATTGAAAATGGCCGAATGGTATTTGCCGATACCATGGACGCTTTTAACAATTATATTATGTCTGATACCATGCTGGTGTCTATGGATAACCCGCCATCTATGGAGGAACTGGGTGCCGTAGATGGAATTACTGGTGTAGATCAGCTTAATGACCGCCGCATCAGGTTGCGATTTAATGCCTCGCCAGATATAACCAAAAAGATAATTACCATGAGTGTGCAGAAAGGCTGGGAGCTCAAAGAAATCATGTTAGAAAAAGGCTCACTTGATGAAGTCTTTGCACAATTATCAAACAAAAAATAAGAAGATTATTAAATGAGAAAGATATTTAAAATAGCCAAGTTAGAACTCAGCATCCTGTTTTATTCGCCTGTGGCTTGGTTAGTGCTTACCATATTCATGATACAATGTGGGTTTACCTTTTTAGATAACCTCCAGCAAATACGTACCACACTGTCTTTGGGCTATCAAACTACGCCTATAACCGGTGCACTATTCAATGGTCAATACGGACTGTTTAGCGCGATGCAAGGATATATTTACCTGTATCTACCTATTTTAACCATGGGCCTGATGAGCCGGGAAACCAGTAGTGGTTCCATTAAACTTTTACTGTCATCGCCGGTTAAACTAAGTGAAATCATTTTAGGTAAATACTTCGCCATTATAACCTACGGTTTAACGCTAATCGCGATATTGCTAATTTACGGACTAATCGGCGCTCTTTTTGTTGTTCATCCTGATTTTGGATTGATACTTTCAGGTCTTTTCGGACTGTATCTGCTGATCTGTACCTATGCTGCTATCGGCCTGTTTATGTCATGCCTCACTACCTATCAGGTAGTTGCTGCTATAAGTACACTGGCCGTATTTGCTGTTATGCGCTATGTTGGCGTTATAGGTCAGGAATACGATTTCGTGCGTGATCTTACCTATTTTCTTTCTATATCAGGTCGTACTGAAAAGATGCTTGCAGGACTTATTACCACTAAAGACGTTATTTACTACCTCATTATTATCACATCATTTTTAACGCTGTGCGTATTAAAATTAAAGAATCAACGGGAGCGTAAGCCCTGGTCAGTTAAAGTTGGCCGTTATGTGGCACTGGCGGTTGTGGCTTTAACATTTGGCTATATTACATCCAGACCATTATTTACGGGCTACCTGGATACCACCGACCGTAAATCTCTGACCATTGGCAAGCCGAGTCAGGAAATTGCCGGAAAGATTGAAGGCCCTTTAAAAGTTACAACTTATGTAAATATGCTTGCGCCAAACTTGTATAATGTGTTGCCGCAATCCAGAAATATGGATTTGGGCAGGTTAGAAAGCTACCAGCGTTTCATACCGCGTATGGATATGAATTACGTTTACTACTATCAAAAGCCTGTTGATACCAATTATTATACTTTCAAGTATAATCCCAACCTGAAGGGCGTTACTGACGTTGATAAAATCGCCGAACAAACGGCAATAACCACAGGCATTGATCCCGACCGGTTTATGCCTCCCGCTCAGTTGCAAAAACAGATTGATCTTAAAGATGAAGGTTTCCTGCTGGTACGAAAATTGGAATATAAGGGTAAAAGCACCTATCTGCGTTTTTATATGAATGAGCAGGATTCATATGCGAGTGAGGCGGAAATGAACGCCGCTTTGAAAAGGTTAATTATGCCCGCATCAAAGGTTATTTTTATAACGGGTAACAAAGAGCGGGGCATTGACAGCCCGGTCGATCGGGATTACCAATCGTTTAGCAGCTTAAAAACCCGTCGTAATGCACTGGTGAATCAGGGTTTTGATGTTGATACATTAAAACTGAATAAAACGGACATTCCAGAGCACACCGATATTGTCGTAATTGGCGATCCTACCATTCCATTTACCTCGGATCAATTGGCTAAAATTACAGCTTATATTAACAAAGGCGGCAATATGCTGGTTGTTGGTGAGCCCGGTAGACAGCAATTACTTAACCCTTTGTTGAAGCAATTGGGTGTGCAGTTGAAGGGTGGTATACTGGTTAAACCAGATAAAATGCTTACTCCTGGTTTCATCAACGCTAAATTGAATAAATCTGCCGTCGAAATAGATTCAAACCTGGCGAGAATGCAAAAAGTCGGTCTTACTGTAAGTGTGCAAGGTGCCGCCGCAGTTGATTATCAGCCTACCGGCGGTTTTAAAATTACACCCCTGTTAATGAGTACTGCAGGTGGCTGGAATAAAATGTTTGCGCCGGGCAGTATTAAAGAAAAGACTGCTCCGGTCAAAGCAAATGGCACAGCATCACCTTCCACTTTAGGTGGTGGACTCGTAGCGGCATCCGGGGGCGACGCATCGTCTGATGTACCCGTGCCGGTTAATGTAGGCTCGCTCGATCTCTCAACAGCGGACCTGAGTTTTAAAGCAGATGAGGGTGATGAAAAAGGAATTTTCCCCATTAGTGTTGCCCTTAGCAGAGTTGTCAACGGTAAACAGCAGCGCATAGTTGTATCGGGAGATGCCGATTTTGCAAGCAATGGCGGATTATCGCGGCCAAAAAGCAAGTATAATGAATACTATTTACAAGGCCTTTTTAGATGGTTTAGCAATGGCGCGTTTCCAAGCGATATTACCCGTCAGCCTGCAAGGGATATGGATATCAAAATATCCCGTGGACAAATAACGGGATTAATGTGGTTGTGCAAAGCGATTATCCCTGCCATTATTGCCATTATAGGTGCCATCGTATTATTTAAAAGAAGAAGAAGTTAGGTTGATGATTGGTGGTAAAGGGAGCGGTAGTAGAAGGCCGTCTCCCCGCACCGCTATTAACAGTTAAAACATAATGCAATGAGTTTTAATACCGATAAACAAACACTCAACGACCTGAATATTATAGGCAAGCCTGGCACCGATTCGGTATACAGCCTATATAATAATACCTATACCAGGGGTGGGGCAGATATACTGGAGCAAATGTTCCTGTACCCGCTTAGCGATGCACAGTCTATTAATAGCCGAAGCGCAACTATTCAGTACTTCAATGATATTAAGGCGAAATTTCCGTTTAAAACCGATTTGCTTGATGGTGCCGAGATTTACCTGGCCATGACCGATGAGCGTACTAAGCTTAGGCATGATGACAACAACATCAGTCGTAAAATAGGCAACCTTATATCCGCTGATGGTGATTATAAAGTAATATACAATGGCATAACAGCCATCATTCAACTGCTGCATACCCTGAATAATTTTATAACGGAAATTAGATCTTCAGCAATAAATACCCCTTACCACGAGGAGCTAGCCCAAATGTCGGCTTTGTTGGCCGATCCTGGCATTGCGCCACTGTTAACCTTGAATCAAACAGTGAAAATATCCCACGTGGAAATTGTGGATCATGATAACCTGCTGCGCTTTACCCTTCGCCTCCAAATAAAAGAACTGCTTAACTGTATTTATCGGCTGGACGTATATATATCCATCGCCGAAGTGGCCTTGAAACATAACTATGTATTCCCGATGGCGGTAGCAGGCAAACAACACGCTGTAAAGTTTAGCGGCGTTTACCATCCTTTGGTTAAAAATGCCCTTGCCAACAGCATTGACATCAGTCCTCAAAATAACATTGTTTTTTTAACGGGGGCTAATATGGCGGGTAAATCAACTTTTATGAAAACTTTAGGAATAGCGCTTTACCTGGCCCATATGGGCTTTCCGGTGGCTGCCCGGAAAATGGAATTCTCGGTGATGGACGGCTTATATACCACCATCAATCTGCCTGATGATCTGAGTAGCGGTAACAGTCATTTTTATGCGGAAGTGCTGCGGGTTAAAAAGATAGCAAAAGAGTTGGGTGCCGGCAAAAACCTGTTTGTTGTTTTTGATGAACTCTTCAGGGGAACCAATGTTAAAGATGCTTACGAAGGCACTATTGCCATTACAAAGGCCTTTGCCGAAAAGCGCAACTGCATATTCGTGGTATCTACCCACATTATAGAAGCGGGGGAAGTGTTGCGGAAAGATTGCAGCAACATCAACTTTGTTTACCTGCCTACGCTTATGGAAGGAAACCAACCAGTTTATACCTATAAACTAGAGCAAGGCATCACTGCCGACAGGCATGGAATGATCATCATCAACAATGAACGGATACTGGAAATTCTTGGTAGCCGCAAAAATAAAACAGGAGTATAATGAGTTTTTTTGCAGATAAACAAACGCTGAATGACCTGAATATTCCGGGCAGGCATAAAAATAATTCTATTTCGCGGTTATTTGACGAGGTGATAACCGAAGGCGGAAGAAAGCTGATGGAAGAAATGTTTCAACGCCCGCTTACAGATGCAGATGCCATCAATAAGCGCAGCAGCATCTTTAAATATTTTACCGGCAATAACATTAAATTTCCATTTAGCCAGGCCGAGTTTGGTGTAATGGAAAATTACCTGGCTTCGGGTAGCAACAGCAACCGACTGGCCATTGGTATGGGGGTTATTTCAAAAAAAGTAATGCAGGTAGCCGCGCAGGGTACAGCTTATCAACAGCTTCATGACGATGTATGCCAAACCGTAGCATTGCTGAATCGCTTTAGCGCTTTTGCCACAACCCTGCCCGATGTTGAAAGCCCGTATAAAGACGATATAAAAGCAATAAATACCATTTTTGAAGACAAAGATTTGATTTGGCTTAAGCAGGAAAATGACTTTGCAAACCTTAGCTTACTGAACGTTGTAAAATACGATCATTTGTTGCGAACACGCCTGCACGGGCAAATGAAATACCTGTTGCAGTTGATGTGTCAGCTGGATGTTTATCTAGCCGTGGCAACTGTGGCCGCCCGGATGGGATTTTGCTATGCCAAAGCATTGCCAAAACACCACAATACCTTATCCGTTACGCGGCTTTTTCATCCAACCGTGCGTAACGCTGTTGGAAATGCGCTTTCGATGGATAAAGGGAATAACGTTATTTTCCTTACAGGAGCAAATATGGCAGGCAAATCTACATTGATGAAAGCCTTTGGGATTAGCTGTTACCTGGCACACATGGGTTTCCCGGTTGCTGCCGATGAGATGACCTTCTCTGTAAAAGACGGTCTGTTTTCTTCCATTAACGTATCCGATAACCTGGATATGGGTTATAGTCACTTTTATGCCGAGGTGCTGCGTGTAAAAACAGTTGCGGAACAGGTTGCTGCAGACAAAGACCTGATCGTGATATTCGATGAGCTTTTTAAGGGTACCAACGTTAAGGATGCCTATGATGCGACATTAAGTATAACCGAAGCGTTTTCTACCAATCGCAATTGTTTCTTTATAATCTCTACCCACATTGTTGAAGTGGGAGAGGCGCTAAGAGAACGATGCCCTAATTTTCGCTTTACCTACCTGCCAACAGTAATGGAAGGTACTGTTCCCAGGTATACTTACCGTCTGGCAGAAGGTATAACGGCCGACAGACACGGAATGATGATTATAGAGAACGAAGGTATCCTTGATATTATCAGGGGGAAAACCTCCGAAACAAAACAATAATATAACAACAAAATATTCAACTCCTAATTTTGATGAACCTAAGAAAACTTTTTTCTACAACCTTTATAACGGTTTTGTGCTACACAAGCCAGGCGCAAAACTTACCTTTTGATGCGGCGGTGCGGACCGGAAAATTGCCTAATGGCTTTACTTATTACATCCGCCACAATGAAGAACCTAAAAACCGGGTGGTATTTTATCTTGCCAACAAAGTAGGCTCGGTATTAGAGGATGATGACCAGCAGGGCCTTGCTCACTTTATGGAGCATATGAGCTTTAACGGGACCAAAAATTTCCCGAAGAATGAATTGGTAGACTATCTTCAAAAAACAGGGGTCAGGTTTGGCGCCGACCTGAACGCGACTACCAATTTTGATGAAACCATTTATCAGTTACCTATTCCTTCCGACAAGCCGGAAATTGTACAGAACGGTTTGCAAATTATGCGCGACTGGGCACAGGATGCTACACTAGACCCCGCCGAGATAAATAAGGAGCGCGGTGTTATACTGGAAGAGAAACGTATTGGAAAAGGTGCAGCGGACAGGATGCGGAGTAAATATTTTCCAGTAATGTTAAATAACTCTGTTTATGCAAAACGATTGCCAATTGGTACGGAAGAAGTATTAAACAATTTTAAACCCGAAACCCTCAAACGTTTTTATCATGACTGGTACCGGCCTAATCTGCAAGCGCTCGTTGTAGTAGGTGATGTTGATGTAGATGCAATGGAGAAAGCCATTAAAGCTAAATTCAGTGACCTTAAAAACCCGGTTAATGAAAAGCCAAGGCCAGCATTTAATATCCCGCTAAGTGGAAAAGATCAGTTCATTGTAGTTACGGACCCGGAAGTTACAGCGACAAATGCGGAGGTGATGATCAAGCAGCCTAAATTGGAATTGCATACAGCTGCAAATTACCGGGAGTTCATTGTTCGCCAGTTGCTGAATAAGATGTTGGGCGAAAGGTATGCCGATTTGCAACGCAAGCCTAACCCTCCATATTTGCGTGCCGGGGCGGGGGTAAACGGCTTTATCGCAAATTTAGACAATTATTCCGTATCGGTAACCGCAAAACCAGGTGAACTGGAAACCGGCTTTAAGGCCGCGTGGCGCATAAGCGAACAGGCAAAACGGTATGGCTTTACAACTTCTGAGCTGGAACGTGTGAAACTTGCTTACCTAAATCAGACAGAGTCAGCCTTGAAAGAGAAAAATAAAACCCGGTCTGATAGCTACGTTAAGGAATATGTAGAATATTTCCTGCATGGCACGGCAGCGCCAGGTATTGAATTTGAATATACACTGGTTAAGGACGCACTTTCAAAAATAAACCTTGATGAGTTGAATGCCTATATTAAAACCGTTATCAAGGGAACCGGCAGGGACGTACTCATCATGGCTCCTGATAAGGAAAAGGCTTCTTTACCTTCAGAACAGGTTTTTATGTCGTGGATCAAGGCCGTGGAAAGCGAGAATTTAACCGCTTATCACGAAGAAACAAATAATTTAAGTTTGTTAGATAAATCACCGGTTGCCGGAAAAATTGTTAAAACACTACATGATAAAAAACTAAATATTACAACCATATTTTTGAGCAATGGCATTAAGGTTTTATTAAAACCGACTGATTTCAGGAATGACCAGATATTGTTTAACGGCATTTCGGCGGGCGGCACTTCACTATATAGTGATGCCGATTTCCAGTCAGCCAACGCAGCTAACCTCGTTCCGTCTTTTGGAGCAGGTAATTACAATAATGCTCAATTGTCAAAATATCTGTCAGGTAAACAATTTGGTGTTCGCCCATCTATTGGCGAACGCCAGCAAAGTATAAGTGGCAGCAGTAACGTGAAAGATCTTGAAGCGGCGCTGCAGTTGATGTATGCCTATTTTAAACAACCGCGTAAGGATACGGTCTTATTTAAAAACTACGTTTCACGTACCAAAGCCTCGCTTGCGAACAGGATGAATGATCCCGCCAGCGTATTTAATGATACGGTCAGCGCGGTATTATCTAATCATAACCTGCGCAGGGCTTCTCCGACAATTGCCACACTAGATAAGATTAACCTTGAAAGGGCATTTACCATTTACAAAGAACGTTTTGCCGACGCCTCGGGTTTTACCTTTGTGTTTACAGGCAGCATTGATACTACGGCAATTAAGCCTTTATTGGAGAAATATGTAGCCAGCCTGCCTGCGCTTAACAAAAAAGAAAAGGCAAAAGATCTGCACATCAATATTCCCGCAGGATTAATAACCAAGACCGTTCACAAAGGAACAGAGGCCAAAGCCAATGTGATGCTGGTTTTCTCAGGATTGTTTGATTACAGTTTCGCTAATGATTTGAAATTGGATGCCTTGAAAGAAACTATTGAGATACGACTGATAGAGCGGTTAAGAGAGGAAGAAGGAGGCGTTTACTCGCCCAGTATTCGTGCACAAACAAGCAAATTGCCGCAGGGTAGGTTTAATTTAACCATATCCTTCGGATGCGCCCCTATGAATGTTGAGAAATTGATAACTTCTACCCTTGATGAGGTAAATAAGATCAAAAGTAACGGCCCATTACAGGTTAACTTAGATAAATTTAAAGCAGAAACGCAACGTTCTATTGAGCTTCAGCTAAAATCCAACAACTTCTGGCAAAATTATCTGCTTGGCCAGGTTCAGAATAATGAGCCGCTTGACGCTGTTAACGAATATAGTAAAGATGTTAGTAGCATGACTACTGAAGATATTAAATCGATGGCTAACAAATATTTAAACGGTAAAAACTTCATAAGATTGGTGTTGCTGCCTGAAAAAAGCAATTAGGAAATGGCACGATTAAATATCGGTAAATTCTTTAAATCAAGATTGGTTTAAAAAACTTCCTTATTCTGCTATAATAATCAGTTATAAAAACACCTGCTCCGAAGATGCAGGTGTTTTTTTATTGAAAACTTTGAAGATAGATTAATGGAGGCTTAACATCATGTTTAGCATTCCAAGATCGAACCGATTTGATTGTTAGATATATCCCGTCTCTCTGGTTAACTGCTGGTTTTTTTCTGATGCATCATACGCTTAAATAGAAAAGCAATTTATAAATAGTTTTATCTTTCCCTGAACTTTGACTAAATTCGGTTAACGATAAAATATTGACATCCCTGAACACCCTTTCCGACGAACTGTTAATTGAGCTCCTGAAATCAGGTGATAAGGATGCCTATATTGAAATATATGACCGGTATAAAGGTATCCTTCAGCAGCACGCGCTTAGAAAATTAGGTGATTTGGACGAAGTGGAAGACCTGATCCAGGAATTGTTTATTTACATCTGGGATAAAAGGAGTACATTATGTATTACGTCCGGTTTATCAGCATACCTTTTCACAGCAGTCCGTAACCGTGTTTTTAACGTCTATGCGAAAAAAAAGCGGGAAGCGAATTACCTGACCTCATTACAGGAATTCATAGATGAAGGTGCTTATACCACAGATCTGATTTTAAGAGAGAAGGAGTTCAGGGAACTGATTGAAAAGGAAATAGCAGCATTACCGCCCCGCATGAAAGAAGTATTTCTTTTGAGCCGGGATGGATTTCTTACCCACAAACAAATCGCGGCGCAGCTTGGTACTTCAGATTTAACTGTTACCACTCAGATCCGTAATGCCTTGAAAATTCTCCGTTTGCGCTTGGGTTCTCTATTCCCTTTGCTCTTATTTTAGGCAAGAAAGATTTTATTTATAATTTCTTAACTTTATTTTAATAGCCAATACCAGTATCGGTACATTTCAATTGTCATGTATTTAATTGCGATAAAACCAAACAATTAGAATGCAAAAGACTGAAGCGGAAATTGTATTACAAAAGTATCTTGAAGGAAGTGCAACAAACGATGAAAAGGCGCTTCTGGAGGCCTGGTATTCAAAAAGCGAATTTGCAGGTGCTTCTGATTTCACATATGAGGCGAAACTGCTGCAGTTAGAACGTTTACGTTCAAATTTAAAAGCACATATTGATAACAGCGAAATAATAAACTTACCTAAAAAAGTTAATATCTGGCCGCGTATAGCGGTTGCGGCCTCGCTCTTATTATTTATATTTTTTGGCGCATACTTTTTAACTGACAAATCCAATAAAACCCGGCAACTTTCTGTTCAGCAAAGCCAAGATATTCCCCCTGGAGGTAATAAGGCCATACTTACCCTGGCTAACGGAGAAAAAATTGCCATAGGCAGCGCCAAAACAAAAGCACTTGCTTTTCAGGGGAATACGAGAATAGACATTGGGGCCGCTAATGAGGTAAGCTATCATACCGACCGTAGTCAGTCCAACAATACCATACAATACAATACGTTAACCACTCCCCGCGGCGGTCAATATCCCTTAACTTTGTCTGATGGTACCAAAGTCTGGCTTGATGCAGCTTCTTCCATTACCTTTCCGGTAGCCTTTACAGGCGATAACAGGGAGGTTCGGATTACCGGTCAGGCGTATTTTGAAGTAGCCCATAATCCCAAAAAGCCATTCAAGGTGCGTACAAACGACGAAATCGTAGAGGTGTTGGGTACTCACTTTAATATCAATACCTACCCCGATGAACCTTCTTCAAAGACCACCCTGTTTGAGGGTAGCGTAAAAATAACAACGCAAGACAGTAAGAAGTTCCTCAAACCTGGCCAACAAGCACAGATCAAAGATGGCCAAATTAGTGTGGTTAATGATGTCGATATGGATGAAGCCCTGGCATGGCACAATGGCTTGTTTCAATTTCATGATGCTGACATCCAGACTGTAATGCGCCAATTGTCTCGTTGGTATGATGTAGATATCAGCTATGAAGGAACAATTACGAATCGCCGGTTTTCAGGTAAGATCCAACGAAATATAAGTGCGTTAAAGCTTTCAGATATCCTAAGCTATAAAGAAATAAATTTCCGTATTGAAGGAAAGAAGATTATAGTCACCCCCTAAGAACCAACCTAACAATTAACCAAAAACAAACATGAAATGAAAAAACACTTACGAAAGCCGCTTTAACAAGCTAAGAGGGTTCCTGAAAAACGCAGAAGTGGTTCGGAGCACTCCTGCGGAATTATTGGGTTAACCCTTCCGATATGATCGGTAAAACAATTTGGTCAACTATTAAACGTATTAACCCATACTTACAAAAGTAATGAATTTCCCTGCTATTATAAAGGGCATGCCGAAGGCGTGGCCCCCTCCAAAAATTTTCCTGGTTATGAAACTGATAACGCTAATAATCATCATCACCCTGGTACAAGCCAGCGCCAAAGGATATGGACAGAAAATCACTTTAAATGAAACGAATGCGACACTTGAAAAAGTGTTGAAAGCGGTAGAAAAGCAGTCGGGCTTTGTTTTTTTCTACGATGCTGAAGATGTTAAACAAGTGGTCAATGTACATGTGAAAAATGCAAGCCTTGAAGATGCGCTTGCTGTATGCCTCAAAAATGTTGCATTAACCTATAAAATTGCCGAAAAAACCATCTTTTTACAGCGCAGGAAATCTGAAGTAAATCAGAGAAAAAATCCGCTTGCAATAACAGAATTAATAGATGTTCACGGTAAGGTGATTGACGAAAAAGGAGTTCCTTTACCTGGTGTCACCGTTACGGTAAAAGCAACTGGCAAAACCGCGATAACAGCGAGTAATGGTGAATTTAACCTTACCGGCGTTGATGAAAATGCGGACATATTGTTCTCCTTCATCGGTTATAAGACGGTGAGCGTGAAGGCCAGAAGAGAACTTTCCACAATCCAGTTAGAGGCTTCTGTTTCAAGCCTGGATAACGTGCAGGTTATCGGTTACGGAACAACGACGAAAAGACTAACAACGGGATCAATTGCCACGATTAAAGCCGAAGATATCGAAAAACAGCCAGTTTCAAATCCTATCTTAACTTTGGCTGGAAGAATGGCTGGCGTTCAGGTTACTGAGGGTAGTGGCATTTCTGGTGGGAATTTTCGAATTATTATCCAAGGTCAAAATACCATTAATGCTGGGTTATTACCACTTTATATCATAGATGGGGTACCATTTGGTGGTCAGCCCATTGAAAGCACCGCAGGCGCGTCTACCAGTGCGCCACCAATAGTGGGTGGCACAGGTATAAGCCCGCTGAATACCTTATCACCCAACGATATTGAAAGTATATCCATCCTCAAAGATGCAGATGCGACGGCTATTTATGGTTCGAGGGCGGCAAACGGTGTTGTGCTGATCACAACAAAAAAAGGCAGATCGGGTAAAACGAAGCTGGACGTTGATGTTTACAGCGGGATAAGTGAAATCAACCGGATGCTTCCGATGCTTAATGCTGAACAATACCTCATTATACGTAATCAGGCTTTTAAAAATGATGGAATAACGCCAACCACGTCTAATGCAGCAGATCTCACGCAATTCAATACGGGAAGTAATAATAATTTTCAGAAGATATTTTTCGGAAATACAGGGCATTTCACGAACGCCAACGCGACATTGTCAGGTGGTAATGAATTGACTCAGTTCCTGGTTAGTGCAAATGTAAGACATGAAGGTTCCATTTTACCTGGGAATTCAGCAGATGACAGGGCAGAGGTGAGATACAATTTGCAGCATCATACGGCCGACAATAAATTCTTTTTTAATACGGCTGTAAGCTTTACCAAGGATAACAATAACATTGTACCCTTATACATCAATCAGATTTATGCGTTACCTCCAAATCTTCCCTTATACAATTCTAGCGGAAAGCTGGCCTGGTATACAGGATATAATAATCCTGCAGCAGCTCTAAAAAATGTTTATTCCGTTAAAACCAATAACCTGTTGGCGAATGCAACTGTAGGTTATAATATTTTGCCCGGTTTTAGCTTTAAAACAGATCTGGGCTATAACAGGATAGGCGTTAATTCACTTAATGCTACGCTCATCGCTGCTCAAAACCCGGCGAATGCCGCCTCGGCAACCGGAGAGGTTACCAAGATTAGTACAACCAATGAGTTAATTGTCATAGAGCCGCAGTTAAACTATGCCCGCAATTTCGGTAAAGGAAAACTGGAAGCTTTGCTTGGCGGAACTTATCAAAATGCAAATAACGATCAGGATCTTTTTTTGCTGGGTGCTTTCCGAAATGACGCTTTATACAACGATTTGGGAAGTATTACGCCGCTTATCAACGCAAATGGTTCAGTAAAGACCCGGTATGCTTCTGTTTTCAGCAGGTTGAACTTCAATTGGGATAATAAATACATTATCAGCGGCAGTTATAGAAGAGATGGTTCTTCCCGTTTCTCGCCAGGTAACCGCTTCGGAAATTTCGGCAGTGTTGGCGCGGCATGGATATTCTCTGAAGAAGATTTTATCAAAAACAATTTAAGCTGGCTAAGTTTTGGGAAGTTGAGAGGCAGCTACGGCAGCATCGGTAATGACCAGATCAACGATTATGGATATGCACAGTTATACCAAAGCGGATTTACCTCTTATAACGGTCAAACAGGACTCTCTCCATCAAGTATCGTTAACGACGGCAATTATTCCTGGGAGGTCACGAAAAAATTTAACCTGGCGATCGATCTGGGATTGCTAAAAGACCGTATTTCAATTTCCGGAAATTTCTTCCGCAACAGGACCAGCAATCTATTGGTCTATAGTGTTCCCGTGGCTTCGCAGGCTGGGTTCGACGGTTATACCGGTAATTTACCAGGAACCCTGGTTCAAAACAGGGGCTTCGAGTTCGAACTGAATACTTCAAATATAAGTTCAAAACGCTTTACCTGGAAGACTTCTGCCAACCTGACGATCGCCAGGAATAAATTGCTGGCTTATCCGGGACTGTCAACTGCATATTATTCGACCGGTTATTTTAGCCAGGGTTATGCGATCGGACAGTCACTGAACCTCCTGTCCGGTTACCAATATACAGGTATGGTTAACGGAATTACCAAAGTAGCTGACCTTAATGGTGACGGCTTTATTAGCCCTGGCTTAGCCATAAATCAAAAGGGAGATTTTGATATTTTAGGTACGAAAGATCCTAAGTTTTACGGTGGTCTGAACAATAGCATTTCTTTTGACAGGTTTCAACTTGATTTTCTTTTCCAGTTTGTAAAACAGAAAGCATATAATATTTACAGCTACCTCAATACATTTGGATTCCCGGCGCCTGGTGGAAACTATAATTTACCGGAAGATATCCTGAAGTATAACATATCTTATAGTACATTGGCTAGTTCCGATGCTGCTCAGGCCTACAACAATTACTTTAAATTGTCCAGCGCTACCGTTAGCGATGCGTCTTTTATCAGGCTAAAAAATGTTTCCCTTAACTATAAATTTCCGCAGGGCATCAAGGAAATCGGCGTCAAAAATTTAAGTATTTATTTAAGAGGTCAAAATCTTTGGACGAAAACAAAATATGTAGGATTTGATCCGGAAACTCAGGGAACGGGAATTCCCCCATTGAAATTATACACTTTAGGTTTACAAGCTTCATTTTAATAGGATATGAAACAGATCACTCAACATAAGCCGGCATTATATCACACCCATTCTTCAAGACTGCGCTTGAACTTAGGGAAAACCGGCATCAAACCTGGGCTTATCGTAACCCTGGTTTTGTTCCTGTTCAGCAGTTGTAACAAACTCGTCGACGTAGGGCCGAAAAAGAACAGCCTTACTCCAGAAGCAGTCTTTTCTGATTCTGTAACGGTAAACTCGGCACTCATCGCATTATATGCTCAAGGTGGAGCTTATAGCGGTAGCTTAACTTATTTAAACGGTTTGTACAGCGACGAACTAACCAATCCCAGTTACCCGCAATACCAGGGTAACGCGTTGAATTCAGCAGATCGAAGCGCGGGGACAATCTGGCAAGAATCTTATGCTAACATTTATAAAGCAAATGCGATTATAGAAGGCGTTCAAAAATCCGCTACACTATCCTCTGTAGCTAAATTACAGGCGATGGCAGAAGCTAAATTTTTCAGGGCCTTTTGCCACTTTTATCTGGTTAATATCTTTGGTAATATCCCGTTAATCACCACGACTGATTTGGCAGTAACCGGACGTCAGCCACAAACTTCTGCTCTATCTGTATATCAGCAAATGATCAATGATCTGTCGGATGCAGCGGCAAATCTGCCTGCTGATTATTCCAGGTCCAGTGGTTCCCGTGTGAGAGTAAACCAGTTTGCCGCCAGGGCGTTACTAGCCAGGGTATATCTGTATAATAAAGATTACCAGAATGCACTCATACAATCCGGGTTGGTCATCGGTAGTAGCAATTATAGATTATCAAGCGATTTAAATTCGGTTTTCCTGGCCAACAGCAATGAGGCTATATGGCAGTACGATTCTAGCATTGTCGGGTATCCCGCAATTGCGCAGAATTTTGTACCCTCGGCAGGTGCACAGCCACAATTTATTGTTAGCTCTCAATTGCTCAACTCGTTTGAAAATGGTGATGTACGTAAAATTTCCTGGATAGGGACATCAGCTGGTTTTCCATACCCGTCCAAGTATTTTGCATTATCGGGCGGAAGGCAATTTGATGTGGTTTTAAGACTGTCCGAACAGTATCTGATCCGTTCAGAGGCACGGGCGCAGCTGAATGACATCACCGGTGCGCAAAGCGATTTGAATATAATTAGAAAACGCGCCGGGTTAGCGAATACCTCAGCTGCGGATAAGGCTACTTTGCTTCTGGCAATTGAACAGGAAAGACGTGTTGAACTTTTTTGCGAATGGGGCCATCGTTTTCTGGATCTAAAAAGGACAGGCAGGCTTGATGCGGTACTGGGTGCAGAAAAACCTGGTGTATGGAAATCAAATGCGGCGTTATTTCCGATACCAGCGATAGAGATTGGAAAAAATAACAATCTGGTTCAGAACCCAGGCTATTAAACATCTATGAAAAAATTACAGCTAAATATATTTTCTTCCATCAACACCAGACTTCTGGTGTTGATGTTGATGCTACACATTACTTATGCCAAGGCACAAACAAACATGTCAGGCCGTTACCGCTTAAACCTGGACCTTAAGCAGGCAAAAGCACACCCTAAAAAAATCTATTTATGGTATGACGCTTTTAGTAAAGGTGAAAAAGTAACCTATATGGACAGTGCAATTGTAAATAACGGGAAGGTTGAATTTACAGGAACAATCAATGAACCCCATGAAGCTCAATTATCTATTAACCCTCCATTGTCGAAACAAATGGCAAACGAAGGAGACCGGCTGAATTTTTACCTTACAACCGGTATGATAAACATCATTGTTGGCGATTCATTAAATCGCTACACTCAAAAAGGGGGCTATTTCCTGAAAGATTATCAGGCTTTTTCAAAGGTTAAAAGATATTATGACCACAAGGTTATTGCGCTGGCGATGAAAACAATGCAATTGGACCGTCATAAAGATTCCACCCAATACCAACAGGCAAGTAAGGAATTTGATAAGATGGTCGATTTCTATGCGAACAGTGTATGCAAAAACTGGGTCATGCAACATCCTGCAACGCCTGTCTCTTTGTTGCCGTTACGATGGTTTGCCGGAAGCGTAATCCACGATCCCTTCGGAGTCGATTCTGTATATAACCATTTAACGAAATCTGTCAAAAGTTTACCTTCAGCAATCGACATCAAGCGACGAATCGATAATGTGAAGCGATCGGCCATTGGGAATGAAGCACCGCTATTTATGATGGCAGATACTGCTGGAAAGCCCGTATCACTGGAGGCTTATCGGGGGAGTTATGTATTGCTGGACTTTTGGGCGAGCTGGTGCGCGCCCTGCCGCCGGGAAAACCCCAACATTATCGCCAACTTTAATAAGTATCATTCCAGGAACTTCATGGTCATCAGCGTTTCGCTGGATAATCAGGGTACTAAAAGCGCCTGGTTAAAAGCCATTATTAATGACAAACTTGAAAAATGGCCGCACCTTTCTGATCTTAAGGGTTTCAACAGTGCTGCAGCGTTGCTTTATGGCGTTCAGGCCGTTCCCCAAAATTTCTTAATCGATCCCTCTGGTAAGATCATTGGGAAAAATCTTTTTGGTTCCGAATTGACCCAAAAGCTGGAGCAAGTTCTGAAATCCCGTTGATACAAACACTAAAATAAACATGAAATACATTAGATTTTTAATGATCGCCGCCGTAGCGTCTATATATTCACAGATGCTTTACGCGCAGGCTAATACCTACTTCATAAATGGAAAAATCGGCGAATTGAACACACCTGCCAAAGCCTATTTGAACTATAAAAGTGCCGCTGGCTGGCAAATGGATTCGACTTTGATTAAACAAGGTAAATTTAGTTTTTCAGGCACGGTTCCCGAAGATCAACAAGCCACGCTGTTTGTGAACAAATCAGGCGATGGTGTGCGTTCAATAAATACCGTTTCCATTATACTATACCTGGAACCTGGAAATATTGATGTAAACAGTCCGGATTCAGCAAGTAACTCCTTGGTTTCCGGCGGACCATTGAATACAGATAATGCCCGTCTGAATACTTTGATGTCAACAGTAAATAAAAAAGTGAATATGATGATTAGCGACTATCGAAAAGCAACCAAAGAGAGGAAAGCGACCAGGGAGTTCAAAGATAAAATGGAAAAGACACGTGATTCAATTATCAGTGAGCAAAATAGTGTTAACTATTCTTTTATAAAGGACAATCCCAATTCACTAGTCAGCTTATTTGCTCTCCAAAACTATGCGGGTTCTTTTCCAGATGTCAATCAGCTGGAAACGATTTTTAATTCTTTATCCAAAAAAGTTCAGTCATCTAAACCAGGCAAAGACTATGCTGCCGAGATCGCGAGGATGAAAACTACACAGATTGGGGCAATCGCCCCGGATTTTACCCAGGCCGACACATCCGGTAAAGCTGTATCACTTCATGATTTTAAAGGTAAATATGTGCTACTTGATTTTTGGGCCAGCTGGTGCGGACCCTGTAGGGCAGAAAATCCAAACGTGGTTGCTGCCTACAACAAATATAAAGGCAGTGGATTCACTGTTGTTGGGATATCACTTGATCAGCAGGGTGCAAAAGATAAATGGCTAGGTGCCATCCACAATGATCACCTGACCTGGACGCAGCTGTCAGATTTAAAATCCTGGAAGAATCAGGTGGCATTGCTGTATTCGATTCAAGCGATTCCGCAAAATTTTCTTATCGATCCCGATGGTAAAATTGTAGCAAAAGACCTTCGGGGGCAGGATCTCACTAATAAGCTGCAAGAGATTTTTAAGAAATAAAACGGTTGTAATAGGATACTCATTACAACTAAATAAAAACTCATACTGATTCATTTTTCAGTATGAGTTTTAAATATAGAACAGCTTTAATATTCTTACCTTTGCAGGCAAATGTTAAAAAGGCTCATCGCAATATGTTTATTAATTGCCCTTCTTGGCTCCGCCTTTTCACGTTTTTTTGTCTATGCGGGATTTGAAATTAATAGTAAATATATTGCTGAAAACCTTTGTGTAAACAAAAGTCGTCCTTCGTTACATTGTGAAGGTAAATGTTACCTGATGGAAAAACTGAAGCAGGCTACCGAAAAAGAGAAAAAACAAGAACGCGAAGATATTAAAAGCAGGTACCAGCAAGCCTTGCCCGCATCCGTTTTTCACTTAAAATTTCAAACGCCGACCTTTGCAACTGTTTATCCTAAATTGCCGGTGCCGCAAACCATCGGGCGTTCCATATCTATCTTTCAACCTCCAAAGATAGCGCTGCAACAAGTTTAATATTTTCTTATGCTACCACCACTTTTACAAGTGTTGTGGGATAGGTATGATCTGACTTGTCTTCTTTTTCGGGATTTCTTGATATGTCCACTTTTAATTATTTACTGTTTTTTCCAGTAAAGCCATCTTTCAGGCCTAAAGGGCCTTGTTCGGGCTATTACCGGTGTTTTCACTATTATGAAGTATATAGCCCTATTAATCTTTTCCTTTTATAGTATATCTGTTGCCGCCCAAACCATTAGGGGTAATATCAGTTCAAAAAATGCTGAACCGATGACTGGTATTACCATCAGGTTAGAGGGCACAAACTATGCTACACAAACCATTGAAAATGGTGATTTTATTTTACGCAATGTAATGCCCGGCAACTATATACTAGTGGCCGCAGGCGTAGGGTATGCGGCTAAGAAGCAAAACATTCTTATCGTTTCTGGAAAAAATCTCTTCCTGAACCTTGAACTTGACCCTGCAACCGCACAATTAAAGGACGTAGTTGTCGCTATGCGTAAAAACCGTCATCGCGATCAGGCAAGTGCTTATGCGGCAAGGATGGATTTAAAAAATATAGAAAATCCACAGGTCATCAACACCGTTACCCATCAGCTCATCACCGAACAGGGAGCGACGGATTTAAACGGGATCATCAAAAATATCCCCGGAATTGCCAAAGGCTGGTCTTCTGTTTCCGCATATTACACCAGCAGGGGCTTTAATACACGCAACTACATTCGAAATGGAGTATCAGGTTACGTAACAGCTGATCTGGATATGGCCAACATTGAACAGCTCGAAGCCATTAAGGGTCCGTCAGGTACGCTGTTTGGCAGCTCACTAGTTTCCTTTGGAGGTGTTTTAAACCGCATTACAAAAAAGCCACTGGATACCGCTAAGATTGAAATCAGTTACCAGGGCGGAAGTTATGATCTGGATCGCTTTACAGCTGACATCAATACGCCACTGACTAAAGATAAAAAGGTATTATTCCGGGTCAATGCCGCACGACATTACGAAGGCAGTTTCCAGGATGCAGGTTTTATCCGCAGTACTTTTATTGCGCCCAGTTTATTTTACCAGGCGAGTGATAAATTAAGCTTTTCTTTAGATGTAGAAATCTATGAAAGGGAGGGTACTTCCCAACCGCAAATCATTCCGGCCGGACCAGGTATTAACCGATTAGGTGCAAACAATCCATCCACGTTGCCATTGGATTACAAAAGATCCTATTCCAACAATACGGTAACACTTAAAAATCCTGCCCAGAGCATCTACGGACAAGTCAATTATAAATTGTCAGACGAGTGGTCATCTCAAACTAACCTGATTCATACGCGCGCAGAAAACACGGGTAATTATGTAACTTTTACTTTGTTAAAAGGGGATAGCGCGCTGGTAAGAAATGTATCGCAGTACCCAACGAGTCTCTCCACCATCACCCAGATGCAGCAAAACTTTAATGGAGACTTTAACATCGCTGGTCTTCGCAACCGTGTTGTGATTGGGGTTGAATTTTATCAGAACGCGTCTGATTTTTCTTCTAACGCACTCAACGGGAGAGGAGGGCGTAAATCATTTGATACCCTGAATGTTAAAGGGGCGATGCCGAATTATGGCTTGATTAGCCCGGAATCTATCAATCATAAACTGGCGGGTTTAGCCCCGACCTATTCCCGGTCTCAATTGAATACCTACGCTGCTTATGTTTCCGATGTGCTGAATCTTACCGGCAGGCTTTCCGCAATGCTAAGTTTACGGGTAGACCGCTTCATAAATGAAGGTACCACCAATGTAACCACTAACCTGACGACCGGTAACTATAATCAGACTGCCTTTGCTCCGAAAATGGGCCTGGTTTATCAGCTGGTTAAAGACCGCGTATCTGTTTTTGGCAATTATACCAATGGTTTTCATAACGTTGCTCCTGTAACGCAACCTGACGGGAATGTTTCAACCTTTAAGCCCCAGTTTGCTAACCAGCTCGAAGGCGGGGTTAAAGCTGAACTCTCTGGCGATTTGTTGACCGCTTCCCTAAGTTATTATGACATCAGCGTAAAGAACAGCTTAAGAACCGAAGTAGACAGACCAACTTTTACCACACAGGAAGGCACCCAATACAGTAAAGGTGTTGAGGTTGACCTGTTCTCAAGGCCAGTTCAAGGATTACTTTTAAATGCCGGCTTTGCCTATAATGATAGCCAGCTTACTTCTGCCGATGCAACGGTAACGGGCTTACGTCCTGTTAACTCCGGCCCATCCAAAACAGGAAACTTCTATGCTAGTTATACCCTACCTTATTCAGCCCTAAAAGGATTAGGACTAGGCTTTGGTGGAAATTTCTACAGCAGGAATTACATCATCAACAATACCACCGCTGGTCAGTTTTATCTGAATGCCTACAGGCTATTCAATGCGGCTGTATTTTACAACAAAGCAAAATATCGTGTCGGTTTGAATGCAGACAATATTACAAATACAAAATTTTATAATGGTGGTTTCGGAACCATTACCCCGGGTGGCTTACGCAGATTCGTAGCCAGCTTAACTGTTAAATTTTAATCTATCAATCATGAAAAAATTACTTTTATTACCTTTTCTTTTATGCTGTTTACTCTCCTTTGCCCAGCAGGAAACCAGCCCCGTTAAAAAATTAAATGTAGCCTTATACATCTATCCGGGTGTTGGCCTGGGCGATCTGAATGGTCCGGCTGATGTTTTTTTGAAGGCCGCCGGGCTAACCAAGGGGCAGTATAAGGTATACACGTTTGCCTTGCAGCAGGGACAAATCCGCACGCAGGGAAACGGATTAAAACTCACCGCGGACTATCTGGAAAGTGAAATGCCTAAGCCTGATATCCTGGTTATTCCCGGTGGCAGTTTCGGCCTGATGGATACGATGTGCCTTGATCCTAAAGTAATTGGCATGCTTAAAAAATATCAAAATCAGGTAGACGTGATGATGTCTGTTTGTACCGCATCTTACCTGCTGGGTAAAGCTGGTATATTAGATAATCATAAAGCAACAACCCATTATTTTATAGCAGATGATTTTCAGACCCAATATCCGGCTTTAACCCTGGTTAAAGATGTAAGGTATGTCGATGAAGGAAAAGTGATGACCTGTTCCGGAGTTACCTCTGGAATGGATGGTGCGCTTCATCTGATCAAAAAATACAGCGGCGATTCAATCGCTGCGATGTTGAGCCGTGCCATACAGTACACTCCTCACGAGCAGGAAAAGTGGCCTGTCGCACCAAATGGGATGAAGTTTGACCGCAACTGGAAGAAAAAACAAGTTTCAGTCAAACAGTAAATTGGCCCTAATTTAATACGATGAACATGGAAAATTTTAAAAATATAATAGCCACTTGTTTAGTAATATGGTTAAGTATACTCAGTTTTGGATGTAAACAGACTGAAGAAAAAAAGGACCATAAAACGCCCATGCAGGATAATAGAATAAAGGTGGGCATACTGGTGTATCCGGGCGTAGAGCTTTTGGATTTTTCGGGCCCTGCCGAAGTATTCAGCAACAGCAAGTACTTTCAGGTTTATACTATATCCGTAAATCCAGGTAAGGTCAGCACCAAGAACAATACATTAAGCATGAATCCTGATTTTACAATTTCCAATGCGCCCGAGCCAGATATACTGGTCCTGCCTGGGGGAAAATTAGAGGCTATTGGACTTGTAAGCGGAAATAGAAAGGTGATGGATTGGATCACTAAAGTAAATGTACATACCAAATTAACCATGTCGGTTTGTACCGGTGCTGCAATCCTGTCGAAAGCAGGCTTACTGAATGGTAAAACTGCAACCACCCATTCCGGCGCTATAGATACCCTTCAGAAATTAACGCCCAAGGCCAGATTTATTAGTAATGTAAGGTTTGTTGAGGATGGCAAAATCCTCACCTCTGCGGGTATATCAGCCGGTATTGACGGTGCTTTGCATGTGGTAGAAAAACTGAAAGGACTAAAGGAGGCTTTGTTTGTAACCTCAATTATGGAGTATGACAAATGGAAACCGGAAGATGGAAAAGTTATAGGTGTAACCCAGGGGATGGATATAAGCAAGATGAAGCAGGATCACACCGCTGATGCTAATGCTGATGAGCGTATGGCTAAAACCACCGATACCGAAGAGAAAGATGTAGTTTGTGGGATGACGGTGACAATGGGGCGTTCAAAATACTTCTCTACCTATAAAGGAAAAGACTATCACTTTTGTTCTGCCAGCTGTAAAAACTTGTTTGATAAAAATTCTGCATTGTATGCTTCGGAAAATTAAAAAAAAGTAGTGTGTTTTATTTATTAAATGACTGTTTTACAGTTTTTTGTTTATAAAAAGAGTTAGATGTGCCATAACATTTATGAGTATTGCGAGGCGGTGTTGAATTTTGGAAAGTAGTAAATAATAAGGTTGAGGAAAGTATAGGATGAAGAAACTATTGTATTAAGTATTTTCAGTACCGGACAAACTGTATAGTTATAAGTCGATAAGATCCAGTTAAATGCAGAAGGGGAAACCATTTTTGCCGAAAATACTCAACAAACTCGGATGCTTGATGATTATACCATTGACTTACTGTCATTCTAGCGAAGGATTTGCAGTAGCAAGAATGTGATCAGTTAATACAGCTCCTCTGTTATACCGGAATACTTAACGAAGGTTTTGAAAAAGGTTCGGCCAGACAACCCGTGAAATAATCGAAGAATCCGTTATTATAAATGCCAGGGATCTACTTCTCAATACAAATCTAAATATTGCAGAAATATCCGGTCAATTGAATTTCAGTTACAAGTATTTTAGGTAAACTCTTTAAAAATAAAATGAAAATTTATCGAAGAACTTTAGGGCTGATAACCTATAAATAAAAGTCCCTTCATTTGTCAGACTTTGATATCTCAAATGAAAGGACGTTTATAAATGGATAATAGACTGATTATATATTATTTATCATGTAAAATAATCTCTGCTGCTCTGGAAGCCATTGCCATCATCGGACCGTTTCCGTTGCCTGATACCATACTTGGAAGTATTGAGCAATCCATGATCCTGATTCCTTCAAAGCCTCTCAACCGAAGTTTTCCATCCACTGGATCGTGATCATTAGGCCCCATTTTACATGTAGAAATCGCATGGTATCCAGAGAAACCTTTGTCAACAACCAGATTGATAAGGTCCTCGGGAGAAACCATATCTACTCCTGGAAGAGTTTCATGATCAAGATATTCGGCAATCGGATTTGAAGCGAACAAGTTTCGAAGTCTCGAATAGAGATTGATAAGAATGTCTTTGTCATGCCCGGTTGCACAGTAGTTAGGATCAATATATAAATCAGAATGAACGTCTTTTCCTGTGATTTCCAGATATCCTTCTGAAGTGGGGCGCAAAGGATAACCTATTGATTGTACGCCTCCCCATTTTTCTATTGTTGGTGATTGACCTGGAGCATATTCGTTCACTGTAAAAGGCGACAATAGCATCTGCGCATCTACACGCCCCTTTTCCGGGGTTGATTTACAGAAACCCATTACCTGATAGGATGGCTTCGCCATAATACCCTGTCTTCCCGAGATGAAATATTTAAGTCCCGAAATGGCCTGGGCCAATGGATTATTGATATGCCTGTTCATTCCAATATTCTCCTTGAGCCTATATTTTAAAATAAGGTTTCTGTGTTCTACCAAATGTCGGCCGATATGCTGCTGATCGAGTCTTACCTCTACACCGGCTTTCTTCAATACCTCTGACGGACCTATGCCGGAGTTCATCAGTATTTTAGGCGATTTTATACCCCCTAATGAAAGTATAACCTCTTTTTCGGCAAATATTATTTCCGTTTTTCCTTTGCTAGTTACCTGTACACCAATCACCCTGCTGCCCTTGAAAATTAATTTTTCTGCCAGTGTTTCAGTAACAATAGTCAGATTTTCTCTATTTTGTATCGGTTCTAAAAAAGCATGGGCCGCGCTAACCCGTTGACCGTTTTTGATGTTGCAAATCGTATGCCCGATTCGCTCTTCATCAGATTCATTAACATCCACAAGCCTCTTTAGTCCAACTTTTGTTCCTGCCTCAATTACAGCTTCCATTAATGGGTCAGGATCCGAGAGCGGACCTACACCCAAAGGGCCACCTACTCCGCGGGTAGGGGACTCTCCGAGACGATTGTCTTCTATTTTCTTATAATGTTCAACTATATGTTTCCAGGCAAAGTCATCTGCACCTCCCGCTATGGCAAGTGCATCCCAGTCCGGCTGCGTTCCTCTGTTGTAAACCATTCCATTAATCGCGCTCGAACCGCCGAGCGTCTTACCTCGTGCCCATTCTTCATAAATGTTAGCTTTACCAAAAGTTTTTGTACGATAATGCCAGGCATATTTTTCACTACCTATAAGAACACCAAAACCCATGGGTATTTTAATGAACATCGAATTATCTTCGGGTCCCGCTTCAACCAGAAGTACCCTGTTGTTTTTATCCGCTGATAGTCGGTTTGCTAAGACACAGCCTGCAGAGCCAGCTCCCAAGACTATATAATCATATTTTTGATCCATATTATTAGATATATTAATAATCACCTTTTTATACAAAACTGGGAGTTATATATTAGATAGGAAAGGTCGTTTTGATGGCAAAATTGGTCTAAAACAGATGCGTTACCCACCAAAAACAGCTATTGATGTTCATAATGTAAATTGTAGCGCGGTTGACCTGAAGGAAAATGTTCCATCGTTTTGATAAAATATTTTTTAGAAATCATTCAAAAGACAAAATATAATTAAGTTTAGCGTAACCAACCATAAAGAAATAATTCTAAGTGTTGAAATTGAAGCTTGCTTGAATGCAGGACTTTTTCTTTTGATTGACTAACTTTATCCCATTTATTAATCGAATTCAGGTTATGAAGATTTTCGGTAAGAATCCATCCAAAGCGAGGCAGGCATTTTTTGCTGATAAAAGTTCTTATAAAATAGATAGGTTTCAAAACCAATTAGATGAACCCTTGATAAATGTTTCGACATTAGAAATCATAAAAGGGTATTTTAACAGGCCGAAAAATATCATTCCAAACGGCTTGGTGCCATCCCTAAAAACGAATCTTAAGACTATGACTTGCGATAAGCCCACGGTAGTCTGGTTTGGTCATTCATCTTATTTAATTAAACACAAGAATATAAGCGTTCTCGTAGATCCGGTATTTTGTGGCTATTCCTCTCCATTTTCATTCTATGCTAAAGCCTTCAAAGGTTCCAATAACTATCAGGTTAGAGATCTGCCTTTGATAGACTATCTTGTCATTTCACATGATCATTATGATCATCTTGATTATGAAACAATGGTGAAGCTGAAAGATTTGGTAAAACAGGTTATAACACCGTTGGGACTGGGTTCACATCTTGAATATTGGGGTTGGGAAACTTCCAAAATTATAGAATTGGACTGGGAGGAAAAATTTGTATCATCAGACAGTTCTGTAACTTTAATTGCTACTACCGCGATGCATTCATCCGGAAGGGGTTTGGCGACTTGTAAAACATTATGGACTTCATATGTTTTAGAGTTGGATGGAAACAAAATTTTTTTGGGAGGAGACAGTGGTTATGGCCCTCATTTTTCTGAAATTGGAGAAAAATATGGACCATTTGATTTGGCTATTCTGGAAAACGGGCAATATAATCTCATGTGGCATCATGTACACTTGCTTCCCCACGAATGCATAATGGCAGCTAAAGATTTAAAAGCCAGTATGTTGTTTCCAATTCACTGGGGGAAATTTTGTCTCGCCTATCATCCATGGAACGAGCCAATAAAAAAGATTTGGCAAGAAGCAAAAATCAATAAAATCCAATTGACATCACCGATGATTGGAGAACCATATACAATTGGAAGTGAGCCTAAAGATAAGATCTGGTGGGATTTTGATTAATATATGTTCATTACTAATGTTACCATTATGCAAAATTTAACTGACTAAGCCTCAGGAAAAAAACGTCATTAAGTTAACTTTTGAACGTTGAGGTATAATTGGATTAAAACTGTTCAAGTTGCGTATTGATTTGTTTTGGAACGCTTTTTAAATTAGCCAATTGATGAGGAGTTAACAGGATGCCACCTCTTCTAAGTGGGTTGTTTTACGAGGTGAGATAAATTTTTGGTTTTCCGCTTATTTGCTTATTATAGCACATAACTATTAGTGGCGTCACAAAGTTGAAATGGCAAAAGATAAATTTACCCCGGTCTATAAAATATCGGATTTTAACGCTGTTGACTTTCTCAACTTACCTGATGGCGCACTAGAGTTTGAGACCAAAATTGATCAAATCAATTATAGACATGATCTGTTTACCAAACATTATAAGTCAGATTTCTTTGTCGTATTTTTAGTTACAAAGGGAAAAGTTATTGTCGAAATTAATCTCAAGGAGTATTGTGTAGCAGAAAATAGCCTTGCCATATTTACCCCAAATGATTTGAGGCGAAACAACTTTTCTAATGATTCCGCACAATATTCAGCAGTGGTATTTACAACTAATTTCTTCGCGAAATCAGGTATGTTTGGCAGTGCCTCGGATTTAATTAACTACTTTTCGACGCAATTTTCTCCGATATGGGATCTAAAGCGCTCAGAAGCTAGGAGCATCCTCGGATTTATTAAACAACTTTCACGACGCAAAGAGACTTTAGAAGAACATCCTTTCGGTAAACAATTACTTTACAGCACTTTTCATACTTTCTTGTACGAATTAGCTGGACTGAGTAGAAAATATATGGCTCTTATCAATCCCGCTATCTCCAGAAAAGAGAATCTCGTCAGGGATTTCACTGAGCTGGTGCAGAAACATTTTGTCGATGACCGAAAGGTAAAAAATTATGCTAATAAGCTGAATATAACCCCAAAATATTTGAGTGAAACCGTAAGGGAGATTTCCGGAAAAACAGCTGGTGATATCATTGACCTCTATGTTATTCAAGAAGCGGTATTGCTGTTGAACAATAGTAAGCTCAGTATCTCTGAAATCTCTGACAGGCTGAATTTTAGCAACCAATCTTTTTTTGGGAAATTTTTTAAACGCCATACTGGCCTGTCCCCCAAAAAACAGCGGAACGCACATTGATCAATGATAAAAAAGATGCTCCTGATGAAAATATCATCAGGAACATCATCAATTAACCATTCAAGTTTTCGTTGAAGAAAAAGGTTAATTTATCAACAGCTGGCTCAACATAACAATCTATATCGTATAGGTCCAGGTGTGTTGAACCTTCTATGATAAACAATTCCTTGGGTTCATTAGCTGTTTGATATGCAAGCTCATTGGCTTTTCTGCTCGCCGCTTTACTTCCGGCTATAAAAAGGACCGGATTGGGAGAAATTAATTTAATGCTGTCTAGCGCAGAGAACGAGGCGAGCTTTTCGAATGACCACGCAAGGGTTTTGTTATCCCAATTAGGATTTGCGCCCCGTGCACTGTCAAAATAGTAATCCGGAGCCTGTTTTAATAATTCCATCACGTTAGGTGCGCCTGCTGGTGGAATCAATGGATAATATAAAGGCTCAGCCCCTTGTGAAAACGCCTGTCTTGCTTTTGACGAAGCTTCAAAAGCTGCTACCAGACCCTCAGTGCCGAACTGTTCTAAGATAGCTCCCTTGGGATCCGGCATTCCGCTGACTGTAGCGACCGCTTTTATTCTCCTGTCAGCTGCTGCGGCGGCAGGGCCATATCCACCACCCCCACATATTCCGATCAGTCCTATTGCATTTAAGTTAACTTCTAATCGATTAGTTAAGTAGCTAACTGCGTTCTTGATGTCTTCTATTTTATTATAAGGATCTTCATCAAACCGGGGAAAACCCTCACTTTCTCCGTATGAACGATGGTCGAAAGACATGGTTACGAAACCTTTTTTACAGAGTTCCATCGCATATCTACCAGAGGTCTGTTCTTTAACACCCCCTCCAGGAGCAACAACTAGTATGGCCGCTCTTTTCTCATTTGTCTTATAATTCCGGGGAATATACAAATGTCCGGCTAGCGTTAGATTACCACTCCTAAAATGAACATTTAAGGGAGTATGCGGAGAGTCTGGTGATATCTCATCTTGAGAGGCTTCTTTTGAAGTAATGCCATTTTCAGTAGTGAAGTGCTGAATATTTTCCATAATTGTAATTGTTTAATAAGCTGTAAAATTAAATCATGCCGAAGTTTTAAAAAGGTCTTTACTACCGTAAGATTGGTCTAAAACACTTATTTCAGATCAATTAGATTAGCATACTGAACTTAAAGGGGTATAGACTATAAGTATGTCATTGCCCTCGATAAATGGTATAATTTTAACATTTCAACTCAAATCAACAATACGCTCGGGGAGTAAAAACGGTTGGGCTAAATAAAATTCCCAGAAAGAGAGAAAAGAAGGATTTACAATTTTGCTATGAATTATCTCCATTGGGCAGGAACCTATTTAGATAATGGGCGTTTCAAATGAATACATGGATAGAGTTGTTAAAGTATGGATTATCAACAATAATGACCTCTTCAATCGAAAAAAATATCGCTACATTTAGCTTCAATAATTTAAAGCATTCAGAAAATTTAGCCTTAAAAAAAAGTAATTTTCGAAAAAATATATCCCCGGAATAAAAATGGAAAACACTCGTCAAGACTATTTGTCTGCATTCAAGGAAAACTTTTATGTACTGACCGAAGATGATGTTGAAAAGCTTCCAATTCAAAAAGCATTCCGTTCCAACCATTTTGCATTGATTGTATGTACTAAAGGTGAATTCGTTTTTCAGCACAACTTAATACCTTTAAGCGTAAAAAAGGGTCAGGCTTGCATTATCCTACACAACTCGCTTAATCTGATTGAGCATATTTCCGAAGATTTCTCCTTTCATTGCCTGGCCTTTACATTGCCTTTTTTGGAGCAACTGGCGATTTCATTAAGCACAGATGATATTTTCAAGTTATTCAATTCTACGACCCAATTACACTATGAATTAACCGAAAATGAAGCAGCTGATCTTCATGCTGAAATGTCGTTGCTAAGGAAAAAGACAATATCCCTGGGAGATCGTTCTGATCCATGGGATCCGATCAAATACCTTATTTTAACTATATTTTCTGATTTTGGAATTATTTTCGGCAAATACAATCAGATAAGTCAAAATACTAATTTTACACGACGGGAAGTAATTGTCTCTGATTTTTTAAAACTACTGATGACCCATTTCACCAGGCAGAGGAGTGTTACCTTTTATGCCAACCTGTTGTTTATTACCCCAAGATATTTATCACAGGTGACTAAAGAGGTTACCAATAAAACTGCAGGGGAAATCATAGATGAGTACGTTATACGTGAAGCCAAAATTCTGTTAGAATCTCCGCAACAAAACGTTTCGATGGTAACATTCAGTTTGGGCTTTAGTGACCAATCTTTCTTCGGTAAATTTTTCAAGCGACATACCGGGCTTTCCCCATCTTCCTATCGATCGAAGTCCAAAATACCTCATAGTCAACCATTTTAGATCTATTTTTTGATAGGTAAGAGATTTTTATAATTTTATAATCAATACATCTTAATAAGCGGATATCGAAAATAAGAGTTTTTGACCAATTTCCCTAACATTCAAACCTGTTAGGTTTTAAGTATCGATAGCATATTTGCAGACAAATTTAAAGCGATGCAAATAACAGCTAAAAATACAATGTTTAGGAACAACCTTTACCAATTGGCACTCGCAATTGTTACAACTGTAACATTTGCCGCTTGCGGAAATAAAAAAACAGATAAATCACAGGAAGAAGTCCCTGTTCCCGTTGAAGTTAAAATGATTTCAAACGCGGCGGAAACCAAAAAACTCTCCTATTCGGGAACGATAGACCCAGACAATACCGCACAAATAGCTTTTGCGGTACCAGGTGTGGTGAGCAATATAACCGTTCAGGAAGGGCAACATGTTAACAAAGGCCAGTTACTGGCAACCATCGACGCTACTGAATATACCAATTCGGTAGCCATCGCAAACGCTGCGCTGGAACAGGCTCAGGACATGTTTAACCGGTTGGAAGGATTATACAAAAAAGGGAGTTTGCCGGAAAAGGATTTTATAGACATAAAGACCAAACTGGCCCAGGCTAAAGCCAGCAAAAATATCAATTCCAAAAGAGTATCGGATAGCAGGTTGTATGCGCCAATTTCGGGTATAGTCAGTTCCAGGTCGGTAGAAAGGGGAAGTACCGCGGCACCAGGTATTGTCGCTTTTACCATTATTAAGACAGACCAGGTTTATGCGCGTATATCGGTTCCGGAAAGTGAAGTCGGGGAAATGAAAAAATCGCTTAAGGTCACTGTACAAGTTCCTACACTATCAAAGAGTTTTAATGGTGTAATCTCTATCGTTAATCCCCAGGCAGACGCTGTTTCTAAAACCTATATCGTTAAAATCAGGTTAGATAATCCCAGTGGTATTTTATTACCGGGAATGATTACTAATGTGAACATCAACACCGGGGAAAAAATAAATGCGGTTATTGTACCCACTTCGGCCATCGTCCGTGATGCCGATGACATCACCTATGTATTTATTGCTTCAGAAAACAAAAAGGCCGTAAGAAAGAGGGTAACTACCGGAAACCTTAGCGGAAGTAATGAAGTGATCATTACCGATGGACTTAAATCAGGTAATAATCTGATTGTTGCCGGGCAATCTAACTTAAAAGAAGGTGCCTCAGTATCTTTTTAGTCCACGCTTATTGTCTGGTAAATACACACAATACTATCAATCTTATTCTTAATGAAAAAACGAAATATAAATTTCATAGAAGCTGCTATGAAATATAAACAGGTGACTTTTGTTATCACTGGAATGTTGCTGCTGCTCGGACTCTATTCACTGCTGAATATGCCACGTTCCGAGGACCCTAAAATCGACCCGCCGGTAGCCATGGTTTATGCGTTTTACCCCGGGGCCAACGAGATGCAGATGGAGAAGCAGGTTACCGATAAACTCGAACAATATCTTTTTTCTTTCGAGGAAGTAGATAAGGCAAAAACAAAATCGCAAACCAAAGACGGGAGTGTTTTTGTAACCGTACAGCTGAATGCCAATGTAAAAGACCGTAAAAAATTCTGGGCAACCCTGCAGCATGGACTAAATACCGTTCTGCATGCCAATATTCCCTCTTCTGTAATGGGACCCGTTGTAAACAGCAACTTCGGAGATGTGACTGCGCAAATCATTGCCATCTCCTCCGAATCAAGAAGTTATGCCGAACTGGAAGCTTACGTAGACCAGATGGAGGATGTATTGAAAACGATTCCCGAAGTTTCCAAAATCAACCGCTCAGGCGGACAGAAGCAGCAGATTTATGTTACGGTAGATGACAAAAAACTGAATCAGTATGGGTTCGATCTGTCAACAATTGTAAGAACGCTCCAAAGTCAGAACGTAACCGGCTATTCAGGAGAAATGACTATAAATGCTAATACGATTCCCATTTTCACCAACAGCCAATATAAAACTGAAGCGGATATCGCAAATCAGATTATTTATACAACGCCGCAGGGAACTGTTGTAAGGCTTAAAGATATCGCCGAAATAAAACGTCGGTATGAAGAGGAATCATCCTTTATCAGAATAGGGAACAATAAAGTAATGCTCATTACAACGGAAATGCAGCCGGGCAATAACATTGTCGCGTTTGGAAAAAAGGTAGACGAAAAATTAGCTCAGTTTAAAAGGACACTGCCGGGCGATGTTAAATTTGAAACAATAGTTAATCAGCCCAAAGTTGTTGATGAAAGTATTAGTCATTTTATGGTCGAGTTTGGCCTGGCTATCCTTTCGGTAATCATCGTTGTCATGTTACTTTTGCCAATCAGGGTCGCGGCGGTTTCCTCTATTGCCGCTCCAATTGCTATCCTGATCACCTTTGGGATCATGTACATCGTGGGCATTGAACTTCATCAGGTATCTCTCGCCGCATTGATCATCGTTTTGGGGATGGTTGTGGATAATGCCATAGTAGTGGTAGACAACTATGTAGAAAAACTGGATGAAGGCATTACCCCCTGGACCGCCGCATGGCAAGCCGCAAAACAATTAAGCGTACCCATTTTTACGGCTACGCTGGCCATTATTTTCGCTTTCGCGCCTTTGGCCATTTTCATGAATGGCACTAGCAAAGACTTCATGGCCTCTTTACCCATTACCGTAGCGATAGCGCTCATCACGTCTATGCTGGTGGCGTTACTGCTTACGCCCTATATGTCGTATGTTTTTATCAAGAAAGGACTTAAACACCAGGTAAGCGACAGGCCTCCCAAAATATCACTATTGGATAGATTGCAGAACATATTTAATGCCGGCGCAGAGTTCTGCTTTCGCTGGCCGAAATCTACAATGGCGGCAGCGGTGGTTGCGGTGTTACTTTCCTTTGTAACCGCGGGACAGGTAAGCCAGGAGTTTTTTCCTACCAGCGAACGCAACCAGTTCAACATCGAAGTTTGGATGCCAAATGGTACCGCTCTCAGGGAAACAGAAAAAACCGTTCGCGGGATAGAAGCCATCCTCACCAAGGATAAGCGCGTTGTGAGTACGGCGAGTTTTGTGGGTACAAGTTCTCCACGCTTCCAGAGTTCCTATGCCCCTGAAATTCCACGCAGAAATTTTGCGCAGATTTTTATCACTACCGAAAGCGCGAAGGCTACAGATGAAATCGTGCATGAATACCGCAAAAAATTTGAAGGATTTGTTAAGGATGGTTATATCCGCTTCAGACAGCTCAGTTTTCAGGAGGGATCACCAATTGCGATTCGTGTAATTGGCACCGATCTGAACGATCAGAAACGCATCGCAACGCAGATAGAAAATATTCTTAAGCAGGCAAAAGGAACCAACTGGGTACATCGCGATTATGAAGATGACTACCTGGCAGCAAATCTGGAAATAAAAGAAGATGTCGCCGCACGATTGGGTATTCAGAACCAGGCCATTACACAAACACTTGGTGCTGGCCTTAAAGGCTTTGCCGTTTCACAGCTTTGGGAAGGCAATAAACCTGTTGATATATTCCTCAGGCTTGACAGTAATAACCGCAAAGATTTCAACGTGTTAGGAAATATCCATCTGAGTACGATTTATGGAACAAAAGTACCATTAAAAGAGGTTGCGGAGCTGAAACCTTCCTGGCACACCGGTGTAATCGCGCATCGCAATGGTATACGGACTTTAACCGTACTTTCAGAAGCGCAGAATGGCATCAGGGCTTCCGAGATCCTAAAAAGCGTAAGGCCCGCAATTGAAAAGCTTAAGCTACCAGAAGGCATAACCTTACAATATGGCGGAGATGCGGAATCAAGTAGCGAGAACCAACCTGGAATGATGACCGCGCTTGGCGTGAGTTTGGTACTCATATTTATCACCCTGCTGTTTCAGTTCAAAAGCTTTGGAAAAAGTCTTATTATCCTGGCAACATTCCCTTTGAGTTTACTTGGTGCTTTCCTCGGTTTATACGTAACGGGCAACCCGATGGGAATGACAGCCTTTATGGGAATCATCAGTTTGATCGGTATCGTGGTAAGAAACGGGATTATCCTGGTTGATTATGCCGACGAACTGGTAACAGACCACGGATATACCATAAAAGCCGCCGCACTGGCGTCCGCAAAACGACGCATGCGTCCAATATTCCTGACATCGGCGGCTGCAGCTGTTGGTGTGGTTCCTATGATTGCAGGAAAATCGCCACTTTGGGCACCTCTGGGCAGCGTGTTGGCCTTTGGTCTGATTGTGTCGATGATACTTACACTTTTTGTTGTTCCCGTGCTTTACTACCGCTTTATCAAACCAGGGCTGCCCGTTAATGACCAGTCAGATTCGGAAGCTGATATCCAATATAAGCCATCACATACACACCCATAAAACAAACCTGATTTTGCCTTATTGGAAAGTTTTAACGACCAGTAGCTTAATCAGGGTTACTTAAAATTATACGTATGAATCTTAGAATCGCAGTTACCGCAATTATGCTATTTGCAGTACAGCAAACATACAGTCAGGATAAAAAGTATTCACTTTTGGAATGCAGAAAGCTTGCTATTGAACAGAATAAAAGAATGAAAGCCGCTCAATTCGACATCGACGCCGCAAAAGCGCGGTCACAGTCCGTTATTGCCGGCGCAAAACCCGCAATTGACGCTTCTGCTATGGGCGTTCATCTGGGCAAACCCATTGGAGGCGCATTGAATGGGGCGATACCTGATTTTTTTGGGAGTACTACCTTAACAGGAACCATTCCCATTTATACCGGGGGAAAACTTCAGAACGGTAAGGCAGCAGCTGCCAAGGGTGTGGAAATCAGTGAAACACAGAAGATACTCCTCGCATCAGAGGTTGAACTAAACGTCGATAAAGCGTATTGGCAGGTCGTTCAGGTAAAGGAAAAGATTAAAGTAGCCAATGAATACCGGAATATGCTACTAGCGCTGGAGAAAGACCTAAAAAATGCTTTTGACGCAGGCCTTATCTATAAAAACGATCTGCTTCGGGTTCAGGTAAACCTAAATGAGGCGAACCTCAATATCCAAAAGACAGAGGACGGCCTGCTTTTGGCCAGGTTAAGTCTCGCACAGGTTATCGGGCTCTCCCGACAATCTGATTTTATTATTGCGGACTCATTAACTGGAAATTTTGAGGAGCTTAAAAATCCGGCTGTATTGTCATCAGTGGCTGGCAGACCTGAGCTGATCATCATGAAAAAGGCGATTGAAGCTGAAGAATTCCAGAAAAAAATTCTTCAGGGCGACAGGCGGCCAACGTTCGGGTTATCTGTTAGTGGTATTACCTCTGTCGGTAAGGGCGTCAACATCAAAGATGGGTCTAATTTTATGGGATCATATTATGCTTTAGCCAATATTAGTATCCCAGTTTTTGATTGGGGTAGAAAGAGCAATAAGGTTAAGGAGCAAGCCTTTAAGATTTCCTCACAGCAACAACAGTACGAAGAAGCGCAGGAAATGGTAAACCTGGAAATACAGTCAGCCTACCTCCAGTTAAACCAATCTTCAAAAAAAATAAAGCTATCTGACTTATCCCTAAACCAGGCTTCAGAAAACCTGCGGATTACTCAGGATAGGTTTAAGGCAGGAACAGTAGTTGGAAAGGATGTGTCTGAGGCACAGGCGATTTGGCAACAGTCCTATAATGAAACCATCGATGCCAGGATAGAATACAGAATCAATGAAGCCATACTTAAAAAAGCAATTGGTGAATCAGCACGGTAAGAAAAGACTTTTGATAGGTCTATGGGTAGTAGGATAAGTATATTTATAACATCACCCATGCCCCATGGCTAAACCAGGTTATAAAAATGGCTGTGTCAAATGGATTGAAGTGGACCGTAATCTTCCAAGAAATCCAATTCTAATTACGACAGTTCATCTTTACAATATCTTAATCAACTAAATGATGCGAACCCCTGCGTTTACTTTTCATACGAATCCAACAATAGACCGATTGATTCTGAGCGATTTTTCATTCAGGCCACTCGAAAACTATTTAAAAAAAATAAACAGCACTTCTCCGGTCAGAACGAGGATGATCGATGAACTGATTAAAACGCTGCAAGAATATTTACCTGGTAACAGGGATAGTTTATCCTTGCTGCCAGGCCCTGATGACCAATCCTTATTTGATTTAATTTATCTGGCATTGAGCCCATTATTCGCCTGTGAACGTAATTGTTTTTTTGCGATAGCCTCGCCATTGCCGGGGAAAATACATTATTGCACGTCCGCATTTAATGGTCTTTTCAAAAATGGTATGGCAAAGGCAAAAATCATTGGCGGTATAGATCCGGAATTAAATTTGTTAAATGAATATAAGAGTTATATCTACCGCCTGATTTTAAGCCAATGTTATCACTTTTCCTTTCAGATACTCGAACCAGGACATTATACCTATACTAACCCTGAAACCGGGCTGGAAGAATATTACAAGGTAAATATTGATACTCGATTTATAGAGGTTGCGGTTACAGGTGAGTTGCCTGATGTCACGATGGATAGTATCATCAATGCCGGCCCCGCCCGTATAGACCCATTAACAATACTGGAAAAGATTTTACCATTGCACTTTTTTAAGCTATCCGGCTTTGCCGTAATTACGCTGGAAAATATTACTGATGCCTTCGCGATTGATCAAATCAGAAATGAACTTGTAAACCATGAAAACGAGGAGCACATTTACCAGCGGGTGATTAAAAGTTTAACTGTTCTCTCCGGCAACAATGCAGTTCATTTTAGCTTAAAACCTTTGGCCAGATTAAACAATGAGACAATTGTGGATATCAATCCGAAGATATACAGTTTCATGATGGATTTAGCCGAACAATTTGAAGACGAAATAATGCTCCAGTCACTCTTCAGCAGCTACCAGGAAAATCCGCTTACGTATTACTTTTCTTCAGCCAATAATGCCGGAAACAATTTTGAAATTCCCATACATGATCTTTTGGAATCAAAAAAAGTCAAAGTTTATGCTTGTCTACCATTACTTTTCAAACAAAAGGTCGTCGGCATCTTGGAAATATATGCTTTCAAAGAGGTACTATTCTTTGAAAACATCCTGGCGAAAATAGCGGTAGCATTACCTCTACTCAGCCAGTTAACGAAAAACAGTGCCGATCACTTTTCAGATAAGATTAATGATGTCGTGCGGCGACACTTCACTGTTCTGCAACCGTCCGTCCTGTGGAAATTTCATCTTGCGGCCTGGAATTACCTGCAAAAAGAGCAGGAAATTAAAGCCGGTGCCGCCATTGAATCTATCGCATTTGATGGCGTTTTTGCTATTTATGGCGCAATTGACATCAAAGATTCTACACTGAAACGCAATGATGCGCTATTGAAGGATATTCATAACATGCTGGACGAGTCCATAAGAATATCAGACAAGTTGATTAGTGCCGGGTATCCTGTTGAAATGGTCAGAACAATATGTGTTAAATTCAAATCCAAATGCCAGCATGCGGTTACATTAAAGGATGAAATAGCTATTTTAAACTTTCTGCGCCTTTATTTGAAACCGCTCTTCATGCCCCTGACGGTGGAAGAGCCGGATTATCTGGCTTATGCTAATGCTTATCTGGAACAGGTTGGTAATGGGAATGGCGCAAGCCACGCTAACCGGTGCGTTTTAGAGCAAAAAATCGCGCAGTTAAATGTGGATATAATGGGATTTATGGAAAAGATGATCGATGATTTGCAGCAGCTACATCCGAGCTACGTTAAGACGTTTAGAACTGACGGAATTGAAAGTGATATTTACATCGGTCAATCCATTACACCAAGGTTAAAATTAGATGACGGTAAAATCCGGGCGTATCGGGCTTTGCAGCTTCGGTATATGGCATTGATTGCAAAGTATACCACTCAAATGTCATTGTTATCCACATCTGCGCTAACCACTACACAACTTATCTTTGCTCCCGGCACGCCCATTACCATTACTTTCCGTAATGATGAAAAGCGGTTTGATGTGGAAGGAGCAGATAACATCAATTATGAAATAATTAAAAAGCGAATCGATAAGATATGCATTAAAGGAAAAACCGAAAGGTTGAATCAACCCGGTAAAATAGCTATTGTATATCAGGACACCGATATGAAAACGGAGTATTTGCGTCTTATAAGCATATTGCAAGATGAAGGCATCCTGCGTGAAAATGTGGAGGTTTTGCAACTGGAAGACTTGAAAGATGTTTTTGGTTTAATGGCTATCCGGGTGGGGATTTAAAAGAATCGACTATCCTAAGTTGATATTATCCCAATCAAGAAACTTTAAAACTCCTCCACTACTTTGCAAGAGGAGGAGTTTTTTGTGACACCAATTGCGCTCAGCAAAGAACTTTAATTAACCATCTTTCCTGATTTTATCACCATTTCGATATTCGCTAACTCCATAATGTCCTTAAGTGGGTTTCCTTTCAACACCAGTAGATCAGCATCCATATTTTTTTCTATCTTACCGAGATTCTTTTCGCGGCCTATGACTCTGGCGCCAACCACTGTTGCAGCACGTAATGCCTCTGCGGTTGTAAAACCGCATTTGGTGACAAAGAAATTTAGTTCATCAAGTAATACAGGGTAAGGCCGGGTAATTCCTACAACTTTATCTGTACCTGCAGCAATTTCCACGCCTTCCTGATGTATTCTCTTCAATAGTGAAAATACCCATGGATCACGTTCTTCTGAAACGACCAGGGTTGCATCCAAAATGGCCTTGTTCTTTTTCATCATCTTACAGAAAGTACTGATGTCGAGGTTGGCAATCACACTGTCTTTATACGAGGCCGGGGTTTGGTTCTTAAAGAATAAAGTATCCGTAGTCAGGTTTTCTAACATAGAAACATGCGAAAGCACTTCTACACCTGCTCCAACCACATCGATGGGTGTCGCGGGATACATCATCGAATGTCCCCATACTTTTAAACCATGCCTTTTAGCTGCAGCAACCACTTTTGGTAAAAACGCACGATCAAAAGAGTGATATAATTTTACACCGGTAGCACCAAAATTCTTAGCTACTGCCATTGCGCTGTCGAGATTGGTACCTGGAACGATCAGTTGCTCCCAAGGGTGATATGGTTTAGTCCTGAGGTGTATATTTCTGTTAAAGTACCAGTCTCCCGCCATAAAAGAGGCAAAGTAAATAGTTGCACCAATTCTTTTCCCTTCCCGAATGTTGGTCTGAGCCTCGAGTTGTGCTAAGCCGTCTCCTCCGGGATCCCTTATTGAAGTGACCCCGTGTTTTAGATAATATTCAAGATGACTGTAGGTGTTTTCTATATTGTTCATAAAAGGTGCAGTAACATGATAATGTACATCAATCAGGCCTGGAACGATAAACTTATCTTTAAAATCGATTACCCTGGCACCTTTCCATTTTTTACCTCTTCGAGCCAATGCGATAATTCGCCCTCCAGAAATTACAATGTCTTTTCCACTGATGAAGCGACCAAGGTTCACATCCATTACATTTGCGTTTGTTAAGATTAGTAGCGAATCCGCAGTCTTTACAGCCTTTGCTTTAGCGAAAGACAATCCTGTAATCAACCACAATAAGAAAAGTACGCTTAAAATAGTGTAATTCTTCATCTCTATTTTTTTAATTTCTACTACCTTCTTTTTCTGTAAATCAGCATCAAGGATACCGAAGCCGCGATCACTCCAGGTAATAAGCCTAAAAGGCCCCAGCGAATCCATTTCAGCTGACTATTATTGATTATCAATTTATTGTCTTTCGGGATTTCACGAGTGGTATCAATGGGAAACTGGTCATTGCTAAACCATCTGAAGAGTTCTGTCACAAAAGAAAAATTTAATGATTTTGGTGTCTGTCTGCTCACCTCTCCATTACTCATAAAGTCTGCGTCTCCGACTACGAAAATACGCTGCTCTTTTTTTTCGGCTTTTTTTCGCAGAGCAAAACCAATCGGGTAACTATTTTTGTCTCCATCTTTGCGAGGATCTGGTAATGTCTGTGTTTTATCAGCAGGAAGTCCTGGAATAAGCCAGGTGTCTGAAGGCCGACTTACAAGCACGGGAAAAAGTTCGAAGCCATCGTTAGAAACGGCCTCCAATGCTGCCACACTTGGAGTGGTAACCGAAGCACTGTCATTATTTTCAAATACACTGTTTTTCAAAAAGCTCGTCCAGTTTTTACTGATCACATTACTGAGAACGAAAGAAGGTTCAAAGTTTAAACTTTTTTGAACGAGTATTCCATCCTTTAATGATACACCCACTAAACCAAGCAAAGGATTGTTTATCTGCCCGCTTCCGGGTTCCGCGGCAATCAGCAGATTTCCACCTTGTTTTATATAAGCTTTGAGGTTGTCCAGTTCAGTTTTATTGTAGGCGGTTAAGGCATCAGCAAGCACAAGGATGTCAACACGCTTATCCATCATACTGTCCGTTAGGGAAACCTCTTTGACATCGAAACCTTGGTTAATAAGTGAATACCGGAAACTGACTTCTGTGGTGGAAGTTTTGTAATCTTTATCTCCAGAACGGCCGATGCTTCTTTCACCATGTCCGCTCACGAAACCTACCTTTGGTGGGCTTACGACCAGCCTTTTTAAAGCAGCGGTAATTTCTTTCTCCCCCGGTTGTCTGTACAAATCGTCATAGACGCGCAGGAACGTTGTTTTGCCCTGATAAGAAACCGTACGTACAGACCTATATCGCTCCGCTTTAAGGTCAATCACTTTGTTAATCTCTTCAGGCCGCAAAAAATCTTCGAAGTTCACTTGCATTGCCTTCGCTATTTTTCTTGCGATTTGCTCGTCATTCAAACCTGGATTTTCCTTGTATCGAAGTTCATTATCTGAATGTGCCCAATAGAAAACATATTTCATACGCATATCGGGCATAAATCGAGAATACATTTCAAAATTCTTCTTGTCGCTGTTTTGGAATTTCGGCAAGCCGAAAAAGTAATTTTCATCAAGTAAATTCAGGTAGGTAGTGATTTCAATTGGGCCTTTAAACTTTTTGATGACTTGCTGGCTCTCGGCAGTCAGCGTACGACTTTCTGTCGCACTCATGTCTTTATAGAAAATAAACCGTGGCATTGTGCTCAGGTATCCCAACAGCAACATAAAAAGTGTAAAACTCAGGTACCTAACTATCTTCGCAGGCATAGAGATCGTTCTTCGTTCAAACTCCAGCTTGAATAGTGTCAGTCCGATAAACAACACAATTACGATCAGAAAATAAAAAATGTCGTTGCTCCCTAATAATCCACCTATGGATTCCTGCGCCCTGCCTGCCATGGAAAGGAAATAAGTGATGTCACGAACGAAATTTATATCCTGCCACAATCCACCGATAAAATTCAATGCGGCAAGCAGAACCAGGGTACTGATGGCGGCGACAACCTGGTAACTGGTCAAACTGGACATGAATAGTCCAATCGCTGAATATGCGCAGATCAGCATATATAGGCCGATAATACCAGAGATAATAAACCAAAAATCGACATGGTCAATTGTAAATACTGAAGTCATACCTATACCCAACAACACAGCCATAAGGATTAGGCAATAAGTGATCATAGCCAGGTATTTGCCCACCACGATGTCGAGTACCCGTATTGGTGAAGAATAAAGCAGCTTAATGGATCCACTATAGGTTTCCCTGCTGATGAGTCCCATCGTAAGCAATGGGATATACAAGTAAAGGTACTCCTGCATATTGGGGAAAAGGCATGAAAATCCGGAAAACAGCCATCTAGTTAGGTTAACCGCTGGCTGTCCCATCTGTTGGGCCCGCTCCATCTGTTCTAATGTTGCAGTGTATTGCCATCCGGACTGAAAAATAAACACGATCAATACAATCCATGCCACAGGCGAATAGAACAACTGACTGAGTTCAATGCGTGCGATCCTTAATATATTTTTCATTTCCGGGAAGCTTGTTTATTTGATAATTGTGCAAAAATTTGATCCAGAGAGCTTTTTTCAAGCGTAATTTCTCGCATACGCCATCCCTGATCGGCGCTGGTTTGAATGAGCCGTTCGCTAATCTCCTGTCCAGCATCAAACCGGATTCTGAATTTTCCTGGCCTCAGCATTTCTACTGAATTAACGCCACTCAGATTTTCAAGAATGACCAATTCCGGAGGGTTCAATAAGGTCATAATGAGACTATTTGGCTCTATATAGTTGTCAAAAGCTTCCATGGTATCTGAAAAGACCATGGTTCCGCTTTCAATCATTTTAACCTGATTACAAGTGGCCTGGATTTCTGACAGGATATGAGAGGAGAAAATAACGGCCTTTTCTTCTCCGACTTCCTTAATCAACTTGCGTACCTCGTAGATCTGATTGGGGTCCAGGCCATTTGTTGGCTCATCGAGTACGACCAATTTAGGTTCATGGATGATCGCCTGTGCAATTCCGACCCTCTGTTTGTAGCCACCAGACAGGTTGGAAATCAGACGATTCTTAAAATGAGATACACCGCATTTAGCCATTGCTTTATCCACTGCTGCATTTACCATTTTTTTATCAACCAAACGCAAGAAGGCACATTGTGTTAGGTATTCCTTAACGGTGAGATCCATATAAAGGGGCGCATTTTGCGGAAGAAAGCCAATTAGTTTTTTTGCGGAGATCGGGTCTTTATGCATCATGTAACTGCCTACCTCTACAGTTCCTTCTGTTTGATTGAGCACTCCACACATGATGTTCATGGTGGTTGATTTTCCCGCTCCATTCGAACCGAGCAAACCGAGAACACCCAATTCATTGATCTCGAAGTTGATGTCACGAATTGCCCATGCAGTTCCATAGCGATGAGAAAGGTTTGTGATTTTTACAATCTTATTATCCATTCAATTGAAATTATATAGTACTTAAAATATGACCTAAGCAGCACCGTCAAAATGATTGGTGCTACTTAGGTTATTTATATTTTTGTTTATCTGTAATCAGGGTTCTGTTTCAGATTAGGATTCGCGTTAATGGCTACGGTGGGCAAGGGCAATAATTTTGCAGCGGGGCGGTATGCAGACTTCAAAGTCGGTAGTACCAAGTCTGCCTGTCCTGTACGTTTTAAATTATACCAACGGTATCCTTGCTCACAAAAAAACTCCTTACGGTTCTCCATAAGGATTTCGTCGATCAAGTCCGATCTAACGGATGTTGTACTTTCTGTCGCTTTAGCCCGGGAACGGATCATGTTCATGTCATCACGGGCACCAGAAAGGTTAACACCTATACGGGCCCTTGCTTCAGCCCTGATCAGGTATTGTTCCGCAAGACGCAAAACGGTCTGAGATTCAGCAACACCTGCTGCAACGGCCGTTGCGTTTGAAGTATATTTATATTTATAAGGCAGTACTTTGAGAGAAGTACCCGATCCATAACTTACCATCCATTTCTGTCCACGAAGATCAGCTGAAATAAAAAGGTCTCTGAATGTTTTCCTGATATCAAACTGTGGCTCTGTGCCGGAAAAAGGTAAAAATGCGCCAGCCTCATCCGTGTACTGATTCGTAGGCGCGATTGGAGAAGACATTTGCCAGATGCTTTCCAGATTATCTTTTACCCATACACCAGTCGCCATATTTGCCGATGGGATCAACGAATAAAGATTGGTTGCCGCAATCACCTCAGAAGCATTCTTTTCAGCAGCGTCATAATCGCCTGTAAACAGGTAAGTTCTGGCCAGCAAAGCTGTGGCTACGTAATGATTTACGCCTAACCTTTTATTTGAAGCGTTTCCTGTATTTGATGAAGCTGAATAATCCATCAAGAGGTCTGATTTGGCAGCCGTTAAATCGATAATGATCTGCTTATAGATGTTGTCAACCGTTTCTTTGGGTTGCAGTGAGGATATACTTACCTCTGTAGTCAGTACTAACGGCACCTCACCAAAAGTGTTCACGAGGTTGAAATAACAGTACGCCCTGAAAAATTTGGCTTCAGCAGTTAATTGCTTTTTAACAAGGTCGGAAGTTCCCTTATATTTTTGCAGCCCCTCAATGATGGAGTTCGCCTTGTAGATCGTTGAATACCAGTCAGAAAAAATGTTGTTTTGCAACAGGCTAATCGTGTTGTAGCTATTATTGTAGGCCTCATTACTAGATTCATTGAGTCCATTGTAAATTAAGTCGTCGGCAAAAAGAGAATTGTACAGCGATAGATTAATAGTTTGGGTTGAAGATTGAGCAAGACCAGTGTACATACCTGACAACGTATTGGCTGCCAGTTTATCAGAGGAAAATGCAACTTCACTTTTGATTTCATTAATAGGCGGATCAACTTCCACCATCTTTTCACAGGCCGATAAAGCCACGGTTACGAATGCGGCAGTTCCTAAAAATATTTTTTTTATTATTGTTGACATAACTGAAATTTTAAAATGTAAACTGTAAACCTGCAACTATTGTACGCAATGGCGGCGTCCCGATACCTTTGGATTCGGGATCTAAACCTTTATAGTTTGTGATTGTAAATAAATTTTGGGCTTGGGTAAATACCCTGATCTGCTGTGCATGCACTTTAGAAATCCATTTTGAAGGCAGCGAATAAGATAAATTCACATTTTTCATTCGAATAAATGAGGCATCAACGATATTGGCATCAGATGCAGACCATGAACGGTAGGCATTATATGCCGCCCTACCGTTTACACTGAAAGTGCCTGCTGTAACCAGGTAATCGGGAGAGCCAAGAGCCAGATATTGCTCCACTAAATTCTTAGTAGAATTTAACCCATATCCCGGAGGGTTGTTAAACTGAGCTGCTGTTGTTGCGCCTTTTTGCTTAACAAACTGAAAAGTAAAATCAAAGGTTAAGCCTTTGTAAGTAAACGTGTTCGTTAAACCACCGAAAAAGCTGGGATAAGAAGTGCCTGCAAAATACTGGTCTCCACGTCCGGTAACTGCAAATCCTAATGTAGGATTGGCTGTCCCACCTATGCCGTCAAAATCGGTAAAAGCAGGTAAATTGGTCACAGGATTTATGCCAGTAAACTGGTAAACATAGTATCCGTTGAGTGGTTTACCGACAAGATAAGTAGTGTAATAAGAGGTTTTCTCAATATTTGGAAACGACAATAACTTGTTGTTGTTTTTACTGATGTTGAAGGCCGAGGTCCAGGAAAAGTTTTTGATCTTAACGTTTGTACTGTTTATGCTTAGCTCTAATCCTGAGTTCTGAACGGTCGCAGGCAAGTTACTCTGATAACTTGGAAAGCCTGCTTGCGTACTCAAAGGATAGTCGATTAGCTGATTCCCCGAGCGGTTGTTGTAATAAGAAGCGCTTAAAGACAACCGGTCATGAAAGAAGCCAAGTTCCACTCCTAAATCGAATTTTTTAGTGCTTTCCCATTGAAAATCATTATTAGCGATCCTGGTAGGAACCAAACTTGTGTTGCCATTATAGAGAAACGGATAGGAAGAAAAACTTTCGTAATACTGATAGTCTCCAATCTCGTCACTTCCAATAATCCCATAGCTCCCGCGTAGCTTACCAAAGCTAAACCAGCTTATTTTATCTTTAATGAAATCCTCTTCAGAAAAAATCCAGGCCGCACCAGCGGAACCAAAATTTCCGAATCTTTTATTTGGGCCAAAACGGGAGGAACCATCTCTTCTAAAATTAAGGTTAACAATGTATTTATCTTCTATATTGTAATTTAACCGCCCAAACAACGAAGCATATTTATAATCCTTAGACGAATTACTTGTGGAAATGGAAGTCGCTTGGTTTACATTTCTCATGAAATTATCATCACTAAATCCGGAAGCGAGTGTATAGAAAGGCTGCTTAGACTGTTTAAATTGGTAAGTGCCGCCAACAAGCGCATTTAATGTACCCTTCCATACTTTATGATTATAAGTGATCTGAGGTTCTACGATATAGTTATTTGAATAGGTGTAGGAATAAGCTGCTGTTCCTGATGCAGGTGCAAAATATTCAGTACTTAAAGATTTTAGTGGTCTCAAAGTAACCTGGTTCATATCTGTTTTGCTGTAACCAAAAGCAGATTTGATATCCAGCCCCTCCAGTATCGTGTATCTGAGGTTCAGATTTCCCAGCAAATTGCTTGAACGGTTATCATTAGTTTGAAGCAGATAACCGTATGGATTTGAACCTCCTACCCAGTTTAGTGTGCCATTGGCCTTGTAAACCGAAAAATTTGGAGGCAGAGAATAAGAATACTTTGACAGATCTAAGGTAGAAATGTTATTTTTATCGGTTGAGTACAGGGCAGAAAATCCCAGGTTAAATTTCTTGTTCGAAGAGCTGTGGTTTAAATTCACATTTACGCCTCCGCGTTTATACCCCTGGTCTCCCGGATAAACATTACCTTCCTGATGATAAGCGCCACTAAGGTAGAAATTGGTGTTTGCGTCTCCTCCTGATACATTAGCTGAAACATCATGTGTCCGGGCGGTACCGCCAATCAATTCCTTTTGCCAGTTTTTACTCAGATTCTGGTCATATACCGTTAGGTCCGGCGCATTGGTAGTAGTAGGTGTGTTGGAACTGGTTGTCAGGTTGGCGAAACCCTTTTTACGCAAGGCCAGGTATTCTTCGGTACCTAACAAATCGACAAAATTAGCAACAACGGATGCCCCGCTAGACGCATTGACACTAAACTTTGTTCTTCCGGCTGAGCCTTTTTTAGTAGTAATCAGCACAACCCCGTTGGCTCCACGAGAACCGTAAATCGCAGTTGCATCGGCATCTTTAAGTACTTCAATGCTTTCTATATCTGAAGGGTTAATGATATTTAATGGGCTAGTGTTTCCTTCCGCGGAGGGTAATACAGAAGTTATCGAAGATGCGTTGTTAATCGGTTCGGAAAGAAATGGTACACCATCTATAATATAGAAAGGGCGGTTATTTTTTCCAATAGAATTGACACCTCTAATCTGAACGCTGATTCCCGCTCCAGGCAAGCCATTGGTTTGGATCACCTGTACGCCTGGCAATGTTGCCTGCATTGCTTGCAAAGCGTTGGTGACAGGCTGCTTTTCAATGTCTTTTGCCGTAATTCCAACCTGAGCACCAGTGCTTAATCTCCTGGTAGTGGTACCATAGCCGATCACCAAAACTTCATCAAGTTTCGCCGGATCCAGTGTCATATTGACATCAAGCTGAGCTTTTGCCTTTAATTCGGTCGTTTTATACCCCAAATAACTAAAAATCAAAATTTGGTCGTCATCTGTATGGAGGTAATACCGACCACTTTCGCCAGTGACCGCCAATTTATTTGTGCCCTTGACTTTGATGACCACACCAGGCATGGGCAGTCCATTTTCGTTCAGCACTACACCAATTACATCAATTTCTCCAAAATAATGCTTCAAATCATCGAAGATTGTCTTTTCTTTCTCTCTGATTACAATATCTTTATTACTAATTATATAGGTAAGTGGCAACCCACGAAGGCAGCGATCCATGACAACCTTAAGACTGGCATTTTCAACTGAGATATCTAATGGAGAAGCAGCATCAAAAATCTCACTGTTGTAGATAATGTCGTATCCAGTCTGGACGGTTATTTTTTTCAATATTTTCTCAATACTTGTGTTACGCTCTTTGAGTGTGACACGTTGTCCACTGGCACCCAGTGAAACTTGCAAAAATCCAGCTATCAGGATAATCATAGTTAATTTCATAACTAGGAGTGATTTTTTGATGCAGCTAGGCGGCGTACATACAAATTGTTTAAAAATCATAAATTTCATTGTTTTTAAACAGCTCAAAAGGGAACGAGTAGCCCCTTAAAAATGCCTTTTACGAACATTTATTTCATTTATATTCGCTTGGTTCTCGGGCAGTTTTATTAAGTTTGAACTGTTTGGGTTTTACTTGTTTGTCTAATTCACATTGTTAACCAGGTTAACCTGAACATTGGCTGGTCCCGACGGCGAATTGGGATCAGCTTTATATAGCTATCGGTGCCTCTATTACATTGGAGACAACTACTACTAAATTGTTCTTGAAGGGATGAGGTTTAGGGAACTTTTCTGTAAAATTTCTTCATTTTTTAATTGATTAGGTTTGTTGATTTATGTTGATTTGGTAATGAGTTCTATGTTTTTTTGCTTGTGCCAATTCTACTTCGTAATGATTACTTTCCTACCCTCTGTTTTAAAGTGTGCTCTGCCTGTCGCCTCCAATACTTTTAAGAGTTCAGATAAATTTGCATACCGGGATACGCTTCCGGTAATTTGTTTGTTTTGTATATCGTCCTCAAATATTACCTCGACATTATACCACCTGGCTACCTTACGCATGATCGTGCCCATGTCTTCTCTGTCAAAAATAAACTTACCATCCCTCCATGCTACAGCCTCGTTCACATCAACCTCTTTGACGGCTATGCGGTTATCAGGCAATAGAATTGACTGTTGACCTGGTTTCAAGATTTTTTCATTTCTTTCTCCTTTTTGAAACACAACCTTTACACTACCCTCAAGAAGGGTCGTTCTGACAATCTTATCATCACCGTAACTGTTGATATTGAAATGGGTACCCAAAACTTCCACCTCCTGACCTTTACTCTCAACAATAAAAGGATGGGCTTTGTCCTTCGCGATCTGAAAATAGGCCTCGCCATCAAGTTTCACTCTTCGCTGCTTATGTTCATTTAGACTGGTGGAATAAGTTAAACTCGAGGCTGCATTCATCCAAACCCTCGATTTATCGGGCAAGGTTAAAACATAGGTTTCGCCTTTGGAAGTGGTCAACGTATTGATGTTATTTTCAACAGAAGTAGTTTCCTTGATTTCATAAACTATCTGGCCGTCTGCAGTCTTGGTTACACTAATGCCAGCCTCTTTTGCGATCTCCCCATTTGCCGCATCACTTAGACTAATCTTTTTGCCGTTGGAGAGTGTAAGTGTAGCCGCGATTTTTCCGGGAGTGATATCAGTTGCGTTCGTTGTGATGTTTGTATTTTGCTGTTTATGATACACAAACAAACTTGCTCCAAATACAATTACAGCAACAGTCGCAGCGACAGATGCGATACGAGGCCACATTCTCCAAACTTTCGAGGGCTGATGGATTCGTGCGAACAGGCCGTTCTCTAAACGCTGTTCCAGGAAGAACAATTGTTTGTCGCTTAATAAACTAGTCTGGTCAGGTTCATCGCGAAATAGCAGGTAATAATCATCCAGCGCATTTTTTTCTTCAGTACTGGCCTCACCATCCAGATATTTCTGTACGAGTTTCTGAAATTCTTTTTGATTTTTGCCGGACATAATTACCACTGTTTCTAAATACAGTGTCTTATTTTTCAGAAACTCCCAACCAAAGTGATTTTTTTTATTTCAGACTATGTATAAGCAAAGGTAGTAATGCGAGAAACTTGTTGATGTCCGTCTTTAAGGCTACTTCGGTATTGCGCAGTATATTTTGTACCGTTTTTTGAGGGACGCCCATTTCCTGACTGATCTTTTCTGTTGACTCTTCCTCCATGTAACGCCTTATGAAAATTTCCCTGCGTTTTTCTGGCTGTGCCGCCAGCCACTGCGCTACGAACAGATTTAATTCTTTCAGAAACAATGCGGAATCGGCACCATTATTTTCGTAAAGGAGATGTTCCAATGGCTCCTCAAAAAAGGGCATTATCTTTTTTTTGCGGTATTGCCGGTAAACGGCATATTTGACGGCGGTATTTAAATATGCCTCCAGGTTGATAATTTCACGGTCCGCCCTGCTCTCCCACAAGTCAGCTAATATATCCTGTACCAGCTCTTCACTTTGCTGCGGATCATTCAGGCGGCGGCAACACTCATTGTAAAGGACTTTCCAGTATTTGTAATAGATCAAACGTAGCGCACGCTCGTCGCCACCCTTTAATAAGGGTAATAACTGATCATCCGTTAGTTCACTTAACCTATTCATACTTCAACTCCCAACTTGGCACATTAACAGATTTTATTGTAGCCAATTCACTAAATTCTTTTCACAATATTAATTAAAATGCCGGAATATAAGCAGTTTAAGAGCTACGAAATACATAAAAAGTAACATCCCTAAAGCGATAAATCCTTCTACATTGCCAGTTTATGGAAACTTAATGGCTATTCACCGGAAGTATCCGTGATCCAAAAGCGCTACACAGCTATAAAAATACCCCGATCATCTGGTATCTGATCGTGTTCATAGCTATTTGGAGAGGACGCCAAAATATTTTTGCCTAATTGATTTTTCCGGGGTAATGAACCTCGTATTTTGTTTTTGCTTTTCTTCTTCGGCACCATACCAGCCCCATATCGCTCTTTATTCTGATTTATTTTCCTGGACATCTTCCGGTGTTAATTGCTCAATAAGTAGAGGTGGCCTGTACCTCTCTTCTAATCGCATCAATATCATTTTGAATTTCCGCGTGTAACATCTTTTGCTTAATCTTTACATCGGAACTATCAGCCACAATTCCCACAAATTCGAATGAGGAGAGCATAGCGATCTTCGAGGCGGGAATCACTGATTCCGTTTGCGTGGATTTAGAAATAGAATTAAAAGAATTCATATAGCAATTATGCAAAACATTTAAGATCAAATTTCTCAAGCGCAGACAACCAATATACATCCAGAACAACAAGGGCCTGATCCCGTTAACATTCATTATCTCAGTAGCAACCTAACCCCGTGCGGGTCAATATATATTTCAGCAAACTATCAGCCTGGTGAAAAAACTAGGCGGTCAGTGTGATTGCTCCGCGAGGATTAATACTAAAGGGCCGGAACTCATTTTAGCCAAGAGCGCTTAAATCGAAAAGAGAAATAAATTTTATAATCGTTATTATGACGTTTATTATTTACATTTGAATCTACCAAATATACTCAACGTGATTAATGTGATAAAAATGAAATTTGAGGTTCGGACTGAACAACTTTTAGTTTTTAAACAATACAATTAATCAACAGATTTAAATAAAATATTCGTCAATAACACTATTAATCAATTAATTATGAGTAAGAATTCTTTTTTCTTCGCATTTATATTGTTTGTTCTTAATTCATACACAAGTGTCGGCCAGCAAAAAAGACTATCGGATTTTGATGGTTATCTTTTTGCGTATTTTGAAGGGTCCGGGGAAAAAAATATTCAGGAGCAGCTACGTTTTGCTGTAAGTTCAGATGCAGTTAACTGGTTCGCCCTGAATGGCAACAAACCAATTATCGCTTCCGAAAAAATATCAGCTACCGGCGGTATTCGCGATCCGCACATATTGCGTGGAGAAGAGCCAAATGCATATTATATCACGGCAACAGATATGTACACTTTTAAAGATGGATGGGGAAGCAATCCGGGAATAGTTATGCTGCATTCCAAAGACTTAATCAACTGGAAACATAGCGTAGTCGACCTGGCCAAAAGCTATCCAGCGAAGTTTGGTGGTGTTAAATGGGTTTGGGCCCCTCAAACCATCTATGACCCTCAAGTTAAAAAATACCTGGTCTATTTTACTGTTCGGTTTAACAATGATAACAGATTAGATTTTTATGGTGCCTATGCCAACAAGGATTTTTCAGGTTTCGAAAAAGAACCAAAATTAATGTTTAGCTCAAAATATGGTGCTATAGACGGAGATATCGTCTATAAAGATGGTACCTATAACATGTTCTTTAAAGGTAATACAAAAGATAGTTCGGGAAAGGAGATCAGCAATGGAATACAGAAAGCGACCAGCAAGTCACTTTGGGGGCCTTGGAAAGAAGATTTTAAATACCTGGATGCCTATTCTGAACAAAAGATTGTCGTTGAGGGATCTAGTGTATTCAAACTGAATAATTCTAAAGAATATGTTCTTATGTATGACCTTTATGCTGATCTTCGTTACGAATTTCAGCGCAGCACCGATCTTATTCATTTCAGCTCAAAGCCTGAGAAATTTACCAAGAACTTCAATCCCCGGCATGGCAGTGTGATTAGTATTACCCGCAATGAAGCACGTGCCTTACAGTCGGTTTGGGGAGGGGTTCCTGAAAACCTGTTGCGCCCGGTTAAGCCCGGCGATCGCTATAATTTTACCTCTTCGGGCAATCCCGTTATCAAACATGAATTCACGGCCGATCCCTCGGCTTTAGTTATGGGTGATACACTATGGCTTTTTGCGGGACATGATTATGCCGGCGGACAAACGGGATACAAAATGAAAGATTGGCTGGTGTATTCCTCTACAGATTTGAAGAACTGGACTGAATACCCCGTGCCCTTAAAAATCACGGATTTTAGCTGGGCAAAAAGCGGCGATGCTTACGCTGGTCAGGTGATAGAAAAAGCTGGCAAATATTATTGGTACATCAGTACGAACTGGTCGGGTATAGGCGTTGCGGTCGCTGACAGACCTGAAGGTCCATATAAGGATGCGTTGGGAAAACCATTATTGGTAAATAAAGATTGTTTTTCATCCACTCATGCATGGGCCTGCATCGATCCTACGGTTATTACGGACAATGATGGACATTCCTGGATTTTCTGGGGAAATAGCGAATGCTATTATGCTAAATTGAAAGAAAATATGATTGAAATAGACGGTGAGGTGAAGCAACTAAACACGAAGGGCTTTGAATATACGGAAGCTCCGTGGATTCATGTAAACAATGGTAAATATTACCTGTCCTACGCAAAGGGTTTTCCCGAGAAGATAGCTTATGCGACAAGCGATTCGATCGATGGACAATATAGCTACAAAGGGATAATCAATGAAATAGCGGGAAACAGTAATACCAATCACCAGTCTATAGTTAAATTTAAGGATCAATGGTATTTTATTTATCATAACGGAGCGATTCAAACCAATGGAGGAAGCTTTAGCCGCTCTATTTGCATCGATCGCTTAAGATATAATCCTGACGGAACTATTAAGAGAATTTCGATGACTTCTGAAGGAACCAATTGACGCGTTTTAATAAAATGAGACTTGTATACATTTAGCCTCTTAATAGATCGGTTAGGCTAGAAGACTCATAATCGTTGAGCTAAAAATTGAAAATAAGCTCTTTATATCGGGCAACTTTGAAAATGTTTGGGGTTCTCCAAAGACAAAAAAAGATGTAAAAAGCATGAAAAATTTGTCTCAAACAGATAGCGGAAAAATTCGTAATTGCATACATCAGTTATTTATGGTAGACTCAGAATCTCTTTGGTCGCTGGCTTGAGCCAGGCTCGCCCACTATAAAAACCGTCAAACGAAGAAATTTGGTGACGGTTTTGTTTTTCTAATGCTGGTTACCGTCAGCAATCTTGCTTTATAGCCCTCTTTAAAGTAGGGTTTTACATTGTTTTTTTAAAACTCAACGCAAAACCGTAACGGGAATTTTGCGGGCTAAAAAGAAAACTATGGAAACCGTAAGCGCAAAGGTTTATGAACAGTAATTCGATTGGTTAATTTTATTTTTCCTTTAGATAGTAATTACAGTTACTCTTTTCCAGTCTAGGCCATTAGCTAGTATCAACTTACGTAATCTTGCTTTTCTTCAATTACATTTGATATCACTGCGTTCCTTTATAATAATCATAAGTAACTTTAGTTATCTCAGCAATTATTTTTTCATTAGTTTCATTACTTTCTTTGGATCTACTAACAAAAGCACTGATAATAAAATATTTTCCGTTGGGTAAGAATACGATTCCAATATCATTAACTGCTTCTGTTATACCTTCTTTGTTTGTGCCAGATGAACCCGTTTTGTGAGCAACTATAGCGTTTTTAGGAAGCTGCCCCCTTATTCTTTCTTCTCCTGTTTGAGTTTCTTTCATTATCTTCCAAATAAAACCATAACTTTTTTCAGAAAGCAGCTTATTTTTATTATTATAAAATTTCTTCAATACCTCACTCGCAGCCTTAGGTGTTGTCCAGTTTTCGAACATCAGAACCCACTTTTTTTGTATATCCTCTTCATTTAATTTTATGGCTATATCTTTAATATTGTTATTTTTGATGTATTCTTCTACCACTTTGGGCCCACCAATTAATCTTAATAAAGCATCACATGCAACATTATCGCTTTGAGAAACAGCATATTGTATTAATGTTGAAATTTGAAACATGCCTCCATTTGGATTTTCATCTCTTAACGGGCTCCAAAGATTAGGTAATAACTCGTTTTTTGTGATACGAACTTTTTGACTCAAGGAAAATTGCCTTTTATCTATCTTCGATAGCGTAGCTAAAGCAATATGAAATTTGAATACACTCTGTAAGGGAAAGTGCCTGTCTCCGTTTAAAGAGAGCGTGTCTTTACCATCATTTCCGATAATAGATATGCCAACAACAGCTTTTTTAGATGCCAGAATTTTATTGATACTATGCTTCAAAGTATCTAAGTTTTGGGCAGAAGCTTGATAAGTTAAGAGAATTAAAAAGCATAGCAATATTATTCGGAACTTAGATTGGCCTTCGATTATTTTATTTAACATATAAAATTTAATATGAACAATTATAAGGCAAATTCTTTAATGATGATCTAAACTGTTTGATGGTTTTGTAGCTGAATTTAAAAAATACCGAAAAACTAGTATATGGGAAACCTTAAAAATAGGTAATTGTTATGGAATGGCTTTGGAATTGATACGAACGACGCTTAGGGTATCTCCTTGTTCGATATTTATAATACTAGAGCCGACCGCTTCAATGATAGTCAAGCAGAATAGGAGATGGACATTTGATAATGTAACTCGGTCTGAATGGTCATACTGAATCCCAATCATTCATACAAAACTTTAGCTCGCCGGTTTACTTTGAAAAACTGTAACTCGATTTGTTTGCTCCTATTTAGAAAACTGCAATTGATTAACCAATAGATCCATATGGTCAAAGAGTCTAAGAATCAATTGTATACTATTCTAAAATAAGTTGACCGATAGCTTTGGAATATCCACCATTGACCCGCAGTTCTGTCAGGAATGTGAGTACTTGAGTTATTTACAATATTCAATATCAGCTTAAATTACAATTTAGGGCAATAAAATGAACCTATCATTAAAAACGGGTCGGAATTGAAAATTAGGATACGGTACGCTAAATATTATTTGATAATTTAGGCCTGTTGAATTAGCTCAAATAATATAATGAACAGAAAATATACACTTGTTCTTTTTGTTTTGCTGTCATGTGCGATGTGGTCTAAGGCGCAGGTGCCGCTGGATCAGAAATCCTATGCTGACAGCCTGAATAACAGTCTGAAATTAAACACATCTGACAGCATAAAGGCCAGGACATATTTTCTTTTGTCCTACTATTACATTACTATTAATCAGGTTAAAAAATCAAAACTATGCCTAAACAAGGGCAGCGCACTTGGAAAAAGGTATCCCTACCTGCGGGCGGTCTCCTATTTCTATGAATCCATTGTATACCTTGAACTGGATATGGAAAGAAGCCGGCTCGCTGCACTAACTTGTGACAAACTGCTTTCCGTCTATTCTGATAAGGAAGCGTATCTCTTCCGGGCACGTGCCTTGCATAATACCGCTATCATTGAACAAAGAAAGGATAATATAAAGGGGATGGTGGATATCACGCTCAACAAGACCATTCCCCTGACAGAAAAAAGCGGCGATAAACTTAAACTTGCAAATTTTTATTCACAGCTGGCCATGGTTTTTACGAATATCCGAGAACGCAATAAAGCGGAAACCTATTATAATCTGGCTATTAAAATCGCAAAAGATAAATCCGCTAATTCACCGGTGTTACTTAATGCATATGTTTCTGCGGCTTTGAATTATAACTATTTGAGGAAATTTCCTCAGTCAAAGGCGATGCTGGATAAGGCAAAAGCTATTTTAATCCATTATCCCAAATCAAATTTACTAGCCGATTATTATTTCTCTGAAGGAAACTACTACCACGGCCAGCGTCAATTCAAGGCTGCATTGAATAGTTACGATATGGGGATTGCCGCGGCAAGGGCACTCAAACAAACTTATATGGTAAATTCGCTGTTGCTTCAAAAATATGCTTCATTAACCTATCTTAAAGATTATAAAGCTGCCCAGTTTATATTGGATAGTGTAATGAAAGACAGCGATTTTATGTCTTCCGCTAATAACCGTAAGGCTATTTTTAAGGAGCAGGCCAGGAACAATCTAAGTTTAGGTAATGTAAAAACTGCCTATCAATGGCTGGATCGCCAGTTAAAGATAACTGACAGCCTCTACCAAAGTAAGCGCAATGAAGAAATCAACGCACTTGAAGCAAAATTCAGGAGTGCAGAAAACAGAAAGCGGATTTCTGACCTTACTGCCGCCAATGAAAAAGTGAACCTTGAAGCTAAAAACAGGCTTTTAATGAACTGGCTGCTGGGCACGGTAAGTTTGTTTCTCACAATTATACTGGTTGCCGGTTATTTCTTTTTTCAAAAGAACAGGAAACTAAAAGAATTGAATTATCAGCAGGAGCTGAAGTACATAGATCAGCAGCATCAGGTTAAACTTACACGGGCTATGATCCATGGTCAGGATGAAGAACGTAAAAGGGTGGCACGCGACTTACACGACGGATTGGGCGGCATGCTTTCCGCTGTTAAAATAAACCTTTCCGGATATGCAGCGAAATCGCATTCGGAAGATGACCAGGAGCTCGGTTTAATTACCAGCAGGCTTGATAGCGCCATTACTGAATTGAGAGCTATAGCCGGCAATATGATGCCGGCATCCTTACTCCAGTTAGGCCTTAAAGTTTCTTTGAAAGATTTATGTGAATCTTTTATCTCAGATAATTTAAATATTGATTTCCAATGCATCGGCCTGACGGACAATATCCCTGTGGACAAGCAGGTGACTATTTACCGCATCGTACAGGAATTATTAAATAATGTGGTCAGGCATGCCAGGGCGAAAAATGTGTTATTGCAATGCAGCCGGTATGATGATAGTTTTATGATCACCATTGAGGATGATGGTGTGGGCTTTGATCCCGAATGCCTGAATGAAAAAACAGGAATGGGCATGACCAATATCAAAGCAAGGGTAGCCTATTTAAACGGCAAATTTGAGATCATGTCCTCTGATGGAAAGGGAACCAGCATTAATATAGAAGTGAATATCTGTACATAAGTCCATGGATAAGTGGGTACTGATAAAATATCATTCAAACCTTGACAAAGCTAAATTTTGGCTTTTTACAATAGTTCATAAATCGCTTGTGTATGTCAGAGAAGCATAAGATGCCTCATTACAGGGCGGTTAGTGCTTTGAAACTATCCCTAATCATCACGTTAGATTAAGGTAGACAGTGAATTGGGTAAGGGTTCGGCTTTCAACTTTCACCTTCCTGATTCTATTGGCTAAGCATTAATGCCATGACATTTGCGAAAAAAAAGGAACCATGTGCAACATAATAAAATGATTGTGTGTCTTATGCACAAACTCAAAAAATCACATGAACAATACGTTGTTAAAACATTCATTTCTCTTAGTTATTCTTCTTCTTTTTTATGCTACAGCGATATCCGCGCAGCAAACTAAAGAGGTTCCATCACCAGAATCATTCTTTCCAAAAGATCGGTCAAAGGTGCTGTTTGTCGGGTCTTTCCATTTCCATTATCCGGGATTAGATGCTCATGTGATAACAGAAAACGATAAAATAGATGTGCTTTCTGCTTCCAGACAAAAAGAACTTACAGATCTGGTAAATTATATCAAAAAATTTAATCCTACAAAAATTGCGATTGAAGCGGGGCCTGATTGGCAGGCGACAAAAAAGTTTAGAGAATATAAAGCAGGGGCACATCGCTTAGAACGGGATGAAAGGTACCAGCTTGGGATGCGTATTGCTGCTGAAATGAAACTAGATACAATTTATTCAATCGATGATGATTCTATGGTTTCGGAATTAAGGCAGGTAAACCCGGATTATGTTAAAGCATTATTTAAAGATTATGATTATAAAAGTGACGATAAGTACACTAAAATGTACGGGCGCTTTTACGCAAGTGAGGATAAATTACGCATTAAAATGAGCCTTTTAGCATTCTTTAAGCATATCAATTCAAGAATTTATCATCAGGTTGGATACGGGTCTTATCTGGTAGGGGATTTCAGGCTAGACGATAAAAGAGGGGCAGATGCACTCGCCATTAATTGGTACAGCAGGAATTTACGCATATTCAGAAATCTTCAGAATATTACTGAAAGCGCTCAGGACAGAATCCTGGTGATATTCGGAAACGGACATGCCTCGATTCTCAGGCAATTGCTGGAAAGTTCACCAGAATATCAATGGATTGAGTTTAATAAGCTAAAATGAATATGCTTAACAGACTGTTTTTCTTATATCCTTTCAAAATCTTAACCCTTTAAAGTTTCTTTTTAACTTTAAATGTTTTGGACAGTTGAACAATAAAAATGACTTCTGAAGTATTGGTGAGACCTCAGCGGTCGAAGGTGTAATGCCGGAAATGTGTGCCAGGAATAGTTTAGCGGCCTTTATTTAGTTGAAATCCAATTCCAATCATTAAAGAATGGGAATTGAACTTATAACTTCCCAGTTCAGAACTTACTTTATAAGGCATTAGACTTTGCTGGTATGTGGCTTCGATGTTAAACCGTCTTATCTGAACACCAATACCTGCTGAAATTCCTAAGTTAAATCCGGTTTTAAGAACCGTTTGAGCCAATGCTGCCTGGATGGCTTTAGTATGCTGCATGGTATCTAACGGAACCGGGGCGTAGCCCACCTTGCTGAAGATTGCTGTTTGCTTAAATGGAATGCTCAATACCGGGCCAACTTTAATACTAAAAGTTTTTGACAGCCTGTATCCTATATTAAAAGGAACATCCACTACATAAATTTTCCGAGAGTCAATTATGCCAAATGGAGGCAAGGAATCGGGGCGGAAGTAACTGGGATGGAAATAACTGCCCGATACCGTCCTCGCAGCGTTAATCGTAAATCCGGGGCTTAAGTACCAGCGGTTGTTAATAATGTCAAATGAGGCATATGCTCCAAAATAAATATTGCTGGCGAGGTTGTTGACATTATATCCTGCTTTTACGCCGTAATTGAAGCCAGTTCCGTAATCAAGCTTTAACCCATTTGAGTTCTTACTATCAAAGGGTGATCTACCATTAAAAAGCGCATTAAAAATCGAATTGCCTTTTGCTTTCACCGGCTTATCTTGTTTAACGCTCTTGATATAAACTTCTGTATTCTTTTTAACCTGTTTGTTCAGGTCTTTTTCAGGTGAAGGTATATCTTGGCTAATTGTGGTATGGTCAGCATTTGATAAATCAGTCGTCTTTTTACCGTTTCCTGAAGCATAATTCTTTTCTTTACTGGTTAAGGTTTGCTCTGATAAACCCTTGTCTCTGACATAAACTTCGTTTGCCCTCTGTTCAGTTGTTGTTGAAACCTTTCTTTTTGAGCCTCTGTAATTATCGTTCGGCATCGCTTTATCAACAGGGGACTGCTTAATGGTAGAATTTGCAATATTCAAACCCAGCTTATTACTCATGCCTGCGTTTTTTTGTGTCTTATAAGTACGAGGCGATGAACTATAGTTTAAGGCTACATTATTCGCCCTGTCTGCTTTTGAAAGCTGGGTTAATAAGATTTGGAAAAACCGCTTCTCTTACGAACCTGTGGGTAATTTTGTATATAAAGTATCTGAAAGAGAATTCGAAAAGTTCGCGGCGGGGTTAAATCTCCCGTTAGTGGCATTTAAAAAGATCAATCCTAACTTCTATTTTCAAGGCGCTGCTGATGTAAAAACCGATAATATAAACAGCAGGTTTTTATTAATAAAAATCAAGAAGAAGCTATTGGATATTTTGGTCGGCTTAAAAATATTTCCCGGTCAGGTGCTTTCGGCAATCGTTTTTAAGCAGGTTCCTGATAATGCAAAACTTGAAGAGCTAAAGATAAATGGCTACCATTTAGTATATATCCCTAAAAATCCCTATTTGTAGTTAAAATTAATGTAATTGCATCCAACAAATGCTTTTGGCCAGGTTAAGGAAATCACAGCCTTCTTAGCTGGAACTTAATCTCTGGTCAGGAGCAGAATGACAGAGATCACGATCGTTGAGTTGACCGGCACATAATCTTTAATATTGGATCTGAGGTATTTCAGCGCACTTGTAATTTGATTTTCTACACTTCTTTTTGAAATGCTAAGCATAGATGCGATTTCACTGTTGCTTAAATGTTCTTTCCGGCTTAACAAGAATATTTCACGGCATCTTTTCGGCAATAACTGAATATAACTGTTGATTTGTTTTTTCAGCTCTGAAACATTAAAACTTTCCTCCGCTTCATTTGCCTGATGAGCCTGAGTATTCTCTAAACTTTCATCTGTATAAAAAACACGATTTTTTGCATTTTTGGTTTGTAGCTCCTTATAAACCTGATAGCGCATGGAAGCCGTAAAATAACTTTTAAAATCTTTAATGTCTAAACTCTCTCTCCTGAGCCAGATGTTTAGGAAAATATCCTGAACCAGATTTTCGCAGGTAGCCTCATCCTTAACATAGCGCCGTGCAGTAGCCAAAAGTACGGGCAAATAGCGATCAAAAACGACTTTAAATGCTGATTCACTCCCATTTTTTATGGCGTTCCAGAGTACTTCTTCGTTGGCATCGGGGATGACTAGTTTCATTTTTGCAAATTTCACTTACCGAAGTAAAGGCTTTGTTAACTCATTGTTAATTTATTAATAATCAGAAGAATGGCAATAAAAAATTTTTGAAACAATGTGTGTACGGTATGTTTTTTTCCTCTATACAATAAAACAACCAAGCATGACCAAAACTGAATACCTCTCGCTTTATGAAAAATACCTGAAAGGAAATTGCACTCCAGAAGAAATAGAGGCACTCCAGGATTATTCTGATGATTTTAGTTTGGCAGCGCCTGAGGAAATATCGCCAGAAAAGGTTGAGCTGCTCTACTCAAGATTGAAATTAGCGATTCAAGATAAAGAGCGGACCAAAACACGACCACTGTATTGGCGGATTTCGGTTGCAGCATCAATAGTCCTGCTTTTATTTGCCGGCTTAATGTATTCCCTTCACTCTATACAACAAGCTCCAGCTTTATCCTTAGCCAAGGAGGTTAAACCCATTTATCCAGGCTCGAACAAGGCAGTTTTAACACTCGGTGATGGAAGAACCATTATCCTAAACAATGCCGGGAACGGAGAAATTGCTTCAGAAAATGGCACCCAGGTTAGAAAAGATAGCGACGGGCTACTATCTTACCAGGTAGGCGAAACCATTAGCGAGGAGCTGGTTTACAACACCGTTTCCACTCCACGCGGCGGGCAGTATAGCCTGATATTGCCAGATGGGTCAAAAGTATGGCTAAATGCAGAAACCAAACTTAAATTCCCGAACAGGTTTGTGGGCGATAAAAGAGAAGTAGATCTGGATGGAGAAGGATATTTTGAAATCGCCAAGAATAAGCAAAAACCGTTTTTCGTAAAAGCAAATGGGGTTAGCGTAAAAGTGCTCGGCACCCATTTTAACGTTATGGCCTATAAGGATGAGCCCGTTGTTCGCACCACACTGGTAGAGGGCAGGGTAATCATGTCTGCAGCAGGGCAGTCTGTTTACCTAATTCTTGGTCAACAAGGGCTGTTCAGCAAAGATGGTTTGATGGTTTCAAATGCCGATGTAGAGGGAGACCTGGCTTGGAAAAATGGATATTTTGTTTTCAATGATGAAAGCTTGGGCACTATAATGCACAAAATTTCCAGATGGTACAATGTAGATATAGACATGCAAACCACCAATAAACTTTCTTATACAGGTTCGGTATCCAGATTTAAAAATATTGATGAGGTACTGAAAGTACTGAGTTTAACCGGAACAGTGAAATTTAAGATTGAAGGAAGGAGGGTAATCGTAAGCAACTAACCAATCTTTCTTTGACCAAAGGGATTAACCACCCGTAAACAAACTAAAAAATGAAATTTTTCAATCTTAATAAACATAGCCGCTCAACAAAGCTCCAGGCCGGTAAGGCGATAAAGTTGACCGCTTTACTTTTGTTCCTTTTTTGCGTACAGGTAAAAGCTTCGCTTTTTGCTCAAAATATTACGCTCGATTTAAAAAATGCCCAACTTAAACAGGTATTTATAGAAATCAAAAAACAAAGTGGTTACGATTTCCTGTTTAACAACGAAATGCTCAACCAAATTGGTCCATTAAGCATTTCAGTGAAAAATGTAACGGTAGAACAAGCCTTAGATAAGAGCCTGCAATACCTCCCTTTAAGCTATTCAATCGAAAAAAACACCATTGTAATTAAAAGAAAAGCTTTGCAGAAAGCAGAGATTTCTGGAATGGTGAACGACGAAACCGGAAGAGCTATCCCTGGTGCAAGTGTAATCAACGAAACGACCAAAAGAACAGTTGCTACCGATGATGCTGGCCGCTTTAGCATAACCGCCACTCCCGGCGATGTAATTAAGATTAGGGTAGTAGGTTATGAAGAATATACCTTCAAGGTGGATGCAAGAATCAACTACCCACTTTCGCTAAAACCAAGTTCAGTAGGACTAAATGATGTTGTAGTAGTTGGTTACGGCACGCAAAAGAAGGCGAATGTAACAGGTGCAATCTCTCAGGTAGATGCTAAAGTGCTTGACAATCGTCCAATTACAGCCGTTTCAACAGGGCTACAAGGTACGGTTACCGGTTTAACAATTATTGGTGGAAGCGGTCAGCCTGGTGCATCAAATTCTGCACTCAGGATAAGAGGTACGGGAACAACCAACAACCCTAATCCTTTTATTTTGATAGATGGAGTACCTGGTGATGTGAACTGGATTAACCCGGATGATATTGAAAGTGTAACTGTATTAAAAGATGCAGCATCTTCTTCTATTTATGGATCAAGAGCAGCCAATGGCGTAATTTTGGTAACGACCAAAAAGGGTAAATTTAACCAGAAACCCATCATTTCATACAATGGCTACTATGGTTTCCAAAAGCCTACCCGTTTGCCAAAAATGTTAGGCTCGGTAGAGTATATGACGCTTTTAGGCGAAGCACAAGTGAATGCCGGTCTTCCAAAATCATACACCGATGCTCAAATTGAAGTGGCCAGAAACGGTTCAGATCCCGACTATTTTGCCAACACCAACTGGACGGATGCACTCATCAAAGACTACGCTCCACAGCAGAATCATGCCATCAGTGTAAATGGCGGAAGCAATGATTTCAATTATTACTTTTCTTACGCCAGAGAAAATCAAGATGGGTTAATTGCCGGAGATCAATACCGCTTTGCAAAGAACAATGCCCGTGTTAAATTATCGGCCATTAAGCTATTAGATATTCTGGATGTAGATGTTAACCTCGGCTACCTCGATCGGAATCAAAACCAACCTGCCTCCGATACAGATGGAGGTGGCGGCGCTATATATACTGCTTTTACCAGTTCTCCACTTACACCCGTTCGTTTTACAACGGGTACCTGGGGTTACGGCGGTGGATCAAGCAACCCTTTGGCTATCGCAACCGATGGAGGATTTAACAATTTTTTTTCAAAGGAATTTACATCAAACATTACCGGGACCTTGCATTTGCTAAAGGGACTTGATTTAAAGAGCCAATATGGATTAATTGCAAGTTCTCAAAAACGTAGAACTTTTAACCGTAGAATAGATTACTACAATCCGGTAAGCAACGCCATCATCTACACCACCACACCAAACAACTCTCTAAGGGATATTGGAACAACCACTACCCTGCAAAATTTATCCATGCAGGCAGATTATACCCTTAATTTAAACAACCACCATTTTAAATTCCTCGCTGGATACCAACAAGAAACCTATCTTTTCGACGCTTTTTCAGCATCAAAAACAAATCTGGTCAGTGATGATGTTCCCGTATTAAACATCGGGTCGCTCAATCCTACCGCAACAGGTGATGCCTATCAGTATGCACTTCAGTCGTTGTTTTCTAGAATAAACTATGACTTTAATGGGAAATACCTTTTTGAATTCAACTTGAGGTATGATGGTTCTTCCAGATACGCACCCGGACACAAATGGGGCTTATTCCCGTCTGTTTCAGCAGGATGGAGGTTTAGCGAAGAATCTTTTTTCAAATCTTCAGAGCAAAAATGGTTTACTGATGGTAAAATCAGAGCATCATATGGTAGTTTAGGTAATCAGTATGGTGCAGATGGGCCTGCCTATTCTGAATGGTATCCTTATGTTAAAGTACTTAACAGTGTAGGCACTATGCCAATTGGCAATATCCTCACCACCGGATTTGCCCAAACCATTCTTTCCAATCCATTATTACAATGGGAAAAAGCCACGATGCTTAATATTGGCTTAGATCTCGGTTTTTTCAACAACAGGCTAACCTTTACCGGCGATTGGTTCAATAAGAAAACAGTTGATATACAACTTAAAGTGCCGCAGCCTGATGTAATTGGTCTTACCGTTTCCGATCAAAACGCAGGAGCAATCTCCAATAAAGGCTATGAGATTAGCCTGGGCTGGAACGACAATATCGGAGGGCTAAAATATGGTATTACTGGGCAGTTTTTCGACATCAAAAACAAGGTTACCGATTTAGGTGGTGTTCCACCCACCTTTGGCGACCGAATTAGGCAGGTTGGAGATCCCTTAGACGCCTATTATGGATACCGCACAGATGGACTTGCACAAGAAGCTGATTTTACAAAAGATGCAAATGGAAAGTACGCGCCGAAGTTTCCGATATTTTCAGCTGATGCAGGAAAGGTTGCCCCAGGCGATCTGAAATACCGTGATTTAAACGGAGATGGTGTAATTAGTGCAGACTTAGACCGGGAAGTTATCGGAGATGCCTATCCAAGATATAATTATTCCTTTAGGTTGGATGCAGCCTATCATAATTTCGACATCAGCGTATTTTTGCAAGGCGTTGGAGAAGCAAATGGCTACATCACAGGGTCAGGTATTCATGCCTATAATGCAGATGCCGCTTTCCCACAAGAAGTACATTTGGATAGATGGACACCTCAAAATACAGGCGGTTCTTATCCCAGGTTTGTATATAAAGACACTAGAAATACCGCCAGACTGGCTGATTACTGGTTGCAGGATGCTGCTTATTTAAGGGTTAAAAATCTACAGCTGGGTTATACAATCCCTGGAAATTTTTTGAAAAAAATCCATGTAGAGAGGCTTCGAATATATGCCTCTGCAGATAATATTTTTACCAATACCAATTTCTTTTACGCTTATGATCCGGAAACACAAGCATCTAGCGGTGGATTATACCCGCAAGTCAAAACTTTTATTTTCGGTCTTTCCCTCAAGTTAAAATAAAATAGCCATGAAAAATCAAAACCAATATATGAACAGCCGCAGATCTTTCTTACGATCTACGGGCATGCTGGGTGCGTCGGCAATGATCCCTTCATTCTTCTTGTCGGCCTGTAAAAAAGATTTTCTCGATCGCCAGCCACTAGATTCAGTAACTGACATCAGTTTCTGGAAAACTGAAGAACAGTTAAAACTCGCTGTGAACGCTTGTTATAACAACCTTCGCGGAAACAATACGATAGGGATGGAAAACATGGGTGATAATACCATTTATCCACCAAATTCTGAATATCAGGCCATATCTGCAGGTAACTACGATTTTACAATAGGAACGATAAATTCTGAATGGGTAAATTTATATGCAGCCATTAGAAGATGTAACCACTTTATGGAAAACTATACCAAAGCCAGCGGTATAGTGCCTGCTGTTTTAGCCGGATATGCCGGACAGGTACAATTCCTTAGAGCTTTTATGTATTCTTACCTCATTTTTCTCTTTGGAGATGTGCCTTTAATCATCAAAACACTTGATATTGGAGATGAAGAGGTTTATGGCCCAAGAAACAAACGAGCCGAAGTGCTCGACTATGTATTTGCAGATTTGGATGCAGCGGCAATAGCTTTGCCAACAACTTACCCATCAGCGACAGATTTGGGCCGCATTACCAAGGGAGCCGCTTTAGCATGGAAAGCTCGGGTTGCGCTCTTCTTCGAGAAATGGGATATTGCCGAAACGGCCTCAAAAGCCGTTATGGACCTTAATGTTTATTCACTTTATTCCGCGGGAGGTACTGCAAAGGCCTATAATGATTTATTTACCTACAAAGGAAAACTATCAGCTGGTGCAAACAAAGAAACCATCTTGGCCCGACCATACGTGGCTGGGGTAAGCGTACATAATACCAGTAGAGAAATACAGGTGCCGGATCAAACCAGTAGATATTCGCCAACCAAATCATTGGTGGATAGCTATTTGTGTATAGATGGCTTACCGATAGACAAATCACCGCTTTATAGTGAGAGTACCTATGCAAACATCTTCAAGAACCGCGATCCAAGAATGACTCAAACCATTTTAAGTCCAGGATCTGCTTGGGGTGGCCAGGATGACGGAGATGCGGATGCAACCTCTAATGCGATTTTCAACACACCAAAGTGGAACGCCGATAAAAAAGGCTCCATCACCGGAACAGGATACTACTTTACCAAATACGTGGAGATTCCTGCAGTTGGCGTAGTGAGCCAGGATTCAAACGATATTCATCATATTCGATATGCGGAAGTATTGCTTATTAACGCAGAGGCGAAACTGGAAAAAGGAACATTGGCACAGGCAGATTTAGACCGGACAATCAATTTGCTTCGCGATAGGGTTGGCATGAAAAGAATGGTCATTACAGAACTTGCAGCAGCAGGGCTCGATTTGAGAACAGAAATTCGAAGAGAACGCAGAGTTGAACTCGCGCTTGAAGGCCAGCGATATTACGACATCTTGCGTTGGAAAGCAGGTGAGCTACTTGCTCAAGATGTTAGAGGAATGAAAAAGAGCCTCGTAGAGAGTTTTAACCAACAATATGTTGCAACCATTGCGACCGATGCAAGCGGCTACTTTGTAGTGAATACGGGCAGAAGGTTTGTTGCGCCTAAAAACTACTTATGGCCTATCCCGATTACCCAACTCCAGAAAAATCCTGCTCTGGGACAGAATCCCGGCTGGTAAAATGTACTTCAGTGTTTCCTGTTTTCAGGAAACACTGATTTTTTAAAACAACGATATGAAAAAAATACACCTAATCTTATGGCTTCCCGCACTAATCTTTTTTAGTTGCTCACCAAAAATCAATCCATCCGCTAGCAACGCCCCAGAAGGTAGCCTGCGAGTAATGGCTTACAATATTCATCATGGCAACCCACCATCAAAAGAAAAAGAAGGTACTATTGATATTGATGCCATTGCAGCTGCAATTAAGCTTCAATCTCCAGATTTGGTTGCCCTTCAGGAGGTGGATGTAAACACCAATAGATCTGGAGGCATAAATGAGGCTGTGCTTTTAGCGCAGAAACTTAAAATGAATTTTTATTTCGCTAAGGCTATAGCGCATGATGGTGGCGATTATGGAGTGGCTATCCTTTCCCGTTTCCCAATCTCTGAAGGCAAAACATTTATGCTTCCTAAAAATAGCGATCCACGGTCGGAGCAACGCGTACTTGCTACAGCGAAGATAGAGATTGCTAAAAACATATTTATCCGTTTTGCCTCTACGCACCTGGATGCACAGAAAACAACGGAGAATCGCATTTTGCAGGCAAAGGAAATTAACCAATTGCTAAAAGATGAAGCGCTTCCTGTGGTGTTAGGAGGAGATTTGAATGCCACACCAGATGCTGAATCGATCAAAATTTTTGACGCGCTCTTTACCCGTACTTGCCAAACTTGCGACTTTAGCATTCCAGTTATTAATCCAACAAAAACCATCGATCACATTGGCTATAAGCCTGCAGGTGCCTTCAAAGTGCTTTCACATCAGGCCATTCCAGAACGCTATGCATCTGATCATCTGCCGATATTATCTGTTTTGCAATACAAACCATAACTAAAACAAAATAATGCGATTGATAAGAACCATTTATATTCTGCTTTTTTGTTTGCCGCTATCTACCAAGGCCATCTCTATCGATTCTGCTCAGGTAGGCTTAAATAAATCTGCAGCAAAGGGATTAATCAAAAGAATGCTTCCTGAATTTTACAGCCATTTTGAAGTAGAAGAAATCCCAGCAGAAGCAGGAAAGGATGTTTTCGAGATTTTTGCAAAAGGGGACAAAATTGTGTTGAAAGGAAATAATGGGGTATCGGTGGCGAGCGCATTTAATTACTATCTAAAGCACATTGCCCACTGTCAAATCAGCTGGAATGGTTCGAACAAAAAACTTTCATTACCCTTGCCAAAACCTGCTGGCACCATTCGCAGATTAAGTCCGCATAATTACAGGTACTACCTCAATTATTGCACCTTTAATTACTCAATGAGCTGGTGGGATTGGAACCGCTGGCAGTGGGAGATCGATTGGATGGCCATGAATGGCATCAATACGCCGCTCGCCTTGACAGGTCAAAACATTATTCATTCAAGGGTTTACAAGAGTTTAGGCTTTACCTCTAAAGATCTTGAAGGTTTTTTCAGTGGCCCGGCCTACTTCAGTTGGTTTTGGATGGGAAATCTGGATGGATGGGGTGGCCCCCTTCCTCAAAGTTGGATGCTGAGCCATGAGAAGCTTCAGAAGAAGATACTCACCAGAGAACGCGAACTGGGTATGAAACCCATTCTACCCGCCTTTACAGGTCATGTTCCGCCTGCTTTTAAAACACGGTTTCCCAACGCTAAGCTAAATAAAACCAGCTGGAACAATAAATTTCCAGAGGTATATCTCTTAAACCCAGACGATCCGATGTTCACCAAAATTGGGCGTATGTTTATCAACGAGCAAAAAAAGGCTTATGGAACAGATCACCTGTATTCCTCAGATACCTTCAATGAAAATAAACCGCCATCAAATGATTCAGTTTTCCTAGCCGATATTTCCAAAAATGTGTATGCCTCTATGGCCTCCGCAGATCCAATGGCAGTATGGATTATGCAGGGATGGCTGTTTCACTTTTCCGCAAGTTTTTGGCAAGAACCTCAAATGAAAGCCATGCTCAATGCGGTACCTAACGATAAAATGATTATTTTGGATTTGTGGTCAGAACGGCACCCCTTATGGAAAAAAACAAATGCCTATTATGGAAAACCATGGATTTGGAACATGCTAAGCAATTTTGGTGGTAACATCTCTATGCAGGGCATCATGAAAACCGTAGCAGAAGAACCAGCTCGGGTGCGCTCAGATCCTCAATCGGGTAAAATGGTTGGCATTGGCCTGACGCCCGAAGGTATTGAGCAAAACCCCGTGATGTATGAATTGATGATGGAAAACGCTTGGGAAGAACGGCCCATTCAGCTCGATAGCTGGTTAAAAGGTTATGCCCAACGAAGGTATGGGCAGCAAAATAACAATGCTGAGCAAGCTTGGGATTACCTTAGAAAATCAGTTTATAGCGACACCGTTACCAATGGTGGGCCAGAATCGATAATTTGTGCAAGGCCAACATTTGCCCGCTCTACCCGTGGCGTAACCACACGGTTTTCCTATGATAATCAGGATTTAGTACAAGCTTGGAAACTGCTCATCCAGGCGGCCCCAGAACTGGGTAATGCAGAGGGTTTTCAATATGACCTCGTTGATGTAAGTCGGCAGGTATTGGCCAATTACGCCAGTTATTTGCAACAAGAAACAGCAAAAGCATACCAAGAAAATAATTTGATTGTATTTAGAAAAAACAGCGCGGAATTTATCCAACTCACTGATGACATGGATGTACTCCTAAAGACCAGAAAAGATTTTCTGCTTGGGCAATGGCTCAATACCGCAAAAGCATGGGGAACCAATCAGGCAGAAAAAAACCTCTACGAGCGCAACGCAAGAAACTTAATCACCCTTTGGGGCGATGAAAACAGTACTTTACGGGAATATGCCTGTAAGCAGTGGTCAGGATTATTGAGCGGTTTCTATAAACCAAGATGGGAAAGCTTTTTCAAAACGGTAGAAGACTGCATGAACAAAAAAGTAAAGTTTGACGAAAAGCTTTTCGATGAAACCATGAAAAAGTGGGAATGGAACTGGGTAAACCAGCATGAGCACTATTCAGATCGCCCCAGCGGAGATCCAGTTTCACAATCACGCCATGTATATGAAAAGTACTATGCTCAGTTTGAGCGCAACATGCCAAAGATAAAATCAGTAAGATAGCTAAAATCAACTAACCAACTCAACCATGAACCGCAGAAACCTTTTAAAAACCATTAGCCTGACCATTGGCGCAGGGGTAATTAATACCGACATCTTTGCCAAAATTGGTGATGACGCCTACTTGTTCGATATTCCCGCAAACCCTAAGCATACCCCGATAGATAAACCCATTACCGCCATTACCCTTGGTGCAGGAAACCGCGGCACTGTATATGGAAATTTCGCAGCAACTTTTCCAGAGCTAATGAAGATTGTAGGTGTAGCTGAGCCCATTGCTTTTAGAAATGATAAATACGCCAAAAAACATAACATCATTGATGCAAATCGTTTCAATACTTGGGAAGACGTGCTCAGTAAACCCAAAATGGCCGATGCAATTATCATTTCCATGCCAGATAACCTGCATTACGCACCATGCATGGCGGCGTTGGCCAAAGGCTATGACATACTTTTAGAGAAACCCATTGCTCCAACTGAAAAGGAGTGTAGGAACATCTTAGCTCTAGCAAAAAAAACAGGCAGAATCGTAGCGGTATGTCATGTACTGCGGTATGCTCCATATTTTATTAAAATGAAAGAGCTCATCGAAAAAGGAGCAATCGGAGAGGTAATCAGCATCCAACACTTTGAACCTATTGAGCATACGCATATGGCGCACTCATATGTTCGAGGAAATTGGCATAACTCCAGGCAAACCACGCCCATAATTTTAGCCAAATCTTGCCATGATTTGGATATCATGAAATGGGTTATCAATAAAAAGGCCGAGAGAATTGTTGCTATGGGGGATTTAAAGTGGTTTAAATCTGCAAATGCACCTGAAGGAAGTACAGATAGATGCACATCAGGTTGTAAAGTTGAGCGCAGCTGTCCCTATTCGGCCATAAAGGAATATGCAGAACGAGGAAACCGCATTTCTGTGCTCGATATTCCGGAAGATTTATCGAATAAAAAAGAAGCAATTATCGAAAAGCTCAAAACCAGCGATTATGGAAGGTGTGTGTATCGGATGGATAATGATCAGCCAGACCACTACATCACGAGCATACAGTTTAGCGATCAGGTAACTGCGAATTTTTCGATGGAAGCTTTTACCGCTTACCACGATCGCAGAACCAGAATTATGGGCTCTATGGGTGATATGGTTGGAGATATGACGGAGCTTGTGCTACACGATTTTAAGACCAGAAGGGAAACCAAATTCATTCCTAAATCTGAAGACGTTGAAGGGTACAAAAATAGTGGACATGGTGGGGGAGATTGGATGCTTGTGCGCGATTTTGTTCAAGCCGTTGCAAAACAAGATGCTTCATTACTCACATCTACAATAGATGAATCTATCGAAAGCCACCTGATGGGTTTTATGGCGGAGAAAAGTCGTAAGACCGGAAAGATTATGGACATAAAGGTTTAACTGGAGATTTCGGGCACTGAACAAGCGATTCCGTAGCGAATTGAACAGTTCAGGATATTGCGGGTGCGCTACTTGAATATCTTAGCAATTAATAGGTTCTGGTGGTCAATTTTGAGGGTCTTAGTCACATTTGATGGAAATTTTTAGGGTGACTACCGATATGTTAAGTGGGCAAAGATCAAATCGCCATAGAGAATAATATCCGTGTTAAGAAAATAATTATTTTATTATGGCTTCACCGAAAGGAACGATAAACCAATTTTGAACGACAATTATTCGTTATTTGAGAAAAGTTTTACAGTATGGAATCCTTTGGCCTATTACAAATAGACCGTTTTATTAATCTTTATTCGCAAAGTACGTGAACTTAAGATATCCTCAACCGATTTGCTTATCCTTTGATAAAGTTAAAAAAAGGGATTTATTGTCAACTGCATAAAATCATTCCACTGGTAAATCGTTAAAGCTAAACTTAATCTGTAACTATGAACCAGACTGAATTTACTACTACGCTTAGCAAACATTCCGAGTTCCTGCTCTCCCATACGTATAAGTTCACGAATGACCAAGACGATGCGAAAGACCTGGTACAGGAAACTTTGATTAAAGGGATGAGGTTCGCTGAAAAATTTGATGAGGGTACAAACCTCAAAGGTTGGCTCTATATTATAATGAAAAATATATTTATCAATGAGTTCAGGAAAAACTCCAAAAAGAAAGAGCTCATAACAACGGATGATGAGATCAGTAGTTCCCAATTAACCAAAAGTGCAGCTACAATTACCTCAACGACAACATTTGCAATGGAAGATATATCAAAGGCAATGGCTTCGATAAAGCCGGAGCACGGCATACCATTTCAATTATATTTCGAGGGCTTTAAATATGAAGATATAGCCGCACAGTCGGATATTCCTGTTGGGACTGTAAAAACACATATACACCAGGCTAGAAAGTAGGTTTGAAAAAATATCTTGCGATGTATAGGCCTTAGTATTACAAACCAACCCGTGCTCATTCTTTTGTTTAGCTTCTTTTGTTTAGCGGGTTTGAATTATTTGTAAAACTAAATAACGTTAAAATATCTTCTTTTTTTGAGATATGATTTATTTGCTTTTGGCAAAACGTGGTTACAACTAAAGGAAAAATAGGGAAGGCAGTAACTCACCTTTTTCATGAGAAAGTTTTACCATTCTTTTATAACCATATATCATTTAAAATCATTTTTGCGGCTATAACGGAATTTACTATTATCTTCAAAATAATGTTCGAAATAGCCCGTTTTGAATTGATTATCAAAGTAATTATTTTTTTTGCATTCATCCCATATTCCGGCCTTGCATTGAGCAATTATCTGGCACACATTCATATATAAACCTAGGGTCAATTAAGAAACAGAGATATGGGTACGAAACCAAAAATAAAAATTAAAGATTGTACGCAAATAAGGCGTGAAATAGATAATGAATATGAAAACACCAATCAAGTCGCTTTAGCAAAATGGGCTATTGTTTGTGCTAAGCATATTTCTCAATTTTTGGATGAAGAAAACCTTGACTTCAAAGAAATCGAAGAAGGATTTAAGGTTAACGAGTTGTGGCAATATGGAAAAGCGGCCGTACACGAGGTTGGAAGGTTGGCTTTGTTATACATGGGATCGCTAGACAATGTAACTGAATTAGCGAAAAATGCTGTTCGTGCAGCCGGACAAGCAGTGGCCGTGGGGCATATGCGAGAACATGCAATGGTATGCTCGGACTACGTAATAAAAACTATTGGACTTGCGTTTTCTGATGATCTCAATAGAATCAGAGAAGAAAGGATGTGGCAGTTAAATGAAATAAGGAAATTAAAAAACAGAGCATAACAACACTTTAACTTCAACGTCAAGCCGACTTCTTCAACAGAGGTTTGGTTATTCTCCGGACTTGCATTTTAGTGCAAGTTATTCAGTGTAATCTTCGTTTTTTTAGACATTTTTCTTGTTATCGTAATTGGTGTAGGTAATTTTCTGCTCCTTAAGCAGAACTTAGCACCTTTGAAAAAATGGAAGGCCAAAAGCTGAATGCTATTGACAGTGCATACAGAATCCCAGAGATGTAAAGAATTGTGTGATCTTCTTTTTATAAATCTATCTTTTATCATAACAAGGTATATTTTCATAAATTGTGTAATCTCGGACTTGTTTTTAAGCGGATTTTGTTTAAATAATCATTAAGCTTATTTCTAGCATTCGGAAACATTACAGAATTATATTTAGATAATTTTTTTTATTATTAGAATATTTTTAAATATGCTTAAAGCACTTCCGTTATTATTGTTTCCACTAATGTTCATATTATTGTTCTACAACACACGTTGGAGGAAAATTTCAATTTATACTTGCCTCTTCTTCTTCATTTCAGGCACAATTCTTTACTTTAAAGGCTCGCAACGAATAAATAGTTATCAGTTTAGGGGTATCATTACTGGTTTGACTTATGGTCGGAATAAAGTTTCATCGGTCACAGTTGATGGAAAAATTTATAAATATGTACTTGTCGAGTTTTTTAAAGATAAAATTGCGATCGGCGATTCCCTGATTAAAAATAAGAATTCAAATGGGATGACATTGATCAAGAAATATACAAACGAAAAGATAGCGCTTAAATTTGAGGATGCAACAGGTTATGTGGAGTATGATTAGTAAAATTGGAATTCTTCTACGGGATTGTTTAGGAATACGCCGGGTACTTTTGGAGAAGCACTAAGAACAAAACCTGGATCTGATACCAGTCCGGGACCGGGGATTTTAGGTAAAGGAGAATGTAATTAATTTTGTTATGAAGAAGATAATTATTTTATCAATTGTATTGGTCACTTTAAGCCTATTTTCAGGTATTTCAATCAACAGTAATTGGTTTTTCATTTACCAATTTGAATTTATTGACTACCCCAAAATTATTGTGGCAGATAATGCTAAGATTGTAAAAATACTGCTGTGGGCCGTTGTTGTATTGGCTCATCTTGGAATTATATCACTTCCTTTTATAACAAAAACCACTTACTATAATAAAATTCTCTTTTGGGCACCTTTGATTTACCTTTTAGGATATGTTTTCTTAAGGGCAGAATTCATAGTTCTATTAATACCTTTCATAATTATTTGGTTAATCATTATGAGAGTAACTCAGCGTTCAGCAATTTCACTTAAACATTCTGTATAAGTGAATGGGATTTGATAGTGTATTAAGTAAAAGAAATTGTGTTTGTACAAGTGAATATCTTTAAGATACGAAATCTTTATATAGGTGCTAAAAGAAAAGAATGCTTAATGCAATCTTTTCTTTTATTAAGCTTTGTGTGTTGATTTTGCTTAGTACTATGATTTAGAGGTACCATATTTTTTATAAACAATTTTGTTTATTAAAATATGTTTATATTTGCATTATGGAAGCGACATTCGAAAAGTATAGAGGAATACATCCTGGAATGATTCTGGAGCGAGAGCTTAAAAAAAGAAACATCAAAAAAGGCCCTTTTGCACTTTCGCTCCACGAATATCCTCAAACACTAAATGAGGTGACTAAGGGGAAGCGTGGAATGACTCCTGCATTATCTTTAAAGATTGACAAAGCACTGGGGTTGGAAGAAGGTACAATGCTGATTCTGCAGGCCTATTTCGAAATCAAAAAGGAAAAACAGAAAGAAGGATCCAAACAGCATCCAGATTTATCCATTATCCGAAAAATACTCTTTTGGGATACAGATATCGATAAAATAGACTGGGAGAAACACTATAAATATGTTATTCAGCGCATATTCGAACGTGGGAATGACCAGGAGAAAAAAGAAATACTAAATTTTTATGGAAAAGATAAAATAAAGGCAATTACAGGTAGAGCCAACATTAATGGCAATAGTATTCCGGTAATGCTGCATAAAAAACTAAAATAGTATGTTGTATTGGAATACTGTAAATGACCTGTTGAAAAACAGCCTGATTATATTGATGCAGTCTCAGGAATTCGTTGAGTTCAGGCTCGTAGGTGGCACCGCTTTAAGCCTGCATTTAGGACATAGAATGTCGGTGGATATCGATTTGTTTACCGATGCCCCTTATCAATCCATTGATTTTGATCGTATTGAAGATTTCCTTAAAGCATCCTTTGGATATGTAGAAGGAAATTTTGGTGGCAACCCTGGTGTGGGAAAATCCTATCTGATTGGAACAGATAAGAATAACGCTGTGAAACTTGATGTATACTATTCGATGGATCCTTTTTTTCAGCCGTCCGTAACAGAAGATGGTGTACGATTGGCTACCGTAGAAGAAATCATCGCAATGAAAGTAGATGTAGTTCAAAGAGGCGGAAGAAAGAAAGATTTCTGGGACTTGCACGAAATCCTAATCCAATACAACATTAATTCCATGAAAGATCTGCATCGGCAACGTTTCGAGTGGACACATGACGAGGATTTAATCCACCAAAACTTTACCGAATTTGAAGCAGCTGATGCCGACCCAGACCCTATTTGTTTGAGAAATAAAGAATGGATCTTTATTAAAGAAGATATTGAACACGCTATGCTTAATAGTAAATTAGACTAGCTCCCTACCTTGTTCAGAATAATAGTGATGATAGACTATTGTTTATCATTATTTCACGGTTTTTTGCGAAGTAAGGTTTGCGAATCAAGGCTTTAGCATGAATGTGTCCAAATTTCTAATTCATTGCTGTGTTTGTTTACCTTGAAAAGTTTAGAGTAGGAACCATGCAACCATAATCTAATTGCTCTTGTCTTAAGTGAAAGCTTTATGTTTTAAGATAGCTGTTTAAATCAACATTCTATTTGCCCTTAATATCCATATCTGATGAAAAAACGCATTAATACCATCTCATCTATAATTTGTTCCCTATTTATCATTGGCTGTTACCAAGAAGGCAAAGCAAAGAAACAACACTCATTTGATACAATTTCAGAGAACGTCTATTTTAAAAATGCTAAGGATAATATCACTCTTGCAGGAGCGCTGTCACTCCCCAGTAAACGTGGGAGATTTCCTGCCGTTATTTTAATAAGCGGAAATGGCAAAAATAACAGGGATGAAGAATTTGGCCGCCATAAACCGTTTTTAGATGTCTCAAATTACCTAACCAGAAATGGCTTTGCAGTATTTAGGTTTGATAAAAGAGGAGTAGGGGAGTCTGAAGGTGATTTTGATTCTGCAAATTCTTTTGACTTTGCAGAAGATGTACGTGCGGCTTTAAATTATCTTTTAACTAGAAATGAGATACAAAAAAATAATATAGGTTTAATAGGGCATAGCGAAGGTGGTTTAATAGCTTCCATCATAGCATCAAATTCACCGAACATTGCATTCATTGTATCGTTAGCCGGTCCAAGCATCGCAGGGGATAAAATCTTGTTACATCAACAAAAGGCCCTAGCCAAAATGAGAGGACTTGATGACGCTAGTATAGAAATTTCTCAAAAAGCAAACCAAGGAGCATTTGAAATTGTAAAGAAATATACAAATGACCTGGTTTTAAAAAGTAAAATGGTGGAATATATCCAGGGTATTTCTGGAAATGACCCAGATAAACCAAAAAATATGACCTTTGATGAATATGTAAATGCACAAGTAACAAATATTTTAAAGCCCTGGATGGTCAATTTTTTAAGGTTCAAGCCCGGGGAATACATAAAACATATAAAGTGTCCCGTTTTAGCCCTTAATGGCTCTAAAGACCTTCAGGTCTTAGCGAAAGAAAATTTACCTGAATGGGAAAGAATCTTGAAAGAATCTGGTAATAAAAATGTAACCATCAAAGAACTTCCTAACTTAAACCACCTATTTCAAACATCTGACACTGGTTTGCCTAAGGAATACAAAGAAATAAATGAATCATTTTCGCCAATAGCTATGAAGGAAATGACGACCTGGATGAAATACACATTAAATAGATAGCTACATTATTTACCGACTTTGTTCTCTCGCTATCTTGATAGCTAAATTTAGAGACTCATCTTGCCCATTCCTAATACCATCAATTGTAGGAGTCAAAATGATATCTGGTATAATTCCCTTCAAGTGATGTTTGCTTCCATCAGCATTTTTTGTAATCATTCCCGTATAAGCAATTGTATATTTCCCAGGCAGATAAATGACGTTGATATTCCCGTTGGTACCTGAACTTGGTGTTCCTATAATCGTCACATTTGGAAGTCCTTTAACTTGTGCTAATAATGTTTCAGACGCGCTTTGAGCACTGGCATCAGTCAGAAAGTAAATTTTACCCTTTATACGAGGTGATTCCGCATTTGTCCCTGACTCATTCCGTTTATAGCCGACCTTTTTAAAATCCGGATATACAATCTGAGGAATAAAGAAAAATTGTCTCTTTTTCAACGGCTTTTTTATTAAATGGGGGAGGATATTGAAAACTTCATCGTTTACCGGATATCCGCGAAGATCTAATATGATGGCCTTTGCACTGCAAAATTGTTCCTTAATTAACTTCTTAGTCACTGAGTCACGGGAAAGATTTACGTAATATATGTGCGGTTTGAGCCAACCTTGTTTTGTATAAGGCTCATTTTCATAGCCGTTTTTATAAGTTTGACCTTTAACATTTCTTTCTAAAAGAAAAGTCCTCTTACCATTTTTCCCAGTAAAAGAGATAAGTACACTAGTATTTTTGGGGCCGTTTAATGCCATAACTAACGATTTTGATCTTTTCCACTGCGGCGATCCTGAGAAATATTTTTCCCTGGATAATAGGTATTCCATCACGTCCTGATGTTCAATGGAATCCACTATGTCCCCTAATTCGATACCAGTAAGTTTTTTGTCATTAATCTTTTTGACGATAATCTTTCCCTCTGTTTCTGTGAGCGTTAAAGCTGCCGTAGCTTCATTGTTTTCGTCTTTTGAATCTGAGAAATCAACGAACATATGTCCATCATTAATACCCGCGCACATCAGTTGTAAGGTTTTGAAAAAGTCTTCGGGGTTTTTATCCGACATCGCTTTTTTTATAGAATTGCTGAGAATGGTTTCTGCTGGTAAGGATGCGTCATTCCAATAGGGATATGAATGCTTTAAAATATTCCAGGCGATGATAACATCCGCTAATCTGACCTCAGGAAAGCTCCCGGTAATTGACGGTTTCCCTGATGAATCTTTTGGTAGTGCATTTCCCATTTCCCGCATCAGGTCTTGTGTCGAAATTTGGGCGGCGGGATAGGTATTACCTTGTTTGACGTACAATGCATATGGAACAATACATGATATTCCTTTTGCGATATCAGTCCTCAAATAGGAACCAATCTTTGTTCTTGTTGTAAAAAGCTGTTCCGGGAATTTTTTATCCTTGGTTCCGTAAGGGATATTTAGCCTGACGCTTTTATAGATACTGGTATACAAAGGAAGGCCGAATCCCAGGTGTTGCCATGATACAATGCTATAGCCTTCGATATTCGCAGGGGTAATTTTTTTAATATCAAATCGCTGTGGCGTGGATGAGGAAAAGATTTGAACGGATGGTGCTACTCTATTAAAAATACCGTTGAGCTCAGTGATAAGCTCGGTATCATTGCCTATTGAAAGCATTTTCTTGCTGCCATATACTGCAAGTAAAGCCCAGTCTTTAGGCGCTTCACTGGAAGGGTGAAAATATTGGACATAACCGTATAGCTTCGCAAATGCTTCAAGGTTTCTTTGCTGTCTTTCTGCCAATTGTGGAAAAGCTGACAGACTATAAAAAAGTGTAATGAGAATTACCAGGATACGTGTCATTTCTTTTCAATTTCTAATTTCCGTAATTTGCCGTCCTTAGACCTTATCGTTATAGTAGACCTTTCTTTCCCATCAAGGATGGGCTTTTTATTGAGCAGATCACATAGAACTACGGTTTCAAAAGATGTTCCGTCAACTTCGACAATCTGTTCACCCAAAGAAACACTACTACCTGTTTCATCCCAGACTAGGCCCACAATCATTTTATTGTTGTTAAAGGTTGGTCGAAACGGCCACTGCTTTTCAGCCAGGTCTATCTCTTTAGCATTTCCTTCAAAATACAACTTCTGGTGTATGAAGTCAATTGTAACAACCCCATAATCAAGCATTTTAGAACCCAATCTTGCTCCTGACCCTTTACTTGTTACAGTCATCACATTTTTTAGATGTACGTCAGCAATGTTGAAAGTTAGAAATTTCAATAAGAACTTTTGATTATCTTTTTCCAAGCCAAATGCTCCTATCTGATTGGCCCCATAACCCTTAAAGACTGTTTCGTAAACTTTCGCTTTTTTAAGTTGGTCCATCGAAGTTTCAGAAAGTGAGAGCAGGCCATTGTCACCTGTATCAAAATTTACCGGCATTGTTGAATTGCCCGAGAGCTGCACTCTAAATACAGGATAGCTCTGAATGGTATCTAAGAAGAGACTAATTCCCTTCTTGTCCGCTAGCTGAAGTTTTTCAGCCAGATCGGTAATGACTATGGTCTTTTTCTGGTTGTTTATTTGGATGATCGAATTCCTTAGTAAATTGCTTCCTAAAATACCGTCGACATTCCAGCATTTAAAAAAGTCGGGAACTCCGACAATCGCTGGTATACCATTGAAGTTAAGGTTACCGAAGCAAATATCCTTAAGGATGACCGTCTGGCTAGATATATTTTTACCATTTACATCTTTTACTTGATCATTCTGAAGTTTCTCCGCATTTACTGCCGTTAAGATTTTTGAACTTAGGCACATCGGAGCCCCTGTATCAAACAGAAAGTTATAATCGATCCCATTGATTTTGACTTTGACTATCATTTTGCCATTTATATCCTGATAGGGTATTTCCTCAAAATAATTAGTTGATTTTGTTCCGCCTCTATTATAGGAAAGACTCTGCGAAAAACTATACTCAGTTATGAGCAAAAAAAAAGCGATAAATAAAATTTTATACATGACCCTGTTTTAATCCGAAACTAATTAAAATTAGCGAAGCGGATAAGCGTGCGCGGGAACTTTAACTATAATTAACATCCCGGATCGGTTTGGCCTGCATGTGTATGGGGATAAAACAGCCATTTCCTTTAATCTTCATTATCGAAATTGAACCTAGAATAATAAATTATAGAAACATGCGAATCTTTGGTTAAGAACCTGAATAGTTACCATTTTTTATTATTTATCTTAGCAGATGCTTTACAGTAAATTAAGTGATCAGGATCTGGTTCACTTTTTAAAAAAGGGTGATTCTGATGCATTTACAGTTCTATACGACAGGTATAAGGAACTGATGTATGTATATGCATGCAAAATTGTAAAGGATTTCGATATCGCCGAAGATTTAGTGCAGGATGTTTTTATTTCCATATGGGAAAAACGCGAAACGCTTGCTTTTGATTCATTAGTTTCCAGCTATCTATATTCCGCAGTAAGATATAGGTTTTTCGATCTGGTGGACATGCAAAAAGTAAGGACTGATTATGCCAAAAGTCTTCAGCTTTTTCTTGATAAAGGAGAATTTTCGATAGATAATTATATGGCTGAGAAAGAGCTTACTCAAGCCATAGAAAGGGAGATAGCATATCTTCCAGCTAAAATGCGGGAAATATTTATTTTAAGCAGAAAGGCAAATTTGAAAAATGCTGAGATTGCCGGACATTTAGGTATATCAGAGAAAACAGTAAAAAATCAGGTCAGTTTAGCATTGAGAGAATTGCGGAAAAAGCTTGGGCTTTTGATATCTCTGTTTTTATGAATTTGATAAGAGCGATTTTTCTCTAGATTTTGCTTTAACTATTTTTTTAAAAAAAAATCGGGACTTTTTATTTGATGAGCCTACATATAGCTGAATTAAGTTATAGAAGTACGATTTGAATGAAAAAGCAGGAGGCAAAAAAACTAATCAGCAGCTATGTGAATAAAAAGGCTAAGCCTTCCGAACAGACACTTTTAGAGCGTTTTTTTTTAGACGATCTGAAGGCCGGTACCACTGTTCCCGACGAGCAACGGATTATTGAGGCCAATGAGCGGATAAAATCCAATTTATTAAAACATATTGCCGGGCAAAATCCTATGAAGAAGATTAGCCTGTGGCCACGTGTTGCGGCAGCAGCTATTTTTCTCCTCGTTTCAGTAAGCTTATATTGGTTTGTTGTAAAAAATGAACCTGTAAGAAATGCGAATAATACCAATCACGCCAAAATCCTGCCTGGCAGCAACAAAGCTGTTCTGACCCTGGCAAACGGAAAAAATATAGTCTTAACAGATGCAAAGGCTGGTGATCTGGCCCAGCAGGGCGATGTGGCGATCTCGAAAAGTAAAAGTGGTGAAATTTTATATCATAAAGTGAGTGGTTCTTCTGCTTCGGTGTACAACACACTAACGACACCCCGTGGTGGAATGTACCGCCTGGTTTTATCAGATGGCACATTAGTGATCTTAAATGCGGCATCCTCGATTCTTTATCCTACTGTATTTACAGGGAAGGAACGATGCGTTACCGTTCGCGGTGAGGTTTATTTTGAAGTGAAACACAATGCTGCCATGCCTTTCAAAGTGAAATCAAGTGGTCAGACCATAGAAGTTTTGGGTACCCATTTTAACGTCAATGCCTATGATGAAGTAAATCATATAAAAACAACATTACTGCAAGGGGCAGTTAGGGTAACCTCTGGTAGCGTTTCAAAGTACCTGGCTCCAGGCGAACAGTCTGATTTTAGCCACAATGAAATTAAAGTCCTAAAGGTTGATGCTGAGGATGCCATTGCCTGGAAAAATGGACTCTTTACTTTTGAAGATGAATCATTGGAAAATATTATGCTAAATATATCACGTTGGTATGATGTGGAGGTAAGCTACCAGGATGTTGACCGGTCTATGCCTTTTGGCGGTGGCGTATCCAGATTTGAAGACGTATCTAAAGTATTGGAAAAATTGGAATTAACAGGAAAAATTCATTTTAAAATTCAGGGAAGGAGAATTCTGGTGACAAAATAACAAACAAAAAAAGAAAGTAAACCAGAAGTGCTTGCAACACTCCTGGCTACCATTTGGCTTGCCAATAATTAACTTATCAACTTAACCTGCAGATGCCCCAAACTTAGAAACCCGAGGCAGACTGCGCTTAAACCAAACTTAACAAATGTATAAAATTTATACTAAAGATATTGGTATGCCCTGTCGGGACATCCACAAAATATTACTCATTATGAGATTAACCGCAATACTTCTAATCGTATCGCTTTTTCAGGTCAGCGCTTCAACGATGGCTCAAAGTATTACGTTAAGTAGGCAAAACGCATCTTTGAAAAGTATTTTTTCAGATATCAAAAAGCAAACCGGATATGTTTTTCTGTATAGCTCGGCGGAAGTAAACAAAGCCAGACTTGTCACGGTAAATTTAAAAAATTCAAGTCTGGAAAATGCGTTAGAAAAAGTTCTTGAAGGCCAGCAGCTTGATTATGCAATAAAAGATAAGACCATCGTCATCAAGCAAGGATTCGTTTCTTCTTTACTGAATCGTGTCGCTAGTTCATTTCTTAAAATAGATGTTGTTGGGAAGGTTGTGGACGAAAATTCCAAACCGCTTCCAGGTACTCTGATCAAAGTTAAAGGTTCCGGACAACAGACATTGGCTAATGAGTTTGGTGAATTCAAATTGGAAAATTTGGATGAAAATGCGATACTGATCATCTCTTATTTAGGCTATTACCCACAGGAGGTAAAGGCGAATCTGGTTAAAATCACGTCGCCCGTTTCCCTTCGGGTTAGTGAAAACAAGTTACAGGAAGTGGACGTTGTGAACACAGGATACCAGACCATTTCGAAGGAACGTAGCGCCGGCTCTTTTTCAAAACCTGATATGACTGCTGTCATGAACAGAACTTCGGATTTAAATATACTTAATCGTCTGGATGGCCTTATCCCCGGATTTACAGTAAACCCGACTCCTGGAAGAGATATGTATCAGATCAGGGGTTTATCTACCCTCAATGGCAATAGAAGTCCGTTATTTGTAGTCGATGGGGTACCTTATGACATCACCATGGTCACCAACATCAATCCTTATGATGTAGCAGACATCACGGTATTGAAAGATGCCACTGCTTCTTCCATCTGGGGCGCGAGAGCCGCCAATGGCGTAATTGCAATTACCACGAAAAAAGGCATTAATAATGGAAAAGTAAATATAGAGTATCGGGCCTTCGTGAAGTTCAGTCCCGCCCCGGATCTTAAATATGAGCGGACCTTAAACAGCCAGCAATTCATTCAGGCGGCCAGAGAGATCTTTAACGCGAAGAATGCCCCATGGGACATTATTGCCAATCCTGATCAAAGTAACTCTGAGGGCATCGCGCCACATGAGCAAATTTTGTACGACGCGGCAAGAAATCTTATTTCTTCAGCAGAAGCAGATCGGCGCTTAGCGGCACTTGCCGCAACGGACAATTCCAGGCAGATGAAAGACCTCTTTTACAGGACTGGTATGTTATCGAACCATTATCTGTCAATTAACGGGGGTAATGATAAATATAGTATATTTTCATCCCTTTCTTACAGTTCCGATAAAAGTAATACGCCAGGACAAAATAACGACACGTACAAGATTAATGTTCGTCAGGACTATAATGTAAGCAAATCGCTAAAGCTGTTTTTAATATCTGACCTCACTGGTAACAAAAGCAAACAAAATAACCTGGTTCAGGCTGATAACAAGTTTTTGCCATACCAGCTTTTTCGGGACGGCAATGGTAAAAACATAGATATGCCCTGGTTATTCAGAACAGATTCCTTAAGAAATGTATATGAAAAAGCTGGTGGTGTAAGCCTAAACTACAATCCATTGGATGAAGCCAATTATGGTTCAACGAAAAGCAACTTTTTAACCGCCAGATTGAATACCGGATTTACTTTAAAGATTATTGATGGGTTGGAATTACAGGGTACTTATGGTCTTACGCGTGGTTTTAATGAATCAACAAGATTTCTGAGCCAGGAAAATTATGATGTACGCAGTGAAGTGTTGAATTTTGCGGTAGCTGGTACAAACGGTGTCAATTATTATTTTCCGAATACCGGAGGCCATCTTTATGATAACACATCTAACCAATTCAACTGGACCGTAAGAAACCAACTGTCATACAATAAAAACTGGAAGAACCTTAAACATCAGTTTTCCATTATTGCAGGTCAGGAAATCCAATCTCAATCAAGTGAGAGTTCATTTACGCTTACCAGGGGATTCGATCCGCAACTGCTTACTGCGCAGTTAATTGATTATAAAACGCTTTCATCAACAGATATAGAAGATCCTGTATTGCCAATGGATGGGACTTACAGTTATTATTCCTTTGATAATTTTAGCAAATCAGAGGTTGTAACCCGGTTTCGCTCATTTTATGCCAATGCGGGTTATACTTTTAATCAGAAATATACAATCAATTCGAGTTGGAGAATAGACAAGTCAAATTTATTCGGTAAAGATAAATCTGCACAGGATAAACCGGTATGGAGTGCGGGGCTGGCCTGGCAACTGGGAAAAGAGGATTTTTTCAAAGTTCCTGTTGTCAGTCATTTAAACCTGCGTGCTACCTATGGTATCACTGGTAATTCTCCCTTAGTAGGAACGGCCAGTTCATATGACATTATTTCCACTAACAATTTTACGGGATTCCCGGGGAACCAATCTTTTAGTATTTCGGTTCCGGCGAATAACTCACTTAGCTGGGAGGAAACAAAAAATTTAAATTTGGGAATGGACATAGGGTTATTGAAGGGAAGGGTGAATGTTGCAGTTGATTACTACCATAAAAGGACTGAAAATATGTTGGGTTTAATGCAAACCAATCCATTTACGGGTTATAATACCATAAGTGGGAATTTTGGATCCATGCTGAATAGTGGTATAGAGCTAAGCGTACAGACCATCAATGTCAAAAGCAATAACTTCTCGTGGACAAGCAATTTCAACTTCGCCTATAATCACAATAAAATAGGCACTCTAAAAGTGGCTTCTCCAATCACTACGGGTTTTGATTTGATTAATAAGCATTATGTGGAAGGTTATTCTGCATATTCTATTTTCGCTTACAATTTCGTTGGTCTTGATGGATTGGGTGATCCGCTGATCCGTCTTGCAGATGGTACAGTAACTAAGAAAAGAAATATCACCAAAGCTGCGGATTTGTTGTATTCCGGTACTTATCAGCCTAAGTATGCTGGTGGATTTGGAAACATATTTACTTATAAGCGCGTGAGTTTAAGTGCCAATCTGATATACAACTTAGGTCATGTTATGTTGGCTGATGTAAATCAAACCTATTATGACTATCGCCTTGTACCAGGTTCCGGGTCAATTCGCTCAGGTAATGTAAATGCCGATTTTGCCAACAGGTGGAAAGAGCCAGGAAATGAAACGACAACCAATATTCCTTCATGGGTGGGAGACCTGGGTACCCATGTGAGTCGCAGGGATGTAAATTACTATACCAGGGGGCAGCTTAATGTGCTGGATGCCTCTTATGTAAAACTCCGCGACCTTACCCTGGCTTATCGCCTACCTGAATTTTTGCTCAAAAAGATCAATGCCAATGACATCAGTTTTAACGCACAACTTTCTAATGTGCTGTTGTGGAAGGCAAATAAACAAGGAATTGATCCGGAATTTCAAACAGAAGGTAATGCTGGAGGTATAAGAAACCTAAGAATAAACCAAAACACAGTTAGTTTAGGTGTTAAAATTGGATTTTAATTATGAAAAGATATAGATTAATACTAGTAATTGCATGCCTTAGCTTGGTTTGCTGTAAAAAAGGCTTCCTGGAAATAGAGCCAAAATCAAAATTAATAGCCAGACTAACTACTGACTATGACAACTTGCTTAATAATGTTTTCCTGATGAATACGTATTTAGAGGATATGGTTCCACTTTCTGATGACGTTGCCGCTTTAGATACGTATTTTAATACTGCGCCTTTCAAAGTTCAGCAATTGTTTAAATGGGTGTCAGATCCTTATATCGATGATCAAGTTGATGCGCAATTCGTTTTAGTGAAACAAATATATACCTTTAATAAAATCATCAATGAGGTGCAAGGTTCATTAGATGGAACAGCTGAGTCAAAGTTAGCTATACAATCTGAAGCTCGTGCTGGGCGCGCATGGTGTTACCTGATGCTAATTAATTTCTATGGCAAGCCCTATAATTCGACAACTGCAGCTACTGATCCTGGATTTCCGATCATTACCCAGGCAAATGCTGCGGCAACAAGTTTCAGCAGGGCAAGCGTTCAGGAGGTTTACGATTTTATCATTAAAGATCTAACGGAATCTATTCCGAGTATTCCGCTGAACCCTCCGGCAAGACTCAGGGTGAGCAGAGCTGCCGGGGAATGTATTTTGGCAAAAACATACGTATTTATGGGTGATTTTGTAAAAGCACAATCACTTTTTGAACGCGCATTGTCGCATCTGCCCAATTCTTTTGCGGTTAAGTTTTATGATTTAAATGTATCTACCTCACAAGGTTCGCCTATTTCAAATACCGAAAGTTTATTGGCCCGGTTCTCATCCAATGGTTACCAAAATTATGAAAATACCCTGTTGGTGACACCGAAAGTAGCGGCTCTATTTTCTCCTTCAGATAAACGCCTGGCCTATTACACCCTGGATAATACTGGCGATGAGCCAGAATTTGGACCGTCTAAAACGTTGCGTAGAACTGGATATTCGGCGAATACCATGTGGGGCATTACCTTGCCTGATATTTACTTATTAATGGCCGAATGCTATGCCCGAAATGGCAAATTGGATAAAGCTAACGAGGTGTTGCAGACATTTAGGGAAAAGAGAATGCCGGCTACTGTTGCTGCGGTGAACTATACGGATAAAACTGCATTGATAAAGTTAATCATTGACGAACGTAAAAAGGAATTTGCGGTTCAGGGTTTGAGGTGGTTTGACATGCGCCGTTTGTCATCAGATTCAATTTTTGCCGGAGAAAACGCTGTACACTATGTATATCGTGCTGACGGTACGGTAGTTTCTACTTATACTATGGATGCTAAAAGGTTAACTGTGAGGTTCTCTCCTCAAGTAATGAGGTTGAACCCTGGAATGGAAAATAATCCCTAAACTATGAAGACGATTTTTAAATTTATGCTCTTGCTGAGCGCTATATTTCTTTCAATAACACCAGTCTGCACTTTTGCGCAGTCTGGTGCTGCAAATTCCTTTACCATTACTGGTGATGTGAGTAGTATATCCGGTGCATCTCTTATCTATATTTCGTGCAATGATTTTAGGGACAGTGCAAAAGTTCAACATGGTAAATTTGTATTAAGGGGGAAGGTCAGTCAACCTCAGCAAGCTGTTTTGATGATTAAACGTTCGGGGGATGTTATTAATTCCAGGACCTTTAACCGGAAAGACCGTTTGATCTTCTTTCTTTCCAATACTAGATTGTCCCTCCGGGCAACAGACTCGCTGAGTAATGCTGTTATTACTGGTAGCAAGCTTCAGGATCAATATAAGGCTTATTATACCGGCCTGATGAAGATTTGGGATAAAAAGAGGCCTTTGAATATGGATTTCTACAAATATGAAGAAGAAAAAAATATGGAAATGATGCGGGTTCTTCGAAAACAACTGGATGTTTTGAATAAGATAGAGTTCGCTTACGCGACCGGATTTGTGAGAAAAAACCCGAAATCTCCTGTTGCACTTTATGCGGTAGGAGAGCTTGCCAAGCCTGTTTTGAACCCGCCGGATTTCGGTTCGGCATTCCAGCTTCTCGATGCCTCCCTAAAGAGAACCCCTGTTGGGCAACAGATACATAAATTGGTTCTGGAGGAGAATGCTTTTAAAGTAGGAGATTTGTTGACCGAATTTACACAGCCTGATACGGCGGGAAAACCAATTAAACTCTCCAGTTTTCGGGGAAAATACGTGCTGGTAGATTTCTGGGCCTCCTGGTGCGGCCCATGCCGGAATGAAACCCCGTATATCAAGCACGCATTCGAGCAATATAAAAATAGAAATTTTATGGTACTTTCTGTATCCATCGATGATTCTGCTGAAAAGTGGAAAAAAGCAATTGCTGAGGATGGTACCGGCGAATTTGTGCAGGTGGGTGATATGAAGGGAGGGGCTAATGCTGCTGCAAAGCTGCTGAAGGTATCAAGTGTTCCTCAGAATTTCCTTATTGATCCTAGCGGTAAAATTATCGCTAAAAATATTTACAATTTAGCATTTGAGTCTACACTTGTACAACTTTTCAAATAGTTGCTAATAACAGATTTAACATCAACATGAAAGCACATTAACGTGCTTTCATGTTGATATGTTATAAGCTTGTACCACCCGATTCGCGAAGTGTGGTTTTACGTGATAAGCTGAATATCACGCCTAAATACATCATTTACATCTGCAAAGTCAATACGGCAATAACCGCCTCTTAATGGATATAGCGTAACGCGAAAGAGCGGATTATTATCCTTTGGCAAAATAAGGACCTTAATATTTTAGAAATAGCGGATAAAATGGATTTTTCCAGTCGTCCATTCTTCATGCGCTATGTGAAAAAATTGCTTGGCGCAACGCCTAAGAAATATCAAAAAATCCATCCCTTCGTAGATATGGCGTTCTTAGGATATGCGCAGGATTGGTATCCCCTTTCTACGATATGATGAGGCTCTGACAGACCAAATTCTTTGCTGGTCTGGGCACCATGCTGCTTAGATGCAACATTTTTTGCGCCAGATACCTCAACTGTCTTTTTATGAGCGTTTACAGTTTCTTGGTGGTTTGATTGAGGTCGTGGCTTTTATTGCACCTATTCTCTTGACCGCCGGCCTTTGTGTCGGCCCCATGCAACAAAGACAGCGATGAACAGCATGAGTATATTGAAGCCGATTTCTTTTGCTTCGCCTCTTGAGATATGAAAGATACTCGCAGCGATCATCAAAATAATTATTCCGTAAGCTGTAAAAACTGTCAGTTCGGTTTTGACGCGAAGTAATGCTGGCAATACAATTCCAATTCCTGCTAACAGATCAATAACCCCGGTGAATAAAACCAGGTAATCGCTGTCTTTTATCCAGGCGAAGGGCAAACCTTCGGGTGTAAATATTTTCATAAAACCTGCCCAACACATGGTCAGTGCTAAAAACCCTTGTGCAGTCCAAAGGATAACGTTAATTGTTTTTGATGCTTTTTGTTTTGCTGTCATGCTCTATTCCTTTAATTATGCAAATTTAAATACCTTTACTATCCAAACGATATTACTTGCTTGTTGGAAAGCACTATCCAATTGGGAAGTATTGTAAAACCCGAAATTATGTTGTCCAATGCTGGTTGTCCTAAAACAATGCTGTCGATAAAAGATGCCATTGAAGCGATAGAAGGAAGGTGGAAGGTCCTTATCTTGTTCGCACTCTCTGAAAAGCCAAAGCGGTTTAATCAAATATCCAAAGAAGTCAATGGAATAACTGATAAAACACTATCAAAAGAACTAAAAAGTCTTGAAACCAATAAACTGATCCGCAGAGATTTTTATAATACTTTTCCGCCAACAGCTGAGTATTCCATTACACCACACGGTCTGTCACTCGAGAAAGTGTTAGACGAACTTCATTTTTGGGGCTTGTTACATCGTCATGAAGTCATTGGTAAATAATCCGTTAAAACGGACATTAAATTGTAAATGAAATTAACAATGATCGCTAAAAAAGTCAAAGCTCTTCCTTTAAATACTATGGCTGACAAGTTTAATGCTGGCATAGCTGTTGGAAGGGCTACGATTAAAGATTTACGGACTTTTGAGGAAGCAGCACATTCGCACCGGGACGATTACCACCTTTTTTTTATTCAGGAAACAGGATCTACCCCAATTGAAATTGACTTTCAAAAGTATGAAATACAATCATCATCAGTTATCTATGTTCACCCAGATCAAATACATCGAATTGGGCCATTTGAAAATATAACTGCCAGTTTTTTAGCAATTAACAATGAAAACCTGAATTCTGAATACCTGAATCTTTTGGAAGATATTGCACCGGCGAAGACCTTATTGTTAAACAAGGAAACGTTTTGCGCTATCTCTGAAGCTATATCGCTATCTGTAAAATTATCGAAAAGACATCACGAAAAATTATACCATTCATTATTAAAAGATAGCTGCAATACACTGGTTGCTTTAATCGCCTCACAGTATTTAGGGCAATCTAAGTCAAAAGATACGCTATCAAGATTTGAGATTATTACTAAAGCTTTTAAGGCATTATTAGACCGTAATTTTATATCAAATAAAAAGCCGAGTGAATATGCTCAAGGCCTTAATATATCAATCGCTTATTTGAATGAATGTGTCAAAAACACTACAGGAAAACCAATTTCATACCACATACAACAGCGGGTTATCTTAGAAGCAATGCGTTATCTTTATCATTCCACTAAATCAGTAAAAGAAATTGCTGCCGAATTGGGCTATGCGGATTATTCATATTTCTCCAGAGTTTTTGCTAAAGTCACAGGGATGACCGCTGTGGCTTTTAGGAATAAAAACCTTGAATAGTCCTATACTAACCATTTTCCTTCCATTGTTTCCATCTATTACGCTTTGTTTCTTTGCATTGCAAAAAATAGTGTAAAAAATGGAATTATCAAAAAAAATACGTGTGCTCATATCGGGTGCAAGCATCGCTGGCCTAAGTACGGCTTATTGGCTGGCAAAATATGGCTTTGAAGTAACAATCGTAGAACGCGCAGCTCACATCCGCCCAGGTGGACAGGCCCTAGACGTGAGGGGACCCGCATTGGAAGTGGCGAGTCGCATGGGAATATTAGAAACCATCCGCCGTGCAGGTACTAAACTGAAAGGCATGTCTATAGTAGATGCTTTAACGGGCAATGAAACCTATCGAAATACCGAAGGAACAATAACTGCGGGAAAATTTAGTAGCCCTGATGTAGAGATACTGCGCGATGATTTATGTCACGTACTTTTTGAAGCGGTAGGCGACCAGGTAACATATATTTTTAATGAGACAATAGTGTCGCTCGATCAAAAAGAAACTGGGGTTGAGGTAAAATTTACAAATGCACCTGATCAACAATACGATTTAATTATTGGAGCAGATGGATTACGTTCTAATGTGCGAAGGTTGATTTTTGGTGGGGATGAGCAGTTCATCCGTTATCTTGGAAACTACGTTGCAATCTTTACGATACCGAATTTCCTTAATCTCGATCGTTGGGAGGTGTTTTTTCAGCACGAAGGCAATCCTGTCGCAGCATACATAGTTAAAGAAAGAGAGGGCGATGCTCGGACTTATCTAGGGTTTGAGAGTCCTGAACCTATCGAATATGATTATCGGGATATCCTATCCCAAAAAAAATTGGTCGCTGAACGGTCTTTAAACGTAGGATCGGATATCCAAAAAATAAAACAGTTTATGCATGATTCAACTAATTTTTATTTTGATTCCATCAATCAAATTATTATGAAAACATGGTCAAAAGCGCGGGTCGTATTGGTTGGAGATGCCGGTTACAGCGTTTCTCTGTCTACAGGACAGGGAACAACAGTTGCAATGGTAGGTGCATATGTTTTAGCGGGCGAAGTGGCAAGCCATAAAGATAATTTAGCAAAAGCACTTGAAAACTATGAAAAGGAATTGTGGGAGTACGTACTCAGCAATCAAAAACTTGTAGAAGACCCGAGCACAGATTTACAACTTGCATTTGCTAACACATCCGAAAACGAAATTGATACCGTTTCTGAGATGCCGGACTTTGGGCAAGCAACAGTTCCTTTTCATTTTAAAAACTATTAATAAATTGAATCATGATTTCAAGTTTGCCAAAATGGGTTAATAATTTATTCGAGAATTCTCTTCGTCCGAATGTAAAGGTTTTATTTGTCTCTGATATAAGTTCACAAATCAAGAAAGTGAGTTTTCAAGGGGATATATCTAAAATGAATTTTCAAGTCGGGTACGCCAATGTTATTCGTGTTAGTGAAACAGAATATAGGAATTACACTGTTGCTCACCACGATATTGCAGAAGGAATACTGGAGATAATCTTTTACATTCATGGCAACGGCGTAGGATGCCGCTATATTAATACCTTGAGAGAAGGCGATGAAATTTATATCAGTTTACCAAGAGGCAGAAATGAATATGACCCAAAGGTGAAACAACAATTTATTTTCGGAGATGAAACCTCTTTAGGAATCGCCTGCTCGTTTCTTCCCGTGCTAAAACAGAACGGGCATCAATTTCAATTTTATTTTGAACTAGGCGAAGAAAATAAAGAAGCTCCTGGAATATTAGGATTGGAAAATTTCACCGTATTTTCTAAAAATGGTTTATTTAGAAATGAGAAATGGATAAAGGACTTACCTATTTTAAAAGCATCTGATTGGCAAGAGGCTAATTTTATTTTAACAGGAAATGTAAAATCTGTTCAAGTTTTTCGAAAGGTGTTGAAAGAAACTGCAACGGGAAAGATATTATCTAAAGGATATTGGCTTGAGGGAAAAAAAGGATTGTAATCAATCCGGTCTATGAAATGATTTGTGTATCCAGCACTTCAGTTAAAAGTGATCGCACAGTTCAACCTTTAATAGAGCATTTAAACTTACTTCAAAGAGGTCAAATCGGAATTTTGAATGTAACCGATCATCATCAATGTGATCTGTACCCGTTCCATTCGATTTGGTCAGCTGGATTCCATCGTACCGCACATTCAAGGAAAGTACTGGCTGAACAACTCAAAGAGCTGGAAGAAGACCGGCTATTGGAAAGGTTTGTCTATAAGTAAAACATTCTCAAAAAAGCAATGCGGTGGCATTATTCTTCAAAATGTATTCATATTTCCGATATCTATACACGTATGTAAATATAACGCTAACAATCTTTGTCTTATAAAAAATAAGTGTTTATGAAATATTATTTATTAGGAAAAAGCGGCCTTCGTGTTTCGGAGTTGGCTTTGGGAACGATGACCTTTGGAACGGATTGGGGCTGGGGCGCTCCGCTGGAAGAATCAAAACGAATGTTAGATCTTTATCTGGAACATGGCGGCAATTTCGTTGACACAGCAAGCGGATACACCAATGGAAGTTCAGAGAAAATACTCGGAGAAATTATAGGTGATCGCAGAGAAAAACTTGTGCTGGCTACCAAGTACACCCAAAACATATATCCTGGCGACCCAAATGGTGGCGGTAATCATCGTAAAAGTATGATGAGAGCGGTGGAGAATAGTTTAACCCGCATGAAAACAGAGTATATTGACCTGCTTTACTTACATGCTTGGGACGATACGACACCATCTGAGGAGATCTTACGCGGCATGGATGATTTGATCCGTGCTGGAAAAGTGCTTTATGCAGGTATATCAGATACCACGGCCTGGCAGGTATCCAGAATGCAAACCATCGCGGACTTAAGGGGCTGGTCTCCATTAGTAGCGCTGCAAATTGAATATAGCCTGGCAGAACGCACCACTGAACGCGAATTGATTCCCATGGCAAAAGAAATGGGCTTAGGAGTGGTTGTTTGGTCTCCGCTGGCTAAAGGGCTTCTTTCCGGAAAATATTCAGTTGACGAGCTAAAGAATGAAGCACCAAAGGATTTCAGCCGTAAATCCATGATCATGAACTCCGGTGTTCTTAGTGACCAGGTATTCGATACAGTTGTGGTTTTGCAAAAGATCGCCGATGACCTGCAACGACCGGCCGCGGAAATAGCGTTGGCCTGGCTTAGGTCAAAACAGTCTGTTACTTCAGTGCTGATCGGAGCCAGTAAATTAGAACAGCTGCAATCCAATCTAAATTCACTATCTCTTACGTTAAGTGATGAACATTTGAAACAGCTTGACAGTGTAAGCGATATTGAAATGGGTTTCCCGCATAGGCTTTTCACTAATGCTTTAGCTAAGACTATGGTTTTCGGTGGTGTAACCGTTGAAAAACGCTAGTTTTATAAATAATCTTGATAGCCGGGTAAAATCCTTTTAGCTAATTGCCCGGCTTCTCAACCTAAATGCTAAAACAGAATAATTATGGCCGGATTTGAAAACATAGTAAGTATTACCCAAGGGCACGAGCTTTTAAGCCTTGGCCGACCAGGTCATCCTCTTATTTCTGTCATTAGTAATAAAGAGGTCTGTTTCCCAGCTAAGTTCTTTGACGCAAAGTTCGTATTTGATTTTTATATGATAACGCTGAAGTGCGGTGTTAACGGCTCATTGAAGTATGGACGAAATTCCTACGACTTCGAAGAAGGAACGATGATTTTTACGGCTCCCGGACAGGTTATTAGTTCAAGCATTATTCATCAACACGAACCGAAACATGATGGCTGGACGCTAGTTTTTCATCCAGATCTCATTAGGAGGTCAAGCTTAAGTAAACGCATAAACGAGTATAACTTTTTTTCATATGGTGTAAATGAAGGACTGCATGTATCTGAAAGCGAGAAAAATACATTGACGGAGATTATTAGCAAAATAAAATTAGAATATAGCCTAAACATGGATCAACATTCGCAACATCTCATGGTTTCAAATATTGAACTCCTTCTTGACTATTGTACCAGATACTTTGACAGACAATTTTACACAAGGACTAATTTAAACAAAGATATTGTAGTCAAATTTGAACAACTTCTCAATGAATATTTCAATTCATCAAAAATCAGTGAAAAAGGCATGCCATCGGTGGAGTTTTGCGCCGAAGCATTAAACCATTCGCCCAAGTATTTGAGTAATCTACTAAAGAAGGAGACGGGTAAAAATACACAGACTCATATTTACTATTACCTTATCGAAAAAGCTAAGAACAGATTGTTAAATTCCTCGTTACCAGTTAGCCAAGTAGCTTACGAATTGGGGTTCGAGTATCCTCAACACTTTAGTAAGTTGTTTAAACTAAAGTCTGGATTTAGCCCTTCTGAATTTAGAAATGACAAAACATTTAAGGGGGATACCCTTTCTCGAAATTGATTTATGTAACCATCGCTTTCGTAGACCTTTTGCTCCAATGATCTATCAAACGTAAGGCTTTAGCAAAGAAGATACGGCAATATTAATGTGAAGTAGCATAAATCCATTCAATGCTATAATTGAGTTAAAACTAGTACTACGGTTGATAAATTGGTTTTTAAATAATGACATGGGAAAGAATATACTTAAGTGTATCATTAAAATGGTCGTTTTTCGCAAATGCGATAGTAAACGGCAAAATACCGTTAAATAATTCCTGCGATTTATTATTAAAGTTCACATCCTAATATGCGTTTAGTTCTGTGAAGTATATTATAATAAGCATTTACACAAAATATATTGCATCAGAGAGCCGAATACAGCGTTCTTTTCTAAAATGATTTGCGTCGAAAATCTGCTATGATTTTTCTCTATATAAGCTTGGGTATCTAAGCCAGTCTATAAAAATTCCCCAGTTAGTTTTATGCTATACTCATAGCAATATCAACGTTCCTGCGTTGCCTTGTTTGCGTTTTGAACGCCAAACCGGAAAACCAATGCCCATATCCTATCCTGAAAGTCCCGTATCGATCGGTGATCATATAAGAAAGAAAAGAATGGAATTAAAGCTACTTCAAAGGGACGTGGCAAAGATTTGTGGAGTTAGTGAAGATTGTATTACAAATTAGGAAAAGAACAGGAATACGCCTCAAATTCAATATTATCCTCGTATTAGTAATTTTTTGGGATACTTGCCATGCGATGTTGATTTGACAACTCTTTCAGGGAAGTTAAAAGCACACAGATATATGAATGGGCTTAGCCAAAAACAACTGGGAAAAATTCTAGGCGTTGACGGAGCTACTGTTTGCAGCTGGGAACTGGCGGAAAACAAACCACATACGGCGATACTGGTAAAGCTAGATATGATGTTGTAGTCATTATCATTATTTGACCGTTTTTTGATAATTTTGTAATCGCTTTGAAAGGATTTTAATTGTCCTAAACTACTTATTCTCGATATTTAGTACCTTACGATAATTTAATTAACACAAAACTTCACTCTAAATATGATTCGTTTGAAAAAGATTATCCTTGTGTTGTTCTGCATTTTATCTTTCGCCGTATCGAATGCACAGATAAAAGTTGGCCAATTCGTCGATAGCTTGCCATTGCCAAAGCTTCTTAATACTGAAAGTAAAAAGAATAATTTGAGTCAACTCAGAGGCAAAGTAATCTTGCTGGATTTTTGGGCCACTTGGTGTAGTCCATGTATTGCAGCTATGCCTAATCTAGATATACTGCAAAAAACCTATGGAGAAAAATTACAGGTAATTGCCATTTCTTCACAGAATGAAAAACGAATTCAAAGCTTTGTTGATAATCAATCTTTTGACTTTTGGTTTGGTTCTGACAGTTTAGATGTTTATAGAAAAGCATTCCCGTATAGCATTATACCCCATTCAGTACTCATAGATATCAAAGGCAAAATAGTTGCAATAACAACCCCTGAAAATATTACCAGTCAAATTATTGCCGATGTGCTGGCACAGAAGACGATTGATCTGCCCTTGAAGGAAGATAATATGGATAAGGATTCTTGGATGTCCTACTTTAAAGTTCCTGATACCGTTAAAGAATTGTTCATTATACAGCCCGAGATCAAAGGGATGCCGGTCATGACTAAGCAATATAAAAATGACCCCATCTACAAAAATCGAAGAATAAGTTTTCTAAATACGTCTCTATCGCTGGCTTATAGAATTGCTTACGGAGATGTACCTTATGGCAGAACAAATGATTTAACTAGCCTCGAGAAACGAGCGGAGATGGCGAGAAAATATTCTATTGATCTAATCGTTCCAAAGGGGAAGGAAGATAAATTAATGCACACTTTGCAAACACATCTAAAAGAGCAAATGGACGTACAAGCAAATATTGAAAAGCAGTTAATACCCGTTTATGTGCTCACTATTGCAGACAAAAAAAAGATTGGTAGTTTGGAAAAATCTAAAAGTGTTGAAGAAGATTTTAATGGAAACGGTGAAAAATTTAGTGGAAAAGGAATTCAGTTGAAACAAATTGCTCAATATTTGGAAGGGTTTGGTCTATTAGACCTTCCTGTAATAGATGAGACTAATAACTCAAATAGGTACAATATATCCTTTACTTTACTGCCCGAAAAAAAAGGAGAGTTGAAAAAAATCCTTAGTGATTTGGGATTGACCTTTAAAAGAGAACAAAGGAAAATTGATGTTTTAGTTTTTAGATGACAATCTATTTATTGACATTCCGATTCAGTTTGCCGTGAGCTGCCTTTGTCCGATAGTAAGTAGGAAGATATCTTTCTCATTATTCCCTCGTTTCTCAATAATTAAACTGGATCAAATACCAGTGCGATGTAAAAATCAAACCTATCCACATTAACTCTGGAATATCTTTTTTCTTTTAGGTAATTATCATAAACTCATTCCATTATTCAAATCGAAATTTTAGTTTTTGATGATGAGTTTTTGATAATTTGTATTACAAAACAACGACAGTTAATAGTTGTCTTAGAATAACCACAATTAAGAAAACCTTCGTTAACAAGGCTACGTAAGGTAGCCACTTCGACATTCTTGCGTTGCCTTGTTTGCGTTTTGAAAGCCAAAGCGGAAAACCAATGCCTATTACCGAAAATGAAGTTAGAGATAGATATACTACAACCATCAGCAACGGATAGGGAAATAACGGGGTTGTAGTTTCCAATCCATCATCGGGGCGCGTGCATTTTTATATGGGTGTTCCGAAAAATCATTAACACTAAACCCTTGTTATGACAGAGAAGGCGGAGGAAATTTTCAGTTCAGAGATGATTTAGGAAACACATTGTACATCCCAAATAGCACATATGAATTCGCTGCGGTAAACGGAAGCGATTATAATTTCATTGTGCGTGGATTAGTTATAAGGTGCTGAAAACTTACCTTCTGTAACGGTAACAATTTCATCCCCGCCGAGCAGCTTAAGCTTTCCTGAAAATGTTCCCTTTACACCCCATTTGGTCAAACTGGTAATGGTTAAGGTAAAATTGCTTCCATCCAGATCCCCACCATTAAATACAGTGGTACCCACGAACTTACCATCCTTCATTTCCTGGATATAGTATTTCCCGGCAAGCGACGGACCACTTGCACCATTTGCTACATAGGTGGCTTCCTTTGCCCCTTCCGCGATATGCATATCTATTCCGAATCCGGTAATTTTGTCCTGTTTTTCCCATCCGCTAATCACCACAAAATGCACGGTGTCCGTAGCGGGCTCGTCGTTTGCATTTACACTGTAATTAAATTCCCGGTACTTTCCGTTAATCTTACAGGTAAGGTATTTTTCTCCGTCATCCGTCGCTGTTCCACCGTTTTTTTTGCATGCGGACAGTCCGATTGTAAACATGGCTAGCATTGCAAGGCAGACAGTATGCGCCTTTAATATTAATAATTTCATGAGTTTATTAGTTTATGGAAATACCTGCTGAGGGCATTATAAATACCGCTTCAGCAGGTAACCAGTAAGAACGTGATACCTTTAGTCTTAAATTATATCTTATTTATACTTACTTTAATTTAACGGAGATCTCACCTTCATCCATACCGTCAATATTCTTTTCTGCGAACACATTAGGAGCCGCCTTTTGGAGAGATTTTAGGATATCCGAAGTGGAGCCTGCATGCTGAAGTACGATCGAAGAGCCCGAAGCACTGTATTTCATCTTAGTACTTTGAATGCCTTTTGCCACCTGTAGTTTTTCATTTATACTTTTTAGGGTTGAAAAGTCGACACCGCTCAGCTTCACCACCGTTTTTGTTTCAGAAGCCGAACCATCTTTCTTTTTACCGAAAAACCCCAGGATTTTATCTCCCGTATTCTTTGTCCTGTCGGCGGTACGGCCTGCCCTGTCGGCACGGTCTGTAGCCCTGTCGATTTTATCTAAAATAGCTTGTGCCCTGGTTGTTGTAAAACTGAATATAATCAGCCCTAAACAAATCATAGTGATCTTTTTCATAGAAGGTGTTTTAAATTAAGGTGTATCTTATTTAATTACTGATAGATAAGATTTGTAGTTAATACGTGTAATTTTTGGTAAAATCTGTAGTTTTAGTAACTACAAAGTCTTTTACGTCTGTTTTTACTTCACCATTTACCTCTGCCTTGAAGCTTACTTTGTAAGGCACGTCTTCAACATTTAAACATTGCGATCCTGCTGTAATCGTTTGCAACGGCTTAACTGATTCTATCACGTAGGTTTTAGTGTTTCCGCTAAATTCGTTTCTGCCCAGGCTTACCGCATTCTGGTTATTTTGCACCACACCGTTTACTTTCCAGACTGTAGATTCTTTCGGATCCCCTGTTAATCCTACAATTGCGAAGGATATATAAGCAGATGCAGGGGCATCTGTAACTGTAACCGTAAATTTAGCGTTATGGCCGCCATCAGAAGGGGAAGGATCGTTGCCATCATTTTTGCTGCATGATGAAAAAGCTGTCAATAAAACGGCGCAAATACAAATACTTAATTTTTTAAAAATAGATTTTTTCATAATTATTGATTAAAGTGATAGATAGACTGCAAATCTATTTGTTAGACGTTTCTTAAAAAATCCCCTTAATGGTGTTATTTTTTCCTACTGATTTTTAGGTATTTTATAATAGGAGGAGAGGAGTTTTAGCCGTGGTTTGAATTTTTAACCGCATATTTAAACCCAGAGGCATACGTATTAACCTTCACATTGTTTAAATGAAGAATAGCATTCTGAACATTATCTTTACACTTTGGTTTGTTAAGGCTTTTGCGCAGCAACCATCACCTCTGAATGAAAAACTGCATCTGGACAGCCTGGAAAAAGCTTTGCAAACAAACAGGCCGGACAGTGTAAAGGCCAACACTATTTTTTCTCTGGTAGAATACTGGAAATATAAGGATATCGTAAAAAGTAAAATGTATCTGCTTCACGGCAAAGAACCTGGCAAAAAGTATCCGTATCTCAATTCCCTGTCACTTTTTTATGATGGGCAATATTATTTCAACTTGAATGCAGTTAAGGCGGCTACAGCCTTTAAAAAAGCAGAGCAGTCGTTATCTATATTTCATAACCCAAAGGCCTACTATTTACTTGTCAATGCCTGGCTAAATTATGCTCTGATGAACAAGGATACCAAAGGTTATAAATTTGTAGCCCGTATTATACCTGAAAAAGCGCTGCCTATGGCGGAAAAGGGCGGTAATAAAGTTTCCCTCGCATATTTTTATACCCGGCTTTCTACCTTGCTGATGAACAATTATCAGTTTGCGAAAGCTGCCTTATATAATCAAAAACTGAGTTAAATACCGATGTCGACAGCTAAATTACTTACCGCAATAGTTGATGATCATCCTATCGTAATTGAAGGATTGAAAACCTTACTCCAAAATGAGCCAAACATACAACTCGTAGGTGGCTTCTGCCGCGGCCAGGATATCCTCTCGTATATAAGGCTTAATAAAACTGACCTTATATTACTGGACATAACACTCCCTGATATAACCGGAATGGAACTCTGCCAGTTAATCAAAAATGAATTCGAAGCTATCATTATCCTCATCTTTAGCAACCACACCGAGCGGAGCATTATTCTTCAGACCATCCAAAACGGGGCCAGCGGCTATCTGCTTAAAAATAGTACTATTGATGAACTACGGAATTGTATCGCAGAAGCAACAAAAGGAAACATTTGTTATAGTAAAGAAGTAATGGAAATCATTAGCCGGCCAAGTAAAAATGAGTTGCCTGGCCCCCCCGAGACTTACCAGAAGGGAGAAAGAAATACTCGCCATGATCGCAGCTGGCAAAACCAGTCAGATGATTGGCCAGGAACTGTTTTTAAGTCCGCTAACTATAGATACACATCGTAAAAATCTGATCCAAAAATTCGGTGTTAAGAATGTTGCCGAACTTATTATGGTTGCCAGCCAGCAACAAATTCTATGAGTTTGGGTTAGAATAAATTGCTGCCTATTTTATAACGTCACTTTCTGATTGTGAATTGAAAAAAATCGTTTATGTTTAACAGCCACAACTGTATCCAATCAATTGATTTTAGCACACTGATATCCGGAACCGTCAATAAAACCCTGCGACTGAAAGGCCAGAACATGCCAGGAAATTTGCAATTCTACAAACCTGACTTTTAAAAAAAAAATTATATAATTCGAATATGTACAACGCTGTTTTTAAATCTGATGATGCATTTTCTTTGCGCCCTGCTCTAACGGATACCGCATGTCATCAAATGGGGTTTTATAGCTTTATTAACTCCACTCTCCGGTTTTTAGCTTTATTTTCTTCAGTTGTGTTTGCAACCATTGGCTTATTTGAACCAAAACCATTTGAGATGAGCCGTTCTGCAGCGATTCCTTTTTTAATTAATTCCGAACGCACTGCAGCGGCTCTTTCTTTAGACAGCGTCAGATTCCTTTCTTCAGTACCTGTATCATCGGTATGCCCATTGATTGCTATTTTCAATTTCTTATCTGCGTTAAGCACTTTATCGATTTCTTCCACAGCGGTTTGTCCCTCAGGCTTTAAAGTAGATTTGTCAGTGTCAAAATTAATATATAGAACTGCTTTCCCGGCTTTATCTAATTGATGTTTAATTTCATCAGCTTTAATGAGCGAGATGGTCTGCTGAAAACTTCCTTTTTCAGCAATTTGTATTGCGCCGCTTGTATTTGTGGTTTGCAGCTGTATATAAACAAAATCGCTATCTGAACGTCTAATCACATAAGTTTTTATCGGGATGTTGCTCCAGTAATCAAAAGATCCGTCATCACCGCTTTTCAGTTTGTCATCACCTACACGGTCTACTTCTTTTTTAGATACCACTTCCTCCGCGATTTTTACCCCGCCCATACTTTTAATCATATCCTCGTAGCTTTTTTCTACGTAGAATTGTTGCCATTCCTGGCCGTCCGCCTTTTGAATGTAGGCACTAAAGGACGGTCCTTCTACCGGAGTTAGTATGCCATTAATTGGTACGTATGTTTGATCAAAAGCTTTTCTCTTTCCCCCACCGTTAATGTAAACGGTATTTTTGGGTGCTGAAAAATACGGGAATACGCCAAGATCTTTTGTGGTAACAGGCACTTTATTGATATCAAAATCGCCGTTAGTAACAGATTTAGTTTTGCCTGAATCTAAAGGCTTGCTTTGAACAGTATCATTCGATGTGTTATGTTTCCCGCCATTACTTGAACAGGATGCGACCAGTAATGCAGACGAGAAGAGATAAATCAATTTTTTCATAATGATGTTGTTGGATTCGAAGTGTTAGAATTTAAAGAGGATGCCCATCAATTGCCCGCCTATCTTTATGGCGTCTTTAGAAAAATTATATACTGGGGAAGATTGCTGTATTTCCATTTCTTCAGGACTTACTTTTATGGCTTCTACAGTTTTAAAGCAATAGACAACGGCCATGTCCTCTATTCCTGAATAGAAGACTTTCAGTTTCATGATTCCAGCCTTTTCGTTGACATACAAAGGATTCAGGAAATTGACCGGTGATGGCATCTGATCGGAAGACCAGACTTCTATCTTAGCTATCGCCAGGGAATTGGATGCCAATTGGGGGTGATTTGCGGTAGGTTTATCCTTTAATGTATAAATGCTCTTTTTACAGGTGAAGCCTGCGACGTTGTCAATAACATTCGTTTTTTGTATGTTGTAGTCTTCACTTTTTATCTGATGTTGAACACCCACCTCACCAAGTTCATCTTTCCGGTAAGCAAAGGTGATTTTCTGCTTTTTGTTGGCCGGTTCGCAAATAAAAAAAGTGCCGCTGCCTGACTGTTCATCTATCGTGTTTTCAGCGTGATAAGTTAATGCGTCAAATTTCACTGTTGCTTTTCCCTGCTTTAAGAAAATTCGTGACTTCCAGGGTAGCAGCGCAAGGTTAAGCAGCATCATCGGATTTTTATCTCTGAGTATCTTGAATTCTGATTGCGTTTTGGAACCTGAGCGTTTTACGGCATCGGCGAGCTGGTTTTGGACATTTCCTTTTGCGGGATCTACACTATTGAAAATTTCACCCAGCGATGTTCCGGGTATGGTGATTTCGATATCAATTTTGCCTTCTGTTAATTTCTGGCCCTTTCCACGGGAAATATTTTGAGTATTTTTTTCATCCGGTACCGTTTTTTTGTCTCCGGCAGGTGAGTTACAGGCACTGAGGAAAAACAAATAAAACATCAACACAGGTAGTTTTTTCATAACTTAATAGTTTAACAATACTGATATTTTAGCATATTTTTATGGTCGTGCTGACCAGCATACGATGCAAAAGTATTTAGGAAGGCGATAGCCTACAATACCCATTTACAGGTGATTTTAACTACTGGTTTCTAAGTAGTTTGTTCTGCTGGAATGATAATCGGATTCAGGAAGCACTATAAAAGAAGCGATCGTTTGTTGTTAGGTTTTTGAACGGAATTACAAACGTTTGTTCTTAAAACCTGGAATGACAGAGCTTTACAAGCAAATGGTCTATGATGCGTTTTTAAAGAATCCTGATGATAACAGAAAGCAATTGATTGCAGGCATGGTGGATTTGGTCTTGCTGCTCAGCTTATTATCGGATTGATGGATCTTTACTCATAAAAAACGGAAAGTTCTAAATAAAGATGCGTTGGACAAAAAGAGCAAGGGCTGATGATAAAAGCGGTAAGTGATCTCCCTGGTTTTTAATCCGGTTGGCTCAGGTAGGGTAATGCGTTTCAGCAATGATGGTAGCGAGTTGATTCTGGGTGTAGGTAAACGGGCTATTAGAAAATCTGGACTATAATATTGCTGTCTGCCAATAAACCCATACCCGGCTTGAAAAATATTCTGCAAGTGGCGTAATCCTTGGCCTTCAGGTACTCGCTTGATTCGAAAACTTTCATAGATGAATTTAAGAATAGTTATAAAGTTAGGCAGGGTAAGTGTTGATCAAAGCTTGAATTGAAAGATCTCATTTTATGTAAAAATTATTAGTTTTGGCCAGTCTTTTGATAACGAATACCAGTTTAAACATATCGAAAGGCCTTTAAAATAAAAAAACAATGGATAAATTTAAAAAAGTACAGGAAGTAATCGCTTCGGTTGAAGCAGATGTAGCAAAATTTTATGATGGTGGTAACGCGGCTGCGGGAACACGTGTTCGCAAAGCAATGCAGGATTTGAAAGTTTTGGCTCAGGAAATCAGGGCTGAGGTTACAGAGAAAAAAAACAGCGATAAATAATTCATTATTATTGTTTTGGGAAATAGGCCGCTGAATTTATTCAGCGGCTTTTTTTTCTATCAAATTTTTTCCGGCATTACCGTAGAGTAAATCCACGGAAGTTTGAGCTTTTTGAGGCAATAGTCAATTTTTTTTAAAAAAAACTTGAGAAATAAAGTCAAGGGAACCATTATCGTAATCAAATGGCCGTTTGTTCGCGCCCTAAAAGCCAGAAGACAAAAAACCGAATGCAAAACGCAAAAAACGTAACCATTATAGTCGAAAAATTTTTAGATCAACTCCTAACTCTTTGGTTATTAATTGATCCAAAGGATAATGCCTTTGTTGCATCCAGTGATTGCGGAATATAAGGTTTATAATGATGAACAGTTTCAGGAAAGCGGATTATCAGCTTTCAATAATTAATGTATCGGACAACAATCAGGGTGGTACCGGATGTCTGCCTTTTCAAATGAAAAGAAATTATTTACTTCTATGGGAAAATCGAAGTGCTTTTCAATCATTAGCTTATTTGATTGCAAATTTGGCCTGTCAGGTTCAAAATATTGATTTGTCCGAAATTGCATTAAAATTAATATGCAGTTAACATGACTGCCGTAATTTTGCCTGAAATATTTTTGGTCAATCTCAATCCTTATGGTAAAGTACCAATTTCAAAACGATCCATTGACAGATAGGGAAGTTTTTGATCAGATCTATACTGAATATCACAAGGTCGTTTACGCTAATATTTTTAAGTTTATTAAAGATAGCACCATCGCCGAAGATCTTCTGCAGGATGTATTTTTTGCTCTTTGGGAAAATAAGGCTAAACTGGATCCTAAGCAAGCGGTATCCGCATGGTTATTTGTCGTAAGCTATAATAAATCGATATCCTACCTTCGAAAAAAACTTAAAGAGGGGATTCGGTTTGTAGACAGTTATGAATCTTTTCATACCGTTGCTGAGGAAATATTTCCTGATAAAACCTTAATTGAGCAAGAGCTTGATATGCTTGAAGATGCGATAAACGCACTCTCACCACAAAAACAAAAAGTATTCAGGTTATGCAGGTTTGAGGGAAAATCTCAAAAAGAAACCGCACAGCTTTTGGGCCTTTCTACCGAATCTGTAAAAGATTACCTGAAGCAATCAAAACACTTTATCAAGGAGTACATCATTTCCAGAAATCCATCCGGAGAATTAGTGAGTATTTCAGTTTTGTTAATTCTGATTAGCCTGTAGTTTTCTTAACGGTAAGTTAATGTTTTAATAACATTCACCACCACCCCCGATTTTGCGATTCTGCGTATTTATAAACAGATGAGCGAAATAAAAGAACTGATAGAAAAATTCTGGTCAAAACAGAGCAGTTTGGAAGAACAGCACAAACTCCTGGAGATGATAAACAGGGAACCTGCTGAATTAAAATCCATTATAAAGGCTGATTATGATCTGGATTTATCAACGGGTGAGGGAAAGATAACAGAAAAACGCTTTCAGGATATTTTAGCACGGCTTCATGCCCGTATGCATACTCAGGAGGTACAACCCAAAGTAATATCACTAAACCATTGGATAAAACTGGTTGCCGCGCTGTTAATTGTGGTTATGGCCTCAGTATTGTATTTTAATATTGCTAAGGTCGCACCGAAGCGAGAATTAACGGATAACCATTTGAAGGTAGAAAAAGAAGTACTCAGGCAGCCATATAATTCCGGTAATAGCGCAATGATTATAAACCTCTCCGATGGTTCACGGGTTACTTTGCAGCCGAAGAGTTCACTTAGTTATTATGAGCCTTTCAACAGCAAAAGCAGAAATATCAGCATGCAGGGAGAAGTGACTTTTAAGGTAGCTAAAGATAAGCACCATCCGTTTATCGTAAGTGCCGGTGGTTTTACCACAACGGCCCTTGGTACGGAATTTACCATTAGTACAGTTCATCAGAACAGGATTACCGTGAAATTGCTGGAAGGTAAGGTTGTAGTTAAAGCTGGTCCTGAGCGTAAGATGTTTATGAAAGATGTTTATTTAACTCCGGGTAAGCAGTTAGCCATCAACACAAAACTAAAGCACTATAACGTAATCGATTTTAAAGGTTTAAATAAAGTAATTAAACCACAAAAGGCCTTAAGTACTCAGGTAAGAGATGCACTTATATTTAATGAAACACCTCTGAGCGAAGTATTCAGTAGCTTGTCGGATCGCTATCATGTTAATCTTGAATATGATGGAATTGAAGATGCCGAACTACATAAACTATACTTTACCGGCAGCATAGGGGCCGCCGAAAAATTGAATACCGTATTGCCCGTTATCTGCGATATGAACGGTTTAACCATTAAACGCACTGCGAACAGCATCATCATCAGCAAACAAAAATAATTTTTAAACCCTTGGTTTTGACCAAAATAAATGTCCTTCATAAGGATAATGGAAAAATATTGCCTAATTTTTAAATCATATCATGCAAACAAACAAACTAAAAAAGACTGTCAGAAAACTCAAATGTTTTGCCGCTTTCGCTTTATTCACCATGCTTACCCACGCTGTTCAGGGACAGCAGACCACCTCGGTTAAAGGTACCGTAGTTGACGAAAAAGGAGCGATACTTCCAGGAGTATCGGTTATGATGATAGACCAGCAAAGTAAAAAACAGGAAAATACCGTTACCGATTTAAAGGGAATATTTGTTTTTAACAATGTTAAAATAGGGAACAGGTACGATTTTTCCTTCAATTATATTGGTTATGAAAAAAAGACCTCGCCATCTTTCCTAATTAATCCGGGTACCAATAACTCTATCCTCATCCGTATGGAAACAAGTTCTGCGGGCCTGAATGATGTGGTCGTGGTAGGATATGGAAGCCAAAAGAAAACCAAGATTACCGGGGCCATCTCTCAGGTCAAATCAGAAGAACTCAACAAATATAGCGGCAGTAATTTCGCCCAGCAACTGGCTGGTAAAGCAGCTGGTGTGGTTATTAATGACGCATCCGCTCAGCCCGGTACTGACCCCCAGATCGTGATACGTGGCATCGGCACGCTTACCGCGGGCGTGAGTCCTTTGGTCGTGGTGGATGGTTTTCCACTTTCGGAAGGTAGTTCGCTCAATACGGTAAACCCCCAGGATATCGAAACCATTGATATTCTAAAAGACCCTGCATCGGCCGCGATTTATGGTTCAAGGGCCGCCAACGGAGTGATCCTGATTACCACTAAAAACGGCCGATCGGATAAAAATACGGTTTCTTTCGACTTTTATACCGGTACACAGGTACGTGCGGACGGAGTGGATCTTGTAGACGGTTATCAGTTCGCCCAGCTAAATACCGAAGCGAGGGATTGGGGATATGTATCAAGAAATCCTTTAACCAGAAGTATCGCTGATGATTACGCCACAAGGGTTTCAAAAGGAGCAAATAAAAGAGATTTAAGATTAAACTATATCCAGCCTTACCTTAATAATCAGCCTGGTTTAACCAATACCGATTGGCTGGATGAAATCTTTCGTACCGCGCCAATCAGCAGTTATAATGTCGCCATATCCGGGGGGAACGATAAATCAAAGTACTATTTCTCGGGCAATTATTTTGATCAGGACGGTATCGTGGTAGAAACCGGGCTGAAACGTTACAGCATGTCGTTTAAGTTTGATTCAAAACTCTCTAAATCTTTTGATGTGGGTTTAAGCATCAACCCGAGTTACAACAGGCAAAATTTCTTCCAGAATGACGCCAGCAGGAGCAGCGATGCCATCGGCGCCGCATTGATTATGTATCCTTTCTTCGCTGCCCGAAACGCTGATAACTCTTTAATCACCAGTCAGCAGATTACAGCCAATACCCCGGAAGATGGAGCCCTTGGTGAAAATCCTGTCGCGATAATGGAAAAGACAAAATACAACAAGGATCTCTTCCGTACTTTTGGAAATGCCTATCTTAATTTTAAACCAGTTAGCGGGCTTACTTTTAAATCACTTTTAGGCGGAGATTACAGTAACAGTAGTATAGATTTTTTTACTCCCTCAGATGTGGGTGAGTATCGTACCGCCGCGCCCAAGCCGGCCAGGGCGAGCGAAACAAAGGGATCGGTAATCAATTACCTTTGGGAGAATACCCTCACCTTTGAGAAAACCTTCGGAAAGCATGATATCAATATTCTGGCCGGAACTACTTTTCAAAAGGAATCCGGTAACAGTACGCTGGTTTCAGGGACCGGAATTCCAGATAATAATATTGATAACATCGCGGGCGCTTCTTCATTTTCGGTGGTTCCACAAAGGTACATCTGGACACAGCTTTCTTACCTGACAAGATTACAATATGCATACGCCAACAAATACCTGTTTTCAGCGGCGATTAGAAGAGATGGTTCTTCGAGGTTTGGCCAGGATGCCAAATGGGGTAATTTTCCATCTGTAACCGGAGGGTGGATCGTAAGCAGGGAAGATTTCTTTCCGCAAGTAAACTGGATTAATTTATTAAAGTTTAGGGCCACATATGGAAAGGCCGGGAATAACCAGATCGGGAACTACAGTTCCTATGCACTGGCCAATCCGCTCAGTTATGTAAGCAGCTCAACACTTCTTCCAGGTTTCGCCGCTATAAATCCCGCGAACAGTACCCTTTCCTGGGAAACTAAAACCTCGTATAATTTTGGAATGGATTTAGGTCTGTTCAAAGTTTTGAATCTTTCCGCGAACTATTATTCGATGGTTACCTCAGATCTTTTATTGCAGGTTCCGGTACCCTCGCAGTCGGGTTATGATAGCGCGTTGCAAAACGTAGGCAGGGCCAGTAACAAAGGTTTTGAGCTTGAGCTCTCAGGTTCAAATATAAAACTAGGACCATTAAGCTGGAACTTTGGTGCCAATATCGCGACCAATAAAAACAAGGTGCTGGAACTGGGCCCCGGCCAGAACCAGATTGTGACGGGCACCAATAGCGCGTTCAGAACCAAGGTTGGTGGGCCGATCGCAGAACTTTATGGTTATAACGTAAAGGGGGTATATAAAAACCAGAACGAGATAGACAATACGCCGCATGTTGCCGGAACGCTGTTGGGCGACTATATCGTTCAGGACGTGAACAGCGACGGCAAAATTACGCCTGACGACCGGATGGGCTTTGGTACCTACGCTCCAAAAATTACCTATGGATTTAACAGCAGCTTTGGCTACAAAAGCTTCGAGCTGAGTTTCTCTGTCAACGGAATATGGGGCAGGAAAATTTATGATAATGGACTGGTCAACATGGAATCCGGAGAAGGTTTTTCAATGGCTGATACCTACTATTACCAGAACAGATACCATCCTGCAAACAATCCTAATGGCTTTCTCGCTCAGCCAAATACCAACTACTCCGCCAACCGGTTAAATACCAACGCCTCAAGCGTTTTCTTTCAAAAGGCAGATTATATCCGCCTGCGCAATGTTCAGTTGACTTATAATTTGCCTTCGAAATTATTGTCTAAACTAAAAGTATCCAGGGCCAGCGTATATATTACGGGTAATAACCTGCTCACCATTACCGATTTTCGGGGTTTCAATCCCGATGCCACCAGCGATAACGTGCTCACCTCAGGCTATTCTTATTCAAACTATCCTGTAGCCAGATCTTTTGTGGCAGGTTTTAATTTAACATTTTAATGCATCATAAAATTATCAAGATGAAAAATCTAATCAATACCATAATTTTTACCGGTGGGCTTTTCTGTCTCGTTGCGGTTAGCTCCTGTACCAAAGAACTCAATCAGCAGCCCCTTACCTCTAAATCCCTGGCTAGTTTTCTCGCTACGGAAACTGAAGTAGAGGAGTATGTTAACGCGGTTTATGGAACCTTACAATCAAACGGCTTATATGGCCTTTATCTTCCGGCCTTTGGGGAAATCCCATCAGACAATACCTTTGATGAAGTGCCGGCAAACGACGGTGGGATGTATGGCCAGCTCGATCAATTTACAACCGTTGCCTCAAATGGCATGCTTTCGGATTTATGGAAAAATTCCTATCAGGGTATTCAGCGTGCCAATACGGTGCTAAACAGAATTGATGGAATTCCCTATGCCAGCGCTACGCTAAAGCAGGCCAGAAAAGGTGAGATGCATTTTATCCGTGCCCTGCTCTATTTTAATATGGTAAGGGTATTTGGCGATGTACCGCTGGTAATAAAAGAAACCACCAACCCTAACGAGTTTTTCGGACAGGGTAGAAATAGCAAGGATTTGGTTTACACGCAAATCCTTTCAGATCTTAACAATGCCATACAGGAGCTGCCCGCAAGTACTACCACACAAGGAAAGGCCATAAAGACAGCCGCCCAATCGTTGATAGGAAAAGCCTATTTGACTTTGGGCAAATTTGCGGAAAGCAAAGCGGTACTGGCAGAGGTAGTTGCTTCCGGAAGGCACCAGTTGCTCTCCGATCCGGCTGACATTTTCTCATTGACTAATAAGAATAACAACGAAATTATTTTTGCTGTTCAGTTCGCATCAGGTATAAATGGGAACAGCGAGGGCAGTTCAGCCTATCAGCAGTTCAGTCCGTCGGGCGCCATTAGCGGCGCCAAGGGCCATAACCTGCCAACGAAAAGTTTTTATCAGTTATATAGTGCCTCAGATAAGCGTAAAACGGCTTATGTTGGTTTAACCAGCGCCGGCACTCCTTTTTCTACCAAGCTGAAAGCTTCGGCAACGACTCCTGTAGATGGGGGAAGCAACTTTGTGGTCCTTCGTTACGCAGACGTGTTGTTGATGCTGGCGGAAGATGAAAATGAGTTGGGGAATTCAGAGGTAGCAAAGACCTATCTGAATATGGTTAGAAAGAGAGCTGGTCTGACTGATGCCACGCAGCGAACCCAGGAAGATGTAAGGGCCGCGATTTCACTGGAGAGAAGACTGGAGCTTATAGGAGAAGGTCATCGCTGGTTTGACCTGCTTAGAACAGGCACCGCGATTTCGGTGATGAATGCCTGGTTTGCATCGCAAAATATAACGACCAGAATTGCGGACCATGATCTTCTTCAGCCTGTTCCCCAAGACCAAATTGACACCGATCCGGCAATCAAACAAAATCCTTAACTATCATTCAATCCTAAATAAAATACGAAATGAAAACGATTATTCTTCAACTCGCTATAGCGTTTATTTCCTTAAGTGGGTTCGCTCAGTCAAAACCAGAGGCCAACTTAAAGGGTGTATTTGATCCCAACAGTAAAAAAGTGTTGGTTACAGCCCATCGTGGGGATTGGCGCAATACACCTGAAAACTCTATCCAGGCACTTAAAAACTGTATAGCCATGGGAGCAGACATTATGGAACTGGATCTAAAGAAAACAAAGGACGGTTATCTGGTGATTATGCATGACCAAACCATTGACAGAACGACTACGGGAAAGGGAAATGTTTCTGACTATACCCTAACTGAATTAAAAACATTTTTCTTGCGCTCAGGTTCAGGGCATCCGACTAAACACCGGGTGCCAACCTTTAATGAAATATTAGTCCTTGCAAAAGATAAAATCTTAATTGATGTAGATAAAGGATATGATTATTATCCTCAGGTGATTAAAGAACTGCGTGAGCGTGGAATGATCGGACAGGCTATCGTGAACCTAAGAGGAAGTACACCACTCACGCAGATAGAGCAGGAGGTAGGAAAAATTGAGGAAGACATCACCATTATGCCCATAGTGGATATGAAAAGAGCGGACGCAGCTGAGATTGTCGCAAGTTATAAACCCCATAAAAAAACGATTATCCAGGCTAACTTTAATACTGATACTTTATCCATATTGAAACATATCGGAAGCCTGAGGGCAAATTATGGTTTATGGATTAATAGTTTATGGCCTGAACAAAATGGTGGGCATGATGATGATATGGCGGTAGAAGAAAATAAGAAAGATGAAAGCTGGGGATGGCTAATTAGTCATAAAGCAAACCTGATCCAAACGGATAGGCCTAAAGAACTTATCGGGTATTTAAAAGCTAAAAAGCTTCATGATTAGTACTCAAGCCCGTGGATAGAGATATTTAACCCTCTCGCGGTTTATCGAAATGATATTTTAGGTTTAAATTATACAATAACGGTCTTTTTATTTTTTAAATTAACACAATCAAATATAATTGCAGATGTAGTGTAATGTTGAGACTTTGTGTAGCCCTTGAGGAGATTCATTTTTCACCCGGGACGCCATTTAATATCAGCGCTACTGTTTCGGTGAGCTTCTGATGGAAATTGTTTATAACAGGATAGGTTTGCGGTTTTAAATGCCTTCTAAAGGTAATCTAAATAAAATCTGGGAAGTTGTTTTTATGATTTCAAAAATTAATTACCCACTCTATTTGCTGCTTTCAGTTTTAAATGTAACTTTGTTGCATCCTTATGTCGAATAAATTAAGATCTGCTGTGATTAATCGTGCCTTTGCCGCGTTAATGTTGCTTGTATTAACTTGCACACAGTTCATTGCGATTTTTCATCATCATTCATCTGAGACCCATTTAACAAAAGAAAAAGTTTTTCTTAACCATTCTTCAATAAGAACTTTAGAAAAAAGCTGTAAAATTTGTGATTTGTTAAGCGATAGCTATTCTCAGGGCTACCTTCTTCCAGCAGAATCAACATTCATTGTTTCCTCTTTCAAGCAGACCATTTATTTCCCATCTTTTCCCTCTACGACTGATGCTGAAATCCTTGGCTTCAGCAATAAAGGGCCTCCTTTGGTTTAAATTATTCTATTCCGTGCAACAGGTTCTCATCTTCAACAGGAGCTCAGATAATCGTATGCGCATTTTTTAATCACTCCAAAGGGACGTGCGCGACGCGCATGCCACAAATTTTATTCAATGAAATCTAAATATTTACAATTTTTTGCCCTTTTGTGCACGGGCTTATTGTGTACAATCTCCTTTTCTCTTTTTGCCCAAAATAGCATCGTTGGAAAAATTAATGAAGCCGGGTCTGCAAAATCAATTCAGGGCGCTTCCATTTCAGTTCCAGCTCAGAATTTAAAAACATTTAGCAGTGCAAATGGAACATTTAAGCTAATTGTTCAAACACTTCCTGCCGTACTCAATATTGATATGATAGGATATAAAGCACAATCGGTAAAGATTATTTCCATTGCAGACACGGTGCTTATCACGCTGGAAAATAGCAATGAGGCCCTTAACGACGTCGTGGTAACTGCTGGGCGAAGTAAGCAAAGGCTTCGGGATGTACCCCAAAAAATTGAATTGATTTCTGCGAAAGATATCGCTTTAACGCCCGCACTCGATGTAACTGATATTTTAAAAAAGAACAGCGCAGTGGATGTAATCCAATATCCGGGGATCTTATCTGGCGTTGGTTTTAGAGGCTTCAGGCCACAGTTTTCTGGTTTAACGCAGCGTACGCTTCTCCTTATTAACGGAAGGCCGGCTGGTACAACCAATCTCGGGACTTTGGATCTGAACTATATCGATCACATCGAGGTGCTAAAGGGACCGGCTTCTGCACTTTATGGCTCGCAGGCAATGGGTGGGGTAGTTAACATCATCACCCCACAAAGCAAAGGTAACATAAAGGGAAATGTCTTTGCCGATTACGGCAGCTTCAATACCAGTCAGATTGGAGCAAAAGCGGGTGGTAACCTCACTAAAAAGCTCGATTTAGATTTTGCCGGAACTTATTTTCAGCGGAACAGTAATTTTGAAATGGGTAAAGGAAACTTATTCAGAGATTGGCTGGGCAGTGATTCGGCGCAGCAATACTTCACTGGTGGAAAAATTTTAAAAGTGAATGATACCCGCGGTGATGGTGAGGTTAGGCCGAATACTAAATACAGTTATTACAATACTTCAGCCCGTTTGGGTTATCAGATAGACAGCGTGTGGCGTGCAGATATAGGCGGTACAGTTTTTAGGGCCAATGATGTAGAATCTCCGGGTGACATATTTTCCGGTGAAGGTGGCGCAGGCCTTAAAGATATTGCCAGAAACAATTCGGAAGGCTCGATAACGGGCAAGATAGGACTAAATGATTTAAGCGCCAGATTTTATTACGCCAACGAAAGTTCGGCAACAACTGCAATCAGAACGTCTGCCGGAGCAGTAATTGCCAATCCATACCCTTCTGGCAAGACCAAATATCAATGGTACGGCTTCCAGTTAAAAGACGGCATCAGCTTATCCCCGCACCATAAAGTAATTGTGGGCTACGATTATAGCAATGCCTCTTCTGCGACCATCAGCCAGTCGGCACCAAACCCGTCAACCGGGATTCAAACCATTACGGCTTCGGCCCCGAACGCGGCGATTATTACAAATGGTATCTATGCGCAAGGCCAATTCAGCTTTCTGAAAGATAAATTAAAACTAAACCCAGGCGTTCGAGTGGACGTAACAAGCTTCTCTCTTAAGCCAACCGAGAATTATACCAAAACACTGGTGGTAGGCACCAATGATAACACCATATTAAACCCAAGCTTTAGCGCACAATACAACTTTTTCGATTCGTTTTTTATCCACGGAAGTATTGGCAGAGCCTTCGTAACGCCAGATGCCTTGCAGATAGCAGGTTACCAGGTTTCAGGCACGGGTTCCGGAAAGGTTACCGTTTCGCAGGGCAATGCAGCTCTTAAAAACGAAAGCAGTATTTCCGAAGAGATCGGAATGAAATACGATAACGCCAAAAAAGGACTTTCCGTGGATTTTACTTATTTCACGACTGATGTCAGGAACAGAATCGCGTCAGTATCTGCTCCTCCTTCGCCAGCTTATTCCATTGGTAATGATGTGGTAACGGCGGTAACGAACTATTTCAATGCCAATAAAAGTAAAATCAGGGGTTTAGAATTTAACCTGAACTACAATTTCGGCGCACTCGCAGATTTCCGTTATACATTCAATGTTTTTACCAATATGACCAGATCGCTGAAAGCAAAGGATATCACTATAAATGCAGCTACAGGCGCTGAAACCGAGGCTTTCATTCAAAACGTAGCCCGCACCAATCTGAATTTTGGTTTGGAATATGGCAATAATAAAAACTACACCATTCGCCTAACGGGCCGGTATGTTGGCAAACGTTGGGATACTGACTTTAATGATGCACTAAGGCCTTTGGTGTATTACCCTGAATTTATTGTGGTCGATCTTTCGGGCAGTTATCAACTTAGCAAAAACCATCAGCTGGGATTGAGCATCAATAACCTGACGGATGAAAACTATTATGAAAAAAGAGGCTATACACAACCCGGAAGATCATTTAGATTGAGATACACTTATTCTTTTGGCTTAAGCACTAACAAATAATCACATGGATATCCTGAAAACCCTCGAATCACTCCTTTACCTGCTCTCCAATTTCTTTATCTATCCGGTACTCGTCGGCTTGTTTCTCCTGTTCGCCTCGCAGATTTTCTCCCTGGGCCTTTTTGCAAGCGAATCACTCCGGAGAATACGCAACAAAGAATGGTTTGTACAGGCATTTAGGCAAAAAATAAATCGCCTCAGCAGTACAGATGAGCAGGTGCTTGAAATAGAACTGCAGCATGTTTTGGAGCAAGCGCAAAGACAAAGCTTAAAACAGATCCAATGGGCAAGGTATGCCGTGAAAATCGGCCCGACACTTGGTCTGATTGGTACTTTAACGCCAATGGCGAAAGCGCTAAGCGGTTTATCGCAAGGTAATCTGTCAAGCCTTTCCTCGCAAATGATTACCGCTTTTTCTACAACGGTTTTGGGCCTTGTAATTGGCGGAATTGCCTATAGCATCATGCATATCCGCATCAGATGGCAAAGGAAAGATTTGTATTTCATCTCCAAACTGGCGGAAGAGAAATTGATTTCCAGGTTAGAACAGAAAGTAGAAACGACACATTTACATCTTTTATGAGGTTTTTAAAATCAGTTAACCACTTCGCGGAAAGCGAAGCTGAAGACGACCCGATCTCTGGTGTAGCACAGCTTTTTGATGTAAGTATAGCCTTCATTGTAGCAGTAATTGCGGCTATGTTTTCCCTGCTTTCCTCGCAGGATATGTTGAGTAAGGATAGTGAATGGACTTTGACGAGGAAAAATGCAAAGGGCGAAATCGAGATGATCGAAAAGAAGGACAACCGGATTATTAAGAAAAAAGTAAGCTCCAAAAATATGTCCGGAGCTGGTTTAAGATTGGGCACGGCTTATCAACTTGAAAACGGACAGGTAATTTATGTGCCGGATGAAAAAAAAAATAAAGCAAATGAAACGAATTAAATTCATTGCCCTATTGTTGCTGGCAGCAATAACGTTTGCCAACTGCAAATTTTCTGGTAGGCCAAGTTTGGCTATAGTTAGTCCGCATCTGGAATTAGATCCATATGCTTTTCAACAGGCTGCAAAAGGCCTGGGAAGTAAAATGAAAACCGATGTTTACGGACTCAGCGGTTCTGGAGATCTGCCATTGTTTTCTGTTAACGAGCTGAGCAAACATGATTTGGTTATTTTCGAAAGCCTTGGCACCAGAATAACGCTTTTAAAGCCGCAGATAGATTCCATAAAGAGCAAAACAAAGGTGCTCTTCTTGAATACGCCTTTGGCTAAAGGAAATATCGAAGAAAGCAAGTATCCGGAAATATCAAAATACTGGCTAAATGGAAATGCCGAAAATTATAAGGGCCTGCTTTCTTACCTCGCAAGTAAGGTCTTTAAACTGGATGTAGCCGTTCAGACACCAATTATTTATCCCGCTAACGGCTTTTATCATCCACAGAGTAAGACCTTGTTTAAATCCTCTGTCCAATATTTTAACTGGTACAACAAACATCTTGGAAACACCTCAGATTCATCAAAACCTGCAATTGGAATTGTTTTTTATCAAACCAACTACATCCGGAAGGATTTAGCGCATATAGATGCGCTGATTAAAAGTATTGAAGCGCATGGTGCAAAAGCGGTTCCATTGATGCAAAAAAGTGGCTTTAAACTCGATTCCTTTTTCATGGACCATGGCAAACCTGTGGTTGATGTGGTATTGTATGGTGGGATGTACCTCAACTTTGCGCATCCCGAAAAAGGCAGAGCTTCTGCGGCCAGGCTGGACGTTCCCTTACTTGGAAGCGCTACGCATTATCTTAAAAACCCCCGGCAATGGGAAAAAGACAAAGGAGGGTTTTCACCAGAAATGACCGACCGGTTTTATTTTACCGAACGAGACGGGGTTTTTGAACCGATGATTGTTGGGGCTGAAGAAAAAAAAGAAAATGGTGACCGTAAAATTGTCGCCATCCAACATCAGATAGATTGGCGCGTAGAGCGGGCTATTGCCTGGGCAAATCTTCGCAGAAAGCGCAACGCAGAAAAGAAAATCATACTCACCTATTATAGCGAGGGTAGTGGGAAAGCAAATGTTGGTGGCGATATTGACGCCTACCTGGATGTACAACAAAGCCTTGTTCACATCCTTAACCGGTTAAAAAAGGAAGGGTATAATGTAGGGAATAAGCCTTTGCCCAGTGCAGGAGAACTTACCAAACAAATGGCTCTGCATGCCTCAAATGTTGGAAGCTGGGCGCCTCAGGAGCTTAAAAAGCGAATGTCGAACGGCGATTTTATCCGGATTACGGATGATCAATACCAGAAGTGGCTCGCAAGCTATCCTATAGGAAAACAAAGAGAGATAAAGAAAGCCTGGGGTAATGGTTTAGGCAATATGATGACGATTACTGAAGGCAATCATCATCGTTCGTTTATCATTCCGGTCATAAAATTTGGGAACATCACCCTGGCCCCTCATCCAAACTGGGGTTTGCAGGACAATGAAAAACTGATTTACGGGAAAAATGAAATTCCGCCAAGCCATGCTTATTTAGCTTTTTACGAGTGGATGAAACGCGTAGAAAAGCCCGATGCATTTGTGAGCCTTTTTACCCAGTTATCGCTCATGCCAGGTAAGTTAGAAGGTCCGTCAAGCGAGGACTGGAACGGAAAGTTAATTGGAAATATTCCGCACGTCAGTTTAGTTCCCCTAATTGCAAACGGTGGGGTAGGCAATAAACGCAGGGCAAGCGCGCTTACCATCGGATATATGACCGAAATTACAAGGGCAGGGCTGACCGATTCTTTAAAACAATTAGACAATACTTTATCAGATTGGAATGTTGCCACTAATCCGGTTTTAAAGAATAAAATTAAGAATAAAGCCGTGGCGCTGATCGAAAAACTTGGGCTCAAAACTGATATGGGCATGGACCGGAAAACAGATGCTCATTCTGATGGGTTTTTGAACCGATGCATTTTGTACATTAATAAGCTATCAAAAGCAAGAATGGCAAGTGGCGGGCATATCTTCGGAGTTGGGCCAACCGGGCAGACACAAAAAGAAATGCTTGAAGAAATGATGGGAACGGATTTTACTAAAACCTTGCCCGGTAAGGCAAAGGACCGGGAAATGTTAGCGAAACAAATTATTGAGCAGGTTGCTAACGGTGCAAATATGGATAAAGTAGTCGCAAAATACTTCCGTAAACCCGATACGAATATTTTCAATCAGTTACAACTGATTAAGCTCTACCAGCATAATCTGCTCAGCGCCGGTCAAGAGAGCGATCAACTTATAAAAGCGTTAAACGGGAGATATATTTCTACCGGTCCGGGGGATGATCCGATTCGAAATCCGGAATCACTTCCTTCGGGAAAAAATCCATATTCAATTAACACCAAATCGATTCCGACCAAAGAGGCCTGGTCGGTCGGGAAGCGCATGGCTGATCAATTATTGATTCAGTTTGAAAAAAAGCATGGTAAAGGCAAAATCCCTAAAAAGGTAGCTTTTGTGTTATGGAGTGCTGAGGTAACCAATAATCAAGGTGTAAACGAAGCCGAAATTATGTATTTAATGGGCATTACACCGGTTTGGAACGATAAGGGCAATGTAATGGATGTAGCGCTGATCAAGCCTGAAGAATTGGGAAGACCGAGGATCGATGTTTTAATTACAACTTCAGGCACATACCGGGATCACTTTTCCGGCAATATGAAAATGTTAGACCGGGCAGTAAAATTAGCGGCTAAACAAAAAGAAAATACAAATGAAGTTAGGAACAACACTTTAGCTTATCAGAAAAAACTTGGGTTAGATTCTATGGAAAAGGCCACTTACCGGGTTTTTTCAAGCAACCAGGGTGCATATTCCACTAACCTGGAATTTGCGGCAGAGACGGGCGAAAGCTGGAAAAGCGATACCACCCTTTCTAACCTTTACCTTAAAAGAATGTCTCATGCATACGGAGAAAATGTAGATGCTTCTTTTCAAAGCGCGCTTTTTGAACTTAATATAAGAGATGTGGATGCTGCAGCTTTTAGCCGGTCTTCGAGCGTTTATGGTGTTTTGGATCATCCGATGGTTGCAGCTTATTTTGGTGCCTATAACCTCGCCGTCAAAAATACTTCAGGAAAACAGCCTGATCTATTTATCAACGATTTACAAGATACATCAGGCGCAGAGGTAACACCAATAAATGAGTTTTTTCATACTGAATTAAGAAGTAGATATTTAAATCCGAAGTGGATGAAAAGTATGATGAAACATGGATACGACGGGGCAAGGTATATGCAGTCTTTTACAGAAAATATGATGCTTTGGGATGTTACGACTCCCGATCTGGTAACAGATAATGATTGGAACGAGCTTTACGATACTTATGTGAACGATAAACATCAGGTTGGGGTTAAAGCGTATATGGAGGAAAAAAATCCCTATGCAGCGCAGGCCATGCTATCTACAATGCTTGAAGCCAGTGAGAAAGGCTATTGGAAAGCCAGCGAAAAGCAGCTCCAAACACTGGCGAAATCGGTTGCCGGCTCCGTGGTTAAAAACGGCGCGGCCTGTAATACCGTGGTATGTAATTCGCCCAGATTGGCTGGTTTTATAGGGAAAATCGTAAACCGCGTACCTGGCGGAAAATCATTATCTGAGGGTTACGCTAAAACCCTCGCACAGTTAAAAAGCTCGAGTGTTGGCGCTAAAAGTGGTACAGGCAAAATACAAAATCAGGTTTCAGGACAACAGATTGTTGAGGAGAAAACTGAAGTTAAACCTGCGAATGAAAGAACAGGCAAGCCAGTCATTATGTTACTTATTCTCGCTTGCGCGATATTATTCGTCGCGGGCTGGTTCCGCGGTTCAAAAAATTAGTTAGTTAATTAGTTTTAGTTAGTGATTATCTCCGGCAAGGCAGGATTGCCCCCGGAGATTTAATTTACAGTCCGCTATATTTAAATGGATGAATTTTGAGTTTTGGGTTGAGGTTAATTATTGCACTTGTTAACTAATTTCCCGCGCTTAATAATCATGATTGAAAGGCCAGTATTCTTAAAAGTTTTATCCAAGTCCAATTCCTCAGGTAATATTAGATGTGTCAATTGTCTCAAATAACAAGTTACCAACACCGGATAATTCATTAGATCAGCAAAAAAAGAACCTGTAGTATATTATAGAGTTCTTTTTAGGGATTGTGTTTACTAACATTTTTAGTTATTAAATTTGTTTAAAACTTTTAAGGGGTTTTAATTGCTAATATAATTAGTAATTTTGAATGATTTAATTGACTTTTTATGCTAAAGGACAAGCACATTATCCATATGGACCAGGACGCTTTTTTTGTTTCGGTCGAGGTCAGGAAAAATCCTGAACTAATAGGAAAGCCTGTGATCATCGGAGGAAGTTCTGAACGCGGCGTTGTGGCATCCTGTTCTTATGAAGCCAGGAAATTTGGCGTGCATTCCGCGATGCCCGCCCGTATGGCTAAACAGCTTTGTCCCCATGCGATTTTTCTCCGCGGAAACATGGACGAATATTCTAAAGCCTCGCATGAAATAACCGACATCCTAAAAGAACGTGTTCCCTTAATCGAAAAAGCCAGTATTGATGAGCACTACATCGATATGACCGGTATGGACCGTTTTCACGGTTGCATGAAATATGCGCACGAACTTCGTGCAACAGTTATAAAGGAAACCGGGCTGCCGATATCTTTCGGGCTTTCGGTAAACAAGACTGTTTCCAAAATGGCTACCAATGAGTGTAAACCAAACGGCGAACTCAATATCGAATACCCCGGTGTGGTGCCTTTTTTAAATCCGCTTTCCATTCGTAAGATTCCCGGGCTCGGTGAGAAGACCTTTATCAAGCTCAGTGATATGGGCATCAAAAAAATCGAGACCCTTTCCCAGGTACCAATAGATCACATGACCGCGCTGCTCGGGAAAAATGGTCTCTCGCTTTTACAAAAATCAAAAGGAATTGACTTTTCGCCTGTAATTCCTTATTCTGAAGCCAAAAGCATTGGAACACAGAGTACCTTCAAATCCGATTCAATTGATATCGTCATGATCGGCAACCTGCTGACCGCGATGGTCATGGATATCGCTTTCCAGCTTCGCGAACAGAAAAAACTCTGCGCCTGCATTACCCTAACTATCCGTTATTCTGATTTTGAAGACGTAACCAGGCAAGCCTCGATTCCATACACCGCGCTTGATTCAGTGCTTATTGCCAAAGCCAAGGATCTTTTTCGCCAGCTTTTCCAGAAAAGAAAGCTCATCCGTTTGGTTGGCGTACGCTTGTCTAATCTGGTAACGGGCTTTGAGCAGATCGATCTTTATTCCCAGAGCGAAGAACAATATTCCCTTTATCAGGCGCTTGATAAAATTCGCCACCGTTTTGGAAGTAAGTCCATTGCAATAGCATCTACAATGAACATTAACCTCTAAGCGCAATGTACCTGAATGCCCATTCCCAGTACAGCCTTCGTTACGGCACCATGCCCGTTCCCCGTCTAATAGATGAGGCGATGGCGCATGGGGTAACCCAGATGGTGCTAACCGATATCAACAACTCTACTGGAGCCATGGAATTTATCCGTGAATCCCGTGAAAAGGGAATGAAAGGGATTTGCGGCATTGAATATAGGAGAGATAAAAAACTGCTTTATATCGGCATAGCCAAAAATAAGGAGGGCATGCGGGAGCTCAATGAATTTTTGACCCACCACAACCTCAATTCCCTTGAATTACCAGACCAGGCTGACGAATTTGCCAATGCTTATGCAATCTACCCATACGGCTACCGCGGGAAGCTGAGGAAAAACGAATATATCGGTATACGTGCTGATGAACTGCATTTTCTTTTTAATGCAGATATGAACCTGCTTCGAAATAAACTTGTGGTCCTTCAGCCCGTTTTTGTTTGTGATAAACTGGAATACCGGCTCCATGAATACCTCAGGGGGGTAGATCTCAATTTGGTGCTGACGATGGTTACAAAGGAAGATAAATGCGCAAGAACAGATTCATTTCTGCCACCAGGAGAACTGGAATCCAGATTTTCAAAGTATGCCTTTATCCTCGATAATACCCGTGCACTCCTGGATAGCTGTTCAATGGATGAATACAACAGCGGAAGGGTAAACCTGAACCGTAAGACCTTTACGGGAAGCAAGAAAGATGATCGCGAACTCCTTGAAAAACTTGCAATCGGTGGGGTAGAATACAGATATGGTAAGTCGAACAAAGAAGCGCTAAAAAAAGTAAAACATGAACTTAAGGTAATTTTTGAGCTTGACTTCTGCGCCTATTTTCTAATTACCTGGGACATTATCCGCTATGCATCTTCCCGCGGTTATTACCACGTAGGCAGGGGTTCTGGTGCAAACAGCACTGTGGCCTATTGCCTGCGCATAACAGATGTCGACCCAATCGAACTTGATTTGTATTTTGAGCGGTTCTTGAATGCCCAGCGGACTTCACCGCCCGATTTTGATCTGGATTTTAGCTGGGACGAACGTGAAGACGTGCAGGACTACATTTTTAAAAGGTACGGTGCGGCGCATACTGCGCTACTGGGGACCATGTCGACCTTTAAGGATAGATCAGTGATCCGCGAAATCGGAAAAGTGATGGGTTTACCAAAGGCAGAAATCGATGGGTTTACTGATCCCACTAGGGCGAGTTTAAACCGGGATAATCCAACCTTTAAAAAAATAACGGCCATTTATCAGATGATGCAGAATATGCCAAACCAGCGGAGCATTCATGCCGGCGGCGTATTAATATCTGAAGAACCCATTACTTATTATACGGCACTTGACCTGCCACCAAAAGGTATGCCCACCGTTCAATGGGATATGTATGAAGCTGAAAAAATCGGATTTGATAAATATGATATCCTTTCCCAGCGGGGTATCGGACACATAAAGGAAGCCGTTCGTCTTGTCGAAGAAAACCTTGGCAAAAAGGTCGATGTGCACCAGGTAAGAAAATTTATGAAAGATCCGCTTTTGAACAACAAGCTCAAAATAGGGGATACCATAGGCTGTTTTTATATCGAATCGCCTGCCATGCGGCAGCTGCTCACCAAATTGAACTGTGATTCTTACCTCGTTCTGGTCGCGGCAAGCTCCATAATAAGGCCCGGCGTAGCAAGCTCAGGAATGATGCCCGCCTATATCCGCTACCATCATGATCCTTCCAAAGTGGTCTATCTGCACCCCGTCATGGAAGAAATGTTAGGCGAAACCTATGGCGTGATGGTCTATCAGGAAGACGTAATCAAAGTCTGTATCCATTTTGCGGGAATGGACGGAACGGATGCGGACATCCTACGTAGGGGCATGAGTGGAAAATACAGATCAAAAAAAGAATTTGACAGGCTTGTCGAAAGGTTTTTTGAAGAGGCGCGAAAACTTGGCCGGCCCGAGGAAACAATTGCCGAGGTTTGGAGACAGGTATCCAGTTTTGCCGGCTACAGTTTCTCTAAAGCACATTCAGCAAGCTTTGCAGTTGAGAGTTATCAGAGCCTTTTTCTAAAAACATATTTCCCAAGAGAATTTATGGTGGCCGTACTCAATAATTATGGTGGATTTTATTCCAGGTGGCTTTATGTACATGAGCTTAAAAAAGCCGACGCGAATGTGCATCTGCCCTGTGTAAACAATAGTCTTGCGACCGTTTCCATTGTTGATAAGGATGCCTACCTGGGTTTTGTAGGCGTTCACGGACTTGAAAACAGGTTTATGGATCTCATCCCTGAAGAAAGGCTTTCAAACGGAGCTTATCTTTCTGCCGAGGATTTGATCAAAAGAACGGGTATTGGAATTGAACAAATCGTTATTCTAATAAGAGTGGGAGCGCTGCGGTTTACAGGGAAAAGCAAAAAAGAACTGCTTTGGGAAGTGCACCTGATGATGGGCCAGAAATCCAAACCTTCCAATAATGCCGAACTTTTTCAGATAGAAAAGAAAAATTACGCCATGCCTGTGCTTATAAATACAGATCTTGAAAATGCCTACCATGAACTCGAACTGCTCGGCTTTCCACTTTCCATGTCCATGTTCGATCTTTTAAAAACAGTCTACAGAGGACAGGTTAGGGTTTCAAACCTAAGGCAACATATCGGCAAGATGGTCAAAATGGTGGGACTTTATGTATGTGAAAAAACCGTACACACCAAAAACAACAAAAAAATGTGGTTCGGGACTTTTCTGGATGCGGACGGAAATTTCTTCGATACGACTCACTTTCCCAATTCAACGCCCACTTATCCATTCAGGGGTCACGGCTGTTATCTGATTGCTGGCGTAGTGGTTGAGGATTTTGGTTTCCCTAGCATCGAAGTTAAAAAATTTGCCAAGCTGGAAATTCTGTCGAACCCGGTGATGGACTGATTTTTAAACTTTGTAGGAGAAGAGGCTGTAAAGGAATTGCCTTTGGTATAAAATATTTATATATTGAAAAATCATGGAACAAAACGCTAACGAATATATGACGCAGACAGAATCCGGTAAAATGGTTGTGCTGGATTATTTTTTTGGCGAAGGAGAAAATATGCAGGCTTACCAGCTGATCCGCTTTGCAGAAGGAGAAGCCTGGAACGTAGTCTTTGACGGGAGACTTTGGGCATCAGTACGAAAGGATAAAAGCAAGTGGGTAAAGGTTATTGGTGAAACAATAGACGATGCGCAGGTTTACGATATCGGTAAATTTATAGATGCGCAGCATTTTAATCTGCTGCCATCAAAAATAAAATCACATTGGAGGGAATATGTTGCTGAAGTCATCATGATAACAGATAGCGAGTACATAATCGTAACACTTCCCGATATAAGCTTTGAAAGATTTCAGAAAATGTTTTGTTCCTTCATCAAAGAACTTGTTGAAGATCCATGGCCGATAAATTTCAAAGTTTACAATAGTGAATTCACTGATGAATTCTTTGCGAGGGTTTCTTAAAGAATTGTACTTTGAGCTATTAAATGTATCAGTAGGTGTGATGTAAACCACCATCTATCTTAGCGTTCCGCTAATCTGTTTAATTATTATTTAATTCGTCTATAAGTGTGACCTCCACTATCATACGCGTCCATATTCAGGGATAATTTATCATCAGTTATCGTAAAAAAAGCATTCATGCCAGAGTTTTCCAATATTAGGAAATCTTCTTTTTGTTTGGTAATTATGGATTCTTTACGTGTGGTAGAATATTTCCCTTCACGGATTACCTTATTGCTTCTGATCTCGGTAAATGTATCGCCATTAAACTCCAATATGTTCCCCTGTCCTGGTGCGAATGTTGTTGTCTTACCAGTGAGTCCTTCGGTAGTGGATATTAATTCCCATCTACCAGAAAGCGATTCAATTTTCGAGTTATCTTTTTTACAGGCAGAAAAAAGCATGTTATGCAAATTAGAATTATTAGCTTTTTCATTTCAGTAGGTTCAGGTTTTAAAATCAGTAAACATACGTCTCGATTAGGCTAATCTGCGAAGCGGTCAAATTCACTTCCCGGCATGAACGAGATTTCTTCTACTAAAGTTCCTTGGTGATAAAAGCGATAGGTGATGTCAGTCATTTTTAGTCCGGTTGGCTCAATATGGAAATCCGTCTCAGCAATGATCGTAGCCAGTTGATCCTGGGTATAGGTAAATGGGGTTTTTGAAGAGATGTAAATCAGGACTGTATTATTGCTGCCTGTTGATAAAACCCATCCACGGCTTGAAAAATATTCTGCAAGTAGTTTGGTCCTGGCCTTTACGTAGTCGCTTGATTCGAAAACTTTCATAGGTGAATTTAAGAATAGTTAGCAGATTGAGCAAATAGGGAGTACGCAAAGCTTGATTGGAAAAGTCCTGTTTTCTGGAAAAATTATTAGTTTTGGCCTCCGCTTATGTTTAGCGCGAAACAATTTCAATATGGCTCACCAGCCAACTAAAGAAAAAATAATGGATAAATTCAAAAAGGTACAGGAAGTAATTGCTTCAGTTGAAGCGGATGTAGCGAAATTTCATGATGGTGGTAATGCAGCTGCGGGAACTCGTGTTCGTAAAGCAATGCAGGATTTGAAAGTTTTGGCTCAGGAAATCAGAGCTGAGGTTACAGAGAAAAAAAACAGCGATAAATAATTCATTATTACTGTTTTGGGGATAGAGCCGCTGATTTTGTTCAGCGGCTTTTTTGTTGAATTCCATTTATTCAGAATTTATGGCTTATCAGTTAGAAAAATGTCAGTGATTTGATGTTAGATTATTGCTCAATGTATTTTTTACTTTAGTCTTGCGCAATAACCTATAGATAGGTAGGAGCAGGATACAAAAGGAAATAAGAAAGTTAATCTGGTGGTATTTGAAATCTGTTTGAAACTTACCGGAAGGTAATCCTGCATTCGAGACTTCTAATGGTAGAAGGGCGTTTGCAGCCCGAGGGAAAGCGATGCACGTAATCATTAGAAAGTATTTTGATTTTACGAGAATGCTCGGCGAGCTGGTACAGCATTAGGTAGATGAATTTCCTATATTGACCTTTGCCTGGGGTGATGGAAAAACAGCGCCTTATCCATCTCAAAATTAAAGGGTACATGTACGCGAGGAGGTCGCAAAAGATACTATTCATCGAGGTAGGAATTTTAAATAATTTGATCTAAAATTTTATTATTTCTTTTGGTTACCGCATTGGTAAATAGTATTTTAGGAGCAATTAACCTTCTCATCATGCCCACACCTATTGTAGACACAAAATCAAACCAGGATACCACCCTTACGCTGTTCATCGTTTTAAGTGCAATCAGCATAATCATTCCCATTTTAGTTTATGTCTTTAACATGGGAAGTTGGAGTTTTTCTAAAAAGAAAGAGGAATGGGATCTCTTTTCAGCTTTTATCGGAGGCACTCTTAGCCCAATTGTTGGTGTCCTTTCGTTGCTTATTAGTGGCTATATCGTTTACAAATTCAATAAAATACAGCATAAATACCAAGAGGATAAAGACAATGGACAGCTCCAGCAAGTAACAATAGATCTCTTCAAGGAATTCAGAAGTGAGCAGATGTCGAAAGCACGGTCTAATGCATGGCAGATGAAACAAAAATGGTACGAAGCAGATGAATCATCAAGGGACCGATTTCGTAAAATGCTGGTAATTGCAATGGTAAGCGAAAAAACAGTAAATAATGCTGGAATCTGCATTGAAAGGCAACATCTTAGGGCAGTAAATGACATGATATCCTTTTATACGATGCTTAGTCTATACTCCAAAAACAGTAAAAATATTACAGAGTTGAATTATTTTTATTATCCATGGTGGCGTGGGTTTTTGAAGGAACTTACAAATGAATGCGATAAGAAGACCAAAGAGTGTCTCAATAGCGATGAACAATTGGCAGTTCCAAACTTCAATAAGGGTGAATACTTTGACAACCTATCACACATAAGTGCGTTTATTCGCCTTGATAAAATTTGTGGCTTCGAGGATCTTACAAATTTTGACATGATGTGTGAGCCTGGAAAGCTAATGTTTCCTAGTTGATGTTGGTTATCCTCTCACTTTTATGATGTCTTTTATGCTTTATATTTAAGCCTCTGAATATCTAAATGCTCAGGTAAGTAGAAACTGTTTGTTTTGGACTCCGTTCATAGATAAGCGTGAAACAATTTTAACATGACCTTCAGCCAACTAAATAAAAAAAAGATAAATTCAAAAGTGCACAGGAAGTTAGCACAACAGAGTGGAGAACGATCTTCTCTAACCAAAATAGAATCAAGGATTATGAGTCTTCTAGCCTAACCGCCCTATTATGAGGCAAAATGCGCTTTTCTGACTTACAGAAGCAATTTACGAACTATTTTTAAAACCTCAAAATTTTGCTCTGTTACGTATTTGTTACGGTTTATTATTAAGAAATAAAATGGCACCCAAGATTATTTCAGATAAACCACGATAACTGTCAGTGTGTATTAAAATGTCCATAAGCAAGAAAGAATGCCATTCTCTGAAACTCTGTAACACTGCTCCCAAAGCTTCCATTGTGACTTGAACTTGATCTGAAAATCCTCGGGAAACCATTCTATTGCATCCACCTTTTCAGGCGTATCAGCTGAAGTGCCGTGATAAAAAAGATCTCCCGCTACAGAATATACGGGCACCTTGCTTCCATAAGGCAAATATTCAAATGGAAATCCTGGTGTATGCTGTTTCCATTTCACCAATCCATCCTCAATAAAAACAATCATAACGGGGAAGTCACCAAGTGATCTGTATCGTAAAAATGTAGCTGTCAACGAAACATTAAAGTATTGTGCAAGGTCTTGAATAAGGCTGATACTTAATCGATGACCTCCTGCCTTTTGCTTGAACAGCGATGAAGGCATCAGTAGTTCAGCAGCAAAATCATTAGCCTGCTGTTCTTGGGAGCCATTCTTATACCAATCGGAAAGCGTTTTCTCGGTATCTGAAAATAATGGGGTCAATCCTTTATGGAGACATAGATGACCGATCTCATGTGCTGTAACCCAATTTCGTTTCGCTTCGTAGGAAATATTAGAATTAACCGTAATAATCGCGCTCTCTTTATTCATCAGAATCCGGCCGCTGGAACCGGTTAAAGGGCTGTACTTTATTATACCATCCAATGAAAAAGCTATTTCTTCCAAACTTAAGTCCCCGGGTTGAAGCCATCCCAGATCATTTAATAGTTTTTGTGCTGTTAGAGGGGGACTAATCATCAGATGTAGTTTCGTCAGTGCGTTCTTTCAAAATTGACATAAACTGCAACATTTCCTGATCTTCAAGTATTGCTTCTTCATCTTTTTTAGATAACTCTGTAAATTTGTTGAACATGGGAATCAGGTTAGCTTGTTCATTAATACTGAACATTTTTTTAAATTCCTCAATACCCTGCTCCTTTAGCTTTTTTAGCTGATCAAGCGCATCAGCGTATCTTGCTTTCGTAGCTTCTGCTTTTAATTTAGCAGTAAGCTGCCTGATTTTTACCAAATGATTGTTTATTTGAAGGTCAGGTTTTTGCTCCAGCTCCAAAAGAATCTCTTGATCCTCACGATGATAGTTGATTTCCAACATCAATCCGTAGAGGTTATTCAGTATTTGCTTTGAGTTTGTTGACATCATTTAGGATTGCTGTGATTTTCTCACTTTGTTAATTAGTTTTTCTTTTAGTTTGTCGAATTGCTTAGGTGACTTACCTAACAACTCCGCTATGTCTGCCCTTTTCATGCCCTCACAGACTGCCTCGTAAATAATCTCAAGTTCTGTATCACCCCGTGCTGCATCTTGCAAAGCTTCAGCCTGTTCTTTGAATTTTTGCTCTTCATCTGGTTCAAAGTGGTCATCTTCGATGACGTAGAATTCATCTGTAATATCATCACGGTATGTTATTCTTAACGCCTCCGCTTTTTTTGTAGTATATTTTTCAACCTGCTTGGTGACCGCACTGTCTATCGCCCTTATCATCTGCTCCAATAAACTATATTGCTGTTTCCACTCCCAAGCACCTTCCAGTAATTTAGTATAAGCCATACCTAAATAAAATTCAACAGGATCACTACCGACTGTAGATGCCGCATGCGCTCCGGTCGAAGTCTTTTGCTTTAATCTTATACGGATATGTTTCTTGCATTTATAAAGCACTACTTTCCATTCAGCTTGAGTGACTGATGAGAATCTTTTGTAATTATTACTGTAATAAGGTCCGAGTATCATAAAGGTTATAACCGGTTAATTTAATTTTTACCCCATTGGGGGAGTTTTTAAAATTTCCGGTTATATCAAATACAGAGAGCTGCTAATAAACTGGCTTCTAAAAACATGGTAAGTTAATTATAAAAAATAAGAGAGTAAATATGAATTTAAAAGGTACAATAAGTTTTTTCATTGGAGTCGCTGGTTTTATAGCCTGCCTCTTCCTACAGCCAGGCGATGTACGCTCTACAATTTCAAAAATTGCTTTAGGTTTTATGCTTGGAGGAGTGATTGATTTTGTAGTGTACTTGGTCGAAAACAGGAAACACTGGAATCTCTTTAAGACGAAAATCTTTAAAGCCTCAAAGCCAGTTAGGGTAACGGTAGCATATCTTTTCAGAATTGAAATTAATGGCAAGTACGTTCTCATAAAGCGGCATAAAAAGGACAAGATAGGATATCAACCAGTTGGAGGGGCATTTAAATATTTCAAAGAGGAAAACAGAGAACTGTTCGATAAACTTGGTGTTGAGCCATGCGACTATGTGCCTCGGGACGAGGATACCGACCAGGATTTACGTATCCGCTTGAAAAAGAGAAAACACCTTATACCATTCATCAAATGGTTTGAGAGCCGAAAAAACAGGGAGATGGACCCGTGGAGAGAATTCTATGAAGAGTTAATAGAACCCGGATTGTTACCCGCATCGGAATTTAAACATGTTAAGTATGTTTTTATTGGTAAGCATACAGAAGGCATTATACCATCGCCAGTATTCCCAATTGATGAATTTAGGTATGCAGAAATTTATGAGCTAAGGCCCGAAACTGATGGCCAAAAGGCAGCAATTGCCAATCTGATTAATAAACATGATGAAATTGTCTTTGTAAGCCCGGACGAAATTAGAAAAGGCTCAACAAATAATGGTTTTAGCATACTTCCTCACACATTTAAAATTTTACCTAAATGCTAAATTTAAACGATAAAAAAGCACAGATAGATGACATTCTGGATAGAATGGCCGAAGGTCTTCAACTTGGTGATGCACGATATGACCGAATGAAGCAGCACTATGAAGCAGTTAAAAACTGGATAGAAAAAGACGAGAAGTTTTTTAAGCCTTTCAACTACGAAGTATATCCACATGGCTCAGTTAGAATTTTAACTACAGTGAAGCCAATTGGAAGTGATGAGTTTGATCTGGACATCGCGCTTCATCTCAAAACAAATCATGCCGCACATACACCACAAAAGATTTATCAGGAACTTAAACGGAGATTAATGGAGCACGAAACCTATAAAGGGATGCTTGAGCCAAAGAAGAGGTGTTTAAGGTTAAATTACTCTGGCGATTTCCACATGGATATATTACCGGGCATTCAAGAATATGAATGGGATGAAGACCGTCTATGCGTACCTGATAGAGAACTCGGCACTTGGGTAAGTAGTAATCCGAGAGGTTACGCTAAATGGTTTATTGATAGAGCGAACACTGTAAAGGTGAGTTTGCTGGAAAAAGCTATACGTGCCGAAAACCTCCCCGCCGATAATTTTAGGTTTAAAAAGCCCTTGCAGCGTGCGGTTCAACTCATAAAAAGGTACAGAGATATATACTTTCAGGACGATGATACCTATAAGACTTCAAGCATCATACTAACCACAATTGCGGGAATTTACTACACTGGTCAAGAGAGTATTTTTGATACTGTTGAGGGTATCATCAATCAGATTCAAAGTAATGTTTCAAGACTGCCGCATAGAATTAAGATATTAAATCCAGTGAATGCCCAGGAAGACTTTACCGATAAGTGGGACTCAGAGCCTGCATACTATGAAGCGTTCAAGGCATTTGCTGTACATCTATACAATGAGTGGCAGGAACTGAAACGTGAAAATGGTGTATTAAATGAGGGGCGAATCTTAAAAGGGCTTTTCGGAGAGGATAACTTCATCAATGCACAACGAGCTCAAACTGAACTTTTGGAGAGTTACCGCAATCGTAGGGATTTAGGTGTAAACAGGGAGACTGGAAATTTTGTCAAAGCTGGTACAGTTGCAAGTACCGCGATTAAGACCAATACATTTTATGGTGAAAAGAAAGTTTTTCGGAAATAAACTATTGATTGCCAAATCTCTAAAACAGCAGGCCCAGGCCGTCCAAAGTAGATGGCCTGGGTTTACAGTGACTTTGAATGGTGGAATTTTAACTGCGACTGGTCAGCTACGCCCCACGGCAAGAAGTCGAGCCTATGAAGTGCAAATAACTTATAAGCTAAAGAACAATCCTGATATAATACTACTTAGCCCGAAAATTGAGTGCAATTTTAAAGGAGAAATGCCTGAACACCTTTACTCCCAGGAAAGGCTGTGCTTATTTCGTCCAATTTATGGAGAGTTTAAGTTCAGTGATTTCCTTAGCGAAACGATCCTGCCTTGGACAGCATTGTGGCTATATCATTATGAGGTATGGCACTTGACCGGAGACTGGCTAGGTGGAGGGGAACATCCTAATTAAAGTTTAACATTTTTAACATAAATCTCATGGCATTACAAGTAACGAACGTTACTAGCGCAGTTAAAAACCGCCTGAATATTTTGATGCATCTTTTCCGTCTACAGTCATATATTCCGCAATTGAGTTAATGGAATAAAGAAGTGCTTATTTTTTTTATTATCTTCATCAGCTCCGAAGCTGGATTATAATTAAAGTGGCTGAGGACAGACCTTCCCCCCACATGAACGCTAAAGATCTAGTTAACCAAATATTTGAGGAAAAAGCCAAAAATGACAGCAATTCGCGCGATTTGGCGCGACTGATCAATACCTTATCGAAAACCGTATTCGGGCACATAAACAGGTTTGTATTTGAATTGCTTCAAAATGCAGACGACGCTTCCACTAGCAGTGGCGAGCAAATAGATGTATCGTTTCAATTGTTGGAAAACTACCTCGTGTTTTCCCATAGCGGGGCGCACTTTACCGAGAGCGATGTGCGCGGCATTTCGGGGATTGGAAATAAGGCAAGTGAAAAAGATAAAAGCATTGAAAAAACGGGATATAAAGGCATCGGATTCAAATCCGTTTTCGGCTCGTCGGATTATGCGCACATCATATCAGGCGAATACTCGTTTCGTTTTGATAAAGGATACGAAGGTTATGGCGGTTCTGAGGATTATCCTTGGCAGGTAATTCCCATTTGGACAGACAACCCAGTTGTTGAAGCAGCACCTTATTGCGACCCAATTCGCGTAAATACAATTATTGCAGTTGATAACAGGGATACAATACGCACTGAAATAGAAAAAGTACTTAAAGACGCGCAAATATTGTTGTTCTTAAGACGCGTTGGAACAATAACTTTTTACGATCACCAAGATGTTGTAACGCAGCTATCAAAAGGTTTGGAAGCAGACGGTATTATCGACCTCTATAATAACTCTAGTCTTATAAGTTCATGGATCTTAAAAACATTTGACCTTGATATCAGCGAGGAGTTAACTGCCAAGCTCAATGTTTTATCCGACACCGAATGCCCTAAAAAATTAAAGGAAGCCACTACAACAAAAATCACCTTTGCCGCAAGTGTTAAAGACGGGCAATTTTTGCCTTTAAAAAGTGCGGTGGTTTACTCTTACCTTCCGACCAAGGCTGAAATGGGTTTCCCCTTCCTGATCAATGGTGATTTCCTGACCAATGCCGAGCGGACAGATCTGATGTCCAATGCGTGGAATGAATTTCTGCTTTCAGAAATCGCATTACGACAAATAGATTGGTTTCTCGAACTTCAGGACACCGACTTTAGCCATGATGTTCTGTCCTTGCTAAAAGGCAAGTTTCCTTTATACAGCCTTACCAGCATTCAAAAAGCCTATAACGAAAGCCTGGAAATAGCAGCCGGAGCAGTTGACTTCATCCCAGAACAGAAAAGCGATTTTTTTGTCTCTATTGCCAAAGGCATAATTGATCAAACCAGGTTTAGCGAATATTTCGATCCCAAGCTTATCAGGGATTTCTTCAAGCTTGATGTATACCATGGTGTAATAGACATTGCCGTTAGGAACCAAGCCAACACATCGGGTCTCGGTACTAGGCAATTTGCTTTTGAAAATGTATTGCAGCTCATTACTACTGGCATCATCAACGATTCTTTTCAGGGGATAAATCTAGTTGTATTTTTTTACAGCAGGACCCTTAACGGGCATAACCAAAGTTGGTTACCAACATTGGCTGATGCCGCATTTATTCTTGATAATTCAGGAAACATCAAAACGCCCAAGGAAATTTTCTTTCCTTTGGAGGAGAAAGACACTGATACCGAATTTGAAAACCTCAGTTTCGTTCATCCCGATATCTTGGCTCATTTTTCAGCAAGTCCGAACGTCATGAAATGGCTGCACCAACTTGGCGTGAAAGAACCTACCGACCTTGAAATTTTTCGCAAAGCAATTGTTCCGTTTATAAAAAGCGGCAAAATCATTGACGATAATGCACTTCGTGTTACCAGATTTATTTTCAGAGTATCTGCGTCTAAAGTACTTTCCGAGGCTGATTACGAAGCATTGAGAGCATTGAAAGTACTTACCGTTAATGGCCTTCGGCTGCCGGGACAGGCGTATTTATCTGATTTTTACAGCCCAGAGAAAAGTTTATCTGCTGTAATACCCAATGCTGACTTCCTCGTGGATACCTATTCCGAAACCGTCGAAGCGGTTTCGGAATGGAAAATATTCTTTAAAAAGATTGGGGTTAGGGAATCTATAACGATAGAAATTAAAGAGGAAAAGTTTGAGCGAAGCGCTTTTGAAAAGATTCAACCTGAATCCAAAGCTTATTTTGATTGGCTTGAGAACAATTTGTACTATCCGAAGATCTATCACCCTTGGAGCCATTCCGGTCAGCACTCGGTACAAAATTTTACGGCAATAGATTTCAGGCAGCATCTCGCGTTACCTGACTTTTCCAAATTCTTCTGGTCCAAGATGCTAACCGGTTGGGACGAGTTCATGGCAAAGTGTTCCAGAACATTGTATTATTACAAAGGAGGAAACGAGAAGGTTCCCAGTTTTGTGCAATATTACATCCGTAATTTTGAATCAATTCCTTGTACTGACGGACATTGCTATAAGACAACCGAGATATTTTCTCCCGCTTTAAAAAATATTGTCGGTACCTTCTATCCGGTTGCCGATTTGCCTGCGTCAATTACTAAGGAGCAGGCGGATTTCTTTGGATTTAAAAGAAGCATATCTATCCCCGAATGCCTTGAATTGTTGAAATACCTTTCAGGACAGGCAATATCACCCGATAGCCGGAAACAGATTTTCGCCATTTACGAACAGCTCATCAGTCTATCATCCGAGCGGTCTGCAACCTTAAAAGCGACCATTGCGCAGTGGCGTAAAACAGCCCTGCTATTGACGACAAATAATACTTTTCATGCCGTTACCGATCTTTACATTTTTAGTGTTATCGGCGCAGAAGTTCCTCCAACGTCCGAACGATTTATAAAGACACCCGCTAAAATCACCTTCGACGAAGTAGAAGCCTTATGCGATCTTTTACATATCGAGATGATAACCTCTGAAAAATTGAAATTTGTATCGCAAGGTGTTCAGGATGAACTGGGCCTGCCCAAAGCGATTCTTGAACGTTCGAAATTCTTAGCCCTTATTTATTCACACAATTCAAACGAATCTTTTGCCGATGTGCTCTCCCGGCTTCGCCGCACGATCAGCGTCACACGGTTCTTTTCAGCGGAAGGGCTTAGCCTGGTGTATGAAACAGGAGTAGGCGAAGTCATTTTCGATTCTCCAATTGATTCATGGGTTGAGACTTCAAAACTTTATTTTAAGGGCAGGTGGAATTCCGCAATAACGCTCTATACCCTAAGCAACACTATATGTGCCTTGCTTAATTTTAAGGATATGGAGCGTGAGTTTCAAGTAATAATGCAAAGCACTGAGCAGGACATATTTGAATGGCTGCAGCAAAAGGGGTATATGGTAAGCGAGTTCACAGACACAGAGATCCAGCCGGAAATCTTTGAGGAGTACGTTGATGAATTACCAGATGCACCGGGTGATGACCCCTTTGCAAACATCGATATTGAATTTGAAGAGACTTTCGAAGAAAAGGTCAAAGTTGAAGATATAGATTTCAGCAACATTGAGCCTGAGATAAAAGTTTATTCGAGTCCTGTAGCAGCTTCAACAAAAGAGTACACACAACTGACCTCTAAGAAAGTCATGGTCGACGTTGGAAAATGGTCGGAGAATTTTATCTATGAGTATTTTAAAGAAAACGCCGGCACCTTCACCGAGATCAACTGGCTGAATAAGGACGCGGAAAGCTATATGCCTTATGATTTCGAGGTTACAGAAAATGGGGTTAAACGGTTGGTTGAAGTGAAGGGTACATCCTCTTTTACTAAGGAAATTGTTTATATGTCGCCTAATGAATGGAAGACCCTCTTTGAACAAGGTCCGAATTATACCCTATTTCGGATTTTTGGCGCGGGAACTGAAGACTTCAGGTTTGAACGAACAGATAACCTTCGAGTCTCAATTGAAGGTGGTACCGTTTTGCCCTCACCGATACAGTTGATGATCTAAGCAACATAATGGAAATATATCTTATATGAAAAGAACAGGACGATATAGGGTTAGTATAATATTTGGCATCGCATTTATTGTGGTTATATTTTTGTATTACCTGAGACTTATTAATGCCACAGCTTTACTTGCTACTTTAGGATCGATTGAAACAATTTACTACGGCGGCTTAAAAACACAGCTTGATAATGACCTTTTATTCAAAGAACTATTTAATTCATTTAATGGCCGCGTATTGCGCGGGCATAATGGTTCGCCTTGTTCCTGGTAGAGGTAAGCGGCGATATGTCAAACTTTATTTATGATTGCAAATTGATCGAAGGTATAAAACTATAGATTATACGATTAGTCAAGATAGAGAATTTCAATCAGTTTTTCTGTTGCCGGTATGCCGAAGAAAGTTCCTTTAGCGACAGTAAATAATTAAGAGACATAATATTTTAAGGCATTTATCTATTTGAAGCGTATGAATCCCAAAACTTTAGTGCATGATACTCGCCGTTTTGGTAAGCCACCAAATATTTTCTAACTTTCTGGCTGTGCTCAATATCCTCAATGTTTGCGTTGTGCATGTTTTTACGCTTAAAAAGTTCGACAAACCAGATCAGTTCCAAACCATTTTTCACCAATTCCTCCAAAAGCAACTTTTTATTAATAATAACCATTTCTTGAATATTGTGGCTTTCATCTTTATTAGCATGTAGGAATGCGATCACATGCCCCTCTTTATTCAAAAATTCATTGCCTCTCATTTCAACAATACCGCATAGTTGCCTTATGAATGCAGAGGGAATTTTCAAATATTCTTCGCCATCAATTGTGTTCTTTGTGACATCGGTGAGAGAATGCATCATTTCCTGCTCATTGTCGGCTTGATCATAATAAGATGTTGACTGGTTGGTTTCGCCGATCCAGTTCATCCATACCAGGTCTGATGGATTGCTATGGGTATGCGTTTGCGGATCTGCCTGAAGGTCGTCGAGGCTCTCGATAAAATAGAGATCGCCCGGATTTTGTATAATTTGGTATGTCAATTCATTAAGATTGCCCTTTTTAATGATGCACGCCCTTGCTTCTAGCCGCCCAAACACTAACGATTTAGAATCGTGAAATCCCGAATAATTATAGATGGCCAGTTGTTCTGTGTCGTTTCCGTCTATGTAAAAATCTGTTTCATTGAATTCCAGCCATGATTTAAAATCAACATCTGCCTCCATTTCCACCTGCTTCTTTATAAATTCTGCGTGAGGTTCCCCTTCAGCTAGTTCTTTAACCAGGGAATCTTTCAATACCCAGGAGAGTTGTTCTTTCCTACTGATGCTATCATCAATGTAGATGGGCGATTCGACAGGATTGGGAATTGGTTCAATCAAACCATAATCGGTTACATAAGAGCGTTTCTTGTGAGATAATTCACGCGGCACATAGTCGGAAAGATATCCCTGCAAATAATGGACGGCAAGCCATGTATATTTTTCTTCGTATGTGAATACTCGGCTTTTACCACCATGCGATTCCTGAGTCATGCCATTTCCCTCTGTTCTTGAAAACCCCAGATCTTTCATGTAACCAATTGCTGCTGCCGTCGCCCACACAGAACCAAATATTCCTGGTTTGTTAAATTTTGCGCGATACAGATCCAAGAGACTTTTCCCTTCCGGGCTGTCCTGGTCTTTTGCATGACCATTGGATATTCCCATAGGATATTCGAGGAAGTGTTCAAAAGATTTCTTTATCACATACCATGCAAGATCATGAACAATTGGATATATCTCCTCTCGTGGATTTTCGAGCGCATTTTCATCCAATCGAATGATTTTCGGATCTTCTAATTTTTTAGGCCTCGCAAGCGACACCTCTTTTTCATTTATCAAATCAAACTGAAAAGCCCTTTCGACAATCGACCTCATTCCCTGGCGAACGATGATATTACGATGCTCTTCAGGCAGAGACAAAACATTTTTAATTGCCCATTTAGCAAGATCTTTAATAGCATCATGGTCCCTTAGCCTAGATGCAACCCCGAGCATTACAGATGCTAGGTCTTCCTGTATTTGTGGATCATCGCAGTGGAAGATCTTTTCCAGAAGTTGTGCAAATTCTCCTGGCTGTTTCAATGCCCATTGCGTTAGGGCGACACGAAGTTTATCCCTGAATTCCTGGTCTATATGCGTTAGCGACCAGGCGTATATTAGGGGTAGCTCATCATGAAGTGCATATTCGGATAAGGCCAAGTTGTCTCCAGTATAATCTTCAATAGCTGAACGGATAGAATAGTCAGCGTGGTGGTTCTGTTCATGTTTACCTGATTCATAGCCGTCGAACCCTGACCAGAATCGGTCGCGTTCAAAAGATGAAGGCTGGCGTCTGAGCAATTGATCAAGAAAGTTTGCGCCAAAATAGTTTTCATTGTTGCTACTAGAGGGAAGAACAAGATTTATCAATGCAAAATATTGTGAAGCACCTGCATGCAAAAGCATGTTCTCAACTTCAGCATTATACTTGGCAGCCTGCTCCGGAGTCGCTCTTATCAGAGCGCGCAGTCTTAATGAAGTTACTTCCTGAGGTTGAAGCCCTTGTACAAGAAACCCTTCGTCCCCTATGAGTTTGTCTTCGGTTTTCAATTGAAGATCAACAATATTCTGTACTATAAGACTAGCGGATGGATATCCCTCACCAGATATACTTTCACCCACTAAATCATCGCCAACCAGGAATTGCTCTGGAATACTTTCTACTTCGCCAGCTGTCAATTCCTCAGATATTCGATTTGCAATAATCAACTCTATAATCGAATTCGATACGATAGTATAGATGTACGTTCTCTTTTTAATGCCGCCCTTACCGGTTTGTGTTTCTTCAGATTTGATCAGCATCCCATTTTCTGCCAGAAAATCAATAACCGGGTCAACGTCTGGAAGATAGTTTCCAATCGCGTTTTTTACAAGGGTTGAAAGATCGTTGTGTTCAATTCGGGGTCCGGTATAGAAATGATCTGCGATTATGGAAAGAGCCTCTGAAATAGGGCTTCTCGCATTACTAACACCTAATTGTTTGCGTTCTTTGAAGTCCAGCTCAATGCTCTCTATTTTTTTATTCAGTAACTCGTCAGTTGCTGTCAGAATCTCCTCATCCTTGGCTATTGTTTTGCCTTCATATAAATCACAAAAAAGGCGTAGTGCGAACAGAGAATCAATGCCCTTAATTTTTTTTGGCGATTCTAAAGTGATATTATAAAACTCTTTGCTAAAGTATTTTTCTGCGACACTCTGTACAGGCACATCTCCCTCTTTTGGTAAAATAACCACATCAAAATTGGTGCATTTTGGTACTTCACGAGAATCGTGAAAATATCGGCGCGCGCTGAACAGAAAGCGTATGTTCGGGAACTGATGGTGCAATATTTCACACTCACGCATGCGTTCATACCATATCTTTTCCTTGCCGAGATCCTCTTCAAGGCCATCTATGCATATCAATACTTTTGTCGCTTCCAACTTGATTTCGTCACCCGCACTTAGATTTTTACCTAGGCCGGTATCTACACGCATCGCCATTGTTTCTAGTGCAGTGCAGATTTCCTCTTTGCTCCATGCAGGTAACGCAAGAGCTTCTCGCAATAGGTTATCCCAGTCCTTTGATGTGGCTCCTTTGGCCTGAATTATTATTCCAGGAGCGGAAGCCGAAAGATGGGTGTCTATGGCATTGGCCAGCCCGTGTGTTTTTCCTGTACCTGGCTCGCCAAGAATAAGGCGCATGCATTGAAAGAAAATCTTACTGAGATCTCTTTTAACAAAGTCCGAATAATTTTGAATAGCCCTTAAAAGTTCCGGTAACAGCGCAAGTTGCCTTTGCGATGGAATGATCGCACGAAGCTTTGGAAATATCACTGATAGATTGAATGCAACTGGTATCGATGGTTGAAACTTATCATTTCCTTCTTTTACTGCCTCCAATAGTAGCCTGCCTTCTTTTATGTGGTCGTCTATACTTCCTATCAGACCTTTCAGATGAAGATTTAATTGATCATCAGTAGTATTGGTAGGAAGAAATGCATTGATGTGCCTGATCAGTGAATGCAGCGACAGTATAGATTTTTCGAACTCCTGATAAAAGAGCCCGCGGTATTCTTTTGCAAATTTTATATGCTGAACAGTCTGTTGAATTACGCCCTGCGCATGTAGTTCAGGAATGTAACGTTGATGTAGCCAGCCTTTTTTCTGAAGAGCGAACTTATCGCTCAGCAACTTTAATGAAACGACTTCCTTTTCAAACCAAAACTTATGAATTCCCTCATTTCCAGGTTCCATTAGTTCAAGCTGAATATCATTTTCGAACCACCATTCCAGTTCCAAACTTGGATATTTTGCTTTTATTGTATCAGAAAAAGTGTCTATTGCTTTATCCTCATGATTTCGCACAGGCTGTTTACTTTGTCCTTTTTTACCCCTTCCATATTTAAGTGAACTCAAATCCCTTGGAATACAGACAATATATTTTTTTATATTGGGCCTTAAAGCCAATGCTGTGTCAATTGATTTTTCGACCTGACCAAACTGCACATCGGTCAATACATCCCTGAACCATTTTGATTGGACAGCTATAATATCCCCATTTGCCAACAGTCCGTATGCTTCTATGCCACCATCCCCGGCGGCACCATTTACAACCCGGAACTTCGTAAGCATTGGGCCATGAACTGATTTTAAGTGACGTTCGAAAAGTTGATTACAAAGGGTTTCGAACGCCTCCGTTGGCGCATCGCCATATGTTTGAAAATTACTCCAGTTCATTTATAAAATCGGTTGTTAAGGGTCAACTAGTTTAATGAGCATATTTGTGAGTAAGGTAAGAATTATAATAAAATTAATAGCTGTCTAAGTACAACGTCCCATCAAACTGCGCCCAACATACGCGTTGGTGTAAACTAACGGTATTCTTCCATTACCCTTATGACATGTCCATACTCAGTTTTGTTTTTTTGCAATGGAACAACGTTAGCTATAACCGTCATGATTTCACTCCAATCTGGACGTGGAATCATAGTATAGGGGAATGCCGATAACATCGTTGTCCAGCTTTTGGTAATAGAAGTCTGAGAAAGGTGTGTGATTTTCGTTAAACCGTAGATAGAAATGCGGACAGTTATAAAACTCATCGCCATTGAGGTCATAATCCAAAATATCTTCAAAGGCTACAACCGAGATTTTTGCGACCCTAACTACCTTAAAGCCAGAAAGGTCTTCTGGGCGTTCAATAGTCCATTGACCGCGGGTATTTACGTATATATCTGCCAGTTCGTTGATAAATCCAAGACCTTTTGTATTAAGGCGTGCAATCTCTGCCCCAAACCAGAACCAGGGTCCATTTGGGTTCGGATGTTCGGGGTAATGGGTGTCCGCTGAAGAATGTATGATCATCTTCGAACGGAAACGACGGTTCTCAGGATCATAATTCAGCCAGTCAGCAAAGTCTCGTTCCAATCTTTTCTTCATAGTAATCTTTGACAGCAGCTGGCTTTCTTGATGTTGCCCAATCTTGAATTGTGGATAGTATTTGCAAAGTGTGCCAGGCAAATGGCTCAGTCGTTGCTGAATAGTTTCCCAGCCCCAGAAGTTGATATCATATGAAAGTCCGTAACTGTCTTTTAAAGCAGCTATAAATTCGTCATAGTCGGGGTGCTCACTTGCTGTTGTTGCAATTATCAATTGGTTATAGGTAATCGGAGTAGATCTTTCTTTCAATGCCAATAATGTTGCGTCTATGTCAGAGAGTAGGTCTTTTTTGATCAGCACCGTATTTCTGCTCAGATCCTTATGTTTGCACTGAACTATCATCTGCTTCTCGGCTGAAAAGATATCTATTCCTTTTTGCCTATGGCCATTTTTTCCAAAACACTTAAAGGATATCGTATGGTAATGCTCATTTAGCATTTCGCAAACCAATTGCTCAAACTGCTTGGCATTGTCGGAGGGGGAAGTTGATATCCTGACATTAGTTTTTTAATTTATAACGAGGTAGTAATCGCAGTTCGCTGTCACCATAAAATTCGCCCTCATTGGAAAGTGCCTGTTCCAGTTCTTCATTGAATTCCCACTTGCCAGCCGTAAATGCCCAGTTTATGTCGAACCATTGTCCATCTTTTGCCATGACAACGCCGATACATTTATCCAGTCTATGTTTATAGCGGTAGGTATCAACGAAATTCAATAAGGCATTATACCAATGTCCTTTGTTGCGCTGCTGCATGGTAACGAAAACAAATCCACATCCGATTCTAGGAATGGCAAAGCGAAGTGGAAGGGCGAATTTGTCCGCCTGAACATTTTGGATAGTTTCCCTATAGCGGCTATTGAAAGCCACCAACTCATTCCGGTTAAGCTTGGCAATTTCTTTTAGTATAAAATGATAGTCAGTTTCCCTGCCGTTTTCATATAGGATAACCTTGTTGAAAAAATTGTTTAATATGCTGCCCACTTCAAAGTGGCCGGAATCAGTATCTATTTTGCCGAGATTATTTAAAAAATCCTGATTGATAGCCGTAGTATCCTGGGTAGTAAAGAAGTGTTCCAAAAGGTATTCCTCTTTTCCTATAATTGCATGATCCTTGTGCCTCAAATAAATTTCCTCCCTAAATTGCAGATACTCCGCAAGTTCGCTGGGCGTGACAAGATACCTGCATACCATCTCATAATCCTGGATGTGAAATAAATGAATCAGCCCGGCGGTAGAACTCTCCAGAAATTTGATGTTCTTTTTGTCCTCAAGCAATTTGCTGCCAGGTTCAAAAATCACCAGTTTGATCAGCTTTTGTCCTGCCGCTTTGGCAATGTCTGCCGTCTGACCACGTTCATTAGTTACTGGAAGCTTCTGCCATGTCTGAAAGAAATTTATCGTATCCTTTATCTGCTTTTTCGCCTTTCCCGCAATGGTCCTATCGAACCATTTTTCTTCGCTTTGTGTATCGGTGACATGCTGAGCTTCACGACCTTTCACCTGATAGACTAGCAACAGGTCGTCCAGCCAGACTATATTATCAGCAAGTTCTTTAGTATCACCACCTTCCTGAAATATTTGGTTCTCTGAATAGGTGAACTCCTTGAAAAAGATAGAGTTGTTTATATTGGTCAGTAATCTCTCCGATGCTGTCATTCCTAGTGTTAGTTTTTGTTGGTATTCTACAAATTAATATCTGGCGCTAGATGTTTGTTTTAAAGTTAATATTTCCAACCTGATATGTCAAAATATTGACGCTTAGTCTATTTGAGGGTTGCCGTTAAAATCGATAATAAGATATTCGTTTTTTTCATTGCGCTCTGATCTCCTGCTTGACATGTCTTTAGTATAAAGTGTCTTTTTTACGGCAAATGAAAGGTTCAGTTTTCTATCAGACAAAAATTTCGAAAGATAGTCTTTGTCAAGTGTCAAAAAGGAACCGTAAGGCAATACATCAGGAGTATCCGAGCTGTCGCGGAGACCATCGAGGAAATCCATATAGCTTCCGACGATTTTCGCTTTATCGAAGTATCGCAAGTGGCCATCATTAATTTTGAGATTGAGCATCCCCTTTATGAATGGGCTAAGCATCATGGTTGGAAAAAAAGAGCGATAATATTGTAGCATATTTATATTCATTGCTTTTACAGTAGTTAATAATGGAATAGTCCCAAATCTACTGGTGGTTTTTGGAGCGACGAACCTTAGTTCATTGGAATAGGTGCCAAAGTTCCTCATATCCCTGACGCCTGGATACCATATTCCTGAATTTATTTCAAGCTCGCGGAAAATTTCCCGTGCATTTTGACCGTGGTCGAGCTTCTTTGAAGAAGCAAAGGGAAGGATTGCAAGACCGTAGAAATAGTCGCTGTGATAAAAATTGTCCCTATGCGGTATGTTCCCGTGCATGGACAACAATTGCTCTTTTCCATCTTTGAAGAGCAGCTTTTCTAGATCAAGTTCGAGATGCGGAGGTTCTTGGTCATACCTAAGTTTTTGTGTATTCCTTGCTTCGGGCCACCAGGCTGGTTTTTTGGAAAGACATACAGACCATAGTGATGGTTCAATCGTGAAATTGTCAACATTGTAGCCAAAGGTTTCCTGTATCCCAATCAGTTTTTCTGAATAGAGATAATCTAGGAGCCTGAAAAAAGTTGAGCGAAGGATCTCAGTAAAAATTGTCGACCTACCGATCATCACCCTATTGAAATCATTATTGTAAGTTTCATCATCCCTTTTATATTTCAGTCCATGCTCATCGCAACAGTCATCAAAAAGCATGTTCCAGCATGACCAAAGTTCAAATGGACAGTTCTCCTGAAGTTCTTCCAGATGACGTAGGTAGACCACAGGTAAATTCCTTCCAACAAGTTCATCAAATTCATCCTTTGTTCTGGAAACACTTCCGAAGGACATCGCTGCATATGCAGTTTGGGCGAATTTGAAGGATATGCCAAGTTCATAACCTATGGAACCGCAAATAAGGTCTGTTGCCATGCATCTAAGCGATAATAGCCTTCCAAGATTAGCTTTGGTTACATATTTTCTAGAGAAACTACTCTTTTGTTGTGTCGATAGCAAGAGGACAATCAGACCTTCGCATGCTCTCGATTCTAGAAACAGTCCTTTCAGCCATGCAAAATATCTCAAATGGTACCTGCCATCTATGTCTTTGGATAATATCGAGATCAATTGTTTGGCTGCTCGTTCCTTTACAATTGGACTTAACCATTCCATACGCTTTATCAGGAGATCGAATGGATCAATCTGAATATCCATTGTATAGAATTCTGGTTCTGGTAGCTTAACATTTGGGAAAAGAGAAGGCAAGGCATCGAGGTAATGCTGAATAATCGCTTCTGCTTTATTTATCTCGCCGGAATCGATAAAGAACTGTATGGCCTTTGGTGGAGTAAAAATATAGTTTTTCTTTTTTGTCGTACTGTACCTCATTCCTGAGTTGTTGACGCTCAGAATAAAAAATTCATCCTTCCTAAATGGGAAATCTGCAATCACTTTTTTCCACCGCTCATGGGCCTGTTCGGGAGTTGCAAAGTAGTCACTGGCCCAGGAGCCACTATTGGAATGTGCCCAGCAAATGCAATGGAATGCGAAATCACGGTCTACAGTTTTTGCGAATGGATAAATAAAATCCAATAGCTCATGCTCTGTCTGTGCAAAACTATCCTGTATGATAGGTTTTAGGACTGCGATAATCTGCTTTACATCCGCTTCCGGCCTGACCAGCCAGTATTTTGACCAGTTCAGTAAAAAGTTTGATTTTTCGTATTTTCGGAACGTTGAAGCAGTGCCTACCATTCTTAAATATTCCTCCAGGTCTTCAGCTTTCACCTTTGCAAAGTCTTCATCGGCCTTTGGATTACTTTTAATGCTGTTGCTGTCGTTCTCATCCGGACGGCGCTCATATCCGATATCCCCAAGACAGCTTTGTATATCGGTGAGCACTTCCAATGCTCCCTGATCCTTAGCCGCAATATCTTTTAGTGCGCCGTAAGGGCTATCGCCAACAGCTGTAGCGGCAACCGACCTGGCGATCGGGTCGGTAAAATCGAGTGTGCAGAGGATGTTGGCAAATAGGCTTTCAGAAAGATAATAATCCCGGTTTGATATCGCTAAAAAATAGAAGTTGTAAAGAGAGTGTACATCTGCCAAGGCAAGCTGGGAGGAATAGTCATATATGAAGCTGCCCGTTTCATCACCATCGGTCAGTTTATCGATATGATAGACGTACGGAGAAATCTGACGCAATAGTTCCCGGCCTTTCTCTGGTTCTACATTTATAAGCCGTTTCATCCCCAGAAGTATATCGTATAGCAGCATATCTTTATGATTGCCATATGCGATAATATTTTCCGCTGCCCGGTAAAGTAGAAGGTTCAGCGTCTCAGAGTTTTTGAGGTCAGCTGCCAAGATAGCAAGGTTTACCATCCGTTCTGTCTTATCCTTGAAATCAATCAGTTCATCCTCCAGCTTGTCAAGCTCCTGCTGAGCAAAATAAGAAAAGGCTTCTGTAGATAACTTTGCCTTTTTGGTGTGCAAAAGTTCGAATAGGTTGCCCTGATAGTACCATGGGTGGGTGGATAACATTTTGATTTCCTTTATGGACAGTTCCTCGTTGAAACCATTGTGTTTGTTAAAGACATGGGCAAACCAAATTACCTCATCGATTATCCTTGGCATTACCGAACGGCGTAGTTCGTAGAGAGAATGGTCTTTGTAGAAATCCAGGGTATCGATATTGTCGAGTGGTGAGAGAACATCACTTACCTTGATAGGTAGTTTCTGATAAAAATCCGTTCCTATTTTTTTACCTATACGGAGTAGCGCCTTGAGCAGTTGGGTCTGTTTGTCGTTTTTCTTGATTCGTAGCCAGCTGTCAATGGGTTGTAGTTCTTGTTTTAAGGATAGCAATAACGAAGTAAAAAAATGGTCTATACATAGCGTTTTGCCCTCCTTATTATCAGATGCATAGTCATATTTCTCGCTGAACTCCCCGCGTTCGGCCAGCTTAGCGGCATTCGGCAAAAGCTTTTCGCTCAAATAAATATATATCTTATGGTTGTAGTCTTCTTCAACGGGAAAAGTTTTTAGCTTCCTTTTCCATTGGAAAGTGCCCATTCTGAGGTCATGCTTAATTAGGATCTCACTGATGGCCTTTTTTTCAAGATCGGTTAATTTGGACTTGAATAGTGCTGATAACCTGTGTCCAAAACGTTCCTGGTTCTCAAGGATCTTAGTGACATAATGTGCAATATATATATCGGATCTATCTCCCTTCCTGAATTGCTTGATGAAATTTGTGATTTTCTGATCACTAGAATCCTCAAAATGAAGAAGTACTTCCAGCCAAGCCTTTGCTATGCTTCCGGTGTCATTGTTCCTATCTTGAAAAAGTATATTTATTCGATCTACCGCTTCTTCAGGAATTTTGTTAATCATACCCCTTTCTTTGAGCGCAATTAAAAGTTCTTTAATTTGATAATGAGTGAGCACGGAAAAATCTGGATATTTGATAAAAATATCAGGGTTGTTCTTAAATGATGTTACCCAAATTTTCTGAAGGTTATCATCCCATAAATTGTGCGATCTGCGTTCAAATCTTAGGCTGGCCTCACCATAGAATATGGATTTTTTAAAATTTTTCGCTTCAAATGCTGCCCGTGCTGCCAGGTCAATTAGGTTCTGGATCTGGTTTTCTTCCCTGCATTGTAGATAGCTTTTTATAATCCATTCCTTATCTATGCTCAATAGGGGGGCGGAATCCCCTAGATAATAATTAATCTTTGAAAGCTCAGACCATTTGAGGCTCTCATCATTACAAGTGTTAAGCCAGTTCCTTATGCTTTTATAAAGAATCATCTGTTGCTGCTTAAGTTCGGGCTGCTCGGACATGAATACCATAAAGCTGTTGTGGTAAACCGAAATGCCGGAAAGTTCGGTGACGATCAAGTGTGCTATCTCTTTGAAACAGCTTGTAATCTGCGAGGGATATGGCGTAAGGTAGCCGGCAAGATCGATGAGCTGTTCTTTATGGAGCTTGAAATCCAGAGCAGTTATTGAAAAGCAGAAAGTCTTAGCCAGATCGGACAGATGTCTCCAGATATCCTGATAGTACATTTTTATATTACCTTTATAAGGGGGGATACGCTCAAGGTCATAAGTTGAGATATAATCTTCCGAATTGCTGATTTCTCCCAGCACGTATCTGAGGTGAAGAGGATTACCTTTGGTTATCTCAAAAATCTTATTCATAAGCGCTCTCTGTCCATCTTTGTCTTGCCTTTGTTTTGGAGATTTAATGGCACCCCTGACAATTCTGGCAACATTCGGTCTGCTAAGCCCTTTGATCTCTATCCAATTATCTTCGGGGCACGATTTAAAGACACCGGCTGGAAGGCATTTTACAGCCATTTCCTGTGTGCCGAGCAAAAGCCAAAAGCCCTTTTGAGGATGAAAAACTTCAGTTATGAATTCCCTTAGCTGATCTTCACTATTCCCTTCCCTTATCACATGGTCAAGGCCATCCACTATGAGAACGAAGCTCTTTCCGAGTTTGGAATAGTGGGAAGCGATTTTCGAAATAAACTCCCTTAATGGAGTATGTTCGGTATTTTCCCGACCTAGTTCCTTTAGGACCGTTAACTTCTCTTTTTTGAATGTAGCGCGGAGAGCTTCCTTTACCCGGTCTGTATTTAGCCGTTCAAATTGGGAATGGTCATTGGGATTTAGATGATAGTGATGGCGGAAGACCGAGATATGCTCATGTTTTAAGGTTTCGTAAAGCTTTGAAAGATAAGTGCTTTTTCCTGCGCCTGGTTTACCTATGAAAATCTTTGTACCACCTTTTGCACCCCTTAGGTCATCTAATATCTGGTGATGGGTCCGTTGGTTGAAAAATTCAAAATCAGCGGGAACGATGAAGCTCTGGTTCAATGGCCTAGGGTTGTCCCAAGACAGATGGTTCCTTAACTCACTGAGCGTTATTTCCCTTGGGTGTTTTTCAGACCCTTCTTTTCCGATAAATAGCAGAAGGCTGTCTACGCCGGCCTTTGTAACTTTAAGATCTTCATAGAGTTTTGTCCTCAGCTTTTCTTCAAGCTCCTGCTTGTCGGGTTGTCCGAAAATAAAATTAAAGTTCGCAAAAAAGTCTTCCAGTAAAATAGTGCTAAACTTTTCGCTTAACAACAGCCCTATATCTGGAAAGTTCACTGCAATTTTGCTCAGGCCGATCCGTTCTCCAGAGCTGCAGGTAAGGATCTCATCTGCTGGTTGACCATTAGTAATCAGGCTGCATTGAAAAGGAACGGCGTTTGTAAGCATTTCATATGACGCTATCCATCGCAGCAGTCCTTTGTCCAGAAGATGTTTGAAGTCCCAGAGGTCGACAGTTGGATTCTGTTTATACTTTAACTGATAGAAAGATTGGCTACCATCTTTAAATTCTGCAACGACATCGTCAATAGCAAATCCTTTCGTCCCATCGGGAACATACTGAATCCTGATCCCTTTAAATTTTTCCGGTTCACTCAGCCATTCCGTACAAAGTTGCAGTACGTACAGATCTTCATAGGCATATCCGCTCCTGATGGAGCTGTTGGGGTTATTTCTGGTCACTTGGTCGAGCCTAATTTCTGGTCAAGTTAATAAAAAAAAGTCTATTGCCAATGAAAATGAGCCCTGAATACATAGGCCTATAAGGATTTGACTTCGTATTACTTTATTGTAGATTCTAGTACCGTCTTTCTCATTTAATCATTTAAATCGAGGTTAAAGTTTGGGTTTATTGACCTAAAGCTATTGAAAATCTCTTTCCTGATGCCATCCATTTTCTGACAGGTATTTTCGGACAGCAAATAAATTGGGCAATCAGGTTGGTCATAACCGCAGGGCTTTATGTCCTCTGTTCTTAATTGTTCGACGAAAGTATCACGTAGTTTAACAACCAATCTGTAAATAGCAGCAACTTTATAAAAAGGAAGATTTCGGTCAAGCGGGCAATTTCCGTTGTGGCCAAAAGTGGTATTGAGGTGGACGATAGTGAGGCTAGCGTCATATTGGATTTTCTTTAAATGGTAGCAAAGAACTACAGTGAGCCCGTACGGGAATCGAACTTCATTTACGCAAACTTTAAATCATTTAAAACCTTCAATTGGCCCACTAAATGGTTCGAATTATGCGCGGTCTGGGGACGGAATACGATAGTCATGCCGGATTTAGGATTGCTCCAAAATCTGGGCTCGAATCAAAGTATTAACAGGTCAACTGATTCAATTATTGAAAAAATGATTGGATATCTTTGAACTATCAAACTATACATTTTCTGCTATCGATGTAGGATAACTGAACAGTATCTTTTAGAGCCAATATTTTTTACCGATATATCTCTAAGTCGGTTGAGGGTGATGGGCTGATACTTATTAAAAATTTAAGATAATTCGAAATGAGCTCAGATGGTGTAGAAGATAGGAGTCAAAGATTCTAAGTCTTCTAGTCAAATTTCATCTGTTGTGTTGATAATATAATTTAAATGCCTGATTTACAGAAACAATTTGCAGACGGCTTTTGAAAACTCAATGTTTTACTCAGTTACGTATTTAGCGCAGTTTGAATAGGCAATCTGCGGGATGCATATGATAGAGGTGTAGGCTTAAGGTTAAATAATTTACTTTCATCACCGAACCTACAGGATATCCTGACCGCTAGCGGTGTGGACAAGCAGGTCAGAGGGTAGATGGGCGCTAGTGTGACCATGCCTAGTCTGGATTAAAGTCAATATGCCGTAAACCCATTATCATCTGGGCCTGCTATTCTGCAATATCCAACCTTAAATTAATATTTACATCAAAGTAAATTTCATTTCTTTTGCCATAACTTAGTGAGAATTTGGTTCCATAAGCCAAACCTAGTCGCTTTTCAATATTTTCCATTCCTTTATTAAAGCCAGAACTATGAATCTTGGTACTTATCAGATTTCTTGTATGAATTGAAAACTCGCCATGGTTCAGTTTTATCTCTAGTAGCCCCGGATGTTCTTGCCTACTTAAATTTCCATGCTTGAGCATATTTTCCAAAAGCGTTATAATTACTAATGGTATAAAACGAAACTGTTTGGCACCTTTAGGAATGAACACGTCAATAAACTGCTCCTTATCTTTCCTTATTTTATTCAATTCGATTAGATTGTAAATTTGTTTAATCTCTTCATCTAACCTCGGAAGTTCTTCATTGGACTCACGTGTTTCCAGACTAAATCTCATCAGGTCAGCCAAATTGAGTACAGCCTGGCCGGCATCTTCATTATATTTCCGAATACTATCATATAAGAAACTTAAAGTATTGAATAAAAGGTGGGGGTTGATCTGTGCCCTCAGATAATCGTACTGAGCTATGCTCAATTCGTTTTCCATTTCTCTAATCCTTAATCGCTTAATGTATTTAGCGTTTTCAGCCTCCTCCCTCAAAGTCCTTTCTGATTTATATTCTATAAAGAGATAATAAAAACATGATAAACCAATAAAAAAAAGTCCTCTCCAAAGCGACTGAAAAAAGCTGCGGTAATGCTCTACGATAGTAGGAAAGTTAAATGATTTCGTGGTATCGCTCAAATAGTAATTTAGCAATGCACGGAACAATATGTAGCAGCCAATTTGTAATACCATCAAAATAATTAATCTGCTTATTGCATGCTGTTTCGTTCTGAAACTAATTTTAAGAACCAGATGCGCATTCGAATAAAAAAGAATAATGTTCAGTATGTAATGCAACAGGTAATTGAGTGGCTTTCCAAATGCACCGGCTGCAAGACCTATTAACGTTATTTCAAGAAATATAAAAACCGACCATCCGATAAGATGGATTTTCTGGGTTTTTGTCCATTCGAAGATTTTCTTTGTCATGCTATAAAATGTATTCGTGTAACCTCAAATTATCACGGTGTAATAACTTTTTTTACCATATCCAATAGGGCTAGTTTCAAAATAAAAATCATGAAAAATGTCCCACAAAAATTGATTAAAAAAACAATATTTGTTTTTAAATCGCAGAAAAACCAAAGGTTGTCATCAACCGATCCAACCAATTCAAGTATTACAATTATTGCAACTGAAACTTTCGTTGTACCGAAAAAAGTAGACTAAAAACTGCTAGATTACCGGCCGGATCTTAAAGTTTTTCTTTCTAAAAATTCATTAAAACTCTCTTTATAACTTTTTCCCATTGGAACTATGTAAGGACCCATTTTTAAGGTATTGCCAATTATTTTTTCAACCTTTTCAGCGTTTACAAAGAATGACCTATGTACCCGGTAAAAAAGTGTTCCCCAAAAATCTTTTTCAACCTCCTTCATAGTCAAGTACACCATATACTTGGTTTCTTCTGTAACGATACTTATGTAGTTTTTTTCGCTTTCAAAAAACAAAATCTTGGATCTTTTTATCCTCAGTCTTTGTCCCCTGTCACCAATACTGACAAAAAAGAATTTTCTTCCTGACTGTTTAGACTTTTCCAGTTTTTTTGTTTCAGATTCAAGTATATCCCATACTGTCTTGATAAACTTGGGTTTCGATATCGGTTTTACCAGGTAGCGTGATGCATCCACTTCAAAGGCTTCAATTGCATATTTCGTGAATGCTGTTGTAAATACTATAAACCTCGTTCTATTTGCAAGCTTTTTTGCCAGTTCGATACCCGTAATATCAGGCATGTCGACATCAAGAAATATGAAGTCTATTTTGTCGGTAAGGCTAATATCTGATAATGAGATAAGAGGGTCGGTATAAGTTTTGACCAACGTGAGATTTGGATTCGTTTCTATGTAATCTGAAAGGATAGAAATAGAATGTTTTTCATCGTCGATAACGACGCAACGCAATTGTTCCATATGTCAAAGATTAGATTGTTAAGTCCTTTTTGACCTCTCAATTACCTTTGCATGTTCAAATTAACCTATGTTTTCTTCTTTTGGCTCGATGGTTATAACCTCTGTAGTTTTCTTTTGAGATATCGAGCCGTCCTTGTTAATTTTGTTTGTCCTTTTTAGAGTAAGCCTAACCATGTCGTATTTTGGCTGTTCTAAAGGGAGAACATCCTGAATTTTGCAATTGAGAGCATTTGCTATCAAATTAATGTGCCTGATACTGTATTTGGCCCGCTCAGTATATGTTTCAACTTTTGAAACAAATCCATCAGCTAATTTCATCTTTTGGGTTAATTGAAGTTGAGTCATTTTATTAGCTATTCTCAAAGACTTAACTCTTTCAATTATTAGGAAATCTATGTGTGAGATTTCGACAAAAAATAACTCGTCATCTGTGGTTACCATTTACACCCGCAAGTGACTGATTTTGATGATTTAAGTCAACTCCACTTGTGGATTTGGTTAATGTTTAGTATCTTAGCCTTAACAAAATTAATGATATAGAAAAACGATAATAAATATAAAATCCATTAATTGGATTGAGTAATTACTGAAAGAACTTGTGGTGAAAAGTAGGACGTTCGAACACGAGAGGTAGGTAAAACTCAATTCCTATGCTATCTTTGTATGGCATACGGATTTGGGTCGCCTGCTTTTATTTGAGTTCGGCCGCTGCAAAGCGGTGGTGGTCCTACACCTTCACTTCAAATAAAGCGTAAAGGCGGCCCTTTTCCGTTTTACTTTCGGTTAACACAGATTAACCATGAAAGCGATTGAAATTAACATTCCTTTTCTTTTCAGCACTACATGCTTATTTCTAGGCTATTTTATTAGTCCTCATATATCTGTTTTCTTTATCCGAGGATGGTCATTCATCATTCTTATTAGCCTGGTAATCTGTTCTCCTGAATAGGATACCGGGCTAAGGCAGGTCACCTTAATGGTTAATGATAATAATAGGTTCTTCGATAATGCACCTGCCTTATTTTCTTCAATATTTGAGTTTCCTCATTTAATTTCCGAATCAACTACTAAACCAACCACAATGAAAAAAACGATATTTTTTATCGATAAGGCATTGCCATGCCTTTTTTTATGGGTAATGAAATTAATTTGCCTGGTAGCTGAAGTGCTTAAAAGCAGGCCAAAACAAACACTTACTTTTATGTTTTGCATAATTGTATTCATTTCCAATGCTCAACAATCCGCTAAAAAGTTATCTGTAGGGGATAAATTACCAGCCGAATTCTGGGTGAAAAAACACCAGATATATTTTCAAGGAAAAGCCAAGCAGGAAGACCTTTCGCAATTCAAAGGAAGGTTTGTTATTCTAGACTTTTGGGCAACCTGGTGCGGTTCATGCCTTAAGAAGTTCCCGCTTATCGATTCTGTGTCTGTCGAAGGGGGAATAAAATTTTTACTGGTAAATAGTATCACCACCGGAGATAAGCTCGATCAAATTAAATCAAAGCTTGATACGGTTCGATATCCGAATCTGCAAAAGAATGTGCCTGTAATCTTTGATGACGAGTTTTTGCTATCATCATTTCCTAATTACTTGCTGCCACATTACGTGTGGATCGATCCCTCATCCAGAATAATAGCTATCACTGAAGGAGATCTCTTCACTAAAGACAGTCTCAGAACAATTAGTGAGAAAAACAATAAGAAGTAAATCAAAAAACATATTATGAAGATATATTTATTACTTGCCTGTCTTGTGCTTTCTGTATGGTATGTAAGCGCACAAGAGAAAGTTACTGGGAGGGTATTTGATGCGACCACAAAAAAGGCTGTTGAAAATGCCGTTATAAAGGTTGAAGGAAACGCTAAAAAAATTGTCTCCGGAAAAAATGGGCAATTTGTTCTTGAGTTGCCTAAGGGAAGACATGTTGTCAAAATTTCGATGGTCGGATATGTACCAAAGGAGCTCGTTATCCAAGATCCATTTAATAGCGAATTGACTATCCTTATTTCACCTGATGAAACACAGCTTGATGATGTCACAGTTGTCAGTACTGGTTATCAGAATATTCCCAAAGAGCGAGCTACAGGAAGTTTCAGTCTTATTGATAATAAAACTTTCAACCAGCAGATTACTACAAGTGTTCTGGAAAGGCTAGAAGGTATAACTCCAGCGCTGACTGTTGATAGAAGAACCAATTCGCCGGGAATTATGATCAGGGGCCTCAGTACGCTTCAAGGGGACAGGAGTCCTCTTATCGTATTAGATAACTATCCATATGAAGGAAACATTAATAATATAAATCCAAACGATATTGATAATATCACCATTCTAAAAGATGCGGCGGCGTCTTCGATTTGGGGCGTGAAGGCTGGAAATGGTGTTATTGTTATCAATACAAAGAAGGCAAAGTTTAATCAGCCGCTAAGCATATCGGTTTCGGCAAGCCAGATTACATCCGGAAAGCCTGATCTCAATTACCTAAGACCTATATCTACAAATGACTTTATTGATGTCGAACAAATGCTCTTTAGTAAAGGCTATTATACCAGTTTAGAAAACTCTTTTGACAAGGCTCCCTTAACACCACTAGTGGAGCTTTTAATTGCGAATCGTGATGGGAAAGTCAGTTCTCAAGAATTACATTCTCAAATTGAGCTTTTAAGATTGAATAATATATCTGATAATTATTCAAATAGTTTCTTTGGTAATGCTATCAATAGACAGTATTCTATTGAGCTTAAAGCTGGTGGCGAAAAACAAAACTGGCGGATTTTTTCTGGATTTGATAACAATCACGATGCCTTGTCAGCCATTTACCGCAGGTTCAATGTTAAGGTAGACAACAGCTTCAAGGTTGGAACAAAATTGGAATTTAGTACTTCATTGCTAGTGAATATTTCCAATTCAAAAAGTGGCAAGACTGACTTTTCTAGTTTAAATGCCTCGAATGGTGCACTCCCACCTTATACATCTTTCGTTAGTGCGACGGGAAATCCACTTCCGGTTATGAGGGATTATCGGGCCAGTTCTATTCTCTCGCTAGGGAATGCCAATTTGCTTGACTGGAACTATTATCCCCTTACTAATGGAGAAGAGGAGAGAACCACTTCTGACGTATTTGATTTTTTAGGGAATTTGAGAGCCTCATATTCCGTTTTGCCTGGGCTAAGATTGACAGCAAATTATCAGTTTGAAAGACAAAACACACAAGGTGGAACAAGAGCTTCGCAAAATAGCTACTCGGTGAGAAATATAATTAATCAGTTCAGCCAGATAAATGCCGGAAATATAACTAGGCCTATACCATTAGGTGAAATTTGGAATGAAAACATAAATGATCTAAATGTTAACAATATCAGGGGTCAAATAAATTATGATAAAACTTTTGATTCTTTTTCAATTAGTGCAATTGCTGGCTCAGAAATGCGGCAATCCACAACAGATTCTCACTCGGGAAGATCTTATGGGGTTAACGGAAATACATTGCAAACCTCAACAGTGGATTATCTCAACTTCTACAAGAATATTTTAACTGGTGCCAATATGATCATTCCAAATATTGATAGTTATGGAAGACTTGTAAATAGGTATGTGTCTTTTTTCGGAAATGCTGCGGTGGGTTTTAGAGAACGCTATACCATATCAGGTAGCCTAAGGAGGGATGCATCTAATCTATTTGGGGTATCAACTAATAACAAATGGAATCCATTATGGTCTGTAGGACTATCATGGGATGCATCAAAAGAGGAATGGTTTCCAAAAGCCTTAATCCCATACATGAAACTTAGGGCTACCTACGGAGTGAGTGGAAATGCGAATTCCAGGCTAGCCGCTGTGACGACAATAACTTTTAGTGGTACTAATCCGTATACACAATCGCCGTATGCAGGCTTTTCCAATTATGCAAATCCCGACCTCCGCTGGGAAAGAGTCAGAACCTTGAATCTTGGAACAGACATCAAATTTCTTGGTGAGCGGATATCTGCAAGCCTGGATTACTATGTCAAAAAATCTGATGACCTTATCGGTACAGAAAGTATAGACATTACCGCTGGAATCGGAAGTAGGGTAACGAGAAATACAGCTGCGATAACGGTTAAAGGACTTGATATCGAACTGAGCGCTCTTAACACAGTTGGTAAGCTGAGATGGCAAACTAATTTTTTTGTGAATTTTTATAAAGACAGGGTTGACAAATACTATCTGAACAACGATTACGGATATAATTATGTGAACGGAAACTCAAACGTTTCTGGTATTATCGGACAGCCTGCATATTCAGTACTGTCATATAAATGGGCCGGCCTGAATCCTAAAAATGGTAATCCCATGGGATTTGTAAATGATGCCATTTCTGAAGATTACCAAACAATAACTGGTACTAAATCTATGATTACTGATTTGGCCTATAGTGGTCCGGCTTTTCCAACCTCAAGTCTATCCCTGGGCAATACTTTTTCCTACCATAATTTTGATTTAGACTTTAGGATTACCGGCAAGTTCGGCTTTTATTTCAGAAGGCCATCTATTAGCTATACAGATCTGTTTAGCACGCGTAATGGAAATGCTGATTTTGCTCAAAGATGGCAGAAGCCAGGAGATGAATTATATACCAATGTGCCGTCGCTAGTTTATCCTGCCAACAGTAACCGCGATGCTTTTTACAACTTCTCGGAGGCTACAGTTTTGAGCGGCGACCACGTGCGGTTCCAGTATCTGTCCTTTGGCTATAACTTTCTCAAAGAAAATTTCAGTTTTCTGCCATTTCGATCTATCTCATTAAGAGCTGTCGCATCCAATCTTGGATTACTTTACAATTCAAATGGGTATGGTCTTGATCCTGATTTTCCAATCTCCAAACCTCTAAAAACCTATTCTTTTAATCTAAAAATAAATTTGTGATGAAATTGAACTTATTAAAATATTCTGTTTTTCTTGGGATGGTAATCCTGGGCTTTTCTTCATGCGAAAAATACCTTGATGCAAAACCAAGTGCCAGTCTTGCGGTACCTGTTACCATTGCTGATTTTCAATCGATGCTCGATCAATACACAACGCTAAATGAGAATGATCCCTGTTCGGGTGAAATCAGTGCAGGAGATACCTATTTAACCGACGCTGATTTTCTAAATAGAGCGGAAACTGAACAAAGGATGTATACCTGGCGAAATAGTAATGTCTATGTGCCAGCGGACAATGAGTGGGCGGCTTCCTATCGGCAGGCTTATTATGCCAATTCAGTAATTGAGGGAATGCTCAAAATAGAAGTCTCTGATCGGAACCGGGCTCAATGGAACGACGTAACAGGACAGGCTTACTTCATCCGTGCCAAAGCACATAGTCAAGTTTTGGGTTTGTTTGCATTGGCTTTGGGTGATAATAATGGTAGCACAGAGGGAATAGTATTAAAACTTAATACAAACTTTAATGAAGTCTCCTCAAGAAGCAATTTAATTGATAGTTATATGCAGGTAATTGCTGATCTAAAGAAAGCAGTTTTACTTTTGCCGGTTTCCTCAAAGCATGTTGTCCGTCCTTCCAGGCCCGCTGCATTCGGCTTACTTGCCCGTACCTATCTTTTTATGAGAGACTATCCAAACGCGTATTTATACGCCGATTCTTGCCTTCAGCTTAAAAACACTTTAATAGATTACAACACATTAAATCCAACAGCGACATATCCATTAGCCCAATTTAATGGAGAGGTTATTCATGCAAGCAAGATGCGAATATTGGCCGCTCTCAATAATACACGTGCAAAGATAGTTTCGGAACTCTACAATAGCTTTGAGGAAAATGATTTGAGAAAAACGATATTTTTTAGAAATAATAATAATGGAACTTTCGCCTTTAAGGGAAGTTATGACGGTTCTGCAGCTCCATTTAGTGGAATAGCCACAGATGAGGTGGTATTGATAAGGTCTGAATCACAGTGCAGGATGGGACAGGTTGGAGCATCTATGGCAGATCTAAATGCCCTATTAAAGAAAAGATATAAAACCGGCACATTCAGTGAATATGTAAATGTTAGCCAAGCAGGTTTGCTGCGAACTATCTTGAATGAAAGAAAAAAAGAATTGCTTTTGCGAGGACTAAGATGGATGGATATTAAAAGGCAAAATATTGAGGGTGCCGGAATATCGCTTTTGAGGAGTATAAACGGATCTATTTACTCTTTGCCAGCTAATAGCAAGCGATTCGCAATGCCAATTCCCGAAGAAGTTATACAATCGAGTAACGTGACGCAAAATTTATATTAATAGAAGGGGGCAAAGATTCTGCCCCCTTTTATTGCTATTGTTCATCCTTGTGGCTCACAACTCTCTCCGATTCTTCCATATCTGGAATTGTAGGGTTTGCAGAGAGAAATGCAGTAATACTTGAATATTCACTGCTATCAAACTGAACTAGGCATGGGATTTCCTCACCTCCACATCCTGAAGGATTTGGCTGGTCCGAAACATCTGTCCAGTTAGAGGCCGTTGAGATGCCAGTGGCAGTATTCAAATTATAACGATATTTAAGCGTTACTGTTTTTGGTGCTGTAAAAGCACTTTCAGTTAGAAATAATGTGCCTCCTAATGCGATCGCTATCGCACCAAAGGTGATTGGTTTTAGTAATTTATTCATGATTATTATGGCTTATTTACATTGAAAAAGCCAATGAAAAAGTTAGTTTAAAGGTTGGGCTTTTGCCCTAGTATTCGATTGATGTTTAAAAAGTTTTCTGTGCCTATTATCCTCCTTTCTTTTTTATATGATGGTTGAAAAGAAATTACTTGCAGTTTTTTGGTATGTATAACCTTGGAGATTGCTTTAAACTCATTTTGAAAAACGAGTTCGCTATATATACCTGCATTCATTTTACCATTTCTAGCAACCAGCTGATTGTAGAATAAAGTTCGAAACAACAGAAATAAGATTCGCTATAATAATTTGGCAATTTTAGCTCTTTTTGCACCCCTGAGAAGCTGGGGTAAAGCGATGTTTTTTGGTGTAATATTATGAAAGACAGTTGGTTATTTTCGGTATTTTCGTTTGATTTTAAAGAGGTATTTTGATTCGATAGCGAGCAGTGAGGCCAGTATTTCGTGGGTGGGCAGGTTGATTAACTCGGGATATTTTTGCTGAAAATAAAGAAACCTTGTTTCGGCATGCCTGATCCGCAGCATTTGTTCTCTCTGTTTGATATGTTGGAGATTTTCCTCATATATTTCTAGGAGCATCAGTAGAAATACGGGATTTATCTTACCCAGCTCACTCCAATGCGAAAGGCTTATGGCGTAACCTGAACTATCTTTTAGGAAGTTGATGTATTCGATTGAACTGCTCAAAGAGAAAAATGAGGCAGTAGGTAGAATAAAACCACGGGCTAAAATCCATGATGTCTGTTCCTGACCCTGATGCGTAAAATAGCCTCTAGCCAGTCCATTGTCGATAAAATAAAGTTCAGGGTAGGAGTGCTCGGGTGTACTGAGCAGCAATCCTCTGTTAAAAATTTTTGGAACAGAAATTTCTGCGATTTCCCTAACAAGATGCCCAGTGGCATGCTGAAGGCTTTGAAGTTTTTCGATGAGCAGTTTCATTTGATTATTAGTTTTGAATTAAACTTTTAATTTTTTTATAAGTATTGGTAGGTATCTGGAGTGGAATGCATGCTTTCAAATTGATTTGCCGGTTTTAGTATTTTCAAGCAGCAGTTTAAATAATGTGCTGAAATGAAATGATGTGAAGTTCAGGTTCAGCAGGTAAGCATCAGTAAATAGTTTCATCAGGTTGGAAAAATGCTTTTCATTAATAGTGATCAATGATGAATCCTCAAGGAATTTGACATACAGCTCAACTCCGGCTAGGGGAACTGGTTTAGCAAAGTGATATAAAAAGTCTTTTGTGCGGTAGGTGCCAATACTGATTTCATGCGCTGTATCTATATTAAGGGCAATGATCTGTAGTTTTCCATTTTGAACCATGGGAAAAAAAGTATTTTCCAAGTTGATGAATAACGCTTCCCCTTTTTGATAATCTGTTTTTTTCGCAATGGTGGCGATATACGCTTTAAGTCCCGGTGAGAGGGGATGGAAAACCCCCAGTCCTTCGGTATAATCTTCTCCGTTCATGTTCTTTTTGGAGATAAAGAACGGTGATATTCATAGTTTGTCAAGTTGCAGAAATTTTAGCGGAGTGCAACCCCCACTTCATATGCCATTCAGGGGTGATTTACTGGTTAACCTTAATATCTTTCTTGAGCGAGCGCCAGCATTTCGCTAAGTTTTGTGATAACCTTTTTGATATCTTCGCTTGCATGACTATAATGCGCATTTCTAGCGCTTTTCTCTGAGATTGATTCACGCTCTATAGTACTGAAATGTCGGGCAATATATTGATGTGCAAATTTCGCCCGCTGCCAGATGATTATTCCAGTTTCCATTTGCAAATGGAAAAAAAATGCCAGCTGCTTTACCGAAAAGGATACCTTGTAGTTAGCGTTCATGATTCCGGCCTCGGCGGTTTCATGGTTGACAAATTCCATTGCCCTGAGTAAAAGAAGTTCTTCCCTGATAAATTTCCTAACTAGTTTGTTAATATCTGGATGAACTTGGAATTGACGCGATTTGGTCTCGATAAGCAACATTCTAATTTCTTTTCTTAAAGTACAGATGGCCGATATCTGATCGCTTAACGTGGTCTTTTTTTCTATTTCTTTCAAGATGAAAGCTTTAGAATAGCTAAAAAAATCACGATGATTTATCCCGTTTCCAATGAGCACTTTTATAATCCCGAATTTATCGATCTCTGTATTGCTAATGATTTTGCTATAAAGGTTCATGGCTGTTGTTTGCCAGTACCGAATATCCCGGAAGGTACTTATCTGCTCCGGGTCAAGTACCGAGGTTGTTAATTCAGATAGTTTATCGTCAATGCACTTAGCTTCGAGTTCAGTTTTAATCAAATCCAAAACTACCCGAATTTTTGATTTCTCAGATTGTAACACTTTTATCGGAGCCTGTGATTTATAATCAAATATTTGGGGACACATCTGGTCCATCCACTCCAAAAGATTCCCCATTTTTTCCAGCAAATAGCTCAGTTCGCTATCAATAAATTTTTTCTCCTGTCGGTTCCGCTCTTTTGGGATTTCCATACTTACCTCGTCCATCAAGATAACCAGGTTCCGCTGGTGGAAGTTAAAATACTGCTTAACCTTCTTTTTATTATTGAGTTGAATAGAGACATCCTTGAAAACTTTAATCAGCCGCAAGCATTCTCTATCCAGGTTTTTTCGGGATTCCATACTGTAATTTTTAGCAAAGCTTTTCTTGACTTTAAGGCTCTGTAGGTGCTCCTCAAAACATATAAACTGGTAATTCATGTCTCAATTTTTTGAATTAATTTACCTTGATTTATAATCGCTGGAAAGACTTTTACACCAAAAACATTTGGAGTTACACCAAAGTGAACTTCAGCCCGACGAATTTCTTTTCAGTCGCAATTTTGCTTATGAAAAATCCTCTTTAATTGTTTGCAATGGGAACTATAATAACGGGTTGAAGATTTGTGCAACCTTTTTACAACTTGATTTTAACCAGGTATTCTTCCAATTTGCATGTATCAATTGCACTAGCGAGATAATTGATATAAGGGATATTTAAAAAAAAGATTTTCAAACCCTTTAGTAAACCAAAAAAGAATCTTTGGCACTATTGCTATAGTGTCAATCTGTTTTAATTCGAATTGACAGATTTGAATCGGGTAGTTTTAAAAGCTTTCGGGGCTACTGGTATTTGAAAATAGAAAGTGTTTTTCTCTTTGGTAGTCATTCTTTGATGCCAATATTTAATGATTTAATTACGTACTATGGCTAGTTTTCTAAACGTAAATGAGATTAAGGAGAAGGTATCGCTACTTGATCTTTTAAAAAATCTAGGATTCACCCCGCAAAAGGTATCTGGCGGCGAGCATTTTTTCCTGAGTATGTTGAGGGAAGAATATACGGCCTCGCTTTGTGTGAATGATAAACTTGGAGTATGGTTTGATCATGGTGGGGCAGGGGTGTCGGGGATTAGAAGCGGTACTGTCATTGATTTTGGGCTTGCCTATTGGTATCCCTCAGGTTTTCCGGAGGTGTTGCAAAAGATTGTCATGTATGCCAATGTAAGCATTGACCCATTAGAAAGTATTTCTTCTAGTGAGGTTAAAAAGGAGCGGCCCATTCAGGTTCCACGCTATGAGATAGAAAGGATGGAGGAATTGGGCAGTAATGCTGCAATAACTGGCTATCTGGACAGCAGGGGAATTGGCTCGGTTGCAAAGGGACATCTATATGAAATCTATTATTCTGTTTTGGATAACAGAGATAAACTTCGCCGTTACTTTGCCTCAGGCTGGCCCAACGAAAATGGGGGATGGGAGGTAAGGAACAAGTATTTCAAGGGTTGCCTGGGCCATAAAGGCGTGAGCTTCTTGGAAGGGTCGGCCAAAAGGCTCTGTGTGTTCGAGGGGTATTTTGATTTTTTGAGCTGGAGAGTGGAGCATCCGAAGGATCCTGCATCTGTTCTTGTGCTCAATTCACTCTCTATGCTGCAGACTGCAAAAGCCCGGGCAGCTAAGTTTGATGTTGTTGAATTGTATTTTGACCATGATAGGTCTGGCAGGGCGGCAACTGAAGAATTTGTTTCTGATCTGGATATTAGCATGGATTGTTCCTGGGTTTATGCTGGTTTCAAGGATTATAATGAGAAGCTTGTTGCTGGTTTGAGATCCCAAAATAAAATAGAATCAGCTTTAAGAGCCTCCAAGGATGACCCAAGGCTCGCGTTGGAGCGGTGATTAATATTCTAGATATTCTCATATCTGAATTTCTACATATGGTGATAGGTATCTATGGGTGAGATGCCACATGCTGCACATGTTAAATAAATTATTATTGACCTGGCTCAATTTTCTAAGATTGAGGACTTAATTTTTTTATTTATGGATACTGAATTTTTTGATACCCTGTATTATAAACTTGAGGGTGAATTAATAGACCTTGGCAATGACGTTGCGCTTTATTCAGCTAGACTGGCTGCAATTTCAAGGGCGCTGAAAGTATTGAGGGATCGTGTCGAGACTAATGGCTTTCTGATGGACTGGGAAGAGGTCATGTTTTTTAAATTCGTGAAGCCCAGATTTTATATGCTTTATATCTATGAAGTTGAACTTTATAACCTGATTTCGGGTGTACCTCGGGGAACAGATGATATGGTAAAGGATTATTACCTCTCGGAGCTAGCTTTTATAAAGCGTTTTTATTCGCAGCATAGTTTTTTGTATGATTATTATCAGCGGGAAGAAGGGGCTATGGATGATACTTTTTTTCTTCGCCGGAATTTAGATGGACTCTTGCCTGATGTGGCAGGTGCTGGTCATGGAGTTTTTAGTGATGGGTTTTCGACAAACCAGGATTATAATTTCGCTAAGTTCAGGGCGCTGGAAAAACTGCAGGACTATATAATAGAGAGGATAAGTCTGATATACATTCGGCCTGAGCCTGTTATTCCTGAGGTGTTATTGTCAAGAGGTAAGCTTAAATGGACCGATGAGAAGATTAAGCTGGTGGAGCTTGCTTATGGAATTTTTCTTTCGGGTTCTGTAAATAATGGAAAGCTTGAAATTGCGGATGTTGTTCATTGGCTGGAGCAAAGTCTGGGCATTGATTTAGGGGGAGCTTACCGGAAGTTTATTTCGATTGGCAGAAGGAAGAATTTAAGTTATACGAAGTATCTGGATGAGATGCGGGAAAAGATTCTGATTTATATCAATGAAAAAGATAAATACGTTCCTAGGTCTTTCAAGTAGTTGATGTGCAATAAGAAGCAATACTATAAAAAAGGAATTTAAATAATGTGCCCTTTCAGGAGAAAGTAATTAGAGTATTGTTGAAAGCCGCGGTTAAACTTATGAGCAACTATTTGATGATGAGCAGACGGCAGGCTAACTCCACTGTATTCCATCTGGTTGCGAACGTATCTGAGACGATATACCAACCGTTACCTTCACTCTGTGATCCATGGTTTGCGCCCATACAGGAGCATTGGCATTCATGGCCTTGAGCATTCCAACAGGCTGGAGCACATTTTTCCTGAGCCCTATAAGGCTGTATAATATAAAGCCTGCCAAACCTACTCAGCGACCTGCTTACAAGGTCATTGAACCAGGCTTGGGGTACCTCCCAATGTTTTTTAGGAATAATCCACTGTGGGTTGATACGCCCGTAATGTTTTAACCATGCTCGGTTTCCCTCCTTGTAGGGCAAGCGCATGAGCAAAGGGGAGCCAATCCCTCTGCGGTAAATCACGGGGGAGTGATTTTGGTTCCAGACCTTTTTGATCCTATCTTTATTATCCGGTATCATGTGGATTTGTTTTATCGCTATCCTGCAATTTTAGATAATGGCTACAAGATATTTTGTTAATGATGGAACGCCAGGGTCATTTGCATCTGCTTGGAACAATCTCCAATCAATGCTATTTTCTTCAATGACAAGTATCTCATGGTTTTCAGGAGGTGTATTATCCTGAGCATATAGCTGGACGATTATATCATGTAAGTAAGATTGTATCTGCGCAGCAGTACGGTTTGCTGAACCGTAATACATTGCAGTGGTTAGATGATACCAATTGCCTGCATGGCCTCTGATTTATTTAAAAAAGTTTATCTTTTCCATAGCAGCATGAAGACTGGCATAGTCTACAGATTCTGCATGATTTAACTGAATGCGTATTACGTATCTCATTTGTTGCTTATTTTTGTGGTCTTTTGCGATACCTGTTTGAGATTGGTTTTTTGCAGCTGAATTTCTTTTTTAATGACATGCAGTTCGGTTTTAATTTCCTCAATGCCCTGGTTGTTTTTACTGGTTGAGATCATATTCACTACAAACGTTGATACCGAGATAATAATCGCAATTAGCGATATTGAACCTTTAATGAGCTCCCACCAGTATTGCCTGAAGATTTTTCCACCCTGATCTAAATATTTCTCATCGTAATAGGAAATTGTCCCTTTCGCGGTAACATTATATTTAGGAACTCCTTCCGACCAAAGAACTGATATTTCCTTATAGTGCAGAAGGTAATCGATCTGTCCTATAACTTTTTGTTTAGCGATTTTGGAGGTATTTGAAATATCGTTAATTAACAACAGTTCATCATAAATGTTCACATTTTCGGTTTCGTAGTGAGGGGCCAGCTGTTTGACCAACACTTCTAGTATTTTGTGCCTGTTCTTAAACTTTTTTTTTAGATACCACATGCAAAAGCTAATTTTTTATGTTTACAGTGACCTGCGTTTAAATTCCGCTTCAACCAGCGTTTTGGATAAGCATAATTTTGTTTGGTGGACGATTTGCTTTGGTCAAGTTATTCCTCTGCCGATTTTATCGTAATTGCTTATGCCGTCAAGGACATAACCGACAAGTCCTCCCAATAGAGTAGCTAAAGTTTAACCCGTCAATACTTTCTCCACTGAAAGGATGATTATGGTTGGCAGAGTAAAGGCAATGCAAGTAAGCTGGATGATTATCACTTCGATTCGCTTTTGTTTCACTATTGCACGAAAGAGTAGACCGGAAATAGTCAGGGCCATAATTAGGCCCATGATTATTTCAATAATATCTTTTATTGAAGTTAACATTTCTGAGAGTGTTATTTTAATCTTAAAGCTATGCAAAAAATAGCTTAAATGCAAGGCATGGTTTCAAACTTGCCCATCGTTGTATATGGATGACTGTTTGATCTTGATTGGTTTAGATCGGTTAAGTCAAATCATCAATAAGCCTATCGGTATCGGTACGGAACCTGTAGTCCATTAAAACTAGGTCAAATGCCTTCATTAATTTCTCACGCTGCAATTTACTGGCCTCATCATTCTGGATTAATGCATTGAATGCGCTTATGATAAACTTTGTTCCCGAGTCATTACTGTAAAGGCCGTATCTGCCTGCTTTCTCAAATTTATTGCTTTGCAGAGCAAGTTCAAACAATTGTATTGCAAGCATGGGAAATAGCCTGCACTGAAAGGAGAGGTATTCAATTAAAGCATCTGTTATCTTAAAGTATGGGGACTGGATATATTTTTTCAAAAATGAGCTGATATCATTGAGTTTTACGTGAGATGTGGCACTAAAGTTCCACGAGAGGCTTTCAAATTCTTCTTCGGTTGCTTTTGAAACGATAAAGTCAAGCAATTCGTCGTTTTTTGTTTTTGTTCCCTCAATGAGATAATAGTTTTCAATGATATCGTTTATGGCGCTTCTGCAAGCGTATTTATTGTTGGTGATTAATATCTTGATCAACCGTTCTGACTCTGGTTCGTTATGGAGGTATGATCCATAGAGTATGGTAAACAGCCAGCGACTATCATCTGGCCCCAGGTTTTTAGCGCTTACCAGTTTTTCATAAACGGGGACAAGGCTTAAAAAATCATAATTTCCCATGTACTGAAGGGACCATATAGATGATGCTATAACATTAATATCGTCTTCAATAAGCAGGTGTTTTAAAAAAAGGTCAAATGCACGTTTCTTGTCAACGTTCATCAGGTAAGCGAATTGGAAGAGTACAGCGGACTTGCTTGATTTTGGCCCTTTTTCTAATACTGTTTGCAGCGTTGAAAATACCAGATCGCTATGGCCCTTATCGGAGATATGTACCAATCCCTCGGCAGCACTTCCATCTGAGGTATTGATGCCTCTGGTAATTAGACCACCTGTTGAAGTTTCCATTTCATCTGTCTGTTCATCTTCTAAAAATGGATCTTCATGCTTAAAATCTACAGCTCTTTGGCATAGGAATTCTACTATGGACTTATCGTCACTGTCATTTCCAATCAGGTTTTTGGCTACGTATTGGCATTCTCGTAACAGGCTTTCATTAATTCCACTGTTGATTATTTCTATGAATAACGGGAGAATGTCAGTTGGTTCAGCGTTACTTTCCGACCAGCCCCAAAGCCCATGTATTGAATAGGTGGGATTAATATCAGGGTCATTCCAAGCCTGTTTGATTAATTCAAGTTTCTTCCAGGTTGGCTGTTCCTTAACAGCACATTTAAATGCATTTGCATGCTCAAAAATATTTCCTTTCAAGTGGCTGTTTATATAATCACGCTCATTGCCGTCGTATTTCTTAAACGATGAAAGCCATTGTTCATTGCTCATTTTTTGATACGCCCTTGATGGAATCGGGGTTCCGACAATGCTTGCCATGACAGGTCCTCCCGGTAGCCGCTCTTTGTAGTGACCGAACTTTCTCTCCATCGATTTAAACGATCTCCATAATTCCGGTGTTGTCCTTAAGTAATCGGAAGGGATTTTTCGAAGCCAGGTAAATTTGGAAAGCCCGAAATTGCAAGAAAGCCGTTTGCCTGGTTCCCAATCTTTATGGTAATGTATATACTCTTCACTATGAGAAATTCCACAGATTAAATCAATTGTTTTTTGCTTGTGTTCCTGGGTAAATTCAGGGAATGATGTTTTAAAGAGTATTCTGAAAATCATTGCCAACCTGGCATCGTATCCAACTTCCTTACATTCGATAAAATATTCAAACAGTTCAAAAATTTGGGCATGGTATTTTTTTTCGTTACCCTCTATTGCAAATATCAGTAGCCTAAGCATGGGTTTATAACGGCTGCGCTTATGTTGGTCGAAGAATCTTAAGAAATCCCCGTCTTTGTCTACCGCACATCTTTTTAGGCAGACTCCCAGGAGCCGGTAAAGAAAATATTTACCGGTCAAGGTATCTTTATCGGTAAGGTCGACCTGCATATATTGATAATCGCCAACTAGCGACTTATCATTCAAGGGCTGGTCAAAGTCATCGTATATTGCACCTAAGAGAATGGGGATAAGCTTTTCTGGCGTTTTCTTTCTCAGCGTTTTAAGTACCTGGTGCTCCTGATATTCCCGGTCGGAATTCTGCTTTTTGTGGTGATCTCCAAGATGTATCTCCAGTAGGTTTAAAGCGTAATCCGGATTTGATGATGCAATATTATTTAACGTTTGATAATATTCGTATGGGGCAGTAGCCTCAAAATCAAGGCAGCTCTCAAATGCCTGATATGATTTAGGATTCCTCCAATCTTGATTAAATGATACAATGTTTCTTATGGTAATGTGGTCATTAAGATCCAATAAATATTCCCATGCCCCGTGGTGGTTGGACAGGCAGGCATTTCGGAGAAAGAAGAAAGCAGCATCTTTAATAATCTGTATTTCGCGGGTATCGGTCAGTTGGACATCAATAATTGTCGTAATTTCGCCGCTAAGCGCATTAAGAAAATTATGGTCAAGCGCAAACTTGAACCACTGGCTGGAAGTTGCATGTTGAAAAAATAAAATGTAAAGATAATAGGATGAGCTTATTGCTGTCTTGACTACGCGTTCCTCAGATTTGCTAGGATGATCATGGAAAAGGATGGTTGAAAGTGCTAGGTGTTTAATGTGAAACAAGATATCCGGGTCGCTGAATAGGTTATCAAGCATCACAATGTAATCCTTAGGACTATAATCTCGTTGATAGCTGATCATCATTTTCACTGCTGAACGGATGAGTATGGATTGCCCGTTTTCTTTGATGTAGTTGTTGAACGGTTTTCCCTTTTCTATAAACTGTTTTGCAAAAACAAAATCATAAAAGGTTTGGTGAAAAAACTGGATTTGAGATTCATCTTTTTTGACCAATCTTTCGCTTTCGAGATAACTAAGTTCTTCGCTAAAGTCTTCCAACTGAAATTCGCTTACTGAGATCTGCTGCTCGGTAAACATGAGCTGTGCAATAAGATACAGCAGTGCTCTGATTTTTGTCCTGCCCCTTGGACCTTCCTGTGGTAAGGCAGTTACTTTTTGCTTCCAGAGTTCCTGGTATAACTGTTGAACATTGATAATGCCCAGGGTTTTGTTATTGCCCTTGTAAATTCTGGAAAAAACATTTAAATGATTGGGTGTTCTAAGTATGTCAACGAGTTTCACTGGTATCATTTGCTGTTGAATTCCAATTTTTTCAAGTTGCGTGAATACCTGTTCTGCCTGGAGTTTTTCTACAATGATGCTATCTATGTTTTTGTATACTCTAAGAGAGGGATCGTAATTGAGATCATAAATCCTCACTGATATGATTATACGGATGTTCTTGTCATATAAAAACTGTTCGATCAAGTCCTTGAAAACCTGAAGAAATGATCTATCGGAAGACATCGCTTGAGAAAGCGCATCTATTTGATCAATTAGAATGAGGGTTGTTTCAAACTGTTGTTTGCAATCTTCGATAAATTCGTAGACCGGCGCAGACAGGCCTATTTTTTCCTGAAGCTGCTTTATACTGGAGGATGCAAGTTTATCTGCCTTAAGACCAAGAACCGGAATCTCTTTTAAAACCAACTGATCATAGAGATCTTTAAGTATCACAGTTTTTCCTATTCCTGCATTGCCTGCCACCAGGCAAATGTTTAAGTCCCTGCCAAGACTGTCTTTTTTTGGAGGTGTTGTTATCCAGTTTAAAAGTTGGGTGGTTTCAGTTCTTTCAATATGGGAATCAGGGATTTCTGATAACTCGTTTTTTTCTGATTTTAGGCTAACAGAACCCCAGGATAATTCCTTGTTTATTTTTTCAGCATTTAGTGAGATTTTACCAAAGATGCTTTCAAGATCATTTCGAAGTCCTTTGATTTCTGAATTGTCGGTCACGGTCTTGACTTCAAAAAAAAGCTGACCTAGTCTTGAATTTTCACAAGTATCGATAAGTAAATCTATATCTGTAGGTATAATTGGGAAAACTTTAAATTTTTCCAAGATATCTATTGTTCGATTGAAAGTAGAGCGCGGATCAACTTTTAATGGAGCTAGTGATACATATTTATTCAAATTGTAATTTATCCAGCTATTTAATGAAGTCTCCAAGCGAATTTCCTTATTAAAGCTGCTAATTATGTTGCTGCAGTCCTTGACGAGACCTTTTGAAACAGCAATAAAGTATTGAAAGGTAGCCGGATCATGGATAAGTTTTTTTTCAAGCAAACTGTAAAGTACAAACTTCGTAATCTCTCTTCCAAACTCTTCCTTTGATAAATTGACATCATATTTCTTGCACTGGATTAAACCAGTAGAATTTCCATTTAGGAAAAGTGCGCAATCCCTTCCTTGCTCACCTACGCCTGACATTAACCTTATCTCATCAAAGTTTGAAAAGTCTTTCTTACCAAGATGTTCTTTGACAACGGTATACATGAGCTCTTCGAACCTGCGTGGACTTGGAAGTGAATTGTAGGGATAGGACTGATTTGGGTAGGCTGTAGGTTTTTCTGTGTTATCAGTTATTTCTGGCGTTTCGTATGAGATCTCGATCATTGATTTTGGCTAGGACATAAAGGTAGAAAAAGTCAAAAAGGATAAGAAACTTAGTTTTGCACCAAAAAGTACGAAAAGATCGAGACGTTTCCTTAATTTCTACGATGGGAGGGATATTTTACGGAAAACCGTAAGACTGGGGTTATTGCGACAACTATCTTTGAATGAGCTTTCAAAGTGGGTTAAAATCCGTTTATTTTCTTAATTAATTTATAATCGATGTTTAAAAAAGTACTCATAGCCGAAGATGAGGATTTTATGAATGATTCCCTGGGTGCGGCGCTTGAAGCGTTAGGTATTGTGCTGGAGAAAACTGATTACGTGTCCTATTGTGATGATGCGTTCAGCCGTGTTAAGAAAGCTGTCCGGGATGGCAACCCTTATGAATTATTAATAATTGATCTCTCTTTTAAAGAAGACTTACGAAAGCAAGAGATTCCATCAGGATCTGAACTTATCAAGGCTGTGAAAGGAATACAACCGGATATAAAAGTCCTTGTGTTTTCAGTCACTGATCTTAAAACTACCGTAGATTCGCTATTTTCAGATTCGGGCATCAATGGTTATGTTACTAAAGACCGTGGCGCAAAAGTTTATTTCAGGTCTGCAATCCAGGCTATTTACCAGGGCAAGCAGTTTTATCCCCCAAATCTGAAGCGGACAAAGGGTGATGGAATTATTTACGAGCTGAGCTCGACCGAGATGGTCATTATTAACCTTATTGCAGAAGGCCGGTCGCAAAAGTGGGTAGCTGATTATCTCAAAGAATATAATATTATACCATATAGTTTAAGCAGCGTTGAAAAGGCACTCAGCCGTCTAAAAACAATCTTTGATGTCTCTACTTTAGCACAGTTGATCTGCCATTTTAAAGACCGGGGGATTATATAGCAGGTGCATTCATATGATAAGTGCTTTACGGTAAGTTGAATAATATCTGGATTGGCATATTGAGTAGTGGCGATCAATTAAAAAATACCTTTATGGAGTTTAGTCAGCATTAGCTCCTTTCATTGATTTGGAGAAGCTTCTAAAAGAGCTACGGAAAAAAGATCTGTATCCGTCTTGTGGAAATATCTATCAGCTGCTCTAAAATCAGGTTAATACAAAACGGCTTAAGTTTTGCCTTTTCTAATGCTGAAGAATTAGAACAGTGTATTGATGTTTGGAAATACTTAATAAATGGGTAGTCTCAAGTATCTGATTCTAATTAACATTCTAATGAATTATCATTTTAAATGAGCGCACTAGAACGAAATTGTTGATAAGAAATATATTGCAGAGGCAATAATCGCGAGGAAAATAATAAGGAAGAAATAACTTATTGGTTTGGCAAAGTTAAGGGTGTAACCAGCCATTCTGGATAGTTTTCTTGGAACTAACAGACGTGAATCGTTTGGGTTAAAATAAAAGACGCCAAATCTATAATTTTTTAAATCATCCATGGTTACAATTTTACTAAACTTTAAGTAATTACAACATAAGCAAGATTACCTGCTTTGTCATGTAATTAAGGTTATTTTTTGCTGTCAACTAGTGATTTTTAAATTTGGGTAAGCAAATTTATCTTTCTTAATGTATTGAAATTTGTCTTTGGGGGGCTGTTCAATTGGGTTGAATTCTATAAAGCAATTTTCATTTATATAGTTTACTTTTTTTTAATTTCCACTACTCCATTCGCGCTTTGCAACTGTCAGTACATTAAATAACCTAAAAACTGCCAATAATGTATTAAGTAAGATATAAGAAACAGCTGCCTCTTTGAAAAAGGTTTGGCTGAAGGCATAACTGCCCCCGTATAACGGTGATCTGATGAATTTTTAGATAAAACCTGGAAACCTGCAACTGTGATTGTCCTGATAAAAAAATAGTTGGAATTACCTGTAAATGTCTTTTTGGCTTTTTGGATAAAAACAGTGCTGAAGAGTTGCTTCGAAAGATTTAAGGACACCGCCAAGAATAAAATATTCACTTGAAATCTATAAAAAATAAAAATTATGAAAATGTTCAATATTAAAATACTGCCATATTTGATGGGAACCACGGTGCTTTGCATGACACTTAATGCCAGCGGTCAGAAAAAAGCGGAGAGCGCAATCGAGGTTTCAGGCAAATTTAATGATAAGGTAAATTTTGAACTTAGCCTTCAGTACAGAAAGATTGGGGGCGGTAGGATGGACTTTGACAGCGCGAAAGTAGTAAACGGCGTGTTCAGCTTCAAAAAAGCAACCAAGGAACCTATAATTCTTACGATTGAAGTTAAGGGAAAAGAACCTGGAAGGGGCGGACCTAGAAACTATGAAAGTTTTTACCTGAATCCCGGGGAAGTAAAAATGACTGGTTCAAGTCAATTTAAACAAACAGATGTTTCGGGATCCGGAACCATCGGCAATAAAGAATACAGGGCTTATTTCGATTCGCTGAATTACTATATATCAAAGATTAGCGCGGCTAATAGGGCGGTTCCGGCTAATCTTCCAAAAGAAGCCAAAGAAGCACGATATACTAAAAATATGGATTCTATATTTGCTGTCCGTGATGAGCGGGTATTCCTAAGGCAAGTTAAGGAAAGTCCTAATAGTTTACTCTCGGTATTAGCCCTGAACGAGTATGCCTCTGAGCCGGTATGGAGGCCCCGCAAAAAAATTCAACCCGAACTTATCGAGCAACTTCTCTCGACATTACCTGAAAAATATCAGTCTTATCCCTCATTGGTTTCACTCAAACAGGAACTCCAGGTTTCTAAAGCGACAGGTGCGGGCAAGCCTATTATTGACTTTGCGTTGAAGGATGCTTCCGGCAAGACTGTTAAACTTTCCGATTTCAAGGGTAAATACGTATTCCTTGATTTTTGGGCAAGCTGGTGCGTGCCTTGCAGGAAAGAAAATCCCAATGTTAAATCGCAGTATCAGAAGTATAAAGACAAAGGCTTCACGGTACTTAGCGTTTCTTTGGACAAAGCGGAAGCGAGAAAAGCATGGTTAGAGGCAATTGAAAACGATCAGATTGGAATGTGGACGCAGCTAATAGATGAGAACGCCTTTGCCGGAACCGTTGCCAAAAGCTATTTTATAACTTCGATACCCACGAATTTCCTTATTTCCCCAGATGGTAAGTTTTTGGATAGAAACCTTTATGGAGATAATCTAGATAAGACTTTAGCCAGGTTATTTGAAAACAAATAATGTTTTCTGGTAGTGATAAGTAGCGGCTGTACCTTTTCTGGTATAGCCGCTATTTGTTTAAGGCGGGAAATTTATTCTCCTGGAACAGGTTTTAAACAATAATTGTTCTGCCCGGAATCGAATGTAGTTTGGCTGTTTTAACCTAAAATAGCAAGTACACCCTTATGATAGATGAGGCTGTAATAGGGCAGATCATCTTTTTTTCGCGGGTTTTCATCGTCATAACTAATTAATAAAGTTATTCCTATGATCCCGGTTATCTTGTTCAAAGCTTGAAAGCGGGGGCCTATTAATATTTAAACTGTTAAGCGGGGGATAGTAGGCGATAACCTATAGCCCAAGGAAAATTAGCCTGGAGAAAGCTTTGAAACCATTATGAAACGGTTATTTGACTGATGAAATACTAAGGCGACTTCACCGGAACAATAACTGTCCGGATAAAAATCAGCAACTGAATAACCCTTGAAAAGCCGGGCTATTGAGAAAGTTAATTGTTTTTTACGGGCGACCGGTATTCTACCTAAACCTTGCGTTTAGCGTGGATTTTATCCTTTGATTGTTTTTAGATGCGCTGTATAATTTGATGTTTTTTAAGGACGTATCTAACCACAGCGTTGATATTGCCATCCCTTTTCAGAATAAAAAAACAAGGTCGTTGGTGTCTTTAACTTTATCAAATTTTAGACATCATTCTTCCATCATCTTTATGTTTTTCCTCCTGGAGCTATTACGGCAAAAACACCGCGTCACTATACATGTCAACTATTGGAAGCAAATGGTTCTTTCATCCTATTTTATTCATCCCCGGAACTTCCGGTGCCGGTTGTTTTGGTTGGGGGAATCGGGACTTGAAATCCCTGTTAATTCCATTAAGCGCAAATTTTACCAACTTCATTTTTATATGATCGGTGGTGTACATTCCTGAAATTACGTTGTAGATTCAGTGTTCCCATTAATCCTTGAACAGCCTTATGTTTTGTCATAAATAGTAAACCCCAAAAGTTTTGTTCAACTTTTGGGGTTTACCTCGGTATTTTAAAAATGAATTATGAATTACAATTAAAAAGATAAAACATTTTAATACCGCTTTAGTGATTTAATTTTAGCCTTTTTTAGCCATGTCGATCATCATGGATATTTCATCCACAGCGGCCTCATTGCTTCCATCGAAGCCCATGATATTGAATCGCGTGTTGCCCTCGGGGTCGATTACGAATTTAGATGGGATACCTCTCACCTTATAATCGGTTACCACTTTATTCAATTTTGTCTCCGGGTCTTTGTTGTCCATTAATACCTGAAAGGTGTATTTTTGTGATTTGATATAATCATCCGCGTCTTTCGTAGGTGTCGCTGTCCTTTCCCAGGTATGGATGAAAAGAAATTTTACGCTCGGATCATCTTTATATTTATTTACCGCCATTTGCATAGCCGGGAATGATGCTTTGCAAGGTGTACACCAGGTTGCCCAGAAGTCTAAAATAACGGTTTTTCCTTTCAAACTGCTTAACGAAACTTCATTGCCCTGCAAGTCGGTAAGTTTAAAGTCCGCCGCGGGTTTCTTCACCATTTCCTTCTTCAATTTTTGCTGGAGACCGGCGATAATACCTTTGCGGATTTCAGCGGCATATTGATCAAAGCCCGCGTCACTGCCTTTTAATTTAATATATAATTTTTTAAAGGTCTCGCTCATCTCATCATTGGCTTTTCCTGATTTTACCGCGTCTTCCAGTTTCGCATAGGCCTCCTTATTGCGGTTCATAGCCATGAGGATCTTAGCATATTGAAAGTTTGTCACCGGTGTAGCGGTCTGCGGATTTTTTGTCGCCAGTTCAGCGTATTTTAAGGCTTCCGGATAGTTTTTTTGCTCATATAATATTTTGGCATAAGTCATCGTCAGGCTAGGGTATCCTGAGGCCGCGAATTTTGATGAGTTTTCCTGGGCATCCTTATTATCATAGTAGCTTTTGGCGACCTCCATAGCTTTCTTATAGTAAATCGAGGCGTTTTTCAAATCCCCGTTTTTATAAAAAGCTTCTCCAAGTCCTCCATATGCATTGCCCTTCCAAAACTGCACCAGTAATTTATCCTCGTATTCAACTGCTTTTGCCGTGTTTTTTTCCGTTGCATATTCTACGGCGATTGAACTTACCACATAGTCATAGGTAAGCAGATCCTCTCCGCTAAAGTTCGATGGGGGAAATTTTTGTATCCACGCTTTATATGCCTTTTCCTTTTCAGCGGCGGATTTCAATGGATAAATGTTATCAGAGGCCGCTTTGTTTCGGGCCCTGATATCTGAAGGAAATCTCTCAAGCTGAGTTTGTCCAAGTGAATCCGCTGTCTTCTGGTTATTCAGGCGGTAATAATAATTGATGGCCAGATCCACCTCTTTCTCTTTTTCTGATGCGCCAAGGGCTTTAAGCTTTTGATTCAACGCTGTTTTATCCGCTGGTTGGGTGGATGTGATTAGTTTCTCCAGATAAGCCTTTGTGGTATCCGCTGGTTTGACTGCGTTTGCCGGCCTGACTTGGGCCATCAATTGGCCTGAAACCAAAATCAAAGCCAATGAACCGATGATTTGTATTTTTTTCATGGTATGTGGTTTAAGTAAACGCCTGTATTATTGGTTGTAGCCCGGGTTTTGAGTCAAATTTGTATTGATGATGATTTGGGCCTGTGGAACCGGATATAAAACAGATGTTGTTTTCCATGTAGTTGGTCTTAAGGCACCAAGTACGGCATTTGCGCGGTCTGTTCTTTTCAGATCGAACCATCGGTGTCCCCATTCTCCAAATAATTCCACTTTCCTTTCCTGCTCTATAGCGGTCAGCATCTGTGCCTGCGTTAAGGTCGCGCTCACACCAGCAAGGCCCGCCCGGGTTCTTACCGCGTCCAGATCGGTTTTTGCACCGCTTAAATTGTTCTGTTGCGCCCTGGCCTCGGCCCTGATTAAGTATTGCTCGGCGAATCTTAATGCGACATTATATTCATTTCCAGTTCCCGATCCAACTTTGAATTTAGAAATTCCATAGTAAGTTTTGCCTGAAATGGTTTTGGGCGTTACCCAGTTTGTCCTGCGTAAATCCGTAGCGCTTTCAAAACTTTGGTATGTAGCCTCTGATAAAGTGTAGTTTGGAATAACAGTGGCTAAAGTGACATAACTTGACCCCAACACCGAAACACCGGTCGCGTTACCAATCTGCCAGATGATTTCATTGCTATTGTTGATAAAGCTTACATCTGGACCTGGGAGGCTGTAGGTTCCCGATCCAATAACCGAGCTGGCCTGTGCCTCGGCATTTAGATAATCTTTCTGGTAAAGAAAAACGCGGGCCAGCAGGGCTGAGGCCGCATGCTTGTTCGCTCTTCCCCTAAAGGTACCTACATAAGCAGCCGGAAGCGCTGCCTGCGCTTCTGTTAAATCTTTTACGATTTGAGCGTATACCTGTGCTGCTGGCGTACGTGGCAAAACCGCGTTTTCAAATGCGGAATAATCATCCTTAAGAGGCAATGGGACATCGCCAAAATTGTTGACCAGTTCAAAATAAAAGAACGCCCTTAAAAACTTCGCCTCGCCGAGCAGCTGCGATTTTGTTGCAGGCGTTAACGTAGTTGATGCATTTAGACCGCTGATTGCATTGTTGGCGTTTTTAATGAGGTTATAAGTTGTCGACCAGGTTGTGTTGACGAAACCGTTTGTATTCAACAACGCGTTTTTTGCGAACTCCTGCACATTGGCATCTGTACCGTTATATTGAAGATCATCGCCTGAAATGCCGGGATAGAACAGCGCATGCGTCAAAAATCCGTTATTTGCCGCGGATGACAGGGAATAAATTCCCAAAATCGCGCTATTGGCAGAAGCATCTGTCTTAAAAGCGTCCTCAAAGAGTATCTGTGTTGGAGGCGCGCCGAGTTCGACAAATTTTGAGCAGGAAGAAACAGTTAGAACCGTTCCTACTATCATTGCTTTATATATAAGTTTCTGAAATGTTTTTTTCATGATTTTTTCAATTAAAATGAACAGTTTAAACCGAAAACGATGGTTCTTAACGGAGGCAAAACCTGGCCGATAGTTCCGGAGCCTAAGCCTCGTGGCCCGCCCTGAATTGTGGTTTCCGTATCAAGGATGTACTTGTTTTTCGCCCAGGTATATAAATTCTGGCCTTGAACAAACACACTCGCATTCGAAACTTTGATGTGCTTTAGCCATTCCTGTGGCAATGTATAGGATAAATTGACCGATCTAAGTTTGATATAGGACGCATCGCCATATACCGCGTCTGATGCGGTATAATTGTTATACGAGGTATAGATTGGTGAACCCGCGGTAGCTGTAGCACCAGGAATGTTTGACGATGGATTGCCTGGTGTCCATCTACCCAACCAGTATTCGTTTTGGTTTACCAGTGCCCCTGGACGGGTATTGAGGATTTGGGTAACACCAAAACGGTGGTTGAACTGGAAGAATATGCCCAGTTCGAAATTTTTGTAGCTAAAAGTGTTATTGAAACCTCCAAAAAACGGGGTGCCTAAATCAGCTACATAACGGTCGCTCGCGTTGATTAACCCATTTCCATCCCTGTCTTCAAACATGGCTGTCCCATTTGCCGGGTTAACGCCCAGGTAATGGTAAAGGCGGATTAAGTTGATGGATTCGCCAACGACATAGCTTGATGCCGAGAAAGATTTTTCCAGATTAGGAAAGTCAATCAGTTTATTATCGGTGAAGGTAAAGTTTACCGATGTCTTCCAGGAGAAATCTTTTCCGTTTATGTTCGTTGAATTCAGCTCAAGTTCCACGCCATTATTCTGGATAACGGCAGGCAGGTTTTGATTATAACTGTTGTAGCCACTTTGTGAAGCAACCGCGTTTGAGGTAATCTGATCTGAAGATCTGTTTCTAAAATAGTTCGCGCTAAAGGTAATGCGATCTTTTAAAAATCCCAGATCGATAGCGAAATCTAGTTTTTTAGTTGTTTCCCAGCGGATAGATTCATTAGGTAGGGCAATTACATTGGTTGCGGCATTCCCCAGGTAAGGGGTTGCCGTAGAGTATAGTGGCAGGTAAATGTAATTTGAAATCTGGTCGTTCCCTGTGGTGCCATAACTAGCCCTTAATTTACCAAAGCTTAAGAAAGGCAGATTGTCTTTAACAAAGCTTTCGCCCGAGAATACCCATCCTGCACCTACCGCTCCGAAATTTCCGAAACGGTTTTTGGGGCCGAACCTTGATGAACCATCTCTTCTGAAAGTGGCATTGAATAAATATTTTTCCTTCCACTCATAATTCAGCTTCGCGAAAAAAGCATTGTATTTATATTTCACGATATTATTGTACACCACAGTTGTGGTACCAGCCGCGGCGAGCGTACCCAGTAAGGCCTCATTATTATAATTCGATGCATATAGGTATAAGCCATTTGAGCTGTTTTGTTGGAAACTGGTTCCGATTAATGCTGATAATCTTCCTCCCCAGATTTGTTTTGTATAATCCAGCGTAGGCTCAATGATCCAGTTTTGCGCGTTCAAATTAGTGAATTCGGCATAACTTGTAGGATTTCTCGCGGGATTTTCTGAAGATGCCGGATTGGTTGCCGTCTGGTCCAGTCTGGTATTTGTGTAACCAAAATTCGCTTTCGCGTTTAACCCTGGAAGTATCGTGTATTTCAGGTTTGCGTTGGCTATAAGGTTATTGGTTACCCCGTTATATCTTTTAAGCAGGTTCGCTAGCGGATTGGTAAAGTTATTATCCCAATAAAGTTGCCCGGTAGAGGTGTAAAGGGGTAAATTAGGAGGCAGGTTATAAGATGAAGAAAGATCTGAGATTGGAATGTTTGTATTATCGTTTGTATAACTTACCGAAAACGAGGCATTGAACTTTTTGTTTTGCGAGTTGTGATCCAGATTCAGTCTTGATGAGAAACGCTTATCCGCATTGTCGCCTAAGAAAACGGTACTTTCTCTGCGATAAGCTGAATTGAAGAAAAAACGCGTCTGATCGTTTCCGCCTGACATTGAGCCTTGTAACTCATTTACATGCCCTCTGTTTCCAATTAAAAGTTTCTGAAAGTCAGTAGAACTGTTCTGGTCCCAAACCGTTAAATCGGGCGCGTTGGTCGCATTAGGTGTTACGCCATCATTCTGGAAGGCTTCTTTTCTTAAGGCCAGGTATTGTGGTAAATCTAAGGTTGGTATGAACCGGCCAACTTCTGTAAATCCAGCGTTTAAGTTTATGCCAATTTTGACTTTTCCGGCTTTTCCTTTTTTAGTGGTGATTAATACCACCCCGTTCGCGCCGCGGGAACCGTATATAGCGGTCGCATCCGCGTCTTTTAATATATCAATTCGCTCTATGTCAGATGGATTGATCATGCCGAAAGGACTGATGCCTCCGCTTGCGCCGGATGTTCCAAAAGCATTCAGATTATCAGTGGGAGGGGAACCTCCATTGAAATTGGTAAATGGAACACCATCAATCACATACAAAGGTATGCCTCCGGATGACAAGGTATTTTGTCCGCGGATCTGCACCTGTACAGTGCTGCCGGGTATGCCATTGTTCTGTGCGATTAACACGCCTGACATTCTACCGGAAAGTGCGGCCAGGGGATTTCCAACAGGTTGTTTTTCAAGTTCTTTAGCGGATATTGACGCTACTGAACCGGTATTTAATTTTCTTGTCGTAGTGCCGTAGCCGATAATCTGAACTTCATTCAGACTGCCGTTTTCCGGAACAAGTGAAATTCTAAGTGAGGTAGTTTTACCATCCAAAACCACTTCCCGGCTTACATAACCTATGTAGCTTAGTATTAAAACGGTGTTTTTTCCTTCAGGAACCGTTACTGCGAAATGGCCATTCTGATCAGAGGCTGTGCTGAACATCCTATCCTCTTTGATACGAACTGAAACTCCTGGTAGTGGATTCCCAAGATCATCGGTTACAAATCCTGCTACACGGACGTCTTCTACAGTGTTCAGGGACTTTTTTGAGATCAGGATTTTGTTATCCATCTGTTCAAAGGTTAACCCTGTTCCTTTAAAAATAAGTTCCAGCGTTTCACTAACTGACCGTTCACCAGCGGGAAGGTTAACATTTTCAAGGTCCTTAAGTTCATCTTTACGGAATAAAAACCTGAACTGACTGTTTTGTTCAATTTTTTTTATCGCTGATGTTACCGTTTCATTTTTTACCTCCAATGAGATTTTTACCTGCGATGCGGATTGAGCTTTCAGATCGATTGCAAATAAACATTGAAGTGAAACGGATAATACGATAGCGATAATTAAGCTGATACGCATAAGCTGACGAATTAAATATCGTGTGTGGGTTGATGCAGCGAAGAAAACATATTTCTTCCTGTCCTCTGCCAATTGTGCAGAAAAATACATAATTTTAGGTGTTTAAATGGATACTTGGAAAGTTGTTTAGACGCGGCAAATAAAGTTAGCGCTGTATTTGCGACGGCTCCTTGTTTAGCGACAGGGAGTCTTTTTATCCTGTTAAATCCTTAGTTGATAAAATTTGTTCATAGTGGTTTGGTTTAGTTGATTTATTTAGTTGATTATTATTAGCAACCAGTTCCGCTGATGGTAATCCCATCCTTTCCTGTTTGATATTTCGCTTTATTGAACGAGCAGATAACTCTTAAAATTTCGTTTAGTGATTCTCCTTTAAGAAAGGTAGCCGAAAACTTGCAACCTTTCATGCTGTTATCGCTGAAAGTAATAGGTGTCCCGAACTTCCTGGAAAGCATGTCCATTGCCTGAACCATAGATATGTCGTCAAAGAATATGTCGCTTTCCTGCCACCGAACCGCATCGCTGGCTACCACTTTGCTTACGCTGGAGTTTTGGCGACTGGTGTTGAAAATCATTTGCTGGTTAGGCAAAAGGATAGCAAGGCTGGAGCGACCTTTAGTTACGCCAACTTTGCCTCTGGTAACCGTAACCGCTATGTTCCGGCTTTGATCATAGGCTTTGATGTTAAAGGCCGTTCCAAGCACCGTAGTAAGCAATTTTCCGGTACTCACCGTAAAGGGCTTTAACTTGTTATGTCTGATGTCGAAATAGCCTTCTCCTTTTAATATCACGTTTCTTTTCTTCGGTTCAAAAAACTTTGGATAACTGATAGAACTGTGCGCGTTTAATATAACCGTACTGCTATCTGGTAAGGTAACTTTTTGATGTTCATCAATTGTGTATACGGTGATGAGATCATTTTTTGGAACGATGGTTTTCTTTTCAGCAACATTATTGGATAATTTTGCCATGGGTTTTTCATCAGGTTTATTTATGTTCCAAATAGCAAAACCAAGCACGATAACCGCGGCCGCATAACCCATCCATTTTATATAATTGAACTTCAAAGGCTCTGGTTGTTCGACCTCGTGTGAAAATGTTTTTTCAAGGATCGCATTCGACCGGTCAGGATTCATTTCGATTTCCGCGGACTCTTCCCAGTGTTTATCCAGGATGGATTCCATGTCCAAACGCATTTCAGAGTTTTTTATTAAAGAGAGCAATTCGTTAAGTTCCGCTTCTGTGCAAACTTTATCGATATAACGCTGGAAAAGATAAGCTAACCTGCCTGGATTCATGTTTTTAATTAATCAGATGATAGAAATCGGAAACAATTTATTAACCTGTGTCTTTGAATGACAATTCAAATGATAAAAGAGAGTAGTTGAAAATGAAATTATTTTAAAAATAAAAATAGAAGTATCAATAATCTTATCTGATGATACATTGTAAGGTACTTCCTGATAGATTTTACCGCTTCCTGCAAATGGGTTTTAACTGTCAGGGGAGAGATATTTAACCTTTCAGCGACATCTTTATGCTTGAGCCCTTCAAGCTTACAAAGCGAATAAACAAGTTTTTGCTGTGGAGGAAGTTTTTGAATAGCCGCTTCCAATATTTTACTGGTTTCCCTGAACTGTACCTTGTCTTCAGTATCAGAAGTTAATTCAGTAAGATGTATGCCCGCGGCGTGATGAAGTTTTTTAGTTGTGGCAAGCTGCTTAAACACGGTAAAAGTTTCGTTCCTGACTAATACGCGTAAAAATCCACCAAAATTCTCTACTTCAGTAAGGTATTCCCGCTTCAGCCAGAGTTTTAAGAACACATCCTGTACAACTTCTTCAGCCGCGTGCTCTGATTGCAAAATAGATAAAGCATAACCATATACTTTTTTGCTGTAAAATTCAAAAAGCGCGCTAAAGGCAAGGGTATCTCCACAAGCTATGCTTGTTAATACGATTTTTTCCTCATCCATTGCCTTTTGCATGGCCTAATATATTAAATATCCTTCACTTTCTACAAGATAGCCAGCCCATATCGAAATACAGATCCACAAAATGCCTGGTAAATATCTTCCGTTCGCAGGTCTTGAGTAAGGTACCGTTATTTTCTTTTGCGCAAGTAGATAATATGATTTTTTCTATATGCGGGCAGACCGTGAAAGACTACCTGCTTGGGTCAGAGAGTCAATCTAAAGCTAAGATTAGTCGAATTAAACTATAACTGGCCGCATGGATAAATACAACATAACCCCGTTTGCGGAAATATTAATGGTATCTCCTGATAGTTCTTAAGCGAATGGGGGTGTCATTGCATGATACTGTCGCCACCTATTTGTCGGATAGGATGTTTAATAGCTTGAATAACTTATATTAGTTTTTCTTTTTAGGTGATTAAATAACCAGGGAATAATGAACTGTAAGCTATAGATCCCGAAATGCTTTGGCGGGATTACTTTCGTTGACGATATTTGCCTCAAATTCCTTCCAGACAGGTAATGGAATTCCTGCTTCTTTAACGATCTTTGTGAGAAAGGTATAATCAGAGTTCTGGTCTTTGTTTTTCAAGGCATTTTGTAATATCCGGTATACTTTTTCCTCACCCACCTTTTTTTCAAGGGCTAAAAGCACTAATGGTCCATAAGCGTAACGATAAGCATCATCCATTTCGTCTTTATCGCTGAACTGAGATAATGGAATGACCTTATTTTCTTTAAGTAGTCCTTTTTTAAACTTTATAGTACTTTTAGTTGAATCTTTACCATATTCATGCTCTGCGGCTTTGATCGAAAGGTATTCTGCTGTTGATTCAATAAAAAAGTCTCTTAAAGTTGAATTAGGCACGAAGAAAGTGCCAAAGTAATAATGGGCCAGTTCATGTGCGTAAAACGAAAACCTTACAAAATGATTCAGCTTTCCTGTTTTTGGATCTATGGTTTTGCTAAATGGTAGACCTGCGACCGCAATGGTCGGAAAAGTTACAAAGCCCCAGGATTGATTAGGGCCATAAGCTTGGATAGCTTTATGTTCTAAAAAAACAATTTTCTCTTTATACGGCACGCTTAACTTTTTTTCATAGAAGGTTTTTATCCCGGTTATTTGATGGTCGAAAGCAGCGGCAATGTCCTCTGGCATTTTGGCGTTCAGAAAATCACTTCCGGGAAACTCCTGTTTGTTATAATTTCCCATGAAAAGGAGCAAAGCCCGCGGTGTTGTGCTTTTAAAATTTGCGGTAGGGCCAGGTTTCGCTGAAGTTCCGTTGATGTAAATTGTCTTGCAATCCTGACAGTCTACGCTAATGTCATAGGTAAGCTTCTCTATCTCCCTGTCATTTTTTGTGTCATATATAACCGGATACCACTTGCTCTCCTCGGAAGCCCTTAAAGTTTCTCCATTCAATGCAATGATGGATTTGTAGTCAACCAGGTTCATCGTGTCCATATAAATCGGGAAAGCGCCCGTATAGCTCACGCGTATTATCTTAGGGGAAACAAGATATCTTTGACTGCGATATGGCCTATAATCCATTACGTCCCCTAGGGATTTGCTATTGAATCTAATAAAACCGGCACTATCCTCCATAAATTTTATATTCATGCCATGATGCAGACGTATTCTAAAAGCAGTGTCAAGAGCCGGGAGGTTAGAAAGCTTTAAATCTGCATAGATAGTGCCGGCTTTCATATTAACAGTCAGTTTTCCGGCAATATGAGGTACGGGAACCTCCGAAAAAGACTTGCTGGGACTAACTTTTGATGTGATATTCTGTGCTATACTGGTGTGGATTGAAAATATAAATAGAACTGAAAGTAGCTGCTTAAGATTCATGTTTACTTAATGTCTTTGGATGTAATGCCAAAGTTAAAATAAAGCTAGTATACTTTTTCTCTTTTAAAAATATTATCCGGATGAAGATGGTGATGAAAGGAAATCTACAGGCGGAGGCAAGTAACCTTAAAGAGATCATAAGGCTCATTTTAAGTTTTTTTAGCTTTTGAAGAAAGGGTGGATTAACAAGTTGTTTTCCTTATAGAAACTGATGTGCAGATACCTTAATCGCGATAAGATTAGAATTGTTAAACTCTTATTTTGTTGGCCATATTAAAATCGGCTGATATAATTTGGTCAATCTTTTAGCCTGGATTTAAATTCTAAGAAAGCATCTTCTTTCCAGGTGATTGTCCATAGAAAAGCTTGAATGCCCGAATAAAAGAGGAGTCAGATGTATATCCTATAGCCGCTGCAATTTCACCTACAGTCAGGCCACCGCTTATAATTAGGGTATATGCATGTTGCATACGCAATTCATGAATATATCCGAACACCGTTAATCCAAATAGGTCTTTAAATCCTTTTTTCAACTTAAATTCATTCAATAGAAATTTACTGCTAATGCCTTCTAGTGTTAAAGCAGATAAATAATTTATGGACAGAAAATCTTTAACAGCTTTTAACTTATCAATATCTATTTGGTTAAATACCTGCCAGGTGTTATAAGTTGTATTTGTTGAATAAGCACTCAAAGACAAAAATAACAACTCTTTCACCTTCGATTTTATATAGCTCTCTTTCAAATTATCGGCTACCGGCGGCCTTTGTAATAGTCTTAACACAGATATCTGGGAGTGGTTAGTGCTGTAAGGAGATTTGAATAATGCGAAACTCCTCATATCCTGACTCTGAGTGAGTAGTTCCTGATATGCGGCTCCGCATTCCTCGAGTACCTTATTAAAGAAGGACGTTTTCAATCCAACGCAGATGTACTCATAGTGCTGCTGCTCAGGAAAAAGAAAAGAGCTTGTCGGATCTATACAGTTTAATATATTAAATTGTCCTTGTCGCATAGTTTGGTCATCTTTTATGCCCGAAATGAATGCACCGGATTTACCGGACAATTGGAAGTGCATACTTACATGTGTGGTATCCTGAAAGTTGTTTACCCGAGTCCCTTTTTGAAATGATCCCGAAAATTTCAATAGATCAAATTCTGAAGTTCGCAAACTCTTAGAATAACAGCTAAAAACATTTGGTAATGAATCTGCTGAATCAGCCGTCATCATATCAGCTGTAAATTTTCTATTGATTAAGTTTTTAAACTCTTCTCCCGACAGTTCGTACATAATCCGTTTGGGTATATTTTTTATCCGTTCCAGTATATCCATTTAAGTGACAGCGGGCTAATTTGGTCACATGGAAATACCTATCAAATATACTATAGATATCAGCACATGGAAACGCAGAGATCACTATAATTTTTTTAGAACATTTGATCAGCCCTTTTTTGGGGTGACAACTCTAATAAACTGTACAGAAGCGTATAAATATTGTAAAGGCTATAACGTTCCGTTCTTTTTGTATTACTTGCATAAATCGCTTTCTGCTGTAAACCATATCAAAGAGTTTAGATACAGAATTGAAAATAATGAAGTTGTTGAATATCACCAGATCTCCTGTTCAATTACAGTATTGAGAAATGATGAAACATTCGGATTTGTTTATATTAATTATTACCCGGAGCTAAAAACCTTTATCGAGGAGGCCAGGGAATTAATTAAATCAGAAAAAGCAGCATCTGGCTTAAAGTTAAAATATAATCTGACGAACCTCATACATTATTCTATTCTACCATATACAAATTTCAGTAGTATGCAACATGCTCAAATGCTTGGAGCTGATGATAGTGTTCCCAAAATAGTATTCGGAAAACTAGTCTTTGAAAAGCAGCAAGTGCTGCTGCCTATCTCTGTACACCTTCATCATGCGCTCTGCGATGGCCTGCATTTAAGTAAATTTTTAGAAGAATTTGAACGAAGGATGCAGATTACTTCACCTTAGCAATTAATATAAACCGACTGTTGCATGATATTTCTAATTTTTGAGCAATGAATTTTATTGATAAACCGTCGATTTTAAATTCAAAGCTTTAAGCAGAAACGTTAGTATTTTATTTTTGATGTTTGTCGCTCTTGCTATGCCCGATGCCATTAGCGTTGGCACAAGATAGATTCTTACCTCATTACCTGATAGCTGCAGTCACCCATAATCGTAGCGCATGTTGATATCTTTCTTTAAGGTTCTGTAAGGTGTTTTGGAATGAGTGGCTATACCCTGTTTTAGAACGTTGCTATCAAGGTCAATTATACTGCTTGTTCCGGGAGTGTAAAAAAGAATTCTGCACCGTTATCTTTCGCGTTTTCTGCCCAGATGCTGCCTTCATGTTTGATGAGGATTTCCCTGCACAGAAAAAGTCCTATTCCGAAACCCGATACTGTAGGGCTTCCCTTAGAGCGGTAATAGCGGCCAAAAATCTTTTCCTCCTCGCTTTTTTCTATCCCGGGCCCCTGATCTTTTACCTTGACCAGTAGTCCTGCTTTATCTTTGCTGCAAAGGATTTCTATATTGCTGCCAAAGGGCGCATACTTGATGGCATTGCCGATCAGATTGTACATCACAGCAGAGATCTTATTACGGTCTGCAAATACTTTCAGGCTGCAGGTTGACGCAAAGGTGATCTTGTGTGTGCTGTGCATAAAGGAGAGCTCTTCGATGACTTCTTTAAGTAGATCCTGGAGCTGGAAAGATTCCTGTTGGAGTTCAAGACTGCCGGATTCCAGTTTTGAGATGTCGAGAAAGCCTGCAACCATCTTTGACATTTTATTGATCTGAATCTGCGATTTGTTCAATGCGTGCTCAAGACTATCACGGTTCATAATATCAAGCCGTGTTTTCATAATCTGGATAAAGCCATTCAGCGAGGTCAGCGGGGTGCGGAGCTCATGGCTTATCATCCCTATAAATTCGTTTTTTCTGATCTCTTCGTTCTTTCTCATGGTAATATCCAGGCAAGAGGCGATATATCCTGCAAAGGAACCGTCGGACCGGAACCTCGGAGGGCACTGGCATAAATACCAGCGGTATTCACCTTTACTATCTGGCATGCGGAATTCCATGTTGAAGACTTCCCGCTTTTTGAAACTTTCCATGTAGGCGTTTATGAAATGCTGCTTTTCTTCTGGATGGATAAGATCCACCCAGCCCTTACGCAGCAGTTCTTCCATCTTTCTTCCTGTTACCTTTTCCCAGCGTTTGTTGAAATATACACGGTTATTGTCCTCGTCTCCCACCGCGATAAGCAATTCGGTGCCTTCTGCCATGATCTGAAAGCGCTCCTCGCTTTCAGAGAGTTCGATAACTCTACGCTCCACGCGCTCTTCGAGTTCTGAATTAAGCTCATGAAGCTCCTTTCTAGTTTCTTCCAAAGCGCAGATCATATCCTTTTGTTCCTGGAGGGAGGTGAGTGTTTTTTCTGCTTTTTCGATCGCCTGTTCTTTCAGGGCCCTCTCGGTTACATCTATCGCGCTATTCAGCACGGCAATGACTTCGCCTTTGCCGTTTTTTATGGGTAGGTATTCAAAATCAAAGTAATAGGTGCTGATTTTTCCGTCAATTTCGAGTTCCGCGGGAGATCCCTGCCCGGAGCAGGTCTTGCCATCCAGCCATGCCTTGCGGAACATTTCGGGATAGGGCTGACTTTTAAGTTTGGGTAATGCCTCCAGCAAGGATTTGCCGATGACGCTGCTGTCCTTTCCCCATATTTTAAGCATTGCCCTGTTTGCACTCTGGATAACTGCATCTTCACCACGGTGAACCGAGGTTGCTGTTTTCGTTAAACTATATATCTCCAGTAATTCCTCACTGCTCATTAACCCATATCTATGGTTCATTAGAATAACGCTTAAACTGTAAATTTTTTCCTTATAAGTATCTTTGTATGTAGCTTTAACGTGGAAGTGCCTGTTATGTTTGCATGAATCTGAATTAGTTTTATAACTCGTGCTATTTAGCTAGCTTTTTAAAGGCTTATGATTAACACATATATCCAGGCCAAAGTCAGAACGGCGGTGTTTTTATTTTTGAATTTTTGTCGCTTTTGCTATGCCCAATACCATTAGCGGTGGGACAGGATAGATTCTGACCTGGTTTTCAGACAGCTTTATCCAGCCATAGTCGTAGCACATGTTTAGTCTAAGGCCATCTTCCGTTTCGTAAATGCTGGTCATAAATTTAAACTCAAATCCCTCATCGCGAAGTTTCCAGTTGCTGACCGCATGGCCTTTTTTGTTGCATAGTGATTTTAAGATCTGGTAGTTGCGCATGATGATGCGGTTGGTCTGCCCGAAATGTTCGGGTTCTTCCCATTTTTCTTTTTTTTTCTTTTCCCTGCCTGCTGCGTTCCGGCACTGGTCCCCGCAATAGATTTTGTCGGCCCTTCCCCCGAAGCTTCTTCCGCATTTGCTATAGGCGCAGTATTTCTGGTCTTCTATCTGACTTTCCATGATTACTTAAATTTATCGGTCTGTAAATCAAATTTATATCCGATTTATAAGCGGTTAAATCGGGTACCTAAAAATACAACCGACTGCATAAATTTCAAAATGCAAATTTGGAACAGTGATATTCAAAGGGACCTTGATAGGTCTTATCTCTAATTTTAATTGTATCTGTTATGGAAAAAAGAACAATTGCAAGCGAAGCTTTCTCTTATGGCAAGAGGAGTTTCTTTTTAGATTTTATGGTTGCCCGCACTGGCAGCAACTATATCCAGATTACCAAGCGTGAGCTTGAGCATGATGGCTCATATACCACCAGAAGGCTGGCTGTTTTTATGGATGATTTTGAGTGGCTGATTTCCGGGTTTTCTTCTCTGCTCCATTCGGCTGCGCATGCTGAAGCTAAAGAGTGTAGCGTCTATGACCTTTTTTCCAAAAGCAAGGCGGAGAAAGGGAGCACTGGGATAAAGGGGTGGGATCCCGCCTTACGTCCGCGGGAAAGATTGGCCGAGCTTGGTGCACAGGCGCTGGAAACTAAAGAGCTCATCGCTTTGCTTATCGGATCTGGAAGTAGGGAAGCAAGTGCAGTGGAGCTGGCAGAAAAAATGCTTTATAGCGTAGGTGGTGATCTGCAAAAGCTTTCTCAGATGAGCTTTTCTAAACTATCTTCTTTTAAGGGTATGGGAATGGGGAAGTGCTGCGCGGTACTTTCCGCCATCGAACTCTCACGCAGAATTAATCCCAATGTGCCAAAATTTACCTTTCAAAAAGGCAAAAGGCCAGTTGGGGTAATCAAATAGCTGTAAGCTTCCTCTGATTATTCTGGGTTTGTGAGTTATTTAAATTTTTAGAAAAATCGCAGGCACTTTAGCCAGAGTGTCAAATCCCCACTTTTTTCCTCATGAATTTTGACCAATAAAACGATTGGTCTTTGACATTTGGGAATGAAACATTATCTGGCCGAAAGCCGGAAATTCTGCGAAGCCTTGAGATAACGTCAACTTGGTGAAAGCGCACTGGCAGGCCTTTATGGCCCGGATCGGGGGATCTGACGTGAGTAGTTCCGAATTATATAAAATTTTCTGCCTCAGAGTTTTGGCAGGGTAAATTTAGCAAGGGGCATTCGCCCCTTTTTTGTTTATAAGCCGCTTTACTTACGCGTTTGCGAAAGCGTATAATGAGGGTTGGACCTGCACAGCTATTTATCTATTAATATAAATGCAGTTATAGTAGGAGCTATGGATTGCTCTACTGATTAATGGCATCCAAGACTATTACATTGCTATATATGGACATATTTATATATTCAGATAGTAGTATATCGGTAAATGTTGATTTCTATATATCTAAATATGCTAATACATAATCTGTTTTTTTTTAGCTGTTACAGGTTATGTATACAGCTATATTCATATATCTGTATGGTTGTGTATTTGAATATTTATATATGTAAATATATACGTCTCAGCCCGGATCATATTCTTTCCAAAACTTGCTAAGCTGCATAAGTGGACTGCTTTAAAAATTTAGGGATATTGGTAGCCTGGAACTGCCCCAAAAGACTGCTTTAGCTAATAGCGGATAACTGGAGCTTTGCTTCTATTTTTTGCCGGAACTGCTTTCTATCGGAAAACATATAAACTGAACTTTATTCTCAGCGTTTGCTCAGATGCAGATATAGGTATGTTCCTGGTTTTTTAGCCTGCAAGTTGTGTTTTTGTTGCTCAAAAACCCTACAACTTGCCCGCTTTTTTTTCGCCCGAAGGGGGCGAGCGGGATGAAAAAACGTCGCAACTAGTTTTTTCTTTTTAGGGAGGATCTTTTTAAACATTCAATATGGCCGGGAAAAAGAATGGGAGACCTTTAAAGCTTGAAGGGAAACGGACCAGGTTTATCAAGACCAGGGTTAGCGAAGAGGAATATGCCCGGGCGCGCGATCTTTGGCTTTCGCTGGGACTGAAAGAAAGTGACTTTGTCCGGTTAAAGCTATTGAAAGCTTCCTCTGTTTCCATAAAGCTAAATGCTGCTGAGGCTTTGAAAACGCTTGACAATATCGGCTCGGAGATCGGAAGATCCGGCAATAATATCAATCAACTTGCCAGGCACGCCAACTTCTTAAATAAACGTGGGATGCTCTCTGTTGAAGTTGTAACTAAATTCAATGAGCTGTTTTCGACATATATTTCCATGTTCAGGGATATGGAAAAATCTACACGTGAACTGCTCCGGCTGCTAAAGGCTTAAAGATATGATCGTAAAAATCCTCTGGAAGTCAAAAACTTTTAGGGCGGTCAGGTACAACACCAATAAGGTAGAAAAAAACAAGGGGGAGCTGTTAAAGGTTTCTGGCTTTGGTGCACTTGAGGGGCTTTCGGAAATAAAACCACAGGATTATATCAACTATCTTTCTTCTCTCGCTGCCCGGAATAAAAGGGTCGTGTACCCACAGTTCCATGCCATGATCTCTCCAAAAGGAAGATCGCTTGGCAAAGAGGAACTTGTTACCTTAGCCCAAGACTGGCTAAAAGGAATGGGATATGGCAATCAGCCCTATCTTCTTATCTTTCATAAGGATACCAACAACAATCATATCCACATGGTATCTTCAAGGGTAGACCGTGAAGGGAAAAAGATTTCCGACAGATATGAAAGAATCCGTGCTTACCGCGTACTTAATAAGCTTATAGGCAAAGATGAAAAGCAAGCTGCTGAAAAAGCGATTCAAAAAGCGCTAAAGTATACCTTTTCTACCAGGGCACAATTTATGATGCTGCTTGAGAGACAAGGGTATGGCCTGAAGGTACTTGATAATTACATGGAGCTTTCCAAGTTTGGAGAAAAGGTGGGCGGGGTAAGCTTAAAAAGTATTGAAGAAAGTATTGCACAGTTTTCTCCAGATGAAGAAAGAAAATTGCAACTCAAACAGATCTTTAAAAAATACAGACCCATCACAGATGCATCTTTGCAGGCCATAAGGGAAAACCTCTCCGGCGGTGAGAAGGGAAAGGTGACAGGCTATTCTTCTACACTAAGCGAAAAATTGTCTTCCTCATTTGGTCTTGAATTTGTATTTCATTTCAAAGGCGACAAACGCCCATACGGCTATTCAATTCTTGACCATTCCAGAAAGCAGGTCTTCAAGGGCGGAGATATAATGTCCCTTAATCAATTTATTGAACCCTCACCAGTCGCCCTGGAGCAGGTCGAAGGTGTCGATACAGGTATTTACGATAATAAGTTTTCTCCAAGTGAAGCGATGCTCCTGGAAAATCCAACAGAGCCAATATTTTCTCCTTTGCATAGCGAAATGAATGAAGGTATATCTATCTCTGATTTCGCTTTAGATATTGACATATCAGATGATATCGATGATGAGCAGATCCTTGGCAGGAACAGGCGAAGGCAAAAAAAGGCCAGAACAAACACACGCTAAAATTAATTACTTATGGTTATACTGATAGGAAACCAGAAAGGGGGTGCCGGTAAAAGTACGCTATGTATGTTACTGGCTTACTATCTTTCTACATTGAAAAAAAAGAAGGTTACCATCCTCGATATGGATTACCAGGCATCGATTTCAGGGAAGTTTGAGAAGGCTAAAATTCTGGAGAATGATCCCATCTATGAGGTAATACCATCAGATTTGAAATACTTTCCAGCGTTACTGGAACTGCTAAGTCAAAATAAGGAAGAATTTGTGCTCATTGATCTTCCTGGGAAAATGGATGATGATCTTTTGATTCCTGTTATCGCATCAGCTCAGCTTATCATCTGCCCGTTTAATTACGATGAATTTTCTGTCGACAGTACGGTTCTGTTTTCTCTCGTATGTAAAGAAATTAATAAAACTTCTCCAATGGTTTTCGTTCCAAACAGGATAAAAGCTACAGTAAAATATGAAACAAGGGAAGAGGTTGATAAAGCACTCTTCCGGTTTGGCGCAATTGCCCCGGCCATTTCCGACAGGATAGATTTTCAGCGCGTTGGTACTGTTCACATTCCACCCGGGCTTGTGCCTGTTTTCATGAACACACTTGATTTTATCTTTATGGGCTTCTTGCAGAAAGGCAATCCTTCATGAGTCAAATAAAGTCCCTGGCAGAACAATTAAAATCAAAACTTGGAGAACAAAAAGGAATTTTGACAAAACCTTCAGGTAATCTGGCCAACGAAAAACGAGCCGACAAAAAGACCGGGAAAAAATCAACACCTGATACCGGCGCGATAGTAAAGTTTATTGAATCCCTTCAAGACTTCCCTATGGATGGACAGGAGAAAATACTCATCCGAATAGACAAAAGATCAATGAATATATTAAGGGGGTTTAAAGTTGCATCAAATGTTGATATGACCCGCGTTATTGTATTTTCTCTCCATGAATTTTTAAAAAGCCATCCCTGGCTTAGCGATTATATTTCTCAAACATTAAATTCCATGACCCATGAGCTGGACTAACTTTTTGATTTTAATTTTTATTATTTACATCCTTTACTATGCTTTAATCCTATTTTTTGATCTTTTCATTTCTCCAAAAGCAACTACGGGTGATATTGCTGAAGACGAATTGTTCTTTTCCCAAACCTTTGCTCCCGAGCTTATTACGCCTGTGGAAGAACCGGAAGCATCCACGGTTTCTGACGAGGCTGATGCTAGAGGACTTAAAGCAGGCCTTTCGTCCGGAACGATTAGCTCCAGTGGAGGAGTAGGGTTGAAGCAGCTTTTTTCATTAGCAAAAAACAACCTTATAGAACATACCAGGGCGATACCTTATTAGTTTCTTCCCGTGAAACCACATTATATTTCATTTGTAGCAGCGCTGGCTGCTTTTTTTATGTCCTGTGTTTTTTCGGCCAGCGCCCAGCCAGGGATATCTGAGTTTTATTCTGCCTCTACCGAAGTGAAGAGCTGGTATTTTTCTATGTCAGATCTTGTTCTGGTCATTGGTGCAATAGCAGGGATTTTTGGTGGGCTAAGGGTCTACTCTAACTGGCAGATGGGTAAACACCATATTGATGCCCAGGTAATGGGCTGGTTTTTTTCCTGTCTTTTTCTTTCCCTGATCGGAGCCTTCCTTAGGGGCCTCTTCCGATTGTAATTACATTTTTATTTACTTCTTATTCAATTGTTATGGCAAAGAAAAGCAAAAAACTTTTGTCATTGGCCGCATTATTATTTGCCGCCCAGTCGCTTTATGCACAAGCCGGTGGAGGAACAACCGGTATTAATGCAGCGACATCGTCCCTCACCTCCTATGTAGATCCTGTATCTACCCTTACTTTAGCAATTGGTGCCGTGGTAGGCATTATTGGCGGAGTTCGGGTTTATATCAAGTGGAACTCAGGTGACCAGGACATTAACAAGGAAATAATGGGCTGGGGTGGGTCCTGTCTTTTTCTCGTACTGGTTTCTGTTGTCATTAAGGCATTCTTCGGGGTTTAAAATGAAGTTGTATTTCGTGTACAAGGGGCTGCAAAAGCCCCTTGTTTACCGGGGATTCAAGGGCAAATATATTGCCTATGGCATTTCCTCCCTAGGCCTTGGCCTGGTACTAGGCGGCCTTTCCGGGGCCATGGTAAATATGTATATGGGAGGCCTGGTTACCATCGCTTCCATTGCCGCAGGTCTGAGTTATACTTTTTCTAAACAGCGGTCCGGCCTCCATGACAAGACCAAATCAAAAGGGATTTTCATTCATAGAATTTATTTAAGGTGGGGCTATGGGAAAACAGGAATTTAAATTGCCCTATGCCGGAATTGATGAAGTGAACGGAATATCGGTATTATATGGAGAAGAGGGAGATTTTTCAGTAATCCTATCCATATCAAATCCTGTGCTTATCTATTCCGCTGATGAGGCGGCATATAAAGATTTTCATCGTTTACTACTAAATGTAATCAAGATTCTCGGAGAAGGCTATATCATACAAAAGCAGGACATTTTTTCGAGAACGGTTTATTCTCCAAAAGAGCAAACCGGGTGGTTGCAACAAAAATATGATGAACATTTTTCAGGCCGGGAATATATTGAACATTCCAGTTTTTTGATTATTACCCGTCAGGTTAAACGACGGGCAATGTATGTTTACGATAAGAAGGCCTTCATGGGTTTTCTCTCCGATGTTGCAAAGATCGCCGAACTGCTTAAAGGGGCATCGATATCGCCTAAAATGCTAAGCCGGGTGGAGATAGAAAAATACATAGCCAGAATGCTGGCAATGGATTTTTCAGCTGAGCATTTTTCCCTTAACAATTTTCGGGCAGGAGATAATGAAATTGGGCTGGGCGAAAGGGCTGTGCGTTGCATGAGCCTTGTTGATGTAGATGCTATTGATCTGCCGGAATCAATTGGCCCTTATTTAAATCTGACTGATGGAAAGGGATTAGAGGGATTTCCAATGGATAATTTACATTTTCTATCTTCTGTCCCCGGGATATCATGTTTGATCTATAACCAATTGATAGAGGTTCCAGGCCAGGGAATGACCCTGAACAAACTTCAGTTAAAGCGGAAGCGCCATTCCGGGGTGCCCGACCCTGCTAACCAGATGTGTGTAGAGGACATCGATAAATTACTGGTGGATGTAGCAAGGGAAAATCAATTATTGGTTAATGCCCATTATTCGCTGCTGGTGTGTTCCAAGCTCGGCTCACTTGAAACTAGCTGTAATTACATTGAAGCGGCACTATTTCAGCAGGGGATTATCCCGTCAAAAAATGCCTATAACCAGCTGGAACTTTTTAGAAGCGCGCTCCCTGGAAATGCAGTAGCGCTTAAAAAATATGATTGGTTCCTCACCACATCAGATGCTGCATTATGCCTTTTTTATAAGGAACGGCAGATGGCAGATGAGCCTTCGGCGTTTTTAATGCGCTTTGCCGATAGAAGGGGAATCCCGGTAGGAATTGATTTGGCAGATTTGCCCATGGAGAACGGAAGGATCACCAATCGGTCAAAATTTGTACTTGGTAATTCTGGAACAGGAAAGTCGTTTTTCATGAACAGCTTGCTCGAGCAGTATATGGGCTATAATTACGATGTAGTAATAGTTGATGTTGGGCATTCCTATTCCGGCTTGTGCAGTTATTTTAAAGGGAAATATTACACCTACACCGAGGAGCATCCGATAACGATGAATCCTTTTTTGATATCTGAGTCAGAGTATAATATTGAAAAAAAGGATTTTCTAAAAACGCTGATCGGGCTACTTTTAAAAGGGGCAGAGGGCCATGTTTCACAGATTGAGGATACGGTTTTTTCAAATGTGCTCTCTGCCTATTACTCGGATTTCTTTCTTGGCGATGCAGCATATGCCTTGTGCTTTGATACCTATTATCATTATTCAGTAGCAAAAATTGCCGAAATAATGCAAACGGAAAAAATCAGCTTTGATCTGGATGAGTACCGTTATGTGCTTAAAAAATTCTGCCTTGGAGGGGAATATGGTAGGTTACTGAATGAGAGTTCAGATAAATCTGATTTTACTGAGCGGTTTATAGTCTATGAAATAGACTCCATAAAAGAAAATAAGATCCTTTTTCCCATTGTTACGCTCTCAATTATGGATCTGGTGCTTCAGAAAATGAGGTATAGGACCGGTCAGCGAAAAGCTTTGGTCTTAGAGGAAGCATGGAAAGCAATCGCTTCGCCACTGATGGCCAATTATCTTTTATTCTTCTATAAAACAATGCGGAAATTCTGGGGAGAACCTATTGTGGTAACCCAGGAACTGAATGATATTATCGGGAACGCTGTTATCAAGGATTCTATACTCGCAAGCTCTGATACCATCTGTCTGCTAGACCAGTCTAAATATAAGGGCAATTATGAGCAGGTAGCCAAACTACTCGTCTTACCCGAGGCGGAGCAGCGGAAAATCTTTACCGTAAATGCACTGGAAAATAAATCCGGGCGGGGAAAATTCAAAGAGGTATACATCAAGCGCGGGGGTATAGGTGAGGTATATGGCGTAGAAGTATCCCTTTTTCAGTATCTAACATTCACAACAGAGAAACCTGAAAAAACCGCGGTAGAATCCTATGTCTCACGTCTGGGATCCTACCGCCTGGGCCTTGAGCGGTTCATCGCTGATATGAAATCCAGTGGTCTTTCATTGCCCGATTTTGTCCGGAAGGTAAATGCAACAGCTTATAATTAAACATGCTAGTATGAGAAAAATAATCATTTTTTTATCAATTGCGCTTTTCGTTCAGATTTCCAGAGCGCAGGTATATCTTGACCCAACAACAGCTGCCGCAACCGCTGCACACGCCGGGGTAATGAACAGCGGCTTATCGAGGACCAGTGACAACCTGACCCTTGTTCAAAGAGCCCAGCTTGCTGTGACCGGGCAGCTTGGCGTTGTAAACGATCTGCAGTCAACTATTTACCGTGGCCTTTCAGAGGTATCCGGGGTGATGAGGTCGCTGCTTTCGGTAAAGGATATCTATGAGATTTCGGAGGATATTGTGCAGGTTGTAAATAAGGCTGTCAATATCAGCTCATCCGATCCACTTCTTTTACTATTCGCTGAAGCAGGGGCAAGGGAATTTAAAACCAGATCGATAAAATTGGGAGCAGAGGTGAGCTCCTTTGTATTGAAAGAAGGAAAAGACGCCCTTATGGATGCTGGAGAAAGGGCCAAACTGCTGAACAAAATTGTAACCGAACTCACCATTTTGCGGGGAGTGGCTTACGGCATGCATCGCTCAATGTATTGGGCGAAACAGCGCGGTATCTTAAATTCGCTCAATCCATATGCGGGATTTATCAATATAGATAAGCGTATCGCTGATGACATTATCCGAAACCATAAAATACTCAAGCAATGAAAAATGTGGTATTTTTTTTCGCTTTGACTATATTCTCGCTTTCCTCGCATGCCCAGCTTAACGTGACACTCTTACACCAACTGGTTGAAAACAGCAAAACCGAACACGGAAAACAGACCGAAGCCAGGGATCGGCAGCTTGTTGCCTCTGCAAATGAGGAAGTAAATAAAACACTAATGGTGAGGTTAAAAAATACTTACAGGGATATTCATTCAAGGTTTAAAACGCTGAGCCTTGCAATTGATGCCTCGCAGGTAGGGATTGAAGCATACCCACTTATTAATGATATCTCGCAAAGCCAAGAAACTATTTTCTGGTTATGTAAAGATGACCCGATATTATCTATTCTTGCGATTAAGGCAGAAATGGATATGGGAGATAAGGCACATTCATTACTAAACTTTTTATATGGAATCGCTCTTTCAATAGGCGATATTAACCAGATGAAGCAAAGTGACCGGAAGATGCTTTTTTCTCATGTATTGACCGAATTACGCCTGATAGCGGGTGCCTCCCGGGGACTTGCGGCTACGCTTTCTTATTCTAATAGAAAGAAAGCTTTAGAGACAGTTAACCCATTTTCAGATTTTATCAATATGGATAAGGCACTAATAGAAAGTATTCTTCGAAGAAAGAATATACTTAAAAACTAAATTTATGGGAGCATATATCACAACGGTATTATTACTTGCCCTTACCTATTCGGTCCAGGCCCAACGGTTGGTATTCGACCGGGGACATTTTGCGATTGTAAATGAAAATGGTGCAATCCGCCTCGCTGCTGAAAATACCTATAGTAACTATCAGAATGCTATAAACAACAGGCTTTCAGATATTAATGTAAATCTAGGGGCAGTGGTAATGGTCCAATCTCTGATCCTTTCTTCGCTCCGAGAAGTTGATCAAGGGCTAAAAAGCGCGATTGCCGTAAGACAGATTGGAAGTCTGGTAGCGGAAATCACCTCGGAAAGTAACGGAATGTTAGCAATGGCCAGGTCAGATCCGCACCTTCTGCTTTTTGCAGAAGATGTTGCAAGGCAAGTTAAAAACAGGGGCATAGGGCTTTTTTCCGAAGTTTCATCTTTCGTACTAAAAGAGGGTGAAAATGTATTGATGGATTTTGAAAAGCGGGATGCACTGCTAAAAAAGATTGCCCTGGAACTCCGCGTCATCCGAGCGCTTGTATTCAGCATGAAAAAATCTATGTACTGGGCAAAAATGAATGGCGTATTGCGTTCTTTGAATCCATATCAGGATTTTATTAACCAGGATCTGCGCACAGCGGATAATATTTTATTTAAATCAAAACTCCTAAAACAATGAAAAAATATCTAGTGATGTTTCTTTTTTGTGCGTTGGGTCTTTTAGCAATTGCACAAAAAAAAATAACGGACAAACACATTATCTATCAGCAGGAGCGCATGGTCTTCAAACAATGGGATAGGGATAAGTTTACCCCAAAGCCTGGTTTTCTGGGCCTGAATCCGGAATATTGGATCACCTGGGCGCTGCATCCCAATTATCCCAAAACCGATCTCAGGCCACTTGGGCCGGTGGGACCGCAGACGCAAAGGCTAATGTTTGCCGCCGCCATGCAGAATACAGACAACCTCTATAAGTTGCATTCAGATACCTTGCGCAATACCGCATTGAGCGAGGCTTCGAATTATTCTTCAGCGCTGAGTTTTGCAGACCCATTATGGCTGATGTATTACCGGAATGAATTTGAAGGTTTGCTAAATCAGGCTGATTCCGACTTGTTAACCGGGTTATCTGCTGCTGAAAAAGGATATCTGATCTCTTCAGGATTACTTAACTGGTATATCGATGAAAGCCATGCGCTTTTAGAAAGGCTGGAAATAGCCCGTTCAACTACTATAGACCGGGGTTCAAGGATTATGGCTTATCACAGAATGCTGGGTGAGTACAGAAAACTGATGGCCAGCTGGGAGATAAAAAAGTCAAAAGCAAAAACTTTTCTTTCCATCCGATCTTCAACAGAAAAATTGAGGAAAGGGAATCCTGTTGATGTTAGCGGCGGAAAGACCGATATCCAGATCGCTGACGATATCCTTAAAAAATCAAAACTGTAAATATGACCTTACCTGCTATCCTGACCGGCACTGCCGGTTTTTTTGTGCAATCTGTTCCCGACTCATTCAAGGATACCTTTAATTTTCTTCAGGGAAACGGGGTGTATGAGGAGGGAATGATGCATTTCCTTCATGAAATGAAAAATACAATCTGGACCCACTATGATGCCTTTATTGCTGATGCACAGGCCCTGGCTGCGATTTTCATGCTTATATTTTTTGCAATAAAGAGTTATGAAATGATCTCCGGCGATAAACAACTGGAAATTATGCCTTTATTGCGTCCTTTTGGGCTAACCATGATAATTCTCTGGTGGAGCATATTTACCCGGGTCCTTGCCTATCCGACTGATGTTGTGGAACAGAAGACCTCTGCGATGTTCGATGGAAGCCAGGCAGAAATCAACGATCTCAGGCTCCAGCGGGCGAAGCTGATGGTGGAAGTTTCAGATCAGCTTTTAAAGTTTCAGGCTGAAACGGAAACAGCAAAAACAGAGGCGGATACCTGGTATGAAAATGCCTGGGAATCTGTAAGCTCTTCAGTGAAAGAAGGATTTTCTGAAGTTTGGAAGCCCGTTGTAGAAATGCGGAACCGTTTGCAGATCGGCCTTCAGCTCCTGGCGACTTCCTTACTGGAAACACTAGCCATTTGGATATTGAGGATATGTACCTACATCATATTTATTATCCAGATTATCTTTTCAACCATTCTGATTATCCTTGGCCCTTTTTCGGTTGCGGTATCGATTCTTCCTGCTTTCAGGGATTCCTTTTCCACCTGGGTGGCAAGGTTTATTTCTGTAAATCTTTATTCGGGAATTGCCTATCTGGTGATGTATGTAGCCTCGCTTTTTCAGCATTATGCATTGGAAGCAGAAATAACACGCTATCAGGAACTGATAGGAACGGGAGAAGCCAGTCTTGAAAAACTGGGATGGTTTGCCGGTAATGGAATACTGTCTTTTGGAATGGTAATCGTAACCTTTATAATAGGTGCACTGACCATGTTAACTGTTCCGAGCATTTCAACATGGATTGTATCAACATCCGGCATTTTATCTGCAGCAAGTTCGATGGGCAGAGGAGCATCAAGTATGACCAGGGTTGCAGGACAGATTATGGGAGGGTAGAAGAGATGATGATTAAAAATATCGAATCAAAAATCCGGCTTGCCACCCTGATTTCTATAGGCAGTTTTTTGCTATGCGCAGCCGTGGTCGCTATTGTTTCTTTTTTTGCCTATGGTTATGTCCGTGATTCAAGAAAGAGTATTTATATCCTGGATCCTTCCGGAACGCCTGTTAGGGCAAAACAAACTGATGTACGACTAAACAGATCAGTTGAATACCGGGCACATATTGCAAGATTCCATTCTCTTTTTTTCTCGCTTGTACCAGATGATAAATTTATTGAATACCAGATGAAACAGGCCATGTACCTGATCGATGAAACAGGTGCATTACAGTATAATAACTTGAAAGAAAAAGGTTTTTTTACCTCTATTCTTTCCTCGTCTGCGGTATTGACCCTCCATACCGATTCTATTTTCCTGGACGAGAAACGCATGTACTTCAGGTATTACGGAACACAGAAAATCGACCGCAGGAGTTCAACCATTACCAGATCACTTATCACAGAGGGAAGTCTGACTGATCTGGAAACAAGGTCTGAAAACAACCCGCATGCGGTGCTGATTACACGGTGGAAGACATTAGAAAACAGGGATCTTTTAACTACAGAAAAAAGTGCATTCCAATGAGACGAATAACCATCCTTTCTGAACTAAGAAATGAGTTTGCAGCGCAAATTAGCTTCCTAAGAATCTTTTCTGCCCGTTTTTTTAGCCAATATTCAAAGACCATTTTTTCAGCAATGGTACTGCTAATGGTTTCCTCCCTTTTACTATGTTTTACGCTGCTCAGGACAAAGCCAAAGAAACCAGGGCTTGAAAATAAAGCGCTGACCAATATTGGCCATGGTCTATCTGAAATTGGCACAACAGTGAATAGCCTGGAGAAGGCATTGGAGATGAGGGCTGCATTAAAAACGCTGCTCGCTAAAGATTCATTGACTTCGGCAGATAGCGTGCTAATGGCGGCCATGGTCTCAGAGCTTGAAAAAATAAGCGATAGAAAAAAATAATTATTGTTATGAAAAAAATAGATCTTAAAAAGCCTAGGTATGCACTGCCTATGATCTGTTTCCCCTTTATCCTGCTTTTCTTTTATATCTATAAAAGTAGTTTTGGCAAAGAAGGAAAACTGATGCCAGGAAAAGATTCACTCCAGGTCAACGTTGCCGGAGTATCCGATCAGGTAAAAAATCAGGGTCTTTCCAGCAAACTTGATGCCTACCGGAATAAGTTCAAACAGGCGGATGGATATACCGCCGTTGGAAGCATTGCAGATGAAACCGAGGTGCAGCCGCAGGTAAACTCATCCTATAACGAGCGCGAAAAGCGGATACTCGATTCCATCGATCAGGTGATGAAAAGGAAATATGGAACCGCTGCTATCCAAGAAAATAAGTCTTCCCCTTACAAAGAAAATTTCAAGACTTATAAAAACAGGGAGAATCTTTCCAAAACCGAGCAAGACAGGGCACTAACTATTGCACTGTCAAAGATCAGGCAAAACGGACAACTTAGCGCGGAACATAAGATAAAAAAAGAGCCTGCAGATCCAATGCAGATCTTTCGTGCCCAGATGGCGCTGGTCGATAGTATGGGAAAAGCAAATGATCCTTCTTTTATTGAAAAAAGGGAGAAAGAACGGCTTATCGAAATTGCCGAAAAAGAAGCGAAGGGTAAAAAAAAAATCGCGGTAAAAAAAGCCAATGCCGCTATGGCTGCTTTCAATACTGTAATCTCTTCAGCGGATGAACGCCCAATTTCTGCGATAATTGATCAGGACATTACCGGGTTTTCTGGTTCGAGACTACGAATCAGGCTTCTGGATGATATCATGGCTGGAAAGTTTGTTATCCCAAAAGGGACCTACCTTTATGCCACCATATCGGGATTTTCTGCTCAACGGGTTTCTCTTACAGTCTCGTCAGTGTTCTATGGCGGAGAAATAATTCCTGTAAATCTTCAGATTTATGATAATGACGGGCTTAGCGGTATTTATGTGCCCTCCTCTGCCTTCAGGGAATTCACAAGGGATCTTGGTGGATCAACATCACAGGGGATATCCATTCAGCAACAAGCTGAAAATAACAATCAACTTGTGATGGGGATACTCTCTAAAATGTTCCAGTCTACAACTACAGCAGTCAACAAGCTTATCCACTCCAACAAGGCCAAAATCAGGTATAATACTCAAATCTATCTCATCGACCCCGATGAGCTGAAAAGAAAGCAACAATCTTATTAAGTATGAAAAAAATAATCTTCGCGGTACAGTTTTTACTGTGCTCATTGACTCTTTTTGCCCAGCAGGCCGGGACTCTTGCCGTATCTGAACTTCCGGTTATCGGTATCTCTGGCTCGGTCTCCCTACATTTTATTTCGCCGGAAAAAATCTCTTATGTAGACCTGTCCAGTCCGAACTTAATCGGAGATCTTCCGGAAAAGAATATTCTCAGGGTCAAAGCTGTCCCTGATTCCATTCCGGGTCTACTATCCAGCGGTGAAGCAGGCCTTGTTACCATTGTCGGTGAAACCTTTATTTCCCAGTTTAGGCTATGTTTTCTGCCGTCGCAAAAATCTGAATCTATTGCCACGCAGGTTGAGATTCTTCCTCAGTACATGAGGCCGTTGGAAAATTCCGGGGAAGGATTATCAACCGTTGAAATGAAAGCCAATGCACTTTCCATACTGAAATTGCGCAACAAGGGATATGTAAACCGTAAAACAGGATATGGAATATCGATAACCGTGAACAGGATTTTTACACTTGGCGATTGTGTTCTTTTAGACCTGGGTTTTAAAAATGAAACCAACCTTGTTTTTGATGTAGATGAACTTAGGTTCAAAATTGAAGACCGAAAGGTTAACAAATCAACCAATGTACAGTCCATAGAACTAAAACCTGTCTTTTGTCTTTATCCATTTGAACGGTTTAAAAACGCTTACCGCAATATCTACATATTAAAGAAAGCAACATTTCCCGGTGATAAGGTATTCAGTATTGAACTCTCGGAAAAGCAGGTCTCAAGAAGAAACCTTCAACTTTCACTCCGTTATTCTGATATTCTAAGGGCTGATAGCTTTTAATTTTTAAGGATGGAGGAAAGCAAGGAACAACAGAGCCTGCACCGCTTTCTCCAGTTCGCCATTTACCTAGCCCTTCTACTAGATATACTGGTGTTCGTGTATTCACCGAAACTTTTGGAAAGCCAGACTGGGCATCGCTTCGGGCTAAGCAGTTTTCTTATCCGCATGTCCAGGATTATCATCTATCAACATCCAATCTACAGTCGTTTTTTTTCTTTTCTGCTCATTGCTTTGGTCTCAATTGGCACTTTAAGTAAAAAAGAAAAGGATCTAAAAGCTAAAACAGCCATTGTTCTTCCGTTCGTCTTCGGGGCGGTTTCTATGGTTTTTAGCATATATTTTTTCGGTAACACGGGAGTAATTATAGGTTACTACACCAGCTGGGAGGATATTGGCTATGTAGGTTTTTTGGTAGCGGGGACTATATCGGTCCATGTTGCTATGGATAACGTTTCCAAGATTATCAGCTCTACGCTGGGAAAGGATAAATGGAATACTGAAGAGGAATCTTTTATGCAGGCGAGGAAACCGGTGAATGGAAAATTCGCAGTTTCCATCCCCTCACTATTTTACTACCGGAAAAAAGTACATGCGGGGTTCATCAATATTGAAAATATTTTTCGCGGAACGCTTCTGATCGGGACACCGGGATCGGGTAAAAGTTTTGGAGTGGTTATGCCTTTTATCCGGCAGCTGATTTTTAAGGAGTTTTGTATATGCTGTTATGATTTCAAATTCCCTGATTTAGGCCAGATTGCCTATTATCACTACCTGCTTGGGAAAAAGCAAGGACGACTTTCAGGATTCGATTTTCATGTCATTAATTTAACAGCGGTAGAGAAAAGCAGGCGAATCAATGTATTAAGGCCCGATTATATCATTACACTGGCAGATGCAGGCGAGACAGCGGAAGCCCTTGTGGAAGCACTCAAGAAAGGAGATAAATCTGGGGGAAGTGATCAGTTTTTCACCCAGAGTGCGGTGAATTTCCTGGCAGCGTGTATCTATTTTTTTTCACAATATGAAAGTGGGCGTTTCTCTACCTTTCCCCATGTACTTTCCTTTTTAAACTGCAGCTACGAGCAAATATTTTCCGTTCTTTTTTCCAATCCGGAACTAAAGAGCTTGCTATCTCCCTTTGCTACCGCCTATCAGGCCAAAGCATTCAATCAATTGGAGGGGCAGATTGGAACACTTAAAGTGTTCATTTCCAGACTAGCTACAAAGGAAACGTTCTGGGTTTTTTCTGGTGATGATTTTAATCTGAAAATTTCCTCTCATGTTGAGCCATCCATGCTGGTCCTGGCCAATGATCCCAATACACAGAATATCAATTCTGCCTGCTATTCTGTGGTACTCAACAGGCTAACCCGGCTGATCAATTCTAAGGGCAATAAGCCCTCGGCATTAATTATTGATGAGCTACCGACCCTTTTTGTACACCGCATCGAAAATCTCATCGCCACCGCCAGATCCAATAAGGTTGCGGTACTCATGGGACTACAGGAACTTCCACAGTTTCAGCAGCAGTATGGAAAGGATACCGCGACAACGATTACCTCTGTAGTTGGAAATGTACTTTCCGGATCGGTTAGAAATAAGGAAACGCTCGAATGGCTGGAGCGGCTTTTGGGAAAGGTAAAGCAACAGTCCGAAAGCTTATCAATTGACAGGACCAAGACCTCGCTTTCACTCTCTGAAAAACTTGAACCACTGATTCCGGCCGGTAAAATTGCCTCATTAAAAGCCGGGGAACTTGTCGGCATGCTGGCAGCAGATGCGGTAGAAGAATATACGGGAAAGTATGAGACCTCGGCAATCAACTGCAGGGTTAACCTGGATATGAAGGCGATAGCAAGGGAAGAAAAGGCTTACCCTGATATGCCGGTGTATTATGATTTTGCCGGGAAAAAGGATGAGGTACTACGTAAAAACTTCATGCGCATCAATAATGAAATCCAAGTACTGGTTACACAATTTAGGACAGAGGCTTCCAGTTCAAAAAGTAGCGAAAGTCCCAAAGCTTCAATGTCGGGCGGCGTGAAGCGGTAAAAAATATATTTTTTTCATTCTTAAAAATCAATTTTTATGGAAGAACTAACCGGCCAGCTTGTGGTGGTACATCCGCAGCTGACAACAGATCCTGTTTCCAGGCAGGGCCAGATTGGCGTAATCGCAACAGTGGATATAAAAAACGATACCATTGGCGTCGGTTTTGGTAGTGGTCCACTGGGCAGGTATTCCCCGGATGCCCTCCTTATGCTGAAGAATAAAAATGAGCTGTATAAGGATATCATGACCGGAGTAAAAGGCATGGATGCTGCCACATTTAAAGACCTGCTCGACATTAATATGAAACAGGAGTATACTGACTATAGTCACACATCAGCCGCGATGAAAATTGCCTTAGAAAATCCGGAGGTCATGAAAAGAAGCATGATATCCCTGGAGGATTATATTTCCCGAAACCAGATCGTTGATGTTAGTGAAGAGGTTTCTTTTGAGCGCTAGGTCTCTGGCAAGAATATTACTAATAGTTGTTTTCTCTTCTTTGTCAGCATACTCCCAGATTTCCATGCCACTGAATTCAATGAAGGTAAATAGCGCATTTGGTAACAGGATCCATCCGGTAACACATCAAAAAGACTTTCATCGAGGCATCGATCTGCGTGCAAGGAATGAGCCTGTATTTTCTTTTTTTGCCGGAAAGGTATCCCAGGCAGGCTTCAATCCGATACTTGGAAAATTTATAAGGATCGATCATTCAGGAGTAGAAAGCATCTATGGCCACCTCTCTGTTATTCTGGTTCAGAAAGGCGAAGAAATCCGTTCCGGCGAAGTGATAGGAGTAACGGGATCTACCGGTAGGGTAACAGGCGAACACCTGCACTTTAGTCTGCGCTTGGGGGGAGTATATATCGATCCGGTAAACTTCATTCTTCGCTACTATAAAGCGGCCAGTACTAATCAAATAAATTTTATGGAAAATTCAGCCTATTTAACCCTCAGGCAAAAGCTGGAAATGCTCGCGATTGTAGAAGAAGTGGAGCTAAACCAGGACGAGGCCTGGGTTTATGGAATTGGCTTTGCGGATATGGAGGAAGAGCAGGATGGATAAAAAAGATGTTCATAAACCCTTGCATGTTCAGGTTGCCGAAAAAGTAATCGAGGGACTTCGCGCCGGAACTGCGCCCTGGCAGATTCCATGGGATTCAGGCGGCATTCCCTTCTTAATGCCTTATAATTTTCAAAGCGGTAAAAGATACAGGGGAATAAACGCGCTCTCGCTATTGATGGCAGGCAGGGAAGATCCCAGGTGGATGACCTACAGGCAGGCTGAGGAAAGCGGAATGCAAGTGAGGAAGGGAGAAAAATCAATGCTCATACAGTTTGTAAAGACAAGGGATGAGCAGGTAAAGCGTGATGCCTCGGGAAAGGTGATGCATGATGAACTCGGGAAACCGATAAAGGAAACCAGGGAACTTCCCCATGCCATTGTTCGTAACGCTTATGTATTTAATGGTGCCCAGATTGATGGTATGCCGCAGCTGGAAAGGGAAAAGCCAGGTAACCAGTGGATACCGATAGAAAGGGCGGAGAAGCTCGTCATCTCCTCCGGCGCAGTAGTACTTCACCAATATTCTGAAAATGCCTTTTATGATATAAAAAAAGATTCTATAACCCTTCCCTATAAAGACTGGTTTTCTGAAAGCGCTAAATATTATGCTACACTACTCCACGAACTGGGCCACTGGACGGGGCATCCGGACCGGTTAAACCGCGAGATGGGGAAAGGTTTTGGGGCCGAATTATATGCAAGAGAGGAACTCAGAGCTGAAATCGCTTCGATGCTAATCGGTCAGGAACTTGGCATCGGACATGACCCCGGACAACATTATGCATACGTGGAAAGCTGGATATCAATTCTGGAGAACAATCCCTTTGAGATTTTTTCGGCGGCAATGGATGCTGAGCGGATACTAAGCTATATCATGGATATAGAAAGAAAACAGGAACTCAGCAAAGAAAATGTATCCTTAAATTCGATGAAGCCTGCTTCCTTGAAAACTCCCGGGTATCTCACCACCGGGGATAAGATTCCTTACAATGGCTCGGTCTATGAGGTTCTAGGCCATTTAAAACAGGGAAGGCTCAAGATGCAGGAAAGCCTCAATGGTAACGCTTTTACATTAAGCCGGGAGGACAAACTCTATGCAGCGCTTCTCTACCTCAAGCGTGAAGCCAGTACCGAATGGCAAATTCAGTCAGAAAAGAACTTTGGAGAAAGCCCGGATCATTCTTTTTCCGATTTAAACAGATAAAAGAAATTTATGAAAAATATACTAATTGAAGAGGCCCTGCCTATTGCAGCGCTTTCCAGTCTGGGCTTATACGATGGGGCCAGGTACCTATTGGATGAAACGGATCTTTCCGCACTTCTTTCGGGTAGAAGGACATCGTTGGTCAATCTTCAAAACCTGGTAAGCGAATCTTTTACCATTGACAGCCTTGATGCAAAACTATCCTTAAATACCGATGCAAATAGTCTTCACGAAATCAGATTACATCCTATCTATAGGGAGCCGAAACGCTCGCCGGATTTATTGGATATCGAAGCTGATGAATTGATTTCAGGAGAAGTTAAGAATATCGCAAAACCCATCAATTTTCCTGATGGCTCAACCAAGACTATTGTTTTTGAATATGACAGTGAGACAAGGGAGTTTATCTCCTATGATCCTATAGGGGTAGAGATTCCACTCCAGATCAATGGAGAGCAATTAGATGAAAAGAAAAAGAAAGATTTTGCCATGGGACGAATTGTGCAGCTCACTGATGGGACAATGATTCAGCATCGGGCCAGCGAAGCTCAGGGAATTTTGGCCAGCCGTACAGCCCTAATCCTTACTGTTTTAAAAGAAGGGGCCACTACAAGTTTTTTGATGAAGAATCTTGCCCCGATAATGGATGTAAGTATTCATAAGGATCCCTTTTCAGCCGGTTTTGAATCTGCGTTTCTGGAAATGAAAAAAACCGACGGTTCAATATCTGATGAGCTTTTGCAGCAGAGAGAACTTGAAGAATTCAAAAGTGAATACACCAGGGGATATGGTCGCAGCGTATCCAGATGAAAACAGAAGATGATTGGGTTAAGCAAAATGGTTTTTGCTACCTAATCCCATCTGGGCTGCCACAGGTCAGTATCCGCATTGTTTATCTTTTCTATAAAAAAACGGATGTTTCCAAAAATCTATCGGGCAACATGCATATCGATTTTCATTGCGCCGCCCTGATTATAGTGGGTTTTCTTCCATCTTCAGAAGCCATAGGCTCTTTAGGCTTAGCTTTTAAGAATGCAAGATTTAGAACGCTTTTTGGTTGTGATTTGCCTGCCATAGTGCTGACCTGTAAAATTTCTCTATGGCTTAAAGGCCTAGATGCAACTTTTTTGGTTTTTCCTTATAAAGTGATCTTCCGCTTCAAGTCTGTTGAATTTTCATGCACGGAATCACTTTTTTCACTGAATCGATTTTGCAAGATCACCGGATTTAGGACCAGTGTCAGGCATTTTCGAATTTGTTATAAATCCATCTCATGATTCCAGAAATTTTCAAACAAGATGTCAATCTCGATATAAGGGTTTTTGGCTTCGATGTCAATGTGGATTATGTATACAACTGGCCCGCGAAAAGGAATGATGAAAGGGAACCTACTGTCGTACACCTGGAGTTTCGGTCAGATTCCCATATCATATCCGGTACGGGCTACCGGTCACATTTTCTTTTTTCTGCTTTTTTAAAAGATTGCGGATATGGCTCCATTGAAGAACTGGCAGTCTCGCTTGGCGAACACCTCGCCAGAGAAAATGGCTATGAGCCTCCCCATCCTGAGCAACAGCTCAGCCTATTTTAATTAAAAACTTATTGATATGAATGAACAAAATTTAGAGTATCTAAAAAAGAGCCTGGATTACCTGGGCTTTGGAACAAAACTTAACGATGTGCTTGAGTCAGCAATTTCCAGGGAACTCCCTGCCTTTACCCTGGGGGTGACGCAGAGCTACACATCGCCACAAGCTAAAAAGAATCCGGCCATAGGCTCAGACCAGGTCAGGTTCATGCTGAACTTCAACCGCTCAAAACAGAGCGATATGTATTTTCTAAACGATTATGAGGTAACCCTGAATAAGGCCGGAAATGCACTACCTGTCAGGCAGGTTTTTGATCTGGAAAGGGATAACCGCATCACAGCCTTGCAGGCATATAAACTGCTTTCAGGAAATTCATTGGAACGGGAAGTATATACAAAATCCGAAAACAGTGAGGTTTCGGAAAAGAAAAAAGTATGGTTCAAACTCAATCTTGACGTGCAGGATGCTTACGGCAATCATCCGCTGAAAAAGTTTTACCCGGAATTCAAATTTGAATTGTCTGATGCCATCGACAAGTATCCGTTCAAAGGCCTGACTGAACTGGGGAAGGATGGTATGATGAAAATGCTGAGAAGTGGTCATATGGCTCCGGCTGAAATGATAGTAGGCAAGAAAGCTGTTGCAGTACTGGTAACTGCCAACCCCCAGTATAAGGGCCTTGATGTTTATGATAAGAATATGGCTATTATCCGCCAGGATGAAATCTTTCCCGAAAAAAAAGAGGGAAAAGAAAATATAGCCTCTGCTGATCAAAAAACTTCCCAGAAAAGCGAAATCAATCCCAATAATCAAGAAGAGCGGTTTCCCTGGGAAAACCAGCGGGAGGATAATATCTCACCAAGTGAGGAAATAGGTCGATAACCGCTTCTAGAGGCATAAGAACAATGAGAAAGCTTTTAGCTAAGATAGACCACATCCGGGCGACCGGATGGGTTACCCTTGATCTTAAGGAAAATCACCCGTTACATAACTTAAACGGCAAGCGCTATCCAGTGGAAAGTATGGACACGCCTGACATCAAATGTAGGGTTTCTGTAATGATAGAGGGTGAAAAAGTTGATTTGAGTATTGACGACTTGTATTAGAATTTATGACCAAACTAAAATTAAGAACTCCCATAAGCTATTATGGAGGTAAACAAAAATTAGCCAGACGTATTGTATCGGTAATCCCACCACATGTACTTTATTGTGAGCCTTTTGTTGGGGGCGCAGCGGTTTTTTTTCTAAAGAACCATCAAAAGTTGAGGTAATCAATGATACCAACAGGGAACTGATGAACTTTTACAGAGTAGCAAAGGAGGATTTCACTTCTCTTGAAAAGGAAATTAGGATTTCCCTACATTCCAGGGATCTGCACAGAAAGGCTTCGGTAATCTATAACAATCCGGATATGTTTTCGGAGATAAAAAGGGCATGGGCGGTTTGGTTGACTTCATCGCAAAGCTTTTCCTCGCAGCTTGACAGCAGCTGGGGATATGACAAATCAAGTAATACCACAACAAAAAAAATAAATTCTAAAAAGGAGGGGTTTGTTGAGGAGATGGCTATCAGGCTACAGAACTGCCAGATAGAGTGCGCGGATGCGCTCTACATCATTGCAAGTCGCGATACCGTAGATAGTTTCTTTTACTGTGATCCTTCATACTACAATTCAGACTGTGGCCACTATGATGGGTATTCCGAGCAGGATTTTGAGGCACTTCTTTTTTTGCTTGCAAAGATTAAGGGTAAGTTCCTTCTTTCCTCTTACCCATCACCGCTGCTTGAAAAATACACCAAAGAATACGGTTGGTCGCAATGGTCTGTAAAGCAGCAGGTTTCTGTGAATGCGAAAGGTGGAAAGCAGAAAAGCAAGACCGAGGTACTCACCGCTAATTATCCAATAGACCTAAAATCTGAATTATCGCTGTAAATATTTAACATCCTTTCTATGGAACACAATCGATTGAAAAATCTTGATACCGTAAAATTGTTCCACGGCTCTCTTGGACTCCTAGGAAACGATATCCATATTCAATCAGGAAAAGGGGTCGGATGGAATAGTCTTACACTCGGTGATTCTTTTTACACCTCTCTCGGCATGGATGCGGCACTTTTGTTTAGCCACCTGGTTTTGCCGAAATCGAGATTATCAGGTGGAGAAGCATATGAAAATCTTGGATTTGCGAAGGTTTATCAAATTTTTGGATACAAACATCAGCATTCTTGATGCTGAACAGCCTCTGGACGCATCCTGCGTTCAGAGTTTCTTATCCTACGCGGGGTTTTCTGAGCAACATCTTGACTTAGGTAACAGTAAGTATATAGACTTTTATAAAGCAGCAGATCTTTTAAGTTACAGCCCGGATTGGGAAGGCAACAGAAATGAATATCTGACTAAAAAACTCGGTTACGACGGACTGATGGTAAAAGAACGCGCCTGGGATGAATGGGATTATTATCCTGAGGATATCGGGATTGATTGGGAAAAATCGGAGGATCCGCTGATATGGCCACCTAAAACTATTGCTATTTATAATCAAAATAAGGTTTCAGGATTTGAGTTATATAAAGACGGCCAAGTCTATGGAAATGAACCTGAATTAAGCAGTTATTCAATATAGCAACTCATTTTCTGTATGAATTCGGTTTTTTCTGGTAAGAGTTATATGAATATTGTTAAGACTAATACAGAAATTACACTGCCAAATATTGGTAATCAGGATTAGATAATATAGTTATTTATACGAGCGATTTGCTGCTTTTTATTTCCTATTTTTCGGTTTAAGACGCTTTTTAAGTTCGGTAGGCGGTTCTTTTGCTTTTAATACATTATACTCATGAAAACAGGAACAATTGGTTTTCTGAATAGTATGTTCTCTAATTGTAACCGCTATGCTGCTTAATCCATTATCATCAAGTGATTTACGTATTTGCTGCTGCAAAAACTCTCCCATTGGAATACCACGAACGGTGAATTCGCTGGGGTCAACAATAATCTCCGTCAGGTATTTACGTAAATTAATATGCTTATCGGTGCCTCTTATAGTAAACATCATTCTAGAGCTGATATTTTGAAAAGTTTTATAGTTCTGCTCTAAATGATTCAGATTATAAATATATCGGCGTTTCCATGTCGGAATTTCATGCCAGTGCTGAGGATTAAATTGAGTTACCAATAAAGGATGCTCTCCAAGTTCCAATAAAATCTCTGGCTTTAATAGAAATAATACTGGACCGTAAATATTATCTCTGCTATGGGCCACATGGTTGTCCACACCATCTAAAAATACATCATCCCATATACCGTATTTTTTGTCCTTATCATCACTATCCTGCTCTGTTTGTAACAATTTATTTTTCTCTACATAATTTCTGGACAATAAAGCGCCTTCCTCAATGAAAGTCTGAGATGTAGATAAGGTATTGGCATGATAAAGATATGCCACACCTTTATCTTTTAAAATCTTATATACCTCTTCACCATCTTGATGATATCTGATCGTAAATTTCGGGTCTAAATCTGTTTGAGCTATTGCCCAAGTGTTTATCCGATCTGCTATTTCTTTTTCGGTAGCCAACTGAGGAATAAATATTACCTCAACGTCGCTGTTCTTGCAGGCTTCGAGATCAATTACTTCCAAATCTTCCTCTCTTACAAAAACAATATCTAAATATGCCATGTGCCTAAGCAATGCTTCGTTTACACGAAATTTTATGCTATTTAAAAATAAACAATGTGAGGAGCCAATTTTATCGCGCATCTGAATAACATCCTCCTTAGGAAGTTCAGATTGCAAAACGACTCTTGCATTTTTTTTTAATTCGGTCCAATCTATCTCATTGAATTCAAGAAGTGAATTTTCATCAATCAGGCTAACTATTAATCTTCTGCTCATACACAAATGTGCAGATTTCATTTTTCTTATGGAGATTTTGTTTTTTGAAAGCAGGGTTATTCTAATCAAATGATTTAATCTTTTGGGTAAGCAGAACTTGCCAACTTGATTTTGAATTAAGAATTGGTTATTTTTTGCATTATAAGATTATAAATGTTAAATTTTAGCATTTTAATACTACAAAGGTAAATTGTTGATGGAATTAAATTTAAATGGTGGGGTGTTAATCATTGGCTCACTTCTTTGGGATGTAAATGAAATAAGGAAGAAATTGCGTAATTCAATCTTAAATGTCGACCAGAAATGTTATGTTTCTGCACCGATTAGGTATGGTAAAATATCCGTTTCTAGAGAGGAGACTTACACAATGGTTTTTTCTAAGGGATGTGATAAAGAAGAAACGCTGGGAACTGCGTGTTTTATTCCTTTTAAGGATGTTATCAAAAATACTGAAATGCTAATGGAGATATCTCATGAAACAATTAAGGCAGAACAGAATAAGACTGAACTGCCAAATCAAAGATTTAATTGGGGTTGGGGCTGTTTGGGGATTTTGATTAATCCTGAATGGAAAAAAAATGAGCAAAATTATAAGTCACTGCTGAATTTCTGGAGTTTAAATTTTGGTAGCAGATTTAATATAAAAGAATATCTTGTAGGAGATGAAAAATCGATTTTGAATAGCAATGGTGAACTGGAATTCCATTGGCCAAAGGAACTGACTGATTATGATTTTTTGATTGCAACTGCTACCAAACCTATGATTAATTTTTACCCTTCTTCTGAAGAAATTGCAAAACTAATGATCCATAAGGGATATTTTCAATATTTTGAAGAAAATAGAAATGTTGGTATTAAAACATTCCAAGACTCAGAAATTTTTAAACAAGAGCAATAATCTCAAATAATAGGGGTTAAAATCTTACATTTTCCATTATTATAGTCTTGTTCAATCTTTTTGAATTTAATATCTAGAATTGTTTTTCCATCAAGATATTTAACGTTGACCCTATCATTTCGACCATATTTTTTACTTTGGCTGATCGATTTTTTTTGTACCTCCCTAACTTCTAAATCACTCAAAATGGAAATCGTTGGAGGTTGCATCGGGTTTTCAATCTTTGTTGTGTTCTCGACTCCCTCTGCTACATCTAAACCGGTAACTTCATCCAGTTTCTTATATATTTCTAAATGACTTTTATATTCAAGTCGTCTTGCTTTTAAGTCTAATGTTGTATCTGTGATGTGAAGTAGTGGTTTCATTGCTAGGTTTATTCGCCAAATGGTGGAATAACTTTGTTCCTCAAGCGCTCTTTCATAAAGTCTTTCTATTATATCCGGATTTTTTAGGAAACACAATTGATAAGATTGTACTAAGGTTTCAATAACTCCGTTTTTTTCACTTGCTACTGTCCCGATTCCAGGGATTTCCCAAGTTAGAACTGGTCTTATCTCATCAAAAGAACCACTATCGACCCTATAGATAAATTCGTTCTTCGATCCTAGGGTTAGTAAAAGATCGACGAAAAAATCATAACTTCTCTTTCCTGTATTATCTTCACTTTCCATTGGATATTGCACAAGTTGAGCAAGTATGGAATGAGGAAGGTGTTGAGAAATAAGGCTTTCCATTTCCATGTCGCTCTCAAAGCTGATTTTTATTTGGCCATACCTTTTTGAGAAAGTCAGAATTTCCGTTCCCTTCGTTATGGGTAATGAGGTTGGCTCATCACTAATTAGTTCTTGAATGAAATAAGTCCATAAATCAATATTCTTACTACTAAATTGGTGCATAATACCTGCGCCAATGATATCTGATGAAGGAAAATACTCACAACAATCTAAAAAGTCTTTATACATTTCACTAAGTGATTGCTGCGCTGTTTTACCAGACAAATACATAACTAAGAAATCTATACCATGCCTAATCATGAGCTCAGGTAATTTTGGGACAAGAACTTTTATATCTTTGTAATTACGTTCAGTCACCAATCCCGACTCTAATATTTCCTGATATTCAGCTTCACTGACTATTGCCTTAACGCTTGCTGATGAGACTGCACCAATTGTACTTCCCAAAATTCCTAGATACGGGAATTCTTTTGCGAATTTTTTGTCTGCAAAAAATGCAACAATTAGTTTTTTAAAGATATTGTGTATGGAATCTGTAAATATGGGGCTATAAGCAATACTGTTGATTAGAGAGATATCGGCAATTGTCCCAAATCTGCTGTATGCTCCTTCCATAATTTTGTGTTTGGAAGCAGTTGCGGCAATTACACGAAGTGCACGAACTTTTCTATATTCCGTGCAAAAATGTCCGCCAGGTGGAATGATAGTTTTACAAACCTTATATAGCCAATTATTGATTCCTCGGAATTCTCTATCCGTAATGTCATTTACTGTATAAATTTTGGTAACTCTACCGATCAGGTTTTTATAATTACGGTCAGTTCTAAAAGCTAAATTTTTATAGGTCCATTCATCAATGGTATATATAATCCGATGATTTGTTCCCCTGAATAACTCAATAAGTTCAATCAGCTCGTTTGTGATTTCTGTGGATACTTCATTATTTAAATTATCAACAAGGAGGATGAAACGTGAATCTATTTCATAGTGCAGCATTGAGTTGAACCACTCGCGAATTTTTTCTTTGCTGATATAATCTTTTGTTTCTCTTGAAAATTCTTGTGCCAGCTGTTTAAAAATAGAAAAATTCTGATCTTTTAGGTCTATGTAAAGAATAAAGTGTTCCCTTTGAAATCCATATTCGCGAAAGAACTGATAGAGAATATTTGTTTTGCCACTAAATGCATGTCCTACAATACCATAAACATGTTCTTCGTTTAGTAGCGATTTATAGATTCTCTTTACTATTGTTCTTTTTATCTGAAAATCTTTACAGATTACTTGGCTTAATTGTGCAATATCACCTGACTGTTGATCAAATCTATACTTACTAATTTGAGAAATTACCTTTCCGATGAGTTCTGGCTGCCTGTTTAATAATAGATTAACTGCATTTTTGAATTCTGATGTAGCTATTTTAAAAGAATTCTGGATTCTGTTTTTGATAAAATCTATGTCAATGGAATCCTCATTACAAGGCAACATGGTATATGAATCATATAAACGATTATCATCTCCATTTGAAATCAAAACCACAGGTGGCATATTTGGTATCAATCTAGCATACGAAAGGCCTTGCTTGATATCCTCATCACTTATGTCGTGCCCTTCTTTTTTTAGTTCGACAAGCATGATGTTTTTATCACCTAAGGACAAAAGCATATCAAAAATTGCTCTATTTGGGTACTTATTTGGATTTTTGTTATTAACCTTTACATTATGATGCCCAAATTTAATTGTGAAAGATTCCTGATGTACAATATCTAAGGCTTTAAAGGATGGGAAAATAATTTCCAAGATTTTATGCAGCCTCGCCGTCAAGGTTGCTTCATTTAGATTTTTGATCATACTGAGCGTCATTAAAAAAATTAGAAGTAAAAGCCTCCCTTTTGCAAATATAGCATTCACTATATTGTAACCAATTATTGATAAAGTTCCACCTTTATCAATTAATCCTTAATTTTAGGCAATCTAGTAATAAAAAGCCTATTAAGCTGAATGCGTATTGTCAACGATCCTGACTCGGCTCCTCTTGAAGTAAACAAGCTAAAAGATTAGGAATACGGGGGCTTAATATCAGAATTTAACGCAATCCATACCTCACATTTAAAAATTGGCCAGTTGGTATTTATTTTTCATTTGTTTTTTAAGTATATCGTTCTTCCACTCGTAATTTTATCGATTGCAACTTCCTTTTAATAAACGAAATATCTCCAAGGATTATTTTTTCTATCTTATCCTGATTTAATCCTATTGCCTTTAAAAGGTGATATCTGATAATAGCCTGCATCAATGAATTTAAAGTCATAATATCTTCCGGTATTTCATTGAGATCAAATTTCAAAGGTTTATTTAGGTGCTGGTAGTGATCTCTTTGCACCCCAATTAATTCGTAGAGCTTTTGCATGAATTGCAGTCCTTTTTCTCCAAAGATCAGAATTTGTAGTTCAGCACTTGTGGCTTTTCTAAGCTTGGCATTCATATCACCTTTTACTTTTGGTATTTCAGTGAGAAAGCCAAAAGCTTCAAGTCCTTGGATGACTGAGCAAAGGTTTTTGAAACGATCATCTCTGATGTATTCTTTACTGTTAATTTCTCCAAAATATAACCTGCAAATTTGTTGTTGGGTAATTGTAAAACGATGCCAAGCGATATAAAGCAGAGAAACGTTATCCAAATCTTCAACATTAAATTGCGGTTTAATAGATCTCCGGGAACTGCTATTGCCAAGTGCTTTTATAATTTCCTGATTGAAAAAATAATAAGGGCTGGGTCCATTCCCTTTCTTTGGAACATGGTGTTCAAATAGCAATACAGAGGTTACCGACTGCCTAATGCCAAATAATAGTTGTAAAAAATAAGAAAACCTAATTGCTAACGGTCCAAATTCAGTTGCTGTTAATCTGTTTTTTGATTTGTAACTTATAAAAGGAGAGCTAATTACGGTCAAAATATTCCGCTTGTCGTATTGTTGTAGGTAATTGACATAGTTATTCAAAATTATAGAATCAGGCTCTTGCCTAAAATTGATGTCTTCAAATGCCTTTATAAGTTTAAAAGTCGTAGAATGACAATTACTATCGATCTCTGTCCAACTTAAGTTACCAATCTGATCAAGATTATCATATTCAATATTTGCCTGAGTAAAATAATGGTTTTTGATATCGTTATTTTCAAATGTAACGATCAACGAGTTTGCTTGGTGCTGTTCTTTAGCATAAGTTCTCCAATTTGACGACCCTAAAGTTTGAAAAGCATCGGTAGCTAAAAAATTCATAATTCCATTTTCAGTTGAGATATAACCTGAAAATTTTTTCATCCCGGGGTCTTGAGCTAAAGAATTGTCAGGCCGAACCAAGGAAAAAATTATCCTTCCGTTGTCAAAGGAAAGGTTACATGGAAATGCTTCATTATCTGTCTCGATAGCTCCCGAGTAGTTCTTTGTAAAGTCGAAAATCTGTTTCATTTTTGGTTGGGGCGTAAACGTGATTAAGTATGCTTGCGGAGTTTCTATTTGTATAAATTAAATTATAAGAATGTTGGTTAATAAAAATGAAACAGAAAGTGGGAATGGAATGAGACATCTTATCTTAACACTCTCGGAAAAAATCATAAAATTTGTTTCTTTTGTTGTCAAAATTTTTGGTTACAAACCCGGATTATACACCGCTTTTATAATCTTTTTATTGCAGGGAATGATGATCGTTTAAAAACTGCGTGGGGCATCCTTAATATCTTTTATTATTCCTCGAAGGAAATTCATAGTCATTTTTTGATTGGTATAATTGAGAAGCAAAGGTTGGTTTTTCTTCAATCCGAGAGATGTAGTGTCACCTGTGAAGAACGAAGTCGCATAGAATAAGATAACGATATCTGGCAATAGCATCGCATGTCCGAAAGCATAGGAACTGCCTGTTTTAAGTTTAATGCTTTTGTTCGGGACTTTGAGGAACCGTGCCTTTATGTCGTCAATGTGCTTTGTTGTACCTACTTGGACAGGAAAGAAAGTTTCTTTTGTAAATTCATCCGTTTTTAAACCGTTCTTTAATTTAAGCTCGAGTTTACCAAGATTGATGTGCTTAAATTCGGTTCTGTTGGATATAGACATTCTCCAGAGGATTGAGAGCAGGCATTTTTTTATCCTCATCGTGTCTACATTGTAAAAAATAAATTTCCCAAAAAGATTTGGGGTTTCTCCTATGGGGATTATGGAATCGTTTCTGTATTTGTTAAAAAAACTGGCGGTGTAATCCTCATCTTTTCCGAACATGTTATCACATTCTCTGCATAGAATATTCCCTTCAAAGAAAAAATCCTGTACAGGTGGGCGTTTTCTACGTTCAGGATCAATAACGGTCATCTCGTTCTTTTCATTCTTTAACGGTTTTTGAAAACATTTAGGAATGATGTGTGACTTTTCTATAAGCAATTTCTCTTTGTCGCAGAACTTGCATAAATTAACAAATGCTTTTGTTGCCATCGTTCATTTTCAAAATTAATGATTCAATGTACTGATATATAGTAGGAATTAAAGATTACAGCATAAAGTATTTCTGCACAATTTGTTTTTACTTTGATATATGCTTAGCTCAGAAAAGTATGTATGAGGTGATAGACACAACAAGAAAACAAAATTCTTTTGCTGAATTTTATAATTTCTGTCTTATAAGTAAACCTGTCAAAGGTACTCTATAATTTAAAGAGCCTTTGACAGTTGAATTGTCCTAGTGATATTCATTAAGATCAAAAAACATGGCCTAAAGTAAAACATGGAAATTTCTGATACTAAAATCCGTTTTCATATCATGCTCAATGATCATAATCCAATATTGAATCATCAAGGCAATATCAGTTCTTTTTAAGTCGTGTATCCTCGACTATAGCCACATTTAAATCCTTAACGAATGAATAAAAGAGCAGACTGCAAATGATTCCAGTAATTATTTCCAAACACTGGCCGCCAATTCCAACTTTTTGAATTATCGAAGATTCATTTTTGAAAACTCTAGTCGAAAATGCCAATGTTAATATTTTAATAAGTGCCTTTAATATGCCGTTAAGATTTTCATTAAGATCTTTTTCCCAAAATTTCCATACCTTCTTATCCGAAAATTATTATTAATTATCTTCTTATAATGTTTTTTAAGGAATGAAGGAGAATGCGATAAATAGTATAGTAATAAAGGAGCTGATATAGGAAATAATAAAGTTTTTTGGGTAAATAAATATAAATACTCATTTGCTTATTTAAGTTCTAGTATTGAATGTTCTAAGTAAGTACAGGAGCTAGGTAATTAATCCCATCTACCTGCATTGCATGTCCAGCGAAATAAAAAAGGCACGTATCATATTTTTTTAGCTTCTGACCAAATTCTTAAATTTTATCGCCCATAGTTACGCGGTCACAATCTGGGCATTCAATGACATTAAAACCCAGTGTTTTGAGTTTGTTTGAGACATCTTCTGAATCATTAAAAGGATTATCGAGTTCAAATCCTTTGATGGTATAATTTGCAACCCCTATCGAAAGTGCAAGCGCATTTATCATAAATTTGGTTTTAAGAGCTGTCATAAGAAGGTAAACCTTTAAGCTAGTGGTAATTTAACAGCTCTCCAACTTACACTCGTAATCCCTTAATCGGTTTTCTACGTTTGGCCCAATCAAAACCATTGAGCGAAGAACAATGACGCAATAGAACAAAAGGTTGTGAATTTAACCGCAAGATTATTCAAAAATCAAGGTAGCCATTATTGCTCGACAAAAGATATGCTCCATGTTAGGAGCGCCAGTGAAATGCTGTAATGATTTGCTAGCTGAATATCTTTTTTGAATAATTCTATCATATTTAGCTGCTAAAAGATGTTTTATTTTAAACCAGTTTTATAGGTAATATCTAGTCTTCTAAAAATCATACTGGCAATAACCAATACCTCCGTCATATCAGAAAGCTGTGTATCTTCAAGTATTTTAGGGTTATGTGCTTTAGGATTTCTGTACATACTGAAGAACCCCTTGAGAAAATTTGCAAAACCTTTATGCTCACTTTCTTCACTTGGATTTTGCAACATATTAAACGCCAGCATTGGTCTTTTGTCTTTACCCAATCCAAAACAATCATCGACAAGATCACTTCCATCAGAATTATATCCACTTTTCCCTCTGAGGGCTTCAGCAATAGATTTTGTTATTTCTAGAATGGCATGGAAATAATTTTCTTTTAGTGCTTCTTCTTCGCAGTAAGATACTATTTCAGGATGGATTGCAATTCCGTGTATCTTTTCCTTTATTTTGTTTGATCTTTCTTTTGCTTCAGAAACTGTTCTTGCCTTTAACACGTGTTTAAGGTCTCCGTATTTATCGATTTCTATTCCCTCGTAAAGTAGTTTAGAGTTTAATAGTGACCTCTCGTTTTCAAATGTTATTTCGTCACTATATCTCTTTGGATTCAGGATGTTTTTAATAAGTGCTAATACATTGTTTCCACATCTATCCTGAACTTGTTGTTGCTTTAGCGCATAAAACACGCGATCGGTTTTATTTGTTCCAATACTACTTTCGCTTATTCGTGCATTGCTTAATTGTTCAGCTATTTGTCTATGCGTTAATATATTGGAAAATACGTCTGCAATATTTCGCAGGGTGAGTTCGTCAAAAGATTTTATCATTAATTATACAATTTCATGTGTTTCAAGTAAAAAGATCGAAAGTGTAGTCGCCGCTCCGACGGCAAGCCTAGCGTGACGTTTATTCAGGCCTGTAAAATTCGAATTCTTTCCATGACCGCTTCCATAATCATTTCTAAGTTCACATATTCCGTGAACAACTGCGCCAAGACTTGATAAAATGGTTTTGATTGTCTTGGAGGCTTTTTTCTCGTCTGGAATATCCGCTGGCGAAAGTTTTAGTTCTCTATTGGTGTTCTTGAGCAACTGCAATAAATCCCATGATTTTTCCGGAACAACATCTCTTTCCTCCACGATTTTGATACAACAGGTTTCTATTAATTCCTTGGCAATACCGATGGCAACATGGGGCGCATTGTCAATAGCGGATTCCATCAAGGTTATCTGCTGGCTTACATAATCTGCGATAAGTTTTTGGAATAACACATTGTTATTCGCCTCTATTGAACTAAATCCAGCGACTATTTTTCTTCCGCTAAAAATGGGCTTGTTGGAGATTTTAGCTTTTTCAACTATTTCAAATCCGTCATTCTGCAGGTTATCGTTAAAAATTTGAAGTAATTTATGTACCTCAGTGGAGTCGGCCCTTACAATCGGATGCATCATTTCGGAAAGGAATTGCAAAAAGTTGGAATCATCGCAGTTTAATAGATTTAACCTGATGTCACTGAAAACCCAGTCCTCAGGCCAATCATTTGGATTGTTGACCCTATGTTGCCACAAATCTCCCGACATATTACTAAACCGGTTATCATCAGAGGGAAGTTCATCGAGATCGAATATTCTGGATAAGAAATTATGCTCTTCCAGGCGGCCAGAATACCAAATCCCTTCAATCCGGATAAAATCAAATATATTTCTTCTTGTGATGTTGGAGATAGCGTTCAATGTTTATTTTTATCCAAAAATAAACTAAAATAGTGTCCGATATTGATAATTATTGTGCTAATTATCAACAATATCTATTTTAGCTATTACGAAAATCTCACCCGTTTATTTTTTTGTATTTTTCACTAAAAGTGACCAATCTATTTCAGGGTAAAACTCGAAGTAGCGAGGAATCTGGAAATACCGATAAATCTGTGCCGAAAATTCTGGATTTTCTCTGAAAAAGGAAAAAACATATAGTAATTTTCCTGAACAGACAGATATTGTGGGGAAAGATCCTCTAAAATTCATTTACCAATAATTTTAATGATATATATTCTTGGCAGATAATTTTGAGGATATCGTGGAACATTAATTTAAGTAGACTGTCAAAGATTATCAATCAAAATCAATAAGAAAATCATCATTGTCTATAAGTTCGAGCTTGATTATCGATTGCCAATAATTGAAACCAAAAGCGGCCTGTTCTTTTTGTAAAATTTGTTTAATGAACTGCCTTGTTTCTATAAGGGAATTATTGCCACGGTGAACTTCTATTGTATCCTTAAACGAGGAAACCACTCCATCAGCCTCTTCAGCAAATCTCCTGTAAAGCTCAAGATTATCATAATGGTCTTCAAGCATTGAGAAAAGATTTCCGTTTATACTATTGACGTTATTTAGATAAAACTGGGTATTTATAGTGTGATTTCCAATCTCAAATTCAACAAATAGATACTGCAGGGCGGGCAGTTGATCGAGGTAAAGATTCAGTGCTGTTCTTAATTGGCCATTTCGCCAGTTATTGCTCTTGTGTCCATTACATTCAGTGCAACATGGAATTAAGTTTAGCGGATGAACCATAAATTCTACAAATTCGCTCTGTGGCAAAAAGTGATCAAAAGAATTTGCTCCGTTGATTGTACAATGTTGGCATTTTACAACCCTTCCATGGTCAGTTGTTGTTAAAATCGTCCTCAGTTCCTGCAAAGATTTACTTTTGTACTGATAGAGTGCCCGCAAATCTGAATCATCAGTTCCAACAAACCCGTGGACGGCGAGCGCTGCAAGGTCATTGTTTTGGAAAGATTGGTCATACCGATCATACAATATACTAATATTCGGCTCTAAAGAGAGTAGGTTAGCTAAATAATTTGGATTCCCAACTGTATTTTGCTTTCTAGAACATACCAGCTGAAAATAGTCAAATGAGTTTAACTGGTAAGGATTAAGATTTTTCATTGCTCCCGATCACGTTTCTTATATACATGCTAGCATTCAAGCTCAAAGGCCTGTTATCAAATTCCAGAAGGGATATGATCTGGTCATAATCATAACCGGAAGTAGCAAGTTCTGTAATGATTTTCTTATACTGCTTTGGGATTTCTCTACCCCCAAAAACCTCATCATTTAATATTCCCAAATTCTCACCAAAGCATTCAAGTCCAATTTTTCTAATTGATGGAAAATCTTCATTCCTTTCCATAATTAGGACATTTTTTGAGAAAAGCTCCCTGATTACTAAAGGTGAATGCGTGGCCATTATACAATAAGATTCAAATTCATTTACGAGTTCATAAACCGTATTCATCAGCTGAACTATTGCGTTCGGATGTAAATGCGTTTCCGGTTCATCATATAGGATAAGAGAGTCATATCGGATGTTCGCAATTACCTCTGTTATGATAAAGAGGATTATGCTCTGGCCTGAACTAAACTTGTTCTTTATTTTATTAAATCCTTCAATATCTACATTAACAGTTGGCCTTCTGCCCGGGCCAACATTTACGAATGTATTCACGATATTCTCATCAATAAAATTATATAAGATAGAACGCCACTTGACACCCCTTTCAAGGGTCAATATTTTTTTCCAGTTGTGGTGGAAGGTTAATAGTAGGCTTTTGTTGGTTCTTAAACTCCCATCCTTGTCTTTAAGTCCGCAGTATAGATAGTTAAAAGTCGCATTTTTATTCGGTATAGAAAAATTATCAAATGCACTATAGGAAATCGCAATGACTTTGCTGAACATTGGCATTTTGCCGCCAAACGGCTCAGCGTTATTTCTAGAAAAATGTTGGGGCAAAGAGGTTACCAGCTGAGTTTTACCTGTTCCGTTTTTTCCAATAATCGCAAAAATTCTGTTTGGAAGTGGTTGTCTGTCATTAAAATCGAAATCGATTTTAACGGAATGGTCGCTATATATGGGCTGGAAGTTATAGGTGAACTTATACAGGTTTGCAGGATCAAGCCCTTGCAACAACGGCCTTACCTGACGTAGGTTTCTTTCACCGTCGTCGTTTCTGATAATTGATTTTTTGAAATTCTCCGTTCTGCTAAATTCTTCATGGATATCAGGGAAATATGCTACATCCTGAATCGCGTGAAGAATGCTCACCATTCCATTGTAACCAAATTTTCCTTTTAGAGATAGATAATATTCCATGTTCTCAGAAATCGAACAGAATTTCGTGTCGAGCAATGTGAATCTGTCCTCAAGCATATCAGCCGTCACTAGTTCATTTTTATGGATGATCTTAATATAACCAAGGTCCAGTTCATTGTTTCCATCCTCGAAGTACCCAAGTCTAAATATAGATTTTACATGGTAATCGTTCCAGCCCAGGTTAGGCCATAATACGAAGTATGTTTTGTCTTTTATTGTATTCTTGTTTATTTTAGTGGATATATAAAATGGGATATTGTTCATTTTAATGCCAAAGGGAAGATTATTGATGTCTTCCATTGGATGTATTTTCTGAACAGGCCGTCCGTTTTCATCAAAGTCCTCAATAACCAGGCGTAGTTTTTCTTTATTTAGTTCAGTATCGACTTCCAGACTGATATCGTCCAGTTCATCCCCTCCATAATAGATAGGGTCAAGAAATACCTCTACAAATGTCAAAAAAATCCGGTCATCGGAGAACAGCTTTAGTCTATCCAAAAATAATGTGTCGATTTCCCAGTCGTCATTGTTAATCGTGTGTTGGACAATATCTCCCCATGCATCACTATAACGTGCATCCTCTGATGGCATCGATCTTAAGTCCCAAATCTTCGCCAACATATCCATTTGGTCTACTGACTGGTGCGAGATAATATTAGACCATTTTGGCAAAAGAAGCCGGTAAATGTTTTCCTTAATTTTTTTTGAAAGCGTCATGATCGGAATTAAACTATTTTACCGCTGGAAAATTTTTGCCTGCATTTCCGTTTTCATCAAAACTCTTATCGACTATAGCGTGACCATTTAGATTTACCGCCTCCGTTTCTAAAAAAATTGATTCTGTATGAGGATTTGATGTATTCAGTATTGATTTAATGATAAGAGGCATAAATTAGATAAAAATATGTTAAAAGTAAAAATAAATAGGGAAATATCGCTCTGTTTTCGTAAAGCCAACTTGAGTAAAAATATTTTTCTTTTGCTTGGTTGGATAAAGTTTAATACTGACAACAGTTATTTTTTCAATGCTTCGGTTATAATATATTTTCCAAATTCCTCCGTGATTTTCATCCGGTCACGTACCCATAAGCAGCTGCAACTTCATTAGAAATGTTGTCGAAAATGTTAAGGGTTAATTGTAGCATTTTTTAATGTTGATTAGCGTTAAATAATGTTAGCCTTTTTGAAGCTTTTTTAACTGATATTGAATTTTAAAAGATGTTATTCAGGCCTGAAATTGTTTAATTTGCTCCTATATAATAGTAAAGAGGGGTCTATGAGGATCGACTAAATTCTGATCGGGATCCGACAAGGCAATCAAAAAGCCAGGCGCAACTACTTTTTTTACTTCCTTGATTATGCATTCAGACCGCGATTCATAATTTCGCTTGGTATCTGACAACAGTACTTTTTCCAATATTGACCGATTTTCTAACAATTTTAGATGTAAAATTTTTTCCTCATTGACATGAAATAAAATGACATCTTCAATATCTTCAACGAAAAAATCCCAATTGAGGTCAACTTCAACATTAAAATGTCCATTGTGACGAAAATTAGGTTGGCTTTTTAGTTCGTAAAGTACACTTGATTCGTTAATAGTAAGCTTTCCAATTTCTATACGGATATTCATTTCTGGAAGCTGTTTTAAGGAAGAAACAACATTTCTATAGATCATCTGTAGGAATGAAATACGCTCGTTTCCCTTATAAATAATGTACTGCCCTATATTTACTGCCATGGAGTTTTGTTGTATACCATCGTACACAGCTTGAACCATCATTGATCCTAAAGTACCCACAGATACAATATAGGGTACATTTAAAAACGGTTCTCCTAAATTAAAAGGTTGTAATAGTTCGATCCCTATTTTCTTTGCCCGGGTTATTGCAGGCTCAGTGAAGCCCATATTAGAAAACAAGATTACCTTATTTGCTCTTATTTCACCACTGAGATATTTTCCTACTAGGGCGTCGATTACTTCAGAGCCGACCGGATCACTCCAGTTTTTAGCTTCTCCACAGATAAGAATTTCGGCAATACCCAGTCTTCCTTTTATTCTAACATCAATCTGCCTCTTATTTTCACTTTCGTTACCTGTTTGCTTATAATCATGTTCTATCTCAAATCCAATAGGGAAATCTTTTTTACAAAATTCCAGTAATAATTTTTCAAATTGCGTAGCGGTAATTTCCATATATGCTTTTTAATGAATCTTTTGATTTTTATTAATCATTCTTTATCCACTTGAAGAGTATAGTTAATAATCCTATTTTTAAACTGCTAATATTTTAAGCAGTTCTTACCATTAAGGTATACTCTTTTCCAAGTGTATATTATTTATGAAAAAACGTTCAATGCTCAGACTCAGTTTCAAAGCGAGCCACCAGGTATGCAATCCAATGTAATTGGTAAATATAGATGTGTTGGCAAGCCCATGGGCGAAATTATTTCTCAAATTGTCTCCGAAGGCTTCATTTAGCAATCCTTCTAGCTCAAAAATCAGATCTTCGTGTAAGATCGGTTTTAAATGGTTAAAGTAAGATAGAAGAGACATTTCTTTCTGGAGTTCTTCGGCTAGTTTGGTTGTAATTTTTCCATGGGTATTTAAAAGATGGCTAAGACATTTTTCTATTTGAGGGATCAAAATATGAACTGCTTCGAGAAAATCTCCTCGAAAACCATGGTATAATCCTCTAGTATATATAGACAACCTATCTTCCGGAATAAATTTACTTCTAGCAATCATTTCATAAACTTCCATTTCAGATATAGACTGGTTTTCTGAAAAATGATCATACATTTTCTTGATTATGCTTTTGCAAAAGATCTGACGAAATAATGCAGCATCTCTATATATTAATTTACTGTTATCCCCGCTACTGTCGATGGTGTTACCTTTTTGGTTGGTCATCACAGACCCCATATGCTGAAGGTGGAAAAAGCTTTCTTTTTTATTTTCAAGATCTTCGATTATTTTCTTTTTATGTATTAGTGGAACATCTATCAGCCAATAAACTGCCTCATAAACATTATTAAGTTCTGGCAGTTTCAAGTGAGGATTGTCTTTTATTTCTATAGGTTCAATCCACCCAACAAGTTCTGCCTGTGCAACGGCATCTTGTTGGGCTTTGATGAGTTTTTTCTCTAGTGCTTCAAGCTCACTACCTTTGATTTCATACCAATGAAACCTTAACAAGGCTTTTTTGTAAAGTGCTGAAATCATATGCTGGGACGCATTTGGTTTTAAGGAAAAATGGTCGGCATCTAAAATATAGCTCCGTGCAGCCTCCTTTGAATGAAATGGCGCATCAGATGGAATAAGTAAAGCGAGCGTCTCGTGACAATGTCTATAATTTCGATACTCGTGTTTGGTTTTGAATTGCTCTAGATTGTTTTTGATCTTTGCGGTAAGGTTATCAAGTGATCCCGAATTTAGGGTAAGACCTGTAAGATCTTTTGTTAGCTTAGTTATAGTATAACATTCTGAATTGATTTCGGCTTCTGAAATAAATGAAATAATGCGGTCCAAATAAAAAGGTAATATGGTTAGATTGCCTTTGCCTAACCCTTTAAGAATGGCAATAATTCTTTGAAGATAGTCACGTTTTCCACTTAAATTTTTTTGTTGCTCTGAAAGATTTAAATAGTTGTCAATCGCCAGTTTTGCATGTGTAAATTTGCTTTTTTTGTTCACCTGTAAAATATCATACAGCCTTGCTTTAATAACAACATTCCCTATGTCTTCCACTGAATCTTGAATAACAGCAAGCGTACCCTGATCAGGTATATGGTCATTTATCGAATACTCGTCACTTTTAGTTCCTATAAGGGACAGATGCATTACCTCATCCAGATATTGTATAACTGCTTTTTCTTTATCTACTAAATTTTTATGCTTTAAGGTTTGGTAGATTTTGACTCTGATCTGCCCAAGCTGATCATCTTCCGAGATTCTACTATTTACAATGGAATGCATTGTACTAAAATACACTATTTCAGGAATCAATTATCCCTAATTGATCATGTTGATTCAATTGTTTGGGTAAACAGAAATTTTATTGCAATAAACTTAACTGAAAGCATTTACAAAAATTCTAAACGTGATGCATTTAGGTGTTATCCTATTTATTAATATCTATCAGGATCCAATTGAAATACAAAAAAACCTTCTAAATAGAGAGTTTTCTGTTTAAAAAGCTTACCGTTAAAAAGCAATGAATCCATCAATCTAAAACAATTTACCAAAATGACATCATTTGTGGAAATGATAATTTTTTATATTTTTTTATTAAAAATTGTTAATAAGTTTTTACAGAGTCCATTTCATAATAAAGAAGCTAGATTTTGCTTATATGTAAGCTGTTATTTTGTAACTCCCTGTCTTTTAATTTGAAAAATTATTAAAAGTTGATTTTTCTAAAAACGTAAAAACCAATATTATAGGTTTAATTTTCTTAAAGTATGATTTAACAATTTTGTAATTTAAATCCTGCCATCATGGAGCATCAGAATTTAACACTGATTTCATAAAAACATTAATCCATTGGCAACAGTAATATCTTCAGGTGATAACGATTCTTATTCTCACCCAAGAGCTGATGCTATAGGTTGTGCAGGTAGATACTAACTTTCAGATCGACCTCTCGTATTTTCAACAGAGTTAGCTCGCTCCACAGATGTTAAAACCGAAGAAATACTTTACGGGATGATTAACTTAAGATGCGATGGAAAAGAGATCATAATGGAACAGATGAAGGAAGCCAAAGGAGCCGGATGGGACCTATATGAATTGAAATGATCGCTACCCCCTATATGAATACAGATTACTTATTCCAAAAGATTAATTCACCAGCATATCATAAAAATTTAAAATGTCAAGTTTTTTGGTTCAAAGTTTCCCGGTGAAGGGATTTATTAGATGCAATACCTTCACCGAATTTTATATTATTTTATAAATCCTTTTACTTTCAAATCATCAACTATGGGTTCAATAAGCAGTAAAAATGCTTTTAAATATTGAAAGTAATCCCGCTGATCGGTACAAAGTGGGCTTAAGCCCGAATTGACGAAGGACTGCTACTCAAAAAGCAGTCCTTTTTTATTGATTTTTAGTAGGTGATCAGGTAGGGCGGTGGTCGATAAGTAATGAATGAGGTATATCTCAGACTTATTACTCAACTGATATATGGTGGAATGGGACTGTTTCTATCATATATGTCAGATAGAATGACTTGCGATACTTAAAAAAAACGCGGCTGCCTGATTCAGATTCAGGCAGCCGCGGTATATCATCAGGAGGTGAATACATCCTGATCTTCTTAAACTGTAGCGTTAAACTTTGGGTAAGCTGTAGCCGTTGTGATACGGGGCCAGCAGGTATTTATCGTTGATCTGCTGGTTTGTAAACTGGTGTTTGGTATTGTCCCATGATAATTTTTGTCCGCTTCTGAAGGCAATGTTTCCCATTTGGGCAACGGTAGCTACATGCGCAGCATCCTGTATAGAACAATTCAGCTCTTCTTTTTTTCTGGATCTGACCACACTAAAGAAATTGACCATATGATTATTCAGTCCGTTATCTGAGGATTTAACAAAGGGCTTACTCACTTTATTGCCGCTTGCCTTTTCTTCAATGACTTCCCAGCCTTCTCTGTTGAGGATCAGCGTGCCGTTGTTCCCGATATAGGCAATCCCATGGTTGCGGTTATAAGAGCCATTATCGATGCCCATGGCAGAATCCCATACCATGTTGAACTTGTCAAACTCGTATAAGGTAGTCAGCGTATCAGGAGTTTCTTCATACAGGTCGGGATAGGCAAAACGGCCTCCTAATGCAGATATGGTTTTTGGTACAGGTGAATTCATACCCAGCAAGCCATAATCCAGTAAATGCACGCCCCAGTCGGTCATTAACCCACCGGCATAATCCCAGAACCAGCGGAAATTGAAGTGATATCTGCTGGCATTGAATGCTCTTTTATTCGCCGGCCCAAGCCACATGGCATAATCAACGCCTGCAGGGGGTAAGGTATCCGGTACTACGGGTGCAGGTTTCATCCAGCCCTGGTAACACCATACTTTTACCGTTCTGATATTTCCCAGCTGGCCGCTCTTTACAAAATCAACAGCATCTTTAAAATGTTGCTGACTGCGCTGCCATTGACCTGCCTGTACAACCTTATTGTATCTTTCCTGCGCCTTGACCATTGTATTACATTCGACAATAGAGTTGCCCACCGGCTTTTCAACATATACATCCTTACCTGCCTGTACGGCATGAATCATCATCAGTGCATGCCAGTGATCGGGTGTCCCGATAATTACAGCATCGACATCTTTGTTATCAAGCAGCGCACGATAATCTTTATATCTCTTTACTTTTGCGGCATCAACATTCATCGACTTTAATTCGGCCATCCTTTCATCAAGCACATTGGCATCACTGTCGCACAGGGCGATCAGGTTTATCCCCGGTACTTTGAGGGCCGCTTTGAGGTCAGACCATCCCATGCCTTTGATTCCTATTACACCAATATTGATCTGGTCGTTTGCGCCGATAGTCTTATTGAAAAGGGCATAGGCTGGATTGTCTAAGGCAGAAAGCATGGCAGTGGTTCCCACTGCGGTTGCAGCGTAGTTGAGGAATTTTCTACGGTTTAACATTTAATTTGGTTTACGGTTCATACTGAAAGTAAATTACAAAATAAGTGGCGCATCCAAGATATATCGTTAAAATTAATAAGAATGTTACCCATATCCGGGTTTTTTATAGCAGATTGGAAGGGCGGGTGGCGTTTAGAAAATGGAGGTATCAAAAAAAAAAATCTGCATCCAGTGAAGTGCCAAACCCCATTTTTTACTGGCTTTGGTACGCACTTTTTTACATATATACAGGCCTACGATTAAGATTACCTGTATGGAATGCCTGATTAGCTTTGGTAAGTGGTTTGCTTGTGGTAACACACGTCTGCTGCATGTGTTAAATAAATTAAAATTGATAATGAATATTTTAATTTCCAAAATGGATTGACGTTATGCCAAAATTACAGATCTCCCATTTGGGAATAGAATTTGATATGTTTTCGCTATGAACAAGAAGAAAATTAATAAAAACGTTGAGTTTACTGATGTGCCAGAAGGAGAGTCTACAGATATTTATGCCAATTTAAAAGAGAAACTGGAAAGTGTAGAACAGTTTCCGGGTGTTTACAATTTTAAATTTATTATAACAGGCGGATTGGATAAAGTAGATGAATTGCGCAAGATACTACCTGATGATGAATTTATTGAACAACCTTCGAAAACAGGTAAATATGTATCCATCACTGTAAAAAAACAAATGCAAAATGCAGATGAAGTTATTTCAATTTATAAACAATCGGCAACTATTAAAGGGATTATGGTACTTTAATGTATTTATTAGGAATGAGTGTACTTTATTAGTGGAATTTAACGAGCAACAATAAATTTTTTAGCCACATTATACTGGCCTGAATCAGATGTAATTTTGAAGATATAAATCCCCGGAACGAATGAAGCTGTATTAATTTCAAGTGTATGTTTCCCTGTATTTAAATATTCATTTATAACTGTTTTAACCAAACGACCCATTAGGTCAAAAACCTGAAGGTTGATCTTATCGGTTTCAGGTAAAACAATATCCAAGTATGTTTGGGAAGCAGCAGGATTCGGGTAGTTTTGTGAAACCACAAACATTAAAAACTTATCAAATATCGCTTTGTTAATAGCATCAAATATTACATAACTGATCAACCTGTATCCTCTTGCGTTAGGGTGAAAGGCATCCTGATAAAGTGTAAAATCTCGTCTCATCGCGGCGTTTACATCAGCCAGATAAATTTTGTATTCAGTAGCCAAACGCCTGTAAATGGCATTTAATGCCCTGATGTTTGAATTGGATGTAGCTAAAGTGGGGTTATTACGGTCATCTACATTTTGCAGGGTACATAAAATAGGTACTAGCTTTTGCTTTAAGCTAATGGCAATTAACTGCCGCATATTTGCTTCTGTTTCTGCCAAGCTTCCTTTGCCGCTGGTAATCGCAAGTGCATCATTGATACCCATTGAAATGACAATAAAACCTGTACGGTCTTTTACTGCATTATCTATCCGGAGCAATCCTTGTATAGTTGTTTGGCCACCAATACCCTGATTGGTAATGTCTACCACCTTATTGGTATAACAGTTTTCAAAATTACTCTTCAGCATCGTCTGAAAGCCAACTCCTTTTACCCCCTCTACAGTACTGGCCCCAAAAGTGACAATGTTAATACTGTCTTTAGCATAAAACTGGGCCGCTTCAGGACAGCTTATACGAGATGGGTTTTGAGAATATGCAACTACGGAGATACCTAAAGAAAAAAGCAATAGCAGAAGGAAGATTAATCTTGTGCTAAATTTCATTACAAATGGCCATTCTGGTTGATTTTTAGATATCTAAATAATGGCGCAATTTACAAAAAAATGAATTAAAACGATTTTCTGAAGTGAAATTTTATCTGCCTGAAAATTCTAATTTTCAACAAGTTTAGCCTAAATAAATAAGATCAATATGTTTTAAAAAAAGCAGTACCGGAGGTGTATTGCCTAGTCCAATTTTTATATTCTCCGATTGCTTTTGGGTTAAAACCCTATATTTGTCTAAATTCATTTTGTTATGCAAGAGATTAAAAAATATGTAGAAACGCACAAGGAACGCTTTTTAGACGAGTTGTTTGAACTGTTGCGTTTCCCATCGGTTAGTGCAGATCCGAAGTATAAAGGCGATGTACTCAAAACGGCAGATTACGTGGCGCAAAAATTAAGAGATGCCGGTGCAGATCAAGTAGAAGTTTGTCCTACCGCTGGTTATCCGATTGTTTATGGCGAAAAAATAATTGACCCTTCATTGCCTACAGTTTTAATTTATGGCCATTATGATGTTCAACCTGCAGATCCGCTGGAACTTTGGCATACACCACCATTTGAACCTACTGTACGCGATGGCAAAATTTATGCTCGCGGTGCCTGCGATGATAAGGGTCAATTCTATATGCATGTAAAAGCTTTTGAATTGATGATGGAGACCAATACCCTGGCCTGCAATGTTAAATTTATGATTGAAGGTGAAGAGGAAGTTGGTTCTGCAAACCTTGGTATTTTTGTTAAAGAGAATGCTGATCGTTTAAAGGCAGATGTCGTTTTGATTTCGGATACTTCAATGATCAGCATGGAACATCCATCTATTGAAACTGGTTTGCGTGGTTTAGCTTACATGGAAGTGGAAGTTGTTGGTCCGAACCGTGATTTACACTCTGGTGTTTACGGTGGTGCTGTGGCTAACCCGGCCACTATTCTTTGTAAAATGATTGCTTCCCTGCATGATGAAAATAATCATATTACCATTCCTGCATTTTATGATCAGGTGGTAGAGTTGTCTGATGACGAAAAGAAAGCTTTAAATTCGGCACCCTATGATGAAGTAGCATATAAAAAAGACCTTGATATTGAGGAAGTTTGGGGAGAAAAAGGTTATTCTACTTTAGAACGGACAGGCACACGCCCAACTTTAGAAGTAAATGGAATATGGAGTGGTTATATTGGTGAAGGTGCAAAAACAGTATTACCAAGCAAGGCCAATGCTAAAATTTCTATGCGTTTGGTGCCTAATCAAAGTTCAGAAGAGATTGCAGATATTTTTACTAAACACTTTGAAAGCATTGCCCCTAAAAATGTAAAGGTAAAAGTAACACCTCACCATGGTGGCGAACCTGTAGTTACGCCAACAGACAGCATCGCTTACCAGGCTGCTGAAAAAGCGATAGAAGATAGCTTCGGTAAAAAAGCCATTCCAACACGTGGAGGTGGAAGCATTCCGATTGTGGCTTTATTCGAGGATGTGTTAGGCATTAAATCAGTGCTTTTTGGTTTTGGTCTGGATAGTGATGCTTTACACTCACCTAATGAAAAATACGACATTTACAACTATTATAAAGGCATCGAAACTTTGCCTTTGTTCCACAAATATTTTGCTGAGTTGAGTAAATAGGCTTTGCTATTTCAAAAATAATTTAATCCTTGTTTGGTAATTTCCAGACAGGGATTTTTTTTGGAATATGAAAAATCAGTTTTTCATTTGGGCTGCAGTCCTGCTATTGTTCATAGTCCTCATTTCATTGCACCTCATTCCGGGCTATTTAACGCTGTCAGTTTTATTATGTGCGGGCAAACTTTCATCAACACCAGACTGCAGGTATTTACCACACTAACTTTGGATCAGAACTCATTATCAATGAAACGTTACAATTGCTTTTTAAAAAAAGAGAATTTATTAAGCTGTTTTTTTATAAATTGTAGCCATGAAATATTCAATCTCTTCTCTTTTACTTTTAGCAGGATTTGCTTCTTTTGCTCAGTCTACTAAAACGATTAAGCAATCAGGTAATCCTATATTCAAAGGCTGGTATGCAGACCCTGATGCAGCCATTTTCGATAATAAATATTGGATATATCCAACCTATTCTGCCAAGTATAAAGAACAGGTTTTTCTGGATGCATTTTCATCAGATGACTTAATTACCTGGAATAAACATGACCGTATTTTAGATACTTCGGCAGTGAGGTGGGCAAACAAGGCCATGTGGGCACCGGCCATTATTAAGAAAGATAAAAAATATTATTTGTTTTTTGGAGCCAATGATATCCAGAGCGATCAGGAAATTGGAGGCATTGGTGTAGCCGTAGCTGATCGGCCGGAAGGACCGTACAAAGATCATCTTGGAAAACCTCTGGTAGATAAATTTCACAATGGTGCACAACCCATTGATCAATTTGTATTTAAAGATAAAGACGGTCAGTATTACCTCATTTATGGTGGCTGGAAACATTGCAATATTGCCAGACTTAATAAAGATTTCACAGGATTTCTGCCATTTGAAGACGGAACCATTTTTAAAGAAATTACACCAGACAAATATGTAGAAGGACCATATATGTTCATCAGAAACGGAAAATATTATTTTATGTGGAGTGAAGGCGGATGGACTGGCCCTGATTATTCAGTAGCCTATGCTGTTGGCGATTCTCCTTTTGGCCCGTTTAAAAGAGTAGGTGAGATTTTAAAACAAGATCCTGCTATTGCGACAGGAGCCGGACACCATTCTGTGATTATTAACGAGAAAAAAGGCACCTACCATATTGTATATCACCGCCGTCCATTAACAGAAACTGACGGAAATCATCGTGTTACTTGCATTGATGAAATGAAATTTGATGACAATGGAATGATTCTGCCAGTGAGGATCACCAACGAAGGTGTTCATGCTCAAAAGGTAAAATAGTTTTCATCAGCTGGAAGTTCAGTAAAACTTCCAGCTAATTTGTTTTTTCTTCCAGCATAACTTCGCCTTTCTTATTGTTCAGCATGTTGAACCCCCAGGCACATAACAATAACAGGCAGGCCAACCCGAACCAGAGCCAGTTATAACCAAAATTTTTGGCAACAAAAAAGCCTAACAAAGGCCCGATAACCTGGGCAAACGACCAACTCAAAGTGTAGCCAGCCGCATATAGCCCTCTGTTATGTTCATTACTTCTGCTAATTACAATTGTATTAATGAAGGGTAATGAGAACATTTCCCCACCGGTAAATATGATAATGATAACCACTGCCGCAACCAGATGATAGCTAACGGGAGCACCCAGCAAGATATATGAAATCGAAAATAATACGGCACCAATGATAATGAAAAACATCGGCGATCTTTTGGCTTCTATTTTATTAATCATAATCATCTCAAACAAGGCGATAACCGATCCGTTAATGCCGATAATGATGCCTATGGCAAATTCATCGATGTGCCATTGCTCTTTAAAAAATACAGGTACAACCCTGAACATCAGGAATGCGCAGGTAATAAAAACAGTGGTAAGCAAAATGAATTTCACATAAAAAATATCTTTCCAGGGTTTTATAATAACCATGTTGATGGCATTTTCTTTTGCCTTCTGAATAAAACCTTTCACCTGTGGCAAAAAGGATAAGATTAAAATACCAACGATAATACTTACGCCGCCTTCTACAATGAACAGCAGCTTGTAATTGATAGAGGCAATGATACCTGCCATGCTGATTCCTATTGACCAGCCGATATTTACAGCCAACCTGTTAAGTGAATATGACCTGGTGATAGTGCCTTCAGTAGCATAATGGGCAACCGCTGTAAAATTTGCAGGTCTGAAGGCTTCTGAAAAAAAGCTGATAATAACTGCCAAAACGCAAAGTGTGGAGAAATGTGTAATGGTTGAGAAAAAGATGAAAAGCAGTCCGCCGATAATCGATGATAAAATTTGTACGGGCCGAAAGCCAATCATGTCGGTGAGTTTACCCCCGGTTGCAGAACCGAGAATCGAACCTACGCCAAATAAAGTAATGATTAATCCAGCATCCATTTCGGAGCGATGGAGACTTTGCGTAACATAAAGGCCCATAAATGGGACAGCCATACTGCCGCAACGATTAAACATCATGACAATACTCAGTAACCAGGTTTCACGGCTTAGTCCGCTAAAAGATGATTTATAGGTATTTAAAATGAGTTTGAACATAATAATTTTTCCGGCGCACAAAAGTAATAAAGCCTTGCCGATTTATATTAAAATAAAAAGATAGTTGTATTTATTAAATCGGGCATCAATTTTATCAGAAAATCTTTCAGATAAGATGCAAGTAATTGTATTCTTTTTTATCTTTCAGTATTCTTTATTTAACGATCTAATCTCCTTAAATTAATGTTTTCATCTCAAAACCTGAAAGAAAAACTGGTTAACATCAGTAATGATTTGCTTCTACCTCAAGATTTTCATGATAAACTAGTACCTGCCATTACTACTTATACTCAACTTCTATTTGAACTTGGTGAAATAAAGCCCGATGAAATATCAGACAGAACAAATATTCAATCAAAATTTGGTCGTGCCATTGGTACATTTTGGGCAGCTAACTGTGTGAAAGAGGTATTAAGAACCCAACGTTTTGTGAGGGGATTATACTTAGCCATTAAAGATAAGTTGCTGCAAGGAGATGGTCCCATACATGTTCTTTATGCGGGTACAGGTCCCTTTGCCACGCTGGCACTTCCGGTAATGGTACAGTTTAGTCCTGCCGAAGTACAGTTTACCTTGCTTGAAATTAATGAGAACAGTTATAATAAGTTGGTGGATGTGATTACTGCTTTTGATTTAACAGTTACGTGAAAGCTATTGAAATTGCCGATGCAACCAATTATGTTTTGCAAGATATTGATGTAGATATTGTAATCAGTGAAACATTAAATAGGGCGCTTATTACAGAACCACAGGTTTTTATCATGTTAAATCTGGCCAGTCAGTTAGGCAGGGACGTAGTTTATTTACCAGAGGAAATTACGGTAAACCTGTGTGCAAAAAAGAGAAGTGAAAATAAGCCAGCAAAGCTTAAAACACTGATCAATTTTAATGTGGATAAAATGAAAGAGATTATTGATCAATCTGAAGGACAGGAATGGGCCTTTGATGAGATAAAAGTGAACATTAATAATATTGATCCTGCTGAGCTTTACTATTCTACTGAGTTAAAGATATATCGGGATAATGTTTTAGGTTATGAAGATTCTTCCCTGAATTTATTAGAAAAAGTAAAATTGGAGCATCAGATCGGGGATGACCTTATCTTTAAATATAACGCAGCCGAAAAGCCTGGTTTCATTGTTTATGCTAGCGAAAAGATAAGTTCATAGTTTATTGATAATTAATTAAATACATCGTCGACAATCTATTTACCCAAATATACCATTGTCGATTTAAGAATCATTTAGTAAGAATATGGATTAATCTAATCCGGCAATCCCTTTTTTATTTCACTACATTTTCCTCAACTTAGCGACATAAAATATTTATGCCGCCAGAAAAACGAAAGCCCGTTGCCAGAAAGCAAACTACCAGAAAGCCTGCGCTAAAGAAGAAAAAGCCAGCTGTGCTTTCTAAGCAGATGAAAATGGCGTTGGCAGGCTTACTATTGATTTTGCTCTCACCACTTTACTATGGTTATGTATTAAGTGGTTTTGTTGCCTCCTTGCGGTGGATAAAAGATTGGGGGCAAGACCCCAATTACCGCACTTATAAAAGCTTTAATATTAAAATCCCGAAGAAATATACGGTGCACGGCATCGATGTTTCGTACTATCAGGGAAAAATAAACTGGCATAAAGTAAAGGTGATGAAAGAAGATGAGGTTAAAGTAAGTTTCGCTTTTATTAAAGCTACCGAAGGTATTTTGCAGGTTGATCCGTATTTTCAGCGCAACTGGCGTGAAGCACCAAAGGCCGGAATTGTTTGTGGAGCCTATCACTTTTTCAGACCCAAAAAAAGCGGACAGGCACAGGCAAAATTTTTCTTACAGGTGGTCAATATCGAAAAAGGCGATTTACCACCTGTTGTGGATATTGAAACTTTAGATGGTGTTTCTCCGCTTAGGATGCGGTTGGAGCTTTCAGATTTTCTGACCTACGTTGAAATGAAAACAAGTGTTCGGCCGATCATCTACACTGGTTTAAAGTTTTATGAGGATAATCTCGAAGGAAAGTTAGATGAATATCCCTTATGGATTGCCCATTATTACCAACCCAAATTGAAATTAGATAAAAGCCGCTGGAAGTTTTGGCAACATTCAGATAAGGCCAAAATAAATGGAATCGGTCATGTAGTTGATTTTAATGCGTTTAACGGGGACAGTACCGCACTTGCGAATATGTTGGTTCACTAAGTAAAATATTCATTGGCTCAATTGTCATTAATTGTTGGTTCACCGAATTAAAATCATAGATAAATATAGATTTAAGGGAATTTTATTTATTATTACTTATTGCCATCTGACTAATTTTCTAATGAACCAATGGCCAATGAACTAAACTACCCAGCTTTCACATTTTTCAAGAAAAAATTCATCTGCCTCTGCGCCAATGCCAACTTCATCAGGTAAATCAAGGAAATAACCATTATAGGTCAATCCTCCTACAACGGGATCCACCAGATGACCAAGTAATGCGGTGTCTAAATCAAAGAAATCTACATTCGGACTGGCCAAAGCAAAGTGCAGGTTTGCGCTTAAAGCGATCCGGCTTTCCAACATGCTTCCAATCATGCATTTAATCCCTCTTTTTAAAGCTTCCTCATGAATTTTTTGTGCTTCTAAAATTCCGCCGGATTTCGAAAATTTGATGTTCAGGTAAGTAGTTGATTGACTGTTGATCAGTTTTCTGGCATCGTGATGGTTATAACAGCTTTCGTCAGCCATGAGTTTAATAGGAGAGTTGATGTTCAGTTCCGGAAGCCGGTCATCATACCAGGTACGCATGGGTTGTTCACAAAATTCAATATTGTATTGTTCCAGTTCACCAAGCGCAAATAAAGCCTCATCAAAACCCCAGCCTTGATTGGCATCCAAACGTAAGGTCATTTCAGTACCAACCACTTCACGGATCTGTTTTACCCGCTCAATATCATCTTCAACATTTTTCCCGAGTTTGATTTTTAAAATCCGGCAACCTTTGTTTTGGTAATTCAATGCTGTTTTCGCCATTCCCTCGGGGGAATCAATACCGATGGTCATATCAGTTTCAATGGTTCTTTTTGTTCCGCCCAGAAATTTATAGAGTGGCAAACCTGCATGTTTGGCCGCAATATCAAACAAAGCCATGTCGAATGCACTTTTTATGGTACTGTTATGATCGGCATAAGCCAGGAGGTCATTCATTCTTTCAGGAATTTCCAAAGGATCTTTGCCTTTTAAAATCGCTGCAAAGTCTTTGGCCATGGCAATGCAGGTTTCCTGTGTTTCTCCCACAATCATCGGGAAAGCCGAGCATTCACCAATGCCGTGGATGCCCGCATCCGTATAAATTCTAATCAATACATTCTGTGCGAAATGCATGGTTCCGGTGGCAATTACAAAAGGTTCCATCGGGATACTAAAGCGATATATTTCGGTATGCGTGATTTTCATTTTTTTAAGTTTGAAGGTGTAAGATTTGCTATTTGGGATAAAAGTCGTTAATGTATCCAACTCAATTCAGTACGCAATGCGTTACAAATTGGAAAAGCCTTAAAGAAACTTCTGATATTTCTCAAATTACTTTCATCAAATCCTTTTCCAAACTCAAGCGTAAGCTGTCGCGATAAATTCTTTAATGTACTTTTGCCATAATCTGCCCTGGCTTTATCTTCCTGCTCATCTTCAATAATTAACTTATCAATTTGCCAGTATGATTCAGATAATTCAGCATTTGCTGCCCGGTAAACTTTCAGACGAGACCGAATAATAATTTTCTTAACAATGCTGAATAAATCGCTTTTAGCTAATTCCATAAACACAAATTGATCGACATCTAAAATAGAAAAACAAAACTAAAAGGGAGCAGCATTGTAGATAATTTATAGCTTTACCTGTTTAATATTGTAATCATTATTTCATGTCGAATACACATTCAGAACCCAATAGTTTAATTAACGCATCTTCGCCCTACCTGTTACAACATGCTTATAACCCGGTGCATTGGTATGAATGGGGTACCGAAGCTTTGGAAAAGGCAAAGGCAGAAAACAAATTGATTTTAGTTAGTATTGGCTATTCGGCCTGCCATTGGTGCCATGTGATGGAGCGGGAATGTTTTGAAAACCATGAGGTGGCAGAAGTGATGAACCAGCATTTTATATGCATCAAGGTAGATCGCGAGGAGCGCCCGGATATTGATCAGATCTACATGTATGCCATTCAACTGATGACAGGGAGTGGCGGCTGGCCATTAAATTGCATCTGTTTACCAGATCAGCGCCCGATTTATGGCGGTACTTATTTCCGTAAAACCGACTGGATTAATGTATTGGAAAATGTAGCTGCGCTGTGGGCAAATGAACCAGATAAGGCAATTGAATATGCAGCAAGACTAACTGCCGGTATAAAAGATAGTGAAAAAATCATTGCTGTTGAACGTAAAGAAGCGTATACTCAAGATCATCTAACAGAAATTATTGATCCGTGGAAACGCCATTTCGATATGGGCTACGGCGGCTATAATCGTGCTCCTAAGTTTCCATTACCTAATAATTGGGTTTTCCTCCTGCGCTATGGTTTTCTGAATGATGATGAATCTGTTTTTACAGCAGTTTGCCATACATTGGAAGAAATGAGCCGGGGCGGAATTTACGATCAGCTGGCCGGAGGCTTCGCCCGTTATTCGGTTGATGATAAGTGGCATGTACCACACTTCGAAAAGATGCTTTATGATAATGCACAACTCATCAGTTTATATATTGAAGCTTATCAATGTACTAAGTTTGATTCTTTCAGGCGGACTGCTGTTGAAAGTATAGAGTGGGTTTTTAATGAAATGACTTCACCAGAAGGGTTGTTTTATTCAGCTTTAGATGCAGATAGCGAAGGGGTTGAAGGTAAATTTTATGTTTGGGATAAAACCGAATTTAATCAAATCTTAGGAGATGATGCTGCACTGCTGGCAGAATATTATAATGTTACCGAAGAGGGCAACTGGGAGGAAGAGCATACCAATATCTTAAGAAAAACCATTGAGGATAATGCCCTTTTGGAAAAATACGGGATAACTGCTGAAGATTTATTTGAAAAAGTGAGTGATGCAAAAGCAAGGTTACTCGAAGTAAGAAGTAAGAGAGTTAGGCCGGGCTTGGATGATAAATGTTTAACCGCCTGGAATGGCATGATGATTAAAGCGCTGGCAGATGCTGCACAGGTATTAGGACACGATCTCTATTATCAAAAAGCTTCTGCAGCTGCAAATTTCATCCTGACCAATATGAAATCAGAAACAGGTGGCTTGTATCGTAATTATAAAAACGGTAAAGCATCTATCACTGCTTTTTTAGATGACTATGCCTTTATGATCGAGGCTTTACTTGCTCTTTACGAATGTGATTTTAATGAGCAATGGCTGATTGAAGCAAAATCTTTCGCGGATTACGTTTTAAATAACTTTAGTGATGATCATTCACCGATGTTGTTTTACACCTCAGCAGAAGGTGAAGATCTGATTGCGCGCAAACATGAGGTAATGGATAATGTGATTCCTGCAGCAAATTCAGCCATGGCCTTAAATTTGAAAAAACTGGGTTTGTTGTTTGACTTAAAAAATTACAGTGAAAAGGCGTCGGAAATGCTTGCTGCGGTACATCCCAAAATCAAAACATATGGTTCTGCTTATTCCAACTGGGCTATTTTACTGCTGAATGAAATGTATGGCATCAATGAAATTGCCATTACAGGATTGGAAACAGCTATGGTTAAACTGGAGTTAAGCAATCATTATATTCCCAATAAAATTACTTTAGGCGGAACAAAAAGTAACCTGCCGCTGTTAAAAGGGAAGCAAAGCAATGAAACAAAAGTTTATATTTGCCGAAATAATGTGTGCCAGTTACCGGTTAATACTGTTGAGGAAGCATTAGATTACATATCTTAGTTCATGTTTACAAAAAAGGTTTTCAGATAAATAGTAATTAAACTAAGTTATATTATTTATTATATTTAAACTTTCAAAAAAGAAACGCTTGGAGGATTTTACAGAACTCACTATTGAAATTTTAAAGGAATACCTAAATAAAACAGAAACAAAATATAGTACAGCTCAAAAAAGATTATGTTTTGCAAAGATTAAGAGAATATATAGGCGCGTTAAATTAGGGTATGATTTTGGAGGTATAAAGATATGTAGCGATAAGATGATTATCGTTGAGGGTAATCATCGGTATATTGCTTATTTACTTGCAGAAATTGAAATCGAATTTATTACATGGATTAGTTCACATTGTGATGTATCAAAGCTCTTTAGGCATATTGAAATTGATGAGGTAAATGACTGGGATTATAATAATACTTATGATAGAAAATATTGTTCTGACGATTTTCTAATAAATTGTACTAAACGAAATATTAAATGAAATTTTTTCTTGATATCGATGGTGTAATGGTACACGCTAATCCACATAGAGCTGTGGAATTGGAAGATGATGGATTTTATAAATTTAATTCCATTGCTGTAGAAATTCTAAACTCAATAATAAGAAAGACTAAAGATGAGGTTATCTTATCTACGTCTCATCGGCATAGGTACGATGTTAAAAAGTGGAAAGAAATTTTAGAATTTAGGGGAATTACTGCAAAATATATCTCTATAGTTGATATTCAATATCATCCAAAAATAACTAGGAAAACGGAAATTCAAAATTGGATATTTGAAAATCATCTTGGCTCAGAGGAGGTAGTTATTATCGATGACGACAAAACATTAAATAGTTTGCCGAAATTCTTAAAAGATAGATTAGTATTAACTAATTCATATACCGGTCTAAATGATGCCGCTGATTTAAAAGACATCTTGTCAAAAAAAAGAAAGATAGACAAGAAATTAAAAAAGCTAGAAAAAGAAATTGAAAATTTAAAATTAGAGAAAGAGTCATTGAAAATGAACTTGTTGTGAAAAAAATAAATTTGTAGCAAATACTAAAATGGCTCTTTAATATTTCTAAGAGCCATTTTTATTAAATACCTTATAGAAAAATCAAAGTATCTATATTACTTATCAAGTAAAAATGAAGATACTTCTTAAGCACTGGCTTGTAATAAATAATCTACTGTTGCAATATTAGTTGGAAGGGATAGAAAGAGGTTGCATAACTTGATTGGAGATTTTATTAGAACTTGTATTTCTATAACAAAGTAGACAATTATTCAGTACTACTTTTTGTACTAGTACGAAAATTAATATTCTTTTCTGAACAATCAACGCATCTTTTTTGTTAGGTAAATAATTAACTTATCTTTGCCCAGCAATATTTAAAAGGACTATAATCAGCTCAATAGATATTTGCCGAAATAATGTGTGCCAGTTACCGGTTAATACTGTTGAGGAAGCATTAGTGTATTTACAATAAAAAAAATCTGAATGAATATTTCACCAAACTCAGTAGTCGCAGTAACTTATGAATTGCACACTACAAACGAAGAAGGACAACAAGTTTTTGTTGAAAAAGCTGATGAGCAAAATCCTTTAGTATTTTTATATGGCGTAGGCATGATGTTGCCTAAATTTGAAGAGCACTTAGCCGGCTTGAAAACTGGTGATGAGTATAGTTTTGAACTATCTGCAGCTGATGGTTACGGAGAACTTGATCCGGGTGCTTTTGCTGATTTGCCAAAAACCATGTTTACTGAAGCAGGTGGCGAAGTTCCGGCTGTTGGTGATGTAATTCCTTTGCAAGATAACAATGGCAATCAATTCAGAGCAGGTGTAACCGCTGTTCATGAAGAAACGGTTGCGGTAGATTTGAACCACCCGATGGCTGGTAAAAATTTATTGTTTGCAGGTACTATTTTAAATGTTCGCGAAGCCACTCAGGATGAATTGGCTCATGGCCATGCACATGGTGCGGACGGACATGCCAATCACTAGATCGATCGTAAAATCGTAAATTCAATTGATAAAACTAAAAAATCCCGATATTCATCGGGATTTTTTTATAATAACTTAGCCGTAATCAGTTCAACCGGAGGGTTATTCATCGCATTTCCCTTATTCAGCTTCAAAACTCCTTTCACGGTAATTGGTTGATAGGTAAATTTAATGGGTTCAGCCATTTCTACCAATACCATAATTGGAATTCCGTTCTTTCCGCAGTAAAAACATTGGTTAATGGGTAAAGTAGAAAGCATAAACTTGGTTTGCTTCATGCCATCTTTTATCGGTACGATATAGCCCGATAGCTCAAATGGCTTGCTTTCATATTTTTGAATGCCTGCATGATAAATGGCATAGGTTTCAGTAGGTTTTACTGTTTTAATTTTAACCTCACCAATAATGTCCCAATTGGGCGAATCCATCTGGTCGCTGGGGTCATGCTGTGCACTTGCCGAATAACCAATAAAAAGGAATAATAAAATAGTTAATAATCTCATCTGAATTTTATCTGAAAGGCAAATATACAAAAGAGATAACCTTCAGGGTTAAATGAATCAATACAATTCCTAAAAATCTACCTTTAAACGTAAGCCCCCATTGGTGAGGTTGAGGTTTTCGCGGGAGAAGGTTTTCATTGGAAGTCTTAGGAAAGGTTCAATAGCAATGTTGTTCTTTTTGGAGATTTTTTGTTTATAGCCCAGGGAGAAATTATAAAAGCCGATGTATTTATCCGGATCAATGGTAGATGTTGGCTGCGGCTCGCTTTGTTTCTCTGCCACGATAAAACTTTTAGAATCCATCATGCCATTGGCTAATGGAGCTGACAGTGTTTGAACCTGATTAACCAGATAAGTATTTTGTTGTGAATTGCTTAAAATGGCGAGCGCAGAAACACCAACGCCGGTGTATAACTTTTCCGAAATGTTATAACGTAACTCTAAAGGCACGTTAATGCCCTGAACTTTTGCATTGATAGATTCCAGATTTTTACCGGATAACGATTGGGGTGCAGTAGCATTTTGGGATTCTGTTGAACTGATGGAAGCATATGAAACACCAGAGCTAATGGATAATTTATTGGCAATGGCATAAGATAAGGAGAATCCATAATTCATGTTTAACTTGTTATCGTTACCCATTGAAGGCGCTACATACACGTCTGGCTGCCATTTAGAATGCTGTTCAGTTTTACTATTGGTTGGATGTTGCTGATCAGTCTTGCTATCAACCGCTAACAGATCTTCAAAAGATAACTTTTTATTGGCTTCTGGTTTTTGCTTTTCTGACTGAGCATCTGCAACGCTTTGATTGTTATCAATGCTTTTGATATGAGATGATTGAGTAGTAAAATTATCGTTATTTAATGCTATCAATGCCTCCACAGGATGCTTCTCCGGAGTGATCAAATCAAGCTTATGATTTAAGTTGCTGTCTGATGGTTGAGAAGAGGATGGAAGATAGGCCTGCTTTTCATCCTGATTGATGCCTGCTGATTTTGTACCCTGAACAAATGGCTCATGAGAATTGGTGTTTTCTCCTGTTTTTGTGCTTATTGGTGATTCCGTATTTTGAACTTTTGATTTTACCACACTAGGTTGTTTTGATTCTTCGCTTTGATGAATCAAAAATATGCCTGAAATTATGAAGATAATGGCTGCGGCTGTCCATAATGGCCATAAAACAAAACCCCTGCGCTTATTTTTCTCTTTTTCAGAGAAGCGCTCCCAGGCACCAGGAACATATTGTTCCTGGTGATTTTGTAATTGGGTGGTGATATGTTCAATTAATTCCTTATCCATTTTTTTTATATGAACCAACTAGCGTGTTGGTGTAAAGTGTACGCAACTTATTTTTTGATCGGGTTAAGTAAACACGGCTCGAACTTTCGGGGATGTTGAGCAACTTTGAAATTTCCTCGTGTGCAAAGCCTTCAATCTCATATAAGTTAAATACCAGCCTTTGCGTTTCCGGTAAATGATTTAACAGGTTCATAATATCACTGACATGAAGTTCGGATGCTATTGAAACCTGTGTAATGGGATGTTGATCTTCATTTAATTCATCCACATAAAAATGCGCTTTCGAGCTTCTGATTTTATCTATTGCCGTTCTTGATGCAATCTGAGCAATCCAGCCCCGAAATGATTTTTGCAATTCTTCAGGGTTTGCTGGCGGCTTGAAACCCGCAACATGCTTAAATATCTTGATAAAGGTGTCATTTACAAGTTCTTCACTGTCAGAAGTGTTCTTGGTATACCTTAAAATAATACCCATTAAGTAGCCATAAAATGATTTATACATCATTTCCTTACAGCTATTGTCGTTTTTTACACAGCCCTTTAAAATCTCCTCAAATCTGAGTATTTTTTTGATCACGCTGTAAAGGCCGGTTTAGGGTTTGATTCGTTTTAATGCTTAAAGCTTATTTATACAAAATTAAAAAATAACACCATCCATTTTACCGAATGGTGTTAAATTCAATTGGTAGATGTTATTTATTGGTCATGATGGCTAAACCAAATTTAGTGCTATCTGTTTTACTGCTTAATCCTTTAGCCCAAATGGTGTAAATTTTGCCTTTTTCTATTTTTACAGCAGGTAGCGTTGCTGTTACCGTTCCAGCCTGCTTCACCTGAAAAGTATAATTATCCGATGGATTGATGGACGTAAATGGGGTAAACTCTTTAAACGCTTTTGAAGCAAATAATGCGGTGGCATTTCCTTCCACTGCCAAATCTAAAGGAGAAGAACCAGGACTTAAATTAATGAACCTTACTTTTGCCTTATCTGTTTCGGGAGCTTTTAAATCATCTTCAACCAGTAAAAGTTTAGTTGATTTTAAAGTATCGACCACAAATACGGAATAAAATGAACCACCTTTTAAAGCAGCTGTTCCGTTGGTTAAATATTTAAGCGAATCTTTTTTAGAAACCCCTACCAGCCTGGTGCCAGGGTAGGCCGCAAAATACCCACGGTCATTGGTATAGCTGAAACTCCCGATTTTTTGATTGTCCAGGATGTAATCTAAGGCAGCTGTGCCAGGAGAGGCATGTACAAAGCCTATACCAGCCGCCTCAATAGGGTCATTGTTCCAATCTTTTTTACAAGCAGAAAAAGTGAGTGTGATCGCAAATAATGCGCATATTATTTTAGTGCTTAAGCCTAAGTAGTTTTTAGTTTTCATAATGTATTTAAATCAATCTTTTTCACAAAATTGGTTAATGGCCATTAACGCTTTTGATGATAAAACGATTAAGCAAATGAAAACGCTACAATAGCAAAAATTTAATTTACTGTTAAGTGATGAGAAATGGTTATCGTGCTTTTTACCGGCTTACCATTCACATAACCAGGATTACAGGCCAGTTCTTCAGGTCTGAATAAATTTTGGTCAATAATTTTGGTATTACTATAATTGGAACCCACAACTTTTTGTTCTAGTTTGGTTACATTACCAAGCTCATCCAAATAATAGGAATTGCTTACTTGATACTTTCCACTTTTATTTCTGAGATCCGTGACAGGGGAAGAGATTTTGTTCATCACTAAAATAGCGCCATATGCACCGCCAATTTTAACTGGATTAATAATTTCATCTCCTTCTTTTACATTTTCTAAATGATAAGTTGTGGATTTACTTTCCAATTCAAATTCAACCTTTTTAGTGCTGTAATTATAGATCTGTTCCACTTCACCATTTAAGAAATAAAATTTCCATTGATTCACCCTTTCATTATTTTGATAATCACCTGAAGCAATTTGTTTTTGGTTAAACAATACTTCGGCAAATCCATTTTTAATGTTCTTGCTAGACTTAAGGACAGTATAACGTTCAAGAAATCGATCCCGGATATTGGTAGAACGGAAAGTTGTTGAATCACTTTTCTGAGCAAAGGCAGTTAAACTGAAAGTTAAAAACAGAGCGGTTAATAAGGTCTTCATAGCTATATAAAGAAAAAGAGTTTTGACGGGATATCAAAACTCTTTCAATATTATATTTTTATTAAGGATTATGCATACATTTCCTCACGAAGTTTGGCAACATCGGCACTGTTAATGTATTCATCATAAGTCATTAGCTTATCAATGGTACCCTTAGGTGTAATTTCGATAATTCTGTTGGCTACGGTTTCCGTTAACTGGTGATCCCTTGAAGTAAATAATATGGCACCTTTAAAGTCTTTCATGCCGTTGTTTAATGCTTCGATAGATTCCAGATCCAGGTGATTGGTCGGTTCATCAAACATTAAAAGATTGGCCTGTTGTAACATCATTCTGGAGAACATGCAACGCATTTTTTCGCCTCCTGAAAGTACCTTCACATTTTTTAAAACCTCTTCACCAGAGAATAGCATCCGGCCTAAAAAGCTTCTTACAAATTGCTCGTCAGCATCTGTTCCTGAATATTCACGTAACCAGTCAACCAGGTTTTCATCTTTACCTGCAAAATATTCAGAGTTATCATTAGGGATATCTGCTGTGCTGATGGTTACACCCCACTTAAATTCACCTTGATGATCAGCATCTCTACCAGTTAAAACATCGTAGAATGCCGCAGTAGCTAAACTATTTTGCGAGAGTACAGCAATTTTATCACCTTTATTCACCATGAAAGTGATTTTATCAAACAAAATACCATCGTTTCCGGATTTGCCTAAATTCTCTACCTGTAATATCTGATCACCTGCCTCACGACCGGTGTTATTGAAAATAATAGCCGGATATTTACGGCTGGAAGCTTTAATTTCGGTGATGTCAATTTTATCAAGGGCCTTTTTACGTGAAGTGGCCTGCTTGGATTTTGATGCGTTGGCACTGAATCTCCGGATAAATTCCTGCAGTTCCTTCACCTTATCCTCCATCTTTTTGTTCTGGTCGCTACGTTGTTTTAAAGCCAGCTGACTTGATTCATACCAGAAAGTATAGTTACCCGTGTAGATACTCATTTTAGCAAAATCAATATCTACAATGTGTGTACAAACTGCATCTAAAAAGTGCCTGTCGTGACTCACCACTAAAACAATATTCTGATAGTCAGCTAAGAAGTTTTCCAGCCAGGCGATGGTTTCAATGTCCAAATCGTTGGTTGGCTCATCCAGTAGTAAAATATCAGGATTACCAAATAAGGCCTGTGCCAGCAAAACCCTTACTTTTTGGGTATTGTCTAACTCTTTTAATAATTTATAATGGTTGTCTTCTGTAATACCAAGGTTGCTCAACATGGTTGCTGCATTACTTTCCATGTTCCAACCGTCCATTTCAGCAAAGATGTTTTCCAGCTCCCCGGCACGTTCACCATCTTTCTCAGAGAAATCTTCCTTCATGTAAATGGCATCCTTCTCTTTCATAATGGCGTAAAGCTCTTTATGACCAATCATTACGGTTTCAAGTACGGAAACTTCATCAAATTCATAATGATTTTGTTTTAAAACCGCCATTCTTTCGCCTGGAGTAAAGGCAACACTACCAGAAGTCTGGTTCACTTCTCCCGATAAAATTTTCAGGAAAGTGGATTTACCTGCGCCGTTAGCCCCAATCACACCATAGCAATTGCCATGTGTAAATTTTAGGTTAACATCTTCAAATAATGTGCGTTTGCCGTATCGTAAAGATAAATTAGAAACTGAAATCATAAACAAATAAAATAAGCCGCAAAGATAGGGAAAAAGGTTGAGGGTAAAAAGGTGGAAGGTTTAAGTTTAGTAATTTCAAAATGAATATTAATCCTCTTTTTATTTGTTTTTTGCTATTTTAGAACACACACAAATGAAACAAGATGAAAACATTAACATTAGGCATCCTCATGTCTGGCGTTTCGGCTATTGGATATAGTCAGACCAATCAGTACCAGTATAAAGTAGACTTCTTTGGCGATACCATTCTGGTTGACGCCAATAACAAAACAATCGGCAAGCAAAAAAAAGACTTTTTCGGGAATACCATCATCGTGGACCAGGCAGGGAAAAAAATTGCTGAACAGAAAAAAGATTTTTTCCATCAGACCATACTGGAAGATGAGTCTGGACGGAAATTGGGCCAAAAAACCGTTGATTTTTTCGGAAATACCGTTATCAAAACTGAAAGCGGGCTGACACCGGGGGCGCAGGAAACCGGTCATGACAATGATTTATTTTCAGGAGATGGAAGAAAAAGAAATATCATTAAACAAAGACAGGATATTTTTGGAAATACAGTCGTGGAGGACGAGTATGGACAAGCCTTGCGTGTCTATAAAAAAGATATTTTTGGAAATGATGTTGTTGAAGACGGAAAAGGCCAGACCATACGTATTTATAAAAAGGATATTTTCGGGAATGATGTTGTTGAAGATGGAAAAGGTCAGACCATACGTATTTATAAAAAGGATATTTTCGGGAATGATGTTGTTGAAGACGGAAAAGGTCAGGCCATACGTATTTATAAAAAGGATATTTTTGGAAACGATGTTGTTGAAGACGGGAAGGGGAAAACCATCCGAGTTTACAAAAAGGATATTTTTGGTCATGATGTAATTGAAGATGGAAATGGAAAAAAAATTGCGGAATTTAAAACAGACGTTTTTGGAGATAAAATTTTCGAACGCGAAAATTAACAACAAGGAATGAGTTGATGAATCGTTAATCAGTCCGTTCTGATCGTTGATTTGCAGGATAACTTTTTAGTTAACAAAGCGTCAAATCTTTCTGTTTTATCATTTAGATCTTCTCTTTAATCGCTAGTCTTTTTGCTTTTTACTATTTTTACCAAATGAGTACAGTATATGAAACCATCTCAAAAGTAATTAAAGAACGCCGTAGTATTTTTCCTGCGAGTTATATTAAAAAAGAAATTCCTGTAGCGGTAATTAATCAAATATTGGAAACTGCCAATTATGCACCAACACATAAGTTAACACAGCCCTGGCGCTTCACCGTCATCAGAAAAGCTGGATTAGCAAAGTTGGGCATGGAACTGGGGCGGTTATATAAGACATTGGTAACTCCTGAACAGTTCCTGCAGAAAAAGTTCGATAGCTTTGCGGAAAAAACCGGCCAGGCAGATTGCATTATAGCTATTAATATGGCCGTGAGTGGCAAAATTCCGGAATGGGAAGAACTGGCTGCGGTATCCTGCGCAGTTCAAAATATGGCATTAACCGCCGAAAGTTTAAATGTTGGTGCTTATTGGAGTTCGCCACCATTGATTGATGATCTAGGCGAATTTTTAGGATTGGATGATAATGAAAAATGCATCGGACTTTTTTACATGGGCTATCACAATGAAAAACCTTGGCAACCAAACCGTACTTCGATGGCAGAAAAAGTAAAATGGATGGAGGATTAAGGCTCTGTTACTGCAAATTTATTATCTATATTATATTTTCCATTACCCATCTCAGATTTCCATCAAAATATGCTTACTTTAAAATCGCAACTGTATCAGCTGTGCTTAACTTTTATTCAAAACCGGATAGAAAATATTGAATATTCCTTACAGCAGGCTCGCCAGGCATCAAATGATGATACCAAAAGCAGTGCTGGTGATAAGTACGAAACCACGCGTGAAATGATGCAGCAGGAAATGGACCGGAACAGTAAACTGTTGTATGAAGCCGGGCAGCAGAAAATTTCCCTGCAACAGATTGAAAGTGTTGATGTTTCAACAGAGGTTAAAAATGGCAGTTTAGTCTTTACTTCAGAAGGGAATTTTTACATCAGCATCAGTGCCGGAGAACTTCATTTAGATGGGCAACAGTTCTTTGCTGTTTCTCAGGCCGCGCCTATTGGTAAACTTTTTATCGGAAAGAAAGTAGGAGATGAACTGGGTTTTAATGGTAAAAAATATGTGTTGATAAAAATACTTTAATGACCTGACTTACCAAATTCACTCGGCTATCCGGTTGTAGGTTTTGTCAATTTTGAAATGACTTTATTGAACCACCGAAATTTTCTTTTACTATAATCCTTTTAAACTTCGCCTGTTGATTATTTTACACCAATCCTTTCTGCAAATGACGGCACCAAATATGTTTTTAATTCATTAAAAGGAATAAAAACGACAATTTGTCCTTGTGCGTAACTGGCTACCTCATAAGGATTATACATAAATGCCAGGCCTTTTGAGTTGAAATAAAAGTTTTTATTTGGTTTGAGATAATCGTCAAATAGAACAGTGCTGATTGCATCATTTGGTTTGATATTATACAGTTTTCTGAGGTTTTTTTCCAACAGCTTTTGGAGATTATTGGAATCAATTTTAACGATGTCACCTAATACCAGTTGTTTTTTGTTTTTAACGTCCAGGCAATACATGGTGCTACTGTAGTTTCCATGCGCTCCCCCGGTGTAGGCATCAGCCAGGAAATCAATAACCACATAGCCGTTCTCATTATATAACACCGTTTGCTGACTACTGTTGGTATAATTCATCCAGCCTTCAAAGTCATCATTTTTGCTTTCTTTTTGCTGTTCAGCTATTTGAGACTTATAATCTTTAAAATATGCTGCAGCAATAGATTTAAAACTGACTTCCCGATCGGCAGATGCTTTTAAGCCATCTATTTTTTTCAATTCACTATTGATCCAATTTCCTGAATCATCTGTAGCAGTAGCTTTTAGGTATTCAAAAGTAATTTCAGCTGTTGGAGAATTTGATTTATTGGGATACGCTATTACGGAATCCTGGTAAATACCAGTAGTAAACTGATAACTGCCTTCAGGATATTTCTCTTCTAGCAGGATGGGAAAGCTTTTACTTTCATCGCCACTTTTCCAGGTTCCTTTAAAGCCGTTACCAGTCCATTTTAAATGCAGATGAGGCTCCTTAGAATTTTGATCAAAATATGAAGTGTAAAAACTGTATTCTGATAAGATCAGGCTATCCCGGGAGATTACGGTATCAGTTGATAAATTTAACCACGAACCATCGTAATAATAATTCCCATCTAAATCACCATCTAATCGCTGCAGATTCATCACCACTGGTTTCCCGGCAATTGTACCTTCCAGTCGTTTGTAAAAGTTTCCTTTAAATTCGCGTTTTACATTTTGGGCAGTATCTGCGGTTTCCTGATGATTCGATTTGCTTTTATTGTTATTACATGCAGAAATAATGACAGATACTAAAAGGTAAAATAATAAGTGCTTTTTCATAAGTCCGGTTAGTCAGGATTTATAGTTGACAGTTGAACTTATGATTTTGTTTTGTTGAAGCTCTTATTAATACTATAATAAAGGTTTTTTGCGGTATATCTTCCCGGATCTATAATTCTGCGAATGGTATATAGGGGGTAATTTTCATCCCTGGCGGTAGAAAGGATAAAAGCAGCTTTAAAGCCATATTCCTTCAGTTTGTGTAAATTCGAAGCTTTATAAACACCATATGGGTAGGCAAAATATTCTACTTTTTTTCCGGTGATCTGTTCGAGCTTCTTTGTTGGTTCGTCAATTTGGATTTTCCAGTCTTCATCCGTAAACTGTGCAAAATTTTTATGATCGTAAGTGTGGCTGGCAATGGTATTTCCTTCGTCTGATAACTGTTTAATATTGTCTTTAGTCATATAACTGATCCGCCCTTTGCGCCCTATGGAAACTGTCATGATAAAATACACACCCTTAAAGCCATATTTTTTCAGTGTAGCATTTCCCACAGTGAATTGATCCATATCCGTATCATCAAAAGTAATCATGATGGGTTTTTCAGGAAGTTTGCCATTAAACACCAGGTAATTGTACAGTTGATCTGGTAAAATAGTATGGTAGCCACTATCTGCAAGCATTTTGATGTGCTCACGGAATTTATCAGGCGAAATAATATCATCGTGTGCCCTTTTGCTGTCGCTAGCCAGGTTATTCCTGATCTGGTGGTAACATAAAACAGGAACCTCGCGCTTAGCCATAATGGCTTTGGCATCTGCCGGCTTTTGTTTAGGTGTATCTTCTTTAACTTCAGCGGTAGAGGTCGTTTTAATGATTTTTTCCCTATTCTGCGAATCGCTGCAAGCAGTAGAAAGTAAGGTTATAAATAAGGCTAAAATTAGGGGGGAAAGCCCTGATGCTGGTTTTAATCTCTTTTTCAAGGTAACATGATTTAATTAAAGATACTGCGTTTTCAGATAAACTAAAGTTTTTAATTGTTTCCTGCTCTTTTTTAGGATGCCTAAATTTAATGCGTTATGCTTCATATAGGTTTAGTCTGTTGCTTCGTTTTTAGCCTTTAAACAAGGATGTTAAGAATTTAAACATTCGCTTTTTCCCGGCTAATGCCGAGGTTAAAAAATTAAAAACTGTTTTTAATGCTGTTACTTAATGTTTTCGGACTCCAGTAACCACTGGCAATAATTCTGCGGATGGTAAATAAAGGATCTTTTTCATCACGCTTGGTTGATAGTTGAAAAGCCATTCTGAAACCTCGTTTTTTCAATTCGGGAATACCTTCAGCATTCCATAGCCCGAACGGATAAGCAAACTCCGTCATTTTTTTGCCTGTAATTTCTTCCAGTCTTTTCGTTGGTTTATCTAACTGCTCCTCCCAATCTTTACCGGCATATTTTTTAAAATTTTTATGGTCATAAGTATGTGAGCCAATGATGTTTCCTTCATCTGAAAGTTGCTTAATCTGATCGCTGCTCATATAATCAACAAATTTTCCTTTTCTGCCAATAGAAACGGTCATGATGAAATATACCGCTTTGTAGCCCAGCTTTTTCAAGGTTGGATTTACAATCGTAAACTGATCGAGGTCCGTATCATCAAAGGTTAGCATAATGGGTTTGCTCGGAAGTGCTGCGCCAGTGTTTAAATAGGCATAAAGCTGATCGGGCAGGATGGTATGGTACCCACTATCGGCGAGCATTTTCATCTGGTCTTTAAAGTTTTGAACTTCAACAATATAGTCCTTTCCAACCTTACCATCTGTAGGTTTCCAGTTTCTTACCTGGTGGTAGCACAAAATAGGTACCTGTTTCCGGGCCAGAATGGTTTTAGCATCAGCTACTTTGATTTTGGATACATCAACAGGTGTAGCTGTTGTAGCAACGTTAGTATTTGTATTTTCGGTAGAATCTGCAGTTTTTGCAGTTTCTGCTGTAGAGTTGGATTGGCAGCTTGCCAGCAAAATTACGCCAGCTGTTATTGCGGTTAGTACGCCGTTTTTCATAGTTATAATATATTAATGCAAAACTATAAATTCTACCAAGTATTTACCTATCAAATAATCGCTTGTTAATAAAATATTTGTAGCCTGAATTTTCTTTATCAATAACGCTTTTATTACAAATTTCGACCATTATAATTGGCTTTTATTAAATAATTTAGCCGTTCCAAACCTTTATTAATGAATAAAATTTACAAATTACTTTTTTGTGCACAATTTCTGTCGCTAACTGTCTTCGCACAAACCAAAACTTTTACCATCACGGAGAATATTCAGTCACAACCCAAAGCAAATTACCAGCTTGCTTCGCGTTTTTCGCCAAACAAGTTAAAAAAAATGGTGTATTCAACTGCTGTTGATCCACATTGGTTAAAATTGAGCAATCGTTTTTGGTACACTTTTGAAAGTCCGAACGGGAAATTCTGGTATCTGGTAGATCCTGCCTCTAAAACTAAAAAGCAGTTGTTTGATAATGCAAAGCTGGCTGCAGAGATTACGCTAATTGTGCGCGATCCGTTTGATGCGGAACATTTACCGCTGGAAAATTTAAAATTTGCCGCAGATGAGAAAAGCATTTCATTCGAGGTGAAAAGTTCTGTTGATGAATTAAAAAAAGATCGTAAAGATAAGAAGGCTGCTGATTCTATGCAGAAGAAGGTCTACTCCTTTAAGTATGAACTGGCTTCATCAAAACTAACAGAAGTGCCGAACTTTAGTAAGCCTAAACCAAAGCCAGATTGGGGTTCAGTCGCACCGGATTCATCAGCCATTATATTTTCGCGTAACTATAACCTCTACTGGATGGATAAAGAAAATTATAAAAAAGCGGTTAAAAATGATGAAGACAGCACCATTGTAGAGCATCAGCTAACAAAGGATGGCGTTAAGTTTTATTCTTATGGAAGTGATGGAGATGGCGAAAACAATGTAGAAAACGAAAAGAATAACAAAAAAAGAAGAGCAGCTTATGTGCTTTGGTCGCCAAATTCAAAATATTTTGTTTTAGACAGGACTGATTCCCGAAAGGTAAAAGATCTTTGGGTGATTAATAGTGTTACTCCGGGGCGGCCAACACTCGAAACTTATAAATATCAGATGCCGGGAGAAACAGAGGCCCCGCAGGATGAAGTATTGCTTTTTGATTTCGTGGCAAAAAGTTATAAAAAGTTAAATGTTTTGGCTTTTAAAGATCAGAGTGTATCCGTATGGAGCAAGCCGGTTTTAGCAAAAGACCGTGATAATGAGTTCCGGCCTTCCATTTGGCTGGGAAATAACAGTCGCTTCTATTTTTCACGCACCAGTCGTGATTTAAAAAGAATTGATATCGGAACCATTGATATTGCTACAGGAAAAGTAACGCCAATAATAGATGAGCGTTTCAATACCTATGTGGAAGTGAACCGTCCGGGTCTGGTAAATGATGGTAAAGAACTTATCCACTGGAGTGAGCGTGATGGCTGGGCGCATTTCTATCTTTTTGATGAGAATGGAAAGCTTAAAAACCAAATTACCAAGGGTGCCTTCCATTGCGAAAGCATCGTAAATGTAGATGAAAAGAACCGTGTGTTGTATTTTACAGCCAATGGGAGAGAAGGGAAAGAGGATCCATACTATCTGCATTTGTATCGTATCAATTTCGATGGTTCAAATATGAAGCTGCTTAATGCCGGTGATTTTGACCATGCGGCATTTATGAATGATAACAATACCTTTTTTGTGGATAACTACTCTAGGGTAAATACGGCGCCAAAATCTACGCTTTACGATCGGAATGGCAAAAAAGTAATGGACCTGGAAACCGCTGATCTTTCTTTATTAATGGCTGCGGGCTATCAATACCCTGAGCCATTTAAGGTTAAGGCTGATGATGGTATCACTGATTTATATGGTGTAATGTACAAGCCATTTGATTTCGATCCGAAGAAGAAATATCCGATCATTGAATATGTTTATCCGGGACCACAAACCGAAGCCGTAAATAAGGCATTTAGCAAAAGCATGGATCGTACGGAGCGCCTGGCACAATTTGGATATATCGTCATTACTGTGGGCAACCGCGGTGGCAATCCATCGCGTTCCAAATGGTACCACACTTATGGTTATGGTAACCTTCGTGATTATGGATTGGCAGATAAGAAAACCGCTATTGAACAACTGGCAGCTAAATATGCTTTTATTGATGAATCAAAAGTAGGTATTACAGGGCATTCTGGTGGTGGTTTCATGTCTACAGCAGCCATGCTGGTTTATCCTGATTTCTTTAAAGCCGCGGTTTCGAATGCAGGTAACCATGATAACAGCATTTATAACCGTTGGTGGAGTGAAAAACACCACGGCGTAAAAGAAACCATTTCTTTAAAAGGAGATACTTCCTTTAAATATAGTATTGATAAAAATCCTGATTTAGCTAAAAATTTGAAAGGCCATTTATTATTGATGCATGGCGATGTAGATAACAACGTGCACCCGGCCAATTCAATCCGTGTGGCCAATGCCTTGATGAAAGCTGGTAAACGGTTTGATTTTCTGATTATTCCTGGTCAGCGACACGGTTTTGGAGACATGACCGAATATGCTTTCTGGAAATTAGCCGATCACTTTAATAAATACCTGATAGGCGATTTCTCTGAACCGGGAGATGTTGACTTGGTAGAAATGGACCGGGATATTGAACAAACCGGAAAATAAAATATAATACAAATACATTTTAATGGCCTGTAGATACTGCAGGCTATTTTTTTTATAAAAATCCTGGCTTAATTTCTCCCAGAAAACGATATGAGGATGAGTTTTAATTGCCCGCGGTACCAATTCAAGCGCGAAACAATTACTATTTTCTCATGTTATTTTAATATGAATAATAAAGGTATTACAATGGCAGTGTTTCTTCTGGTTGGAGGAATAGCCAATAGTCTAGCCCAGGATATAGATAGTAAAAATGTTCCGGCAGCTGTGAAAACCGCTTTTGCAAAAGCATATCCAAAAGCTACCGATGTAGATTGGGAAAAGAAAGGTGCAGATTATAAAGTAGATTTTGATTTAGGTAAAACCGATCACAGTGCAACATACGCTGCTACGGGGAAAATTATTTCATTCGAAAAAGATATTCCGAACAACCAGCTTCCGGCGGCCATTGCTAAAAGTATTAAGGCGAAATATCCTCAGGGAAGAATAGATGATGTGGATTGGATTAGCACAGGAGGTAAAATAACCTATAAGGTAGATATAGAAGGTACGCCAGATGTTAACGTTTGGTACAGTGCTGATGGTAAATTTATTAAAGAACTTGCTGATTAAGCCGTTCACAGATCGCTTAGCACCAGGTTTTTACTAGAATAAAAAGAGCTCCGGATTTATCCGGAGCTCTAAATAAGGTAATTCGCAATGGTTTTTTTAGTAAATGTAGTTTAAGGCAACAACATCATTAGAGTTAAATGTGCGGTTACCGCCATTTGAACAAGCCAACATGAAAGATGCTGCATCAGGACTGGATGGTGTTCCCGGAATTAATACCGCGCCAACGTTTGATGCACCTTCGTTTCCTGCACCACTTGCACCACAGCTAAATGCACGGTTCATATAATCGGTATGACGGAAGCCGATGCAATGACCTACTTCGTGCTGGATCACAGAAGCAAGGTATAATAAATTTGGGTTTGAACCATAAGCAGCAGAATTGGTGTTCATTCTGATTTGGTTATAAGGATTGCCTGAAGAGGTAGGAAAACCAGCTGAACCCAGGGTGATAAAGCCTCCACTTGGACCTTCATTAAAACCAACCACATTAATATTTCCGGTGGTACCTGCATTTGCCCTTTGGAAAGTGATTCTTAAGCCTAATGAATTATATCTGGAAATCATGGTATTTACAGCATCACTGTATACCTGAGGTAAATTTGTAACTGATACCGTGATTACGCGAGGTAATGACGTTACTACATTGGTGGTTCGGTACTGCTCAGTTTCAGCAATACTCAATTTAGCGCCTGAAGATGCTTCAGTTAAATTCTCTTCTGTTAAAAGGATGTCACCTTCTACTAAATAACCTTCGCTGGTTTTGCGAATGTTTTCGGTACTAAATCCTAGAGATTTGACTTTTTCTAAAGTGCTGGTTGAAATATCAGTTTTGTTTTCTACTGCATTTTCTGTATTACTATTCTTACAAGAATATAAACTTGAGAGCAGTAAACATGCCGCTGTAACTGATAAAAATTTGGTTCTTTTCATTTTAGTTTAGTTTTAATTTGGGACTATTAGATAAGTTAGTTAATATAATTTGCGAATTACCTTATAAATGCTAATTTAGGGAACTATTATGATGTAAACAAAATTTTACAATAAAATATTTCTTGAAAGTCAATACTGTATATTTAATAATATGTTTTTTTCTCTGTGTATTTAATTTAAATGCATATGGACAACCTGGTGGTGTAGAAAAAAAAGTTCAAAAATTTATTTCTTCCAATAGAAATAAGAACGAATTTCGGGTAAATGAGGCTTTGGTCGTCAGGTTTGATCACCCTTTAAGCGCCAGAGAGATTCAGAAAATGCGGCCAGAAAAACAGCTCACTGCAGATTGTTTTATTGTGCGCAAAAGTGATATTTCCTCCTTCACCGAAGGGGTGGTTTTTCAGGCGCCGGCAAATGGTTTATGGAAAGCCAGCGACGGCTTGATGAGTCTTCTTCAAAAAAATAATAGAAAAGGCGATTCAATAACCGTGAGGCTTGCGCTTAAAAGTACCGGTATGATTCAGGAAGTATTAAAACAGTTAAGTATAATTTCTGTAGATCAGCAGCATGCCATTTATACCATTAAGATTCTGCCTGATGATTTGCTTGAAGTATTGGCCCTTGACGAGATATTATATGCTGATATTATCCCAATTGCCAGGCCTGAAGTGGTGATTAATGGATTGGATCTGGGCCTGAATCAGATCAGCAATGTCCGGGATCTTTTTCCTGGTCTTAACGGAACCGGAATCAATATTTCTTTTAAAGAAGACATGTATGATATAACGGATTTAGATCTTTTAGGAAAAACAGTTTCAGGAGCTGCTACCGGAGGTACAGCAACTACACATGCCACCACAATGGCCACACTTGCCCTGGGGAATGGCAATTCATTTATCCGCGGACTTGGTGCAGCACCAGCAGCTAAACTGGCATTTTCCAGTTTTGACCGCTTATTGCCTGATCAATTGACTGAACTAAGTCGCCTTCAGATCCGAGTGCAAAATCATTCCTACGGGACAGGAATCGATAATAATTATGGCATTGAAGCAGCGGCGTACGATCAGCAGGTTTTTGAAACCGATACTTTAATGCATGTTTTTTCTGCTGGTAACAGTGGTACGCTAACCCCGGCTAGTGGTTTTTATCAAGGCTTAACGGTCCGCGCCAATTTAACCGGGAATTTTAAACAGGCCAAAAATATATTGGTCATCGGGGGGATTAACCGGGAGAATGTTTCTGAAAATCTAAGTAGTAAAGGCCCGGCGTATGATGGACGGGTAAAGCCTGAGCTAGTTGCATTAGGCGAGGATGGTACCTCAGGTTCTGCTGCCATAAGCAGTGGATCAGTAGCCTTGCTGGAGCAGTTTTATCATCAGAAATTTGGTAAAGCACCTTCCGCTGCCTTAATCAGGGCAGCCCTGATAAACTCAGCTGATGATTTGGGTGCGCCACAGGTTGATTATGTTTTTGGTTACGGGAAATTGAACGTAGCTCAATCGTTAAAAACCATTGATGAAAATCGTGCGGCATTATATAGTGTTGCCAGGGGGCAAGATTTAATTGTTCCGCTTACTATTCCTGCAAATGTTACTGAGGTGAAACTTACCATCACCTGGAATGACCCTGCGGCAGCAGTAAATGCGGTACAAAGCCTGGTTAATGGTTTGGATCTAAGTATGGAAAGTCCTTCGGGAGAAATCACGCTTCCCTGGGTATTAAGCAGTGCGTCTAATTTGGATTCGATTGCGTTACCTGCAACAAGAAAAGCAGATCTGATTAATACTATTCAGCAGCTGAGTATTGATCATCCACAGGAAGGAAACTTCAGCATTCATGTAAAAGGCGACCGCATTACGCAAGGTGCCCAGCAAAATTTTGCCCTAGCTTATCAATATAAATTTAAAAACACTTTTTCTTTTATCACACCAGGAAAAGATGTTTTCTTTTTTGCCAATGAAGATAATTATATCCGGTGGGAAAATACCTATTCTGAGAAAACAGGTAAACTTTCGGTGAGTTACGATGATGGTTTGAGTTGGAAATTGATAGGTGCAGACGTTAATTTAGCAAAAGGATTTTATAAGTGGGGCACACCAGATTTATTTTCGAAAGCCATCGTTAAAATGGAAATAGGCAGTGAGGTGGTTTCTAGTCAAAGTTTTGTGATATCTTCTCCCAAAGTATTAAATGTAGGTTATGTATGCGCTGATGGGGTAGTTTTAAATTGGAATCCTCAAGCTGGTGCCAAAGATTATACAATTTATAGTATCATCAATAATATTTTATCGCCGATTTTAACTGTTGCTGATACTTTAGTTAAGCTAAATACGGGCAGTATTCCTGGTAAATACTTTGCAGTTGCAGCAAATGGATCGGGTTTTACCGGTTTGAAGAGTTATACAATAGATTATACACAGCAAGGTGTAGCCTGTTATGTGAGAAGTTTATTTGCATCCACTACCGCAGATAATAAAATAAGACTTGACCTCAGTATTGGAACCACTCTGGGTATTAAAAATATTATTTGGGAGAAACAAACAGGCGTGAATACTTATACCGCTCTCCAACAAACAAAGCCAGGAAATAATGTTTTGAACTACTTTGTTTTTGATGATAAGCCTAAGTCTGGAATACAATTTTACCGTGTAACCTTTGAAACAGCAGCTGGAAATGTCGCTAGTGATCTGGTTGCTGTCACCTTTCTTAAGGAAGATGAATTTTCTTTCTATCCAAACCCGGTAACAGACTACTTAACAGTTTTAAGTGGCTCGTTTGAAGATTATAGTCTTTCAGTATTTAATATTTTAGGGCAGAAAGTTTTTGAAGAAAGGGCAGCAAGTACGAACCGCTTTAATTTATCTGCACTGGCTACCGGCGTTTATGTAGGCGTAATTAATAAAAATGGAGAGCAGGTAAAGAAAATTAAACTGATTAAAAGATAAATGCTTAAATAGTTAAGGATAAGTTTTTATCCCCGCTTTTGCTAATTTCTTTGTAATTTCAAAACATGATTAAGATAAAAAAAGCGATATTCTTATCAGGTTGTGCACTTCTTTTGCTCACATCATGCAAGCAAGGAAGCGAAAAAAGCAGCACTTCTCCTGATTCACTTTCCGTAAAAGCGATTAACGATTCCAGCCTGACCCACTACCTTTCTGTTATTGCCGCAGATAGTTTAGAAGGTAGGAAGCCCTTTACCAATGGTGAAACCAAAATCATAAACTACTTAAAAACTCAATTCGAAAAATTAGGTCTCGAACCTGGAAACGGGGATAGTTATTTTCAGGAAGTACCCATGGTAGAGATAAAATCGGTGCCGGAAGATCAGATGTTGATTAAAGGTAAATCTGGTTCTTTAAGCTTAAATTACCTGACTGATTTTGTTGCGGGATCGCGAAGGCTACAAGAGAAGGTAAGTATCGCTAATTCTCCTTTGGTATTTGCAGGCTTTGGAATCGTGGCACCAGAATATGGCTGGAATGATTACGAAGGTTTGGATGTAAAAGGTAAAACTGTGGTGGTGATGATTAACGATCCGGGTTTTGCAGATTCTACCTTGTTTAAAGGCAAAAATATGACTTATTACGGTCGTTGGACCTATAAATTTGAAGAGGCATCCAGGCAGGGTGCAGCTGGAGTACTGATCATTCACGATACTGAGCCTGCTGCATACCCCTGGAGTGTGGTAAGAAGTGGATGGTCTAAATCAAAGCTCAACCTGCAATCGGCAGATAATGGCATGAACAGAACGGCGATTGAGGGCTGGATCAGCTTAGACAAGGCAAAATCACTCTTTAAAATGTCAGGGCAAAGTGATGACTTAATGGCTAGGGCAAAGGAGAAAGGCTTTAAGGCTGTTGATTTAGGTTTAACCACTTCGCTGACTGTTAAAAATAAGATCAAAAAATCGGTGTCCTACAATGTGCTGGCAAAAGTTACTGGAGGTAAGCGTCAGGATGAGGCCATTATATATTCTGCCCATTGGGATCATTTAGGTATTGGTGAAAAGGTAAAGGGCGACTCCATTTACAACGGTGCGGTAGATAATGCCACAGGAGTTGCTTCTTTATTAGAACTGGCAACAGCATTTAAAAAGTTGCCAAATAAACCAGGACGAAGCATTTTATTTATTTCTTATACTGCTGAAGAACAGGGACTTTTGGGATCTGAGTACTATGCCAAACATCCGGTTTTCCCATTGGCTAAAACAGTGGCGAATATTAATATGGATATGATGGGCATTGCTGGCAAAACGAAAGATATTGTGGTTTATGGTTTTGGTCAGTCAGAACTGGAAGATTATGCCGTAACTTCAGCGAAAAAGCAGGGTAGGGTAGTCGTTCCTGATCCCGTTCCATCTTCAGGATTGTATTACCGATCTGATCATTTTAACCTGGCTAAAGTGGGGGTACCATCTCTATTTACGGGTTCTGGTGTAGATAATATGAAAAATGGAAGAGAATGGGGCTTAAAACAGGTAGCAGACTTTACCAAGTTCAGATATCATTCTCCTCAGGATAATTTCGATGCAAAAACCTGGGATTTATCCGGAATTGTGGAAGATGTAAGATTGGTTTTTGATTTAGGTTATCGCCTGAGCAATGAAGACGTTTATCCAAAATGGAAAGCAGGTTCAGAATTTAAAGCCATAAGAGAAAAGAAATAAAAAAAGCGCATCCCGACTTTAAATCTGGATGCGCTATAAAAAAAGTTAATTATTTTAGTGTTAAGTAAAAATACTAAAAGTGAAATTGTACGCCTAATTTTGGTGCTAAGGTACTTGCCTCTAAGCCAAAAGAATTAGTTGTGATTTCATTGCCTGTAACTTCATTTTTAACTTTCAGGTTAGTGTAGCCTAAACCGTTAACAGAAACTTCGATACCAATTCTTTTGGTTGGGAAGAAAGCAAAACCTGGTGCAAGGTTAACACCAATTTCTGTCGTTTTTCCAATTTTAGCTCCGGTATCACCATTGTTATCTACAAATTTGTTGTTTCCAAATGCCATTGGTACAGATAACTGACCGAAGAATTTAAACTGATCTGATAAATTAACATAGTAACGACCGAAGGGTGCTACTTTAAATGCCTGATTGATATTGTTTCTGCTTACTTCTTTATCGGATGTATAACCAACACCTGTACCAATAGCAAAGTTATCACTTACGAAATAACCAACATTTGGTACAATGTTAAAGCTCACATCAGATTTTGCAGCGCCTTCTACTTTTGTAGAATTGAAACCTACACTTCCGCCCAACATCACTTTTCCTTTTTCAGTTTGTGCATTTGCACCATAAACTAAACCTGCAACTGCAACTAATGATAATAATAATTTTTTCATCGTTTTATTATTTATTTGTTATTAAAAATATAGTCAATTTTACTTTTTTAATTTCTGACTATATTTGGTTAAAAGTCAATATCGATGCCAATAAAATATCATATCGTCATCAAAAAATCAGTTTTATATTAACTGCTTAATTGATAACGATATATAAAATAGGGGTTAAATCATTATTATTTTTGTGTGACTAAAAATTAATCAATTGATTGATTTTTAGCTTTAAAAAAGTTGACAATCTGACTTTTTTGGCATAAATGTCAGCTTTTTTAACTGTTATTATGTCAGCACTTTTAGGAATGTCGGCGTTATTATTATACTTTGCTGGCGGAAACCAGATGTGCTAGTTTCTTTTTAATTAAGTCTAATGCCATGTCATCGTTTAAGTTTCCAGCTTCATCAAATTTATTTTGAGCCTGGGCAATTAATACTTCTGGCTGTAAAACCGGATTCATATTCAAAAAGGTAAATACCGGAAGAAATGCAGCCTGCATTCTTACTGTACCCCAAAGACCTTGTGTAGCCCCCATAACGGCAACAGGTTTATGCATCAGCGGACTATCCTTTCCACGACTGGCCCAGTCAATGGCATTTTTCAATCCGCCAGGAATAGAATAATTATATTCTGGCGATGCGATGATAAATGCATCAGCAGTACCGAGCAATTCCCTGAATTTAGTTACGCTTGACGGTCGTTCATTTGCTTTCGGTGTATCATGATCTTCATTGTAAACAGGGATATCATCATATTTTACAATTTCAAAGTCAACACCTTCAGGTAACAAGCCACCCGCTACTTTTAACAACATGTGGTTAAAGGAACCTTTTCGAAGGCTTCCGCACAGGCCGATTATTTTTTTATTTTTTTCCATATTTATTAAACGGAGGTTGCGTATAAAAGTTTTTTTCTTTATTATGTAGCTACACTATGATTAAAGATTAATAATAGTTGTTGCAATTCATTTATTAAATATATATGTCAGAAAATAATAGCGTTTCTCCTCTTATAGAAAAAACTGTTTTCCCTATTTTGTTTGCCCTGAGTTTTTCTCATTTGTTAAACGACACCATTCAATCCTTAATTCCTGCGATTTATCCCGTTATCAAAACAAGTTATCGTTTAAGCTTCTCTCAGATTGGATTAATAACGCTAACCTTTCAAATGGCGGCATCATTGCTGCAACCTTTTGTGGGCTTGTATACCGATAAAAAGCCTCAGCCTTATTCTTTAGCCGTGGGGATGGGTTTCACGCTGATTGGATTGATTACACTTTCTCAATCAGCTCATTTTTATACCATGCTCATTTCTGTTGCCTTTATTGGTATTGGCTCGTCCATATTTCACCCAGAGGCTTCCCGAATGGCGCATGCAGCGTCGGGAGGGAAAAGAGGTTTAGCACAATCTGTTTTTCAATTGGGAGGAAATGCCGGTAGTTCTTTTGGCCCACTGCTGGCTGCATGGATCATCGTGCCGTATGGTCAGTTTAGTGTGATCTGGTTTTCGGCAATTGCACTTTTGGCTATTGTTATATTAAGTTACGTAGGCAATTGGTATAAAGGTTTTATGATTGCCAGAAGTAAGAAAGTTGTCATTCAAACTGAAGTGAGCCGATTCTCACGGAACAAAGTGATTTTTTCTGTTGCTATTTTATTGCTTTTAATCTTTTCGAAATATTTCTATATGGCAAGTTTGACCAATTATTTTACTTTTTATCTGATCAATAAATTTCAGGTATCTGTTCAAACCTCTCAGATATATTTGTTTATGTTTCTATTTTCTGTAGCTGCAGGAACTTTGCTGGGTGGGCCGATAGGGGATAAGGTAGGACGGAAATATGTAATATGGGCTTCCATTTTAGGGACAGCACCTTTTGCACTGTTACTTCCACATGCCAATTTGTTTTGGATAGGAGTGTTGATCGTTCCAATTGGGATGATCTTAGCTTCAGCATTTTCTGCCATTTTAGTCTATGCACAGGAATTGATTCCGGGAAAAGTGGGCCTGGTGGCGGGCTTATTCTTTGGCTTTGCTTTCGGGATGGGTGGAATAGGTTCTGCCTTATTGGGTAAATTGGCAGATTCGAAAGGAATAGCCTATGTATTTAGTATTTGTGCTTTTCTCCCGCTGATTGGTTTACTGACCGGCTTTTTGCCGAATATTGAGACTAAGAAAAAGTAATATAAAATAGGAATAATTAGTATTGTAATAGGAAATAAGTGTTTTAATAATACTTTTTTACTACTCGTTGATGAGACATTAACGAGTAGTAAAAAACTCCGACCTTTCAGCAAGACGGAGCTTTTTATATTAAAAGTGATAATTCAATCCTATACTGGGATTAAATGAATCGAATCCAAACTGAAAGCTTTCATTTTTATAAGCCTGAGAATTTATATTATTTCCGTCATCTTTCATCTTGTACTTGTTATAGGAGAGTAAAGGGAGAGATAACTCGAATGCCCAATGCCTTGTCGGGAAAAATGCAAAACCCGGGCTAACCGCTGCCAAATACGCTGTAGTTTTGTATTTGGTACTCCGCGGAATAACCGTAAGGGATCCACCATCTTGCGAGACAGACTTTCCAAAAGCAACTAATGCATTAGCCTGACCAAAAAATTTAAATTTATCGATTATATTGATATAATACCTTACAAAAGGGCCGACATTGAAGTTGTTGCTTTTATTTTCAGAATTGGTGATTAGTGTATTATTACCTGTATAAAAGATTGATTCATTGAGATTTTTATTTCTGTTAAAACCAACGCTCAAACCTATTGCCAGATTTTTACTTACGAAATGGCCAAAACGGGGAGTGATGCCATAGGTCGTCGAATTTAGTGAATTTAAGGCCGTAAGATTGTCCGGGGTTCGTTTATCCTTGCTATACCAGATGCTTCCGCCAATTAAATTGTTTCCCTTTTCTGTTTGTGCATTTGAGGCAAATGCAACAGCGCATAGCATAGCCAGCGATAGTAGTTGTTTTTTCATTTTCATTTGTGTTTTTGTGTCCTACAAAATACAATAAAAAAATTAAAAAACTACACTAATAGCTGGTTTTATTTACATGCTTAAAACCTATAGGTATGATACTTTGTACCTATCAAACAAGTATCTCACCAAATAAAAATCATAAGAGAAAAATCAAATTAAAAATATAATAAATTGACCGAGCAAACTTAGTCTATTGGGTAAGGCACCACCAGTAGGTTAAGAGATCATCCATTGGTTGGTGTCTCACCAGCCAAAAAATTATTAGATATAAAACGAAACAGCCTGTTCATCATTGATGAACAGGCTGTCTAATATAATGATGCTAAATATAACCTAGCTTTTTGCTTTCGTCATTTAGCTTTTAACTTTACTTTTAATTATGCTTTTTCAGCCAATACTTTGGTCACTAAATCTGCAGCTTCTTTCAATGCAATTGCTGAGTAAACCTGTAAGCCAGACTCGTCAATTAATTTTTTAGCTTCTTCTGCATTTGTACCTTGTAAGCGACAGATAATTGGCACAGGAATATTTCCGATTTCCTGATAAGCATCAATCACACCTTGCGCAACACGGTCACAACGAACGATACCTCCAAAAATGTTAATCAGGATGGCTTTAACGTTAGGGTCCTTCAAGATGATGTTAAAAGCAGCTTTAACGGTTTGTGCGTTTGCAGTTCCACCAACATCTAGGAAGTTAGCAGGCTCACCACCGGCCAATTTAATAATATCCATAGTGGCCATAGCCAAACCAGCACCATTTACCATACAGCCAACGTTACCGTCAAGGTTAACAAAGTTCAGGTTAGAAGCACTGGCTTCCACTTCCATCGGATCTTCTTCAGTTACATCACGCATTGCTGCATAATCCGCATGGCGGAATAATGCGTTTTCATCTAAATTAACTTTAGCATCAACAGCAATTACTTTATCATCAGAAGTTTTTAATACCGGATTAATTTCGAACATCGAAGAATCAGTTGCTTCATAAGCTTTATATAAAGCGGTTACAAATTTAACCATCTCCTTAAAAGCAGCACCGCTAACACCTAAGTTAAAAGCAATTTTACGTGCCTGAAAACCTTGTAAACCAACTTTAGGATCTATTTCTTCTTTGAAGATTAAGTGTGGTGTATGTTCAGCAACTTCTTCAATATCCATACCACCTTCAGTACTGTACATGATGATGTTACGGCCGGCCGCACGATCTAACAATACAGAGATATAGAATTCTTTAGTTTCTGAAGCACCCGGATAATAAACATCCTGAGCAACCAAAATCTTACTCACCAATTTACCTTCTGGTCCGGTTTGAGGGGTAACCAATTGCATACCAATAATATCGGTAGCACGTTGTTTAACTTCATCAAGGTTTTTAGCTAATTTAACACCGCCACCTTTACCGCGACCACCAGCGTGGATTTGCGCCTTAATTACCACCCAATCAGAGTTGTAATCGATCTTCAATTGCTTGGCCGCTTCAACAGCTTGCTCCGGAGTATCGGCAACAATTCCTTCTTGAACGTTAACACCGAAACTTTTTAATATTTGTTTACCCTGGTATTCGTGAATATTCATCTGTTTATATTTTTGTCTTTATCTGTCAGATGGAGCCTATTACTATTAAAATAATTATTTTAATAGTATCGGGTTCATTTGCTACAAAATTTGCCCAAAGCTACAATTCTAAAGCCTTTAAACAAATAGAATTTACTGATTTTTTAAAGAAAATGAAGGTTTTATGTGAATCCTAGAAAGTAGTTCTTTCCATCTTCATTTTTTTGTGTAAACATTGTAGGTTTTAAATTAGCAGCAGTCTGGCTAACTAACTTCCGGCAAAAGGTGTTCCGAAAATTCCTACGGCTAATTCTACCCATGTGAGAAACAAAAGCAAGAGTATAACCACTAATAATATGGTTTTTGGAAGATTGGTTTTAACATACCTGATCACCAGTTCTATTGCTAAGCCTGTGCCCAACAGTAATCCTGCTGCGATTATGAAGTCTGAAACTGTCCAGTTTACCTCTTTAGTAAACTGCATGGCTACCAATGGAATACTTAAAATTAAACCAGTGATAATAAAAATAATCCTTATTCTTATTTTTGCTGATCGGAGTGTTTGTTGAGTTGTCATGATGTATTAAATTTAATGTTTTATAATTATGAATGCTACTGTGGTTTAATTGGAATGCCTTATTCCAAAGTAGTTGGCTACTTTCCAATCCTGCAAATTCCATGACAGCCAGCCTTCCTCCCCATAACGTGTCTTAAAATAGCCAATTCGTTCATCCAGTTGGTTCCTGTAGTCATCTGCAGTTTGAGGTTGGGCAATTTCCCTTTCATCATACACTTTCGATGGCGAGTAGTGCAGTTTCGATCTGTTTTTATCCAAAACAGGCAAGGTTTTATCAGAAAGGGAAAGGAGATAATCTGCATCAAGAGAAATGTTATCACTTTGTGCCAGGTTGTATTTTGCAATGGCAACATCCCAGTTTATTACACTAAAGGCCAGAAGCAAGAAAAACCATACGCTGCCGTTAATTCTGAGGAGGTAAAATAAAGTTTTCTGCCGGGCTACCTTTAGGTAAACTGTGCACAGACCGATAATGCAGAGCAGCGCAAATACTAAAACGCCAATTCTTTTGTGTGTGAGGCCATAAAACTCAATGTAATATCCATCTCTGATGAAGACTGAAATAATAAGGATTACATTTTGAAACATCCAGGCATAGGCCAGGGACTTAAGGATTTTGCTTTTACGGTAAAAATTTAAATTTCCCCGGAAGAAATAAGCGATCACAGCCATGGCCATCACAATGCTGAAAATCAAAGAATTGGTGCCTTCATGAAGTAAACTCGAGAAATTCCCTGCTGGTTTATAGCCAAACCAAAGGGTGCTGATATCAATAGTGTTGAGTAAAAACAATAAAATATTAAGTGCTGCAAACATAATTACGCCAGTAATATATTCGGTTTTAAGTGCCATTTTGCGTGATAACAAATTGCCGGAAAACGTTTCCATAACCTGGTACCATAGTGTCTTTTGGGTCGATTCTCTTCTGGTTCTTTTTAATTGTTCAGGGGCCTTTAATTCTGCGTTTTCCAGGCCTTTATTAAAAAACGGTAACAATAAACCACCAGTCAGTAATAATCCGAAGCAGAAATAAAAGAAGCGCTCTATATCCAGGTCTTCAAAAAAGAATTGAAGAATACTTTCAAAGAAATTAAAAATGCTGCTTAAAATGGTATTTACATAGTGTGCAAATAATTCGTTAGCGGCAGCATATAAACAAGTAAAAAAGATCACTACAATCGTTGGTATGATAATATACTTGATTAATCTAAAAACAGGTTTCAGTTTAAAATTGCCAATACTTATTTTACTCAGGTTATTAATGGCATTGTAAGGAGTTGTGATCATTTGAAGAATAGCTGCCAACCCTGCCGCAAATACGGTTCTGATTTGTTGGTTGTGACTGAAGCCAATAAATACCAATAAGCTGATGTAATAAGTTGCGATAGATAAATCTGTATTGTTAATCACTACCAAAATAGCAGACAAAAGATGTGTTAAGCCATAAATTTTAAATTTTGTGCTTTTGGTTACGTCAGGATTAAAGTAGGTGACCGCTAAAATATAAATACTGTAGATGAATAAATTAAGGGCCAGTCTTTCTTTCCAGAATAAAAAGTTAAACAGCAGGCCGCCAAATAAGGCGGCAAGGAGCAAGAGGTTGGATTTATTTTTCATAATTGAATGTTAACAGGTGATTTTAATGTGCTATAATGGTCAGGTAGAAGATTGTTAGCGGAATATTGAGCAAAACACAAATGATGGTTGCCACAATATTTTTCCAGTGTGCCGCATGTAAAAAAAGGGCTATAAATAATACCAGTAGAATGAAAATATTTACCAGAATAGCAAATAGAATATAAGTAAAACCTATTTTGATTAATAAATTATCCTTGCTGATGAGGTAAGAGACGAGAAGTAATGTTCCAATCACGGCTGAGTAAAGGGCGACCTTTTTTCCAATCGGTATAATCTGTGGTTCCATATCATTTTGTTTTTTAAAAGTGCTTTGTGTTTCAAAGTGATTGATCAAAAAAAATAGTTTATAGCTTTTTGATTATTTTTTCAAGTGCATCCAAATGTGTTTTAAAGGCTTGCGTGCCCAAAGTTGTAATAGAGTAGGTAGTACTGGTTTTTCTGCCGATGAAACCTTTATGTACCTTGATAAATTCTGCCTGCTCCAGCGTATTTAAATGTGAAGCTAAATTGCCATCAGTAAGTTCAAGCATTTGTTTCAGGTCGTTAAAGCCAATTTCATTGTTTACCACAAGTATAGACATTACACCCAGCCTGATCCTGCTGTCGAAAATTTTATTTAAATCTGCTATCGGATTTTTCATCTTAAGCGCCTCTTTCGTATTTAAAATACATCACCAAGCCATAAATAATATGGAGCACACCAAAGCCAAATGCCCAGAACCACAATCCGTATCCAATATAAAACATGCAGATTAAACCCAGTATCACTTCAAGATAGCCTAAATACCGGATGTCGCTAAGGGTGTATTTGCTTGCATTAATGAGTGCAAGACCATAAAAGATTAAACAAGTTGGGGCAATAATGCTGTAGGTATCCGGATGATTAATCAGTAAACCGATAATAAATAAACCACCGGCAACCAGGGGAGTCATCAAATTAAATAATAAAGCTTTAGATGTTTTATCCCAGATGGGTAGGTTATTTTGCTGGCTTTTTCTATAAGTAAATAAAATACCGCCAGCCAATGCCACAAATAGTACGATTAAGCCAAGTTTGATTAAATTAAACTCAAGGTCCATTTCGCCTTCCACACCATAACTGTAACCTCGCTTTGCAAAGAATTTTTCAATTTCCTCATGTGCGAAATAAGCACCGATTAAAGCTATTCCACCGGCAAAAACACCAGATAAACCACTTAAAGAAATGAAACGTGACGACCTGTCCATCATTTGTCTGATATCCTTAAGGGCATTTAATTGTTCTTCTTGATTACTCATTTGAAAGTGCTTTGTTTTTCAAAGTTAAGTAATAAAATGATAACTGCAAATTTATTTTGGTTTGATTATACCTATCATTTTTTGCCGCTACTCACCGCCATACGCTTACCACCACACGTTTTCCGCTCTTACCTTCGGGGTGATTACTCAGATGAAAGGATTACTGTGATTATTTCCATGCTCATCGCTCACCGCCACACGCTTTCCGCTCTTACCTTCGGGATGATTACACAGATGGAAGGATTATTGTGATTATTTTCCATGCTCATCGCTTACCAATACACGCTTTCCGCTCTTACCTTCGGGATGATTACACAGATGAAAAGATTACTGTGATTATTTCTATGCTCATCGCTCACCGCCACACGTTTTCCGCTCTTACCTTCGGGATGATTACACAGATGAAAGGATTATTTCCATGCTCATCGCTCACCGCCACACGCTTTCCGCTCTTACCTTTGGGATGATTACACAGATGAAAGGATTACACTGATTAGTTTTTTGCTCTCCGCCACACACTTCCCGCTTACCGCCCACCGCTTTAACCTTTCCGCGTAAACTTTTCCAAAAACTTGCAACTTTTAACTATTTTTACGGCATGCTAAAAGCCACCGGAGTAAAAAAATCGTATGGGAATCTTCAAATCCTTAAAGGGGTAAATTTTGAAGTGCAAAAAGGAGAGATCGTGAGTATCATAGGGCCATCTGGTGCAGGGAAAAGTACTTTACTGCACATTCTGGGCACTTTGGATAAACCAGATGAGGGTGATGTAGAATTAAAAGGATCGATTATCAGCAAACTTCATGGCGATTTATTGAGCACTTTTAGAAACCAGAATATTGGTTTTGTGTTTCAATTTCATCACCTGTTACCAGAGTTTAGCGCCATTGAGAATATTTGTATTCCGGCATTTATTGCCAAAACCAATAAAAAACAGGCAGAAACCAGGGCATTGGAACTGTTAGATTTATTTGGTCTTAAAGATAGGGCCAATCACAAGCCTAATCAATTATCAGGTGGTGAGCAACAGCGTATTGCAATTGCACGGGCTTTGATTAACAATCCATCTATTATTCTGGCTGATGAGCCGTCCGGGAACCTGGATTCTGAAAATGCATCAGCCTTGCATCAGCTCTTTGTGAGTTTGAGAGATAATTTTCAGCAGACTTTTGTCATTGTTACCCATAACGAACATTTGGCTAAAACCAGCGATCGTGTGGTAACCATGAAAGATGGATTAATTGTATAAGACAAATTCAATTGTAGATTACAAAGAAGTAAATTCAATTTTTTACAATTCTATCATTCATTCATTCAATCATTTTTTCACTCACTCACTTATTCAATCTTATTTATAAATTTTGAAAATACTGATCACAGGCGGAAACAGTGCAAAAGCATTAAAGCTTTTAAAAGCCTTCCCAAATCATTTTGTATTACTGGCCGATTATGGCGATGTACCGGGTGTCATCACCGAAAATTATGCTTTTACCACGCTGGGCTTACTTAATCGGGAAAGTATTGCACATCTCTTACTTAATTTTTGCATTACAGAATCAATTGATAGTATTATTCCGTTGCATGATTATGAGGTGGAGCCACTGGCCAAATCTGCGGTGTTATTTGGCGAATATGGCATTCAGGTTTTAACACCACAACCGGAGCTGATCGATTTGTTCCGATCTGCCGAAAAAAACACCTTTAATAACTTTGCCGTATTTATTCATGGTGAATGTGTTTTTTCAAGCGGGGGAGAAATTTTTATCCGTCGTGAAGATGAATTGAATGGTGTGTTTGGCTACAACGCTCCGGATGATGAATTAAAACTTTTTACGGTTTAGCAATGATGGATATCGCAGCAATTTTAAAAAACAAACAAGCAGTCATTTTTGAATTGGATGATGTTTTGTTTCCGGAAAAAGATTACCTGTTGCAGGTTTATTATTTGTTTGCTCAATTTATAGAATATACCGAGCAAAAGGATGCAGGGGCCACTTTAGCCTTTTTACGAGGAGAATTTGAACAAAATGGCGTGAAAGACCTTTTTGATAAAACAGCCAATCAATTTGGACTTGATTCAAAATACAAGTACAATTTTGAGCTGTTGCACCAAAATGCCCGATTACCTTTAAAATTATTATTATATCAAACGATATTAGATTTGATGCAGGAACTGGTGGTAAACAGGAAAAAAATCTTTATTGTTACAGCCGGCGATCCAGAGCAGCAACTGAATAAAATTAAGCAAATCGAATGGAACGGACTGGAGCAATACCTTACCGTTTATTTTACTGATGAATTGAAACAGCAGAAATCAGAAATTTTTCAGAACATCCTAAACGACAATAATTTATTAGCTGATGATGCGTTAATTATCGGTGCAAATAATTTTGATGCGCAACAATCTAAAATTGTTAATTTGCCGTATATTAGGTCACTTGAAATTTTCAAATAAGTATGCTGAAAAAAGTTTATTCGCAAAAAAATATTTTGTGTTTTCTGATGATGTCCTTCGGGTTAATCACCTCTTGTAAAAAAAATAACCCTGCAGATGAATCTCCAGGTCAAACCAAAGAAGCCAATACCCTCCAGACGCCGACAACCAACCGGGAGGCGTTAACAAAAGATTCAATTTTTTTATATGCGAAGCAAACCTATTTCTGGAACATCGGGATGCCCTCTTATGATGGGTTCAATCCTAGAAAGTACAGCAGCAATGAGCAGGTTTTAGCAGCCTTGAAGGCCTTACCCAGCACAGGTGGAAAGGATAAATATTCTTTTATTGATGATGGTACAGTTGCCGGAGAATTGGGCGGAGTGAGCGGCGATTACGGATTTTCTGTGAATTATGACGGAGCCAACATTTTACGGGTAAAATATGTTTATGCAACCTCTCCGGCAGCAGTTGCAGGCTTAAAAAGAGGCGATGTCGTTACAAAAGTGAATGGTCGAACTACTTTAAGAACAAGCCAATCTGATATTGATAATATTAATGATGGCGTTTTCGGTGATAATGCATCGGTTTCTCTAACCATCACAAAGGCAGACCAAACGGTTCAAAATCTGGTTATTAACCGGGGTTCTTACAACATCAACCCCATATTGTTTAGCAATACTTATACCGTTGGTGCAAAAAAGATAGGCTATGTGGTGTTTAATAGTTTTACCACAAACTCCGTTCCTTTGCTTGATGCGGTGTTCAGTAAATTCGCTACGGATGGAATTAATGAACTGGTTGTTGATTTGCGCTATAATGGTGGCGGATCTGTGTCTACCTCTGAAGCATTTACCAATTTAATTGCTCCGTCTGCACAAAATGGAAAAATCATGTACACTACATATTGGACCAAAACCATGCAGGATAAAGAGGCAACCATTCTTCAGAATCAAAAGTTTTATCAAACGACTTCAGATGGTGTAAAACGTTTGTATTCCATGTTTGATTATGATTATAAGCCTATTGCAGCTTCGGGCAATCAGGAGTTTTTCAAAAAGCGCGGAACGCTTAATGGTATCTCCAGGGTATATTTTCTGGTCACCGGTGGAACAGCCTCTGCCAGTGAATTATTAATTAATAATTTGAAACCTGTAATGGATGTAAAGTTAATTGGCCGTAAAACCTATGGCAAGCCTGTAGGGTTCTTTTCACTTCGCATAGATAAAAATGATTTGTACATTCCGCAGTTCCAGACTAAAAATCAGGCAGACTTTGGCGATTATTTCGATGGAATGGTTGTAGATAAGGACATTGCTGATGATTTAACAAAGGATTTTGGTGATGCATCAGAAAGTTTACTGGCACAGGCCCTTAATTATTCAGCTACAGGAAGTTTTACTTCAATCTTAAAAGAAAATACATTGAGTAGTACATCTGGTGTTTCCAGGACATCGATTGATCATAACAATGAGCAGTTAAACCATGAGTTTAAAGGTATGGTGGAAACCAGAAAGTTGACGTTGAAATAAATATCAAAATAAGAATAGCTGGCTGAGAATAATTTCCGGATTTTCTTAAATATGATATTAAATGCACTTTTAGGCTTGTTTTTTCTGCTAAAATTTAATAAGCTTGTTTAATATTATTAGTTAGCAGCAATTATGTCAATAGAGATTATAGCGAAAGAACATATAGGTTATTTAAACATTATCGAAGCAAAAGAAGATCAAACCACAACCCTGAAAACAAGACTTAATGAAGCTCAGCGGTTGGGGAATGAATTTAAATCAAAAGCGATCATTACATTTAACACGACAATAGGGCCAAAAAGGGTAGATACCACTGTCTGGTCTGTAACAGAAAAATATATTCAACTTAAAAATAATATTCACATTCCACTCAAAAGCCTGATTGATATCGAATTTTAGGTTAAATCTTAAGGCCAATAAATCATCCCGCATTTATTTACCTTAACCTGAAATGAAATGAGTACGATTCATAAAATCGCCTTAACTTTTATCAAATCTATAGGTCCGGTAATGGCTAAAAACCTACTGGCCTATTGTGGCAGTGCTGAGGCCGTATTTTCAGCAAGCCGGAAACAGCTGCTTCAGATACCTGGGATTGGAGAGAAAACTGTTGATGCAATCTTAAATACTGATGCCCTGAAAAGAGCTGAGCAGGAACTACTGTTTGTGGAGCGTCATGGCGTAGAAGTTTTATTTTTTACGGATGAAAATTATCCCGGAAGATTAAAAAACTGTTTCGATGCTCCCATCCTGATTTACTTTAAAGGCAAGGCAGATCTTAATCATCCACGTATTATCAGCATAGTAGGCGCGAGAAATGCCACCGACTACGGAAAGGCTTTATGCAGGCAGCTTTGTGAAGTGCTGGCTCCTTATCAGGTTCTAATTGTGAGTGGATTGGCTTATGGTATTGATGTAACGGCACATAAAGAATGTATTTCCAATAAAATGGCAACCATAGGGGTGCTGGGGCATGGCCTTGACAGACTTTATCCGCAGATACATAAAAGCATTGCGCAGAAAATGGTTTTGAATGGTGGTTTGCTTTCAGAATTTCCAACATTAACCAATCCGGATCGGCCCAATTTTCCGCAGCGTAACCGGATTATTGCCGGTATTGCTGATGCAACCATTGTGGTTGAAGCATCCATTAAAGGCGGCGCTTTGATAACTGCTGAAATTGCAAACTCTTATAATAAGGATGTTTATGCCTTTCCCGGACGAACAAATGATGTTTTTTCAGAAGGATGTAACTTCCTGATCAAAACTAACCGCGCCGGATTGATTAATAGTGCAAATGATTTAATCTATTACCTGGGCTGGGATAATGAGGTAAAGGAAAAGAAAAAAAATGCCCAGACTACTTTGCAAATTAACCTTACGGCAAATGAGCAGAAAGTGGTTGATCTGCTGCAAAATGGTCAGATGGCAATTGACGAAATTTCAATTGTTACCAACCTTCAGCAGAGCAAGCTCGCGATTGTAATGCTCACGCTGGAAATGCAGGGAATTATCATTTCATTACCCGGGAAGGTTTATAAGTTGGCATAATTTTTAATGTTTTCGAACGGTGATCATCGAAAATTCACGTTCAAAAAATATTATCTGATAATTTATATAAACTCACGCAAACTCAGATGATTAACGCAGAACCATAACTGTCAGACGATGTTATAAAATTTACCGGTGGACTAAAACAAACACATATAATCTATAGCAAATAAAAGTTGCAATTGTATTTTACCCAATATTCAATCTATAAAGCCCATGTAAATTGTAGTTTTTAGAATTTAATTCTATTTATTCATTATTTTTAAAATTATGTTTCAAATAAAATATATATGGTAAAATCCTTAATGCCTTTGCTTAAATTTGTTGCATGTGGTACAATAATATTTTAGAAACCATTGGCAATACGCCTTTGGTAAAATTAAATACAATAACAAAGAATGTTCCGGGTACAATTTTAGCCAAAATAGAAACGACTAATCCAGGCAATTCAATCAAAGATCGTATGGCGGTTAAGATGATTGAAGATGCGGAGCGTAATGGTAAATTAAAACCAGGTGGAACCATTATCGAAGGTACTTCAGGTAATACCGGAATGGGCTTGGCCATGGCCGCCATTATTAAGGGCTATAAATGTATTTTCACTACCACAGATAAGCAATCAAAAGAAAAGGTTGATGCTTTGCGTGCTTTTGGTGCTGAGGTAATTGTTTGCCCTACCAATGTTGAGCCTGAAGATCCGCGTTCTTATTATTCGGTATCGTCTCGTCTGGAGCGTGAAGTACCCAATTCATGGAAACCCAATCAGTATGATAATTTGGCCAATTCTCAGGCGCATTATGAGCAAACGGGTCCGGAAATTTGGGAGCAGACAGAAGGTAAAATTACCCATCTCGTAGTTGGTGTAGGTACCGGTGGCACCATTTCCGGTACGGGTAAATATTTAAAGGAAAAGAATCCCAATATACAAATCTGGGGAATAGATACGTATGGTTCGGTTTTTAAAAAATACAAGGAAACCGGCATTTTCGATAAGGATGAAATTTATCCTTATATCACCGAAGGAATTGGAGAGGATTTTCTGCCGGCAAACGTCAATTTTGATGTCATCGACTTATTTGAAAAGGTTACGGATAAGGATGCGGCTTTAATGACCCGCGATATTGCCCGCAAAGAGGGGATTTTTGTAGGAAACTCAGCAGGAGCAGCCATCGGTGGTTTAATTCAGTTAAAGGATAAATTAAAACCAGAAGATGTGGTAGTCGTGATTTTTCATGATCATGGCAGTCGTTATATGGGTAAAATGTATAATGAAGACTGGCTGCGTGAACGTGGGTTTTTACAGGATGAAAAACTGACGGCAAAATCAATCATCGCAAAGAAAGAATCTACAGAGATTGTGACGCTTGATACACAGAAATCTGTTTTAGAAGCGATCAATACCATTAAATCAATGAATATCTCTCAGATTCCGGTAACACAGCAGGGCATGATTGTAGGTAAAATTGCAGAGAGTGATATTTTAACCGCATTACTCGAAAATCCAGGTTTGAAATCGGCACCGATTTCAGAAATTATGACCGCTACTTTTCCTTTTGTTGATTTGAATACTTCAATTGATAAAATTTCATCATTAATTAATAAAGAAAACTCTGCTGTTTTGGTTGAAGATGCATCCGGTAAGATTGAGATTATTACACAATATGATATTATCAATGCGATTTCTGGGTAGAACAGAAAAAATCGTTATTCCGAGTTATGGAAGGGATCTTAGTGCTTTAGGCTTCGAATAGCGATCATTGTAAGATTGCTTCGTCGTCCCTTCTCGCAATGACGAGAACAAAAAAAAGCCCAAGTAAATTTCTACTTGGGCTTTTTTTTAATCGATGCTTTAGCGGTGGGTTTTACCTTAAACCCTCGGCTTTCTAATGACTTGGCGCATCCGCATTTACGCGTTTAATTTGTGCACCTAAGGCACGTAAACGCGTATCAATATCCTGGTAACCACGTTCAATCTGCTCGATGTTGTAAATGGTTGATTTACCTTCTGCAGAAAGCGCTGCAATCAGTAAGGAAACACCTGCCCTGATGTCAGGAGAGGTCATACTGATTCCACGAAGTTTATATTTTTTATCAATACCATTAACAGTAGCACGGTGCGGATCACAAAGAATAATTTGTGCACCCATATCAATCAGTTTATCCACGAAGAATAAACGGCTTTCGAACATTTTCTGGTGAATAAGCACATTTCCTTTCGCTTGCGTAGCCACCACCAAAACGATACTTAATAAATCTGGCGTAAAACCAGGCCACGGGGAATCGGCAATGGTTAAAATCGAACCATCTATAAAGGTATCAATTTCATAGTGTTTTTGAGACGGAATATAAATATCATCACCGCGGCGCTCTAATTTAATACCTAATTTCTTAAATACTTCAGGAATAACGCCAAGCTCATCATAGCACACATTTTTGATCGTGATTTCTGATTCTGTCATCGCTGCCATACCGATGAAAGATCCGATTTCAATCATATCAGGTAACATCCGGTGTTCCGTTCCACCTAAAACTTTAACACCTTCAATGGTTAATAAATTGGAGCCAATACCCGAAATTTTAGCGCCCATGCGGTTGAGCATTTTGCACAATTGCTGCAAATAAGGTTCGCAGGCTGCATTATAAATGGTGGTTGTTCCTTTGGCCAAAACTGCGGCCATCACGATGTTTGCCGTTCCGGTTACTGATGCTTCATCCAATAAAATATAGGCGCCTTGCAGGTTGGTGGCATCAACGTTAAAAAAGGCTTTTTTGCTGTCGTAAACAAATTTGGCACCCAATTTTTCGAAACCGATAAAGTGTGTATCCAATCTTCTCCGGCCAATTTTATCACCTCCGGGCTTAGGTATGGCGGCCTTGCCAAAGCGGGCCAATAGCGGACCTACAATCATGATGGAGCCACGTAAACCACCACCTTTAGCTTTAAAAGTGTCAGATTCAAAGAAGTTTAAATTAATATTTTTAGCTTCAAAGGTATAAGTGTCTTTATTAATCCGTTCCACTAAAACACCTAAATCGCCCAGTAATTCGATTAATTTATTTACGTCTTTAATATCTGGAATATTGCTGATGGTTACCTTTTGTTCGGTAAGCAATACGGCCGATAAAATCTGCAAAGCTTCATTTTTAGCGCCTTGTGGGGTAATTTCGCCTTTTAATTTAATTCCGCCTGTTATTTCAAATGCGTTCATATATTTTTATAGTATTTTGTATCGATTCTCAAGCAATCAGTGTGGGCATAGATCTATAACCTTTTTCCTTTCACTTTCCGCCTTTTACCTTTCCTTTAATATTTTGGTTTATTGTTGTTGTTTGTTCTTCCGCGGTTATTGTTGTTATTGGTATTGTTCTGGCGGTTTTTTCCGTTGTTGTTATTTGTTCTTCCACGGTTGTTATTATTGTTGTTATTCTGGCGTGGATTCTGTGCCCTGAATTCAACTTTTGCCAGATTTACACCTTCATCCAGCGATAATAATCCTCCTGAAAGGTATTTTAAATCTTTAATAATGGTATCATCACTCACATTATCCTTATTCCAGGTAACATAAGCCATTTTCATAAAGTTGGCAATTCCCTGAACCATGGCTTTTTTATTTTCAGGGTTTTCTTCGCGCATGGCTTTCTCAATCAGGTTTTCTACCGTTTTACCATAATGTTTATAGGTAATGCGTTGCTGCGGATAAGGAAGCGGCTCTGGTTTTTTAAAAGCATTTTCAGGAAGCGGCTTTGGGTAAGGACTTTCTACGTCAATCTGATAGCCAGAGATGATATGCAGGTGATCCCAGAGTTTATGCTTAAAATCGGCCACATCACGCAGGTGTGGTTGTAAGAATCCCATCAGGTCAATAACTGCCTGGGCATATTTATTGCGTTCTTCAATGGTGGGTAATTCGCAAATATACTTCACCATATTCTGAACATTGCGGCCATATTCTGATAAAATCAGGTGACTGCGCGTCGTATTATAATCAAAATTCATGTATAGATAATTTAATGGATCAATCTTCCGGCGATACGAATTATGAAATAACCAGGAGGAGATGAGGTTATGAATTCACCGAAATGTCTATTGCCGGACTTTCGTTATTTATAATCAAAGATAGCAAAATATAACAATTGTAGTAAAATTAATGGGATTTCTTGTTTTTTTGTAAATGTAGGCTCAGTAGTGCTTTTGATTTTTTAGTCCTGCTTTTCATTACAAGCCCAATGAAAATTGGGGCTTTCCATTGCAATCAGGTTTATTTAACAAAGATATTGGTTCTTTTGAACCTGTTGCATTGCCCTCTTGACAGGAACACAGCGAGATGTAAAGATCATTGAAAATGAGCGGTTTATGTTATCGAACTAGAAATTTTCTTCAATACGAAGATCAAAGTAACAACTTCTTTAATTTTTCCATGTACGCTGTGTTTCAGTGGCAATCAGGAATTACATTTCATCACTATTCTTTGGGTAATCAAAAAACACCAGGTCTCCGGTGCCTTTGCTCACCATTGCCCATGAATCAAAAGGAAAAGAAATCAGTACCATTCCGGCAGTTGGAATATTATAAATATCAGCATCGCTTAATGCATTTGCCAAATCGGTAAAACCTGGATTGTGTCCAAACATGATAACCGTATTTGCATCATCATCTAAACTGTTAATCACCTTTAAAAGTGCCTGGGTATTGGCTTCGTAAATGGACGCTTCAAACTGAATCTGATCAAACTGATAGGCTTCAGCGAAAAACTTTGCAGTAGATTTCGCCCGTTTAGCAGGACTGCTTACCATCAAATCAAATTTGAAACCTCTTTTTAACAAGCGTTCTGCCATTTCAGGTGCATTTTCTTTACCACGTTTATTGAGTGGGCGATCGAAGTCTTTTAAATCTAAATTCCCCCAATCGGATTTCCCATGCCGAACCAACAATAATTGCTTAGCCATTTAAGTTTTCTTTAATTTTGTTTACAATGCTTTGTGGGGCAATCATGTCCATACAACTTTCAACACCGCACATACAGGGTTTGTTTCCGTAAATTGAATTTGGCCGCATCGGATGATCAACCTGCACACAATTGTTTATAGACTGCCCATAGCCTAAGAAACCGGCATATGGATGTGTCGGGCCCCATACCGAAACGACTGGAACACCAGCCAGGGATGCCATGTGCATACCCGACGAATCCATACTTAACATTAAATCCAGATTTGAAATGATCGCAAGTTCTTCCGTCAGGCTGAAATTTCCGATTAAATTATGTGTGTTTGCATTATGTTTTGCCCAATTTTCTGCAATGGCTTGTTCAGATTTTCCTCCGCCAAAAATGAAAAGTTCATGGCCTGATGCGCTTAACAGCGCAATCACTTTCTCCATTTTTTTTAAAGGATAAACCTTGTAAATGTGCTGTGCAAAAGGGGAGATGCCTATCTTTTTTTGCAGTGGATTACGAAACAAGTATTCCGCATTTGCAGGTAATAACTGCGGTTTGCGATTTAACTTATGCGTTAATTCAATCGGATAGCCCAGTTCACAAAAAACATCTGCATAACGTTCTACCGTTTGGCGGAGTGGCTTAAAAATTTTATTAACTGAACGTGTTAGTGCTTTTTTTTCAGCCCTTCCTTTATCAATCCTCTTAATTTTTATTCCTGTAAAACGAAAACATGCTGATATGACTCTGCTCCTTAAATTGTCGTGCAAATCGGCTATAGCAGCAGGCTTATATTTTTGAAGTTCTTTAAAAAGTTTGAACAAGCCCAAAAGGCCCTTGTGGGTATTTTTAGGTTGAATGGTATGGAAAGTGAGGTTTTTTATTTCATTAAAAAATGGTTTAAATGCCGCTCGACTAACCATGATGATTTCAACCGCAGGGTTTTGTGCAGCAAATTCTTTCAATACCGAAGCCACCATTGCCACATCGCCCATGGCTGAAAAGCGTAAAACGATAATTTTTTCCATTGATGACAGTGGCTTTTATTGATACCTCGCAATGACGATTTGGAACTACGCTTTATTATACAACACCGGATTTAAACTCGGATCATTATACATTTTCATCTGCTTATACACTTTCATGTATTTCTTTCCAGCTTCAATATCGGCCAGTAACTGATCAATACTGGTCGATAAATCTTTGCGTTGAGATAATAGAATATTCAGCTTGGCCTGGCATTGTTCACGGTGTTCAGCTGATGCCGTTTCTCGTTCTGCCTCTTCCTGCATGTGGTAAATTTTCAGCGCCAGGATCGAAAGCCTGTCGATGGCCCATGCCGGGCTTTCCGTGTTGATTTTCGCATCAGGCAAAGCTGTAATTCCCCGGTAAAGATTCAGAAAATAGCCATCTATAAATTCAACCATATCCGTACGTACCTGATTTTGTGCATCAATCCGTCTTTTCCAGCTTAAGCCTTCAGCAGGATCAATATTGGGGTTGCGCACTACGTCTTCCATATGCCATTGTGCGGTATCAATCCAGTTTTTAACATATAAAAGATGTTCAAGGCTTTCTGCATCGTAAGGATTTTCAACTGGGTAGTCGATATCGTCAAATTGATGGTAATCGGTAATAACCTGATTAAATATGCGGTTGGCAATTTCACTGATCATGTAGCAAAGATATTAAATTTAGGATGATTACCTACGGAGTGATTATACGGATCCCTTCGGCATGATGACACAAATTTAATTTGAAAAGATTAAAACAAATAAAGGAGGTTTAACTTTTTACTAAAGACTAAAGACTAAAGACTAAAGACTAAAGACTAAAGACTAAAGACTAAAGACTAAAGACGGTTATCTTTTTTTCCATCAAAATATGCGGTTATTTCTTCCAAAGAAAAAGCGTTCAGGCATTTGTCTGCGCTTAGTCCACCTTTTCGGGCAACCAGAATTCCATAACGTGTATCATGGAAACCATCTGTTCGGTGTGCATCGGGATTTACCGAAAGTAGCACACCTTTCTCCAGGGCATAGCGATGCCAGCGCCAATCTAAATCCAGGCGAAGCGGATTTGCATTAATTTCAATCACCACCTGGTTGGCTGCACAGGCATCAATGATTTTTTTATAGTCGATGGGATAACCTGCACGACTTAATAACAAACGTCCGGTGGGGTGCCCCAAAATGGTGGTATATGGATTTTCAATAGCTTTCAACAAACGAGTTGTTGCCTTCGCTTCATCCATCCGCAGGTTACTGTGAACCGATGCCACTACAAAATCGAATGTTTTTAAAATATCGTCTGAATAATCTAAAGAACCATCACTTAAAATATCACTCTCAATGCCTTTAAATATTTTAAACGGAGCCAGTTTTTGATTCAATTCATCTATTTCCTGATGCTGGCCAAATACCCTTTGTTCATTTAAGCCCTTCGCATAAACCGCCGTTTTGGAGTGATCGCAGATACCAAGGTATTGAAGATTTAATACATCCTTGCAATACACAGCCATTTGTTCCAAAGTATGAACACCATCACTCCAGGTAGAGTGATTATGCAGGCTGCCTTTCAAATCCTTGTAGGTGATTAAAACAGGCAGCTGATCAGTTTTAGCCAGTTCAATTTCATCAAAACCTTCTCGAAGTTCGGGTTCGATATAAGAGAGTCCGGCTTTGCTGTAAATTTCATTCTCGTTTGCAAAAGGACCATCACCAGCAAGTGTAAGTACTTTTTTTGCATGCTCATGATTTCCTGTAAGTTTAAACCATTCCAGATAAAAATCAGCTTTATTTACCAGGAAGATTTTAATTCTTAAACCAGCTTCAGTAGTGGCAATAAAAGCTTCATCACCAGCAATAAGCGATAGTGGCCCAAAAGATGTTAATTGTTCGGCTACAATTTCCATGTTTTCAGCTCCAATTACCAATTCCAGCTCATCAATAATTTCACAGGCCCGGCGGTATTGCCCTGCAAATCCCAGTAGCGAATGGTTATCTATGTTAATCAGCCATTCAGAAATCTGTGTAAACAGCGTGTTGGCAAAGCCTTCTACCTGAGCATAAAGAAATCTGCCGTTCGCTGCCAGTTTAAACGCTATGGCATTTTTGATTTCTTCCTGGGTTTTCAAACCAAAACCTTTAGCCTCAATTAAGCGGTTTTCGTTACAAGCATAATACAACTCACCAATGCTTTCAATGCCAAGTATTCTCCAGATAATCAGAATTTTTTTTGGTCCGATACCTTTAATACTCAACATTTCTATCACGCCTTCAGGTGTTTGCTGTATCAGCTCATTTAGTTCCCTTAATTCACCTGTTTGCAGCAGCTCGGTTATTTTTGATGCCAGTCCTTTACCAATCCCTTCAATCTGATCAATTTCTTCCAATGGTTTGTCTTTTAAAGCAAAAGGCAATTTATCTACTTTAAAATAAGCATTGGCTATTGATTTTATTTTGAAAGGATTCTCTTCATGCAGCTCCATCAACTGCGATAAAAAGCGTAGCGTGCGGGCAATGGTTTTATTTTCCATAAGGGGTAAAATTAGAAAATATTGCGCTAAAACTCATGGGGGCGGCAATTTTTCAAACAGAATTTGTAAGGCATTGTTCTTCAGTGATGAAACTTTATAAAATGATCTTCCTGGGTTTAAGCCTAAGCCTGTTTGCCTGTAAATCCAACCGCAAAGCGGAGGTAAGTGCTGTGGCTGAAACTGTAAAAGATGAAGGAAAGATTAAAATTGCAGAAAAATTCTTGATTGTTCCGGGCCGTTCAGCAGGAGAAATTTCTTTGGGTGATGATGTGCAGGTGGTGGCTAAACTTTTAGGAAAAGCCGATCTAAGCGATGCTGCAATGGGCAAAGCCTGGGGTATCTGGTACAGTCGGGATTCAACGCGTGGAAAGCGCAATGAAGTAGCCATCTATTCTGCTTATCGTGATACCAGTATGCGGATAAAGGAGGTAAAGCAAATCCGGATTACTGCCAGCCAGTTTAAAACAAAGGACGGATTTTCGACAGGTAGAAGTCTAAATGATACGCAACTGAAATTTTCGGGCATGAAGCAAATGGCTTCGTACCTCAATGAAAAGCAGGATACCGTTGTGATATATGATTCCATGCAGGATGGCATCAGTTTCGAGTTCCTGAACGGAAAAAGTATTGCGCTAACGATTCATCCGGCTAATCAGCCCCTGAACAATACCTATTTGACTTTACATCCGGATTGGAAGCCGATCAATTAGGGGATTGAAAAATATTAATGGTTGTTTTATTTGCAGGCATCAAAATTAATCTGCTCTTTGCAGCCTCAATATGATGTTATGAAAAAGTTTTATTTAATCCTCTTAGCTATAACCGTTATTTATTCCTCTGCATGCGCCCAGGCTACCCGCCCTATTTTGGTACAGGATAGTTTAAAGTTGATTTCGGCACAGTTTAAGTTTACCGAGGGTGCCTCAGTCGACCGGCAGGGTAATGTTTTTTTTACTGATCAACCCAATGATCACATCTGGAAATATGACACCAATGGAAAGCTGAGTCTGTTTATGGAAAAATCAGGCCGGGCAAACGGAACTTATTTTGATCAAAAAGGCAACCTGATTGTTTGTGCCGATGAAGATAACCAGATCTGGTCAGTTGACCGGAATAAAAAGGTGAAGGTGTTATTCTCTGATTTTGAAGGGAAAAAAGTAAATGGTCCGAATGACCTCTGGATTGATGCCAAAGGAGGGATTTATTTTACCGATCCTTATTATCAGCGTGATTACTGGACGAGAAAATCATCAGCACTGGATGGCGAGAAAGTGTATTATCTGGCTAAGGGTAAAAAGACCGCTCAGATAGCTGCCGTAGGGTTTGAGCGTCCGAATGGTATTGTAGGCACACCTGACGGCAGGTTTCTTTATATTGCTGATATAAAAGCCGGTGTTACCTATCGCTATGACATTAATCCTGATGCATCATTAGCTAACCGGAAACTGGTTTTTAAACAAGGCTCAGACGGAATGACTTTAGATAATGCCGGAAATATTTACATTACAGGAAAAGGGGTTGATGTTTACCAACCGGATGGCGAAAAAATCGGACATATTGATGTTCCGGAAGACTGGTGCGGGAACATTTGTTTTGGAGGAAAAGACCGCAACATACTTTTTATTACGGCATCAAAGTCACTTTATATGATAAAAACCAATATGAAAGGCGTTGAATAACAGGGTGTTATTTTGTTGTTTCAGCCTTATTCAGTTGAAGTGCTAAAAATGAACTGAATTTATTCCTGTTCAGTTTATTCAGACCCCTTAAATATTAAAGTGATTATTTAGTTTTGGGTTCCTACTTATAGGGATAGACAACTAAAAAAAGCCCTTTCAGGATTGAAGGGCTTTTTTATTTTCAATTCCCGTCTTGAAAATTCTTATTTAAGGTGATTGGCCCCTGTTACTAACAGGTCATGCCGGAATGGATGTAAACAATATTAAAATAAGGGGCTTAAAGGTGTGTAATTCTGTAGAATTGTGTGAAGCAGGTTATACTATTTTTGATCATAAAGGGTAAGAGTGGTTTGATTGCACTTCACCTTAGGTAGTTTCGTATGAAATGATCTGATTATGAAACCATTATTGTCTTTATTTATCTTCCTGTTCCTGATTACAAGGGTTAATGCCCAACAAAAGCATAAAGCATTAACGGCTAAGGTGGTATACGATGCGGTTTATCATGCGGAAAAAGGAATGAAAATATATCCTAAATTTCATGGGTGGAAAAATAATGCCGGAGATCTGTTATTTAATACCTGTTTTTATCTGGAAAATGGAAAGGAACTGACACGTTTTACTAACTTTTATTGCTGTGATAACGGAAAAATTTCAACAGCCAATCAAGCTACTTCAATAAGCCCGAGTATTAATGATGGATTATTTATTTTTATCCCTTACACTAAACTGAATCTAAGCCGGAAGAAAGTGCATAAAGTAAAGTTTGCATTAATGGCCTTTGAACAAGACCAGCCCGCCCAGTCAAGTGTTTACTACCACAGTATCATCAATATGCTGTAAAGTATCCTTAGCCGTTACAGGTTGGCACAGGATGGTTTAATGTATGAGTTTTGGGATATTTGCGTGTTAAGCTTTGGCTTAAGCCAGAACCAATCTGTTTCATTAATGGTCATCTATGTGTATATCCGCAGGCAATTTTATGAGCAGTAAATGTTTTGGCATTCATTTTAAAATATTCTGATTTCCTATGAATACAAAGTCTGCGTTGCTAAAAATGGTTCTGTTCACACTGCTTTCGGGCACTTCTTTTGCACAGCAAACGCATTGGAGATTTGACTTTGGAGCCGAAAAAGGCCTAAAAGGTGATGTGCATGTTTTACCTGAAACCAGCTTTGAAAGTAATGGACAATATGGCTTTGATTTTGGCTCGGTGGTTCAAGCTGTAAAGTATAGTGGTAAAAAAGCTTTTCCAGGCAGCGGTATAAAAAGCGAAAAACCTTTCTATTTTTCAGCAGCAGTGCCTGAGGGTAATTACCGGGTAACCTTAACCATGGGAGATGCAAATGATGCTACTGCCAGCACAGTTAAGGCTGAATCGCGCAGGTTAATGCTGGCGGAAGTGAAAACAAAGCAGGGGGAGTTCGTCACCAAAACTTTTATCGTGAATATTAAAAACAGGAATATTGCAGCTGGGCAGATGGTTGCTTTAAAACCTCGTGAACTTACTAAACTGGATTGGGATAATAAGCTTACACTGGAATTTGACGGGCATACGGTGCTGAAGACTATGGAACTTACCAAAGTGGATGATCAGATCACGGTATTTTTGGCGGGAAATTCTACTGTAGTAAACCAGGATGATGAACCCTGGGCCTCCTGGGGTCAGATGATTCCGCGGTTTTTTAAACCCGGCGTAGCCATTGCCAATCATGCAGAATCTGGTTTAACTTTGGGCTCATTTATCGGCAGCAGGCGGCTAAGCAAAATCTTGAGTATAATGAAACCGAGCGATTATTTATTTATCGAATTCGGGCATAATGACCAAAAAGAGAAGGGTGCTCACGATGGTGCTTATCAATCTTATACCGAAAGGCTTAAAACGTTTGTTGCGGAAACCAGAAAGAAAGGTGGGATTCCGGTAATTGTAACGTCAACCAGCAGAAGATCATTTGATCAGGAAGGTAAAATTCAAAATACTTTGGGCGATTTTCCAGATGCCGCCAGAAAAGTAGCAGCAGCTGAAAATGTCGCTTTAATTGATTTAAATGCCATGACCACCAGTTTATTTAATGCCATGGGAGAAGTACAATCTAAAAAAGCCTTTGTGCATTACCCGGCAAACCGTTATCCCGGACAAGATAAAGCCTTGGCTGACAATACCCATTTTAACCCCTTCGGGGCTTATGAAATTGCCAGATGTGTGGTGCTTGGCATTCAACAGCAAAAATTAGGATTATTGAAATATCTGATAAATGATTTGCCAACTTTTGATCCAGCTCAGCCAGATGATCCGATGAGCTGGAGGTGGCCTGAAAGTCCGAAAAGCAGCTTGATTAAGCCTGACGGAAACTAAATACCGGCTTGCGAATTGAGGTAGCCATATGAAGGGAGGAACTTCGTCAGTTTAAATGTAGAACAACAATCGGTTTTAGAACTAGCAAAGTTCTGCCAATTTTTAGGCTTTTAAAATTGAAGTTACTGTTTCAGCAATCTGTTAAGTTCCTTTTGTTTGATGGTTAAAATCGTTCCATGTCTTAATCCTTTTGGTAAAGCAATCTGATCGGAAACATCCTTCCAGTTTTTTAAATCAGATGATAAGACAGCGCCATACTGATGATCGCGGTATTTATCAAAATACACCAGCCAATTTTTTCCCAGCTTTATTGCGGTAGGCCCTTCGGCCCAGTAATTTCCGGTAATTGCCTCGCCCGCCCTTGAATAGGGGCCTGTAAGCTGATCTGCATAAGCCACTTTAATGTTTTTCTGTACCGGTTCAGGAGTTTCATCTTTTAAAAACATTACAAATCTTCCCTGATCATTTATAATGGATGCATCAATGACATTAAACCCAGGATCATAAAGCAGTTTGGTTTCAGAAAAAGTTTTAAAATCTTTCGTGGTGGTATAATATATTCTATGGTTATAGGCATCTTCCCTGGCAGAAGCCGTCTCCGTAAATTTTCCGGTTACAGTAGATGCCCAGTAGATCATATAGTTTTTCGTGTCGCTGTCATATGTAATTTCTGGTGCCCAGGTATTTCTGGTACCTTCTTCCTTCATCATGACCGGAATAAATTGTTGTTCACTCCAATGGATAAGATCTTTTGAACTGGCATAACCAATTCCTTTATCTTTCCAGCTTACCGTCCATACCATATGGAATAATCCATCTGCACCACGAATGATACAAGGGTCTCTCATTAACTTATCTTTACTTACGGCAGGTTTTAAAAAAGATGAATCATTCTTTAAAGCGGTCCATTGATAGGCATTATGGCTATAGGCCAGGTGCAAACCATCCTGGCCGTTATTTTTAAAATAGGCGAACAGGTAAACCTCTTTTTTTGATTGTGCCTGAACATTATAAAGTATGCAGAAGAGTAGTATTGTGATATGAAATAATCTTCTCATCTGTTAAAACAGCTGCTGGTTATTAACATTAACTTTTAGTGTTTGGTCAGATCTGCTCGTATCATAAATAGTTTGGATCTTAACCTGGTGAGGAATGGCGAATATAGAAAAGGTAATCGTGATGCTATTATCCCTCATTTTATTTTAATTCAAGAACCACTACCGATTTTGCAGGCAATTCTACTTTAAGCATATTTCCTGATTTTTTAGCACCGTTAAATTTTGCATTTATAACTTTATCGGCCGCCGTAAAGGTATTCACATCCGTTAGCTGCGCTGAAGTTAGGATTTGTCCGGTTACGGTTTTCCATTTCAAATTACCCAGATTGGTATTTAACGAGATTTTATTTTTTGGATCCAGGTTAACCAGTGAAATATGAACGGCGCCGGTAGAATCCTGCGAAGCAGAAACATTCAAGGCCGCCATTTTTTTATCGCCTAAGGTATAATCCGGACTGGTAAATTGAATTGGCAGGTACTTTGCATCCATATGTACTTTATATAAATCGAATACATGGTAGGTAGGCGTGAGTAGCATTTTGTCTTTTTCGGTTAAAATCAGTGCCTGCAATACATTTACAGTTTGGGCCAGGTTAGCCATCTTCACCCGGTCTGAATGATTGTTGAAAATGTTCAGGGTGGTACCCGCTATGAGGGCATCGCGCAAGCTATTTTGCTGGTAGAGAAATCCAGGGTTTGTACCGGGTTCTACATCCGTCCAGATTCCCCATTCGTCTACCACCAGGGCCACCTTCTTTTTCGGATCGTACTTATCCATAATGGCTGCATGTTTACTGACAATTTCTTCCATGCGTAAACAATTTTTCATGGTATTGAAGTATTGTTCCTCATCAAATTTTGTTGCAGAGCCTTTGGCATTCCAGTTTCCTGTAGGTAGGGTATAGTAGTGAAGGGTAAGTCCCCACATTCTGCCCGCACCTATATTTTTCATGCAGGTTTCTGTCCAGTTGTAATCTTCAGCATTGGCGCCACTGGCGATGCGCTTTAAGGGCGCCCCGGGATAATCCCTGGCATAGGTGGCATATCTTTTATATAAATCACTGTAATAATCCGCTGTCATGTTACCACCGCATCCCCAGCTTTCATTTCCAACGCCCCAGAAGGCTACTTTCCAGGGTTTTTCCATTCCATTTTGTTTGCGGATGGCTGTCATCGGGCTCACGCCGTCAAAATTTAAATATTCAACCCATTTGGCCATTTCTTCTACCGTTCCGCTACCTACATTACCGGCGATGTAAGGTTCACAATTCAGCATTTTGCAGAGATCCAGAAACTCATGGGTACCAAAACTATTGTCTTCCGTTACGCCACCCCAGTTGGTATTGACCATTTTCGGGCGTTGATTTCTGGGGCCAATGCCATCTCTCCAATGGTATTCATCGGCAAAGCAGCCCCCAGGCCACCGCAAATTAGGCACTTTAATTTTTTTTAAAGCTTCAACCACATCCAGTCTGATTCTGCCTTTATTCGGAATGGTAGAATTCTCATCCACCCAGAAACCATCATAAATACACCGGCCTAAATGTTCAGAGAAGTGGCCGTAAATATGCCTGCTCACGGTTTGATCACCCGCCGGCTTAATGCTGAGCAGGGTTTCTGTTTGTGCACCGGAAAACATAGCACTGCAAAGCAATGCTATGGAGAGAAGTGTTTTTTTCATATGATATTTGGTTAGGATGATTAATTAAACGGAATCTTGAAAACGTTGAATGAGTAGGGTTTCAGGTTGGTAATCAGTTTCTTATCTTTAATTTTTATCGCTGATATTTTAGGGCTAACGGCTTCAGGATCAGTGAAAGAATTGAGCTGGTTTAGATTGGTACTGGCCATTTCTTCTACGGTACCTTTATTTTTCAAATTTCTTTTTCCTTCCAGATCAAAATCTATCATCTTTGGCTGACCAGAGCTATTTGAAATTTTAATGATCAGTTCTTTTTTCTTTGAGTCTATCACAGATGAAGCGTAAAGTCCGTCCTGGCCGGTGATGTTTTTTCCATCCAGGGTAATGGCAACTACATCCGTACCTTTGTTGGTGGAAAAAAGCTTCTGCACATAATAATCCGGTGTGCCGTAAGACCTGAGATTATCCACCCAAATCATGTCAGGTGCCCATTGCCAGGCATCAATATGCGCAAAAAGTGGGGCATAAGAGGCCATCTGAACCACATCGGCATTTCTTTCCAGGCCAGTCATCAATGATGCAGATGCCAGTGCACTTTGCCAGTTATTGCGGTTGCTGCCCACATAATCCTGATTGGCGTGAACAGCGTATTCTCCTACAAAAACTTTGGTTTCGTTTCTTGGATAATTGTCATAGCGGCCTGCATTTTTCAAAAACCAATCTGCCGGGCGATAATAGTGTTCATCAATAAAATCAGCTTTGTTTTTTCTTAAGGTTGTATTGAGCAAATCAAAACGATCACCTTCAGGATCTGTTCCTGAACTGTTAATGATTTTGAAATCAGGGTATTTTGCTTTGATGGCTTTGGTGAAGATGGCTAATCGCTCCAGGTACTGTGGCCCCCAGTTTTCGTTTCCAACGCCCATCATTTTAAGGTTAAAAGGTTTCGGGTGACCCAGGTCAGCTCTTTTCTTTCCCCATTTTGTATTTACATCACCATTGGCAAATTCAATCAGGTCTAGCGCGTCCTGTACATAAGGATCCAGCTCATCCAGCGCTGCCACCTCGCCCGAATTAAACTGGCAGGCCATACCACAATTTAAAATGGGCAGGGCATCTGAGCCAATATCTTCTGCCAGCTGGAAATATTCAAAGAAACCCAAACCAAAACTCTGAAAATAGTCCGGAGCGGCACGGTTTGCAAATTCAGTGTTCCAGCGGTTGATGATCATTTTCCGGTCTTCGATGGGGCCGATGGTATTTTTCCATTGATAGCGGTTAGCAAGGTCTGTTCCTTCTACAATACAGCCTCCCGGAAAGCGGATAAATCCAGGCTTCATATCGGCCAAAAGCTGTACCATATCAGAGCGCAAACCTTGCGGACGGCTTTTCCAGGTATCATCCGGAAATAGGGAAATCATATCTAAATCGATCTTACCTTTTCCTTCAAAAGTAATAGCGAATTTTCCTTTTGGATCTGTTTGGGTGGCGGTAAAACTTGCAGCTTGTTTTTGCCATTCGGTACCACTATTTGCCGGAGTCATTTCGCCTTCGCCAATGACTTCATTATTAGCGCCTAAAAGCTGCAGGCGCAACTTTACACCAGGTGTCATTTGGCGATACATCACAGAGAAATGATACTTAAGCCCCTTCTTCACGCCTATGCCTTTAAAACCTTCATTCGTGATTCCAAAAACACCACCCTCATTGTTGATTTGAATATACCGTGGATTGGCGGAATTAACTTCTTTCCGGTTGACAACCAGAATCTCTCCTTCGTTCGCTTTTTTGCGTTGAACGGTCCAGCCCATTAGTGGTTTGGTAAATTCAAATGATCTGTTCTTAATGAGTTCGGCATAAATACCCCCATCAGCACCAAAATTGATGTCTTCGAAAAAGACACCCCACATATTAGGCTGAACTTTTGCTATAGGCTGATCAACCTTAACTTTAACCATGGTGGTGGTTTGTGCTTTTAAGGTTTGCGGAATGGTTATGATACTGAATGAAGCGGAAATGCAGGTATATAGAATGCTTTTTAATGTGGTACTTAATTTCATTGGGTTTAATATCTGGTCTGTTCTAAATGTAAAAGTAAAATATTTAGGATAATAAACGTTATGTATACGATTATTTTCTGTAATAATTGTACTGGATGATGATTCAAACAGGCATGATTTCGGGACGGGTGTTGCAGCCAAAGCTATTGTAAAGTTTTTAAACTGCAGCAATCGGCAGATGGTTTGCCTTCAGGTATCCCGGAATAAACAGGATACCCCAGGATACGAATGATGAATGAATGCTTTAAGTTTGAAAAAGAAGGTGCTCAAATGATTTGCATCAGGAATTCTATGTTATCAACATGTAAATTTGGGTATATTTTTTACTGATGTTTATATTAAAGCCTGCTGCGAAAACCGATAACCTAAATATAAGAATCATTATGCTTAATAAAACAGGTTGCTTTTTACTGGCCTTTATCTTCTTTTTTACCATGAATACGCTTGCACAACGCCAGATGGAAAATTTAGGACGTGGATTAGTTGCGGTGAGGAAAAGTGCCAATGCTGTTTTCGTCAGCTGGCGGATTTTAGGAACCGATCCGGACGACATTGCCTTTAATCTTTATGCCAAATCAGGAAATGAAACAGAGCAAAAACTAAATCCCCATCCATTAAGCCAGGGCACCAATTTTACTGATACGAATGTGAATACCGGTTCAGACCGACATTATGTTGTAAAACCGATCATTAAGGGACTTGAACAAAGCACAAGCCAGGCATTTACCCTGGCCGCTAACACACCTGTTCGGCAATATTTAACTGTCCCGTTAAAAACCCCTGCAGGTTATACGCCTAATGATGCATCTGTTGGCGACCTGGATGGTGATGGTGAATATGAAATCATCTTGCACCAAACAGGTCGTAGCCGCGACAATGCTTCGGATGGATTTACAGACCCCCCGATTTTTCAGTCCTATAAATTAGACGGTACATTTTTATGGGAAATTAACCTGGGTAAAAACATTCGCGAAGGCGTACATTATACCCAGTTTATGGTCTACGATTTAGATGGCGATGGCCTTGCAGAATTTGCCTGTAAAACTGCAGATGGAACAGTAGACGGAAAAGGAAAAGTGATTGGTAATGCCAACAAAGATTACCGCAACCCTGAGGGTAAAATACTGGAAGGTCCCGAATATTTCACCATCTTCAGCGGCAAAACAGGGGCGGCTTTGGCTACAACTCCCTACATTCCTGGCCGGGGGAATATTGGTGCCTGGGGTGGCAAAGGCGGAAATGGAAAAAATGATCACTCCGGTAACAGGGTAGACCGGTTTACGGCTTGCATTGCCTATTTAGATGGTATTCATCCCAGTGTGGTGATGGGGCGTGGTTATTATGGCAGAATAGTATTGGCAGCATGGGACTGGCGAAATGGAAAATTAAGCTCAAGGTGGGTTTTTGATACGAAAAATGGAGCAAATCCTTATTCTGGAATGGGAAATCACAACCTGACAGTTGCAGACGTAGATCATGATGGAAAAGATGAAATCGTATTCGGTGCTATGTGTGTTGATGACAATGGCAAAGGTTTATATACCACTGGTTTAAGACATGGGGATGCGATGCATGTTACTGATCTTGACCCTGAACGGCCCGGACTGGAGGTTTTTGGTGTGCATGAAATTGAAGAAGGTACAAAAGGTCCGGGGGCCGCACTTTATGATGCCCAAACTGGCGAAATTTTATGGCATGGAGCTGATGATCAGGATGTGGGCAGAGGCGTGGCCGATAACATTGACAATAGCCGTACGGGGGCACAAATGTGGTGGACGGGTTCAAACGGCTTGTTTGATATTAAGGGAAACAGGATTGGTGAGGAACCAAAATCAGCCAATTTTTTAATTTATTGGGATGCCGATCTTTCGCGCGAACTTTTAGATGGAAACCACATTGATAAGTATAACTATGGAAGGCTTTTAACTGCTGATGGTGCACTGGCCAATAACGGCACTAAGGCTACGCCGGTACTGAGTGCAGATATCCTCGGCGACTGGCGTGAGGAACTGATCCTTCGCGCTGCCGACAATCAAAGCCTTCGGATTTACACCACAATCATTCCAACTGAATACCGGAATTATACCTTAATGCATGATCCACAATACCGTTTGAGTATTGCCTGGCAAAATGTAGGCTATAACCAGCCACCACATACAGGGTTTTATTTCGGTCATGGAATGAAAAAGGCACCAAAACCTCATATCGTATTGGTAGATCCTAAAAAGTAATATGCGGTTAGCATATTTTTACTTTTAGAATGGCTTAACCTGAATAAATAAGATCAAATGAAATTAACAACCTTAAAATTACTTTTTACGGCTGCCATTCTAATGGTTTCAGCTGCTTTTATCAAACCGGTTAAGCCTAGCTTGCATATGATCGGCGATTCTACCGTTCGGAATCTGAACCTGGAAACCTGGGGTTGGGGCACACCAATCGCCGCACTTTTCGATACCACAAAAATCCATGTGGAAAATAATGCCATGGCCGGAAGAAGTACCAGGACTTATTTATCTGAAGGAAGATGGGATAAGGTTTTAGAGAGCCTGAAGCCGGGAGATTTTGTAACCATGCAATTTGGTCACAACGATGGAAGCATCCCCGATACTACAAAAGCAGGTAGAAGAGGTGTTTTAAAAGGCACAGGCGAAGAGACAAAAATATTGACCTGGCCAGATGGAAAGACAGAAACTGTGCACACCTATGGCTGGTACATCCGCAAATTTATTCGCGATACAAAAGCCAAAGGAGCAACACCCATTGTGGTTTCCATGATCCCCAGAAATGAATTTAAAAACGGAGAGGTGCTTCGTGCCGATCAGGATTTTGGGAAATGGGCCGCAACAGTGGCACAAGAGGAAAACGCTTACTTTATAGATCTGAATAAAATCGTGGCAGATCAATATGATGCCCTGGGACCGGAAAAAGTAAAATCTTTTTTTCCTGGCGACCATACCCATACCAATCTGGAAGGGGCTAAATTAAATGCGCAATCAGTAGTAAAAGGGATTAAAGCATTAAAAAAATGTACATTGAAAAATTATCTTTTATAGCAAGCAGCACGCTTATAAATCTGCACCCTTATAAAACAAAACTCTATCATCATTCCAGAAAAGAAAAATTACATCAATGAAATCAAACAAAACATCCTTATGCTTCATCTTATTGGCTGCCTGCATCATCATTTCCTCCTGTATCACTTTAAAACAACCGGAAAAGCCAACGCTATTTTTAATTGGTGATTCTACTGTGAAAAACGGAAAGGGGAAAGGAGATGGTGATTTGTGGGGCTGGGGAAGTTTTATCAGTGATTTTTTTGATACGGATAAAATTAATGTAGAAAATGATGCCCTTGGCGGAACAAGTAGCAGAACCTTCCAAACCAATGGTTTATGGGCACCTGTGCTGGCTAAAATTAAGAAAGGTGATGTTGTGATGATGCAGTTTGGGCACAATGACAGCAGTCCGCTTGACGATACGGCACGAGCCCGCGGAACCATTAAAGGGATTGGAATGGAAAGCAAAAATATCTACAATCCCATAAAGCAAAAGCAAGAAGTAGTGTATACTTATGGCTGGTACCTGCGTAAATTTATTGATGATATTAAGGCAAAAGGGGCTATCGCAATAATATGTTCTGCTATCCCAAGGAATCCGGTAAGAGATGGAAAAGTGGTATTGGTTAATGATCCATATGCCGATTGGGCACAAGAGGTAGCTCATGCAGAAAAGATCGGTTTTATTCCTTTAAATCAATTGATCAAGGATAAATATGCAAAATTATCAGCAACGCAAGTGCAAATGTTTTTCACAGAAAAAGACCATACCCATACCAATGAAGAAGGCGCAAAATTAAATGCATCCCTGGTTGCTGAAGGCGTAAGGACGCTCAAATTAAATCAGTTAAAAAGGTATTTGAAATGATTCTTTTTGTTGAGACACCAAACCTGATAGATAAAAATGAAAATCATATTAAAACTGGCAAAGTTCTGAGCTGCTTATAACCTTATTCATCGCATCGCAAATATTTTACAGAAGCCATAAACCCAATTTAAACGTTTCTAACAGGATCATTCTTCTTAAGCAGGACACTACAGGTTGCCCGGGTGTATTTTTAATCCTATAATAGTGGCTTTAACCAGATATACCGAATGCTTTTGCATTTATTTCGCTTAAAAATTATGCAAATAAAAAGATTTTTATCCTTGAAGTGGTTTATTGCAGCATTTTGCTTCATCTCTATATATTCAATAGCGGCTTCTGCACAAACCATTTCACTACAGGGAAAGTGGAGGTTTAAAACAGATGCCGGTGATGAAGGCATCCTGGCAAAATGGTATTCATCAACCTTACCGGAATCGATTAATTTGCCTGGTTCGATGGCCGAAAACCTTAAAGGAGATGATATTACTTTAAAAACAAAATGGACAGGAAGTATTTACGACAGCTCTTATTTTTTTCATCCCCGGTTGGAGAAATATCGCCAACCCGGAAACATCAAAATTCCATTTTGGCTTACACCGGCTAAGCATTATACCGGTGCTGCCTGGTACCAAAAAGATGTAGACATTCCGGCAAACTGGAAAGGTAAAAGAGTGATTTTGTCACTGGAATATCCACACTCAGAAACCCGTGTATGGCTGGATGATGTGGAAATCGGCACACAATATACTTTTGTGGTGGCGCAAAATTTTGAACTTCCGGCTCACCTTAAGCCAGGCAAACATACCCTTACACTTTTAATTGATAATCGAATCAAAGCCATTAACGTAGGGCAGGACTCGCATAGCCTCACGGATCATACACAGGGTAACTGGAATGGGGTAGTAGGCAAAATGTTTCTGCAGGCGGGCTCACCGGTTTATTTTGAGGACATGCAGGTTTATCCTGATCTGAAGAACAAGGCTGTAAAAGTTAAGATCGAGCTAAAATCTGGAAATAAGCTTGCTTCAAATGGTCAAATCACCTTATCAGCCAAAAGTTTCAACACTAAAAATATCCTCATGGTAAAGTCGGTTACGGTGCCTTATCAGCTCAAAAAAGGAACTGAGTTACTGGAAATTAACTTACCCATGGGCAATAAAATCGCAACATGGGATGAATTTGATCCTGCACTATACCGCTTGACTGCGACATTGCTCGCTGATGACGGTAAAAGAGATGAAAAACAAATTCAATTCGGGATGCGTGAATTCAAAGCTGTAGGTAGAAATTTTGAAATCAATGGTCGCCCGGTTTTTTTGCGTGGAACGGTAAACAACTGCGAATTTCCGCTCACAGGTTACCCATCCATGGATGTGGCGGCCTGGGAAAGAATTTTTAAAATTTCGAAAGCACATGGCTTAAACCATATGCGTTTTCATTCCTGGTGCCCGCCCGAAGCTGCTTTTATTGCGGCAGATTTAACAGGCTTTTATTTGCAGCCTGAAGGGCCAAGCTGGGCCAATCATGGTACCGCTATTGGTGAAGGAAAGCCTATCGATCAGTTCATTTATGATGAAACCAACCGGATGACCAAGAGCTATGGCAATTATGCTTCTTTTTGTATGATGGCTTACGGCAACGAACCTCGGGGCCGGCAGGTAGAATACTTAACTAAATTCAATAACTACTGGAAAGCGAAAGATTCACGCCGACTGTATACCGGTGCTTCGGTTGGCGGAAGCTGGCCCGTCATTCCAAACAATGAATTTATGGTTAGGGCGGGGGCAAGAGGTTTAGACTGGGCTAAAAAGCCGGAAAGCATGTCTACTTATGCCAAACAGATTGAACAATTTACCGTTCCGTTTGTGGCACATGAAATGGGACAGTACTGTGCGTTCCCGAATTTTGAAGAAATAAAAAAATATACCGGCGTTTACCGGGCGAAGAACTTTGAAATGTTTCAGGAAGATTTAGCCGATCATGATATGGCCAATCAGGCAAAGGATTTCTTAATGGCTTCGGGCAAATTGCAGGCACTGTGTTATAAAAATGAAATCGAGAAAGCGTTGAGAACCCCCAATTACAACGGCTACCAATTATTATCATTAAATGATTATCCCGGACAGGGAACGGCTTTAGTTGGAGTATTGGATGCTTTTTGGGATGAAAAGGGATACATTACGGCAAAAGCTTTTAAACGTTTTTCAAACAGTGCGGTTCCGTTACTGAAGGTTCCGCAGTTCGTTTATACCAATGCAGAAAGTTTGGATGCGGCCGTAGAAGTGGCTCATTTCGGCAAGGTACCTTTGGTAAATATAAACATTTTATGGACCATTAAAAACGACGCGGGTGCTGTTTTGGGCAAAGGGAAATTTGGCAGAAGGACATTACCCATTGGCAACTGCATTCAGGTAGGCGATATCCGTTTTCCATTAAAAGCCATTCAAAAGGCCACGCATATTAACCTGGAGGTATCTATTGAAGGTACTGAATTTGCCAACGACTGGAATTTCTGGGTTTATCCGGTCACACTTCCGCAATTGAAAACCAATGTCTATTATACAGACGAATTGGATGAAAAGGCCAGGAAAATACTGGATGAAGGCGGAAATGTATTTTTAAATGCGGCAGGCAAAGTGGTAAAAGGGAAGGAAGTGGTTCAAACTTTCCTGCCAGTTTTCTGGAATACTTCCTGGTTTAAGATGCGTCCACCGCATACTTTAGGTATTCTTTGCGATCCTAAACATCCGGCTTTTGAAAACTTCCCTACTGAAAATCACAGTGATATGCAATGGTGGGAAATTGTAAATAAGGCACAGGTGATGAACCTTGAAGATTTTCCTTCAGGATTCAGACCGATTATCCAGCCAATCGATACCTGGTTTTTAAACCGGAGGTTAGCCTTAGTAATGGAAGCGAAAGTAGGCAAGGGGAAGCTTATGGTTTCCAGTGCAAACCTATCACCTGATTTAAAAGATGTACCTGAAGCACAACAATTGTATTTTAGCTTGCAGCAATACATGATGTCAGATAAATTTAACCCAAAATATGAAGTTGCCTTTGAGAAGGTGAAAGACATTTTTGAAAGTCCATCCAAAATTCAGTTTGATACTTTTACAAAGGATAGTCCCGATGAATTAAAGCCAAAATCAAAAACAAATTAAAATAAGAAATGACATTGCAGAAAATGAATCAGCCTTAAGCCTAAAGTAAATAGGCGCGAAAGATTCCATTGCATTGAAAACACTAACCAATATATTGACATGAAGAAATTTATATGCTGCTTTGCCTTACTGATGAGCTTGTCCTGTCAGCTCATTTTTGCGCAGAAACTGCCCAAAAAGAAAGCCATTTTGAAAGCCCTGAAATCTACCAATGCTTACTTTATGCATAAGTGGCCTGATGCCGGTAAATCAATCATCACCAATAAGGAAAGACCCAGTAATCTATGGACAAGGGCGGTTTATTACGAAGGTTTAATGGCTTTGTATCAGATTTATCCTGATCAAACTTATTATGATTATGCCGTTCAATGGGGTGATAAACATCAATGGGGATTGAGGGATGGCGTTAAAACCCGCGATGCCGATAACCAGGCCTGCGGACAAACCTATATTGATCTGTACAACATCGATAAAAAACCGGAACGCATCAGAGACATTAAAGCCTCAATGGATTTGATGATTTTATCAAATAAGGTGAAAGACTGGACCTGGATTGATGCTTTGCAAATGGCCATGCCCGTGTTTGCAAAATTAGGTAAAGTTTATAATGACACGGCTTACTATGAACACATGTACAAAATGTATCTCCACAGCAAAAACGTAGAAGGTGGTGGTTTGTACCATGCAAAAGATGGACTCTGGTGGCGGGATAAGGATTTTGTCCCACCGTATAAAGAACCAAATGGGGCAAACTGCTACTGGTCGCGTGGAAACGGCTGGGTAGTGGCAGCCCTGGTTCGGGTGTTGGAAACGATGCCTAAAGATGCCATTGGCTATGCGGAATATTTAAAAACCTATCACGAAATGATTAAAGCTTTGGTGCCTTTGCAACGTGCTGATGGTTTCTGGAATGTAAGTCTGCATGATCCCAATCATTTTGGCGGAAAGGAAACATCTGGTACAGCTTTATTTACTTATGGCATGGCCTGGGGGGTAAATCAGGGTATTTTAGATCAAGACACTTATCTGCCCGTGATTACCAAAGCCTGGAATGCCATGGCGAAAGATGCCGTTCATCCAAATGGAGTTTTGGGCTATGTACAGGGAACAGGAAAAGAACCAAAAGACGGACAACCGGTAAACTTCACCCATACACCTGATTTTGAGGATTATGGTTTAGGTTGCTTCCTGTTGGCGGGCACCGAAGTTTATAAAATAAAAAAATAAAGTAAGCCTGTAAAATTCCAAAATAATTACCATGTTGAATAAATTTTTTACCCTTTTATTGATGTTTTTGTCGACTGTTGCTTTTGGACAAACCATCGGCGATTACAAAAATGCATTTAAAAGGCAGGGTAATTCGATTTCCATGAACATGACTAATGGTGTGGTTAAACTTGATTTATGTACACCAGGAATGTTCAGGATCAGAACCAGCTGGAATGGAAAGTTTGAGCCTAATGAAAACCTGATGGTCATTAAATACGTTTGGGAAAATGTGAGCATTAAAGTAGTAGAGCAGAAAGATCATTTCTTATTGACTACTGCCAAGTTGAAAATCAGGATCAATAAAAGTCCTTTTAAGATAGATGTTTCTGATTTAAAAGGAAAAATACTTATAGCTGAAAGTGGTGGTTCAATGGTTAAAAACAATACGGAGGTTGGTGTAACCAAAAAACTTCAGGCTGATGAGCATTTCTTTGGTTTTGGGGAACGCATGGATTTCATGGATCGCCGCTTCAAAAAACTGACCTTAAATGTTGGACGTGGAAAAGGTTTGCCACATGCCATCGGGGCCTATAATATTTTAGAAGCCAACTATTGCCCGATACCATTTTTGATGAGTACCAAGGGTTATGGCATTTTTATGCACAATTCTTTTGCCACCACCTGGGATATGGGCGCCACAAATAAAAATCAATATACATTTAACGCAGCTGATGGCGAACTGGATTATTACTTTATTTATGGACCAACCTTTCCGGCTATCTTAAATGCTTATACCGCCATAACCGGAAAATCACCGATGTTGCCGCAGTTTGCCTTAGGCCTGCATGCTGGTACGTATAGTGGTGGTACCTGGGGGCATGAAGAAAAAACATCCGATCAATATGTGATTGAACTGGCCAAAAAGTACAGGTTATTAGGTATTCCGGTCGATTTACTCTGGTTGGATTCTACCTGGAGGTTGTTCGGAGAAACCGGCGGTAAAGGAGCTACTTCTTTTGAGTGGAGGGAAACTTTTAAAAATCCCAAAGGAATGTTCGACAGCCTTTATGCCATGAATTATAAAATGGTAGGCTTACACCTTCGTCCGCGGTTTGATAATGCAAAAAAATTAAATTTACTTGATCAGGCCCGGGCCAAAGGTTATACCTATCCGGAGCATGGAAAGCCCGGGGAGTTTGTGAACTTCTTTGATGAAAAGGCAACGCAATGGTGGTGGGAAAACGGCGTGATGCGTGTGGCTAATTTAGGTGCAAAATTTCTTAAAACAGATGAGGGGAGTGCTTTTGGCGCTTTGGCCAATGAAAGCGAAAAGGTTGGGCCTGTAGGAAAGGATGCTGAACGCTTGCACAATGTTTTTCCGATAGCTTATGCTAAGGCACCCTTTTTGGAATTTGAGAAATTTAATGGTTTCAGGGGGCTAAACCAAACCCGCGAAGGTTATTCCGGTATCCAGCGTTACCCTTACATTTTTGCCGGCGACTGGCCAAGTGAGTGGCAGTATTTTGCGCCTGTAATTAAAGCCGGTTTAAATGTTGGTCTTTCAGGCGTAGGTTTATGGGCACATTGTATGGGTGGATTTGAGCACCAGGCCGATCCAGAGCTATATATCCGCTGGGTACAGTTTGGCATGTTTAGTCCGATTGCATTGGTTTTTGGAATGGATCATCCGGGTTATAAAGAACCCTGGAATTATGGTGAAGATGCCCTGAGGAATTTTAAAAAGTATGATCTTTTGCGTTACCGTTTATTCCCGTACTTGTACACCAGCATGCACCAGCAATACGAAACAGGTTTACCCATGATGCGGGCTTTGGTGCTGAATGACCAGGATGATGAAAATGTATATGAAATCGGCGATCAGTATATGTTGGGCGATCACCTGATGGTGGCACCGGTAACTACCAAAGGTGCCATTACCAGATCCGTATACCTGCCGGAAGGAACATGGTTTAATTATTGGACAGGAGAAAAGTATGAAGGCAAAAGCTATCATCATGTCGTGGCACCATTAGATACCATACCGCTTTTTGTGAAGGCAGGCGCTATTATTCCCATGCAGCCGGAAATGATTTATACCGGTGAAAAGCCTGTTGATGTGATGACTCTAGATGTTTTTCCTCATGGCGAATCGAACTATAAATTTTACGAGGATGATAACCTAAGCGCAAAATATAAAACCGGAAATTTTGCCCTAACCAAAATTACTTCTTCATTAACTGATAATGCTTTGGTTTTGAAAATCGCAAAGCCCTCCGGAACATTTAAATCTGCAGCACACCGTTACCTGGCCAAAATCCACTGGAATAAAAATATGGCCCCAAAGGCAGTTTCTGAAAATGCCAGGAATGTGGATGCGGTAAAAAAAGCAGGTCAGCTGGATGAAAGTGCAGGGTGGTATTATGATCAAAAAAATAAAATCCTTTGGATCAAATCAATTGGCAATAATGAAGAGGATATTGTCCTGAAGATAAATTAAGTTAAACCTTTTAGATAGAGGATTCACCCTACGGAATTTAGACAAATAGAAATGAAAATTGCATTCAAAATGAAACTAAAATCCGGTTTTGCGGATGAATATAAAAAACGCCATGATGAAATCTGGCCTGAATTGTCTGCATTATTAAAAGAAAACGGAGTAAGTGATTATTCCATCTTTTTAGATGAAGAAACCAATACCTTATTTGCAGTACAGCGGCAGAACGGAAATTCATCACAAGACCTTGGAAGCACGGCTATTGTTCAGAAATGGTGGGCTTACATGGCAGATATTATGGAAACGAATCCGGATCACTCGCCCATATCGCAGCCCTTAACCATGGTATTTCACCTCAACTAAGTCTGATAAAATGAAAAGATTCTTTACATTACTTTTGGCTGCCATTACCCTTTTAACGAATGTGAAAGCACAATTGCCTGCAAAAAAAATGGTGGGCTGGCCTAAAGTGGAAAAGCAGATGAAGCCATGGACCAGGTGGTGGTGGATGGGAAATGCCGTTGATAACCAGAATCTTGATGATGTTTTAAAAGCATATGCTGCAGCTGGTTTAGGCGGGGTAGAAATCACGCCCATTTACGGTGCCGTGGGTTTCGAAAAAAAGTACCTCCAATTTCTTTCACCCGCCTGGATAGATGCCTTGCATTACACAGTAAAACAAGCAAATCTGCTTGGAATGGGCGTAGATATGAATACCGGAACAGGATGGCCCTTTGGCGGACCCCAAATTAAACCGGAATATGCCGCAAGCAAACTGATTATTCAGGATTATAAACTGAATGCTGGTGAGCAACTGCCTGGACCCATAAAGGTAAAGGAAGAAAAGCAGGATTTTGCCCGCTTACAAGCCTTAACAGCTTATGGTCCCAATGGTGAAACAGAAAACCTGCTTCCTTTTCTTCAAAAAGATAATACTGTATCCTGGTCGCCAAAATCAGGCATGTGGAATATTGATGCTGCTTTTTCTGGAAAAACAAGGCAATTAGTCAAGCGTGCTGCTCCGGGCGGAGAGGGTTTTACACTCGATCACCTGGATCGGAAATCTGTTGATGTATATCTGAAGCGATTCACGGAAGCTTTCCATCATCAACCACAAGGCATCAGGTCTTTTTTCAATGATAGCTATGAAGTGTATGGCGCCACCTGGACCCCGGATTTTTTTAGTGAATTTAAAAAAAACAGGGGTTACGCACTTGAAAAACATCTTAAAGAGCTTGCCGGTAAGGATAGTACAGATGAAAATATCGCCCGTTTAAAATCAGATTACCGGGAAACGATGGACGAGCTGTTGCTCCATAACTTTACTAAAAACTGGACCAATTGGGCACATGGCTTAAAATCAATGACTAAAAATCAATCGCACGGTTCACCGGGTAATCTGCTTGATCTTTATGGTGCCGTGGATATTCCTGAAACGGAAACCTTTGGTTCAAGTCACTTCGATATTCCGGGTTTGCGCAGAGATGCGGCCGATATCAGAAATGTAGATCCTGACCCGGTGATGAGTAAATTTGCGGCCTCAGCAGCGCATACCAATGGCAAAACACTGGTGTCTTCTGAAACGTTTACCTGGCTGACTGAGCATTTTAAAACCTCCTATTCACAGTGTAAACCCGAGGCTGAGCAACTGTTTTTATCAGGTGTTAATCATATCTTCTACCATGGTACCACCAACTCTCCAAAAGATATACCTTGGCCGGGATGGTTGTTTTATGCCTCTGTGGAAATGAATCCCAATAATAGTTTGTGGCCGCATGCCAATGGGCTTAATCAATACATTGCCCGGTGTCAATCCATCCTGCAATCTGGAAAACCCGATAATGAATTATTAATTTACTGGCCAGTTTATGATGTATGGAATAAGGCGAAGGGTTTGGATATGCCACTGAAAGTACACGATGTAGATGAATGGTTGCATCCAACCGCTTTTTACCAACTGGCTAAAGACTTATCGAAAACTGGTTATGCATACGATTTTGCTTCTGACCGGGTGTTAATTCGAACAAAGGCCACTGGCCACTTGCTGCAAACTTCAGAAAATGCATCCCCTTATAAAGTACTCATCATTCCGGAAAGTAAACTGATGAACCTCGAAACTTTGAATCATATTATTCAATTGGCAAATAAAGGTGCAACGGTTATTTTTCAGCAATTGCCAACAGATGTTCCGGGGTTGAATGACCTGGAAAACAGAAGAGCGAAGCTGAAATTGGCATTGGCCAGCTTGAACTTTCAAGCAGATGGAAATGGCCTTTCAAGCTTTAAAACCGGAAAAGGAGAAATGATTTTAGCTCAGGATGTGAAGCGGGCACTGTTGCAATGCCACATTAACCGTGAAACACTGACAGATACAGGTTTGAAATTCATCCGGCGAAAAAATAACAGCGATACTTATTATTACCTGGTGAACCATACGGCAAAAGACATAGACACTGATTTGCGAGTTAATACAGTGGGTGAGGTGGTGATCATGGATCCGCAAAGCGGATCAATTGGTTCGGGTACCATGAAAGGCAATCAGGTTCGGGTGCAGATCAAATCGGGGCAATCGCTTTTCCTGAATATTTCAGCCAGGCATACTCAAAATTTAGCCTGGAACTATCTTGATAAAGGAGGGAAACCTATTTTGATCACCCAGCCATGGACACTGCATTTTACGACAGGTGGACCAGTACTTCCGGAAGATCAAACATTGAATAAATTAATCTCCTGGACAGATTTAAAAGACCCTGAACTTGCCGTGTTCTCCGGAACAGGTTTGTACACCAGTCATTTTAATTTATCATCGAAAACGGCTAAAGAATATGTGCTCAGCCTTGGGCAGGTAAATGAAAGTGCAAAAGTATGGATCAATGGAAAGGAAGTCGGGATATTGTGGAGCATTCCATTTGAAGCCCGTATTGGTCAGTATTTAAAAGCAGGAAATAATACCATTAAAATTGAAGTGGTAAACCTGATGGCTAACCGGATAAGGGATATGGATATCAGGAAAATTCCATGGCGCAATTATCATGAAATCAATTTCGTAAACATTGATTACAAACCTTTTGACGCTTCGAACTGGTCTGTAATGCCTTCCGGTTTAATCGGTCCGGTGATGATTACACCCTACCCATAAATTAAGGTTATTTTTAAATATGATGAAATCTTTATACATACTTGCATTGCTTACTGCTTTTTTACGTCCGGTAAAGGCGCAGCAATATAATATTTTGCATTACGGCGTAAGGTCAGATAGTACGGTCATTCAAACCCGGGCGATTCAAAAAGTAATCGACAAGGCCTTTGCAAAAGGTGGTGGGGTGATTGTTATCCCCAAAGGAACTTATTTAACCGGGGCATTGTTTTTTAAGCAAAAAACCAGTTTAGTGTTGCAGGAAGGGGCGGTGTTAAAAGGTTCGGATGAGATAAAGGATTATCCATTTATTCCTTCCCGAATGGAAGGGCAAAGTTTGGATTATTATGCAGCCCTGATCAATGCCTATGGTGTAGATGGATTTAGCATAAAAGGCCCTGGTACCATCAATGGCAATGGATTGAAGTTTTGGAAAACCTTTTGGGCACATCGTGAGGAAATGAAAAAATTGGGTAAAACGTCAAATAATCTCGAAGTCAGCCGACCAAGGTTAATCTTTATCTGGAAGAGCGATCATGTTAAAATTCAACAGGTACAGTTGCGCAATTCGGGTTTCTGGACAACCCATCTGTACCAGTGCAATGACGTATTGGTGGAAGATACCAACATTCAATCGCCTTTTAAACCCGTTCCTGCACCCAGTTCTGATGGTATAGATCTCGATGTTTGTAAGCATGTTACAATCAGGAACTGCTACATCTCCGTAAATGATGATGCCATTGTGATGAAGGGTGGAAAAGGTCCTACGGCACATCAGTTGCCACAAAATGGAATAGTAGAGGATGTGCTGATTGAAAACTGCAGGTTTGGTCCTTCACATGCCACGCTGACCATTGGGAGCGAGTGCATCCATGCCAAAAACATTACAATGAAAAATTGTGTGATGGAAAATAATTGTCCCATCTTAAAATTTAAAATGCGTGGAGATACCTTCCAGGTATTTGAAAATATCACTATCGATCACATCACAGGAACTTGTGGTTCAGTGATTGATTTAAACTCCTGGAGTCAGTTTTTTGATTTAGGAGCAACTGAAGCAAAACCCTTTGGCATCATTAAAAACATTAAAGTCTCCAATATCAAAGTGAAGAGCACAAAGTTTGGAGTAATGCAGGGTAATCCACTGGATCAGGTATCGGATTTTAGCTTCATAAATGTTGAGGTCACCACTTCAAATCCGGTGCTTAATAATAAGTATGAAGACGTGCAATTTGAAAATGTGATGGTGAATGGAAAAGCGATAGTTCATTAAATGCGAAGTCTTTAATAGTCAGAGCGTATCAAGAATGCTATCGGTTGATGTCTCACTAACCGAAAAAAAATGATTAATACATTTAAACTGGTTGGCGAGACACCAACCAGTAGATGAAAAATAGTCAGAGCGTATCAAGAATGCTATCGGTTGATGTCTCACCAACCGAAAAAAAATGATTAATACATTCAAACTGGTTGGTGAGACACCAACCAGTAGATGAAAAATAGTCATAGCGTATCAAGAATGCTATCGTTTGGTGTCTCACCAACCGAAAAAAAATGATTAACACATTTAAACTGGCGATAAGAAAACAATCATTAGATGAAGTCTGAGTATTAACCAGCATTTCAAATCAATAATACTCCCTATTAACTAAGCATAGCGTATTTGAATTACCAGCCCGGATTTTGCATGGCCTGCTTTTCCGCAGGGCTTAATGCACTTCCGTTGTTTTTAATCACATCCAGAAACGACTGCGGAACCGGCCTTAAATAATGTTTACCTTCAATCGGTTTCGCTTCACTGTTAAATGCAGCTGTTCGGGCCACCAATGTTTTGGTACGGGCCAGATCTTCCCATCGCTGAAGCTCACCCATTAATTCTCTCGATCGTTCATTTAATACGAAGGCAATAAATTTATCGCTCTGAGCAGTTGCCCCGATTTTATCAAAAAATTCTCTGTTAGAATTAAAGATATCTCCATCACTGTTTAAGTGCATGGAAGTTAAGGTACTGGCAGAAGTAACCGGAATGTTATTCGATTCAAAATAGGTGTTTTTATCCGAGTAGGATGAAAGGGCTGTAGCATTTGTAGCCGGGTTTGTTTTGTATGAAATGCCTCCGTCAACATAACTCTCCCGGTTTTCACCATCTTTATAAGCAGCGCGGTCTCTTACTTTATTTAAATAAGGAAGGGCTTGTGCATACTGGCCCAACCGTCCGTAAGCCTCGGCTGCAATGAGATAGGTTTCGGCTAAACGGGCCAGAATACCATCCCGCTGTCCAAATTGAGAAGCCACCAGATTCCTGGATCCATCCATAAATTTAGATAAAGCGACAAACTGGCTCACACCGTAGTTGCCATGTGCATTTAAATAGCTCTGTGGCTGGCCTGCAAAATACCGCACAAACATACTTGGTTTGCGTCGACCAATATCAGTTGGAAGCGGGTTATTGGCATTGGCAACAAGTGGAGTGTATCGTGTATCACCGGCATCATTCACAATATACAAAACAGCTTCTTCTCCTCCGGCAAATTTAGCCTGGCCCACCTGGGCAGGCGTAGGTGCTGTTGCAGCGGTCCATTTTGGTGCACTCGCCGGATTATTGGATACATATCTTGTTTTAAAGCTTTTCCAGAATCTGGAATCATTTACCCGGTCAAAAACATCCAAAGCATAATCTGTAGATTTTAATCGCTGAAATTCACGTCCACCAGCAAGGTCACGTACCATGCCCGGAAGTGTTTGATACACGGACGGATAATATAAATGGATCTGATTGCCATAACGGCCCTGCGTGGTAATGTTATTGGAAAATTGCGCAGCCAAAATCACTTCCCTGTTGGTTTCATTGGCTCCATCCACTGTAGTGAAGTTCCATAAATCACTGAAATTCGTGGCAAGTGTATAACTACCACTGTTGATCACCAGGTCGGCATATTTAATGGCATTTTGTAAATCGGCTGTTTTGGTGTCGCTGTTCCAGGCATTGTTAATTTCACTGGCACGGAAAAGGTATGCTTTTGCTAAAAAATGTGCGGCTGCCCCTTTTGAAATTCTGCCGGTTTCCGTAACGGTGGCAGGCAACAGATCATAGGCTTTTGTAAAATCCAGTATAATCTGGGCATAAACATCTTTTGCCGGGCTTCTGGTAAATTCTTCCTGAATAACTTCAGAAGGTTCAAGTTTTAAGGGCACTGCACCAAACTGTTTAACCAGTTTGAAATAATCAAAGGCGCGCATAAAATAGCCTTCACCCAAACGGGTATTTTTATTGGCACCTTCGTAGTAAACCGGCACATTTTTAATAACAATGTTAGCCGAGTTGATGCTGCCATACATATTATCCCAAACGGCTGCCACATCGCCGGAAAGGGAGTTTAAATTTCCATCGTAAGAGTTAAACATTTGTTCTGTGCGGTCTCCACCAACCGTAAATTCGTCTACACCATAATTGGTGGTGGTGTAAGCCCAGGTATAGTTGAAATGAAACTTTAAACTCTGGTACATTCCGATCACTAAGCCATCAAGACCCAGCGCGGTTTGAAAATCAGAGGTATTGTGTGAATTGATGACCTCTTCGTCTAAAAAGCTTTTTTTGCAGGAGGTTGGTAAAATCATTAACCCGCTTAACAGGGCCATTCCTGATAATATATTGATAATCTTTTTCATGTTATTTTGGTTAGAAGCTAGCATTAATGCCGAAAACAAATCCTCTGTTAAAAGTAGAACCACCTAAATCCGGATCAATCCATTTTACTTTTGAATAAATTAAACCCGGATTAATGGCCTGTGCATAAATCCTTAACCGTGATAAGGTTAATTTTTTAGCCATCTCTGATGCAAAGTTGTAACCCAGCGAGATATTCCTGATTTTAATAAAGGAAGCATCCTGGTAGTTTAATGCACTTACATATTGGTCTCCGCTGGCACTGGCATAATTGGGTGCCGGATAAGCATTTGTGGGGTTAGTTGGTGTCCAGTAATCTACAACCCTTTGTGCGAAACGGCCCTGGAGTGCTTCTGCTCCGGTTTGAATCAGGAAATTATAACGTGCAACAATAAAAATGGATAGGTCAAATCGCTTGTAGCTAAAGGTATTGGTTAAACCACCCGTCCAGCTTGGATTGTAATGGCCCAAAATCTGACGGTCATTGTTGGCATCTATTTTATAATCGCCATTTAAATCTTTAACCTTAATGCTTCCAGGACTAAACGTAACTCCATTTTGTTTATATTTTGCAATTTCGGCTAAATCTTCCGGCGTATTCTGCCAGATGCCTTCTTTCACAAAATCATAGGCCACGCCATTTCTTTGCCCGATAAAGAAACGATCAATAACCATATCGCCATTGTCTAACTTAACAATTTCATCTTTACTGGTAGAGAAATTCAATGTAGATTCCCAGGTGAAATCTTTGGTTTTGATATTCACGGTATTTAAGGTCAAATCAAGACCTTTGTTTTTGGTTGAACCAATATTATCGTAAGAAGTAGTATAACCATTAACAGAGGCGATTTTTTTGAGTAGGATAAGGTCTGTGGTTTTAGATTTATAAATATCCAATGATCCGCTGATTCTTCCTTTTAAGATATCAAAATCCAAACCTAAATTGTATTGTAAAGTTTTTTCCCAGCTTAACAATTTATTTGGTAATGGAATCGGGTTGGCTAATGAGGCATCTGATGAAACGTAGCCGGTTTGGGCTGAACTGCCATAAGTATAAGTTAAGGGTTGTAACAATCCGAGGGTGCTGCCAATATCTACTGATGAGTTGCCGGTGCTACCTACGCCCAATCTCAGTTTTAATTGATCTACCCATTTAATATTTTTCATGAAATCTTCCTGCTCCAGTCTCCAGGCCAATGCCGCTGAAGGGAAGAAATCCCATTTGTTTCCTGCCGCGAGTTGCGATGCGCCATCCCAGCGTGCTGATGCCGTTAACAGGTATTTGCTGTTGAAACTGTAGTTGGCTCTGGCCATGTATGAAACCAGAGTTGATTTTCTTAAGTTGGTGTCAAAGGCATCTAAGCCTGTAATGTTTCCGGTATTTAAACCATACCAAAGTGAATTGGGTAAGGAGATCTTGCTTCCGGTTAAAGAGGAAGATTCTTCACGGAAGGAGGAGGAACTTTGTAATAAGGTTACGCCGAAATTGTGCTTATTAATGGTTTTATCATAATATAATAAGTGATCCAAGGTGTAAGCAAACCGATTGCTTTGATTTAACTGCGCATAGTTGTTGATGGATCCCGGTACACCAGCATCACGATTAACCGACTTGGCGTCCTGAAACCTGCCATTGTAAAAATTCGAAAAATCAGGACCAAAATTGATGCGGTATTTTAAGCCCTTCAATAAATTAACCTCAGCAAAAACAGAGCCCAGCGTTCTTAAAGTTTTACGAAGGTTGATGTTGTAATCGGCTTCTAAAACTGGATTCTGGATGTTAATGTCTCCGCCAGGCAAATTAATTCTGTTGCCATTGGCATCAAATGGAATAGCTAACGGAAGCATGCCGCGTGCGGCGGCATAAATATTTCCTGCCCCTGATGCACTGGCGGCCTGGAAGCCATAGTTTTGTAAACCATAGGTTGCAGTAAGATTTGCACCCATTCTAAACCACTTTACCGGGTTTATTTCGATACTTAGTTTGCCGCTGTATCTTTCAAAATCCTGCCCCAGTTGCGTACCAGTTTGATTTAAGTAACCAAAAGATCCATAAGCTTTAATTTTATCTGTGCCACCACTTACACTCAATACATGATCTTGTGTAACGCCAGTTCGGGTTACCAGATCGCCCCAATCGGTTGTGGGCACTAAACTGCCATCAAACACGCCATTTACCCAGCCTTTATCCAGATTGGTCAGCATATTGGGATCTTGTTTGAAAATCTCTCTATCGGCAGCCTGGGTTGCAATCACCGGATAGGCATAAATGGGTTGTATATTGGTGCCGTTTATGGAGTTTAAATATGCCGTGCGGCGATAAGCATCGCGGCGAAATTCAATGTACTCACCAGAATTCATCATGTCCATTCGGTCATTCAGGGTTTCGATGGTTGCGGTACCTACATAATCCAATGTTAACCTTCCGGCTTTACCTTTTTTGGTCGTCACTAAAACTACACCGTTGGCACCACGCGATCCATAAATTGCTGTTGCTGATGCATCCTTCAGGATATCAATCGTTTCAATATCATTCGGATTAATTGCATCTATGCCACCTGCTTGTAAAGGAATTCCATCCACCACATATAAAGGAGAATTGCTGGCCGTTAGTGATCTCACACCACGAATCAGGATGCTTCCCAATTGCCCCGGACGCTCATTCGAAGTAATATCAACACCTGCAGCCTTACCTTGAATGGCTTGCAAAGCGTTGGTTACCGGTCTGGATCTGATTTCTTCTGCGCCAACACTTACCACCGCTCCGGTTAAATCACTTTTCTTTACCGTGTTGTAACCTACCACTACAATTTCTTCCAGGTCATTAATAGCACTTTTAATCTGAATGGTTATGTTTGCCTGTCCGTTTACCGGAACTTCCTGAGTGGTATATCCCACATATGATATCACCAGAACAGGGTTGGAAGTGCCTGAAGGGATGGTAATGGAGAATGCACCATTTGCATCGGTTGTGGTAACTAAAGTGGTATTTTTGAGCTTAACGATTACGCCTACCAGCGTGGCACCCTTATCATCAGTGATTTTTCCTTTTACTGTATCATCGAAATTCTTCCCTTTTTTAATTGTGAGCGATTCCGTTTTATAGGTAATGGCTGCCTGCGCCGAATTCCCCGTTATCATCAGCGAAAGGGCAGAGATTCCCATAATCAGGAATTTTTTACTTCCAGACATATTTTGCCGGTAATGTGGCTTTGAATGTAAAGTGAAATACATAATTTTTAATTATTGGTTAGATATATTTAGTTAGTATGGTATTTTTTTCCTGGCTAGGCTATTTAAGCCTGCCTGAATCATGTAGTGAAAATTATTTCAGCCATAAAACCATTAAGAATCATGGTTATCCCTGATCAATTTTTCTTTGTAAATTAATTGTGATAAAAGATTTCTGATACTGATTTTTAAGGCAGGAAATAGTCTTGGTCTGGTTGTTTTTCTTTTTTTGAGATCAGGCAACTCATTTTGAATTGATTTCAATACAAAATTGTTTCATAACCACTTATCATTGGTTTTTTTAGCGTTTAGAATATATCTGGTTAATTGTAGTTACGAGGTTATGACTTTTATTTTGTTAACCCATCCTGATCTATCCTGCTAAGAGGTGAAAATTAACAAATAAGGCATTTCTCTTCCAAAGGAAAGGTGCCGATAGGCGGATAGGGGTTAATTTACTTCAAGGTCGTCCTTCTCGACTGGAGCATCTGCCTTTTTCAGGCAGCAGCGAAACGTAGAGATCTTTGAAATCAGAGTTTATTGATAATCATAATTTACGATTTCAAAGATTCCTCCACTGCGGTCGGAATGACGAGATTTTTCAAATCGAATCACCCCGCCCGATGGGCACCCCTCCTTAAAAAGGAGGGGAGTAGCGATCGCCAAAACCTATCGGTCGGTGTCTCACCGACCGAAATTAAGTTTTAGCTTCGATAAATATTATTTTCTTTCGCCCTTTCCCTTCAAGGGGAAAGGTGCCGATAGGCGGATAGGGGTCAACCACCCCGCCTTTCAGGCACCCTGCTTAAAAAAAAAGATTCGCATATAATTTTACGATTTGGTTTCGAGAAATGTTTTTTTCAGGCCTTTCCCTTCAAGGGGAAAAGTGGGCGATAGGCGGATAGGGGGCATATGACCCCTCACCAAAAGCAAAAAGTCGTAGTGTAAGGCTACGACTTGTATTTTCTATTCAGGAAATCAATTCCTATGCTGTGTTTTTGATATGTGATTATGCAAAATCAAGCCATAAACTGTCCATATGGTAATCAATAACCTCTACCACCTTATTATTAAATCGAAGGGAGGTAATTAAACTGGCTACTTCCTGTTGCAGCATGATGATGCAATTCTCTACCAGTTCTTTTCTGAATCCTTTTTCTGCAAGCTCAATAACATAGCCTACACAAATGATTCTGGCTACGATTCTGCCGAGGTCAACCAGTTTTCTTTGCGCCAGTTGTTCATCTGGTGAGAACGAAAGTTCTGCTTTGAAATAATCAGCAGATTTTACTGTTAGTGGAAATTCTTTTAAGTACTGATAAAGCTGAGGCTGTTTTTGCTTTTTCATGCCTTTGATAATCATTTCGCCAATTTGTGCGTAAAGCATTTCATTGGATCCTTCAAAGATCTGGAAAGGGCGACTATCCATAATGCCACGTCCGCCGATATGGCTGGTGCGGTAGCCTTTTGCACCGGATAACTGCACCAATAATTGTGCACTTTCCTGCATCAAATCGGTCACCACGGTTTTCATGGTATTGGCTTCCAATCCCTCGGTAGCCAAATTGTTTTCAATGCCACTGATGGATGAACTCTTGGCGCACATGGCAGAACAAATGGTATAAGCTGCCTGCAACCTGGAAATCTGAAACTTTACATTATCCATGCCAAGCAAATTACCCACACCAACCTTTCGGTTATCACATTGGTGATAAGCTTCATCCAGCATGCGTTTAATAAAGCCCATTCCCATTCCTGGAAACTGCATTCTGCTTCGGTGCAGAATATCCAGCATCATTTTAATGCCTGTCGTTTCAGGTTTAAGCCTTTGGTTTTTAGGTACGGTAAGGTCCAGTTGGTTCAATCCATAAGGAATCAGATATAAACCGGCATTATCATAATATTCTTCTACATGAATCTGTTGTGCTGCAATAGCATCCTCACATACAAAAAAATCGATATCCCGGGCTAATGAACCGTCGGCACCTTCGTTTCTGGCTGCTACAATCCAGTAATTGGCCATTCCGGTGAGTCCCTGCCAATGCTTTGTCCCTTTAATTTTATAACCGCTTTCAGTTTCTTTACTCTTAGTGCGCATATTCAATGCATCACTTCCAAAATTAGGTTCAGTGATCATTAAACCACCCATGTTTTGTGCTTTCAAAAACTTATCGAATATTCCCTTTTTTATCTTATCATCCCCATATTTGGCCACAGGTTCTAAAAATAAGGCGATATTGATTCCAAAAGTTAAAGAAAGTGATAGTGATTCATAGGAAGCTGCAGACAGGATGCCGAGACATTCTTTAACCTTACATCCTCTGCCTCCAAATGCTGATGGAACGGCTACTGATAAAGGAACATGATCCATGATTTCTGTCAGCAATTCCGGAGGAAGGCCTCTTTGCAGACTTAGCTGATCAATATTATGTTTTTCCTGAAAGAGATGTTTTAGATTTTGTTCAAATGTTTTTAAAAATTCCGGAAACTCCTGGTTAAAATTATTCATTATTTATGCTTCGTTAAGCTCATTTATAGATGTTATAACAGATTTACTCTTATTAATATATCTGTTATCTTTCAGGTTCATTATTATTTGCTAATCATTACTTAGCCCGGGCTTAGCCATTGAAGGGCAATGTAGTTAAATAAGTTTTACATATCTTAATATAATTCAAGTAAAGATCTATCAAAAATGCTGATAATTATTTAGAATCTTTCTAATTAAATAGGTTTTTATTAAATTATAAATGTCCGTAAGATTAATGATATACGTTCGCACGGTACAAATAGTTTTAATTTTTAACCATGCTGCCTTTGTGGTAACCTTTGAAGGGGGAAAGGCCAATCTGATTTCGCTGCTTAAGCATGTTGGCCGAATACCGGTAATGAAGAAAATCAATCATCATCTAATGCATGTTATTTCCAGCTTTCTATCTTAAGTTCATCGCCGACATGAATGATGCCGGTACCTTTATGGAGGAGGTTCTGGCCAAACATGACTTTTTGATTGAATGTTCGATAACCAGCCAATGTTTTTAATGGTTCTTTTCCCTGAATTCCGGTTTCCTGGTTGACGGTAATCAACACACACCTGGCACAGGGTTTTACTGCTGTGAAAAGCACATTACCCAAAGAAAAAGTTTTAAAATCATCTTCTATATGCGCTTTGCCATCTGAAAAAACCAGGTTTGGTCTGAAGCGATTCATCTTGACCGGTTTCGTTAATTTTTCATTCAGTGCATCCAATGAAGACTGGCCAATAAGGAGGCTAGGGTAACCATCTGAAAAACTTTTAACCTCTCCGTTTGCAGCATACCTTGGATCTACCAGGATCTTATCATCTTCAGACATCCGCACCAATTTGACCTCAAATTGCAGGTACGCCGTAAACCAGTCATTAACAGATTTGCTCACCTCTAAACCAACTGCAGCGTCATCCCAAACCCTTACTTCGATACGCTTACCGGTAGTTTCATCCAGTTGAAAAGAGATCTTAAGGTTCTCCTTCAGTTTATGGCTGACATATAGCCGATCATCTTCGATATGCACCTGCAACAGCGATAGCAGTGTATGTTTGCGTTGGGTAACAAAGGTTCCTTCATGATCAACTAACATCCAGCGCCTGTCGTACTGAAGCCCCTCATCTTCCATTAAAGCTTGTTCCACCCTGATTCCGCCAAGTGATTTTATGGGGTAAATATAGATGTCGGTCAGCTGAAATGGATTCATCCGATAAATATAATGAAATAACCTGCCTGCTTTTTAAACTGGGATAAAAAAAATCCGCTCATCGCTTCTAATGCTTGATGCAGAAGTTTTTTATCCTTTTACCACAGGCTAGTTTAAGCGGGCATCCTGCCTGGTTCCGGACTTATAATAAAGTTCTGCAAGCGTTTTCTGATAACCCGAAATCATACTTTCCTGTTTAATTTTCATGTCGATTAACTTCGTTTCTCGGCTGTTGATTAAAAAAAGTGTACTCTCTCCAAGGTTAAATTTTTGGTTTTCACCCGTTACGAGTATTTGCTGATTCTGCACACTTTTAATCTGAACAGCCAGTTGCGCAGCATAGGCTGATAAATCATTATATGCTGCATTGATGTCATTTCTGATGGTTCTTCCATATTGCTGAATATCATAGTTAAGTTCCTGCTGTTTAATTTTTACTTCCCTGAGCTTACCCCGTTCAGACCGGAGGAAAAGCGGAAAGGAAAATTCTATCCCCACTTTGTAATTGCTCCAGTTAAAATCATAATCGCCAGGAATAAAACTGTTAAAATCAGTCCTGTTCGAAAGCAGATTCCCGGTAACATTTAGTTTGGGCTTTAAAAGTTCCTGCCGGTAGCTCCGTTCAACTGCCAGTTGCTCGCCTTTGCTTCTTAGTTTTAACAATTCGGGGTGCTGGCTGGCGGCCTGACCAAGCAGTGTATCCAAAACCAGCGGGTTAGGTTTCGCTGCAGCCGGATTAACCTGTTGGGGTACAGCATCTGCAGGCAGTTCCAATGGATTACCATCTTCACTCCAGAGGTGATTGGATAACACCAGCTGTGCATTTTGCAGCTCAATTTTCATTTTTTCCTTTTGAATAATCCTTTCCTGTACGGTAATATAGGCCTCTACCGAATCAATTGCCGGTTTATCACCAATGATGGTTTGCCTGCTCATGGCCGTAAATCTTCGCTGGGCCAGTTCTACGCCTTCGGTAATTAAATTAAATTGCTTATAGGTATAATACCAGTTCCAGTAATCTTTTACCGCACCATACCATACGGCGTTAATCTGTTTCAGCTGTTCGGCTTCTGCATATTGCACCATAATTTTTGATTGACGGAGGGTATTTCTGCGGGCATCAATCACCAATCCTTGTCCTAAAGGAATACTCAGCCCTATGGCAGATAAACCCTGCGAATTGGTACGGCCTTCCGGATTCACATAGGTGCCCACATTGCGATCATAGCCGATTTTTAAATCGGCACCTGCCAGCCAGAGCGGTATTTTTAGTTCACTGTTCCATTTATTATAATATTCAGTGTTACCAAAAAGTTTCCTGGCGAAACCAGCTTTAAGTGCAGGATCAAAATAGCCAAGCGACTGTAATACATTCGCCCGTGCCGATTCGCTAAGCAAAGCAGCTTGCTTAACAATGGGATGATACCTGAACACCAGCATCTGGAGGTCGTCAACTGAAAAAACTTTGGTACTGTCTGCTTCAGCCCTAACCATAGCGGCACTTTGTGCCAGTGCAGGTTGTGCTGTAAACAGTGAGCGCAAGAGCATTAAAATAATCAGGCATGCTTTAAAATCATTTTTCATATTAGTCTTCACCGTTATGTTTTTTCTTTACTACTTGCTGAAGGCTCTTTTTCCAGACTTGGCGGGAAACCGTTAAGCTGCCGCCAGATCTCGTACCACAGCGGTACTGATCTTAAAATAATACGTCCGTAAACGCCAGAACCCTGGCGAAGTTGTACCGGCCATGGTTCATCTTTTGACGGAACGGGATTGGTTTGACTAATCAATAAGCGATATTTTCCGCCGGTGCTGCTCACCCGGTCAATGGAAGAAACTTTTCCGGCAAAGGTACCTACGGCAACTGATGGCCAGCCAGAAAACTGAACCGATGGCCAGCCTTCAAATTGTAAACGGACATCGCTGGTGTCTAAAATCAGAGGTACATCCATGGCACTCACATAAAGTTCTGCCGCCACTAAAGGTGATTTTGGTTGTAATGTGGCTACAGATTCACCTTCTTTAATGTTTTCCCCAATCCCTGCTTTAAGGGTTTTTACCACAAAGCCACTCTGTGGCGCCCTTACCACGTATAAGCCACGGCGAATGCTGATGTTGGAAATGTCGTTTCTTAATTTTGCAATATCGCCCTGTGCACTGGCCCTGCTGGAAACGGCAGAGCTCATATCAGACTGTGCTTTTGCCATTGATTCCTGATATTTCGCCCGGATATTATCCAGTTCGATGCTGGCATTAAGCAGGTTTTGAGTGGAATTGCTCAGTTTATTTTGCTGACCGATTACTTTTGCATTATCCTCCTGAAGCTTCAGTCTTCGGGTTTCGATATCAGTAAGCGAAAAAAGTCCGTTTTTGTAACCGGTTTCGTAGCGTTCCAGCCTGGTTCTGGTGGTTTCATAAAATTTCTGAACGGCCAATAATTCTGCGCTATCAATGCTGACGTAATTTCTGGCCTGACGTACTTTATTTTCTGCAGCCTTCATTTGAAATTGTAAACCATCATTCATGGCCCGCATCTGGCTCTTGGTGGCGTCTATCTTTTGCAATGCAGCGGTTTCACTTCCACGTTTCGCATCCAGCTGCTCATTTAAGCGGGTAGGGAGTTCAGGATCAAAATATGATTGGCTGGTTTCTGAAATCACCAGGATGGTATCACCTTTTTGTACTTCCTGTCCTTCACGTACAGCCCAGTGTTCTATCCTTCCACCAATCTGGTTTTGAACAGTTTGCGGCCGGTCTTCCGGACGGAGCGCAGTAACCGTACCCCGGCCCGGAATGGTTTGCCGAAAAGGCAGGAAAAGTAAAATGGCGAAGAAAATAAATATAAAGAGGAGTACCCTGCCCAGTAGTTTTGGCCCTTTCGCATCCAGAATTTTACGGTTGGTATGAACGGATAATTCCTGCCAGTTTTTAAGTTGTGCAAGGTTGTTGCTCATTTTACCCATGACTTAAATCTCCTTCCTCCAGTTCAAGATCAGTAACCACGGCAAGCTTTTCACTGCCGGTTACCATATCAAACACGGTGTTTAAATTGGTCATTAACTTTTCTATGGCATAGCTGATCTGAACGATAATTACTTCTGCCGCAACAAACTGGCCGAAAGTCATTTGCCTTTCAACTACGAAATAAGATCCCAAGAGCAGCAATGAACCCATTAAAATGGTGCGCATGGCTACTGCACTGATGAAAAACTTCTTTAAAACACTAAAGTGATCATTTCTGGCCTGGATATAATTGGCTGTAATCTCATCTGTTCTGTTGATGATTTCTTTCCTTTTATCAGCACTGTTTCTGTAGGTATCTAAATCAGCAGCAATCTCTTCCAGGTAACCGGCTACTTCATATTTATATTCTGATTCCTCAATGCTGGTTTGAACACCCCGGCGATAATACAAAATGAGTACGAGGATGATTACAATGAGGACGAACATGCCAAATGCCATAAAAACCGGATGATAGAAAGATAGCAGAATGACGCTAAAAAAAATCTGTACGGCAGCAGCAACTACATCAACCAGTAATTTGGTAAGCCCTTTTTGAATGGTTAAAATGTCGAAAAAACGGTTAATCAGTTCTGAAGGATTTTCACCTTCCAGTGCTTTCTTTTTAATGCGGGGTAAGCGAAAGGCAAATTCTATCGCCGTTCTGGCAAAAATTTTCTGCTCAATCACCTCCACCAATGTTAGCTGACCAATGAGCAGGAGCCCTCCCACCACTATACCCGCTAAAATAACAGCAATGAGAATATAGGTGGAACTGTACATGGCCCCATTTGATAACAAATTGAAAACGGCACTGGTGCCCAGTGGCAGAGACAGGCCAATGAGGCCAATCAACATGGCATATATGTAAATATAATTGATGGTACTGCGTTCGTAGTACAACAGGCGTATAAGTCTTTGCCAGGGCGTAGGCATACCGGCAACATGATGATTTTTCATGGATATTTTACTTAAAGGATAAACTATGGGAGATTGCAGGTAAATCATACCGGCGATAAAAGCACATCATCCTGATCTGACAATCTAAAACGCATAAACTTACGCGTTAAATCAGTCTGGCTGATTTTCAGATCAAAGTATGACGTTACCTAAGAAAAATGATCAGGCGGAGGCGTAGGCACGGTTTTGGGCGGATGGGTACCCATTTGTAAATAATAAGCTTGTTCAGGCTGCGGAGTATGAAGGCTCAGAAACAAATGACCTGTATCCAGCATGGACGATTCGTAAATCAGAAGTTTCTTCTTGTTTTTCTCTAAAGCTTCACCCTCTTTGTCTTTATTCTCTTCTGCATTTTTTTCTATTGAGTAGGCATCTGCAGAGACTGAGAAACAGGAAATGGAGAACGCACAAACTTTAAGCAGCAAAACACTTAATAGCGTTAAGGCAAAAATTCGTTTGAGTAAGTTATTTCTTAATCCTTCCATTTTTTAGAGATGCAAATATATATGCTTTCTAATTTTATGAAGTCAGCATGTTATTATTTTTGCTCATAATAACGTCAAATTAATTGAAATCCAGATGAGATCGGAACAAATGTTTTGGTCATTTTAAATCATTAGGTCATGATGATGTGCTTATTTAAGTTATGATCTGCATGCGGTAATTAAATATCATGCATTTAACTTTATATTCGTAAATTATTTGATGGCTCTTATTTTACATCAAAATTTTAGATTTTAGATTATCACAATGAAATTGATAAGAACAGTCATCTTATGCTGCTTTCTTTTTTCCAACTATAATAGTGCTTTCGCTCAGTATATGAATGCTTCGGCCATCACGAAGCAAAATAAGAGCGAGATGAAAACCTATGGTACAAATGATGGCCTGCCTTCAAAAAATACCACTGCAACCCTTCGTGATCGACGTGGATTTATCTGGGTAGGTACCGAAAACGGATTGTGCCGCTTTGATGGTTACACTTTTAAAGTGTTTGCCAACCACGCCGGCGATAGTACGTCTATTTCAAATAATTTTATCAATGCCATTGTAGAAGACCATCAGGGCAAAATCTGGGTAGCCACGATGGATGGCCTGAACTTGTTAGATCCACTTAATGAAACTTTTACGCGTTTTCTGCACCATGATCATAATATCCGTTCCTTAAGCCATAATAAAGTATGGTCAATATTATGTGATAAAAAGGGCCAGATGTGGTTCGGTACAGATGATGGTTTCAATCAGTATGTGGCTTCGAAAAAGGATTTTATCGTTTATAAGCCCAATCCGGCATCTGAAAAAAGTATGAAGGGAAAATCTGTAAACGCCATCATAGAAGACGTTAAAGATGATTTATGGTTGGGCAACTGGAGTGCAGGCTTGAATCGATTTGATAAAAAAAAGAAAGCATTCACCAATTATGCTCAAAATCAGAAGTCCGGAGCTAAAAATCCGAACGATGTTTGGGCCTTAGCTTATGCAACCGACGGTCATATCTGGGTGGGTACCTATTGGGACGGTCTTTTTAATTTCAATCCGGAAACAGGTCAGTTTAATAAAGTACAAATCCCGGATCGGGATAATTATTCCGTTTTCAGCGTGATGCCTCTTGGTCAGGACCTCTTGCTGGTGGGTGGAAATAATGGATTTTACTGGTATCATACCCTGTCGAAAAGCTGGGAGAAAATTAATGATGTACCAAATTATTCTTATGGCGATTCTTATCAGGATCGTGATGGCATCATCTGGCTCAATGGGCGCAACGGCCTTAGAAAAATAGATCATCAGCAATATAAATTTAAAATTAATTTACTTCCTCTGGGGAATCGTGATGTTAAGAGTATTGCTATCCGTGATGGTGTGATGTGGCTGGGCACCAATAACGGGCTTTTCGCAGTTGATCAGCAAACTGGGGGGATTAAAACCTTTGTAAAAAGTGACCATCCCAATAGTCTCACCAGCAACGAAATCCTGAAGCTATACTTTGATGGCAAAGGGATTTTATGGATACTGACTGAAAATGGTTTCGACAGTTATGATCCGAAGCGCAATACTTTTACGCATCATTTTCATCATTCAGCGATTGGCAATTTGTTTAATGAAGATGTATTCAGAGATATTCTGGAAGTAGAAGACGGGGTTTATATTTTGGCTACCGATGCCGGAATCAAGATTTATGATCGTCGTAAAAACACATTTGAGCATTATTACAATCAGCCTAAAAATCCTTATTCCATCAATAATAACCATACCTATGTGCTTTGTAAGGCACCTGATGGCGAAATCTGGATTGGAACCTATGGTGGTGGCGTTAATATTTTTAACCGGCGTACCAAGCATTTTCGCGCACTGGAAACCTTAAACGGCAATGGTAAGGGGTTAAGCAGCAACATCATCAAAGCCATCCATGCCGATTCCAGAAAAAACATGTGGGTGTGTACGCAAGATGGTTTGAATAAGTTTTCGCCAAAGCGCAATGGCATTGAAGTGTACACCAAAGCCAATGGATTTGCGAGCAATGTTTTTAATGACATTACAGAAGATACGGATGGTAAAATTTGGGTGCTTACCGAAAATGGAATTTCGAGTTTAGATCCTTTGAGCAAAAAAGTAAGGAACTTTGATGAGGCGGATGGCGTTTTGGTAAATTCCACCATTAAAAACCAGGGTTCTTCTATTTTTGTTGCCGGTAACAAAGGCTATTTTTCCTTTAACCCGAAGCAAATCCGATTCAACCATGTGGCTCCACCCGTTTACCTGACCGATTTCCAGATATTTAATAAATCGGTGCTTCCGGGTGCAGAAAGTCCTTTAAACGAGAACCTGAATGTGGCAAAAGAAATTACCCTGAACTATGATCAGAGTGTTTTTTCTTTAGAATTTGTTGCCCTTAACTATGCCTATTCCTGGAAAAATGAATACGCATATCGATTGGTGGGTTTTGATCAAAAATGGAATTATGTAGGTCACCAGCGAAAAGCCACCTATACCAACCTAAACCCGGGCACATACCGTTTTGAGGTGAAAGCATCTAACAATGATGGGGTTTGGAATAATAAAGGTTATTCCATTACGATTAAGATTAATCCGCCCTGGTACCTTACCTGGTGGGCTTTTTTGCTGTATGCCGGATTAATCGGATTGAGTGTGTATGGCTTTATTGCTTACCGCAAAAAACAAGAAAAACTGAGGTATGAAATCAAAATTGCACATATTGAAAGTGAAAAGGAAAAGGAGCTGAATGAGCGTAAATTGTCTTTTTTTACCAATATATCACACGAATTTAGAACGCCGCTAACCTTAATTATTAACCCGGTGAAAGAATTGCTTTATCAGGATAACCAAAATATTGATACCAGCAGCATGAATATTGTGTACAGAAATGCCAAGCGTTTATTAAGCCTGGTTGATCAGTTATTGCTGTTTAGAAAGGCTGATGCGCAGGGTGATACTTTAAAAGTATCTCATTTAAACCTCACAGGCCTGCTGAAAGAAGTTTTTCTATGTTTTTCTCATCAGGCACGTACAAAAAATATTCAGTATGAATTTATAGCAGCTTCTGAAATAACAGAAATTTTTGCTGACCGGGAAAAACTGGAAATTGCCATTTTCAACTTATTATCAAATGCCTTCAAATTTACGCCTGATGGCGGACGTATCACAGTATCACTGTATGAAGCAGATCAGCATGTTGATATTTTAATTATGGATTCTGGTTGTGGCATCGCAGAAGATTCAACAGAGAAAATTTTTAACAGGTTTTACCAGGAGCCTGATAAAAACCACTCTTTAGGAAGCGGGTTTGGAATTGGCTTGTACCTGGTTAAGAATTTTATAGACATGCATGGCGGAACCATTTCCTGTCAGAATAATGAAGGGGAGGGCACTTCATTTCACCTGAAATTATTAAAAGGGAATGAACATATTAATCCTGTGTCCATTGTTCCGGACCGGCAGGAAAGCTCTCTGATCCTGAAAGAACTTAGTCAGGATGATCTGATCCCGGAGCCGGTCAGAAAGAAAGATGTGGTTTTAAGTGATATGATTATACAGGAGAAGAAATCTATTCTGATTGTAGACGATAATGAAGAAATCGCGCATTACCTCAGCCAGGTTTTTTCAGAACAATATCAAATTTATCAGGCTCATGATGGCGAAAGCGGTTTAGCTATTATCCGTGGGTTTCTTCCGGATATCGTAATCAGTGATGTGATGATGCAGGGTATGGGTGGAATAGAACTCTGTAGTATTGTAAAGGAAGATGAATCTATTTGCCATATCCCCATTATCTTACTCACCGCCAGTACATCGGCAGAAATTAAACTGAAGGGTGTAGAGATTGGTGCTGATGATTATATCAGTAAACCTTTTGATCAGGAATTGCTCATGGCCAGGGTTGCCGGGATTCTAAAAAGCAAAAACAGCTTGCAAAAATACTTTTATAGTGAGATTACACTAAACCCAAGCAGTTCCAAGATCTCTGCCGAATACAAGGATTTTCTAAAAAACTGCATCAGTATCGTAGAACGTCATATAGAAGATCCGAACTTTAACATCAAGATGCTGGCAGATGAAATTGGCATGTCGAGGGCTAACCTGTTCAATAAGATTAAATCTGTTTCGGGGCATTCATCCAGTAGTTTTATTCGTTTCATCCGGTTGAGGAAGGCTGCTGAAATTTTCATCAGTACAGATAAAACCATACTTGAAACGATGTATACCGTTGGGATGAGTGATATCAAATATTTCAGGGAACAGTTTAAAAAAGTATTCGAAATGAATCCATCAGATTACATTAAAAAATACCGGAAGAATTTTTCCAATAATAAGTCCATCAGCCCGGGTTTAAAAAAAATAAAAACCTAGTATTCAGGAATGTTGCGCATTTTGGAAGCGCCAATTACCAAAACGCTTTGTCAATCTAACACCATTCCATAAGATGTATCATCTGATAGTTTAAAGGAGGGGAATGGCGGTAGTAATTCCTCTCTTTTAGAAAGGTAGCACAGACTGGTGGTGTAAAAATCAATTTATAATTATCGGATTTTGGTTAGTAAAAGATTCTGGTTTCTACATCTTAATACGCACCGCATTTCAAAAAAATGGCAGATATAAAAGCGTTCAATTTATATTCCCTAAACTAATTTTGCGTTAAAAGGGCTGTTTCCTCTCTATCGGTTGTTTTTTCCCCCTCTAATATTAGCTGTTTACCCCCTTTGTGTTCGCTTGATTTGATAGAATTTAGCAACGTTTTCAAATGAATTCCCAACTCGCAAAACAATTATGCGAAGTGAACGAAAGCGTTCGAAAGAAAGTGGTAATTATAAATAACCAAATTAAACCAACATGAGAAAAGTTTTACGGCGCAAAGCTGTTCTGTTTTGTCGTAGTGCAAAACAAACGCTATTCATTGTATCCCTCAGTAGTGTGTCCTTGCTGTCTGCACAAATGGCAATGGCAACCTCACTTTCAGGCACTACAAATCCAGTATCAGTTAGAGATGAAATTACAGTAAGTGGTACTGTTTACGATGAAAAAGGTGGGGTACTACCCGGAGTAAGTGTATCCGTTAAGGGCACCTCAATTGTTACTATCAGTAATGCCGATGGTAAATATTCCATAAAAGTTCCAAATGATAATGCAGTACTGGTATTCACTTATGTAGGGTATAACAAACAGGAAGTGCTTACAAAAGGCAAAACCACCGTAAATACACAACTTACGGCCAATGCACAATCACTTAATGAGTTGGTCGTGGTAGGTTATGGTACACAAAAAAAATCAACACTTGCCGGCTCAGTTGCTGTAGTTAAAGGTAGTGATCTGGTAAAAAGTCCACAGCCCAATCTTTCCAACTCATTGGCAGGTCGGGTTTCAGGCGTGGTGATCAATAACCGCGGTGGTGAACCAGGTTATGATGGATCGAAGATTTTAATCCGTGGTTTAGGAACCACCACCAACTCCGATGTATTGGTTGTGGTAGATGGAATTCCAGGGCAGTTAGGCGGTTTGGAAAGGATTGACCCTAATGATGTGGAAAGTATTTCGGTACTGAAAGATGCATCGGCAGCGGTTTATGGTAACCGTGCAGCGAATGGTGTAATCTTAATTACCACCAAGAAAGGTAAAATTGGTAAGCCCACAGTAAACTATAGTTTCAATCAGGGTTTCAGTATGCCTACACGCCTGCCGAAAATGGCTGATGCAGCAACGTATGCACAGATCATGAATGAAATCAATTATGATTCCAATCCGGGTGGTGGTCTTAATCAGTCTTACACGGCTGATCAGATTCAGAAATTCAGAGATGGTTCCGATCCATTGTTATATCCAAATACCGACTGGACCAAACAAACATTGAAAAGTGTAGCACTTCAAAATCAGCACAGCCTTTCGGTTAGCGGTGGTACCGAAGATGTAAAATATTTCGTTTCCCTGGGGAAAATTTACCAGGATGCGATTTATAAAGACGGTGCAACCAAATATCAGCAATACAACTTCAGAACAAATATCGATGCCAATATATCCAAAAGGTTAAAAATCGGATTAGGCGTTTCAGGAAGGGAAGAAGATCGTGTATTCCCGATTTCAGGTGCGGGTGATATTTTCAGATCAGTGTATCGTGCAAAACCAATTGTAGCCGCTTACTATCCAAATGGTTTGCCTACAACAGGAATTGAAAATAGTAACCCTGCCGTTCAGGTGACTGATTTAGGTGGAATAGCCAAAAACCCAACACAGGTAATCAATGCCATTTTAAGAGGTAGCTACCAGATTCCGGGTGTGGAAGGACTTTCGGTAGATGGTTTTTTCTCGGTTGACAAAACATTTAGCTTTAAGAAAAATTTCAACAAACCTTACAACCTGTATTCCTACGATCAATCTACCGGAATTTATAATACGGTAGTGGTAGGTGGAAGCGGCGGCAAGGCTACTTTATATGAGTCGCAGGCCAATACCAGCCTCATTACATCCAACGTTAAATTAAATTACGATAAGAAATTTGGGAAACATTCAATCAATGCTTTTGTAGCTTATGAACAGAGCAGACAGCGTTTTGAAACCTTTGATGCACAACGCTTAAATTACATTTCAACCAGTTTGCCTGAACTTTCACAAGGTGGTGCAGCTGCAACGGATTTAAGAAATTCGGGTAGCAGTACCGACTATCCAAGACAAAGTTATATTGGAAAAGTGACCTACAATTATGATGAAAAGTATATCATAGAAGGCCAGATGCGTGCTGATGGTTCTTCGCTCTTTCCGCAAAGTAAACGTTTCGGATATTTTCCGTCCATTTTAGGAGCCTGGAGAGTAAGCAAAGAAAAATGGTTCAGTGATAACGTTTCTTTTATTAATGATTTAAAAATCAGGGGTTCATATGGCTCATTGGGTAGTGATTTAATTTCACCATACCAATACTTTGATAATTACACATTAATCGGAAACGGCTTTGTCGCTTCAAACCCGGGTAGCGGTGTAAATGTCATTCAGCCAAATGTTAATTTGGTGAAACTGGCCAATCCGATAGTGGGCTGGGAGCGGGCCAATAAACTCGACATTGGTATTAATGCAACCTTCCTTAAAAATTTCACTTTAGAAGCCATTTATTTTAATCAGAAACGCAGTGATATTTTGTTAACCAGAAATGCTTCCATCCCGGGTACTTCAGGGATTGTGAATCCTTTTCCAGAGCCAAATAATAGTGCAGTATTTCCGTTAGTGCCATCAGAAAACATTGGTAAAATCAACAGTTCAGGTGTAGAGGCTTCATTGGGTTATAACCATTCAAGCGAAAACTTTAGCTGGGGAGCGACCGGAAATATTACCTATGCTAAAAGCAAAATCATCTTCATTGATGAAGCTTCAGGAACATTAGATTACCAACGTCAAACAGGTCGCCCGATTGGTAGTTACCTGTTGTTTAACTCACTTGGCATTTTCCGGACACAACAGGAATTAGATGCTTATCCACATGTTACAGGTGCCAAAGTAGGTGATTTAAAATATGAAGATTATAACGGTGATGGCGTAATCGATTTTAAAGACAGAACCAGAACTAAATACGGTAATGTACCGGAAATTACTTATGGATTAAACTTAACAGCATCTTATAAAAATTTCGACGTAGCCGTACTTTTTGCAGGTCAGTCTCGTGTAAGTCAGTATGTGTTGCCAGAATCAGGTAGCGTTGGAAACTTTTACAGCAGCTGGGCCGATAACCGTTTTAGCCCAAGTAATCCGAACGGAACTTTTCCAAGGGTAACCGAACGTGCTTCGAATGCCATTAGTGGTGGTGCTTTTCAAAATAATTTCTGGTTAAATAATGCGTCATTTCTCAGATTAAAAAATATTGAACTGGGTTATAATTTCAATTCCAGCCTCTTATCTAAAATTAAAATCTCTGGTGTGAGGTTATATGCCAGTGCTTTCAACTTGTTCACCATCTCGAAAGTGAAAGATTATGATCCGGAAGGAGATAACGAAAGCGGACAATTTTATCCTCAGCAAAAAATTATTAACATAGGTGCAAACGTTAAATTTTAACATCATGAAATTATATAAACCATTATATTTTACCCTTGGTGCAGCATTACTGTTTGCATCATGCAAAAAAGATTTTTTAGAGATAACCCCAACTGCGGTTGTTGCCCCCGAAGTAGTTGAAAAGGACAGTACTATATTTGAAGCTTTCGTTCTTAACCGTTATGTAAGTCCAAGGCTTCAGGAAAAAGAAGGTGAAGGTTCCGGACCAGGTTTTGGCCGCGGTTTCGAATACAGTTTAATGAGTTCCAATACTGATGAATCACTCTATACCAATGATGATGGAACCTGGGCCATGCAACGCGGGCAGATCTCACCAGATAACCTGGGCAGTACAGCCTCCTTCTGGGCCAGAAGTTACCGCAGTATCCGCGAATGTAATTATGCGCTACAGATCTTATCAACCATTACGATGAGTGCAGGTCACAAAAAATTGTTAGAGGGTGAACTTAAATTTATCCGGGCTTACCGTTACCATGATATCATCCGTAATTATGGTAGAGCAGTTTTAATAGGTGATAAAGTAACGCAGTTACAAGATAATTTACAGGATGATGCACTATTTAAAAGGGCCACCTTAAAAGAAAGCATCGACTATACAACGGCACAATTGGATCAGGCTGCTGCTTTACTCCCGGTTGATAATTCCGGAAACTGGTTACTGGGTCGTGCTACGAAAGGTGCAGCATTGGCCTTGAAATCAAGGTTAACCCTTTATGCTGCCAGTCCATTATACAATGCAGGCACCTGGGCTTCGGCTGTTACAGCTGCACAAGCGGTAATTAGCCTGAACAAATATGGCATTTACACCGGGGGCTATAATAAAATGTTCCTGCAAAATGAGACCAACGAAATGATTTTTGAAAGGCTCTATACCACTAACGCCAGACACGTGTGTTTAGAAATTGCAAACGGACCAAACGGGTACAATGCCTGGGGTGGCAATACTCCTATGCAAAACCTGGTTGATGATTATCAAACAACGAGTGGTAAGGCCATTACAGAAACAGGTTCGGGTTACGATCCAGCTAAACCTTACGCAAACAGAGATCCTAGATTTGGCTATACGGTTATTTATGATGGCGCAAGTTACCGCGGAAGAAACATGGAAGCTTTTGTGCCGGGTGGAAAAGACAGTAAAGATGGAAACTCCAACTGGAATACTTCTAAAACAGGCTATTACCTTAAAAAATTCATGAATGATGCCTTCCCGATTGATAACCCATGGGATGTAGCAGGTTTGCAACCCTGGATTTACATGCGCTATTCGGAAATCCTGTTAAATTTTGCAGAAGCGGCGAATGAAGCTTATGGCCCTGATGCGGTTCCTGCCGGATCATCAATGTCAGCCAGAGATGCGGTAAATATGATCAGATCCAGACCAGATGTAAACATGCCGGCACTGGCCAATGGTTTAAGTCAATCGCAAATGAGGGATGCTGTTCGTTATGAGCGCAGGGTAGAACTGGCTTTTGAAGAACACCGCTATTATGATGTGCGCCGTTGGAAAATTGCAAACATTGTAGAGAACAAAGCTGCCAATGGTATCATCATCACTAAAAATGGAAGCAGTTTAAGCTATGCGACTAAGGTGGCTTTAGATGGCAAAACTTTTCAGGATAAACAATACTGGTTACCTATTCCAAGAGCAGAAATTTTGTCTTCAAACGGAAAACTCGAACAAAACCCTGGTTACTAAAATTTTACACAGCGATCAATGTATCGCTGTGTTTTTCCATACTATTATAATAAATTGGAAGTGTAGATGGCAGCATTGTATAAAATCACTTTTGCTGCCATCTATACTCTTATTCAAATCTACCCATCATCATGAACTTGCTCCTCCAACAAAAGGCATTTGCTTTCCTACTGCTGCTGGGCATTACCGCTCCGGTAGTGAGCAGCGCCCAAAATCAACGTATCGTTAAAGCTAAATTTAATTTTAATCAGCCTGCCCAAATCATGGAAGGCTTCGGTGCCTCTGATGCGTGGACCTGCCAGTTTGCAGGTTTATGGCCCGATACCGAAAAAAATAAAATGGCTGATTTGCTTTTTAGTACACAAACAGATCAGGAAGGGAATCCGCGGGGAATAGGGCTGAATTTCTGGCGTTTCGCCATAGGTGGGGGAAGTGCTGAACAAGGTCAGGCCAGCGGAATAAAAGATGAATGGAGAAGACAGGCTTCCTTTTTAACTTTAAATAAAACCTATAATGAAGATGCCATGCCCGGCCAGGTTTGGTTTATGAATGCTGCAAAAGCAAGAGGCGTAAAACACTTTATTGGTTTTGTAAATAGTCCTCATGTTAATTTTACACGCAATCAAAAGGCATTTTCTGGTGATGGAAATAGTAACCTTGATTTCAGCAAAGCGGATGCTTTTACGCATGACCTTTCTAAAACCATTCAAATCCTCAAAAAGAAAACAGGTATCGAGCTGGATTACTTAAGTCCGATTAACGAACCGCAATGGAAATGGAATGAAGGTAACCAGGAGGGTTGTCCATATACCAACCGTGAAATATCTGTATTGGTTAAGAAACTGAGCAACACATTGGATCAGGCACATTTGAAAACAAAAATTCAGATTGCCGAAGCCGGTCAGCTGAATTACCTTACCAATCATCCTGATACAGCAAAAAGTAAACAGATCGAATATTTTTTTAATCGCAATTCTCCTGGCTACCTGGGAAATCTGAATCACCTGGACCAGAGTATTTCCGGACATAGCTATTTCACCACCAGCCCGGAACAAAAGGCTATAGCCATCAGAAATTCAGTGAAGGATGAAGTAGCAAAATATGATCAGCTCAGATTCTGGATGTCAGAATATTGTGTGCTAGGCGATAGTTCTTTAAAAGGAGAGGGGCGCGACCTGGGCATGACTACAGCTTTGTTTATTGCCAAACTGATCCATCATGATTTAACTTATGCCAACGCCACTTCATGGCAATGGTGGCTCGCCGTTTCAACAGGTGATTATAAAGATGGCCTTGTATATATAGACAAAAGCAAAACCGGCGGAAAGGTTTATGACAGCCAGACGCTTTGGGCATTAGGGAACTATAGCCGTTTTATAGCACCAGGTAGCTTAAGGGTAAATATGGATGTTTCGAATGATCAGGATTTTTATATTTCCGCTTATCTTAAAGATAATAAACTTATTACCGTAGCTGTAAATAATAGCGAGGAAGCCATTCACCTGGAGCTTTCAGGAATCCATCCGAAACAGAAAAACATCACCCTTTATACCACTGCTGATGGGAAACACCTGAAGCGGTCAATAGCGGATGCAGATCATTTAGATCTTCTTCCGAAATCCGTTACCACCATTATTGTCAACAAATAGAAACAAGAATATTCAGTGAGCTGATCCTAAATTTAAATACCATGATAAAACACAAGATACTTTTTTTTAATGCCATCATGCTGGCCATGATGCTTTTCGGATGTGGAAAGGCAAGTAATGAGCACTCTTTTACACTGGGAGACAGCACATTTATGCTGGATAATAAGCCCTTTCAAATCATCTCAGGAGAAATTCATTATCCCCGGGTACCACGTGAAGCCTGGCGTGCCAGGATGAAGATGGCCAAGGCAATGGGTTTAAATACCATTGGAACATATGTTTTCTGGAATTTACATGAGCCTGAAAAGGGCAAATTTGATTTTACAGGCAATCATGACATTGCAGAATTTGTAAAAATTGCAAAGGAAGAAGGGTTATGGGTAATCCTCAGGCCAAGCCCTTATGTATGTGCCGAGTGGGAATTTGGTGGTTATCCATATTGGTTACAAAATGAAAAAGGACTTGAAGTAAGAAGCCGTGAAAAACAATACCTGGCAGAATACAAGAAATACATAGATGAAGTAGGTAAGCAGCTGGCACCACTTCAGATTAACCACGGTGGAAACATCATTATGGTTCAGGTAGAAAATGAATACGGTTCGTACGGAGCGGATAAGGTGTACCTGGAAATGAACCGGAAAATGTTTGTGGATGCAGGGTTTGATGGACTTTTATACACTTGTGATCCGGAAAAGGATATTGTAAAAGGACATTTAAAAGGTTTAATGCCGGCCATTAATGGTCAGGATAATCCGGTAAAAGTAAAACAAGCCATCCGCAGTCTGAATGATGGGAGAGGCCCGTTTTTCATAGCCGAATGGTACCCGGCATGGTTCGACTGGTGGGGCACACCGCACCATAAAGTTCCTGCAGAACAATATACCGGGAAGTTAGATACCGTATTATCCAATGGAATGTCAATCAACATGTATATGTTTCATGGTGGAAGTACGCGCGGTTTCATGAATGGTGCAAACTTCAGGGATACCATTCCGTTTGAACCGCAAATCAGCAGTTATGATTATGATGCACCACTGGATGAAGCTGGAAATGCCACGGATAAATTTATGAAGTTCAGGGCGGTGATTGAAAAGCATTTGCCAAAGGGACAAAAGTTGCCGGAAGTACCAAAAGCAAAACCTGCTGCCGCAATGGAGCCTATTCAGTTCACTAAAGAAATCAGTATTTTTGATTATATTGGAAAAGGAAAGCAAAGCCAGAATCCATTAACATTTGAAGACATGAATCAGGCATATGGCTATATGCTTTATAAAACTGAAATCAATGGAGGCAAAAAAGGTGAACTGAAAATTGATGGCCTCCGGGATTACGGCATCATCTTCATTGACGGCGTGCGCAAAGGTACGTTAGACAGAAGATTAGGACAGGAAAGCCTTACGCTGGATGTACCAGCCGGAAAACATCAGCTGGAAATATTTGTAGAAAATATGGGCAGAATTAACTTCGGCCCGAATTTGTTGAAAAACAAAAAAGGTATTGTTGGTGAGGTTTCTTTTGCTGGCACAGCACTTAAATCATGGACCATGTATTCATTACCTTTTGATCAGGTGGAAACCTCAAAAATGAATACCGCAAAGGCCAGAAGCAATACGCCGGTATTAAAAACAGGATCATTCAAGGTTACAAGCCCTGAAGATACCTATCTTGATTTAAGGAAGTGGGGTAAAGGAGTGATTTGGGTAAACGGACATAACCTGGGTAAATACTGGGGTATTGGCCCTCAGCAAACCATTTATCTTCCGGCAGAATGGTTAAAGAAAGGAGATAATGAAATCATTATACTGGAGTTGAATAAACCTGAAAATAATGTGCTGACCAGTTTAGCTAAGCCCATCCTGGATCAGGTAAACGAGGTAAAATAAATATTATTGATTGTATATTGCAATGCCCCCAAAAGTTAAACTCTTGATGGGGGCATTTTTATGATTAATCTTGAATGCACTCCACTTATGGCAAGTTATATTCCCATGGATTCTTCCGGATCTCAACCTTAAAATCATTTTCATTTCTTCTGCTATTGAAGACAATCCTCTGGTAGGGCTTCTAAAATCTGATTAGTTGATAGCACCAATGGATTGGTAACCAGGTATACTGTACAATTTGATGTAGCATAAAGCCACACATTGTCCATAAATTCTACAGTCCAGCTACTATCATGATAGGAATACAAAAATAATTTTCGTTTACATACAATTTCTGTCTGGCTAAAAATGTGCGTTTTAAAAGGCGCAGACCCCATTTTACGGGACAGGTGCTACTGCTTATCTGTTAAAAATGAGTGATATACACAATAATTGGCTTAATTTTTGGTTTATATTAAGTGTGGCGGATGCTACAAATAAACCTATTATTTAACCTTAAATTTAAAACTTATGGCTTTCAAAGCTAGATTGAATTTTTCGGGCAAGGAGTACGATGTGCTTCATTGCGCCTATGCGTTAAACCGCGATGTAGATGCTAAAGGAAGACCCTCTTCCGGAGTTTACGGCGGTACCATTGATATTGAGATCGAGTCAACCGAAGACACCTCTATTATCGAAGCAATGGTAAACAACCAGTACAAACCCATTACCGGAACCCTTCTGATTAAGAAATCTGAGGAAGATGCCAAAATGAAAGAAGTTGATTTTGAAGATGGCTACATTGTTAAGTATTCCGAAGGAATCAACATTGTGGGCGATCACCCGATGACACTGAAATTCCAGATCTCAGCCAGAAAGCTGAAACTCGGAAACGCAGAGCATTTAAACGATTGGCCTAAAGCGTAAAAGAGGTAGAGGGTAAAAGGTTGAAGGGATAAGGTTAATTAGATACCGGATGCCCAAGACCATGCTCTTCGCTAACCACTAACACAATTCATCTTTTCAAAACATTTAAAACTTACCAAAATGGCATTTAAAACCAGATTAACATTAGGTTCAAAGGAATTTGATGTTTTACAGTGCAGCTTTTCATTAAACAGGGATGTAGACGCTAAGGGTCGTCCGTCATCAGGGGTATACGGTGGAACCATCAACATTGAAATCGAATCAACTGAAGATACTTCAGTCATCGAATCAATGGTGAATAACCAGTATAAGCCGCAGTCAGGTACCATCGTCTTCAAAAAAGGAGAAGAAGATGCAAAAATGAAGGAATTAACTTTTGAGGATGGCTACATTATCCAATACAGCGAGGGTATCGCCGTAAATGATAATACGCCGATGACACTTACTTTCGTGGTATCAGCCAGAAAACTCAAACTGGGTAACGCTGAACACGAAAATGACTGGCCAAAGGCATAGTTCTCCACTTGATATCGCCAAAAGTAACGGGTTTTACCTGTTGCTTTTGGTGTATCAAACCCTTTCACTAACAGTGCAAATCTATATTAATTTGCCACTCATGCTCCATTTTTCAAATAGCTTAGCTTTTATTTTTCAAAATCATAACTGGAGTTTAGCATATAAAAAATTAACACCTGCCACCTGAAATCAATCTTCACATTTCACCTGGGTAGAAGTTGCAGCAGCGATGAAATTTTAGGGTTTCCCTGCCCGTTGCCACTAAGCTTGACATGCATATGGAAAAGAAACTCATCACCGAAATCAATATAGAAGATAAGGCCATTACCCATTTTGCCTCCTTCAGCCTTCAACAAGAATTTAACAGTCACCATTATTTTGAATTGCGGTTTAACCACGACCAGATGGGTGCACCAGGTTTGATTAATTTAAATGATAGTCGGGATTTTGTGGGTAAAACCTTAACGGCATCTTTCGGATATTCACAAGACCAACTCCAACACTTTTCAGGTTTGGTTACCCGGGTAGAGCTGGCGCAAAGCCATGGCTATCATGGCGTATTAATTGTGAGTGGTTACAGTCCCACCATATTGATTGATCGTGGCCAGGATCTGGGCTCTTATCTGGATAAAGATTTAAATGATATTGTAAAATTGGCTACAAGTGATACACCGGCCAACGACCTCAAAATAGTAGCGAATGCCAGCAGGCAATCCACTATAGATTATCTCATTCAGTATAAAGAAAGCGACTGGGAATTTTTAAACCGCCTCTCCGGAGAATATTATGAATGGCTGTACTATGATGGTCAGCAATTGAATTTTGGTAAACCCGACGTGCAGAAAGATGTTGCATTATTTTACGGCCGGGATGTACATAACCTGCAATATGCGATGGAAGTTGCCCCCATCAAGAATAAACGCTTTGCATATAACCCTAAACAGGATGAAATGCTACAAAGCGAAAGCAGTGGTCAGGCCGATGGAAATCCTGATCTGGCACATGCCATTAAGGCTTCTAACCTGATGTACAGCAAAACCTTTAATCAGCCTTCGCTCATCAGGGTAGATAACAATAGTGACATTAAAAGCCATGTAGATAATGAAGAAAAGGCACACATCAGTGACCTTTTAAAAGTGAATGCCAGTGGCGATAATGCCGCATTGGGCATTGGTACCATCGCCGAAATTACCATGAGCATCAGGCAGGAAGTTGCTTTTTTAACAGAAAGCCTGGGCCAGTTTTTAATTACCAGTATCACGCATAACCTAGATGGAACAGGAAAATACCACAATACCTTCGAAGGTGTGGTATCCAATACCGAACGCATCCTGGTGAAAAATTATGATAAACCCAACCCAGATATGCAACTGGCTGATGTGATCGACAATGCCGATCCACAGGGAAATGGCCGGATTAAAGTGAAGTTTAAATGGGAGTGCAAAACCAATGATGTAACCGAATGGCTGAGGGTAATCACCCCAGATGCCGGAAGCAGCGATAAAGTAAGCAAAAACAGGGGCTTTGTATTTATTCCTGAAATTGGCGATCAGGTTGCGATAGGTTTTGAAGAAGGAAATATTGCCCGGCCTATCGTATTGGGTTCAGTTTTCCATGGCAAAAGCGGATCAGGAGGAAGCGCCAGTAATAATAGCAAAAGTTTAACTTCTAAAAGTGGGCATACTGTTCAGTTAAATGATGGTGGAGGCATTACGATTAAAGATAAAACAGGTGGCAATCACATTGTTGTCGATGGAGAAAATAAGGTCACGGTAACTTCAAGTCAAACGGTTGTGTTAACCAATGGTGCAGCAGCAATCACACTGGAAGGAGATAAAATTACGATTCATGCATCAGAAATTGAGATTGCAAAAAAAGGAGGTAACTCCGCAAAAATTGATATAAAAGGCGATGCCACAAATATTAATGCTAAAGACACTGTTATTACCTCGACGAATAATAAGATCATTGGCACCAACCATGTTACAGGTGGTGTTACCACAATTGATGGTGGTGATGTTTTTATTAACTAAAAGCTAAAATTTATGTTTTGGAATTCATCTGAAAATAAGCAATCGAAAATTCAAATCAACAAATGCTTTACTGAAAAGTACATGATTGAACAAACATCCGAAATCATTATGAGCAGTCTTGTTGTCAAAACCGTAACTGAATTAAGATGGGATGTTCGTGTTCTGAAAATAACAGATCAGGGCTATCATATCGAAGTATTAAGTCTTGATAATGTTTTGAAAGAAAGTAATAATCCTAATATGCGTGATTTGAGTGCTTTCAACAATGCATTTAAAAGAATGTACAATGAACTTAATATGCTAATTAGCAAAGAAGGTGAATTAATTGAAGTTAATAATATTAAAGAAATACAACGTAAATGGGCGCAGGTTAAAGCTGAAATGGAAGTCATACAAACCAAGCATGATAACATGAAAGGCATCATCGCATTAAATGATGACCTTTTTAACAATCCTGAGAATATTAAAGCTGCTGTAAAAGGGAATGAATTTTTTGAGGTGTTTTTCAACGCCTATTTGGGTTTAAACTTACCTGGTGGAAAAAATATTACCAAAAAAAGTCTGTTTGCGCAGGAATCTGTTAAATGGAGTTATGCCATCACAGTTGAAAATTCACTAACTGATGAAAAGAAAGCAATTGTAAATATAGTTGGTCACCCAACACAAAGTTTTGATAAAACATGGATTAAAAATGCTTACGGTAGTTTTCCAATTACGGAAATTGCCGACAGAAAGCCAGAAGTTAAGGATGAAGCTAAGTATAAGATTGATTATAGTAGCGGAAGGGTTTTAGAAGGATTAATTACAAAGGAAGAAATTGTTCACCCTGAATTGTTAAAAGCTAAAATGGTTTATCGTATTGTGGCAGATAATCAGGAAGTTGAATCTGAATCACAGCCTGAGCGTTCTGGTGAGTATGTGCAGGAGTCAAGTAAAGAAAAAAGAAATTTCAGCCTATTAGATTAGCTGTGCTATGGGAAATAAAATTGCAACTGAGGAAGATTATTGGATGTGTTCAGGCGGTATCATGCCCGCTCAAATGCAAAGTATTCAGCGCATTGCAGAACAGAAAGATAGTAAAAAGTACCTGATCAAAAGTGATACTGCCACGGCATCAATGGGTGATTTTGTTTGCAAATGGGTGATGTTAATTATGGCGCTTATTGCTGCGGTAATAGCTGTGCTGATTGTGGCAACCGGGGGTGCAGCTTTAGGTGTAATCGTCGCCGTTGGTGCTGCTGCAGGAGCTGCAGGAGCAGTATATGGGAGTGTTATAGGTGGTTTAGTGTGTGGACAAAAAGCTGCTATTGCTAGGACATGGATTGGCGACAAGAGCAATTTGATGATAGGAGGGCAGAAAACCCTGACTACAGGAAGCACTATGGAATGCCCGGTATTTGGATCTAAAGTTGTACATGCACCTAACGTAAAAAATTGGTGGGATGCGCTTCGTGTAGGGATTGGAAACTTTGGAGAAACTGTTATTCTGGGAGCAATGGGCGGAGCACTTATTGGCTTAGGTGGCGCATTCCTTTCTGGCGCCGCTGCATTATCTCTACCCACACTAGCCAGTGTAGGCACAAATATTGTGGGTTCCATTACTGGATGGGGAATGGCTGCCCGTTTGTATTTTGGCGCTAATGCAGTTTCTAACCAACAGGCCTTAGGGCAGATTGACATTAACAATGTGGACGAACGTGATGCCGCTTTTGGAAATGCAGCGTTTCCTGAATACGGCAGCGTGAAGCGAATTACAAGTGGTAGCGCAGAACCTATGGATGCCATGTTATTGCTTTATTTCTTAAATTTGAGGGTTCCAGGTGCGAAACCTGGTGTTACACCGAAAGAGGAACCTATTGGTGGTAATAAAGAAGAACCGGTTGCGCCAAAAGAAGAACAAGCAAAACCTAAAGAAGAAGAGGTTAAACCTGTTGAAAATGTTAAGCCTGTTGAAGAAGGCCCAGCTAAAGGTAAGGATGGTAAGGCTTATGAAGCTAAAAAACCATCTTTTAAAGACGGTCAATCTGATGGTGGTCCAGGTACATGGGAAACTCGTACTACTCCTGAAAAAGGTGCAGCATATCAAGAACAAGTAACTGGTGCACCAAAAAACACGGAGTATGTTGTGAAGACGGATAAGATGAAGAGTGGGGAGAAAAAATTTGATGGTTACGATCCGGAAACCAATACACTTAAAGATGCAAAGGATTGGGATAAATGGCCACCATCTGGAAATAAGCCGTGGGAAAAGGCAGCAAGGCAATCTGAAATTAATAAAGCAAGGATGGATGCCGACATTGCTAGCGAAGCAGGAAGTAAGTTAGAATATCATGTTCCTACAGAAGAAAAAGCAACACAATTAAGAGAAATTTTTGCTGAAGAAGGAATAAACATAGATGTCATTGTAACAACTAAATAAATATTTTTAACCCAATGAAGGAAAAAGTTATGCTTAGATTACGCTTTGATAAAGCTGATTTAACAGCAGAAAAATACATCAATTTTTGTAAAAATATCTTGCAATCATTAATGAATTTTAATAGTTACTTCTCTGATTTTGGAAGTTGGAATTTACATACAAATTCCGCAATCAATTTTAGAGATGATTTTGAAGATTTCTACGACAAAGTATTTCTGCAAATTAAAGACAAAGAAATAGCTTATATAAATCCAAATTCAGAAGATAAAGATTTGCAAAATAAGTCTATTAGTCCATTTGGTTTTAGGACCTCTTATACTCCAAATAGTATGATAGAGTCAAATGCTAACATATCTATTGATGTTTCACCCACATCAAGTTCTAGATCTTCGTTTTTTATTTTTGAGTTTCCATCAGAAGAAATAGAAAAATTTATCGATATTCATTTTGTCATGGCATTATTGAAAAATTTGCAAACAATTCTACATCCTATTGATGGGACTATATTAACAAAACCCTTTTTTCACAAAGTAAATAAAAAAGATTTTGATCCTCCCATTGGCTGGATCACCTATATTAAGGATAGTTCGAAAATAAAAAATGTTTCAGTAGATGTGATAAAAGAGTTTACTTTAGATGGGGTTATATTGATACTCAAGGAAAGTTGTCCAGACTCAAATGATATTGATTACGTCAATAAAGCAATAGAAATTAGAGATATGTTAACTTTATGATATTTATTTGTCTTAAATAAATATCTATTTAAATTTTATCTGAGCTAGAATTTGGGTCTTTAAAGATTTAAGTTACCATTCATTTATATGAGGCTATTCGATAAAATGTTTTATTAAAGTAAGAGGTAAAAGAACATGCAGAACTATTTAAAAATGTTTGGGTTGATATTCAATAGATCGATTTAAAAAATAATCTAGAAATTAACAAACTTATCTTTTTAGCTTTATTAAATCAAAAAAATGAGTATCAAATCTGTCTTTTTATACTTTAAAGAAAGGCTTCTTCATGTATGAGAAAAATTGTGATTCTGTTATTTTCAAGTCTATTTAAAAAAATAAAAAAATAATGAAATTTCAGATTACCCGGGAAACAAACCTGTATTTACTACAATATTTGTAACTTCTAAACAATCTCCACTAACATATATTTCTGTTGATGAGGAAGGTGATATTCAAGCGTTTAGCGATGATGAAGCTGACTCAGAAGATGCAAAAATCATTTCTTTGGATCAATTATTTGAATTAGATCCTTCTTTACATACAATTTACGAAGCCCATAATGGTTCTTCGTTTGATAAAGATTCAAAAACGGGTAATTGGATAAAATCATAGCAGATAATGGTTGAAGAACAAGAAATATCTCAGCAGCTATTTGTCTCAAAATCTTCATTAAGAAGAGCCGCTGCAAAATACATAGGTAAAAATAAAATTGAAAATCTTGGTGATAAGCTTTGGGATGCTTATTTAAAGGAGGCTGAGAATCCTAAAACCTGGGAAACTCAGGTTGAGATGATCAAAAGTTTAGGCCTAATAAGATACGCTAAAGCAAAGCAATCGCTGTATAGCATTTGTAAAAGCAATAAGAAACACGATATGATAACCTCAAGTGCAACCAAAGCATATGTGAGGATTGCTAGAGAAAATCTACAAGATATAATTCCAATTTTAGATTTATTATCTTTTGGTGATTTTGAGGTGGTTAGTAGTGCGTTTGAAGTGTTAGGAGAGGATAAAATGGTTCCTTCCGAAAAAGAAATACTCTTTTTGTTAAATTATATTTCTAAATCAAATCTTGTGAAAGAAAAAGGATATAGAGATTTTAGAATTGGCTTTGTTTGCGCATGTGCTGGTTTTAGTGATATACCTGAAGTGAAATTATTTCTAACTAAATGTTTAGATAATGATGATTCTTTTTTTGCAAAAGTGGCCATTAACTCACTAAATAGAAAATATACAGCGATTTCCTAACTGATTTCGATTAAAGTAAACTATGGAGTTTGAAGAATTAGAAACCAAATTACAATCTTCAATAGAAAAGGCAGAGGAGATTGCAATAGAAAATATTTAGTTGGGTATAGATTTTTCTCCGTTTATAATTTTTGATGATAAAGAGATCAAAAAGTTTAAGGCTGATTCATTAGATGATGCTCTAGATATGGCACTGGAAGAAATCGAAAGTTTAGAGGAGGAAACGGTTGTTCTTATATACAAGGATGTTATAAAATTAAATGACGGAAGCTTTGACGGAACAAAAACATATTATCCACCAAAATAATAAATAACATATGCAACTAGATTTTGATAAATGGAACCACAATGTAAATATTGGAAAGTCAATTGATTTAACTAATGCTGATTTCTCAATAGTTTTAGAAAAATTTAATCAATTAGATCAGAAACAATTTACCCAAATCATATTAGGAGGGGATAACGATCACTTGATTGTTGGTGGTGGTAAAGGAAATTATGTCTGCACATTTTCAACAAATAATAACGATGAATTTTATAACTTGATTAATAAAGCTGCTTCTGAAAATGAAGATATAGATTTAGTAACAGGTGGGCAGGAGGGAACGTTTCCTGCAACAATAGTTGTAGGGGAAGATGCAGCTTTAAAGGCTCTTAAGTATTATTTTGAAAATCAAAAAATGAATCCAGATTTAACTTGGGAAGAATAATAATATTATCTTGGTTTTAAGTAGATGCCAGTAGCATCCCAGAATGTAGCATATGAAGAATTTGAAATTTTAATAGGTTTCTTAATTTAGAAATGACCACAAGAGAATATATTTCTTTAAAAATTCATTAATACAATTAAATATTTTAGTGAAGATTTTAAATATTATATGCGTGGAATAAAAAGCTAATTCTGGCACTTATTTAAGAAAAGATTTAACAGATCTTAAATCAGTAGTTTAATCAATTGAAAGATTATGAAATTGATTACTCAAATCTTGACAAATCGAAGAAGGATTTTGTCTTGGATTCAAAGAGTTTTTAGATTATATAATGAGCGAGACTATAGACAACAATAAGCAGATTGCAAAATATATTGCACCAATTTTAGGGATTAATCCTACTGCAAGAAGGCATTGGGATGAAGAGAATAAAAAATCTATAGATATTTTTACAGTTATAGATCCTCTTCATACTAATATACAATTTCATGGAACACTTGGAGTATCGGAAGCTCAATTAAAGATTAATAATGAAATACAAAATTTTTCATTAGAGCTGATTATAGGCGCTGATAAAGAATTTACTGACACTCCAAATATATTGGCAACATGTGGTTTTTATATTATTAAAGATCACTGGGAGTGTAAGCCAGGTGCTGTCTTTATGGACATGGTTAAGATGTATTATGATAGCCTTGAAATGAAACATATTTATTTTAATGTTCCTTTCGTTTGGGATGATAAGTTGAAACCATTGCAACTTCCAGATAAAAAAATTGTTTGGCTTTTAGCAATACCTATTTCTGATAAAGAATTAAAATATAAAACTGAAAATGGTGACAAAGCACTTCAGGAACTATTTAAAAAACATCAAATAGATGTATTTGACTTAAATAGAAAGTCTATAGTATAATTTTAATAAAAAAGTAAAGGCTATTTCAATAAATGAGATAGTCTTTTTTTAAGAATAAGATTTAGATAGTATTATTCCATATTGCTCAACTTTTTAAGAACCTATTGAAAGATAAAATTAATATTTTAAAGCATTGTTGAAACTGATAATTATCAAACAAAGTTTCTCAGATGAAAAATTCAATACAAAGTATGAGTAAGTCAGAAATAAAAGAACTTACAGAATTATTCAGAAATGATTGGACTGATATTCAGCAGATTGCAATAGAAAATAATCTGGAAATTAATAATACTTATCTCTTTAGTTTTATTGAATCTGAAAATGAGAAAGAAACGTGTCTTTTTTATACTTTAGGAAAAGGCTTCTTCCTATATGAGAAAAAATATGATTCCAGTTTTTTTAATGCTGTTGATAAAAATGAAATAGAAAATGAGTTTCCTCAAGTACAGACAGTTGTTGATATCGAACAGTTTGATTCATGGTAGTAAAGGGGGTTTTTATCTAGATCATCAAGCCAATCCCAATCATAAAAATAATGCTGGTGCCAGTCTATTATCTTTTGCAGAAAAAGTAGGTAACGCTTAACTCATAAACCTATTGAATAAAAACGGTTGCAAGCTGAACGTTTAAAGATGCGGCCATAAGATATGATAGCCTTCAGGCTTATTCATCTACAATTAAGATCTATCGTACCAAAGGCGCAAATTTTTCTATTCCAACTGCCCATTCACTAACCTTCCGATCTTGACTGCATGCCTAGCCCAGTCAAAGCCCAGTTCTAAGGCATAATGGTTACATGTTATTGCATGTTTAGTGAAATGGATATTTATGAAATGTAGCCCAAATAAATACAGCCAATTTTCAATCAAAATTCAAAGTATATACGGTCATTTTTTTTAACCGAACCCCTTAATTTACCACTCCAGAGAATAAAATCGATTTTTATTGTTTGTATACGATAATTAAATCTTTATCACAAAACATTATTATAAAAATGATGTTACGTTCTAGATTTATGAAAAAGCACCACCTCTCCAACAGCCCAACACCCTGGCAGCGGCTCGTCGAAATGCTTCATGCAGAGCGTTCCACGATCAACTATATTTTTATCTATGCCGGGTTCATTGGGATGATCGGCCTTTCGCTTCCACTTGGAACAGCGGCCGTTTTTAATCTCCTGTCTAATGGCTCCATGTATGGCTCTACCTACATTTTAATCACGGCGATTTTAATCGGAATTATTGTTGGTGGCATCTTGTTGCTGGGGCAGCTTAGCCTGGTAGAATTTCTGGAGCAAAAGATTTTTATTAAGGCCGCACTCGATTTTGCTTACCGGTTACCCCGAATCAAGAAAAAGGAGCTCGAAGGCGAAAATCCACAAGAACTGGTGAACCGTTTCTTCGATGTGTTAACCATACAAAAAGGCCTTACGAAGCTCTTAATCGATATTGTAGCTGCTGCGGTATTGATTTTTTTCAGTGCCATACTGCTTTCATTTTATCACCCGGTATTTATTGGATTTGGCTTGTTTACCATCATTTGTATTGCCATTATCATTTTCATTTATTACCGCAGGGGTGTGAATACCAGTATAGAAGAATCAGAATATAAATATGAAGTGGTGGCTTACCTGGAAAATGTAGCTGCTGATTTAGACGCTTACCGTGGTCGATCAGAAAAAATGGATCAGGTGATGACCATTACAGACGAGATTACCTCCAAATATATTGGTGCCAGAAATGATCACTTCAGCATTTTAAAAAGGCTGTTTGCCAGTGCAGTCGTTTTGCGGACGATTTTAATGGGCGGTTTGTTGCTGATGGGTTCCTATTTCGTGGTGCAACGGCAAATGACTTTTGGTCAGTTTGTGGCTGCCGAGGTAATCATTGTGCAGATTTCTTATGCGGTAGAAAAACTCATGACCAGCTTAAATACCGTATTTGATATGGTTACCGGAAGTGAAAAACTGGCTGTGGTCACTGATCTGGAAATAGAGGAAGGAGCGCAGGAAAATGGTTAATAGAACAAAGAAAATTATCGAAAAAAAGATAGAGGAACATGCTTTATTATCCAAAGCAAAACTCATTTCCTCCAATGGCCCCAGGTTATTGGGCAGGGTGATGATCGGTGTACTAATCCTTTTCATTATCATCTTGCTTTTGCCCTGGAGACAAACCATATCCGGACGCGGAATCGTTACGGCCCTCAGACCGGAGGATAGACCACAAACCATCCAAAATCAAATAGGTGGCAGAATTGAGCACTGGGCCGTTCGGGAAGGACAAGAGGTGAAAGAGGGAGACACCATTTTAATTCTTTCAGAAACAAACCAATCCTATTTTAATCCGGATCTTCCAGACAGGTTGAATGAACAACTGGCCGCCAAAAAAGGAAGTGAAATGGCTGCTGAACAAAAAATCTCAGCAACAGACGCACAGATTAATGCCCTAACCAATGGTTTGAGGATTCAGTTATCTGCCGCTGAAAATAATGTGGTGCAGGCGCGTAACACAGTAAGAATAGACAGTGCAGAGCTGGTTGCGGTGAAAAACTATTATCAAACCAGTAAAGCCAGGTTAGAACGTTATGAGGTAGGGTATAAAAACGGACTTTTTTCACTTACCGATATTGAAACACGTCGGTTGAAACTTCAGGAAGACAAGGCTAAGGAAGTCAGTCAGGAAAATAAGCTTAACAGTTCGAGGCAGAGTTTAGCCAATGCCTATATCGAGTTGGATAACATCCGTGCAAAATACAGCCAGTCGCTGGCATCAGCACAATCAGATAAAAGTTCCGCCCTTTCCGGGAAAGCTTCCGTAAGGGAAGAGATCGCGAAGTTGAGAAACGAGATGTCGAACATAAACATCAGGCGTGGATTGTACGTAGTCAGGGCACCTCAGGATGGTTACATTGTGAAAACCCTCAAAGCCGGAATCGGAGAGAACATCAAGGAAGGAGAATCGGTTGCAACCCTTCAGCCGCGCTCACCTTTAGTGGCTGCAGAAATATATGTTGATGCCATGGACGTTCCGCTTATTGTGGATAGCAGTAATGTGCGCCTGCAGTTCAAAGGTTGGCCGTCGGTACAATTCTCCGGCTGGCCATCAGTTGCCATCGGTACTTTTGCCGGGAAGGTTTCTGTAATTGATCGGGTAAGTACAGATGGTAAATACCGCGTGTTGGTGAGGCAGCCTAATCAAACCCCCAAAAACGACGAACCCTGGCCAATCCAGCTCCGTCAGGGTTCAGGAGTATACGGAAGGGTAATTTTAAGAACAGTTCCGGTTTGGTATGAAATCTGGCGACAGCTAAATGGCTTTCCCCCAAGCTTGGATAAGGCACCTACACCAGAAAATATCAATAACAAATAATTGTGGTTTTATTTCAGCCATTACTTAAATCTATGTGGGTTAAACAAAGAACCATTAACAAAATCTGCCTGCCAATTTTACTGTTATGGACTGTGTTCAGTTCAGCTTTTGCACAGGAAAAGCTTGATCTCACCCATCAAAAAACTTTCCTGTTAAAGGATTTGCAGGCATTGGTTTTATTCAACCATCCGATAGTGAAGCAGGCTGCATTACTGAGTAGGGAAGCCCAGGCAAGGGTATTTCAATCACTCGGTAAATTTGATCCGGCTTTGATGGCCTCATTCGGAAGGAAAACTTTTGGTGGTACAGATTATTATAACCATTGGGATAGTGAATTAAAAGTACCACTGTGGCTTGCTGGTGCAGATCTAAACGTGGGTTATGACCGAAACGTTGGCGTGTATAATAATCCCGAAACCCGAACCAGTAGCACCGGCCTTTCAGGAGTTGGCCTAACCATTCCATTGGGGCAGGGTTTGTTCATTGATGCCCGCCGAAATACCCTCCGCCAGGCTAAAATTATGGTGGGTTATGCTGATGCCGAAAAAGTGGCACAGATTAATGGGGTCTGGTTTGATGTGCAGAAGGATTACTGGAATTGGTACTATGCTTTTCAACAAAGTAGATTTACTCATGAAGGGGTAGAACTGGCACAAAAACGCTTTCAGGCCATTCGGGCACAGGTAATGATAGGAGACAAACCACCCATTGATTCAGTAGAAGCCGCTATTACGCTTCAGGATAGAAAAATTCAGTTTCAGGAAGCTACCGTAAAACTAATCAACTCCAGGCTTTTATTATCCAATCACTTATGGAGTTCGAATGCACAACCTCAGGAACTTCCTGCTGAAGCAGTTCCTGAAGATATAGCAGAAGCAGAAATGGCCCTGGAAAAATTACGTGTAGATACTTTGCTTCAGCAGGCGACTGAAACACATCCCGAAGTATTAAAAATCAAGAGTCAAACGGCTAAACTTGATATTGAACAAAAATATCGGCTGGAGATGTTAAAGCCTAAGCTTAATATAAAAGGTGCATTCCTCGCCGGACGAAGAGATTTTTCTGATGTACCCAATGATTATGATTTTCGGTTAGCCAATTATAAGGTGGGCATAGATTTTTCTTTTCCCTTATTTCTTCGGGAAGAACGTGGTAAACTTCGGGAAGTTAAGATTCAGCAAGCTGAAATGGCCTATGGTCTTCAGCAAACCACCCGTGAAATTCAAACAGGCGTAATCACTGCATTTACAGAACTTAAAGCTGTACAGGCTCAGGTAAATTTGCTATCCAAAAATGTGGAGAACCAGCGTACATTGGTCAAAGCTGAAGTACAAAAATTTGAACTCGGAGAAAGTAATTTATTCCTCATTAATACCCGGGAAACTAAATTAATGGATATGCAGGTGAAGCGTGCTGAACTGATTTCCAGTTTTCAGAAAGTGATGGCAGATTTATATTATCGTGCCGGAAAACAAAAGCAGTATTAGGCCTTGAAAATGAGATGGATACTGTTCATTAAATTAATTCACACCATTAAAACCTGCTTCTTTGTAATGTAAACAAGGTTCTGAGCATGAACACGGCATCATCTTTGCTTATGCTCCAACTCAAATTTAAAGCAATAATATTTTAAAAAGATGAAGAACCTACACGTATTTTTCCCGAAACGATTATTATCCTTTTTAGCCCTGGGGCTCCTGTTTTTATCTTCCTGCTCGGAATCACCTACAAAATTTTTCGAGATTACGATTCTGAATACCAATACGATTAAAGACTTTGCCAGTCCGGTGTTGGCTCAACGTCTTGATGCTGAAGCAAAGGAATTTCCAAATATTCCATCAAGTAAGAAAAAGGGTGATGAGGCCGTAAACAGTATAAAATTGAATACTCAATTTCTGGAACAATCCTTAGAAAAAATTAAAAAGGTATCCGCCTCCGGAGATGACCAGAAAGAAATTCAAAAATTAGCTGTTGATTTATATGAATATGTGATTCCGGTGTATAAAAACGAATATCTGGCTTACGCGAAACTTTGCGATACAAAAGGTGATCAAAGTGCCAAAGAGGAGATCATTAAAAATATCGATACCAAATACGGGGCAACTTTTATGCAAAAGCACGATGCTTTAATGGCTAAAGGTAAAGCTTATGCAGAAAAGCACAACATCCAGGTAAGTTGGGGAGAATAGTATAAACATTGGTTTTCACCGGATAAATATTTATCCGGTGACTGGATTACAAATTCTTGCTACTTCCTTACAAAAAGTTGCGTTAATAAAAAGATTCATTTAGGAAGGAAGTAATTTATCAGGTGTAATGGGTAAAGACCTGATTCTTTTACCCGTTGCATTAAAAACGGCATTGGCTATCGCTGCTGCAACGCCCACAATCCCCACTTCACCAATACCTTTTACACCCATTTTATTTGGGATCATGTCAACTTCATTGATAAACATGGCATCTAACTGTCCAACATCCAGGTTAGCGGGCACATGATAATCTGCAAAAGAGCGGGTGGCGAAATTTCCGTACCGTGGGTCAATAACTGATTCTTCGGTGAGTGCCATTCCAATGCCCCAGATGTTTCCACCTATAATTTGCGACCGGGCTGTTTTCGGATTCAGAATTTTTCCTGCACCCGTTACGGCAAGAAAACGGGTTACTTTAACCATTCCGGTTAATTTGTTGATGCTTACTTCAGCAAAATTCGCATTAAAGCTATGTGCTGAATATTGTTCGGCTTCTGCAGGGGCTTTAGAACTAGATTGGGTTTCAAAGGCAGCTATCTTTTCTGAGATCATTAAGTCATTTGCCGTTGGCCTAACAAAAAATTGTTTATTTGATTTAGCCAGCAGCTCATCCGTAATTTTGGTACAGGCATCATTTACTGCATTGGCAAAACTGGAGGCACCCACTGAACCTACTGATCCGGCAGCAGGTGGAAGGTCTGAATCGCCAATTTTCATGGTAATCCGAGATAGGGGAATGCCCAATCCATCAGCAGCGGTTTGTGCCAGAATGGTATTGGTGCCCGTTCCAAGATCAGATGCTGCAATCTCTACTGTGGCATACACCTGGCCAGCCTTCAAAGTAAGTTTAATATTTGCCGAACTGTCTCGCTGGCGGGCCGGATAGGTACCGCAGGCTACACCGTAACCAATTAAATTTTCTCCGGAGAAATGAGTGCCCGGAATGGCTTTGCGTTTTTCCCAGCCAAAAGCCTTAGCACCCTCTTCCAAACATTTTACGGTAGTTCTGGAACTCCATGGTTTGCCATTTGAAGGATCTTTTTTTGGTTCGTTTTTAATCCGCAAGGCAATAGGATCCATCTTTAATTGATGTGCCAGTTCATCCATCGCACATTCCAGCGCAAAGCTACCAGTAGATTTTCCTGGGCCGCGGGTGTAGGTTGGCAGAATCAGATTCATGGGTACTACCCGGTAAGAAATCAAGGAATTGGGTACCTCATACATGATTTTGGAACAATCACCACAGGGTTCGATATATTCTGAATCAACAGCCGTATGTGAAATGGTTTCATGTGCTAAAGTGGTCAGTATCCCATCTTTTGTGGCACCCAAACTAATTTTCTGTATATTCCTTTGCCTTAGCCCAACAGAATTGAACATTTGCTGGCGGGTGAGCGCTAGTTTCACGGGTCTGTTTACCATTTTAGCGGCAACTGCCGCCAGCACTACATTGGCCCACTGTCCGCCCTTCGAACCAAAACCACCTCCAATATAGGGTGAAACAATCCTTACCTGTTCAGGCCTTAAGTTTAACGTAGCTGCGGCGGCCGTTTGTGCGCCATTGATAATCTGCGAACCATTATAAAGAATCAGGTTTTCGCCTTCCCAAACGGCCAACGTAGCATGCGGTTCCATGGGATGGTGGTGCTCAATAGGTGTTTCGTATGCCTCTTCAATTTTAATTTCAGCCTGTGCCAGGGCTGATTTTCCTGCACCCCTCACCAGGTCGGCCAGTTCTTTTCCCTTGGGCATCTCCGGTTTTTTGGCCAGTTCATCAAAATCAATTTTCTCTGTTTTATCCTGCTGATATTTAACCTGAATGAGGTGTGAGGCAGCAGTGGCCTGTTCAAAAGTTTCGGCAACCACCATCCCAATATGCTGGCCATGGAAAGTAATTTCCGGCCCTTGTAATAAGGCGCCGCCCCTTAATCCACCTTTAACATTTAATTTTGGCGCATTTTTATGAGTGATCACCTGAATTACGCCCGGAGATTTTTCAGCATCGGCGGTATCCATCTCTACAATTTTTCCAGCGGCGATGGTACTTTTGAAAAGCACGGCATAAGCCATATTTTTAGCTGGGTAATCCGTTGCATAAGTGGCTTTACCTGTAATCTTCATGATGCCATCGATCCGGTCTATGCCTTTGCCAATGATTTTGTTCGTGTTTTCCATAATGTTCCAGATCTCTTAACCTTTTAAAGCCACTTCAAACGCATGGATTAAAGTCTGTTTACCCATTTCTATTTTAAATTTATTATGAGCAAGTGGTTTGGCCGCACTCATTTCCAAGTTTGCAGCTTTGGTAAAATTAGCCAGCGTAGCCGCTTTATCCTTTAAAAAGGCTTCCGCTTTTAATGCCCTCCAGGGTTTATGCGCTACGCCACCCATGGCAATATGTGCTGTTTTAATGGTGCTACCTTGTAACTCAAAACCTGCCGCTACTGAAATCAGTGCAAATGCATATGAATTGCGGTCACGAACTTTGATATAGGCAGAATGGCCAGCGAAATTATTTTTAGGAAGCTCAATGGAGGTAATCAGTTCACCATGGTTTAAGCTATTGTCTTTTTCAGGATGATCTTTAGGAAGGAGGTGAAAAGCAGTAAAAGGAATGCTTCTTTCACTGCCATTTTGCTGCATCACTGTAACGTTGGCGTTTAAAGCCGAAAGCGCGATAGCCATATCTGAGGGATAAACTGCCACGCATTGATCCGACCATCCAAAAATGGCATGCATCCTGTTAAAGCCTTTCATGGCCGCACATCCACTTCCCGGAACCCTTTTGTTACAAGGCATATTGATGTCATAAAAATAACTGCATCGGGTACGTTGCAACAAATTACCACCATTGCTGGCCATATTTCTGATTTGTGCAGATGCACCCGCTAAAATAGCTTTACTCAACATGGGATAATCTTTCCTGATCAGCTGATGATTGGCCGTTTCTGTATTTTTAGCCAGCGCACCAAGACTTATGCCTGTAGCAGTCGGCTTAATGGTATTTAAAGGTAAGCGACCCAGATCAATGATTTCAGTGGGTTGGGCCACATGTTCCTTCATGAGATCAAGGATATTGGTGCCGCCAGCTAAAAACGCTGCATGCGGATGAATTAAACCCAAAGCTTCTGATGGATTTTTTGCTATTGAAAACTTAAATGGTATCATAATCTAATGGGTTGATGTTAGTTAGCCTGCAAAAAGCCAGTTCTGTTCGATATTTTTCCCGGTTTGGGCCTCTTTAATGGCGGCAACAATATTAGGATAGGCGCCACAACGGCAAATATTGCCCGACATGCGCTCGGCAATCTCCTCATCTGAAAGCATTACTGCACCGGCCTGTTCCCTGATGTTTGATGTAACAAAACTGGCCTGACCTTCCTTCGCTTCTTTCATCAATGCCACTGCAGAACAGATTTGCCCTGGTGTACAAAAACCACATTGAAAGCCATCATGTTTTAAAAAAGCCTGTTGCATGGGGTTCAGTTCATTATCTTTTGCCAGCCCTTCAATGGTAATAATTGATTTTCCCTCGCAACTTGCCGCAAGTGTCAGGCAGGAGAGTACCCGGTTGCCATCAACAATCACCGTGCAGGCACCGCACTGGCCATGGTCACAACCTTTTTTTGAACCCGTAAGTCCGATCCGTTCGCGTAATGTATCCAGCAGGGTCATTCGGGAATCAATAAGTACTTTTTTGTTATTTGAATTCACTTTGAAGCTCACATTGATGCCATTTTCTATCGCAGCAGGAAAAAGATCCGGAATCTCATCAAACTCAACCGAGCGGGCAAAAAGCTGCTCGGCACCAACCATATGGCTGACCAGCAAACCGGCGGAGGCAAGGCCCATTAATTTTAAAAAATGTCGTCGCTGAAGGCCCGAACGCAATACTTCATTGAGCTCTTCTGGCATAAGGTCGCCGAAAAGCTTTTTTTCTTCAAGGCTAAGTGGTGATGTGTTTTGTTTCATGTAGCTGTTTTTGAGATGACAGGAGTGCAGGAGCAGGCTTAAAAGTTATTACCTGTAGAACAACAATAAAAACGGCTGGTTTTGATCAAAACAAAAATGATACGATTGCACCTGAAACAGAATCAGGCCATTACGGATGTTTCATAATTACGCTAAGCAGGTAAAAACATTAAGAATTTTTGCCCAACCCCTGAATATAAGCAGTAGGCGTAACACCAAATTCCTTTTTAAAGGCTTTGGTAAAATAAGATTGCGTTTGGATCCCGATTCTGTACATCACCTCGGTCATCAATACATCTTCATTTTTCATAATTTCTATCGCTTTACGAAGTCTGGCTGAACGCACAAACTCACCAATCGATTGCCCTGTAATTGATTTTAGTTTCTGGTAAAGTTTCGTTCTGCTCATGCCAATTTCCTTACATAAGAAATCAATATCCAGTTCAGGGTTAATCATTTGGGCATCAATAATAGCCAGCAATTTATTCATGAAAAGTTTATCCTTTTCAGAACTGACCAGTTCTCTGGGTTGAATTTCCCTGTTTTTTAAATAATGCTCTTTTAATTTTTGTCGTTGTTCAAAAATATTACGAATGGTGATGTGCAACAGATTTGTATTTATCGGCTTAGTAAAATAAAGATCTGCACCAGATGCGGCACCCTCAATTTCAGCTTCTATACTATTTTTTGCCGTGAGCATTAAAAATGGAATGTGGCTGGTTTCTATATTTTCTTTAATGAGGCTGCAAAATTCCGTTCCGCTCATACCCGGCATCATTACATCGCTAATGATGAGCTCGGGAAGGTTTTGCCGGGCTACTTCCATACCTTTAATGCCATCTACAGCCTCCAGAATGTGATATTGATTGGCTAATGCATGCTTTAAAAAATTGCGCAACTCATCATTATCATCTACAATTAATATCCTTTGTTTTTCATTTTGATTGTTTGTCACGACAGGAATGGTTGTTTTGTGATCAGCTTCCACCTGGTACATGATGCTTTCGAGTCGTGTTCCGCCAGCTGTATCACTTCGGGTAAACAATTCATCCATTTGGTAATCGCCTTTAAGCACCGGAATCCCGATCATGATTTCCGTTCCTTCATTTCTTTCGCTTGATACTTTAATCAAACCCTTGTGAAGTAAGGTCAAACTTTTAACAAAGGCCAGACCGACACCCGAACCCAGATGTGATTCTGTTATCCGGTAATAGCGTTCAAACAAGTGCTGGATAGAAGCCTTCGAAATACCAATTCCGTTATCAATGACCCTGAAATAAACATATTCCGTTCCCTTATAATCACTTTCAATGTTCAGTTGGTTGGCAAATAATGGCATAACACCCTCTATAGAATGAAGGATCTGAATTTTTAATGTACCATTAGCTTTCGTATACTTCAATGAATTATTAACCAGGTTAAGGATAATTTTTTCGATAATCTGTCGGTCGAACCATATTTCCGTTGGTAAAGGATCTTTCTCAACCGTAAATATTATGTTTTTATCAGCGGCCATTTCCTTAAACTCTTCTGCAATTTCATCAATAAAAAGGTTAAGGTTTCCGGCTGTAACGTTTAGTTTTAGCGCACCGGCAGCCGTTTTTCTAAAATCCATCAGTTCATTAATTAACCTCAGCAGGCGGTTGGCGTTGCGGTGGATGGTGTTGTAATAGCTTTGAAAAGATTCCTGTTTATCTTCACTCAGCAAACGCTCAATCGGACCCAGGATGAGGGAAAGTGGTGTTCGGAATTCGTGAGAAATATTAGTGAAAAACTGAAGTTGGGTCTGGTGGATTTCTTCCCGCTTTTCTTCCTCAATTTTTCTCAGTTCCAGTCTGCGCCTGAAGCTTAAGGCCAGATAGGTGAAGTAAACAGCTGTACCAATGACCAGTAACCTGAACCACCAGGTTGCCCAGAAGGGTGGAGCAATGCGCACTTCAATGGCTACGCCAACGTTGTTCCAAATGCCATCATTATTGGATGCCCGAACTTTAAAAATATAGGTGCCGGGATCAAGATTGGTATATACTGCTTGTCGGCTATTGCCAATATTAATCCATTCCTTGTCTTCACCTTCCAACTGGTAGGCGTATTGGTTATTTTCACTTGATACGTAATTCAGTGCTGCAAACTGAAAGGTAATTGTTGCCTGATCGTAGTCCAGCTTGAGCTTTCTAGTATAGCTGATATCACTTTTCAGGATGTTTTCATCACTTTGCGGGGAGATCACCTTATTAAATATTTTCAGCTCGGTGAGGTATACCGGAGGCACAAAGGCATTGGTTTTAATATCCTTCGGGAAAAAGGAATTAAACCCATTGATGCCGCCAAAAAACATTTCACCGCTTTTAGTTTTAAGATAAGCATTGGATTCAAACTCCTGTCCCTGCAGGCCATCTGCCATGTTGTATTGCTTATAGGTCTGTTTCTGCGGATGATATTTAGTCAGGCCATTTGCGGTAGAAATCCATAAATTTCCCTGTTCATCTTCTGTAATCCCCTTAATGAAAGCGGTGCTAAGTCCAGCTTTTTGAGTAGCCGGTACAAATTTATTTTTGCTTGCATTAAAGTGGTAGAGTCCGGCCTGGCCGATCCATAAATTACCTTTAGCATCAACAAAGATTACCCGTAAATCAGGTTTTTTGCCACCTTCAGTAAAATAGTGACTAAATACTTTGGTCTTGAGGTTGTACCGGTTTAAACCACCATCATCTGTACCAATCCAGAGGTTTTTATTTAAATCTTCGTTAATGGAAACGATGTTATTGCCGGTTAAATGTGTACCATTTGCACCATCTGTAAACCTTTTAAATCTATTCGTCGCGGGATCAAACAGGTTCAATCCACCATAATAGGTACCGATCCAAATGTGGTGTTCACTATCTTCAAAAGATCTTTGAACATAATCTGAAGAAATGGAATTAGGGTCGCTATCCTTGTGCTGGTACCGGGTAAAGGTTCCATCTGCATTCATCCGGTTTAATCCTCCGGCCCAGGTACCAATCAGTAATCCGCCTTTGGTTTTGGTAATGTCTAAGATGGCATCGGCACCTATTGTTTTAGCATCGAAAGGGCTAAATTTAAAATGCTTAAAAACCTTACTTTTTTTATTGTAAATATCCAGTCCGCCGCCATCCGTACCAATATAGATCTCTCCGTTATCTGCTTCATAAAAAGCTCTGACATCATTATAGCTTAAGCTGTTTTTATCGGGTTCCTGCCTGAACAAGTTAAATTTTTCCGCCTGTGGGCTATAAAGATTTACACCTCCACGATGTGTACCCACCCAAAGATTACCTTGTTTATCTACAAAAAGAGCCGAAACGGTTCTTTGAGAAAGGCTGAAAGCATTACCTGCCTGATTCTGATCATGGGTGAAATTTTCTGTTAAAGGATTGAAATGATTTAAGCCGCCATTAATGCCGCCTATCCATACCTTGTTTTGATGATCGAATGCAATGGCCCTGACCAAATTACTGCCCATGCTGTTGCGGTTTTTCTCTTCATGCAGGTAGTTTTTATAGGTATTATTTGCTGCATTGAAATGAATCAGGCCATTTTCTTCGGTCGCCAGCCAGAAAGAATTGTCTTTGGCTTTTTTAATCGTCCTGATTTTATAATTGTTTAACTTAGGTTGAGCAATACCATTTGTTGTATTTAAAAGTTCAACACCAGCGTCGCTGGCAATCCAGAGTTGACTACCTGGATCGGTATAAATATCATTGATAAAATCTTTTCTCGTACCTATATGCTGCGTATTTCCGAAGGTATATTGCTTGAGGTTTTGCTGCTGCTGGTTAACCTTAAAAAGACCACCACCATAAGTACCCACCCAGATGCCTTGTTTATTTTGCACAATTGCAGTAATGATATTGCTATTCTGCCCGGAACCTGGGTAATGGGTGAACTTGTTTTGCTCCGGATTAAATTTATTCAGACCGTTTGAAGTTCCGATCCAGAGATTTTTGTCCTGATCTTCTAAAATACACCTGATGAAGTTATCGCTGAGACTTCCGGCTTTCCCCGTGCTTTTAAAGACGGTAATCTCATTGCCATCATAACGGTTCAGGCCATCTCTTGTACCGAACCAGATAAAGCCACGGCTATCTTGAAAAATGCACTCGATGGTGCTGTTTGATAAACCATTTTCTACATTAATGTGCTTAAACTTTAAATTTTGTCCGTAGCTGTTTAGGGCAAGCGTAACGCAGAGAAAAGAGAAAATAAATTTAACTATACGGATCATTCTTGTGCTTCGCCAGACGCAATTTTTTTGAAATCAAATGTAATTCATTTTTCAGCAGCTTACGTATACTTTACATGGTTTATAGGTAAATAGGGCGATATTATGACGATTAGCACAAAAAAAATGGACGATAGCACAAATCAAAAACAGGGATAAAGGCTTTATTTGTGGCCATAATTCTAACCGATATTTCTATGCAGATGATTACAATTTTCTTCAAGAGTAACAAGCGAATGTTTATGCTATTACTATTGATTTTTACCCATGGATATCTTTTCGCTCAACAGGCCACCATTACCGGCGTGGTGAAAACTGCTCCAGATAATTTGGGGATGCCTGGGGTAAGCGTTCGATTAAAAGGAACGGCTACCGCAACTTCAACTGATGGAAACGGAAATTTCACCCTTAAAATTCCATCGAATGGAATTTTAGTATTTACCGCTGTAGGTTACAAAGTGCAGGAAGTTCCGGTTTCTAAATCAACCAGTTTAACCATTACCCTGATTGAAGATGCTTCCACTTTAAATGATGTGGTTGTAGTGGGCTATGGTACTACCAGAAAACAAGATTTAACAGGTTCGGTTGCTGTAGTTGGCGTGAAGGACTTTCAGAAGGGAAGCATTACCACGCCAGAACAAATGCTTTCTGGCAAGGTTTCAGGAGTGGCCATTACTTCCAATAGCGGTCAGCCGGGTGCAGGAAGTACCATCCGGATTCGCGGAGGTTCATCCTTAAATGCCAGTAATGATCCTTTATTCGTGATTGATGGCGTACCCTTAGAAAATGGAGGCGTTTCTGGTGCTTCCAATCCCTTAAGTTTCATCAATCCAAATGATATTGAAAGCTTTACGGTATTAAAAGACGCGTCGGCAGCAGCTATTTATGGTGCCAGGGCATCTAACGGGGTCATCATCATCACCACCAAAAAAGGATTAAGCAATGAGTTGAAAGTGAGTTTCAACTCGGTTAATTCCATTTCTAAAATTGTAAAACAATTGGAGGTATTGAGTGCTGATGAAATCCGTTCCATTGTAAATTCAAAAGGAACTGCTGCACAAAAAGCACAATTGGGTAGTTTTAATACCAATTGGCAGGACCTGATTTACCAGGATGGTTTCTCTACTGATAACAACTTAAGCATAAGTGGCGGAATCAAGAAATTGCCTTATCGCATCTCTGTAGGGTACCAGAATCAAACAGGTTTATTAAGAACCGATCAGCTGGAAAAAACTTCTGCGGCACTGGTACTCAATCCACGCTTTTTTGATAATCACTTAAAGGTAGATTTAAACTTAAAGGGCAGCATGCAAAAAACACGATTTGCCAACACCGCTGCCATTGGTGGCGCGGTAAGTTTTGATCCTACGCAGGCCACTTATACCAACCGATCAGCATACAATGGCTATTGGGAATGGTTAGATCCAACCAGTCCTACGGGTTTAGTTAATCTGGTGGGCCGCAATCCGGTTGGTTTGCTGGAGCAGAGAGAAGATCGGGCTAAACCCATGAGAAGTATTGGTAATTTACAACTGGATTACCAGTTTCCATTTCTCCCGGAATTACATGCTAATTTCAATGCTGCTTATGATGTGGCTACGGGAAAAGGAACTGTTTATGTTGATCCGAATGCAGCAGAATCTATTCTAAGCAATGGGGTAAGCAATCAATATAAAACCAACAGGCAAAATACCGTTGTTGATTTTTACCTGAACTATGTGAAAGATTTTAAATCAATCAAGAGCAGGGTTGATGCTACGGCTGGTTATTCTTACAATGATTATTTAACTACGCAATATTTCTATCCGGTTTTTGATGCCGTAGGAAATAAAGTTGCTAATTCTGATCCGGCCTTTCCATTTAATAAACCTCAATATCGCCTCATCTCTTATTTTGGCCGGTTTAACTACAATTATGATGAACGCTTTTTGTTAACAGCAACAGTTCGCCGTGATGGATCATCCCGTTTTGGCCCGGCCTATAAATATGGTACTTTCCCATCTGTTGCCTTAGCCTGGACCGCTAAAAATGAAGCGTTCTTAAAAGATGTTAAAGCCATATCCAACCTGAAAGTTCGCGCCAGTTATGGTATTACTGGTCAGCAGGATGGAATTGATAACTATGGCTACCTTTCCACTTATGGTTTAAGTTCACTGAATGCACAATATCAGTTCGGCGATACCTTTTACCAGATGTACCGGCCAAGTGCTTACATTTCCAATATTAAATGGGAAGAAACTGCAACTGCCAATGTCGGGCTTGATTTTGGTTTATTTGATAACCGCATTAGTGGTAGCCTGGATGTCTATCAGAAGAAAACCAGTGATCTGTTAAACCGGATTCCGCAACCTGCAGGAACCAATTTCGCCGCCACGGCAATTGTAAATGTAGGCGATATGAAAAATGAAGGGGTGGAGATGACGCTGAACTTTAATCCGGTAAAAGAAAAAGATTTCAACTGGGATTTCAGCGTAAATGCCACATACAATAAAAATACCATTACCAATTTAACCGTAGTTCCGAATGATCCTAACTATGCAGGCTTTCCAAGCGGTTCAATAGCAGGTGGTGTAGGCGGACAATTCGTATTTATAAATGCCGTTGGCGGACCGAAAAATATCTTTAATCTTTTTGAACAGGTGTATGACCAGGCTGGAAATCCGATTGAAGGTGTCTATGTTGATCAAAATGGCGATGGTGCCATTACCGCCAGCGATTTAAAGAAAGGTAAACAGGCAGACCCGAAATTGTTCCTCGGTTTCAGTAATAATTTAAGCTATAAAAAATGGAACCTCTCCTTTACCCTGAGGGCGAATTTAGGTGGTTACGTATACAATAATAATTACAGCCAAAGCGGTAACCTCGCACAAATTACGGGTACATCGGTTATCCTGAATGCATCACCAAACTACCTCACTACCAATTTCAAGACACAGCAATTGTTAAGTGATTATTATGTTCAGAATGCATCATTCCTGCGGATGGATAATATTAACCTGGGTTATGCCTTTGGAAAATTATTTAAAAGCAAAGCCAATTTGCAGCTAACCGCCAGCGTGCAGAATGTATTTGTAATCACCAAATATAAAGGCCTTGATCCTGAGGTAGCTTCAGGAATAGATAACAACATCTATCCACGGCCTCGTGTGTATTCTATAGGCTTAAACCTCAATTACTAACGATTTATATTGAAATATGATGAACCGTTTTAATCCAAAATATATGAAACTACGTGTTTTAAAAATGTTCCTGCTGGTTTGCATCACTTCATTCTTGATGGTTTCCTGCACCAAACTGGATCTTACACCAACCAATGATTTAATTGCCGATAATGTATACACCAGCGTAAGCGGTTATAAACAGTCATTGGCCAAAGTTTATGGTGCCTTTGCACTTACAGGAAATGCCTCTGTTGGCCAGCCAGACATCCCCACTGAAATTATTAAGGATGAGGGTAACTCTGATTTCCTTCGTTTATACTGGAACTTGCAGGAGCTCACCACAGATGAGGCTGTTTGGTCATGGCAAAGTGATGCCGGGATTCAGGGTTTACATGAAATGAGCTGGTCATCAACCAATGCAATCATCAACGGATTGTATTACCGTTCCTACTTTCAGATTACCTTGTGTAATGATTTCATTAACCAATCATCAGATGATAATTTAAGCAAACATGGAATTACAGGAGCAGATGCTGTAGCGGTGCGCAGGTTCAGGGCAGAAGCACGTTTCATCAGGGCATTTCAGTATTCGGTTTTAATGGATCTTTATGGAAACGTACCAATGGTAACGGAACAAACGCAGATTGGCGGGAAAGATTTGCCATTACAGATGCAGCGTAAAGAAGTGTTTAATTATGTAGAGTCAGAACTTAAAGCCATAGAAACCGAACTGGCTCCGGCCAAAACCAACGAATATGGCCGTGCAGATCAGGCGGCTGACTGGGCATTATTGAGCCGGATTTATTTAAATGCTGAAGTATACACTGGCACGCCGAGATATACTGATGCCATTACCTATTGTAATAAAATTACGGGTGCAGGTTATGCCTTACATAACAATTACCGTGAATTAACCATTGCTGATAATCATTTGAATAAAGATGAATTTATTTTAACCATTAACTACGATGGTACCAGTACACAGAATTATGGCGGTACCACTTACCTGATGCATGGTCCGGCTGGTGTACCTGCAGAGGTTTCAGGTTCTAGCGGAACTTGGGGCGGGTTGCGCATTACGCAGCAGTTTGTGAATCTTTTTGCAGATAAAACAGGGGCGACAGATAGCAGGGCGCAGTTTTACACGAGCGGACAAAATCTGGAAGTGAATGATTTGTATACCTCTACCGATGGCTATTCGAGTACCAAATACCGAAACAAAACCCGTTCAGGCGGACCGGCACCTCATCAGGATGTAGCGAAAGATTTCTCTGATATTGATTTCCCGCTTTTCCGTTTAGGCGAAATTTATCTCACTTATGCAGAATCTGTTTTAAGAGGGGGCACTGGCGGAAGTTTAAGTACTGCATTGGGTTATGTGAACCAATTGCGCACAAGAGCTTACAATGGAAGTACCGCAGGAAATATTAGTTCTGGCGCTTTAACTACTGATTTTATTCTGGATGAACGCGGAAGAGAACTTTGGTACGAAGCCTTCAGGAGAACCGATTTGATTCGCTTTGGTAAATTTACCTCGGCTAACTATTTATGGGCATGGAAAGGTGGTACCCGAAACGGAACGGCGGTAAATGCCAGATTTTCATTGTATCCACTGCCTCCGACAGATCTATCTGCCAATCCAAACCTTCGTCAAAATCCTGGTTATTAATTAACGTTTCAGCAAAATGAAAAAAATATTCAACTCCTTATTTACCCTTCTGCTATTTAGCATTTTTATGCCGGGTTGCAAAAAGGATGAAAGTAATAACGTGGTCGTCAATCCATCAGCATCAGCTTTAGCATTTAAAACTTCATCTGCTGCGGTAGTATTAAGTCCTGCCAATGATGCAGCCAATGTGGTAACCTTTAGTTTTAATGCAGCAAATTTTGGGGCAAATATAGTAACGGCTTATTCTTTGGAATTTGATCTGCCTGCAGATACCAGTGGCACCAATGCCTGGGCAAATGCAGTGGTGGTGAAAATTCCTGCAGGCACCTTACAGAAAACATATACCGGTGCTGATTTTAATGCATTAAGCGGTGTGCAACTCACATTGCCAACAGGTACTTCCAGCACAATCGCTGTAAGGTTAAAAGCAGAAGTATACCAAAATACGGGGGTAGCCTCTGCCATTAAACCAGTGTACTCCACCATCACCATGACGGTAAACCCTTACAAAGCCATTGTAGAATATCCGGCATTGCTGGTTAAAGGAGGCAATTCATGGAAAACACCAGCCACTAGAACCAATGGTTTTTTACTGGCATCTTCCAAATTTAACAGTAAATACGAAGGTTACCTGAACCTGCCCAACGCAGATGGTTATGGTGGTGATGCTTTTCAACTGGTATCAACCCTGGATGCGAGTAAAGTATATGGCTGGGGCGGAACGGCAACAACCATGAGCTTGAATAGTGGTAATTTATACCTTTCACCTTCACCAGCATATATGAAAGTTAATGCTGATGTAGCAGCTTTAACCATCACTTATACACCGGTTAAATTTTTCATCTCTGGAGATGATAATGGCTGGAGTACCTCTGCTACACCATTGAATTACAATGCCACAACCGGAAAACTGGAAGCCGCAAACGTAGCACTAACCGCCGGAAAATCATTTGTATTTACCTGTAATGGTGGTTATGACATTAGCTACAAAGTTGATGCCTCTGGCAATTTGGTCTTTGCAGGTGCACCAGTGTGGGGTGGAATCAATATCCCGGTTACCAAAACCGGCGTGTTTACTGTTACTTTAGATTTAAGTGCGGGCGACGGAAATTATACTTATACCATTAAATAAAATGAATATGTTCGCAAATTATATAAAAAGCATCAAATGGTTTACTTTAGTGGTGATCATAATTTTAACAGGTGCTGGTTGCAAGAAAACCATTAAAGGTGAAACGCAATTTTACCCTGAAGCTGATGCGGTAGGTACCTATGCTAAAGGTGCCGATGTAAGCTGGGTAACCGAAATGGAAGCCGTAGGGCGGAAGTTTTTCAACAGCGCCGGCGTGCAACAGGATTTGTTTAAAATTCTAAAAGATAAAGGTATTAACACCATCCGCTTAAGGGTTTGGGTTAATCCGGCTTCGGGATATTGTAATACCGCCGATGTATTGGCCAAAGCAAAACGGGCGAAGGCTGCGAATATGCGTGTGCTGATTGATTTTCATTATAGCGATACGTGGGCAGATCCTGCGCAGCAGAACAAACCAGCGGCCTGGGCCAATCAGGATTTCACCACCTTAAAAGCTTCCGTTCGCAGTCATACTGTTGCCGTTTTAACGGCTTTGAAAACAGAGAACATTATCCCGGAATGGGTGCAGGTAGGTAATGAAACCAACGATGGTATGTTGTGGAATGATGGAAAGGCATCTGTAAGCATGAAAAATTTTGCGGAATTGATTCAGGCAGGTTATGAAGGCGTGAAGGCTGTAGATCCAGCTTCTAAAGTGGTGGTACATATAGCCAATGGATATGATAATAGTTTATTCAGGTGGATTTTTGACGGACTAAAAGCCAATGGTACCAAGTGGGACGTAGTGGGCATGTCGCTTTACCCAACTGCGGCAGATTGGTCTGCAAAAAATACCCAATGTTTAGCCAATATGAATGATATGGTTACACGTTATGGTTCTGAAGTGATGATTTGTGAAGTGGGGATGCCGGTTACGGATGCTTCTGCTTGCAGAGACTTTATTAAAGATATTATGGCGAAAAATAAATCGCTTGCCAATAATAAAGGCTTAGGTGTTTTTTACTGGGAACCACAAGCTTACAACAGCTGGAATGGCTACAAGTTAGGCGCATTCGATGATTCGGGCAAACCTACCGTTGCGATGGATGCCTTTTTGCCTTAATTTGCAAGCTGTATAAGTCGTGACCATTCCCTCTTAGCGGGTACCCAAAGGGAAGGAGTGGTGACAAAAAACACATTTGATCAAAAACTTCTTACATGATTTTAAATAAACAATATTTATTTATTCTGGTCTTTATTTTAATGTCCGGCTTTGGCCAGGCACAAAATAAGCAAGGCATTTATGTAGATGCGAAAGGGGTGATCCGCTGGGAAAAAAACCATCAGGAAGCTGCCTTTTTCGGTACCAATTACACAGTGCCCTTTGCCTATGGCAATCGGGCTATCTTAAAAACGGGAATTAGTGCAGAACAGGCCATTAAAGATGATGTTTATCATTTCTCCCGTTTAGGTTTAGATGCCTTCAGGGTACATATATGGGATACGGAAATTTCAGATTCATTGGGGAACCTACTAAACAATGAACATTTACGCCTGTTCGATTTTTTACTGGCAGAACTGAAAAAGAGAAAAATCAAAACATTAGTCACACCCATTGCTTTTTGGGGCAATGGATACCCGGAAAAAGATGAGCCTACCGGAAGTTTCTCCAGTAAATACGGTAAACACAATGCGTTAATGAATGAAGCAGCTTTTAAGGCTCAGGAAAACTACCTGAAACAGTTCTTCAAGCATAAAAATCCATATACGGGGTTAACCTATCAGCAAGATGCGGATATTCTGGCAACTGAAGTGAACAATGAACCCCAGCATAGTGGCGCACCTGAACGCACAACAGAATACATCAACAGAATGGTGAGTGCCATTAAAAGTACCGGGTGGAGCAAACCCATTTTTTACAACATCAGCGAATCGCCTAAGTACGCGGCGGCCATTGTTAAAGCCGATGTGCAGGGACATAGTTTTCAATGGTACCCAACCGGTTTAGTAGCAGGCCATACCTTAAAAGGCAATTTCCTGCCGAATGTAGCTGCGTATAAAATTCCGTTTGATACCATTCCTGCCTTTGCCAACCGTGCAAAAGTGGTGTATGAATTTGATGCAGGCGATGTGATGACCCCCATTATGTATCCCGCCATGGCGAAAAGTTTCAGGGCAGCTGGTTTTCAATGGGCCACACAATTTGCCTATGATCCAATGGCTACAGCCTATGCCAATACCGAGTACCAAACCCATTATTTAAACCTGGCTTACACGCCTTAAAAAGCCATTAGCTTATTAATTGCCTCCAAAGCATTCCATCAGCTTCCAAGGTTATTTAAATCCGATAGTGAAACCAGTTTTGGTGCTTTTAAACTTGATTACAAAAAGGCACTCAGCGAAATGAATACAGCAGAGGCTTTTTATTATACCAATTCAACTGTTTCAAAACCAGTTAACAGCCTAAAAATTAAACATATTGCAGGAGTAGGCAGTTCTCCTGTAGTTCAATACCAGGGCAATGGCGCTTATTTTATTGATCAGGTGGCAAAAGGAATCTGGCGTTTGGAAGTGATGCCTGATGCCATTCCAGTCAGTGATCCTTTTGCAAAAGCTTCGCCTCAAAAAACGGTTACACAAATTGATTGGAAAAATTCAGTGATGGAAGTTAAACTGGATGATTTGGGCGCAGCATTTGAAATTAAAGGCCTAAATGCTGGTAATCAGTATGCTGCTCAAACAAAGACTGGTCGATTCAATATTTCGCCAGGAAGTTATTTGCTCATAAAGAAAGGGCTGAAGTCACAATGGAAAGCTAAAGATGCCTATGAAAATATCGTCCTTGGCGATTTCGTTGCACCAAAGGCCAGTTTAAAGGGGGTTTTTGTGAAACATCAACCTTTAAAAACCGCGAGTGAAAATGTAGATCTGGCAATTAAAATGGAAATTTTTGGTCTTGATCAAAAAGATTCTGCTTACATAGCATTGAACAATGCGCCTGGCCAATGGAAAAGCATGGGCTTAAATAAAATAGATCCGTACCATTTCACGGCAATTGTTCCTGCCGAAATGTTAAAGCCTGGAGTATTAAATTACCGGGTTATGGTTCACCAGGCCAATGGAAAATACCATACTTTTCCAGGGAATGTTCCGGGCAATCCTTATGTTTGGGATAGGCCGGAAACCGAAAGTTACCAAACCTATGTCGCGGCGAAAAATGCACATCTGGAAGTTTTCAATCCCGAATCAGACCGGAATAACATCAATATTTATAATCCGGATTGGAAGAATAATAAAATGGAATTTACCTCCTCTGAAAATCCGCTAAACCTGGAATTAAAGCTTTCAATGAATGCACCTGAAAAGGCAGCGATGATGGGTTTTCAAAGTTTTATTGGCGATTACCTGTCGGGAAGAATGACTGACTTATCCGGCATGAGCACATTGGTGATCCGGATGAAATCGAACCTTAAAAACACAAAAGTAAAAGTGGGTTTGATTGATACTGATGCACATTTCTTTTCAAAAGAAATTTCAGCTGACCACGATTTCCGGGAAATAGAGATTCCGTTAAACCAGTTGAAAGCAGACCAGCAATTGTTATTGCCACGACCATATCCTGGTTTCCTGCCCTTATATTATCAATCGCCAATAAACGCCGGGTTTGATTTAAACCGAATTGAAAAACTGGAAGTTACTTTTGGTTACAGCGACAAAATTCAACCCGTTAACTTAACCATATCATCCGTTTACTTTAAATAAGTGATTACCTTCATTTTAGCTTGATACCTTACTCCATTACATTGATCCTTTATGAAAATTTATTCTTTAAAAAGCACGCTGATTATCCTTTTCCTATTCACTGTTACGTTTACTTCATTTGCACAAAATAGAACTGAACAACTGCTTACCGACGGATGGAAGTTTTTTAAAGGTAAAAATGAAGCCTCATTTGCAAAAGATTTTAATGACAGGGCCTGGAGAAATGTCACCGTTCCGCATGACTGGGCAATAGAAGGGCCTTTTGATAAGGAAATTGATAAGCAAATGGTGGCCATTGTGCAAAATGGAGAATCAAAGCCGAGTGAGAAAACCGGTCGCACCGGTGCATTGCCTTATATCGGTGAAGCCTGGTACCGAAATACATTTAGCCTGCCAGCCAGTGCAAAAAACAAGCAGGTAATTTTGCAGTTTGATGGGGCAATGAGTGAACCCAAAGTGTATTTAAACGGTGTTAAAGTGGGCGAATGGAATTACGGTTATAACTACTTTTATATGGATATTACCGATCACATACTTGCCGGCCAAAAGAATGTATTGGCGGTTCACCTGAGTAATCAGCCAAAGTCATCCAGGTGGTATCCTGGTGCAGGTTTGTACCGCAATGTTCGATTGATTACTAAAAATAAAGAAAACATTGAACAGTGGGGTGTAAGCATTACTACACCAGAAGTAAGCAAGGATTTCGCCAAGGTGAACATCAAAACCAAACTTTCTGCTGCGGGGGCTAAACTGATCACCAGAATTTTAGATGGTCAGGGAAAGTTGGTTGCTACAGATACGGCCAAAACATACTTTGGCAATGAAGCCGATCAAAATATTAAAGTATTACATCCAAATTTATGGAGCCCTGAAACACCTTATCTGTATACCGCTGTTTCTAGCTTATATGATGGGAACAAACTTTTAGATGAAGTAACTACCCGTTTTGGTGTCAGATCAATCAGCTACCTTGCCGGAACTGGCTTCAGTTTAAATGGAAAGGTTCGGAAGTTTAAGGGCGTTTGCCTGCACCATGATTTAGGTCCGCTGGGCACGGCCATTAATATTGCTGCATTGCGCAGACAACTGCTGATTTTAAAGGATATGGGTTGTGATGCCATTCGCAGTTCGCACAATATGCCATCTTTAGAGCAACTGGAATTGTGTGATGAACTTGGTTTTATGTTCCTGGCCGAAACTTTTGATGAATGGGCCAAGCCAAAAGTAGAAAATGGTTATCACCGCTTCTTCCAGCAGGATGCGGAAAAAGATGTTGTGAATTTAGTTAAAGCCACCAAAAATCATCCCTGCATTGTCATGTGGAGTTCGGGCAATGAAGTACCGGATCAGTTTGGCGCAGAGGGTGTGAAAAGGGCTAAATGGTTACAGGAAATTTTCCACCGGGAAGATCCAACACGTCCGGTAACGGTAGGCATGGATCAGGTAAAAGCCACCATGGCTTCTGGTTTTGGTGCCTTGCTGGATATTCCGGGCTTAAACTATAGGGTGCATTTATACGATGAAGCATATAAAGCTTTTCCTCAAGGCATGTTATTGGGTTCTGAAACGGCTTCAACGGTAAGTTCAAGAGGGATCTATAAATTCCCGGTTGTTAAAGCTAAGAATAAAACTTATCCTGATTTCCAGAGTTCATCTTACGATCTGGAATGTTGTGATTGGTCTAACGTGCCGGATGATGACTTCGTAATGCAGGACGATAAGCCCTGGGTAATTGGTGAGTTTGTATGGACCGGTTTTGATTACCTGGGTGAGCCTACACCATATGATGAAAGCTGGCCTTCACGAAGTTCTTATTTTGGTATGTGTGATTTAGCCGGGATTCCAAAAGACCGTTATTATCTATACAGAAGCAGGTGGAATACAGGAAAGCCAACCTTACACTTACTTCCACACTGGAATTGGGAAGGCAGAGAAGGACAAACTACACCCGTTTTTGTTTACACAAATTATGAAAGCGCAGAGCTTTTTTTAAATGGTAAAAGCTTAGGGGTGCAAAAGAAGAACAAGGCCACGCCTCAAAACCGTTACCGTTTAATGTGGATGGATGTAAAATACGAGCCAGGTACATTGAAAGTGGTAGCCTATGATCAAAATGGCAAGGCTGTTGCAGAGGAAACGAAAACTACCGCGGGTAAACCTTACCGCATTGTACTTGATCCTGACCGGAAACAGATCGTTGCTGATGGAAAAGATATCTCATTCGTTACCGCAACAATAGTGGATCAAAATGGAAACCCTTGTCCAACCACTAGCGAGAGATTGAATTTTGAAGTGAAGGGTGAAGGCAAATTCAAAGCGGTTTGTAATGGAGATGCCACCTCATTGGAAATGTTCGATCAACCGACCATGAAACTGTTTAGCGGTAAACTGGTCATCCTGGTACAGTCTACAGGCAAGCCGGGCAATATGATCTTAACAGTGAAAGGTAAGTCACTGATCAGTGGATCTGTAGAAATTGCTGCCCTAAAGAAACAATAAATGAGAGAGGCTGCTTGAAAAATGAATTGATGTTCAATAAAATCTGGATTTATTGAACATCAATCAAAAAGCTTAATGGCTTACTGACCAGAATTGGCAGATTTTATTTCCTCTTCTTTTCTTAAACTTTCTTTGTGAATGGCATTGAAAACTTCAGTTACAAAATCAGGCGATAAATCATGCTTTTTACCTGCGGCTATATTTTTCTCCAGCACCTGCTGAAAACGTGCGGCCTGTAGGGGTGGGATGTGGTTCTTTGCTTTATAAATCCCTATTTCCTTCACTACAAGTTCGCGCTGACCCAATAGCTCAATGAGTTGCCGATCTAGGGAATCTATTTTCTTTCTATTACTTTCCAATGGGTTCATGGTAGAGGATGGAGAAGTTGATTGTGCAAACAGACGATCGCTGCCAATGATTAATAAAGTAACGAATAAAAATTTTTGAAGTTTCATAACCCATTAACGTCAATTGAAACAGAATTGATATTAAAACTGTAGTTATTATTTTTTAGAAAGCAGATTATAATACATTTTAATATTAAATAAAGAATGGCTTTGCAATGATTTAACATTAACGATAATTTTCATTTGTTTATCTACTTATATCAGTAGTATATCTATATTCTTATTTTACGTTCCAGCGAGATGGTATGTTTGCATAATAGTTCTCTATTCCAATAAACCCCAAACAAATTGATTGCTGTTTCGCATAAATGCCCTAAATGTAAGAACCCTGAAACTTATAGGGTGAAAAGAGGATTTCTTTTCAGTTCAGTATTCACGTTTATTCCGGTAAGGCGGTTTAAATGTTACCGCTGCTTCAATAAATTCTATATTTTTTAAGTTATAATTTTTAGTTTTTAATTCAGCCGATCGTTTAACAACATCGGTTTTTTGTGAAAAGATTAAAACTAAAATAACTAAAATTCTCATTTGATCTTATGATTGCGATCTTTATTGAGGAACAATAGTGTGAAAATAAAGGTTTTGTTTTGATGACAGATATTTGAAATTTAAGTAAAATTAATCATACAATTTGCATTTATTTTGATCAGTCGATGGAGGTCGCTTTTTTATAAATGATAATTTCTGCAGTATTTAGCGGTTATTTGTTTAAAATAACTGCTATCGGCGTCTTTTTTGACATGACTAACGCCAGAAATGAGGAATGAGAATAAAATTATTCCCTATATTTAGAGTTCAAATAATATATTCCTGATTTTTCCAAATAAATTCTATTTCGCAAATGCCTGCTTTTTACGCTTCAATTACTGATGAAAAGTTGTTAGCGATGATTAAAACCGCTGATAAGGATGCTTTTGCAGAAATTTACAATCGCTATTGGCCCATACTATACCGGCATGCCTTAAAAATGTTGAAAAATCACGACGAGAGTGAAGATGTTGTTCAGGATGTTTTTGTGAAATTATGGAAAATAGCGAATCAACTGGATGAAAATATATCCATTGGAGCCTATCTGTATGCTGCCACAAGAAATGGTATATTAAATATTTTCAGCAGAAGTACGGTAAAGGATAATTACCTGGCTGAGATCCGAAGTTTTATGAAAGAAGGATATGAAATAGCAGACCACAGGGTGAGGGAAAATATTTTAGCCCATCTCATTGAATCTGAAATTCAGAAACTTCCGTCCAGAATGCGTGAAGTATTCGAATTAAAACGCAAGCATAACCTTTCTTATAAAGAAATAGCCGAAAAAATGGATATTTCCGAACTCACCGTGAAAACCCAAATGAATAAAGCCATTTCCACCTTAAGAACTAAATTTGGAAATCACCTCGGCATTTTTATTGCCTTTTTATAATCTCCTCAAAAAAATAACAAAAAAATAACTTTTTTTTAATACGGCATACAACATTGTGTAGAGCTGCCTGTCATGCTAATATACCACCTATGATAGCGCATGAATAATAATAGCAAAAGTCAACCCGTCAGTGATTACCTGAGCAATAAGTTATCCGCTCAGGAAAGCGCACGACTGGAGACCTGGTATTTGCAAAATGCTGAAGCAGCAGCAGATCAGGAAATAGAAATTAATTACCCGGAGATTGGAAACAACATTTGGACAAAAATCAACCAAAACATTGAATTAGATCAAAGTGCTTTCAAAGGAAAAGAAAAAAGATCCTTTATCGCATCATTATCAACCTTCACTAAGCTTGGAATTGCAGCATCATTGCTTGTAATGATGGGTTTGGCCGTTATTTTAACTAAAAATAGCCATGAAGATCAGGATCACTTTGTAGTTGCTAAAGAAAAAGACATTGCTCCGGGTAAAAATATTGCCCTGTTAACATTGTCAAATGGAAGAAAAATAGATCTTGCTCAAATGGTTAATGGCCAGATGATTAAGGAGAATGGTTTAGAAATTATTAAAACAGCAGATGGTCAGTTAATTTATAATGTAACAGCCGATGCGAAAGGTCATTCAGGTCTTAATACCGTTTCAACGCCTGCCGGGGGGCAATACAAGATCGTTTTACCTGATGGATCAACCGTTTGGTTAAATGCAAGCTCGTCATTAACGTATCCGACTAAATTTGCTTCCAATGAGCGGAACGTTACCCTTACCGGAGAAGGTTATTTTGAAATCAAACACATAGAAGGCAAAAGTGGCAGATTACCATTTTCCGTTTCAGTGAAAAAAAATAATGCTGAATATGAAAGTGTTCAGGTTTTGGGTACACATTTTAACATTAATGCTTATTTGGATGAGCCTGCAATAAAAACGACCCTGCTTCAGGGAAGTGTGCGGATTGAAGGAGTGGAAGGCCAGACTGCCTTAATGAAACCCGGACAACAAGCTGAGGTTTACAAGGGGAAAATGCAGTTGCGGAATGCGGATACAGAGGAAGCGGTGGCATGGAAAAACGGCGAGTTTATTTTTAGGGAGGACTTACAAAGTGCGATGCGTAAGATAGCCAGGTGGTATGATGTAGAAGTATTTTATGACGAATCTGCACCAAAACAGCTCATGCTGGGCGGATGGATGTCGAGAGCAACTAATATATCTGAAGTATTGAACCATATTCAATTAACCGGAAAAGTTCATTTTAAATTAGAAGGAAGGAGGATCACCGTTTCCAAATAATCATCCGGTATCTAAAAAAAACCAGAAGTGCTTGGCGGCACCTCTGGAAGAAATTTGGATGCTGATAATAATTATCAACTATTAACCACATCATGCAAAGCCTTCGAAACGTAAGCATGGTGCTAAACCAAACAAACAAATGTATAAAAATTTTACTTCACTCGGGTTGCTCCACAGGCAGCTCAGCAAACTGCTGCTTGTTATGCGACTTACAGCCATGATCTTAATGATTGCTTTTATGCAACTGAGCGCAGCAACCAAGGCGCAGAAAGTTTCTATTGTGGAAAAAAATGCACCACTGGAACGCATCCTGAAAGAGATTCGTAAGCAAAGTAGTTACGACATTATTTATGATCTCAGCATTGTGCTGGATGCCAAGCCTGTATCTATCAATGTTAACCAGGTTAGCGTATTCGAGGCTATTCAAAAATCATTAAACAACCAGGGCCTTACTTTTTCGCTGGATGGCAAAACCATTGTAATTAAAGAAAAAAGTGTAACGGATAAACTGGTTGATATTATAAAGGCCGTTGATGTAAAGGTTTCGGTAAGGGATTCTTCGGGCAGACCACTTCCCGGAGCCAATGTGTACAACAAAACAATCAATAAGGTGTATACCACCGACAAAAACGGAGACTTGGTGATTAATGATGTGCCTGCCAATGGTTATGTCTTGCAAATTAATTATCTGGGCTTTAAGGGCGAGGAGATTTTCGTTGACCGGAAGACCATTACTTATTACATCATACTCCGACAGTCTTCAGCTGCGCTCGAGGAAGTGTCGGTAGTTTCAAACGGATATCAGAAAATAAGTAAGGAGCGTGCCGCAGGTGCCTATTCGGTTATTACCGGTAAAGAACTGGCAGCTAACCCGGCTGTAAATATTCTGGAACGCCTGGAAGGGCAGGTAGCGGGTGTTAAATTTGACATTAAAAACAACGCTGTACAAATTCGCGGTGTAAATAATTATGGAGCCGGCAACGGCATCCCGCTCATCGTAGTAGATGGATTTCCTTTAATGAATCCGAGCGACCGTGCAACCTTAACCTCACCCGTAAGCGGCAATACCTTTGGTAACTCAATTATCAGTAACATTAATATGGCAGATATTGAGCAGATTACCTTTCTTAAAGATGCTTCAGCTACATCCATATGGGGTTCAAGAGCAGCAAACGGGGTAATTGTTATAGAAACTAAGAAAGGAAAAAAGATTGCCCCGTCCTTGAACGTTGGTTATATTTTTGGCATATCAAAAAATCCTTCCATTGCAGATTTGCATTGGATGACCAGTGCGCAATACATTAATTTGGAGCAGGAGATGGTGGATAAAGGAATACTTGTAGACCCTTTAACAGCAGGGCAGGGGAATGAAATTTACACGCCCAACAACAGTGAAGCTACCGAATGGATGTTCCGGGTTAAAAGGGGTACAGCAACTGTGGCACAGCGCGATGCCGCACTGGCTGAAATTGCATCGAGAGATGGCATGAAGCAGATTGAAAAATATTTACTTCAGAATGCTATTAATCATCAGTATAATCTTTCTTATTCAGGCGGTTCTGAAAGCAGTACCTATTATATTTCTGGAAATTACACCAAAGATACTCCAATATTTAGAAGCAATTATGGCGAAAATGCTTTTGTAAATGCCAATACCTCAACCGATTTTTTTAATAAAAAAGTAACCTTGAGGGCATTGTTTAATTACCAGTATTCCAGGTCCCAGTTTAACCAGGCTGCAGTAAATGCACTTTCGGTAAGTACTACAGCGCTCCGTCCTTATGATTTATTGCAGGATGCAAATGGCAATAGTATTGGCAGAAATATTATCATTACCGATGCTTACGCAAACAAATTGGTAGGCCAGGGTTATCTGCCATTTACTTACAATACATTGGATGAGTTAAATTATTCAAATTCTATTGCTAAAAATAATGTACTCAGGATGAGTGCAGGTTTAAATGGTAAAATTGCGAAATGGCTAAATGCTGATGTTTCCATATCTAATCAGCGGCAGTTTGGTAGCTCCTATACACTGGATGATGCAAATAGTTATGCAGGCAGACTGCTTACAAATAACTTTACCCCGCTTGTTAATGGCCGGGCAGTTCCACCATCTTTTGCGGGTGGACGCTACATTACCTATGGGAACACATCATCAGAAACATCTCTAAGAGGTCAGCTAAACTCTGACTTTAATATCGGCGGTAAACACCAGTTCAATGCCATTGCTGGTGCCGAAATCAGAGAAACCAATTCGGATAATACATCTGAAACCAGGTACGGATTTAACGCAGATACACGTACAACTGCAACAGTTAATCCTACGCAAATATATCCGGATATTTATGGTTATGGCCAGTCTTTAGGTGCTAATTTAAGTAGTCTAATTGCTTACCGTAAGAGGTATTTATCCTATTATGGTAATGCATCATACAGTTATGAGGAAAAATATTTTGTTACTGGTAGTTTAAGGTTTGACGATGCCACGCTACTGGGAGTTGACAGGCGTAAAAGAGCCGTACCATTTTGGTCAGTTGGTTTGAGGTGGAATGCGAACAAAGAAGAATTTTTACAGAATACAGAATGGCTGAACGCACTTAGCGTTCGTGCAACTTTAGGTACGGCTGGTGTAGCACCACTGACTGGCACAAATGTGCCTATATTAACAATAACAGGTACCGATCCACGCACCAACCAGCCAGTAGGCAATATCGATTTACCTGCCAATTCTGATCTGGGTTGGGAAACCACAAAAATGGCCAACCTGGGAGTTGATTTTGGATTTTTTAAGGGCAGATTAAATGGAAGCTTTGATGTATATTTAAAAAGAACAACAGGCATTTTAGGGAACTTTGCCTATAACCCGACATATGGATGGTCGAACCTTAATTTCAATAGTGGCACCTTAAACGGCAGTGGTTATGAATTCACTTTAAACGGTGAAATTATCAGGGCTGGCAAGTTCAGCTGGAAGTCGATATTGAATTTTGGCTATAACACCAATAAGGTTACTGATCAGCGATATGCCAATAACGCCAGTAGTATCGCAGGGACAGCAGCGACAATTGAGGGCATGCCATTAGGAGCTACCTATGTTTATCGCTGGGCAGGACTTGATAATAAAGGTCAATCGCAGATTTATGACCGCAACAACAACATCATCAACAATACAACCAATCTTACCAATGCATTTACCAAAGATGATTTAGTTTACGTGGGTAGACGCTTTGCGCCTTATACGGCCGGTTTCAACCACAACTTCAGCTATGGTCAGTTGGAGTTAGGAGTAAGATTTGTAGGTTATTTTGGCCATATTTTCTTAAAAAATGCCGTGACCAATTATCCAAATTTTGCAGGCACATATTCAGGCGTGCTTGGTCGTCAGGGAGAACTGGATAATCGCTGGAGAAAACCAGGTGATGAAGCCAATCCTGATGTTATTCCGGGATTGACAGATTTGAACTTTAACAGCATTAACCGTTACCGTTTTTCAGATGCTTTGGTTCGAAATGCAGATAACATCCGTTTACAACAGATTTCTCTAGCGTATATCGTTCCACAGCGCTTCCTGCCCCGCAACTTTGTGAAATCTTTGTCGCTATCGGCAAATGTGCGAAACCTGGGGATTGTCTGGCGGGCAAATAAAGATGGTATCGATCCAGAATTTATCAATACAGGAAATTTTGGTAGCGTAACACCTACGCCAAGTTATGTTTTTGGAATTAATGCAACGCTTTAATCAACATGAAAAATAGATATTCAATTATATTGTTTGCCTTAGCAATTACTTTGGCGAGCTGCAGAAAATATGTGGAGATTGATCAGCTTTCAGTCAGGACACTAAAATATACTTCCGATTTCAGGAATACCATGAATAATAATAGTGTTCTGGAACCGACCTATTCTTATCCGATTCTTTCAGGTGATGATATAGAAATAACAGATGCAACAAGGCAAAACGCACTTGGCGATATTTTAGGCAATGTATACACCTGGGCACCAAAGTATACTTCAGAAAGTCAAAGCGATGCCGATTGGGACAAGCTATATAAAACCATTTATGTATGCAACCAGGTGTTAGACGGTGTTTTAGCATCTCAGGATGGGACGGAAGCAGAAAAGCAGCAGATTTATGCAGAGGCTTTGGTACACCGGGCATATACTTATCTGGTGTTGGTAAATACATACGGCAAGCAATATAATGCAGCCTCAGCATCAACTGACCTGGGCGTTCCGCTGCTGACCACACCAAATTTATTTGCTAAACTCAACAGAGCCTCTGTTGCCGATGTGTATAAGCAGATATTAAATGATTTAAGAATATCAATAAGTCGTTTGCCCGCGGTTGCAGCGTATAATGTACGCCCGGCGAAAGTATCAGGCTATGCCATATTTGCCAAAACATACCTCAACATGCGCGATTTTAATAATGCAGCGTTATACGCGGATAGCGCCCTGGCATTGCAAAGTGGCTTACTCGACTTAAAAACCTACGAAAATACACCTGTAGCCATTCCTATTAGGCTATTGAATCCTGAAATCCTGTTTTCCAAGATTTCAAATGTAGTTTACCCTGCTACTTCCCTAAGTAGTGACTTACTGACTTCCTTAGGAACGACAGACTTGCGCTATAAGTTGTTTTCAGATGTTAGAAGCAAGTTTGGCAATCAGTTTAGCACCTCCTTTACCGGAAGGGCATCCACCAAATACCTGATTAATGAATTTGTAATCAACAATGGCCCTACTGTGCCTGAAATGATGCTGATTAAAGCAGAATGTTTAGCCAGGGCTGGAAAAACTGCAGATGCAATGAGTTTGGTCAATAATTTGAGAATTAAGCGCTTTACAACGGCTAATTATGTTCCATTAACAGCGGCAAGTGCCGGTGATGCGCTTCGTATCGTTGTTGAAGAAAAAAGAAGGGAATTTTTTGGAACAGGGATGCGCTGGTTTGACCAGAAACGTCTGAATCTTGATAACGATTTCGCGATAACAAAGAATCGCAGTTTCAAGGGGGTTAATTATACTTTACAACCCAATAGCAACCTTTACTTATATCCTGTCGGAGATAAATACATTCTTCTGAACCCCGAATTGCAACAAAACCCTAGATAGAAAATCAATCCATGAAAAAACATTTTTTTAGAAAATGTATGCTACTGCTTTGCCCGTTTTTCGGGCAGCAGTTAGCTGCACAAACGGTAACCTGGCAGCCCGAAATACTAAAGCAAAACCAGAAAATCAGCTTTCAATACCAACCGAAAGGTGGCGATCTTGAATTTAGTGACGGGCCTAAAGCACTCGCGGCCGTATACAACGGTAACAAATGGACTACTGTCCCTGTTCAGTTAGCAAAAAAGAGCGACATCTGGACAGGAAACTATCAGCTTCCGGATCATGCCCTATTAATCGCTTTGAAATTTTATCAGGGTGATCTTCAAAATCCTGAAGCAGTTGACAATCAGAATGGTAAAGGTTATTACCATCAGGTTATGGATACTAAGGGAAAAATAATTCCAGGTACCTATCTGGCAGAAGCCGGTTTGAAAGCAGGCGCGACCGGCGATTGGACACTGAACAGCTTTGTTAGTCCTTCCAAGGACCAAAAGATGATTGATTCTTTGCTGCAAAAGGAAGAAAAGCTTTCTAAACGTATACCAAGGTCACTTCTGTTCAATTATCTCGATTTGAAGCAACTCATCATGCCTGCTGCTGAGTTCAGCGTAATGGCAGATAACCTGTTAAAGGGCGAACTAAAAAACGGAAATCTTAACGAACAGTTTTTAGCACAGGCACAACGCTATTACGATAAATTAAAAGATAAAAATGGTTCAGCAGCAGTAGAATCAGTTATTTTGAAAGATTACCCAAAAAGCAGCACGGCCAGGTTTTTAAGCTTCAGAAAAAATACGCAGGGAAAATACGGAAAGGATTTTGAAACAGGTGCTGAAGATTTTCTTAAGGCTTTTCCATACAGCGACTGGAAGAAATCGCCAGACAATCAGGGATATATTTACTATACGATATTCAGAAACCTGGCGACACAATACTTTGACGACGGGCAAAATGAAAAATTTTTAGGCTTATTTAAGGATATTGATTTTAAAACTGCCAACGAAATCTACCGCTGGAACATCACCCGAAATCAAATGGCGGGAAAAAGCGATCAGAAATTACTTTATAACGATAGCCGCATAATTATTCCTTATCTGCTGGAAAGACAAAAGGACAAATCTTATTCAGGCGATTTCGATGATGCCGAAAAAGCTCAGGAAAATGCGAATAATCAAATGGATGATCGCTTATTTACGCACATTGCCCTTGCAAATGCCCAGGGTGATTATGCCGGGGCAAACCAGTACTTCAAATATTTATCAGAAAAAGGCACTTTCGGAAATGCGGATTTAAATGAAATGCATGTTAATGTGTTAGAAAAACTGAACGATACCAAAGCCATTAAGCCCTTATTGGAATCGAGCGTGGCTGCCAATGCCGTAACGCCGGTTATGTTTACCAAACTTAAGGATTTGTATAAAAGCGAGCATGGCGGTAAGGAAGAAGGCTATGAGCATTACCTTGCCGGTTTAACACCATCAGACAAGAAAAATGAAATGAAGGTGCATGTAATGGCGAACATGGTTAACTACCCGCTTACGCCATTTAGTTTAGAAAATGCCGATGGTAAAATGGTTAATTCTAAAGATTGGGCAGACCAGATTGTGGTGATTGACTTCTGGGCAACATGGTGCAGACCATGCATTGAGGCTTTCCCGGGTATGCAACTTCTGGTTGACCAGTATGCTAAAGATCCGAAGGTTGCCGTATATATGATTGGTACCATGCAGTTTGGCGATTATAAAGCCAAATCTGTAAACTATGTAAAAAGTCAGGGCTTTCGTTTCAATCTTTTGCATGATGCTATTAGTCAGACAGGGACACAGGATCAAGTATTTAAGAGCCTTTTACCATTGTTTAAACAGTCCTCTATCCCACGCAAAATCATCGTAAAAAACGGTGTTGTACGCTACAGTTCAGAAGGATATTCCGGTAGTCCGAGCCAGTTACGCGATGAATTATCTACCGCGATTGAGATTTTAAGAGCAGAGAAATGATGATAAGAAAAACGATAATTACAGCCTTTTTTTCCTTTTGGATTGGGCTTTCTGTTCAGGCACAGATGAATCCGAAGATTAAGCTGCAGGATGCCTTAAAACTGATCCAGGATAACTATGTAGATCCGGTAAATGATGAGCAGGTTGTTGATGCGGCCATTAAAGCGATGTTAAGCAGCCTCGATCCGCATTCCAGTTACATCAGCCGGGAAGAAATTGAAGCCATGAATGAGCAAATGACCGGTAGTTTTGCCGGTATTGGGATCTCATTTGCCATGGTGGCTGATAGCACCTTTATAACGGGTATTAATTCTGATGGCCCGGCGGCAAGGGCAGGTTTGCAGGTAGGCGACCGGATTAGTACGGTTGACGGCGCCTCCATTTTCGGCAAAGGTTTAAGAAACCAGGATGTGATGCGACTGCTGCGGGGTGAAAAAGGGAAGGCTGTTAAGTTAGGCATTATGCGCAAGTTGCAAACCGCACCGCTTGAATTTAATGTGATGAGGGAACAGATTGCTGATCTCTCCATCAATACCAGTTACATGGTCAGCAAAAATATAGGCTATATTTCGTTGGCTATATTCAGTCTGTCAACCAGGAGAGAAATGGATGCAGCACTAAAGAAGTTAAAGGCTTTAGGCATGACCAAATTAATCCTGGACTTACAATCTAACGGAGGCGGACTTGTTGAAGCTGCTATCGGTGTAGCGGATGAATTCCTTCCGAAGGAGAAACTGGTTTTCTATTCGGTAACCAACTCCGGTGTAAAAGATAACTATATGACGGGTGGTTTTGGCCAGTTTATGACAGGCGATCTGGTGGTTTTGATTGATGAGTCAACAGCTTCATCAAGCGAAATATTAACAGGCGCTTTACAGGATTGGGACAGGGCAGTGGTCATCGGTAGAAGAAGCTTTGGTAAAGGCATCATGCAAAAAGGCCTTGAGTTAAGCGATGGTTCTGTAATCAAACTGACAGCTGCACGCTACTACACGCCATCGGGCAGATCAATTCAAAAGTCTTATGCTAAAGGTAAAACAGATTACTTTGAAGATTTTAACAGGCGTATGGCCTCTGGTGAACTGACTGAAGGCGGGCACATCAACTTTCCGGATTCTTTAAAACATACCACCCTCTTAAATAAAAGAACGGTTTATGGCGGAGGCGGGATTATGCCCGATAAGTTCATACCAATTGATACGGCGATTTACAGCGCATGGTTAAATAAATTGATGAACAGCGGGCGGGTAACACAGGCGGCTTTCAATTATGTACAACAAAACCGAAAAAGCTTAACAGACAAATATGCTGACTTTGATGCTTTTGATCATTCCTTTAATATAGAGGAGCAAATGATTGATCAGATCATGACCAGTGCGATTAAGCAGGGGCTTAAACTTCCGCCAGTAAGCGATAAGGTAGCAAGAAAAACCATTGCTGTAGAATTAAAGGCAGAGATGGCCGATATGCTCTATCTGGGTAAAGGCTATGCGCTTCGTGTTCGAAATGAAGCGAGTACGGCCTTTAGTACAGCATTAGATATCCTAAATAACCAAAAGATTTATAATCAATTCCTGGAAGCAAAACCTTCTAAAAATACAACCGCTCCATCCAAAATCACGAAAAAATAATCTATAAACCATGAAAAAAACAGTATTGGCAGCAACATTAGTGATAAGTGCTTTTGTTGCCTCTGCACAAACAGGCTATGTGATCAAAGGCCAGATCGGCAAACTGGGCAAACCCGCAAAAGCCTTTCTCTTAACTAAACCGGAAGGGAAGGAAAAACTAGATTCAGTAGAACTGGTTAACGGGGCTTTCACCTTTAAAGGTTCAGTGCCTTCACCAATGGAGGCTACGCTTCGCTTAAAACACGACAAATCCATCGATACACCCGGACGACGGATTAAAATTGATGGTATGGCCATCATTTTAGGAAACGAAAATATTACCATTACCGGGAAAGATTCCATTAAAACAGCTACAATCAAAGGTTCAACTTTAACCGATGAAAGTAAAAAAGTTGATGCCTTTTTAAGTCCTATTTATGGGAAACTGAAAGCCCTGGATAAAGAATTTGCTGATCAACCAGAAGCTAAAAAACAGGATAGAACCTATATCATGGACCTGGAAAAACGAGCAAAAGTGATCGAGAAAGAGATTTTTGATGCCAAAATTAATTATGTGAAGCAAAATCCCAATAAGTATATGGCTTTGATGGCGCTTAACTCCACATTAGGTCCGGGTTTCGACGCCGTAGAGATGGAGAAAATCTTCGCCTATATTTCTCCTGAACTCAGGACTTCTTTTTTAGGAAAGCAGGTTGCTGAACGTATTGCTAGCTTTAAAAAAACGCAGGAAGGTGTGGAGGCACAGGATTTCTCCCAACCTGATGTGGACGGTAAAATGGTTAAGCTTTCCGACTACAGAGGTAAATATGTGCTGATTGACTTCTGGGCATCATGGTGTGCACCATGCAGAAGGGAAAACCCGAACCTCGTTAAAGTATATGAGCAATATAAATCAAAAGGATTTGAAATTTTAGGTGTTTCACTTGATAAGGCTGCCGATAAAGCAAAATGGCTTAAAGCCATTGCTGATGATAAATTGACCTGGAAACAGGTTGGAGATTTAAAAGGCTGGGAAAATTCAGCTGCAGCTCAATATGATGTTAAGGCCATTCCGATGAATTTTCTGATTGATCCAAGTGGAAAAATTATTGCCAAGGAACTTCGCGGCCCTGCGCTCGAAGCGAAAATAAAAGAGATTTATGAAAATAAATCTAAGTAAAATTTTTTTTAGTTAATGATGACGAATGCAGGTTGATGGATGTCGCCTGCATTTTTTTGTTCTATTGGTTTAAATATTCCGGAACAGACCAGGTGGTTTACCTTGTTATTAATGGCTAAAATTAGAAAATCTACTTTTTTCCGCTGATTTGTATAAAAGGCCTCACCATCTTTTGGCCGTCTGCAGCTATCAATTCTTCCGTCATTTGTTTCACTTCGATGGTTTCAAAGCCAGATATTCTGAAGAATGTTTTCAGCTCGTTAAGTTCATAAAATTTAAAATCCGCTTGCGTCCAGGGTAAATCTCTTCCAAATTCTTTTTCGATAAAAGTCAGATTGAATAGTCCGCCAGTACGCAAAACCCGGTAAATCTCTTTAAAAATGAGTACCGGTTGTGCCCAGAAATAAACGGTATTGGCCATAAAACAACAATCAAAAAAGCGATCCTCAAAATTTAATTTTCCATCATTTGGTAAGGTTATCAATTCGCCGTAGCCATCATTTTTTTTAAAAAATTCAACTGATTTAGTTTGTTCCTTCACTTCTTCAGAAAACTGTATGCCATAATAACCAATCTCCTTGGCCTGTTGTAAGAGGAATGGCAGGTGGTGGTTGTTTTGCCGGTCAATCTCAAGTACAAAAGAATGGTCAGACAGGTTAAGCGCTTCTATCGTTTTATAAATGGCGGTTTGAGGTTTTGGTGATATGCCCTGTTTGTTTTTTCTGGCTGGTTTATGCGCAATAGCTGCTATTTGTTGGCTCTTCTTTTTATAATCAGTTGACTTTTCCATACGGCATTGTGAATCTCTTTCCATCAAAAAATTACTTTGTGCTTTAATTATTGAAATATAAATTGATCTGCAAAAGTGAGTATTGACAGCTTAAACGATTTACATAAAAAGGATTCTTTTTTGCAAGAAATGTAAATTTTAAAAATCATTGGGGTATAGTTCCGTTTTTTTTATCATTATTGCCCATATGGGGATTAATGTTGGTAAAGATTATGGCGCCTGGAAAAACGTGGGTGGGCGTTTTGAGCAGTTTCCAGATGAGAAACAGGTTATCAAGGAGCGCAGAAATCAATATAGTTTTTCTTTTAGTGAGGCTGAACTGGTACAGATGAGCACGCCAGACCTTTATATTGTATATGGTGATATTCGCTTCAAGCAAAATCAGATCTATTTCAGCCCGGGCCGTGATGTTCCGGATATGGTTAAATTGCGCTTCACCTTATCAGGAAGTGCAAGGATATACAACCAGGTGAATAAGAAACAATATGATTTTAACGCGAACCAGCAAAACATTATTTATATGCCTGAACTGGATGGTACCGGTGTGTATGATACCAACCAGAATTACCGTTTCTTTGAAGTGCATTTTGCTAAAGAAAAGTTCCTGCAGCTCGCTGAAAACTCCAATCAGGCCCTTCAGGTTTTAGCTGATCATCTGGATAGCGGGCGTTATGCGCAAATTGCTGAACAGGATCTTCCGGTTTCCTGGGCCATGCAAAACTGTATGCAGGAAATTCTACATTGTCAATACACCGGCGGATTAAAACTTCTTTTCATTGAATCAAAATGCACAGAATTACTGGTGCTCCAGGCCGAATCTTTTGAAAGGGCAGTGGCTAAAAAAAATAATTTACCATTGCCGTCTGCATACGATAAGGACTGTATCTATTTTGCCAGGGATTATTTAATTAAACATATTCATCAACCGCCATCTGTTGCAGCTTTAGCCAGGATCTGTGGTATAAACGAGTATAAACTGAAACAGGGATTTAAAGGCCTTTTTGATAAAAGCATATTCGGTTATCTAAATGATCACAAACTGCAGCAGGCCAAGGAAATGCTGCTGGAGGGGACACCCATAAAATCTGTTGCATTTCAATTGGGCTATTCATCCGTCCAGCATTTCAGCAATGCATTCAAGCAAAAGTTTGCCGTTTCACCTGGAAAGGTGAGGAATTAACGATTAAATCATTGATGACCAGTTAATGTCTTCATTTTGGCAGGCAGAAAGACTGAAGTATTTGTGGAAGAAACTTGCACCCCTTTTAACTTTATCCCGATCTGATAGCGCCACTCACCAGGGCTGAAAGCATGGTTGCCATTTTGATGGCTGCGGTATTTTAGCGTGAATAAACTTACTTGCCTGATTTTCGTTTCTTCGGCTGACTTTTATTATACCACATGATGAATCCCGTTACCGGCATTGTGGCGCAAATAAGAGAAATGATAAAAGCCAGTATTTTAGAAGGCATTCCGGCATAGGCACCAGTATGTAAGTCGTAATTCATGCTTCTGAATTTCTCTCCGCCAATAACCGTTTTATCATTATACTGCATCAGCAATTTTCCGGTATTCCGGTCAAAATAGTACCACTCAAAAAGGTGTGTTCGGTTTTTGGCCAGCCTCACCTGCACATCAAGCGGGTCGGTTACTTTTTCCCTGAAACGGATGGAAAAAAGATCCGCAGTATGGTGTTTGGTCAGTAAATTCTCCACTACACGATCTGTTGGCAGGGCAGGGTAAGCACTATTGGCTGTTGATGCCGGAATACTTCGCTTTTTGACCGTTTTAGCACCGTTTGCCAGGTATTGTACCGACTGATCTGCCCATGAAAAAGCGAAAACAAGTCCTGTAATACAGATCAGCATGGCTGGGATCAGGATATAAAACCCCATTACATTATGCAGATCATAATTAAAGCGCTTTTTTCCAACTCCTGATTGCAGCAATAAGCCCTTTTTGAAACCTTTTTTTGTCCATTTCCTGGGAAACCATAACACCAGGCCACTCAATAATAAAATAAAAAAACATGCCGCGGCTATTCCCGTAATCATGGTGCCGATGGAATCACCAAGCAGTAAATTCATATGCAGATTCAGCACCAGTTGAAAGAATTCATTTTTGGTGTTTTCCACATACATCACCTTGCCAGTATAGGGGTTAACGTAAACACGATAATAATATTTGTACTGCTTCCAGTAACCGAAAGCCTTTTTATTGGTCGCGGATGCGCGAAATACCCAGCTGCGGTTTTTGCCCGGATAAATTTCTGCCCGGGAAATCTTAACGCCTGGTTTCAGCGCATTCTGTGCAGCACCACGCAGTTGAGTAAAACTTAAAAAACGATCGTTTGGCCTGTTTTCAACATATAATCTGTCCCGGTAAAAAAATGCTTTAAGTTCATCTGAAAAAACATTGATACAGCCCGTTATACTCACGATGAAAACAACCAGACCAGTAATTAGGCCCATCCATTTATGTAACCAGAAAAACGATTTCCGAAGCATTACTAAAAAGAATAATTTAAGTTTAAACTCATGGTTGCGCCAATGCCACGCACATACTCTGCATCAATGGCACGGTACTGGCTGACTACTGGATAATATGAGTTATTCAGTAAGTTTTCTACACCTAAACCAGCAGACCATTTCTGACTGAAGCGGTAGCCTGCAGAAAGGTTAAAAAGACTGACCTCTTTTACATCACCCTCACTGTTGGCAAACAAGCCATTGGCACGTACATCAAAGCGGTCGCGGCTTCCGGTATATACCCAGAATAATTTCAGGTCAAGTGCTGATACCGGACGATAAGTCAGGTAAGCCGTTGCTTTAGGCGGAGCAATACGTAACCCATTCATGTAAACTTTGGTACCATTGGCTTGTTCTGCTTTTCCTTCTGTATAAGCATAACTGCCTCCAAGCGCCCATTGCGGACTGAAGTTTAAGTCTGCCGTAATTTCATAGCCCTTTATTTTTTCCGGCTCACGCTGTGGTACCAGAAAGCCACCCACATCTACCAGGTTTGCGCCCAGTTTTGAGGTGCTGATGAAATAGGCGGCTGTTACATTTAAAATTCCTAACCTGCTACTGAAACCAGCTTCATAATTATTGGTGATGATCGGATCTGTTGCAATACTTTCCAGCGTGCTGCTGGTAGCTGTTCGCAGGATCCGGCCCAGTTCGTTGATGGCAAAGCCTTGTGAAAAACTAACAAAGGGGTTAAAAATGTCATATTTGTTGTATCTTAAACCAGCATTAAAGGTGGTGGCACGATAAGGAATTTTTCCACCACTTACCGGGATACTTCCCTGCCCGTTAGGTCCGCGGGCAATGGTATTAAAATCTTTTACTTTAACAGTCGCATTTTCATATCGGATGCCTGCTTTCAGGATGAAATTGGTGAGGATATCAAATTTCATCTGGGCATAAGGTGCTATATTGAGCATGTTCATATCAGGGATGTAAACCCTTCCATCCGTTAATACCTGGTTGGTGCGGTCATTTAATACATCCAGTCCATAGGTTAATTCACCATTGCCCAAACTTCCGGCTTTCCATGGCGTATTTAATGTCAGCCTGACGCCTCTTTTAAAGGATTGTATTTTGGTTTGACCGGGGCCATACCAGGCTGTTCCCTGCGCAACATATCGGTTCATGGAAACAAATCCATTATAATAGGCGGAAAGGTCCAAGCTGCTCGATAGGGGTAAGGCCGTGTTGCGATAAGCCACCAATACATTATGATTATAAGGGGTGCCTGCCGCCTCGCCTGGATCATCACCTTTTTGCCCTACTGACGGGGTAATGCCATATTTGCCAACTACATTTACATAATCACTGTTTTGTACACTTCTGAAAAGGTTATAGGAAGCCACCATTTCGCTATGAGCATTGGGCTTGTAGGCCAGTTTGATAAAGGCATTATACAATGAATTTTCTCCAAGTCCGTCAGGCTGGGCAATGACATTCCCATCTGCGTCTTTCTGTACACCGGTGTAATTGTAAGTGCCGTTAACTACATATGAAAACTTGTTTATTGTGCCTGAAAAACCTTGTGAAAAACGGTATCCCAAAGTATTGGAGGGATGGGCTAAATTACCACTTATTCCCATGCTCGAAGTACTGCTTAAAGTTTGATCAGTATTTGGTTTTTTAGTGATGAAGTTAATAATACCGCCTGCAGAGCCATTCCCGTATATGGAGGTTGCCCCCTTGATTACCTCAATTCTTTCAATTACGGATGGATCAAGCGTTCTGATATCACGACTACCATTCATCAAAGGAGTGGATTGAGGAATACCATCAATTAAAACCAATACCTGCCTGCCCCTTAGGGTTTGCCCCGAATTGGTTGCTTTATTATTTGAAGTTCCAAGGCCAGGAACGGTATTACCAAGTATGGCGCTAACAGATGGGTTAACGTTTAATTGTTCTTTCACATCACGTGCGTTCAAAATGGTTACAGAAGATGGTACATCTTTCAAACTTTCAGCTTTCCTTCCTGCTGTTACAATGACTTCATTTAGGGCGTTTGCTGGTTGAAGTACGAAAGCGATGTTAAGAGTGGAATCACTGATCAGTGCAACATCCTGTTTTAAAGTTTCGTAGCCGATCAAGCTGATGGATAAACTGTATTTGCCAGATGATAATGTCTTTAAAATAAATTTTCCGTAGGTATCGGTCTGGCTCTTTTTTCCATTACTGAGGCTTATCGTTGCATTTGGCAAGGGTTGTCCTTCTGTATCTTTTACCGTACCGGATATAGAGGCATTGATCAAATCATTCTGCTGTGCCGTGGAATTTAACGGAATAAGCAAAAATAATATAAAAGAAATTAGGAGTGTAGACGGACTAAAAGGTAATAAGTAGGAATAGTTTCTGCTAAACATTTTCAGTAATGGCTTAAATAGGGAATATTGATATTAAATGTAATTTTTGCAAATATATCCTTATTTAGACTGAATACAAACTGTTTAAGGAAATCACTGGCAGACTTTAATTAAAAACCACTTCTAACCGCTTAGAAGATAAGAATGGGACTCAACAACATAATTTTTCTATTGAGGTTTTCCTTTTAAGAGAAAGTTTCCAACAGGCAGATAGGACGCGTTGTAACAAAACTGTTCGGCAATGAATACTTAACATTAGGTTAATACACGGTGTGGTAATTTTGTGGTAACCAATGGTAAGTAAATGTAAAATCAACAAACAAGCTCTGAAAGCTTTATCTGCCTTTCTCAGCAGGATGATGAGAGAAGATGAAAAACATAGACAATGTTCTGAGTTCATCTATTTTGCAGGATGTCCATACTTACCACTGGTACAGCGCTCCATTAAAAAAAACAAGATATTGATTCTGCGAATTGAAAAATAGATGTCTGAAGGTGAGTTACACCTTAAACCCTGCAGTTGGTTACCCGTTTTGATCAGGCTAAAAAACAATATGAATACGAAGTAAGTGAAAATGTTGAGGATAAGCAGGCAGTGGGCACACCGTACCAGATACCACTTGCCACAGATACTCGTTTTAAGATCATAAATAAATATAATGGATACCCGTAGAGATTTTATAAAAAAGGCAGCCCTGCTATCAGGCGGTGCTGCCTTATCCGGCATGTTGCCTCCAGCCATACAAAAGGCGCTTGCCATCGACCCTGCCATTGGAAGTACCTTTTATGATGCAGAGCATATTGTTTTCCTGATGCAGGAAAACCGCTCTTTTGATCATGCTTTTGGCATGATGCAGGGGGTGAGGGGCTTTAACGATCCACGAGCGATTACTTTGGCCAATCAGAATAAAGTCTGGCTTCAATCCAATAAAGAAGGTGAAACCTATGCACCATGGCACCTGAATATCAAAGAAACCAAAATTGCCTGGATGGGTTCAACGCGACATAACTGGACCGATCAGACTGATGCAAGAAATGGTGGCAAATATGACCGGTGGCTGGATGTAAAAAAGGCATATATAGCAACATATGCCCATATGCCGCTTACCATTGGCTACTGCAAAAGGGAAGACTTTCCCTTCTACTATGCACTGGCCGATGCCTTTACCGTTTGCGATCAGAATTTTTGTTCTGTTATTGCAGGAACACACCCCAACCGTTTTTACTGGATGACAGGAACAGTAAGGGAAAGCAATAAGCCAGAAGGCGTAGCGCACTTATGGAATAACAGCAATTATGATAAACCAACATTAAACTGGAAAACCTTTCCGGAGCGCCTCGAAGAAAATGATGTATCATGGAAAATTTACCAGAATGAATTAACCATGGGCTTTGGTCTTAATGGAGAGGAAAGCTCCTGGTTGAGCAATTTCGGTACCAATGTGATGGAATATTTTCAGCAATATAATGTTCGTTTGCATCCGGGAGCAATTGCTAACCTGACAGAAAAGAAAGCCTTGCTGCTGAAACAAATTGCAGAAGCTGCGAAACAGCCACTTACTGAAGAGGAGCAAAATAAAGTAGAGGCCATCAGAAAATTGCTGGCAAAAACAGAAGAGGAAATGAAAAGTTATACCATGGAAAATCATGCTGACTTATCTGACCTGTCTAAAAACTTAAACGCAAAAGCCTTTGGAATTAATTCAAATGATCCTGATTTTCACCAGTTAAGTCCTTTAAAGTATGATGAAAATGGTGTGGAAAGAGTGTTGAATATTCCTAAGGGAGATATTCTTCACCAGTTTCGTCAGGATGTGGATAATGGAACCTTGCCTACGGTTTCCTGGTTAATGACCCCGGCTAATTTCTCTGATCATCCGGGCGTGCCATGGTTTGGGTCATGGTTTGTAAGTGAAGTAATGGAAATCCTGACCAAGAATCCGGAGCAATGGAAAAAAACCATTTTTATCATGACTTACGATGAAAATGATGGTTATTTTGATCATGTACCGCCTTTTGTGCCGCCACATCCTTTTAAAAAAGATGCGGGAAAGGTATCGGATGGAATTGATACCTTATTGGATTATGCAGCGAAAGATCAGCAAACCAATCCCTCTACAAAAGAAAGTAATATCAGGGAAAGCCAGATTGGCCTGGGCTACCGCGTGCCAATGGTAATTGTTTCGCCATGGACCAGAGGCGGTTTGGTATGTTCGGAAGTGTTTGATCATACTTCTTCACTTCAGTTTCTCGAAAACTTTATTCAGAAAAAGTATAATAAAAAAATCGTGGAAGAGAATATCAGTCCATGGCGGAGAACGATTTGCGGAGATTTAAGCTCGGTTTTCAGGCCCTATAACGGTGAAAAGATTACCCATCCCACCTTAATGGAAAAAGAGCCTTTTATGCAAACCATTTATTCTGCTAAATTCAAAGAGCTTCCTGATAATTACCGTAAATTAAGTCAGGAAGAAATTAAGGTAATTAATACGAATCATCGCCTTTCACCATATTTTCCGCAGCAGGAAAAAGGAATCCGGGCGGCCTGTGCATTACCCTACGAACTTTATGTTAGTGGAAGGCTAAAAGGAGATCATTTCCAGCTTCAATTAAGTGCCGGCAATACCGCATTTGCTAAAAAGGCAGCAGGTTCGGCTTTTACAGTATATGGTATGAAGCCATTTAAGGGAGAACAATTAAAAGTATGGGATTATACCGTGAAAGCTGGTGATAAGTTAACGGACGAATTTGCCCTGGCAGATTTTGAAAATGGCCATTATCATTTAAAAGTTCATGGCCCTAACGGATTCATGAGAGAGTTTGCCGGTGATCAGCATAATCCTGCCCTGTCAGTAGCTTGTACTTACGAAAATCAGGCAGGAAAATTAACGGGTAATATCATGTTGTTGATCAGAAATACCAGCCGGCAGGCAGTAGTTGTAACTTTGAATGATTTAAGTTATAAAACCGGAAATAAAGTGATTAAAGTTGCTGCAGAAAGTACAGTAAATTATCTGGTTGATTTGACTAAAAGTTATAATTGGTATGATTTCAGTATCAGCGTAGCGGGAAAAAAGCAATACATCGAGCGTTATGCAGGCAGGGTAGAAACCGGCCGTGTGGGCAAAACCGATCCCTTAATGGGTGGTGTAGTATAGCATTTAAATAAATACTGCTGTGGTGATGGAAATTTAATGTTAAGGAATGGCTGTTCATTATCGGCAAACGATTTTCGCTGGCGGGTGTTATACTATAAAAGTAGATCAATTGGAAAATTCACGCCCTCAGGACCTGGCCGTCCTGGTACATGATAAGCTCAGGCTCACGAAGCAAAAATTCCCTCTTCCTGATTTTCAGGTGCTTTCTGATTTTTTTGACTGCTTGTTTTATTCAAGCATGTGTAAGGAAGAAAGTGATCTGATCAGGGTTACGGTAACTTTTATTGATCCATCCAACCCGGATCCGGCACCTCCGACACATATTGTTCCCGAAAGATGGAGTTGCATCGCCTTTGAGCATCCATTAAGCATGGATACCAAAACCCTGGCCAAGCTTTCAAAGGCTGCCGACCCTGCAAGTTCATCCCTTGCGGTTTATTATGATGAAAATGGCAAGCTTTATATTTGGGGAATGATTGATCAGGCCATGCATTATCAGAACTTCCTGAATTATGAATCTGATACCGGTTCCGAACAGCCGGGATTATTCCAGGTGGCAGTAAGTGATATCGGAACCTTGCATGTGCTTTTTGATTATGAACTGCTGGCTACATTAAAGCAAAATATTTTGGTTAAGCGCTACCTGGATGTGCTGACCATCGGGCCGATATCAAAGATACTGAGAAAGAATGCGGAATTTTTAAAGGTTAACCTTCGTGAATATCTTGAAAAAGAACATCCGGAGGAACAATATGCCGAGTGGGAAGATTTTTTGGACGGGCTGTGGATACAAACTTTTTCCAGGCTCCTCCTCAAGATTCAGAACTATCAGCATGGCGGCGCGATCTTGCTGGCGGATGACAGTGCCGACCTGGATGTAAAGTACCGGATACATTATGAACGGCTGACGCTGGCCATGGTTGCACATGCCAAGGCTGCTGTAGATAATTATGTTTCTGAAAATATCATTGAGGGAGGCATGCATACCGGCAAAAGAACCATCAGCAAGGATCTGTACCTGCGCGAGTCGGCATCTTTTTATCATAAGAAAGGAACAGCCGATGAAATCAAGGGAGCCATAGATTTCATTGCTTCACAGAGTTGTGTGGATGGGGTTGTGCTTTTTAACAGAAGCATGGTAACCAATGGCTTTGGTGCGGTATTACGGGCCAAGAAGATGCCGCGCAAAATTTATGTTTCTTCTACCGCTACGGCTACACCCAAGTCGCTGGAAGCACATGATCCGCGTTACTATGGAACCAGACACCGCTCTATGATTGCATATTGCTGGAACCATCCCACAGCTTTGGGGCTGGTGATTTCACAGGATGGTGATATCCGTGCGTTTTCAAAGATTGAAGATAAATTAATCATGTGGGAAAACATCAAAACGCAGCAATACCTCACTACCAGATCTCAGGGTAGAAAGAAGTAGTCCGTTGATTCAGGTAAAATCCTGCGGAGATAAATCTATTTAAGCAAGGCTTATGGTTTTAACTTTTCCGCTTATCAGTGTACTCCATATCGTATAAATGGTTTGGCTGCATATAGATAACATCATGCTGAAAATCAAGGAAAGTATTAAAGCGTTTTAACACTTCATTGCCTAGGATATGAACATTGATGCCACGCATGGGTTTATTTTGCGTCAATAACTGTGCAGGTACGTTATTCAATTCAAATGCGCCGATTTTTAAAGTATTTAAGTTTGCTGTTACAACCGGGATTTCATTTTGACGGGTACCATGGATCATCACTTTTTTAATCACCTCCATTTTTTCTGTCGGGAACCGAGCTGCTTTTAACAGGTCATTATCCAGCATAACCGTTCGCTGGTAGCCCAAATCAAATAAAAACCAGTTTTTGTGGCTGATACCATTTTGGATGATTTTGCTTTCTATAAAAGGCCTGTCGTTAATGTAGCGGATATTGAATTTGGAGAATCTGTTATTTTTAATTACCGTTTTTGGTAGCCTGGAATGCACGATCATGAGGTTAAGGTCGTAATTTAGTTCTACAACCATCCCATCAAAAAGATCCCATCCCAGTAATCCATCTGCTTCATTGCCAACCACCTGTGTGTCGTAAATCTTGCTTTTGTAAATCTTCTGACCTACTTTGATTTCGTGGAAAGTATCATAAAGTTTTGGCTTTAACCTGACCTTTTGCCGTAGTACATCGGTAGTGAGTGACATTTCAGTTGCGCCACTGTCAAAATTCATCACTAATGAATCCGTTTTATTTAATACAATGTGAACCAGATTCGTATTATAGGCATTAACGAAAAAAGGTATAGAATCATGCACTTCAGGTGTTAGATTACTGAAGTTTTGAAGTGGACGTGCCTGAATTCGGGTCAGGCAGGAATCTTTACCCTTCAGCAATACCACAAAATCATGATGCCCTCCCGGTTTAAGACGAAAAGTAATGGAATCAACATCGGTTTTAAACTTTACTGTTTTGCTTTTGCTAAATTTGTTGGTGGTATAGGTATCGCGTGCAATTTTCGGGTTAATGCCCCAACCTGATACCGAATTGCCTTCTTCATAAATTTTGGCACTTTTGGCACCCGCCAGAACAATGGGTAATTTTTTTTGAGCTAAGCTGGATAAAGTAATGGAGGCAAGCAGTAAGGTGAGAATTGTTTTCATTGGAGAGCAGGTTGACAGAAGATGATCAACTAAAATAGGAAAATTAAAATAATATTGAAATTAATTTTGCTTGACACCTTAAGGAAGATTATCATAGTAGAAGTGATAAACTTTTTTAGACATTTTAACCAAAAAAAGCCTGAAAATATTGAAATTCTCAGACTTTTTGAGGCCAAAGGTTGGCGAATATGCTTGAATACGCTGTTTAGTTTGTAGTATTTTTTGTCTTTTACCGGGCGCATTGCATTGCAGGCCAATTGGCTGATACGTTATTTTCCAACAATTACAGCACCACCATCCGGTAACAATCTGATCTTCATCGTTTTTGATTTACCTAGCGTGTGGGTCAGTTTTTCAGGCTTTCTGTCTTCCTGGTCAGCGTACAGGGTAACCGTTTTTTCTGTCAGCATGGGCAAGGAGAGGTTTAAGGTTTTCGTCGTTTTTTCGGCGTTAATGGCGGTGATATACCACTGGTCTTTATGACGACGGGCAAGCACACAATATTTTCCCGGATAGCCATCTATCAAAACAGTTTCATCCCAGGTAGTGGGTACATGCTTCATAAAATCGATCACATGAGCAGGCACATCCGTTAAATTATTTGGTGTAATTCCGAAGTTTTGAATCGGACTTTGAAACAATACAGCAGTAGCCAGCTGAAAGGTTTCGGTAGTTTTTCTGATGGTACCACCAGAATTGGTTTTGTTATGGCGTTTGTTAAGTAAAACGGGTCCGAATTCCATGGCACCTACAGCATTACGGATAAAGGGATGTAAACTGGCATTAAAAGCTTCCATATCATTGGCGTGCTGTCCGAAAATTAAGTTTTCTGAGGCCAGTACCGCTTCACTTCCCGCGTAGTTTGGATACATTTTTTCCCAGCCCCTTGGAAGTGTACAACCGTGAAAAATCACCGTAATACCATAACTATTTGCATCAGCAAGAATATCCTCATATAATTTCATCGTTTCCTGTTTGTCGCCACCAAAGAAATCTACCTTAATTCCTTTAACTCCAATGCGCTGCATCCAGGCCATTTCTTCCTTACGTGCTACGGCGGTATTCATTCTGTTCTTAGGGCCCTGTGGTGCATCATTCCAAAAACCGTTTGAATTATACCAGAGTGCTACCGAAACATTTTTTTCAAGGGCATAAGCTGCGAGCTCTTCAATTTTTTTCCGTCCGATCTGCTTATCCCATAAACCATCAATTAAGGTAAATTCATAACCCATGGAAGCGGCCAGATCAATAAATTTTTTCTGATCTTCAAAATTCACACTATTGTCTTGCCAAAGCAGCCAGCTCCAGGTAGAGCGGCCAAAAGTATATGGTTTACTTGCCGCATATTGAGGTTCGACTACATCAAATGGGATAGTGGTTTCCACAATCGGCTTCAAAGTCCTGCCCACAGTAATGGTGCGCCATGGTGTAGCGCCGGGTAATGAAATGGTAGGATTGGCACGACCCATACCGTTATTTTCACCCGTTTCCGGGAATGCAATTTTATAATTTCCGTCTTTTGTGCCTTCGCTGAGTTTTGACCCGCAATAAGCACCGTTTACGCCGGTTTCTGAAAGTAAAACCCAGCCCTGGGTACCCACACGAAATAAAGCCGGAAAGGTATAACCTACACCATACTTAGAAGGCACACCCATTGGCGCATCTACTGTATATTCTTCTTCATAACTGGGTTTCGTTTTCATCCAGCCAATCATTGGCGTAGCCTGAGGGGTAAGAAAGGTGGTGGTAACAGATGGAAAATGATAACCACTGAGTTCCTCTTCAATGATCATGGTGGCAGTCTCTCCGGTTTGAGGAAGACCATAACGGAAAGCAATATCATGATTACTTACCCTGAAAATCACGTTCAGCTGGTTCTTGCCCGCATTCTTAAATGTACAGGTCAGCTCATTTGCCTGGTAATGAACACTGCTTTTTTTTATTTTAGGTTCCTGGTATGTTTGATCTATTTGGCGCGATGCTTTGCTTTCTAACTGAAGCTGCTGAGATAAGTCTGCTCCGGCTCCCCTGATACCTAATGGAGAATCAGTAAGCATTTGCTGCCCGTCTAGAGAAACCTGATAGAACAACTTGCCTTGATTTAACTTCAGTTGCACAGTTAACTTGCCATCAGGACTGGAAACCTGAAGATCCTGTGCATGGGTGTTAAACCAAAATAGTAACAAAATGCACGCTGAAAAAATGTTTTTAACGATGGTCATATTAGGAGGTTGATAAATTTTTTATAAAACGGATAGGGTAGGGATACTTGTTGCCTGGAATACTTTTTAATGAAATAAGTTTGCTGCAATACACCAATTGGATATATACAGCACTTCAACATCGTAAAAATGGGAAAGTAGACGTTAGGTTTTTGAAGCATGGTGATTATATCTGCTTATCCTTGGCAGCGAAAATTCAAACATCGGCTCATGGAAATGAACGGATTGAAACGCTGCTTAAGAAATGTAAATATATTACTTTTTTATAAATGTCCTAATAACGTTTATAATGATACTTCAAAATCAAGATTGTTCGGCCTGCCTGTGGAAAATAAAATATGCTTTACTAAAACATTTTCATCATCTGGATTGTATTGCAGTACGATTAAGATTATTAACCCGAAATTTAAGATGAAGTTACTGTTACGAAGGTATTTCCTATTTCTTATGTTAGCTGCTGCTGCTGCTGTCAATGTACAGGCTCAGACTACTCCGGATTCGCTCGGGCGGCGACCGGATTCTACGGCGAAAACACAAATTCCGCCAGATCCGGTTCCAAAAGTACCAGCTACATCAGTACCGCCAATTAATGTTCCTCCAACTTCCAGCCCGGTCAAATCTGCTGTCCCGGCTTCCGCTAGTCAAAATACAATAACTAAAACTTCCCGGCCAAATGTTTCCGATACCACTTCAAGAGTATTGAAAGGTATTGTAAAAGATGAAAAAGGAAATCCTGTTCCTGGTGCCATTATACAGGTAGTAGGAAAAACAAATAAAGTAAATACTGATGCTGATGGCCGCTTTAGCATAAACCTTCCTGACCGTAATTCATCCATTCGGGTGTTGTTTATTGGCTATAATACCAAAATCTTGCGACCGGGTAATCAAATGGAAATAGTCGTTTCTTTAATGCCGGTAAGCAAGAAGTTAGATGATGTGGTAATTACCGGCTATTCATCCCAGCAAAAAAAGGATCTTACCGGAGCCGTTTCCCAGGTCAGGTCTACCGATATAGATAATATGCCTGTAGGCGGTGTAGATCAGGTATTACAGGGAAAAGCTGCCGGCGTATCCGTAACGCAAGGCACCGGTGCTCCGGGTGAAGGCATTGCCGTAAGGATTCGCGGTGTAGGAACCATTAACAATAATAATCCGCTGTATGTGATTGATGGTGTACCCAGTACTTCAGGCATCAATCAGATTTCTCCGACAGATATTGAAAGCATCAGCATTTTAAAGGATGCTTCTTCTGCTTCCATTTATGGCGCAAGGGCATCGAACGGAGTTGTGGTAGTTACCACTAAAAAAGGGAAATCTGGTAAATCAATAGTTAATCTTTCACAATATACCGGCGTTCAGGTTCATGGCGATTTAATCAAGATGGCCAATACGCCGCAATATGTTGCAGCCTTTAATGCTGCCGCCGTTGCTGATGGACGGACACCAATTCCTGCTTCCCTTGCTGCAAGCTTGCCTGATGTAAATTGGCAGAAAGAAGTGTTACAACCGGCACTGATTAATAACAGCAACCTTTCCGTAAGTGGTGGCAATGAAACCGGGAATTACCTGGTAGCTGCCAATTATTATAAACAAGATGGATTGATCAATAATAGCGCTTATGACCGGTTTAACCTGCGTACAGCGGTAAACAGCACCCTGTCCAAAGTGTTTTCTACAGGAATAAACCTGAATCTTTCTTATGCAAAAACCAAACAGGTAGGTGCTTCGGGTGATGGTTTTGGAAACGGCAATCAAGGAGCCAGCGTCATGCGTTATGCTCTTTTCCGTACGCCGGCTACTCCGGTGTTTAAAGCCAATGGCGATTATGTAGATCTGCCTGAAAATTCAAATTTCTTTGGTGATGGGTTAAATCCAGTGGGTTATGCAGATAACTTCGACCGGAACAATAATGCTTATAGCGCGTTAGGTAATGTATTTGTTGAGGCTAAAATTATCGACGGACTAAAATTCCGTACGACTTTGGGTGGAACATTGGTTATCACTGATTTTAAACAGTTCTTTAAAATTTGGGGAGACCGTGCACAAAACTCCCCTGGCAGTCTGGCCCGTTCTAATGCGAACCAGTTAGATTATAACTGGACCAATACATTAACCTATAACCTGAAGTTTGGTGAAAAGCATGATCTAACTATTCTTGCCGGAACAGAAAATATCAAAAGCCGCACGAACGGCCTTTCTGCATCCAGATCAATTTTCCCAAACCAATCTGAAGATTTTCAATATCTTGATAACGGAATTGGCATACAGCAAAATGGCGAGAACGAATCGAGATGGGCACTTTTCTCCCTTTTTGGTCGTGCTGATTATCAGTATGCCGATAAATACCTGGCCAGCTTTACTGTACGCATGGATGGATCGTCCAGGTTAAATCCGGCTAACCGTTATGGTAATTTCTATGCCGGATCAATAGGGTGGAGGCTGGATCAGGAAGCGTTTCTGAAAAATTTCAAGTCGCTTTCCATGCTAAAATTAAGGGCTAGTATCGGTCAAACCGGCAACCAGGAAATCAGCAATTATGCGTATACCTCATTGAATTCTTTTGTCGGGTTTTATCCCTTCGGTGGTACACCGGTAATAGGTAATTCGCTTACCTCAAGAGGGAATGCAAACATCACCTGGGAAACCAGTACGCAGAGTAACTTTGGTTTAGATGCCGGATTTTTTGATAATAAGCTTCAGTTCAGTGCCGATTATTTCATTAGGGATAATTCCGATATTCTTTTTGCCAATCCTTTGCCACCAAGTGCAGGCGGGGGCGGAAGTCCTTATGTGAATGCCGGTAAAGTGCGTAATCAGGGGCTTGAACTTCAAATCTCTTACCGTGATCAGATTTCTGAAAACTGGAGTTACGATGTATCAGGAAATATGGCTACGCTTCAAAATAAAGTACGTTCGCTGGCTGGATCACCGATTGTTGGTGGAAGAATAGACAATGAATATTATGCTACGCTTACTTCAGTAGGGCAACCAATAGGGGCATTTTATTTGCTTCCTATGGAAGGGATTTTCCAGAACAACCTGGATATCTTTACACATGCTTATCAGGGTAATGGCATTCAGCCAGGCGATGTGAAGTATAAGGATAGCAATGGAGATGGGATTATTGATGAGAAAGACCGGCAGTTTGCCGGAAGTCCCATTCCAAAACTCACTTACGGCTTTACCGGGAACCTGAAGTTTAAACAGTTTGATCTTAGTGTATTTTTTCAGGGGGCATATGGCAATAAGTTGTATAACCAGGTGGCCACAGATATTGAAGGTTTTTATCGTGCCTTTAATATTACCGAACGTGTAGCCACGGGCAGCTGGAATGGGGCAGGCAGTACTGATCAGTTTCCACGCCTTACCTGGAGCTCTGCTTCTTCCACAAACAATAAAAGACCATCAACCCGTTTTCTAGAAGATGGGTCTTATTTGAGATTAAAAAATCTGCAGGTTGGCTATAGTTTGAGCCCGAAAGTGCTCTCTGCCTTGAAAATAGCATCAATGCGCATTTATATGAGCGGACAAAATCTTTTAACCTTTACAAAATATACCGGCCTTGATCCGGAGATTTATACCAGTAGTAATAGTCAGGGCGATGGTGTAAGGGCTGTTGGTATTGACTGGGGAACTTATCCATCTGCAAGAGTTTATACACTTGGCCTGAACCTTAACTTCTAATCTGATGAAAAAAATATATATACTTTCTTTTGCCTTGTGCCTGATTTCTATAACGGGTTGCAAGAAATTTTTAGATCAGCCTGCACTGGGTTACTATTCTGATGCAGATCTGTTCAGCAATGAGTCTACGGCCAGAACGGCTGTGAATGCAGCTTATATCCCGCTTACTTTTACAGATGCTTCCAGTAATCCTGTTTGGGTATTAGGTGATGTGGCTACGGATGATGTTGTTATCGGAGGAAATGCGGGTGAACAGGCAGATTATACCGCTATTGATCTGTACAATATCCTGCCGGGAAATGCTGCCGTACAATCTTTATGGGCCAGGTATTATGATGGTATTAACCGCTGTAATGTGATCACTGATGGGCTTAAGACCGATAATATAGCAATCACTGAACCTGCTAAAACGCAATTGCTTGCCCAGGCGAAATTTCTGCGGGCATATTATTATTTCCTGCTGACTAATTTTTATGGAAACATTCCACTGCGCTTAAAAGTGAGTACGCTTGAGGACGCTGCCGTAGCTGCATCTTCGCAGGCACAAGTATACACCCAGATTGAAAAAGACCTCACGGAAGCCGCCGCCGGTTTACCCCAAAAATGGGAATCAAACAACGATCTGGGTCGGGCAACTAAAGGTGCCGCATTGGCTTTATTGGCCAAGGCCTCTCTATTTCAACAAAAATATACGCAGGCCATTCAATACAGTGAACAGGTAGAAGCTTTAGGTTATGCATTAACAGACCGCTTTGCCGATAATTTTAATGCATCTGCCAAAACCAATAGTGAAGCCATATTTTCAGTATGGCACAGCCGCGGGGTACAACCTTCACAGGGAAATTCCTTGAATTACTGGTTTGCACCCCGGGCTTTAAATGGAGCAGGTACTTATTTTCCAACACAAAGTCTGGTCAATAATTTTGAAGCGAATGATCCCCGGCTTGATTTGACTATTGCTAGGACAGGGAAATCCTATTATGATAATACTTTTGACCCTTCATGGAGCAGCACAGGTTATCTCTCTAAAAAACATGTTCAACCATTAAGTGAGGTACCTACTACCACTAAAAACGATGGAAACCTGAATTATGAGGCGTTGCGTTTTGCAGATCTATTGCTTATCAAGGCAGAGGCACTGAACGAATCAGGTCAATCTGCTGCTGCGCTAGTGCCGCTAAATAAAGTGCGTGAAAGGGCAAGAAAAAATTATGACGGTACGCCTCCGGCCGATCTGCTAGCTGCGGTAACAGTGATTAATCCATCCGATTTAAGGGAGGTAATCCGCAGGGAAAGACGCTCAGAACTTGCATTGGAGTTTCAACGCTTCTTTGATGTGATCCGTTATGGCGAGGCATATGCCAATGCTGCAATAAAGCCTGGTGCGCCAAACTTTAATTATACAAACAACCGGTTTTTTCCAATTCCTCAAACGGAATTAAACGCCAACGGTAAACTTTAATACCATTAAAATGAATATTAAAAATTATAAACCATCATTGAAATACCCGTTTTATCTGCTGCTGGCTATTGCTGTTTTTGCATCCTGTAAAAATGAAGCCAATCTGCCAGATTATGCTTCTAATAAATCAAGCCTTACCCAACTTACTGATTCTGTTAAGCAACTGTATAATCAAAGTGTGGAAGGCCACGATATCGGTCAGTACCCTAAACAAGCCAGGCTGCAGTTTAAATCTGCTATTGATCTGTCCGCAACAGTTGTTACAGGAGCTTATACTCAGGAGGAAGTGAATAATGCCTTAGCCAATTTGAGGCGTGCCGCCACTGACTTTGGTGCAAGAAAAATTGAAGAAGTAGCTGCAGCCAACCTGGTGGCGAAATGGCTTTTTAATGGTAATGCAGCAGATGCTACCGGCAATGGCCATAATGGAACTTTAATGACAGGGATTATCGGAACAGCTGATAATCACCAGGATGGCGGAGTTTTGCCAGTGGCCACTACCGATCGCTTTGGTCAGGCTAACAATGCCTATGCTTTCGAGCAGGGCGCTTATATTGAAGTTCCTTACAGCCCAGCACTTAACCCGCAGGTATTGAGTATCAGCCTCTGGATTAATGTTAAAGAAGCTTTTGCTGATAATTATCTCCTTTCTTTAAATAAATGGAATGGTTTTAAATTCCAGCTTCAGTCTGATAATTTTTTATTCATGACACTGAAAACCCCAGCTGCTACTTATGATAGGGATAGTAATCCTGGGAAAATGGCAGTGGGAACATGGCACCACGCTGTGGTTACGGCAGGGAATGGTACCATAAGCTTTTATGTAGATGGTGTGCAAACACGATCTGAAAGTGCTGCCGGTAACGCATCTGTCCTTACCACACCTGTAAATTTAGCCATTGGCCAGATTCTGCCCAAAGGCATATTAAGCTTTACAGATAAAAGCAGTCCGTTTTATTTTTCCAATGCTGCTTTTTTTAAAGGATCTATGGATGATATCAGGTACTATAATAAAGCTTTGAGTGCCGATGAAGTGCTGAAAATCTACAACAACGAAAAGCCGGATTAGAGTTATTCCGATACGTAAGTTAAGGAACTCCCGTAAACAGGGAATCCTGATAACAAATGCGACGAAAAACGAGGCTGTATCATAAATTCGAAATGTCATCCTGTCTAAGGACTTTAGAAAAATACCCGAATGGTGTTTATACAGGCTCAGCATGACAAATCTGGAAATATGATACAGCCTCTTATTTTATTAACAATTGATATTAAGATGTCTCTAGCGGATTCCACTGTACAATGGCTAAGTTAATTTTACGCCACATTAGCTTTCATTCAAAAAATGAGCATTTCCGTTATCAGGCATGACATTATTTAGGCAATCCATTTAAAAAGTTTAGCACATCCCGGCCAATCTCTTTAGCGTTTGTTTCAAGGGCGAAGTGGCCCGTGTGATAGAATTTAACCGTTGCATTAGGACTATCGCGTTTATAGGCTTCGGCACCAGCAGGTAAAAAGTAAGGGTTTTTATTCCCCCAAACGGCTAAAAGTTGTGGATGATAAGCCCTGAAATAGGCATGAAATTTTGGATACATGGCTCCGTTAGTGCTATAATTTTTTACGAGATCGAGTTGTATTTCAATATTTCCAGGGCGATCCAAAAAGTGTTGATCCAAAGTGTACGTTTCTGGCGCAATCATGTTAGATCAGATACTCCCTCATGGTACTGATATCATGTTGCTTCTTTAGATATAAAATCCTTGACCAACTTAGGCGAAGATTGTTTTAAGGAAATTAAACCTAATGATGCGAGATCACCTGCCTTATATTTCCTATTTACCTATAATTTAAAATGACGTCGGCATTCATGGATTTTTTTAAGAAAAAAACTTAAAAAATTTTTCTCATGTAAATTTAAAGTACAGAAATAAGTTAAAAGCCTCAATAAAAGATATTTAAAACAAATCAAAACTCAAAAAACAAACAAATTGAATTATTTTTATGCTGATTCGCGTATCAATAGAAATACAGCCAATTTTAGTTGTGTGTTAATTGATTTAAAACCGCTTTAAAATGCATTAAAATTAATATTTAGGGTGTTTTTTAGTGCAAAATATTTCTTTAAATTGGCCTGTAAAATCCCCAAAAACCATACATTTTTCATTTACGTAAATAGGTGATCCGCTTAAAAGGTGATTAACCTGATTGTGTAAAATTTATTAAGATGTATCCATACATTTTAATAAATCTCAGAACCATGTTAGGCACATAAGGGGCTTTATAAGGTTGGTGTATGGTTAAAGGGTTACTACTGTTTTTATTTAATAGGTTAGCAGGGTTAATATTGCTTATTGCGGTAAGTAATACTGCTGTACAATGTAAAACCAAAACACACATCAGCTTAGCTGCTTTTTCCTATTCGGCAACCATACATGCCGGAAAACTGTTATCTCCACCTCCTTATTCTGTACATTATATTGCCCCAGCACCCTGGCAATACTGGAGCAAGGCCAATGAGATTGTCATTGCATCAGAAAGTGGAACCGTTACCGGAACCATATCTAAAAGCGATGGTACTGTATTATTTAATTTTACCTGCACGCAGGGTACTCCTTATGTACAACGCTTTAGCGGGTTACCTAAAGACGCGCCCGCATACCCACTGAATACCGTAATTAACGCAGCAGGTTTAATAGTAAAGGCTACAGGCACAATTTCGGTGAACTTAAGAAATGTAGCTTCTGATAATTTAGGGACTGATGGTACTGATGAAGATATTAAAGGAAATGCTTCGCTCTTTAGTTTTGGTGATGCGGCAATAGGAACATCTTTTAGGGTAGGCTATTATCGGGATGGAAATCTTGCAAGTTCTGCGCACCCGCCAATCTATAGCATTATGGCCATCCAAAATAATACTATTGTTAAGATAGGCGGAGTGGCTACAGCTACATTAAATGCCGGACAGAGTTATTTATTCAATGCACCTATCGGAACATTGGTTGAATCTTCACAATCTACCGTAATGAACACTTCTGCAGATCTGGACGCGCCGGGTGGCTGCGGTGATGGTGCCTACAATCCTATTCCGCCAATTGCTTCCTTGGGTAAGGAGTATGTAGTGGTTAGGGGCGAAGGTAATATGATTGCAGAGCAAACTACAATAATTGCAACGGAGGCAAACACCAGCATAAGGGTGATCAATTTTGATCAAAACGGAGTTCAGAAAGGATCAACAACATACACCTTAGCACAGCCCGGAGATAAGCAAACCTTTAACCATGGTTATCTGAACGGAGATTATGATCCGGCAAAAAATACCGGTAGATATTCCTCTACCTATATCTCTTCGACTAAAAATATTGAAGTGTTTTCGGGTACGGCAGGTGCTTCTGGCGGCAAAGGTTGTGAGGTGGATGTGGCTACATTAGTCCCGATATCCAGTTGTTCCGGATCTAAAAAGGTAGAAACCACTAAATTTACAGCCTATAACCAAAATACTAACCTGGATTATTTCGGTTATATTATTACAAGTAGTACAGATAGAATTTTTTTGACTTCAAATGGCAACCCGCCTTATAACAATAAAGACATTGAAACTATAGCGGGCATAAACAGTCGCAAACCACTGGGCAGTACGGGCTTATCTTTAGTGAGTTTTACGCGTACTAATATCGGAGAGCCCGCTACCATTATACTCACTAGTGCAAGCAGGCTTACGGTTTCGATGGTGCAGCAAAGTAATGCCTTTTCGATGTCTAATTTTATTTCCCGTTTCCCTGAAAAGGCAGAACAACCTGCTGTCAGTCAAACAGATTGTACTGCTGCAACACTAACTGTTAAGCCAAATGCAGGCCCGTACCAATGGTATCTGAATGGTGAGCCGATAAACGGCGCTACGAACAATACGTACGTGGCCACATTATCTGGAAATTACAGTGTGACTACGCAGTTAGAATGTGGTATCAGCGCCCCTTCATTACCTTTAAACATCTCCCTTTGTAATATCGACCGCTCCATTACTAAAACGGTTAATGTAGCCTACCCGGAATTAAACAGCAATGTCGTATTTACCCTAAAGGCCGAAAATTTAGGTAATGGCAATGCAGTAGGGGTGTCAGTTACGGATTTGTTGCCTAACGGGTTTACCTATGTATCAAACGTAGCACCACAGGGCACCAGTTATGATCCAGCTTCTGGAGTATGGACCATAGGCGATTTAGCCAGTAATACCAGCATAAGTTTAACGATTACGGCCCAGGTGGTAAAAACAGGCCAGAATGTAAATACTGCGACCATTACGGGTACTCAATCTGATCAGGTATCCAATAATGATCAGAGCTCGGTTACCACCAATACAGGTTCTGGCGATCGAATAGTTTGTGTAGGTACGGCGATGGATGATATTATTTATGACATCCCGGCAGGTACGACTAACGTTAGCGTTGCGGGATTACCGGTTGGCATAACTTCAGCCTATAATCGTTCAACAAAAAAATTAACCATTAGTGGTACACCCACTACCGCAGGTTCAGCAAAAACTTACACTGTAACTGGTACTGCCGGAAATGCATTAAGCATAACCGGAAATATTACAGTAAACGGAAAGGTTAGCACACCCGTTTTTAACAGCGGATTAACTGATAAACGCTGTATTGGTGCTGGCACAGATACTTATAGGGCAACTGCAAGCAACACTACAGAAATAGTGTACTCGCTATTGCCTTTAGCGGCAGGTATTGTTGATGCCACCAGTGGTCAGGTAACCTGGAATGATACCTTTTCAGGTACGGCAACGATAACTGCTACTGCTAGAGGTTGCGAAGAGAAAAAAACAGATTTTATCGTAGTGATAAGTGGCCTGCCCGGTTTAACGCTTGGTACTGAACCTGAAATTTGTCAGGGCTTTACGGCATCATCATTAAGTTATACCAACCCGGTAAATAACCCTGTAACATATAGCATTAACTGGAATACAGCTGGTTTTGATCCTGTGATCAGCCAGACTTTACCAGTAGGAAGTATTCCTTTTAACATCCCTGTTAATGCCCCGGCAGGTATGCATACGGGCATACTAACCTTAAAAAATGCAGCAGGCTGCAGTGCTCAAATTAATTTTAACATTAAAATAAATCCAAAACCATCAGCACCGCATGTGCTGGTGCAAACTACATCTCAATATTAATTAAACAAAAAAATCAGTCCCCATGAAAAATTCTACTACAAAAACCATCCTCGCAGTTATTTTCGTTATCATCTGCACATTTTCAAAAGTATCTGCACAGGTACTTCCAAACACCCCTGGGGTGAGTTTATTCTGTAAGGGTTCAGACCTTACTTTGCCATCTCCTCCTTCCGGAGAAGACTGGATTGTGAAGTATAGTGCAACGCAAACCACTACGCCAGGTACAGGTATTACTTTAGTGTCAGGAAATAAAATTGCAGCAGCTGATTTAAATACCGGCTATTATTATTTAAGTTCCAAATCAACCACAGCAGGTGCCTGTGAGTCTGAATTGCAGGAAATACCCGTATATGTACTTAAACCTTTGGCAGTTGATTTTACACCTGCCAATTTCTGTTTGGAAAGTCCGTTGGCACAGGTTGGTTCAGTTACCAATCCGGAAGATCCTACCATCACTACATTGGCCTATCAATGGTATACTGTTGAAGGTACTGTAGAAACTGCAATAGCAGGTGCAACAGCAAAAGATTATACACCATCTGCGCCTGCTACAGTTGGAACAAAAAAACACAGGTTAAAAGTAGGTTATGTAATTGGTAGCAAAAACTATTGTGCGCAAACTGCAGATCATGATATTACGGTTACAGCTAAGCCAACAAAACCAACCATTACGCCAGGAACCATTACAGGTACTGCCACCGCAGTTACTTTCTAGGTAGAAGGTTACATTTTCTGAAATATAAGGTATAAATGAAACGAAGGGTATTCTCCTTTCTGTCATTGGCTTTGATGTTGTTTTTTATTCAAACAGCAATGGGCCAGATTGCTTCCGAAGGGCGGCAAACGATTGCGATCTCACCAGGATCGTCAGTGGTTTTGCGTGCAAATTCGGCGGGGGCAGCTTCGTATATCTGGTATAAGGATAATGTATTGGTGAACGGGCAAAATAAACAGACACTGATTACCGCAACTGCAGGAATTTATAGAGTGGCTACATGGAATGCGCTGGGCTGCTTCTCAGATATCTCTGATGAAATGGAAGTCGTTGTGCCACATAGATCTGTTGCCGATGTAGCCATCACCAAGCGGTCAGAATCAAAAATTGTAGTCGTTGACCAGGTCTTTGATTATTATCTGAACGTCATTAATAATGGTTCACATGATGCCACCCAGCTGGAAATTAAAGATGCGTTTCCAAATAACTTATTATTGGAACGCCTTGAACAGCCTACAGATGGCTTAGCCACCTTCGATCAATCTAAACAAACCATCAACTGGAATATTCCTTTACTGGCAAACGGTAAGTTTGCTGAACTGGTGGTTAAAGTGAGAGCGAAACAATCTGGTATAGTGAGTAATACAGCCGTGGTTACGGTTAAAGAGTTTGATCCGAATTTGGCCAATAATACATCAACCGATCAAAAAGAGATTTCAGGTTTAAGAATACCAAATGTTTTTACGCCTAATGGGGACGGCAAAAACGACACTTTTTATATCCAACTCCTGGAATCATTTGAATCAAATGAAGTAACCATTATTAACCGTTGGGGAAGTACGGTTTACCAATCCGGTCATTACCAAAATGATTGGACTGCTCAGGGACTGGCAGATGGAACCTATTTCTATATAGTTAAAGTGAAGAACGGAACATCAGCCTGGCAAGATTACAAAGGTTACATAACCGTAATACGGTAAATATGATAAAATATATAAGCATGAACATTTGGAGAGGGATATTTTTTGTTTTAATCATGATTACATCTGCTTTTAAGCTTTTGGCGCAACAGGATGCCCAGTTTGGACAGTATGTATTTAATGGCATGTATATCAACCCGGCATATGCAGGTTATAAGGAAGAACTTTATCTTCAGGCTTTTGCCAGGGCACAATGGACCGGCGTTCGAGGTGCACCGCAAACTCTTTCCATATCTGCAGATGAAGCAGTTAATGATGAAAGTTTAGGCCTCGGCATGATCATCACCAAAGATAAAATTGGTGCACAAAGTAGTTTAAATGCATCTGCAAACTTTGCCTACCGGATAAAACTGGATCGTACCGAAACCAATATCCTTGCCTTTGGTTTGGGCGTAGGCGTAATTCAATCATCCTTAAATGGTAATTTGCTGGAGGCTATTGAAGAAGGTGATAACCGTATCATTACGGGAGTGGTCAGTCAAACCACACCTGATGTAAGGGCCGGTGTTCATTATTCCAACGAAAAGTTTTTTATTGGCTTTTCTGCCAACAATCTTCTGGCCAAATCACTATCAGTATTTAGCGATTACAATGCGCTTAATGTAAAAGTTCAACCACATTTTTACCTCACCGCAGGCATGGCATTTCCTGTAAATGAGGATTTCGTTTTTAAACCTACCTTTTTAATTAAGGATGATTTACATGGACCAACTTCTCTAGATTTAAATGCCTTTATATTAATCAAAGAGCGTTTTTGGCTTGGCGCAGTTTACCGGACTTCAGTAGAACTTTATCCCAAAGGCAATCTGCAGCGCGGTCTGAACAGTAAGGCTGCTGCTGGTTTCATCAGTGAATTTTTTATCCGGTCCAACCTGCGTATTGGTTATGGTTATGATTATAGCCTGAACAAGCTAAATAATTATGATTACGGCTCGCATGAAATATCGGTTGGATATTATATTGAAACTAAAAAGAGCCGGAGACCGAAGTGTTATTTTTAAGTTTTGTGAAACCGACTAATTTAAAATAGTTTGAATGCGCTAACTGACATTCCTTTTTTAAACCCTGTAAATTTAAAACAAAGGATCAAGGTATGGTCATCACAAAATAAGTGGCAAAAAATGCAGATGCTAAATAATAAGATTTGGTGCTGGAGAGTTGGCAGTCATCATTGCCATTAAGATATTGAAACCTATTCTAAAAATGAAATAATAATAATTAATTGCCTTATAAATCAATACAGTAGCACTTTTGCGCTATTTTTATTTGCAACAGCGCTGGTTGAATCCTATATTTGCAACACTTTAAAAGAAACGGAGGACGTTTTTGACAAAGTAGATTCCGTAGCTCAGCTGGTAGAGCATTACACTTTTAATGTAGTGGTCCTGGGTTCGAATCCCAGCGGGATCACACCAAAGACTATCAAAACGTATAAAACCCTGCAATCGCACGATTAGCAGGGTTTTTGCTTTTAGGGAATTGCCAAAAATCGCACGAATTCACAAAACTTTGGTGAGTGATTCGGTGAGTAAGGCAAAACGGTTAAAATTGACTCACCGAATTGTACATAATCATTTAATGTACAGGCTGTTAAAAACTGAACATCTTGTGTGGATTTAGTTGCAAAGCTATGTTTGCATCGTCGTTATTTAGTGTTTTTTAACGGCGATGCAGCTCTCGAACCGAAAGTCGGTTCTCGGGTTGTTTCACCTTTAATCGTTAGATTATGAAGACCAATTTTAGCCTGCTTTTCTATCTGAAAAAGCAAAAGAACTATGTAAATGGAAATGTGCCAATCTACATGAGGATTACTGTAGAGGGAAACCGTGCGGAGATGGCCACCAATCGGGATTGCGACCCCAAACGATGGAACGCCAAGGGCGGCAGAGCCATCGGCTCAAAAGAAGAGATCAAGGTGTTGAATACCCATCTTGACCAATTGCAGAATGCGATTTATTATGCGCATCAGTGTGTTTTCGATATGGGACTGCCTATTACTGCCGAAGCAATCAAATCCAGTTACCTCGGTACGCTAACCAACTCCCATACCCTACTGGAAGCGGTTGCAGACCATAATTTGAAGATGGAACAACTTGTGGGAAAAGATTATGTGCGTGGCACATTGAACCGTTATAAAGTTCTGGAAAGACACCTTAAGGTTTTTATTCCTTTGAAATATGGTGTAGCCGATATGGATATTAGAACTATCGACCAGGCATTTCTAAATGGATTTGACCATTATCTAAGATCTGATAAGAACTGTGCGAACAATTATGTGGTAAAGAACATTAAAAACCTTGGGAAAATCCTTCGTATCTGTATAGAGAACGAATGGATAGACAAATCCCCATTTACCGCTTATAAAGGCAAAACGAAGAACGTCGATCGCTTTTATCTGAACAAAGAGGAATTGGCTCATATCGCGGGCAAAGAGTTTTTATCGGATAGATTGAAGCAGGTAAGAGACGTTTTTATTTTCTGCTGTTTTACTGGTTTGGCTTATGTCGATGTCTTCAAATTGAAACAGGAGAATATCAGAAAGGGAATTGATGGCGACCGATGGATCTTTACCAATCGGCAGAAAACCAAAACAAGGTCATCGGTTCCGCTACTGTCAACAGCTGTTGAAATTGTCGATAGATATTCCACCAACAAAGTTTGCCTCAATAAAGGCTTGCTTCTTCCAGTTCCCAGCAACCAAAAGATGAACGAATACCTGAAGGAAATTGCCGAACTGTGCGGAATTGAAAAGAAACTCACCTCACACATTGCCCGCCATACCTTTGCGACTACGGTTACCCTGTTGAACGGTGTACCGATAGAAAGCGTATCGAAGATGCTCGGACATACGAACATCAGGACCACCCAGCATTACGCGAAGATTTTGGATATCAAGGTAAGCGAAGACATGGCAGTGCTAAAGAAAAAGTTAGCTATGATATAAATCGATAAATTTAATAATCACAATCAACTGACAAATATTTAAAAATATTAGGCATTAATTCCTGTTTTGGTTAGCTTTGTAGGATGTTAAAGGAATTGAACAAAAGAGTAATCGTTGTGCACTGGAAAAGATTTGCCAGTACAGATATCGATGTGTTTTCAAGTCTGAAAGGATTTTGCGACAGCTACCCAACCTATAACTATCACACATTGAACAACTATCTTTCGAAAAAGAAGATTCCGTTCGAAAACGATGAAATCAAGATTGAAAGACAGCCACTGATACAAAAGATCAGAAGACCCGACCTTCCAAAGGTACTGTTCTGGGACTTTGATTTCGAAAAACTGGACTGGAACAGGAGTTACAAAACCGTTATCGAACGTGTGCTTGATAAAGGCAATACAATGGATTGGGAAGAGATGATCAGGTTTTATGGTAGAGAAAATGTTGTGAAAGCCCTTATAGAAGACATCACGTATCTTTCTGATATGACCATGGAGGCCGTTTGCAAATATTTTCAGTTGAGCAAAGAAAAACTTAGATGTTACACAAAGAAACAGTTACACCAAGGACACTGGATCTAATCCAGACACTGATGCAAGACCATCAGCTCAACTCCTTTTACCTTGTAGGCGGTACCGCATTATCCCTGAGGATCGGTCATAGGGAATCCATAGATATCGATCTTTTCAGCTCATCGGACTTTGATGGTGATGAACTCGCTGTATACTTAAGGAACAGCTATGGCGCGGATGTAAAACGCCATAAGGGCAATTATGTAAGTGGTAGCATTGGCGAAGTTGATTTTGATTTTATCTCGCACAAGTATCCATCTATCAGACCAATAGAAACGATTGAAGGCATACGGATGATGTCCAACCAGGATATATCGGCCATGAAAATCAATGCAATTGTGAATAGCGGACAACGAATCAAGGATTTTATCGATATGCATTACCTGTTAATGGAAATGCCTTTAGATGAAATATTGGATTACTACTGCCGGAAATATCCAAATGTTGACCCTAACACTGCTAGGTCGTCTCTAATGTACCATAACGATATCGACTTTAATGTTCCTGTAAAACTTATGGACACAAAGCTAAAATGGCAGGATGTGCAGAAAAGTATTTCAAAGGCGGCAAGTGAATATACCCGCTTATTAGAAAGCAGGGAATTATACCGTAAGCTTCAGGAAGCAAAAAATAGCCAGAAAAATGACCGTGGCAGAGGGATGAGTCGTTAGATTTACACAAATAACAGGGATAGGTTATCACAATTCGTGATAAGCAATCTTATCTTGAGGTACCAAACTGACATCTAAAAAACCTTTTTTTTAAGAGATTATGTCGAAATATCCTTTCTCTAACAACATCTGGATGGTTCCCCGGTTCTCCACTAGTCAAATTTAATCAGCTTCGCTTAACTTGAAATCTATTGTATTAGTCATATAAGTAAACAGATTGCATTTAAATCAAGTAATCTTTTAACGTTTCTAAGTATTATATATCTATTTGCTCTAGACTGAAGCAATATTGGTATTAACAATTTCTTTTAAATAATCTTCCATCTTTTGCAATAATATCAAAGAATTCGAAATCTCTTTTGTCGTAAACGTTGGCATCCCTGTTATTCCATGGGACATAGGATGCATGGTAACCTTTTGATATAGTTTGAGTTCTTTTAAGATTTTTTGGAAATTTGCAAACTCCAGATTTTTATAAGTTTCTATTAGATTTTGTAATCTAGAAATCAAATTGTTATCATTATTTTCCGCCAAAATGTTTTCAATTGAATCAATTAAATCAGATGCAGTTTTCTTATCTAGATAGTAGCTTGATTTACCATTTGTTATCCTATCAAGAATTTTTCTACTATCCTCAACTGCCCCAACCATTAATAGCTTTGAGTATTCATATAACAAAATTTCAAATTTCTTTCTAATTCTATTACCAATGCCTTCAATTTCGTCTTGACTAGGTGTTCCAGAAAGATTCTCAAATGCTTCTTTTATTGTTTTAACTCGTTCTATTTCTGATTTTATATAAAGCTTATGTTTATTTTTTATTTCAAACAAGTTGGCAAAAACCCATTTGCTATTAGATAGTTCAATTTCATTTATGACATACATTATTAAATTATAGAAACTGATGTTATGGGTAAATATTAGGATCTGCGTATCCTGGAATTTATCTAGAATATATTTAATTAAAAATGTTCTGTTTGATGAGTCTAAACTTGTTATAAAATCATCTAGAACAAGTATTTTACTTTTAGTGTTATCTTTAACCTTGTAAGCAACATTTAATAATATCAAGAGAGGGATCAAATTCAATTTTGCCTCGTTAAAATATTTTCTTATCTCTGATTTTCTTTCAATATTTCTTTCAGTATCAATTATCTTAATATCAAACTGTTCTTCTTCGTCTATTTCAATTTTAACATTTTCTAAAAAACTTGAAAGCGCCAGGTTAACCTCACTTTCTACTTGTTCATGACTATCGGTGCAGAAATCCTCTATATTATCTATTGAAATGCAAAACTTTTCAAGAAGAGATTTCAAATTTAATTTGTTTTCGATTAAAAGCTCTTCGATTGATATCAAAAAAACTTGATAGTTAGAAGCATCAAAATCACGATAAACCGTGTCATTTATTTCTATTTTAAAGTCCCTGTTCGAAATTTTATTATTAAATGAACTCCAAAACTCATTCTGTAGTTGCAATAAATCTTCTGGTGTTTGGGCCGTAATACTTGATTCAAGTCGATCACTAAAAAATACAGTTCTAATTGATTCATAAAGAGAACTTTTGCCTGCCCCATTTTCACCATATAAAAGTAAGTTCTTCCTATCCAATGAAAGAATCAATTCACCTTCAAATGCCTTAAAATCTTCCAACTTAAGCTTATTCATCCATTTAGCCCTTAAAAAAATTAACAATACGATCTTTTAATTCTTTATCCCTCTCTTCGAAATCAGAATATGAGAAATTACTATTTGAAAATAATTCACGTACTTCTTCAATACGAGAAATCTGAAAATATTCAGCCTTTTTATTTAACGGTATATTTCTCTTAGGGATGTCAAGAATTACAAAATTCCCTAGACTATCAATGATGTTATTCAAATCAATATCTTGCCAATCCGATACAAGGTGTTTTTTATCCTTTAGACTTATAATTTTATCAATATTATATGATGAAAGTGCACTTCCTGATTTAAGGTAATATGCTAGCAACGCGAAGCCTTTTTTTAATCTGCCTAAATAATTGAAGTCTTTTCTTGAAACATCGCTTTTATGATAAGTATTGATATCAATATTCAAAGACGTCTGTTTAATAATATTATAAATTTCGAACTTAACCGTAGAAGTTGAACCCTGATAGTATGTAAATCTAATTATAGATTTTAAAAATTCTTCAAATTCTTGATCTAATTTTAAGTTATTAACAAATAAGTAATTTACTATTGCATATTTTGGATATTGGTTAGTGTAAGCGTCTATAATCTGAATCCACTTAGCTAGGTTGGTTTCTTTAACTCTTTCTTGATTTAAAGCTTCTAAAATTTCGATTATCCTAAACAAGTCATTTAACACCTCGCGGTATTTCTTCAACTCAAATGGTGAAAATTTCTCATTGATAAAAAATTCTCTTAGGTTAGTTTCACTGGAAGTTATCCCTTCTTTACCACGAATTATATGCGAATAAAATCTAAAAATGTCATCGATATCTAAATTTAGGCTACTAGCATTACTTTTAAAATCGGTCCATTGCTCAATAAAGATGCCTTCTTCCTTGATATTCTTGGCCTTATTATACAGTTTTGCTTTAAATATATCTGCATCCTCTAGATTCATCCCTCTATTATTAATCGTTTCGAATATCACTAAGGCTTTCTCATTAGCTTCATCTTGTGTAGGCCCACTTAATTCAATGGGCAGCAAATAAACTTGTTTTAACAAATAAAATGTGAAATCTTTAATATCTGAATGGTTCTCAACATAATACTGAATCCAATTAAAAAAGTATAACGTTGTGGCCTCAAACCTACTTGAGCAGTAGCGCTCAATTACTTTTTGATTTTTATCCACTACTGAAGAAAACCTATTACGCAACCCATCCAAATCGTAGCTTAAAACATTAGTAATAGCCTCCTCATCGTTAGCTTCAAAGACATTAGATTTTATACGGGGTACTGTAGTAATTCCTTCCCAATCTTTTTTTTCCAACAGTTCTCCTAATATTTGAAGCTCTGGTTGAAACAGATAAAGTACCTTAAACAGAAGTAATAGGGTTATAAGTCGCTGCTGACCATCGACAACTTCTAACGTATCCCTATTATTATCTGCCTTGGCAATAATAATATTACCTATAAAATAATCTTGCTTAGAATTAAAGGCACTTAATAAATCATTATACAACTGAAAGGCTTGGTCGTACTCCCAAGAATATGGTCTTTGGTAAGATGGAATTATATATTGTTCTTCAATTTTAAAAATTTTTGAGAGCTCTTTCTGTTCCGCATTTAAAGATAGTGCCATATTATTTTTTATTTCTATTCATGTTTAATCTATTAACTATCTTCTTCTCAGTTTCTGTCTGTATTACATCAATGATAAGATTTGGGTCAATATTTAGTATGTAGGCTAAACGTAGTATTTCAGAAACGGTAAACTTTTCAGGATCAGCCAACTTCACAGAGTAACGTTCCGAATTGATACCTAACAATTTAATAATCTTAGTCGGATACAACTCAGAAATATCATACATCTTTTTGATCTTGTTGGTTTCAAACATTGCGCCTATTGACGAAAGGTCCTTTTCGGGACTGTTATTGTTGTTCTTCCAATTAGCCATATTAGTGGATTTGTAACTAAAGTCGTCAATAAATTACTATCCATTTACAAAAAAGAACTATTAGTAAATTTAAAAGTACGAATAGTTTGTTTTTATCTGGACTTTTTACTACGTTTGGGTATGAAAAAATAAAGAATTATTTTTAGCGATTACTTCACAAAATATTGAAGCATTCGCACTTCGAGTCTCGTCTTAGAAACCTGAGAAATTTCAAATGGATACGAGAGGTAAGTGTAGTGCTCACGTCATAGGCGTGAGCCTGCTTTTCCGTATCCAAGGCTTCTCAGGGCCACTAAGACGGGAAGTGGGTTTCACGCCTTATTTTGTGCCGCCCACTTCCAAGACTCATTTGAAAGAAATTTAAATGAGATCAATATGGAACCAAAATTATCACCAGAAGCCGAACACGCTGTCCATTTCAGGGAGTTTATCCATCGGCTCGCCCAGAAGTTCGAACCACTCCAGATCTTCAGCTTTTCGCAGAACAGCTACACTAATAATTCCCAAGGATGCTTTAACGACAATGAAGGCTATTCTAAATGCGACCATTGCCTATTGGTAGTTACCGAAACTGCAACCCGAATAGATTATGAAATGCAGGATTTTGCCAACACCTATTATCAACATGGAACGATTACCGTGATCTGCCATGGCAGGCAATCGGTTATGGACGCGGTACAGCAAAACAGCCGCTTTTTTATCGGAGTGCTTACTTATGGAAAACTGCTCTATAGTAAGGATGGACTGTTAGACAGTGATCCAATATCTGCGTTTATCCCCACAAAGGGCGCAATCAAGGCGCTTAAACATTATGAACATCGTATACCACTAGCTGACGGATTTCTGATGTGCGCATCCGAATGTCTGGAGAAGGAACAGTTTGGAATATGTGCCTTTATGCTCCATCAGGCCGTAGAACAGACTTGTATTTGCCTGGTGAGGGTTCATATTGCCTACCGTTCGGAATTCCATAACCTTTACCGCCTGCTCCGTTTGTGTACTTGCTTTTCCGAGCGCCCTTTTCAACTTTTTTTGTCCACTCCCGAAGATGAGCGGTTATTTGCTATCATGGCAAAAAGTTATTCTGGTTCACGTTATAAAGATGATTTTACGGTTTCCCGGCAGGATGCCGAGTCTCTTTATCAACTGGTCGCCTCTTTTCTTTTGCTGGCAAAGGAGATGTGCAATGAAAAGATAGCACTGCTGGCTAAATCGGCATCAGATTATGCAGTCTTGAAAACCGCTGATCATTTACAGATCGAAAAAATATTACAGGCCAATATTTGAAATTATGAACAAGCAAATAAAAAAAACATCAGATAACAGGATCGTTTATCTTGACCAAGATGAAATAACAAATCCGGTAAAAGTGCTACACGATTTTTTCAGTCACGCCTGGTTGCCCAATCATTTGAAGATGCTGAAACGCTGGCGAAACGATGTTGCGATCGCATCCGAAAAACCGAAAAAATGTAACCCAGACAGCCTGGTCTATCACTACGAACTGACCATAAAGCTGATAGAAGCCGCCTGGCTCTTAAAGCGCCACAAGCTAGGCAGGCTTGACTTCGATGACAAACAGGAAAGAGAAGTCGCAACATGGTACATCAAAACGGAAAGGAAGAAGCTACGGTACTATCCTGAAAATCTGGGCATTCGGGAGATCGTAAAGCCTTCATCTGTACTCAAGAAAATGTTCAGGATCTATAAACTGGACGGGTACAAAAAAATCCTGAACACATGGCTTCACGAAGCGCTGAGCAACTCCTTCATGGAAGAAAGCCTTTCCAAATCTGAAGTAATCACAGTTTACGAACAATTGGTTAAACTGTTTGAGGCTACCTGGCTGATTAGTGAGCGCATAAAAGATGGCAATTAAAACTTTATTTTCCGTCCCAACTGAACGAAGGGCCTAACGGAAAAGACAGGCCAACCACCAAACCTTTTCCGTAAACACCAGAGCAAAAACAGCGGGGCTGTGTGGGCTGGCCGTTTTTGCAGGCCGCAAATGCGCGGGGGGAAATTTAATGGCAAAATGCTATAGGAACAAAATTAAACAACGACCAATTCGGATAATTTTGCCGCGACATCTACCATTGTTTCTTCAGAAGTGCTAAGACCGCTTCGCGAGCCAAGTAAGGGACTTACTTCACGGAGATCGTCATATGTAGTGTTGTGTATAATTGGAACAAGTAAATCTCGTGCAAGAAGCGCAGATAGTTCTTTATCTGCGATACCCTCTCCTTTGAGGCGGCGCAGTAGCGCAGGAGTTACCAGAACGATCCCAACCCGAGACTTTGCCAATCCCTTGTCGATTTCACGGAGCAAGGATGAGCCTAACAAAACGTCTTTTTCACTGAACCAAACTGAAACGCCATTTGATTCGAGTAGGTCATGTAACTCCTTAGCAGCCCCTTTTCGATCGTCCCATGCGTGGCAAAGAAAAACGTCACGAAGGTCAGGTATAG